>NZ_RQVR01000016.1:0-61722 GCF_003865365.1 Flavobacterium macacae | reverse complement strand
TGTTTCATAGGTTAAAATTAAGATTATTTCTTAACTTTCTGTGATGGCTAAGTTAGCATGTCCAGAATCAAAATGTTGAATCAAATAGTCCTTTCGATTTTGAAATTTTGAAAGACAATGGGCAAGCAACAAAATTTATCGAAGTAAAAGGAACGGTGAAAGAAAAACCAACTTTTTATCTTACTGCAAATGAGTGGAGTTATTTCCTTAAAAATCGAGATCATTACGAAATTTACAGAGTTTTTAATTGCGATGATGAAAACAGAATTAAATGTTATCATATTGAAAATTTATTAGAAAATTTGCTTAATCAAAAAGTTGTTCCTTATTTACTAACACCAGAAATATTAAAAGAAGAGCGGCTATTTCTCACAATTCTAAACATCAAGTAATAGCAGTTTGCAGAAATTTGAGAAATCTGTTAAATACATTCATTAGGAAGGCGCTTTTTTTTAACCGAAAGAAATCAGTTCCGGAGTTTGCAATGTCTACAAGCATCTAGAACATTAAATAATAATTAAACTTCAAAAAAACTCTCGCCGACATATCAATTTTTCAGAAACACTCTAAACCAAAAACGCCGTCGTATTCTTCACTTCCCCAATCATAAAAGTACTGTGCGTACTCCCGATGTGTTGCAACGTCGTAAGCTTGGTGACCATAAATTCTCGGTATTCTTCCATATTTTCGACACAGATTTTCAAGATGTAATCGTAATCGCCACTCACGTGAAAACATTCCAGCACTTCATTTAACTGCACGACTTCTTTCTCGAATTGCGCGATGAATTCCTTGGTGTGCTGCATCAATTTTAGATGGCAGAACACCACAAATCCTTTTTGGATTTTGTTTCGGTTCAGCAAAACCACATATTTTGAGATGATTTCTTCGCGTTCGAGTTTTTTGATCCGTTCGTAAACCGCGGTTACAGAAAGATTTAGCTTTAACGAAAGCTCTTTGGTGGTTTGCTTTGAATCTTCTTGCAAAAATTGAAGCAGTTTTTTATCGGTGGCATCCATTTTTTTTTCCAGGTGTAAAAGTGGGAGATTTAAAGTTTTTGGTCAAAACAGCATTCTTGTTTCAAATTTAGTTTTATTTTCTGTATAAAATAGTATTGCTAGTTTTATTTTCTAAATAAATGAATTTGCATTGACTTTAAATCGTATTATTTGTTTTTTTGATGAATCGTTTTGTTTTACGGAATGC
The DNA here is from genome assembly GCF_003865365.1 of Flavobacterium macacae. Lineage (GTDB taxonomy): Bacteria > Bacteroidota > Bacteroidia > Flavobacteriales > Flavobacteriaceae > Flavobacterium > Flavobacterium macacae. The sequence continues at coordinate 60,516 of NZ_RQVR01000016.1, read as the reverse complement.
CCTAGCCCAGATAGCAGTGGAAATCCTTTTCTTTTTTTTCTTTAAAAAAAGAAAAGATTGAAACGGATAACTGGAAATAGCTTCAAAAAAAAAAGAAGTGGCACTTTCGAAAATCAATTTCAATTTAAAAAACAATTTTATAAAAATATAAATTATGAAAAATTTTAATCCGGCTGATAACATTCAGGATTTGCAGTATTTTGGAGAATTTGGTGGCGTAAACCCATCGATTTCTGATTCGTCAACCTATACTTTTTTGTCTGCGAAGACAATGTTTGACACTTTTGAAGGCAATGCAGAAGGTTGCTATCTGTACTCGCGCCATTCGTCGCCAAGCAATTTATATTTGGACAAAGCCTTGGCAGCAATGGAAGGAACGGAATCGGCAAACGTTGCGGCTTCTGGAATGGGTGCGATCACTCCTACTCTTTTGCAATTGTGCGGCAGTGGCGACCATATAGTTTCGAGCCGTACGATTTATGGCGGTACGTATGCTTTCTTGAAAAACTTCACGCCGAAATTTGGCATCAAGACGACTTTTGTGGACATCACAAAATTGGATGTTGTAGAAGCCTCGATTACGCCAAATACGAAAGTTTTATATTGTGAAACAGTAAGTAATCCGTTGCTTGAAGTGGCTGATATTGCCGGTTTGGCGAAGATTGCAAAGAAACACAATCTTAAGTTGGTGGTAGACAATACGTTTTCGCCTTTGTCGGTTGCCCCTGCAAAAATGGGTGCTGATATTGTGATCCACAGCTTGACGAAATACATCAACGGAAGCAGTGATACAGTGGGTGGCGTGGTTTGCGCTTCGCAGGAATTTATCAACGATCTGAAGAATGTGAACAACGGAGCGAGCATGCTTTTGGGGCCAACAATGGACAGCCTGCGTTCTGCCAGCGTGATGAAAAACTTGAGAACGTTGCACATCAGAATGAAACAGCACAGCCATAACGCACAGTTTTTGGCAGAGAAATTTGAACAGGCGGGATTGAAAACCGTTTATCCAGGTTTGAAAAGCCACCCGAGCCACGAATTGTATAAAGGAATGATTAATCCAGAGTATGGTTTTGGCGGGATGATGACCGTTGACGTGGGAAGCCTTGACAACGCGAACAGCTTGATGGAATTGATGCAGGAAAGAAATCTGGGTTATCTGGCAGTAAGTTTAGGATTTTACAAAACGTTGTTCAGTGCTCCTGGAACTTCTACTTCTTCTGAAATTCCGATGGAAGAACAGGCAGAAATGGGCTTGACAGACGGGTTGATTCGTTTTTCAATTGGACTTGATAACGACATCCAGCGCACTTTTGACATGATGGAAGCGTGTATGGTGGAACTGGGCATCCTGAAAACTGAAAAAGCTTAAATTTCAATTTGTATAAAATTTGCCTTTCTGATTTTTAATTGGAAAGGCTTTTTTTTTGGAGCCGTTTTTTTTTATCCGTTGCAAGGCGCCATCCGTAAAAATCTGCATTTCTTAAAAACCCAAACTTTATCAAATATTTGTAACAAACAAAAATTCATGCGTCTACTATTTTAAGTAAATTAGCGACTTTAATTTTTAAATATGAAAAAAATCACCTTCTTATCGGTTTTTCTATTGGTTGGAATTACTGCTTTTGCGCAGAAAAATCTAACTATCGAAGAAGCCACTTTCGGTCAGTACCGCAACTTTGCAGTGGAAAACATCGTTGCCCCTCAATGGCGAAAAGACACCAAAACAGTTACTTACCTTGACAATTCGTATTCTAGATTGCTTTCAAAAAGTGAAGAAGGAAATTGGGCCGAAACGACGATTTTGACCAAAGACGAATTGCAAAATGCTTTAAAAAGCAAATTTTCTTCGGATGAATTTCAGTTGAGGATGTTTCCGTATTCGTACGCTTGGATTGACAAAAATACCTTGGAATTTGAAGTGGCCGGAAAAAATTCAAAATACCTGATTCAATTTGATGTTGCCAAAAAAGAAGTGAAAAACGTTTTTGCTTTTTCTTCGGAAGGAAGAAACCAGACGATTTCTGCCGATGGAAAAAACACGGCTTGGCTGGATGACAATAATATTAAAATCACGACTGCTTCGGGAACTACAGCCGTAACTTCTGATGAAAATAAAGGAATTGTAAACGGAAGCGAAAACACGCACCGACAAGAATTTGGCATCAAAAAAGGAATGTGGTGGAGCCCAAAAAGCGACAAGTTAGCGTTTTATAAAAAAAACGAGACCATGGTTGCCGATTATCCGCTGGTTGATTTTGGAGCACGAATTGCACAGACCAAAAATACCAAATATCCGATGGCTGGCGAAAAAAGTGAAGAAGTGACTTTGGTGATTTATGATGTAAATTCTAAAAAATCTTTGACGTTGCAAACTGGCGAGCCAAAAGAACAATTTTTAACTTCTATCACTTGGGAACCGAGTGGCAAATTTGTGTATGTTGGCGTTTTGAGCAGAGGGCAAGATCACTTGAAACTGAACAAATACGATGCTTTAACAGGCGCTTTTGTTAAAACTTTGTTTGAAGAAAAAGCAACGACGTATGTAGAGCCTTTGCACGATTTGACTTTCTTGCCTAACTCCAATTCGGAGTTTCTGTACCGAACGGAAAAAGACGGTTTTGAGCAATTATACGTGTACAACACCGACGGAAAATTAGTAAAAAAATTAGGCTTCAAAGATGTTGTCGTTACTGACTTATTGGATTTTGACAGCGAAGGAAAAAATGTGTTTTACATCGGAACTACGAACAATGGTTTGGACAGGCATTTTTTTAAAGTAGAATTAAAATCTGGAAAAACCACACAATTGACTTCTGTTTCTGGAATGCACTCTGGAAGTATCAGTAGTGACGGAACGCTTTTGTTTGACCAATATTCAAATGTTACGACTCCGAATGAGATCAATATTATCAATTTGAAATCGAAGAAAACGACAAATTTGGTAAAAGCTTCAAATCCTTATGTAGGGAAAACCAATTTGCCAAAAATGGAATTGGTGACGATTACTTCTGCAGACGGAAAAACGCCTTTAAACGGAAGATTGATTTATCCTGCCAATTTTGACGCGAGCAAAAAATATCCTGTGATGGTGTATGTATACGGAGGCCCGCATGCACAGCTGGTTACCAATAAATTCCTTGGTGGCGCTACTTTGTTTGATTACTACATGGCCCAAAATGAATATGTTGTTTTCACAGTGGACAACAGGGGAAGCGATGCCAGAGGAAAAGATTTTGAGCACGTAATTCACAAAAATTTAGGCGTCAATGAAATGGCTGATCAAATGAAGGGAATTGAATTCTTGAAATCAAAATCATTTGTAGACCAAACTAAAATTGGCGTGTATGGCTGGAGTTTTGGTGGTTTTATGACCACTTCCTTGATGCTGAACCACAATGATACTTTTAAAGTAGGCGTTGCTGGCGGACCGGTAATTGACTGGAGCTATTATGAAGTAATGTATGGCGAACGCTATATGGACATGCCACAAGAAAACCAAGCAGGTTATGATAATAACAACTTGACTAAAAAAGCAAACCAGTTAAAAGGAAGGCTTTTTATGATCCACGGAGCGCAAGATCCGGTTGTGGTACAGCAACACAGCATGGCATTTATTGAAGCGTGCATCAAAGCAGGAAAACAAGTGGATTATTTCTTGTATCCAACGCACGAACACAACGTCAGCGGTAAAGACAGAGTGCATTTGAACCAAAAAATAGCTGATTATTTTGAGGTGCACTTGAAGTAAGAACTGAAATTATCAGAAAATAAAAAAATCCGTTTAAGTGAATTCTTAAACGGATTTTCTATTTAAAAGAAACGATGTCCTAATTATTTAAGCGAAGCCATATCAATTACGAAACGATATTTCACATCGCTTTTCAGCATTCTCTCGTAAGATGCATTAATGTCTTGCATATTAATCATTTCAATTTCAGAAACGATATTGTGCTTGCCACAGAAATCTAACATTTCTTGAGTTTCAGCAATACCTCCGATAACAGAACCTGCTACCGATTTTCTTCCTAAAATCATCGGCACCGAATTTAAAAACGGCTCTAATGGCCCAAGATATCCCACCAAAACCAACGTTCCGCTGATATTTAATGTGGCTACATAAGGGTTGATGTCATGGACATAAGGTACGGTGTCAATGATCAAGTCAAATTTTCCGGCAACCGACTTCATTTGAGAATCATCTGTAGAAATGACAACTTCATCTGCACCCAATTCTTTGGCATCTGCAATTTTATCTGGAGTTCTTGAAAATAAAGTAACTGACGCGCCAAGACCTTTTGCTAACTTTATAGCCATGTGTCCTAAACCGCCCAAGCCCACAACAGCCACTTTGCTTCCTTCTTTTACATTCCAGTGTTTTAATGGCGACCAAGTTGTAACTCCTGCACAAAGCAAAGGGGCAGCCGCTGCCAAATCTAAATTTTTAGGAATATGAAGTACAAATTCTTCATTAACCGTGACTTTTTCGGAGTAGCCTCCAAACGTCTGCTTCCCTGAATGTTTGTCCTTTCCGTTATACGTTCCGGTGAAACCGTTTAAGCAATATTGTTCCAAATCTTGCTTGCAGCTATCGCAAGTCTTGCACGAATCAACTATACAGCCTACTCCCACTAAATCGCCTACTTTAAATTTTGAAACTTCTGCACCTATACTGCTCACTTTTCCAACAATTTCATGGCCTGGAACGGCGGGATAAATAGTACCGCCCCAATCATTTCGGGCAGTATGCAGATCAGAATGGCAAACACCGCAAAATAATATTTCAATTTCGACATCCTTTGGAGTCACATTTCTGCGCTCTATATTCATTTGCTGTAAAGCAGCCTCGGGAGCTTCTGTTCCAAATGCTTTAACTTGTGTTGTAGCCATTTTTATACTATTTATATATTTAAGAAATCTATTTTTTGAAGATTAAAGTTAGTGCTTTAAACTACTTCTTGTTTAAATTTTCTCCTTTTTATTTAAGCTTCTTTTATTTTCTTTTTAAAAATAGCTTTAAAAATAGCCATCAGTCCCACTGCCAGAAGTCCGATAGCTAAACCAAATCCAAATTCTTTCACCATTGAAGGAACGGTTGGAAATAAATGATGGAAATAATCAATATTGTGCACGAATATGCCACCCGAAACCAAAATTAAGGCAATCGTACCGACCACAGATAAAATCTTGATGATTACAGGCAAAGCTTTCACCAAAATTTGTCCCACTGCAGATAAAAATCCTTTATTTCCTGATTTTTTCATAAGAAAAAAACCGGCATCATCCATTCTTACAATTAAGGCTACGATGCCATAAACGCCTACCGTTGCAATAATGGCAACCACGGTTACAGAAAGAATTTGCGTAATAAGAGGATGCTCGTGTTCAATTACCGTGGCAAGCGCGATAATTACAATCTCTAGAGAAAGTATGAAATCGGTCTTTATAGCCGAATTTATTTTTGACTTTTCAGAATTTTCAGCATCATCAGGCAAAGCGCCTTCCATTACAACTTCCTGCGCTTTTTTACCACTGTGGAAAATAAATTCAACAATTTTTTCAGCACCTTCATACGCCAGGTAAACGCCTCCCAAAATTAAAATTAGGGTAATGACCATGGGAAAGAAATAGTTTAACAGAAACACTATTGGGAGGATGATGAGCTTATTGACAAAAGAACCTTTGGTAATGGCCCACAAAACAGGTATTTCTCTCGAAGATAAAAAACCGGTCGCTTTTTCGGCATTTACGGCCAAATCATCTCCTAAAATCCCGGCCGTTTTTTGGGTTGCAATCTTGCTCGTGACTGCTATATCGTCCATTAATGCTGCAATATCGTCTAAGATTGCGAAAATTCCTGATGCCATTATTTATTTTTTTAGTGTAAAAATATAAATTAAATTTGATTATAAACTCGAAGATAACCCGTCATTCCCAGTATTTACTGTTTATTTTTTTAGGGTTCGTTAAAATAAACATATGCTTCATTTCCATGTTCTGAAGCGGCTAAAATATCCAGATTTCGGTTGCTTATAGATTTCATCGCTTTTGCCAGTATCTCATTTTTGTAACTCAAAAAATTTTCAATTTCATTTGGTTCCAAATCTATTAGTGTAGAAATGTACGTCTCTTCAGCCACTTCCATGCTGGCATACTCTTTTTCAAATTCTGGATGGCCTTCAAAAACCTGGACATCGACCACTTCAAAATTTTTACATTTTAAAATCTCATTGACCGTTGCATTATATTTTTCTGTTCCTGCATTTTCAATGGAAATATCTTCAATTTTTTGGTCTGTTTTAATTTCTACAAGTGCTTTCATAATTATTGTTTTTACTTAAAGTTACGTATTTATATTCCAATTTTGCAACAATGGAAACCTAAATATTTGAACTTCATATGCTATTTTTTTTGAACTACTTTCAGAATTAACAAATCATTATGCGGCTTATAAATTATACAATCCAGAATATATCGTTATTTTGCAATTCCTAATTCATACAAAAAATACTATGCAATTTATAGAAGATTTAAAATGGCGTTATGCTTCCAAAGCCATGAATGGCAAAAAAATTGACGAATCAAAAATTAACAATATACTGGAATCCATCATACTTGCGCCCACTTCAAGCGGCTTGCAGCCTTTTGAAATTTTGGTTGTAAAAAATAGCGAATTAAAAGAAAAAATCAAGCCTTTAGCTTTTAACCAATCTGTGATTACTGAGTGCTCCCACCTATTGGTTTTTGCGGTTTGGGATAATTATACGGAAGAACGTATCAATCATGCGTTTGAAGTATCGCATGGCATTCGCGGTTTCAACCAAGAGTGGGACAATTACAGAAAACGGTTGCTAGAAATGTATGTTGTGCGGCCGGCGCAAGAAAACTTTGAACATGCCGCGCGACAGGCTTATATCGCTTTTGGTTTTGCAATAGCGACTGCGGCTACAGAACGGGTGGACTCAACCCCAATTGAGGGCTTTAATCCAGAAGCTGTCGATGCATTGCTGGAATTGAAAGAAAAAGGACTTCGAAGTGTTTTGTTATTGCCTTTAGGATATCGGGATGAACAAAAAGACTGGCTTGTAGATCTCAAAAAAGTTAGAAAACCAAAGGCAGGTTTTATTACCGATTTAGACTAAAAATAAAATAAAAAATCCCCTTACATGAATTTGCAAGGGGATTTTTATAATTTATTATTTTAAGGAAGCCATGTCAATAAAAATATATTTTACCGTTTTCTTCTCCCCGGCAGCAGGAGAAAATACTGTAAGCCTTTCATCATAAAAATTCAAGATCTAAAAAATAAATCGGGTACTTAAGAACTTCGATTTATCATCATTTACAATCTCATTAATCAGTTGGTTATTCGCGTCGTTCATCTTAAAAGCAACCAAGGAACGAATTGAAAAAGAACGAATGGCATCAGGAATTGAAAGTGTTCCTTCGGCGCTGTCTTTTCTTCCAGTAAATGGAAAAATATCAGGTCCGCGTTGTGATTGGCTGTTGATATTTACACGGCTCACTTGATTTACCAAAGGATCAATCAGCGAACCCACTTCAGAAGCATCCCTGCTAAAAATGCTCACTTGCTGTCCAAATTGCGCATCAATCAGATACTGGATTACCTCTTCGACATCATCAAAAGGCACAATCGGAATGATTGGCCCGAATTGTTCTTCGTGGTATAATTTCATCTCGGCAGTCACCGGATACACCACCGCCGGAAAGAAAAAGGAAGCTTTTGAAACGCCCCCATTTTCATTCATCACCTTCGCTCCTTTGGCTTCGGCATCGGCAATACATTCGTTTAAATAGTCAATCTTATAAGGTTCTGGAAGCGGTGTCAGCGAAACACCTTCTTCCCACGGCAATCCAAATTTTAATTCAGAAACCGCTTTGTTGAAACCGTTTATAAATTCATCGGCATTGCTTCGGTGCACCCAAACGATTTTCAGAGCCGTACACCGCTGTCCGTTGAACGAAAGCGAACCCGTAACCGTTTCTTTTATGGCTAAATCGATATCGGCATTTGCTGTAATTATCGAAGCATTTTTGGCATCCAGACCTAAAACCGCTCGAAGACGATTCACTTTCGGATGCTGTTTTTTCAACTCATTGGCCACTTTACTCGAACCAATCAGGGTCAAAACATTGATCTTTCCGGATCCCATCAAACCTGGAATAATCACATTTCCGCGTCCGTAAATCACGTTGATCACACCTTTTGGAAAACTCTCCTGAAACGCTTCTTGCAGAGGATAATGCAATAATGTTCCGAATTTTGGCGGCTTGAATAAAATGGTATTCCCCATAATCAATGCCGGAATCAAGGTCGTAAAGGTTTCATTCAACGGATAATTAAAGGGTCCCATACAAAGCACGACTCCCAATGGCGAACGGCGAATTTGCGCTGCGATTCCTTCGGCAATTTCAAATTTTGAAGAATCTCGGTCTAAATTTTTCAAAGAATCAATCGTGGCATAAATATATTCAACCGTTCGGTCAAATTCTTTTACGGCATCAGCGTGTGATTTCCCGATTTCCCACATAATTAGCTTGACTACTTTGTCTTTGGTGGCAATCATTTTTCGGGTAAACTGCTCCACATGTTTTATTCGTTCTGCAACGCTCATCGTTGGCCATTCACCCCGGCCGTCATTGTAAGCTTCAACGGCCGAAGTCAATGATTCTTGCGCTTCTTTTTCGGTGCAAACCGGATAGCTTCCGATTAATTTAGGCTTTAATTCTTCTCCCTTTTTAATATAAACTGGTGAATAAACGTCGTGGACATCGCCATTCCATTGCTTCATTATTCCGTTGCTCAAGTATTCTTTTTGGTGAATTTCTTCGATCCTGAATTGTTCCGGAATTTGTTCTTCCGAAACAAATAAATTATTCAGTTTCGATTCAAAAGTATTTTCCATAATATTAATTTTAAGTAAAAAAATCAGTTGGCTGTCTTGTAAATATAATCAGAATTTATGTGAAATTTTAAAGGATTAAGATAGAATTCACTTCTTAATATTTTTATATTTACAAAAAACAAAAACTAAACTGCCAGCCCAATGAGTGCTTTAAAAGACATTTATTCTCCCGAATTTTATGACAACCTTTCTGATGTTTTGCTGATAACAGTTCCTTCTTTTGACAAGCAAAAGTTTGTTGAAAAAATCTTTGACGAACCTTTCAAGACGATGGAATTGAAAGAAAGAATGCGCCATACAACCCGAGTTTTGCATGAGTTTATGCCCGCTGATTTTGGTCAAGCCGTAAAAATCATCGAAAAAACAATTGCTGAAGTAAGAAAAAAAGGCGGTAGCGAAGGCGGTTTGGCGTATATCTTTTTGCCTGATTATATTGAAATGTATGGTTTAGAAGATTATAAAAACTCGGTAAAAGCTCTTGAATTTACTACGCAATTTATTACTTGCGAATACGGAATCCGGCCTTTCATCATCCACTATTTTGAACCGATGATGGCGCAAATGTTACTTTGGTCAAAACACCAAAACCATCACGTCAGAAGATTGGCTACTGAAGGTTGCCGACCGCGTTTGCCTTGGGCGATGGCGTTGCCAGAACTGAAAAAAAATCCGGAGAAAATCTTGCCGATTTTAGAAAATTTAAAAAATGATTCTTCTGAATATGTGCGACGAAGTGTAGCCAATAATTTGAACGATATTGCAAAAGACCATCCAAATATAGTTTTAGAAATTGCATCAAAATGGAAAAATAACACCAAAGAAACCGATGCAATCATCAAACACGGATGCCGAACTTTATTAAAACAAGGACATCCAGAAATCCTTTCGCATTATGGTTTAGACAGCGAAAAAATTACGGTTTCTGAATTTAAAATTGACACTCCAGAAGTGAAAGTTCCTGATGCTTTGCAGTTTTCTTTTAAAGTGGAAAATAAGTATGAAATTCCGAAAATTATTCGTTTGGAATATGGAATTTATTATAACAAAGCGAATGGATTATTATCTAAAAAAGTCTTCAAAATCAGCGAAAGAATGTATCAGCCGAAACAGAAAGATTTAGTTATAAAAAAGCAATCTTTTAAATTGATTACGACCAAAAAATTCTATTCTGGTTTGCACAAAGTTTCTGTCATAGTGAACGGCGAAGAAAAAGTGATTGATGAATTTCAATTAATTACCTAATCAATTTTGCAAGTTTTCAATTGAATTTTATAATGCATTTTTGTTTTGTTTCACTAACTTTAAATATGTTTAGATAACTCAAAAACAAAAGCGATGGACAAAGAAAATAAAGAAATGGAGAACAGAGAGTCTGGAAAATCTACTGAAAAAAAATACATTCACGTTAATGATATTCCAAGAGAAAAGCTGGACGACGATGAAGATTATAAAAAAAGTGAAGGCGCAAAAATGCCTGAAAAAGAAACGGATTTAAAAGAAAAAACTAAAAAAGACCAATCTCAAGGCGACGAAACCGTGGGAATTCCGTAAAATAATTTAGAGTTTGTTTTATCACAAAGTGGATGGGAAAATGTCCATTTTTTTTATAGCCAGCGTTTTCTTCTGAACCAAACAAAAATAATGACAACGATTATTCCCATTGCTAAAAGCGTTACTGGATAACCATATTTCATTGTTACTTCAGGCATAAATTCAAAGTTCATTCCGTAAATTCCTGCGATGAAAGTCAGTGGCATAAAAAAGACCGAGAAAATGGTCAAAATCTTCATCACATCATTGGTTTTTCTAGCAGAAAGCGATAAGTAAATATTCAGCAAATTGTTTGTGTCTTCGTGAACTTGGTCATAAAGTGTCAATAATTTCACCTGCAAATCCCGAACATCTTGCAAAGCAGGTTTGTCTGGATCTTCAACTCTCACTGAATTTATAACTTCATTGGTCAGCAAAAGCAGTTTTTTGCAAAGTCCAGATTTTCGTTTTAAATAATAGATGCCTTCAATCATATCAGCCGGAATATTTTTCTTTAAAAACACTTTTGATTCATAAAAATCGACTTCGTCCGAAAGTTCAAAGGCCGGCGCGTCATAAGAATGCAAAGTTTCCCAAATTACTCGAACCGCCATTCCAGCGGCGCTCTTTACCTTACCGAGTTTGATACAATGATTTTTAATTTCCTTCATTATTGGTTGTGCGGAACGGTGAATCGTGATGATGAAATTATCGTTGTAAAAAACAGCAATTTTACTGCTCAACTCGCGAACCGTCTGTTCGTGTTCCTGTGAATGCTGTAAAATTCTAACGATGAAAAAGTGCGTATTGTTATGCTCTTCGTACTTGGGAAGATGGTCAGGGTCCAAACTGTCCATCAAAGTATATGGATTTAAATCATACAATTTGCTGACGTTTTCCAATTCCTCTTTCGTAGGATTGGTAATATCAGTCCAAACAATTTCAGTGTCGGTCAGCTTGCAGGTTTCAATGGCCATATCTTTTTTAAAATAAATTTAAGCTTAATTTTAATGTAAAAAAATAGAATTGTATTATTTTAAAATAGTGAAAACAGTTTGTAAACCGCAATTACTGTCAAAGCGAAAAAGATATGTGCTATGAAAAGTTGAAGATAGTATTGTTTAAATTTAATTTTAGGTTTTTCTTCCGGAAGCTTAAACATGAGAAACCAGCTAAAAATGCCAATAAAACCACTTATAATTCCGAAAATCAATCCGCAAAACCAAGTGGGGTCAATGTCAAAATTGTTCCAAACGAATTCATAGCAAAGCACAAAAGCCAAACCAATAAAGTAATGTATGAACCAGCCAAATATGCTTTTTCGCCTCGGGGTCAATTCAACGCTTGCTTTTGCAACAACCAAATTTAAAAGCACTGGCTCTTTCCACAATTTATTAAATGTTTCAGACGCCAGGTAGCTGAACGCCGTCATTACCGATGTTCCAGCGATTGTTGCCAAAATGATTTTTAGGATTTCCATAAGACCAAATTTTTCTATAAAGATTGTGATAAAGAAACAGATTTCTATTACATAATTTGAGCTATAATTTATAAATAATTTTCCTCAAATTGAATAATAATATAATCAAAAACTAAAATTATGTAAGGCCTTTTTACGGTTTTAATGGTAACTTTGAAATATAAGAATTGGAAAATCTTTAATACAACTTATAATAATTTCAATATATCCAATTTCAAGAATTCTTGAGTTTGTATTGTTTTTTGAGGTTTATTATTTGTTTGAAATCCCCATTGTGAAAATGATGGGGATTTTTAGATTTTGATTTTTATATAACCAAAACCAAACACACTAATATGAAAAATTCAATTGTTTTAGGAATAACTGCGGGAGCGGTTGCCTTAGTTGCCAGTGCATTGATTGTGAGAAAACTAAATTTAATAGACAAAATCCTTTGCAGAACAGAAGGTTTGACAGGAAAACTTTCTGATTATTGCGACCTAATTCCAAAAGGAGAACAACGCAATGTGAATGAAAAATTCAAATAAACGGCTTAATAATCCAAATATATTCAATAAAAAAGCAGTTCTTTATCGAGAACTGCTTTTTTATTTCTTCAAATATACATTAGCTATTTTCAACAAAATCCTTAAAACGATTGACATCTTGTTCAATCATATTCGCAATAAATGGATTTAAAACTTTACCCACCATTTCACCTGCTTCTTCAAAAGGAGCGCGATAGGATATCATAACTTCCATTTTTGTCCCAAAATTTCCGTTGTCGTGAAATTCCACTTTTCCAACGTGATGTATCAGTGATTCTCCAAAAGAACGCCAGCGAATTTCTCTGTTTTCAATCTCTTTGGTAATGGCACCTTTCCAAGTATAAACTCCCAATTTACCAGGAATAGTTGCTTTCCATTCTGAAGTTTCATCGTCAATAATCTCAACACTTTCCAGATGTTTCATGATCACAGGCAAATTGGCAAGATTGCGCCAATGTTTATATACAAAAGGAAGGGACTTATTTACAGTCACATAAAAACGAATATTGATGTTTGAAACTTTTGGCGGTTCCAACGTTTTATTAGCCAATTTATATCCTGGGCAATGTCCGGTTGCGCCACGAAAAATCATAAACGCAGATAACAAAGCTCTCGGTACGTTCTTTGGCTTTTTATTCAATGAATTATAAAGCATCAACGATCCTGACAAAACAGACACTACGCGCTCAGTCGTTGAAACATTTACTTCAAGACCTGGGGCTTTTTGTTGTAAATTCTTTAGCGTTATGGTGTGTAATTGACTTTCCATAAAATATTTTTTGTTTGCGGTTGGTTACATAAATTTAAAACCAAAAAACGAGTTTTCTAAAACTATTAACCAACCTTTAACGTCAATAACACAAATCTTAAATTTTTCAAAAAAAACATTGCAAATTAATTTTATCAAAAAAAACATTTATACATTTGCTTCAACATTATTACAGATGAACACAATTTTAAACAATACTTGGTGGTGGAAAAACTTACGTCAGACTTCGTGAGCGAATCCTTCTATCTGTATTTTAAAATCAAAATATAATAAGGCTTGTCAATCACGACAAGCCTTTTTTTATTCCCTAAACTCAACTTATGAAAACCTATCAATTACATACAAATTTCAAGCAGATTTTGGCCGACACCGTTACGCCGGTCAGTATTTATCTGAAAATTAGAGATCAATTTCCTAACAGTCTTTTGCTTGAAAGTTCCGATTACCACGCCAGCGACAATAGCTTTTCCTACATCTGTTGCAACCCGATTGCTTCCATTAAAGTGCAGAATGAAACTATTTTAAAAAATTTTCCTGACGGAAATTCTGAAGAAATTACAATCAATCCAGAAACGAATATTCCCGAAGAAATTCAGGCATTTGCAAGGCAATTTAAGCAAGAACCGACTGATTTTAAATTTATTACCAACGGATTATTTGGTTACATCGGATATGATGCCGTTCGTTATTTTGAAAAAATAGAAATCAGTCCAAGACAAGAAAATCTGGAAATCCCCGATATTTTTTATGCCGTATACCAAAACATAATCGCCATCAATCACTTTAAAAACGAAGCGTATATTTTTTGCCACAGCATCGATGAAACCAATAATATAGGGGAAATTGAAAAGTTGCTTGTCGCCAAAAACTTTGCATCCTATTCGTTTTCAAAAGAAGGAAATCCAGAATCAAATTTGACCGATGACCAATTCAAGGAAAATGTGGCTTTAGCAAAAAAGCACTGCCATCGTGGCGACGTATTTCAATTGGTTTTATCAAGACGCTTTTCGCAACATTTTAAAGGTGATGAATTCAATGTTTACAGAGCTTTGCGAAGCATCAATCCTTCACCTTACCTGTTCTTTTTTGATTACGGAAATTTCAAAATATTTGGTTCTTCACCCGAAGCACAATTAGTAGTAAAAGAAAATAAAGCTGAAATTCATCCGATTGCAGGAACTTTCAAAAGAACCGGAAACGATGAACAAGATGCCGTTTTAGCTAAAAAATTATCCGAAGATAAAAAAGAAAACAGTGAACACGTGATGCTGGTGGATTTGGCCAGAAATGATTTGAGCCGAAATTGTTCAAATGTTCAAGTCGAAAAGTATAAGGAAGTTCAATTTTTTTCGCACGTCATTCATCTAGTTTCAAAAGTTACCGGAAATTTAAAGGAAACCGCAAACACAATGCAGTTGGTTGCCAGCACTTTTCCAGCAGGAACTTTAAGCGGTGCGCCAAAACACAAAGCAATGCAACTGATTGAAAAAATGGAAAAAACCAACCGTGAATTTTATGGCGGAGCAATTGGTTTTATGGATTTTCAAGGTAATTTTAACCACGCGATTATGATTCGAACCTTCCTTTCAAAAAACCATCAACTGCATTATCAAGCTGGTGCCGGAATTGTGGAAAGTTCCAATGAAGAAAGCGAAATGCAAGAAGTTTACAACAAATTAGGAGCGCTGACAAAGGCTCTTGATTTGGCTCAAAATATTTAAAAAAACACAGAAATGAAAGTAGCAGTTATTGACAATTACGACAGTTTTACCTACAATTTAGTTCACTATTTGGAAGATTTAGGAGCAAAAGTCACCGTTTTTAGAAACGACGAATTTGACTTGCAAGAATTAGAATCTTTCCAAAAAATATTGCTTTCTCCAGGTCCCGGAATTCCCGATGAAGCCGGACTTTTAAAACAGGCAATTAAACATTTTGCTTCCACAAAAAGCATTTTGGGAATCTGCCTTGGACAACAAGCTATCGGAGAAGTTTTTGGCGGAAGCCTAATTAATTTAGAAAAAGTCTATCACGGTGTTGCGACGAAAGTAAAGCAAGAAGTCAATGACGAAGAATTATTTAAAGACATTCCCGCAGAATTTGAAGTCGGAAGATACCATTCTTGGGTGGTTTCAAATGACGGTTTTCCAGAAGAGTTAGAAATAACTTCAAAAGATGAAAACGGACAAATTATGTCGCTTCGCCATAAAAAATTAGACCTAAAAGGAGTGCAATTTCATCCCGAAAGCGTTCTCACGCTACATGGAAAAACGATTTTAAAGAATTGGCTTGAGAGTTAAAATACCACTCAAATTAAATCCAATTTTAAAAATTAAATAGAATGAAAAACATATTAAATCGCCTGATAAACCAAGAAACACTTTCTAAAGAAGAAGCTAAATCTGTCTTGGTAAATATTTCTTCAGGACATTATAATCCCAGTCAAATTGCATCATTTTTAACCATTTTTATGATGCGAAACATTACTATTGAAGAATTATCTGGCTTTCGCGAAGCACTTTTAGAATTGTGCATTCCTGTTGATTTTTCAGATTTCAATACCATTGATTTATGTGGCACTGGTGGCGACGGAAAAGACACTTTTAACATCTCAACACTGGCCTCTTTTGTGGTCGCCGGTTCAGGAATAAAAGTGGCAAAACACGGAAATTATGGCGTTTCGTCTATTTCGGGTTCCAGTAATGTAATGGAGAATTTGGGTGTAAAATTCAGCAACGACCAAGATTTTTTAAAACGCTGTTTAGACGAAGCCAACATCTCGATACTTCACGCGCCTCTTTTTCATCCCGCTATGAAAAACGTAGGAACGATTCGTAAGGAATTAGGCGTAAAGACATTTTTTAATATGCTGGGCCCGATGGTAAATCCTTCGTTTCCGAAGAATCAAATTGTAGGTGTTTTTAGTTTGGAATTAGCTCGAATGTATGCTTATTTATATCAGAATACCAATGTGAACTATACGATTCTGCATTCTTTAGACGGTTATGATGAAATTTCGCTGACTGGCGACGCCAAGATGATTTCAAAAAATTCTGAAGCACTTATAAACTCAAAAACTTTCCATCTTTCTGCTTTACATCAAGAGGAAATTAAAGGCGGAACAACGACTCAAGAATCCGCAAAAATGTTCTTGGACATCATTTCTGGAAACGGAACCGAAGCTCAAAATCAAGTGGTTTTGGCAAATGCAGGTTTGGCAATTGCAACGGTTGAAAACTGTTCTATTCTGGACGGATTTGAAAAAGCCAAAGAAAGCCTATTCACCGGAAAAGCACTAGAAAAACTGAATAAACTCCAACAATTAAGCCAATAATTATGAACATTTTAGACAAAATTATAGCCGATAAAAAACGAGAAATTGAACTTAAAAAATCAATTATTTCTGTAAAACAATTAGAAGGTTCAGACTTATTCGGAAGACGAACTGTTTCGCTTTCTGAAAGTATCAAAACTTCCTCAGGAATCATCGCGGAACATAAAAGAAAATCGCCTTCAAAAGCAACAATCAACAGCAGTTTTTCAGTTGAAGAAGTTGTAAGAGGCTATGAAAAAGCAGGCGCTTCTGGAATTTCAGTTTTGACGGATTCAAAATACTTCGGAGGTTCTTTAGAAGACTTGCAATTGGCTCGAGCATCCGTGCAAACGCCACTTTTGCGAAAAGAATTTGTCATGGACGAGTTTCAAATTCTGGAAGCAAAATCAAACGGAGCCGATGCCATTTTACTTATCGCAAGTGTGTTGGCTCGAACTGAAATTAAGCAATTGTCAGAATTTGCACAAGCACTTTCGCTCGAAGTTTTATTAGAAATTCACAATGTAGAAGAATTAGAAAAAGCAATAATGCCAAGTCTGGATTTGATTGGAGTGAATAATCGAAATCTAAAAAGCTTTGAAACCAGCTTGAAAAATAGCTTTGATTTAGCAGACAAAATTCCAAATGAATTTGTGAAAATTTCAGAAAGTGGCATTGATGCTCCAAACGATATTTTAGAATTAAAAAAATATGGTTTCAATGGATTTTTAATTGGGGAAACCTTTATGAAAACTGAAAATCCAGGGCAAACTTTAGAAAATTTTATCGCTGAAATGGATTCGAAAAAGTACTAATTATGGACTTGAAATTAAAAATCTGCGGAATGAAATTTCTAGAAAACATTTTGGAAATAAGCCAACTGGAACCTGACCTTTTAGGATTTATTTTTTATGAAAATTCATCCAGAAATTTCGAAGGAAAAATTCCAGAACTTCCAGAAAAAATTAAAAAAGCAGGCGTTTTTGTGAATGCAACTTTTGAAGAAATTACATCTAAATTAGATATTCACAAGCTGGATTATATTCAATTGCACGGAAACGAATCGCCTGAATTTTGCCTGAAACTACAAAATAAAATTCCGATTATTAAAGCATTTTCAATTGATGAAAACTTTGATTTTAAAATACTTAAAAATTATTCTGAATCGTGTACTTACTTTTTATTTGATACCAAAGGAAAAAATCACGGTGGTAACGGAATGGCATTTGACTGGAACATTTTAGAAAACTATAAATTAGAAAAAAAATATTTTTTAAGCGGTGGAATCAGTTTGGAAAATGTTTCCGATTTGAAAGAATTCTTGAAAAAAGATTACGCAAAAAATTGTCTTGGAATAGACATCAACAGCAAATTTGAAATCGCTCCCGGATTAAAAAATACAGAAAAAATAATTGCATTTAAATCAAAACTATGAGCTCAAAGTACAACGCAGACGAAAAAGGATTTTATGGAGAATTCGGCGGAGCCTTTATCCCAGAAATGTTATATCCAAATGTAGAGGAATTGCGATTGAAATACTTGGAAATTTCAGAAGAAAAAAGCTTTAAAGAAGAATTTCAATCGCTTCTGAGAGAATATGTTGGAAGACCTACACCGCTTTATTTCGCTAAAAGATTGTCCCAAAAACACAATACTAAAATCTATTTAAAAAGAGAAGACTTGTGCCACACCGGCGCGCATAAAATCAATAACACGATTGGCCAGATTTTAGTAGCCAAACGACTTGGAAAACACAGAATTATTGCAGAAACAGGGGCCGGCCAGCACGGTGTTGCAACCGCCACGGTTTGTGCGTTGATGGGCTTGAAATGCATCGTTTATATGGGCGAAATCGACATTGAACGACAGGCTCCAAACGTGGCGCGAATGAAAATGCTTGGCGCGGAAGTCCGTCCCGCAACTTCAGGTTCAAAAACGTTAAAAGACGCTACCAATGAAGCGATCAGAGATTGGATTAACAACCCCGAAGACACTTTTTACATCATCGGTTCCGTTGTCGGCCCGCATCCTTACCCTGATATGGTGGCGCGTTTCCAGAGTGTTATTTCCGAAGAAATTAAATTGCAATTGGAAGAAATTGAAAACAGAAAAAATCCTGATTATGTGATTGCGTGTGTTGGTGGCGGAAGCAATGCTGCTGGCGCTTTCTATCATTTTTTAGACGATGAAAATGTAAATTTAATTGCTGTTGAAGCTGCTGGAAAAGGTGTGAATTCTGGAGAAAGTGCGGCAACTTCTTTGCTTGGAAAAACAGGAGTTATCCACGGAAGCAAAACCCTGTTGATGCAAACCAACGACGGACAAATTACAGAACCCTACTCTATTTCTGCCGGCTTGGATTATCCTGGAATTGGACCGATGCACGCCAATTTATTTCAAACAAAACGAGCCGAATTTCTTTCGATTACCGATGATGAAGCAATGGAAGCCGGACTCGAATTGGCTAAATTAGAAGGCATTATTCCGGCGATTGAAAGTGCTCACGCTTTTGCGGTTTTGAATCATAAAACATTTAATCCAGATGATATTGTGATTGTAAACCTTTCAGGTCGGGGCGATAAAGACTTGACTACTTACATTAACTATTTTAAAATTTAAGCAGATGAAACGCATCCAAGATAAATTACAAGAAAATAAAAAACTGCTTTCTATTTATTTTACGGCTGGATTTCCAAATCTGAATGACACTAAAAATATTATTGAAAATTTAGAAAAATCAGGAGTTGACATGATTGAAATCGGGCTTCCGTTTAGCGATCCTTTGGCTGACGGACCCACAATTCAGGCGAGTTCTACGCAAGCCCTAAAAAACGGAATGACCTCTGCATTGCTTTTTGAACAGTTGCAAAATATCCGCGAGAGCGTAAAAATTCCGTTGCTGATAATGGGTTATTTTAATCCCATCTTACAATTCGGAGTTGAAAATTTCTGTAAAAAATGCCAAGAAATTGGAATAGACGGGTTGATTATTCCTGATTTGCCTTTGGAAATTTACGTTTCAGAATACCAAGCAATTTTCGAAAAATACGCGCTAGCCAATATTTTCCTGATTACGCCACAAACTTCCGAAGAACGCATTTTAAGAATGGATTCCATTTCAAATTCCTTTATTTATATGGTAAGCAGTGCCAGCGTTACCGGAAGCACGGATGGTTTTGGAGAAAAAGAAATGAATTATTTTGAAAGGGTTTCTAAAATGAATTTGAAAAATCCCCAAATTATCGGTTTTGGAATAAATGATAAATTGACTTTTAATCAGGCGGCCACTTTTCAAAAAGGGGCCATTATTGGGAGCAGTTTTGTGAAATTCATCAAAGAAAATGCTGTTGCTTCCCTATCAGATTTCACAAGAAATTTTATTAATTAAATTTCGCATTTTACTACTAGCAAATCATTTACAAAACAAAAAAATGTAATAAACTAAAAAAATTATGTAAGCAAAAATGAATTTGGATTTAAGAACTTTGAGATAACGAAACATAAAAAATCTCAATATGAAAAATTCAAATGCTACTGCAAAAGACAGTAAAAGCAAAACAGCTGCTGCCAGCAAAACAAAAACAACTGCTGCTACAAAGAAACCGGCAACGTCTTCTAAAACTAAAACTGTCAAGCCAAAAGCAAGCGCTGCCGACGGCTTGAGAGAATTGTTTGAAGATTCGCTGAAAGACATTTATTGGGCAGAAAAAGCACTAACAAAAGCGTTGCCAAAAATGGCTAAAAATGCTACTTCTGAAAATTTAAAAACCGCTCTTGAAGATCACTTAGGGGTTACGGAAAAGCAAGTAGAAAGATTAGAACAAGTTTTTGCGCTTATTGGAAAAAAAGCAGTCGCCAAAAAGTGCGATGCTATGGATGGTTTGATAAAAGAAGGAAACAGCATTATCGAAGAAACCCAGCCTGGTGCCGTGCGTGATGCTGGAATTATTGCAGCTTCGCAAAAAATTGAGCATTATGAAATCGCGACTTATGGAACCCTTTGCGCGTTTGCAAAGACTTTAGGCGAAGAGGAAGCGGCTGAAATTCTACATGCAACTTTAGAAGAAGAGAAAGAGGCTGATGTGACTTTAACAGAAGCGGCTTACAACACTATTAACTTCGACGCTGTTGACGAAATGGATGAAAAGTAATTTTAAAAATTCATGCTATGACAAATGATAGAAACAACGAAGAAGAATTTGCAGAAAACGACAGGCGGGGAATTGATAATCCGGAACTAAACCGTGATAAAAACAATGCGCACGACAAAGACCGCGACTTTGATGAAGACGCTGAAGAAGAAGATGAAAACGACGATTTTCACACAAACGGTCTGGACGAAGAACATTCATTGACCGATGATGAAGATGCAGACGATGAGCCAAATGAAACAAAGCCGTACCAAAAAAGAACGGTTGGCGACAGTGAAGAAAGATAATAAAAAAGTGAAGCACAACAGCTTCACTTTTTTGTTTACGTGATGTTAAAGCAAATCTGTATTTATCAAAAAAGTGATACATTTAAGTAAAAGAAAACAGTATGAAAGCAATTTGGCGCGGTGGAATCAGTTTTGGCTTGGTCAATATTCCGATTCGGCTTTTCAGCGGAGCGACGACTCATAATATTGATTTGGATATGATTAGAAAGAAAGACCAATGTAAAATTCAATATGTCAGGGTTTGCAAAAAAGACGGAAAAGAAGTGCCTTGGGATGAAATTGCCAAAGGCTACAAAAAAGAAGATGGCGATTATGTAGTTTTAGACAAGGCTGATTTTGCGAAAGCAATGCCTGAAAAAACGCAGACGATTGACATCTTTGAATTTGTATTGGAAGATGAAATTCCGTCGCAGTATTTAGAAAAACCCTATATCGTTGAACCGGCGAAAGAAGCTAAAAAAACATATGCTTTGCTTCGCGAAGCTTTAAAAAAATCTGGAAAAGTGGGTTTGGCCAAATTTGTTTTGCGCAATACCGAACATCTGGGAATCTTAAAAGTCGAAGAAGATGCGATATTGCTGATCCAAATTCGTTTTGACCAGGACTTGCGCGATCCAAAAGAAGCAAAAATTCCGAATGATGTGAAGATTTCAAAGAAAGAATTAGATATGGCGATGACCATTATTGATCAATTGACCGAGAAATTTGAGCCCGAAAAATACAAAGACACCTATAAAGAGGAACTTGAAAAAATGATTAAGAAAAAAGCCAAAACAAAAGGAAAACCGGCTAAAAAAGAAGAAACAGAAGAAAAGCCAAAAGCAAAAAAAGGCGCTTCTGATGATCTATTAGAGCAATTAAAAGCAAGTTTAGAAGCTATAAAAAATTAGATTATGCCACTTGAGAAATACAATCAAAAGCGGGATTTCAGCAAAACGAAAGAACCAAAAGGTGTAAAAAAAACTTCAAAAGGAGCCTTGACTTTTGTGGTCCAAAAACACGATGCTTCGCGATTGCACTATGATTTTAGGTTGGAAATTGATGGCGTCTTGGTGAGTTGGGCAGTTCCAAAAGGGCCTTCGGCCAATACTTCTGACAAAAGATTAGCGGTACAGACCGAAGACCATCCGATGGATTATTTTGATTTTGAAGGCACCATTCCGAAAGGAGAATATGGCGGTGGTACCGTTATGGTTTGGGATTACGGAACCTTTCGTCCTGAAAATGCAGAAAAAACGATTTCCCAAGACAATAAAATAATGAAAAAACAGCTTGCTGAGGGTTCCATAAAAATTATTTTGAAAGGAAAAAAGATGCAAGGCGCGTGGCATTTGGTTCAAATGAAAGGCAAAGAAAACATGTGGCTTTTGATGAAATCAAAAGATGAATTTGCGGGCGAAAAGATAAAATTTGATGAAAATTCAGCCGTTTCGGGTTTGGATTTTAAAGGAATTGAAGAAAACGGCAACGTGTACAGTTCTAAAAAAGGTAAAAAACTTTCAAAACCTGAAGCTGAAAAAGAAATAGCAAAAGAAAAAAAAGAAAAAGCTGATGATCAAAAACCAAAGCTAAAATTAAGGCAAAGTGATTCCGAGTTTTCAGGTGAGGATTTGGCCGAAGCCCAAAAAATAAAATCATTTCCAGAGAATTGGCGTCCGCAGTTGGCGACTTTAGCAGAAGAAGCATTTGATCATGACGACTGGATTTTTGAAAATAAATTTGACGGTTACCGCGCTTTGGCCCAAATAAAAAAGAATAAAGTAAATTTAATTTCCAGAAACGGAATTTCTTTTAATTCAAAATACAAAGAAATCGTCTCAAGTCTAGAAAAAGTAAATGATGACGTAATTTTAGATGGGGAAATTGTGGTGGAAGATTCAAAAGGTAAAAGTCATTTTCAATGGTTGCAACATTTTGATGACGATCCGAAAGGCGGAATTTTAAAGTTTTATGTCTTCGATATAATTTATTTCAAGGGGCATGATCTGCGAAATTTGAAACTTATCCAAAGAAAAAAAATCCTGAAAGCCATTCTTCCGAAATTGAAAAATATCATCTTTTCTTCGCACACGATCGGTCAAGGTTTGGAAACTTTTAATGCAGTTGAAAAACTAGGTGGCGAAGGAATTATTGCTAAAAAATCGTCCTCAAAATATTATGAAAACAAACGCTCAAAAGATTGGCTGAAAATCAAAACCAGCAAACAGCAAGAAATGGTTATTGGTGGCTTTACAGAACCCAGCGGAAGCCGAGATGGACTTGGAGCATTGCTTTTAGGATTTTACGAAAACAATGAATTCATCTATTCTGGAAAAGTAGGGACTGGATTTTCTGATGCCGTTTTAAAAGAACTCCGCACGAAATTAAACAAAATCGAACGCAAAACGCCACCGTTCAAAACGCCTCCAAAATTGCAGGGAACGCATTGGGTTTCGCCTCAGTTGGTCGCGCAGGTCAAATTTTCAGAATGGACTGAATCTGGAAGTTTGCGCCATCCGGTGTATATGGGTTTGCGAACCGATAAAAAAGCAAAAAATGTCGTTCGAGAAAAAGAAATGGCTTCTGAAAAAATAGTTTCTGGAGATAATTCCAAAGTAAAAGAAACCAAAAAATCATCTTCTACAGCAGAAAAATCAACCATTCATACAAATGAAATTACAGATAGCAAAGTAGAATTTTCAAATTTAGATAAAGTTTTCTGGCCGAAAGAAAAATATACAAAAGGCGACGTGATTGCTTATTATAATTCCATTACAGATTATATTCTACCGTATTTGAAAGACCGTCCGCAATCTTTGTTGCGAACGCCAAACGGAATTTCAAAACCCGGTTTTTTTCAGAAAAATGTGGAAGGCCAAGTTCCTGATTGGATCAAAACTCGAAAATTAAAGTCAAAATCCACAGACGAAAGCGTTACGTATCTGCTTTGCCAAGACCGCGACACCTTACTTTTTTTGGCCAATTGGGGCTGTATTGAGTTAAATCCGTGGAGCAGTCGCGTGGGAAAATTAAACAATCCTGATTACATTATTTTTGACTTGGACCCGAATGAAGCTGACATCAAAAAAATTGTAAAAACTGCATTGGCATTGAAAGAAATCCTTGATTTGCTTCAGGTGCCGGCTTATGTGAAAACTTCCGGCGGAAAAGGAATCCACGTTTTTATTCCGGTTCTGCCGAAATATTCCTATACCCAAACTCGAGAATTTTCACATTTGGTGAGCCTGATGGTTTTAAAAAAACTGCCCAAAATTGTGAGTTTAGAAAGAAGCCCGTCCAAAAGAAAAGGGAAAGTCTATCTCGATTTTTTACAAAATGGAAAAGGAAAAACAATGGCCAGCATCTACTCTATCCGCCCTCGCGAAGGCGCCAATGTCAGCACGCCTTTAGAGTGGAAAGAAATAAACGACAAATTGGATTTAAACCAATTTAGTATCAAGACACTTCCGAAAAGGCTTCAAGAAAAGGGAGATTTATGGGCCAATTTCTTTAAAGATGCAATCGATTTAAAATCAATATTAGAACAAATTTAGGAGATTGTTACCAGCTATTTTCTCTCAATTTTGGGAAGATTTTAATATAATTCTATGATTTAGTTTGTATTTTTAATTAGCGTAAGAGACCTATTTTAAACACTATTTCATTTTGAACAAACCTACTAAATCTTTTAAATTAAATAAATACGTCAGAAAAACACTAAAAATCTTAGCGTGGATCATTGGTTCATTGCTGGGGCTATTTCTTTTGATTGTGATTTTAATACAAATTCCTTATTTCCAAAACATAATTAAAGATAAGGCTGTAACTTATTTAGAAGGAAAAATCAAAACACCGGTTAAGGTCGGAAGAATTGAAATCGGACTTCCAAAATACATCATTTTAGAAGATATCTATTTTGAAAGCCAGACGGGCGATACGCTTTTAGCGGGCGATAAAGTGAAAGTGGATATCAGTCTTTTCAAGCTTTTGGACAACGAGGTAGAAATCAATTCGCTGGATTTGCAAGGAATTAACACCACCATAAAACGGGACAAAGATTCCGTTTTCAATTTTGATTATATTATTGACGCTTTTGCCTCGAACGAACCGAAAGACACCACTGCTGCACCGATGAAAATTTCGGTAAAAAACATCAATCTTGACCGCATAAAACTACGTTTTGAAGACGCCATTTCAAAGAACGACTTAAATGCCTATGTGAACCATTTTGATACAAAAATCACCAAATTTGATTTAGATAAAATGGATTTTACGGTTCCAAAAATTAATTTGGACGGATTTAAAGTAATGCTGAAACAAGGCGAAATCATTCAAGAAGTTGCCCAAAATACGGTAGAAGTGACTGATGAAGCGGTCAAAAGGCCTGACTTAAATTTAGAAGTAGGAGAGATTTTATTGGCTAATATTGATGTTGGTTTTGACAACAAGGGCTCCGCTTTAAATACAGGAATTAAATTGAAAAAACTGCTTTTGAAATTCAATGAAATCGATTTAAAAAAGCAATTTATTGATTTAGAAAAATTTGAGATTGACGGTATTTCTGGAGGTTTGACTTTTGGAAAATTAGACAAACCCATTGAAGTTCAGGCACCAGAATCTTTAAAAGCATCAGGTCCGCAATGGAAATTAAAATTGAATGAAACTTCCATTCAAAATATTGCTTTTAGATTTGATGATGAAAATTCCCCAAGAGTTAAAAAAGGGATGGATTACAAGCATTTGAATCTCGAAAATGTAAAACTTCAAGGAGAAAAATTATATTACAGCAATGATTCAATTTATGGAAATATTAAAGAATTTTCAATAAAAGACCAAAGCGGTTTGGATATTGAATCCTTAAAAACCAACTTTTTTTACGGAAGCAAAAGAGCTTCGCTTAAAAATTTATACTTAAAAACACCGCAGACTTTAGTCAAAGACGAAATAAATGTGACTTACAATGACTTGTCAAAAATCGCAGATAATTTAGGTGATTCGGGATTTGATGCAAATTTAGAAAACAGTCAAATTGGTTTCAAAGACATTTTGCTATTTGTTCCGACTTTGGAAAATCAAAATCCGTTTAAGAGCAATCCGAATGCAATTTTGTATATCAACAGTAAAGTTTATGGAAAAGTCAATGATCTTTCGATTCCTAAATTAGAAATAAGTGGCATTGGTTCGACTGTTGTTTCCGTAAGCGGAAGAATTACGGGTTTGCCCGATGTTGAAAAAGCCTATTTTGATTTGAAGATCAATCAATTGAAATCGACCGCAAAAGATATCAATATGTTTGTGCCAAAAGGAACGATTCCTGCAAATATTCAGCTTCCTTCGCAATTGTCATTGAACGGATTTTTTAAGGGCGGAATTTCAAATTTCAATACGGATATGAATTTGGCGAGCAGTTTTGGAAAGGCCAAAATCAAGGCGACTTTTGACCAAAGACGTAAAAATTATGAAAAATATGATGCCGATGCAACGATTGATAATTTTGATATCGGAAAATTGTTAAAAAATGATTCGCTTGGAAAAGTCAGCTTGAAAGCCAAAGTGAAAGGCACCGGATTTGATCCCCAAACCGCAAATGCTTCTATTGACGGAACTTTGATCAAAGCGGAATTCAATAAATACACATATAAAGACTTGAAATTAAAAGGCGCTATCAAAAACGCAAATTTTGATATTACAGCCGGAATGAACGACGTCAACCTGACTTTTGACATGGTTGCCGAAGGAAAATTTAAAGGAAAATATCCAGCCGTAAAATTAAAACTGAACACTGATATTGCCGATTTAGAAAAACTGAATCTGCACGCTGGTCCGTTGAAATTAAGAGGAAATATTTTTGCAGATATTACCGATTCGAGTCCAGAAAATTTGAATGGCAAAGTCCGTCTTTATGATTTTCTGATGGTAGATGCTAAAGAAACCTATTCACTAGATTCTATCAAAGTGGATGCTTTTTCTTCCGCAGAAATGGACTCGATCCGCATTCAATCTCAGTTTGCAAATGCTTTAATGACGGGAAATTTTCAGTACGACCAAATTGGGACGGCTTTGACAAATTCCATTTCAAAATATTACAATACAAATCCAACAGCGCCGAAAAAAACAAATTTGCCACAGCAATTTGACTTGACTTTAGTAGTGCGCGACGAACCGATCTTAATGAAACTTATGCCTCAATTGACCGCTTTGTCTCCGATAGAAATTAAGGCAAGGTATAATTCTGAAGGCGATTCCATCACGGTAAACGGAAAAATACCGAAGATTGTGTATGGAACAAATACCATCACAAACGGCGAGTTAGATATTGAAACAGACGAAGATGCGCTAATTTACAGCTTGGTTATCGACGATATCAAAAGTGGACAGATCAATTTGCCTTACACCAGCATTTCGGGGCAAGTGGCTGAAAATAAAGTAAATTATACGGTACTGATTCGCGATAATAAAGACGAGGACCAATATCTTTTGGCTGGAAGCTTGAAAGCAGAAGACGGAAATACAAAAATTTCTTTAGAGCCAGACGGCTTGGTTTTGAATTATGAGCCTTGGGACATTGACCGTGAAAATATTTTAGAATTTGGCTCCAAAGGAATATATGCCAACAATTTTGAATTGTCAAATCAAGCAAGTTCGATCAAAATTCAGTCACAATCAGAAAGCGCCAATTCGCCGTTGGATGTTACTTTAAAAGATTTTGAAATTGCCACCATTACCAATGCTGTTGCAAAAGACACGCTTTTAGCAGGCGGAAGAATCAACGGTAATGTCTTGGTAAAAGATGTGACCAAAACAATGACTTTTACCGCAGATTTGAATATTGAAGACTTTACATTTAAAACCGATACCGTTGGAAATATTGCCATAAAAGTGGACAACAACACGGCAAATACCTTGAATGCTGATGTGGCCATTAATGGCGGAGATGGAAACCAAGTGAATCTGACCGGAAATTACAGAACGGACAATTCAACTTTTGATATGAATTTGGATATTGAAAAATTGAATATGAAAAGTATCCAAGGATTTACAATGGGAGCCATTACCCAAAGCACCGGATTTTTATCTGGAGATTTTAAAATTACCGGAAACACAACTGATCCGAATGTTATCGGTGAATTAAAATTTAATGAAATTGGCTTGCGAGTGACACAGCTTGCTTCCTATTTCGATGAAATGAATGATAAAATTTCGTTTACTAATCAAGGAATCACGCTTGATAATTTCTCTGTTTCCGATAGTGATGACAACCAATTGATAGTTGACGGTCGTGTTTTGACTACAAATTATACAGATTTCGGATTTGATTTACGTGTGAACGCAGAAAATTTTAAAGTCGTAAATTCTGTAGCCAAAGACAATGATTTGTATTATGGTGATTTGTTTATTGACACCAAATTAAGCGTAAAAGGCGATTTGAACAAACCTGTGGTTCGCGGTGAATTGAAAATTAATGAAGATACTGCTTTGACGATTGTTTTACCACAATCTGATCCTTCGATTGCCGATCGTGAAGGAATTGTGGAATTCATCGACCAAGACGGTATGCAGATCGACAAGCGTTTTATCGTTGCCGATTCTTTGAACCAATCGCAATTTAAAGGAATGGATGTTTCGGTGAATATTGAAATCGTGAAAGAAGCCGAACTGACAATGATTATCGACAAAGGAAACGGTGATTATTTAAACCTAAAAGGAGAAGCGCAATTGACCGGAGGCATTGATGAATCTGGTAAAACGACTTTGACAGGGCGTTATGAATTTGACGAAGGAGCGTATGAAATGTCATTCAATTTCATCAAAAGAAGGTTTGAAATCCAAAAAGGAAGCTACATACTTTGGACAGGCGAGCCGACTACTGCCGACATCAATATTACGGCCGTTTATGAAATTGAAACCGCTCCTATTGACTTGGTTGACAATCAAATTACGACGAATAGAAATATTTACAAACAAAGAATTCCGTTTGAGACTTTGCTTAAAATGAAGGGCGAATTGCTGAAACCAGAAATTACTTTTGACATTACTTTGCCCGAAGGAAATAATACCGTTGCCACGGAAGTGACCAACCTGACCAAAACCAAATTGGCGCAACTTCGCCAGCAAGAAGGCGAATTGAACAAACAGGTTTTTGCCTTGCTTTTATTAGGAAGGTTTATCGGAGAAAATCCGTTTTCTAGTGAAGCTGGCGGTACTTCTGCAGGTTCATTAGCTCGCCAAAGCGTAAGTAAAATTTTATCGCAACAACTGAATAATTTGGCTGGAGATTTGGTTCAAGGCGTTGAATTAGATTTTGATCTGCAGTCAAGAGAAGATTACACGACGGGCTCTCGCGAAGACCGAACCGACTTAAATGTAGGCCTTTCAAAACGACTTTTAAACGACCGTCTGAAAGTGACTGTGGGAAGCAGTTTTGGATTGGAAGGCCCGCAACAAGCCAATGAAGAAACCAATAATATTGCCGGCGATCTTTCTGCCGATTACCAATTGACAAAAGATGGCCGTTATATGGTTCGCGCATATCGAAAAAACCAGTACCAAGTCGCTTTGCAGGGACAAGTTATTGAAACGGGCGTTGGATTTATCATCACCATGGATTACAACAAGTTCAGCGAACTTTTTCACAAGACGGAAGAACAGAAAAAAATCGACAGAGAAATTAAGGAAAAAGATAAATTAAGACGAGAAAAAGAGAAAGCAACGAATGAAAAGTCTGCCGAAGAACAAAAAGAACGCACTGACAAAAATGCCAAAAAAGACAAAGACAATGAATAAAAGCACCCTATATTACCTCTTTTTCGCGACCCTTTTTATAGGTGGCTGTAGCAACTTGAAATACCTACCAGAAGGTGAAGCTTTATATGTTGGGGGTTCTGTGAAAGTAGAAGACACCGCAATTTCAAAAAAAGAAAGAAAAAATCTAGAAGAACAATTAGAACCTCTGCTTCGTCCAAAACCAAACAGTTCATTTTTAGGACTGCGACCGAAATTATATTTTTACAATTTAGCAGGAGAACCTACAAAAGATAAAGGTTTCCGTTATTGGTTGCGAAACAAAGTGGGCCAGCCACCCGTTTTGTTCAGTCAAGTCGACTTGGCTTACAACGAAAGTATTCTCCAAAATTATGCCGAAAATAAAGGGTATTACAAAGTAAGAACCGAATCAGATTCTACCGGAAAAAGCAACAATAAAAAAGTTACGGCTGAATATACGGTTCGTCCGGGATATCGATACAAAATTAAAAGCGTCACGTTTCCTTCGGATACCACAAATACATTGGAAAGAGATATTGCAAAATTAGGCAGAAGAAGCCGTTTGAGAGTTGGCCAGCCCTATGATTTAGATCGAATTAAAACCGAAAGGGAACGAATTGACACCCGTTTAAAAGAACAAGGCTATTATTATTTCAGTCCAGATTATTTGCTGGTTCAAGTCGACAGCACCGTGGGAACCAAAGAAGTCGATCTGATTGTAAAAGTGAAAGAGGAAACTCCGGCCAAGGCGAAACAAATTTATACGATAGACCAAATTACGATTTATCCAAATTATACGCTTTCAACAAATGACACCACAAATGTCTTTTCAAAAGCGGTTCCTGAAAAATACAAAGATTTTACGATAATTGATACGGCACGAACTTTTGACCCGAGGATTTATGACCGAACTTTATATTTCTATAAAGGCGATGTTTACAACAGGACAGATCACAATTTGTCATTGAATCGCTTGATAAATTTGGGAACTTTTAAGTTCGTAAAAAACGAGTTCCGTCCTTCTGATTCTATCAAAAATGCTTTAAATACTACCTATTATTTGACACCGCTTCCGAAGAAATCGATTCGTGTGGAAGTTTTAGCAAAAACAAATTCAGCGAATTATACGGGCACCGAATTAAATGTAAATTGGAGCAACAGAAACACGTTTAAAGGTGCTGAATTATTGACTTTGACAGGTTTTGGCGGAATGGAAGTTCAAGTTTCGGGACAGAATAAAGGCTACAACGTTTTCCGTTTTGGAGGCGAAGCCAGTTTAGTTTGGCCCAGATTTATCGGTCCCTTTAAGATGGAATCTGGTGAAGGGTTTGTTCCAAAGACAAGAGCTTTGCTAGGATTTGAACACCAAGAAAGACAGCGACTTTATACTTTAAACACTTTTAGAGGTTCCTTTGGCTATTTGTGGAAAGAAAACGCTCGAAAGGAACATCAATTGAACGTTACCGAAATCACCTACGTAACTTCTGGAAATGTGACGCAAGAATACCAAGATCAGATCGATGGTGTTCCTGCGCAACCTGACGGAACACCCGCAATTCCTGGCAACCAAGCATTGCAACGAGTGATTGACAAGCAATTAATTTTTGGACCTACCTACTCGTATACGTACACGAATACGATGCAAAAAAGAAAGAGAAACACGATTTATTACAAAGGAAGTTTAGACCTTTCTGCAACAATTGCCGGTTTGGCAATGGGTGGCGACAAAAATGATCCCAAAGAAATATTAGGCGTTCCGTTCAGCCAGTTTGCAAGAATGGAACACGAATTTCGCCATTATTTAAAACTGGGAAAAGATTCACAATTGGCCAGCAGAATTATTGCAGGAGTTGGAGTTCCCTATGGAAATTCAGACCAAATGCCGTTCATCAAGCAGTTTTTTATTGGAGGGACAAATAGCATCCGTGCCTTTAGAGCCCGTTCAATTGGACCAGGAACTTTCTATGAAGAAACGCCCCAAAATTCATTTCTGCCCGATCAATCAGGAGACCTTAAACTGGAACTAAACACTGAATACCGCGCTAAATTATTCAGCATTGTCCACGGTGCCATTTTTGTCGACGCTGGAAATATTTGGTTGATGAACAAAGATGACCAAAGACCCGGAGCAGAGTTTACAGGAAATTTTTACGAACAATTGGCCGTGGGAACCGGTGCCGGTTTGCGTCTTGACTTATCATTATTAGTCTTGCGCCTGGACTTGGCCTTCCCTATCAGAAAACCATATTTACCAGAAGGGAACCGCTGGGTTTTAGACCAAATCCAGTTTGGAGATAGAGGTTGGAGAAAAGAAAATCTGGTCTTTAACTTGGCAATCGGCTATCCGTTTTAAGGTTTTATAAAATTATAGAAACAAAAAATGCGAAGCTTTCACTTCGCATTTTTTTATTTTTTAGCTGAAATTCTGTTTCCATACTTTTCTGAAAAAACTTTTACTCTTTCCAAGTTTAGCTTTCCTTCGTCAGTCACAATTTTATTTTCGTGAAGCATTTTAATAAAAGGCTTTATGGTCTTTTTAATTTCCACCTTTGTATTTGTCTCTAAAAATGTCACTTGAAAATAAGTTCCCGGAATTTTCGGATCTTCAAGCGGTTTAATTAAAATCAGTTGCTCGCCTTCAAGATTGCTGATAAAACATTCTTTGGCAAACATACCACAATCGCCTACACGCACATATTCTTTTCCATCGATAGAAGCTATTTCTTTTTTGATTTTCACTTCTTGGGCATTCACAGTAGTTCCAATTGCAAAAGCAGCTAGGAACAAAACTGATTTTAGTTTCATAATTTCTATAATTTATAAATTTAGTTAAGGGAATTTAACGCAGTAAATGTAATCGATTTTAGATATATGAAGTTATATTATTTCAGTATTTTATTTTATAATTATTGACCAAGTTTTCAACAGCAATGGTAACTATTTTTAATCTAAATCAAATCTCAGAGAGATCAATATTTTCCTTCACAAACTCAAGATACTTTTCTTTGCTTCCTTGAAAAATTTCTTCGCCATCCAACGTATACGAGCGCAATAAATATTCTTTTGCATTTTCAAATTCATTGGCTTCAAAATACAATTGCCCTAGGCGCAACATTATAAATGCATTATCATGCGCATTTTCTTTACTACTGCTCTTGGCATTTAAAAAATGTGGCAGTGCTTCTTTATTTTTTTCCGACATAAAATAAGCATCGCCAATAGCGCTCTCCAACCAAAAACTTTCTAAAAAAGCATGTTGTGGATTCGGAATTAATGCTAAAGCTTGTTTCCAAACGGCAATTGCTTTTTCATAATCTTCTTCATCGAAATACTCGTTTCCTTCTTCGCTTAATACTTCTAATTGCGCCGCGACTTCACCTGAAAGTTCTGAATTAAAATCTTCAGAAAAAGTATTTTCTTCACTAAATTCGGTTTTCATATGCCTTTTTATTATTTATACAAAGATCGAAAAATTTAAGCACCATCTATTCTTCCACTGCTTTTTCACTTGTCTTTTTACTGACCAATTTAATTTTCACTTTTCCGTCTTCGTCATCGCTAGCCAAAAGATGGATTACTATGCCTCGATTTCTTCGTTGTTCAAGCAATTCTTCATCTGTAATATCTTTGTCTTTTTTTGGATTTCGAAGGGGCACGTCAAGCGTAATATTAGTTCCTTTTCCGAAAGAATAAACTCCGGCCAAATCCATATTTAAGATGCTCGAATTAATTTTCATTGGATAAATTTTTATCTTTTCTCCTTTAATATCAAACTTTCCGTTAAGATTTGTAAAAGTGACGTTGTCTAAATCTCGAAACGGAAAGGCAAATTTTCCAGCACTTTTTAAGGCTTCAAAATTGACCAAAGCGCCTTTCTGCAAATCAAAATCTACGGTTCCGTTCATTGAATTTGTTACCAGTTTTCCGTCATTTGATATGCTTCCGGTAATATTTGCTTTGGAATATAAAAAGCCTTTTAAGTTCTTGGAAGACATTGATTCCATCCCAAAATTATTGAAAGCATAAAAGAATTTCTCAATATTTACATTTTTAACCACGGCATTTATGGCAAATTTATTTGTCGTTTTTCCTTGTGCAAGTAAACCATCGACATCCATAAAACCGCCAGCATGAGTGACGTGGGCATTTTTTACAGCAATTCCCGTTTGCGAAAGAAGCACATTTGCCCTGACATCAGTAGCATAGAACTTATTGTAATAAAATTTGTCCACCTGAACGTTCATTGCCACATTGCTTTTCTCAAATAAGAAATTCAAGTTGTCAGAAAATGTATTTTTATTTTTACTCTGTTTAACCATTTGTTTGCTCTTCCTGCTACCTAAAAATCCCAAAAATTCAGCCAAATGCAACTGCGGACTTTTCACTTTCCAATTCAGTACAATTCGTTCTGGATCAGTGTAATATAAATTTAAAAAATTCTGAATATCGCCTTCCATCAAAATCACGCTTTTTCCACTTTGGAGCGTTATGTTTTTAATCAAAAGTTCTTTCTCCGTAAAATCCAAAGCCACATTTGTGTTTTTAAATCGAAGTTTTCTTGGCACATATATTACATCACCATTTTTAACATTAACCAGACCTGAAAAAATTGGTTTTGTAATTTCAAAATTAACAATATCGGCTTTAAATTTTAAACTGACATCCGCATTTCCTTTAGTAAAAACCAATAAATCTTTGTCAATTGTTTTGCTTAATTTTTCGAGTGGAAATTGCGATTTAAAAGTTCCGGAAGCCATGGGCTTTTCAAAATTACTGATAAGTGCTGTGTCCATCACAAACGGAATTTCTTGGTAATCTCCTTTAAAATCTAGTAATTTCACAGCAGAATTTGGGTCGTCAAAACCTTTCCCTTTGATATATTCATTGGTGAAAATCCCTGTAAAATTGCAGTTATCCACAATACCGTCTGGAACATGAAGTCGGTTGTCTTTGATTTTCGCTTTGACATAAATCAGCGGATCGTCTTGAGAATTCAAATCGCCCACAATATCGCAGGTCACGTCAATTGGTTTTTCTAAATCAAAACGATCCAACTGCTTGCTGATATTATTGGAAAGCAAATTAGAAGCCTTTTTCCAAAGAATTTTGTCGGCAATAATTCCGATTGAAAACTGTGAATTCTCTTTTGAGATATTGAATTTTCCCTTGATATTAAAAGTGTCCTCGCCAATTTTGAGGTCGTTTGGCGAAATTAAAATGCTTTCGGCGTCTTCATTATAACGAATATCAAAATTTCCTCCAAGCGTCTTATTCTCAATAAAACTTCCATGTTTGGTATTAAAAGCAAGACTTTTTGCTAAAGCATCTAGTTTTATATGGGCATCCCATCCATCAGAATTATATTTTAATCTTCCGTTTAAATCATTGATTACAAATTGAAAAAGCTTGTTTCCTTTTTGATTATCCGAAACAAAGGTCACATTGTGGAGCTGGAAATTCTTGACTTCTGCAAAAAAACTTCCGTTCGAATTTTCTGCTTTTTTATCGTCTTTTGATTTAAAAATAGACGAATTGCTGTAGCCATTTTCAGCGGTATATAAATAAATTCTGGCGTCTTGAATCTCTATTTTTCTGATTTCAAGGGCGCCACGAAGAAACGCAAACGAATTTATCGAAATATCAAAATCATTGGCTTCCAGCAAAATATGTTGGTGGGTTTGAAAAAGACTGTCAGTTACTTTTACATTTTTTAATTGCAGAGAAATTCTTGGAAAACCTTGCAGAAATGTAGGATCCATACTTTCAGCCGTTAATTTTCCGTTGATATTTTCGTTGATTTCGGCAGTTATTGACGCCAAGAGTTCTTTTTTATGTGTGTTTACATAAAATGCCAAGCTCATGTAAGCAACGATAACAAAGAGAAAAATTCCTAAAACAATCTTAACCGAAAGCTTCGCCCAACGCGGTAATGGATTTCTTTTATTTAAGATTTCAGAAAAAGTAATTTTGTTCATAAGAGGAATTTATATCTTAAATTTAAGGGAGAAGTTTTTGGAAAGTGCTTAATTGGTGTTAAAGT
Source organism: Flavobacterium macacae (assembly GCF_003865365.1). Taxonomy (GTDB): domain Bacteria; phylum Bacteroidota; class Bacteroidia; order Flavobacteriales; family Flavobacteriaceae; genus Flavobacterium; species Flavobacterium macacae. The sequence goes on along the minus strand of NZ_RQVR01000016.1, from coordinate 24,750 downwards.
TTGCTGCTTGAATCACAACTTTAATTATGTAATTGTGTTGTCAATCGTAAAAAATTGAAACAAAAAAAGCTTCCGGTTTCCCAGAAGCTTTATTTATAAAATACAAAATACTACACTGATAATTTCCCTTCGATTCCATCGTCAAGCGGTTTTCCGATCACTGCTCCAACGGCAATTTTTAAAAGCGAAACTACTTTGCCGCTTTTGGTATCCCAGTAATAAGTGTGTTCCGGCTGTACTCGAATTACGGTCAAATTTGGATCGTCTTTTCCTTCTGTGAACCACGCTTTTGCAATCGGGCTCCACTTTTCTTCTATCGTCGATTTATCTTTGTAAATAAATGCCTTTCCAAAAACATTCAAATATTCAGAACTTGCCGTTTTTGCAAAAAGCAATTGTACTTTTTCGTCTTGTTTGATGTCGAAATTTTTATCGCTGTCAGCACCGCTCAAAAACCAAATGTTTCCAAATTCATCCACTTCCTGAACGCTCATGGGCCGTGTTGAAAACGGAACGTGCGATAAATCGGTGCAAAACATACAAATCCTAATATCTTCCGCCAATTTTTTTAATTTTGAAATGGCTTCTTCATTGCTCAAATTTTTTAAATCTCCCATAATAGTGATATCTTTTTTGGTTTTATTCTACGTCAATTTTTTCGGATGTCCAATCAATGGCGCGTTCCAAGTCATTTTTTTGAAAAACCTTAAATTCGCCGGGCATAATCTTGCTAAAAAACGCAGTAAATTTATCGACCGTTTCTGAATCAGAAATGATGGAAGCGCGATTCCACTTGGTTATATTTTTGACTCCCAGCAAAGCGTCTTCCCACCAGGCTCCCAAGGAAAAATTGGCAGGGGAATTTTCAAGATAAAGCATATAATTCAGCTTTCCGGTTTTGTCGACAAGCTGTTCGACTTTTTTGTGAACTACATTAAAATCATCTTTAACCACTTCGCCACTGGCTCGGAAACCGACCATATTATCGGGTAAATTTTTTATTTGCTCAATCATGACTTTGCGTAATTTAGTTAGGTTTTACCCAAAGTTACCATTATCTAAAACGAAGTATGTTATTGATTTTAAGCCAAGTTTTATATAATTAAATACAAAATTTAGATTTTTTTCTCCATAATAAAATCTTCCATCAAATAGCCGTTTCCAATAGCAATATCTTCCTCGCCAACTTTTTCAAAACCGATTTTAGTGTAAAAATGAAAGGCTTCGTTAAACCGATTTACGTTCAAAGAAAGAAATTGCTGGCTGTTCTTTTTAGCCTTTTCAGCGATGTAATAAATCATCTTTTTGCCAATACCGCTTCCTTGGGTTTCTGGAAGAATGTAAATTTTATGGATTTTGGTTTTGGGTTCTTTATTATAATCAAATTCATAAGAAGCAAATCCAAGGAAATTGCCTGCTTCTTCCGCAATAATAAAATGATGATTCTTGGTTTCTGCCTGATTTTTTAAGGCTTCTAAATCATACATCATGGAAAACATATACTGAATTTGTTCAGAAGAAAGGATTGGGCCGTAAGTCACGGGCCACGTTTTTCCGGCAATATCTTGAATCGCTTTGTAATCGTCTGTTGGATAAATTGTAATCATTTATTTTATTCTGATGGTGTTGATGGCTTTTACCCACTCTTCTTTATTACAGCGGTCGCAATTGGCTTTCCCTTTGGATAATTCTTGAATGTTTCCACAAAATGTGCAGGCATACGTTCCGTGTATTGGAATGTTTTTACTTTTTAATTCAAATAATTGGGGCAAGATAGGCAATCCGAATTTCACGTCTTCATCGGCTTGAAAAAAAACGCTGACTTCGCCAGAAGTTTCGAGGTACGCATTTTTTATCTGTCCTAAGTGATCAATGGAATACACACGCAATTCAGAAAAAAATTCGTCTTGTGCCAAACCTTCTTTTGCAAAAGCTCCGATTGAAAATTCCCCATCTTCGATAATACATTCGGTTTTCCCTTCGATTAATTTTTCAAACCATTTGAATTTTCCGGCAAGCATGGTCACAAAACGGTACAGTAAAATAATTACGGTAAAAACCGTGATTGCCGGAATGATGCCTACATCTTCATAAAACATAGGATCGCCCGCCGCAGAACCCAAGGCAATAATGATTACCGTTTCAAAAATGGATAGTTGTTTTACACCGCGTTTTCCCGTAAAACGAAGCGTAATCAATAAGATGATAAACATAACGACGGAACGAAAAACCACTTCAAATAAAAATTCAAATGGATGGTCGTTTATTAAAAGGCGTTCCCAATCAAATATATCGTTCATAAGTAAAGTTGATTAATAGAATTTTGAAATTACGAATAAATAAAAAACCTTAACAAAGATTATGACAATTTTAATAATGTATTAATTGACAGCCCAAAATGATATTGTAACTTTATATGAATCAACTAAATATAATAAAAATACCAAATTATGACCAAGAAAATAGCCATTTTAGCGACAGACGGATTTGAAGAAAGCGAATTAAAATCCCCAAAAGAATATTTAGAACAGCAAGGCTGGACAGCTGATATTGTGAGCTTAAAAAGCGGTTCCATTAAAAGTTGGGCCGATGGAAATTGGGGAAAAGCATACGAAGTCAATAAAACCTTAGACGAGGTAACTTCAGGAGATTACCACGCGCTGGTTTTGCCAGGAGGCGTTATCAATCCAGATTTATTGCGACGAGAAGAAAAAGCAATTTCATTTGTAAAAGATTTTTTCGAAGAGAAAAAACCAGTAGCCGCCATTTGCCACGGACCGCAAATTTTAGTCAATGCTGATGTTTTAGAAGGCAGAAATATAACGTCTTTTTTTTCGGTAAAAGAAGATTTGATCAACGCCGGGGCAATCTGGACAGACAAAGAAGTAATTGTTGACAATGGATTGGTTACCAGCAGAAATCCTGACGACCTTCCGGCATTTAATAAAAAAATGGTGGAAGAAATTAAGGAAGGGAAACACGAATTGCAATCACGTTAATTTAGAGTTATTTGTAATTCATGCGTAAGGCTTCAGCACTAAGGTGATGAGGCCTTACTTTTTTATGTAAAATTGTCACTTATTAATCTTAATTTCCTTAAAAAATTTATAGTTTTAGCATCTTAAAATCATAAGTTTAAACTCTTCGATGGGACACGGAAAAATAAGAAAAAACAAAACCTGCTTGAACTGCAATTACGTGGTAGAAAATAAATTTTGCCCCAATTGTGGCCAAGAAAATACAGAAACCCGAAAGTCTTTTCATTATCTTTTTACTCACTTTGTAGAAGATTTGACACATTATGATGGAAGTTTTTGGAAAACCATAAAAGCGTTACTGTTTATACCTGGAAAACTTACGAAGGAATATTTAGCAGGCAAAAGAAAATTGTATGTGCCACCGGTGAAATTATATATTTTTATCAGTTTTGTGACATTTTTGATTCCAAATATGCTGCCTGATTATTCTTTTAGAGAAGAAATTCATTCTGAAAAAGAAGTGGAAACTAATGAAATAGAAAAAAAGGAAATAAACGATGTTGTCGTTTTTAATGGACCATCAATCGCTAATATGACACAATTGGATTCTATCCAAAACCATTTGCCAGATGCAGAAAAATTTTCTTGGTTACAATACCAAGCTTATAAATTTACAATCGCCAACAAAGGAAAAATATCAAAGTCGGAATTAAGAGAACAAATTAAAGAAAATGCAGTACACAATATTCCAAAAGTATTGTTTCTATATATGCCCCTTTTCGCATTTTTTTTATGGCTTTTCCATGACAAGAAAAAATGGTATTATTATGACAGCGGCGTCTTCACCTTGCATTATTTTGGCTTTTTATTACTTATTTTTACAATAAGTGTCGTCTTAGAATGGCTGTTTGCGTTAGTTTATAATGGCGATGAAATCTCAGGCCTGATTGGTATTGGTACCATTATTTACTCTTTCTTTTATTTTTTCAGAGCGCACAGCACTTTTTTCGGTGAGAAAAAATACATTTCCAGATTAAAAGGCTTACTTTTATTTATTATCAACATTTTCTTAATTACACTCTTTTCAATTGCGTTGCTTGCATATTCTGTGTATACAACACATTAATTTTAATTAGAATGAAAAAAACACTCATGACTGGTTTTCTGCTCTCGCTTTTTTTAGCGAGCTGTTCTTCAGTAAAACCTAACAACTACATTAAAACTATTTCTGCAGACGATTTAAAAACACATCTTTACATCGTTGCCGGTGATGAAATGGAAGGAAGAAATACAGGCGAACCAGGCCAAAAAAAGGCAGGAAGGTATTTAATTTCTCAATATGAAAAAATAGGAGTTTCTTATCCAAAAGAAGCCAAAGATTGGTACCAAAAAGTACCTGCTGAATTTATGGCGCGACCCTTTTCTCCAAAATTAGGCGACTCTGAAAATATTTGGGCCATAATTGAAGGTTCTGAAAAACCAGAAGAAATTATCGTGATTTCGGCGCATTACGACCATGTGGGAATGAAGAATGGGGAAATTTATAACGGGGCGGATGATGATGGTTCGGGAACGGTGGCGTTGTTAGAAATTGCAAAAGCATTTCAGCAAGCCAAAAAAGACGGACATGGCCCAAAACGTTCCATCTTATTTCTTCACGTCACTGGCGAAGAACACGGTTTGCATGGTTCAAGATATTATTCCGAAAATCCGCTGTTTCCATTAAAAAATACGGTTGCCGATTTGAATATAGATATGATTGGCCGCCGTGATGACAAACACAAAGACAATGGAAATTATGTATACTTGGTGGGGTCCGATCGTTTAAGTACAGATTTGCACAAGATTTCTGAAGAAGCCAATAAGAATTACACAAAATTAGAATTAGATTACAGATACAACGACAGAAACGATCCGGAACGAATTTATTTTAGGTCAGATCATTATAATTTTGCAAAAAAAGGAATTCCTTCCTTGTTTTATTACAACGGATCGCACGCTGATTATCACAAAGCCACTGACACGCCAGATAAAATTGAATATGATCTGCTGCAAAAAAGAACACAATTGGTTTTTGCGACCGCTTGGGAATTAGCCAATCGACCAGAAAGAATTAAAGTTGACCGCGATGGAAAATAAAATAAAAAAGCTCCGAATTTCTTCGGAGCTTTTTTTATGCTTATGATATTATAAATCTTCTTTTGTCTGTGCTTCAGGAGCATTTTTTTTAACCGATTCGATTCCGCTATCTCTTCCAGATGCTGAAGCATACATTTGGCTTGAACCGATAATTTGACCGTTTGTAGCTTTCAGGTTGAAATACATTCTCCCGTCTTTAGCTTCCAACTTTTCAAATTTTGAATCGTCTTGTGAATTTTTCTTTACTGATTCGATTCCGTTTGTGCAATTTGCTTTTGAAGAATATCCTTCGCTTGAAAGAATTACTTCACCGTTTACTGCTTTTAAAACAAATTGAAATTGATCATTTTTGTTTTTCGTAATTAGAAATGTTCCCATAAAATTAAATTAAGAATTTGTAATTGGCTTGAAATCTATTTCTAACAATATTTTTCCCAATAATACATATTTTAATTTAATTTTATAACAAATACTTACTATATTTTTTATGAATTTAAGTTTTCATCTTTCACAATCTGAATTTTACCAAGTTCAACCGAATCATGTTGCACTAACAAAACCCCAAAAACATTGATTGGTATCTCGATTTCTTCTTCTGATTTTTTAATTTCTTCAATAATAGACTGGTAATTCATCGGATTAAGTACTATAGAATCGCCTTTATTGATTTTGTGGTCAAAAATATAATCTCTTAACGACTTGAAGGAAATTGTGCTTCCTATAAAAATTTGCTGTGACATAGTGTGTTTTTATTACTAATTTAATCAATAAGCCTGAAAGATGCTTTTGATTTAAGTTTTAATTAGCATTAAAATAGAGCAAAAAAAAGCTTCAGATTTCTCTGAAGCTTTGTAAAAATGGGTGGCTGACCGGGTTCGAACCGGCGACCCTCGGCACCACAAACCAATACTCTAACCAGCTGAGCTACAACCACCATTTGTTTAACGAGTGCAAATATACAGCAAAAACTGATTTCTGCAAATAAAAATTTCAAAAATTTACACTAAATCTCCTAAGCTATTGACTGCCAAATATCTTTCAACCGTAAAACCTTCAGCATATTCTGAATTTATGAGCCTGCCAAGGTCTTGCGCACGATAAAGAATGCTATCTTGGAAGTTTTTTGTGGCAATTGGAGTCGTCGGTTCGTCAGAATTTGGATCAAAAAACTGCGATTTGTATGCCATAAGCGATTCCACCTTTTTATCCATAAAACCGGTAACATCGACAACAAAGTCGGGTTTCAGGTCTTTCCACTGAATGTAATGGTACACTACTTTTGGGCGCCAAGCATCTTGATTTTCACCATCAAGATGGGTTTCAATCTTAATCAATCCTGAAAGGAAACACGCGTCAGAAACCAATTTGCTTCCTTTACCGTGATCAATGTGGCGATCGTCAACCGCATTGCAGATTATAATTTCAGGACGGTATTTTCGGATCATTTTGATCACTTCCAATTGGTGTTTTTCATCGTTTGTAAAAAAACCATCTCTAAAAGCCAAATTTTCTCTTACCGAAACACCCAAGACTTCTCCAGCATTTTTAGATTCTTCGTCACGAATTTCTACTGTGCCACGCGTTCCTAATTCGCCTCTGGTCAAATCTACGATTCCCACTTTTTTTCCGAGAGAAACTTCTTTTGCAATCGTTGCGCCACAACCCAATTCTACATCGTCAGGATGCGCGCCAAAAAATAATATATCTAATTTCATTCTGTTTGTTGTTTGTTTTTATAAAGATAGAAAAGAAACCGCGTCTCTTTAAAACAAGATTTTTTTCATTGTCAATGATTTATTAACCGTTTCAAAAAACTCTTTTTCAGGGTCGCTGTCTTTCGTGATACCGCAACCGATAAAAAGACTTGCTGTTTTATCTTCAATTTTCATACATCGCAAATTGACAAATAAATCTGATTTTTCAAATTCATTTTTGGCTAAATCTTTATTCAGTTCACCTAAAAATCCGGAATAATATTCTCGATTATACCCTTCTTCTTTAATAATAAATTCTTTTGCTTTTAGCTTAGGAAGACCGCAAACTGCGGGAGTTGGATGCAATATTTTCAAAACCTTCTTGACGTCTTTTTTATCTTTTAAAGTAGCAGAAATATCCGTTTTGATATGTACGATATTTCCAGCTCGATAAGTGTAAGGGTCGCTCGTGTGTTTTTCAGAAACAAATTCATCTAAATTTTGACTGATAAAATCGGTCACAAATTGCTGTTCTTCTTTTTCTTTGTTTTCCCAAATAATTTCTCCTTCGTGAAAAACTTGGGTTCCGGCCAGCGCCACAGTTTTAATTTCGTTTGAATTTACTTTTAAAAGCTGTTCTGGCGTTGCACCAAGCCAAAGTCCAATTTTTGGATGGAAAAAACAGTATTTAAAAGCTGTTTTATACGTAGCAACTAATTTTTGGAACAAAAAAATGACATCAGCATTTTCAAGAGAAACGGCTTCTGTTCTTGACAAAACGACTTTTTGAAAAGTGCCTGAATGAATAGCGTCAATTCCTTTTTGAACTAAATTTTCGAAGTTTTCTTTTACTTCAGAGTTTATTTCAGAAGCAGAATTTAAAGAATTTAAAATAGTTATTTCGGAAATAGCTTCAACCAAAATATCAGAATCATTTTCTGGAATCAAGACAAATTTTTCGCCATCAAAAGGAGCAAAAACAAATCCTGTTTCCGTAAAATTTTCCGTATGATTCAAAGAATTGTCTTTTTGGAAAATCCCAATGATTTCAGCTTCGTTCGGCTTGGAATAAATCACAAAAGGCATTTCTTCCTTTAAATAACTCGTTCCTTTTTTAAGTAACTCTGACATCTTATTTCGTTCTATCCATCACAATATTCGTAATCTTGCAAAGCGAAATCAAAAGATCATTTTCATCCGTAATTCTGACTTCCCAAAGATGTACCATCCTGCCTTTGTGAATGATTTTTGCAGTTCCATATACCATTCCAGCGCGTTTGCTTTTCACGTGATTTGCAGAAATTTCAATACCTCTCACCTCTTGTTTTTCCACATCGATGAACATTAATGAAGCAGCACTTCCAACACTTTCTGCCAACGCCACTGAAGCGCCTCCGTGCAACAATCCCATGGGTTGGTGGACTCTTGGATTTACTGGCATTTGGGCTTTTAAAAACCCTTCGCCAGCATCAATAAATTCTATTTCTAAAGTCTGCATTAAGGTGTTTTGGCACCATTTTTTGCAGTTGTCGAGCATTGTTTGTTTATCGAAAGCCATTCTGTTTGTTTATATTTTTCAAAAATAAGGAAAAATACCGCGTAACGGTAGTTGTAAAAGACAGAAAAAAGTTAAAACCGAAATACTAATTTTAACATTTTGAAGTTTAGGTAAAAGCGAATCTGATTTTTTAGAATAAGTCCATTTCAAATCAGATTTTTACTATTTTTACCAAAATTCAAAACCGATGCGTAATTCTATATTTTTCCTTTTTATTGTATTTGCAATTTCAATGACTTCTTGTCGCGAAGATTTTGATTTTGAACCAAGCTCGGGAAGCCTTGAATTTTCTAAGGATACTGTTTATTTAGATACTGTTTTTACAAATATCGGATCAAGCACCTACCGCTTAAAAGTGTACAACCGAAGCAATAAAGACATCAATATTCCGAATATCAAATTAGGAAAAAGCGATTCAAAATACCGAATGATGATTGACGGGATGCAAGGAACTGATGGAAAATCATTCAATAATGTAGAACTCTTAGCCAAAGACAGTTTGTTTATTTTCATAGAAACCACCATAGATTACAACGAATTTGCGGGTCCAGAAGCGCAATTTTTATATACCGACCAAATTCAGTTTGACGGCGGAAGCAACCTGCAAACCGTGGAATTGGTTACTTTAGTGAAAGACGCCGTTTTTTTATATCCTGCACGAGATTCTGAAGGAAATTATGAAACGTTGCCTATTGGAGACGAGCCAGTTCCCGGATTTTTTCTTGAAGGAGATGAACTGCATTGGACAAATGCAAAACCTTATGTAATATATGGTTATGCGGCGGTTCCGCCCAACGAAACATTGACTGTTGACGCTGGCGCTCGAGTACATTTCCATTCTGATGCGGCCTTGATTGCGTCCAACGGAAGTGCTATAAAAATTAATGGCGCTCAATCTTTTACGGAAGAATTAGAAAATGAAGTGATTTTTGAAGGCGATCGTTTAGAGCAATATTTTTCAGACATTCCAGGGCAATGGTCAGCGATTTGGCTGACACAAGGAAGCACCGGCCACGATTTTACAAACCTTACGATTAAAAATGCTACGGTTGGAATTTTAGTTTCCGGAAATACAGGATTAAATAATCCAACTGCAGATTTGACTCTTAAAAATGTTCAGATTTATAATAGTGCCAACTCTGGCATTTTAGCACAAACCGGATATATTTCTGGAGAAAATGTCGTTATCAATTACGCTGGTTCGTCCGCTTTGTATTGCAATTATGGCGGAAAATATAATTTTATACATTCCACTTTTAACAACAATTGGTCGGGTACCAATAAATTTGGTTTGCGAATTGACAATTTCATCGAAGGAGCAAGTCCTTTGACACAAGCTTTGGTTGATACTAAATTTGAAAACTGCATTATTTACAGTACAAATCAAAACGGATTGGCTTTGGTTCGTGAAGATGATGGAATTTCATTTACACCAATTTTCACGAAATGCGTTATTAAATTAAGTACTTCATCAACTGTTACTACTAATCCGCTGTATGCTTTTATGGCCGATGAAACTAATATTACCAGAGAAAACCCAAGATTTATTAACGCGAATCAAAATAATTTAATGCTTGGAGAAGGATCTTCTGCAAGAAATTTCGGAAACAATTTAGGCGGAAGCGATATTAACTTTAATACTAGAACTTCCACTCCAGATGTTGGCGCTTATAATTATATGCCAGAATAAAATTCAATTCAATTATTCTTATTTTTTTATGATTTACTTAGTAAATTTGACAAACAATCAAAATAATATAAATCATGAAAACAGCGTATTTGTATTTAGGTGCCCTTTTATTGTGCATGACTTCTTGCAAGAAAGAAGTAACGATTAAAGAAGAAGTTATCAATAAAGTTGACACCGTTCCCGAATTAAAAGAAGCAGAAATTACTTCTGAACCTATAGATTCTTTAGCTATGCAAAAAGCTTGGACGGAATATGCAACACCTACAGAACCGCACAAAAGAATGGCTTCCGAATCTGGAACTTGGACCGAAGATTTGACCTTTTGGATGAGTCCAGAGGATAAAAACCCACAGAAATATACCGCAGTCGCTCAAGTAAAAATGATTTTAGGAGGCCGATACCAAGAGCAAAAACATACGGGCAGAATGATGGGAATGGATTTTGAAGGCATTTCAACTCTTGCCTACAATAATGCTTCTGGAGAATATACTTCAACTTGGGTTGACAATATGGGAACGGGTATGATGATTGCTTCTGGAAAATACGACGAAGCTTCAAAATCAACGACCTTTAATGGAGAAATGGTTGATCCCATGACAAAAAAAATAAAGGAATTCAGACAAGTTGTAACTATAATTGATAATGACACTCAAAAAATGGAATCTTTTGAAAACGCGCCTGACGGAACTGAGTTCAAATCAATGGAAATTATGATGAAAAGAAAAAAATAAATTTTCACTGCAAACTGTTTTTTCGCCACAAATTGCGCGAGTTTTCACGATTCAATGAGTGAAATTTAATGCAATTCGTGGCGAAGTTTTTATTAGAAAAAGAAGAGCTCTTATCGTTGCTTTAATTTGTTTCACTTTCGACTTTAATAGTTTCAACTTTATGACTTTAATTTTTTTGACTTTACGAGATTTTGAACTAAATTTGCACCACAACAACAACTAAAATCTACACAATGATTCATTTCTTCGGAAACGAAAGCAACACCGTTTTTGCAGTTCAGACGCAAAACGAGCTTTCGGCAGAAAACATTTCAAAATTAAACTGGCTTTTTGGCAATACTCATAAAATAGAAAAATCAGTACTAGCGGATTTTTTTGTTGGACCTCGCGCCGCTATGATTACTCCTTGGAGTACAAATGCGGTTGAGATTACTCAAAATATGGCCATCGAAGGCATCATCAGAATTGAAGAATTTCAGAAAGTCACAGAAGCTTTTTCTGATTTTGACCCAATGCTTTCTCAGAAATATTCAGAATTAAATCAAGAAATCTATACGATCAATATTCAACCAGAACCTATTCTTGAAATTGAAGATATCCACGCTTTCAATGCAAAAGAAGGTTTGGCTTTGAGCCAGGAAGAAGTAGCATATTTAGAGAATTTATCTAAAAAATTAGACCGAAAACTAACCGATTCTGAAGTTTTTGGATTCTCGCAAGTCAATTCAGAACACTGCCGCCACAAGATTTTCAACGGAACTTTTGTGATTGATGGGGAAGAAAAACCGTCTTCATTGTTCAAATTAATCAAGAAAACATCTGCTGAAAACCCGAACGATATTGTATCGGCGTATAAAGATAACGTGGCTTTTGTAAAAGGTCCGAGAGTACAGCAATTTGCACCAAAATCAGCTGACAAACCTGATTTTTATGAAACAAAAGATTTTGATTCTGTAATTTCATTAAAAGCAGAAACACACAATTTCCCAACAACGGTGGAACCTTTCAACGGTGCGGCAACGGGTTCTGGTGGAGAAATTCGCGACCGCTTGGCTGGCGGGCAAGGTTCGTTGCCATTGGCGGGAACTGCAGTTTATATGACTTCGTATTCTCGCTTGAAAGAAAACAGACCTTGGGAAGATGCAATGAACGAAAGAAAATGGTTGTACCAAACTCCAATGGATATCTTGATTAAAGCTTCAAACGGAGCTTCTGATTTCGGAAATAAATTCGGACAACCTTTAATCACAGGTTCGATTTTGACATTTGAGCACGATGAAAACAACCGAAAAATTGGTTACGATAAAGTAATTATGCAAGCCGGTGGAATTGGTTACGGAAAACTAAACCAAGCCATCAAACAAAAGCCGAAAGAAGGCGATAAAATTGTTATTTTAGGTGGAGAAAATTACAGAATTGGTATGGGTGGCGCTGCAGTTTCTTCAGCAGATACGGGTGCTTTTAATTCTGGAATTGAGCTGAATGCCATTCAGCGTTCAAACCCTGAGATGCAAAAACGTGCAGCAAATGCCATTCGTGGATTGGTGGAAAGCGACGAAAATCCGATTGTTTCGATTCACGATCACGGTGCGGGCGGCCATTTGAACTGTCTTTCAGAATTGGTTGAGGAAACAGGCGGTTTGATTGATTTGGATAAATTGCCAGTTGGCGACCCAACTTTGTCGGCAAAAGAAATCGTGGGTAACGAATCGCAAGAAAGAATGGGATTGGTTATCGGCCAAAAAGATATTGAAACGTTACAAAAAATCGCTGATCGTGAGCGTTCGCCAATGTATCAGGTGGGTGACGTAACCGGAAATCATCGTTTTACTTTTGAATCAAAAACGACGGGTGCAAAACCGATGGATTTTGCTTTGGAAGATATGTTTGGAAGTTCTCCAAAAGTCGTGATGACCGATACGACAATCGATAGAAAATACAACGAATTAGAATATACGCAAGAGCAGTTTAAAAGCTATCTGGACCAAGTGTTGCAATTGGAAGCAGTTGCTTCAAAAGACTGGTTGACTAACAAAGTGGATCGTTGTGTAGGTGGAAAAGTTGCCAAACAACAATGTGCTGGACCGTTGCAATTGCCGTTGAACAATGTGGGTGTGATGGCGTTAGATTATTTAGGAAAAGAAGGTGTTGCTACTACGGTTGGCCACTCACCTATTGCCTCTTTAATTGATCCTGCTGCTGGAAGTCGCACTGCAATTGCAGAAGCATTGTCGAATATTATTTGGGCTCCGATTAAAGACGGTTTGAAAGGCGTTTCGCTTTCGGCAAACTGGATGTGGGCTTGTAAAAATGAAGGTGAAGACGCTCGTTTATACGAAGCCGTTCAAAGCTGTTCTGACTTTGCCATTGAATTGGGAATCAACATTCCGACAGGAAAAGATTCGCTTTCAATGAAGCAAAAATATCCTGATGGAGACGTAATTGCTCCTGGAACGGTAATTATTTCTGCTGGTGGAAATTGTACGGATATTCAAAAAGTGGTGGAGCCTGTTTTGAAGAAAAATGGTGGCAACATTTATTATATCAATCTTTCAGAAGATGCTTTCAAATTAGGGGGTTCGTCTTTTGCACAAATTTTGAATAAGATTGGAAATGAAGTTCCAACAATTAAAAACGGAGCGAATTTCAAGAAGACGTTCAACGTAATTCAAGATTTGATTAAAGCGGATAAAATCCAAGCGGGACACGACATCGGAAGCGGTGGTTTGATTACTACTCTTTTAGAAATGTGTTTCGCAGATGTGAATTTATCGGCTGATTTTGACCTGAGTGCTTTATGCGAAAGCGATACTATCAAAGTATTATTTTCTGAAAATATCGGAATTGTTTTCCAAGCAGATGCTTCGGTTGAAACCATTTTAAAGGATAACAATATTACTTTCTTCAACATCGGAAAAGTAACGGAAGGAAATACAGTAAACATCAAAAACGGCGACCGAAATCTTGCTTTTGATGTGAACGAAACGAGAGATATTTGGTTCAAAACTTCGTATTTATTAGACCGAAAACAATCGGGAGAATTGAAAGCAAAAGAGCGTTTTGATAATTTTAAAAACCAACCTTTGCAATTTAATTTCCCTGCACATTTTACAGGAAAAAAACCAGTTGTAGATTTTTCTAAACCAAGACCAAAAGCAGCAATTATTCGTGAAAAAGGAAGTAATTCAGAGCGAGAAATGGCAAATGCAATGTATTTGGCAGGTTTTGACGTAAAAGACGTTCATATGACCGATTTGATTTCGGGTCGTGAAACTTTAGAAGATATTCAATTCATCGGAGCCGTTGGAGGTTTCTCCAATTCAGATGTTTTGGGTTCTGCAAAAGGTTGGGCTGGAGCATTTTTATACAACGAAAAAGCAAAGACAGCCTTGGATAATTTCTTCAAAAGAGAAGACACTTTATCGGTTGGAATTTGCAACGGAGCGCAGCTGTTTATGGAATTAGAATTAATAAATCCAGAACATGAAGTTCATGGAAAATTAAGACATAACGATTCGCACAAACACGAAAGTGGATTTACTTCAGTAACGATCCAGGAGAACAATTCTGTGATGCTGAACACTTTGGCAGGAAGCACTTTAGGTGTTTGGATTTCGCACGGAGAAGGAAAATTTGATTTGCCTTACACCGAAGATAAGTACAATGTGGTTGGGAAATATGGTTATGAAAATTATCCTGCAAACCCAAATGGTTCTTTCTTCAATATTGCCATGATGTGCGATAAAACCGGAAGACATTTGGCGATGATGCCTCACATTGAGCGTTCAACATTCCAATGGAACTGGGCGAATTATCCGGAAGGCAGAAACGATGCAGTTTCACCTTGGCATGAAGCTTTTGTGAATGCTAGAAAATGGGTAGAGAATAAAAAATAAATAGTTTTAAATAGTTGAAAAAAGGCTTCCTAATTGGAAGCCTTTTTTATTTCTTTACGTTTATGAAAACAAGAATTTACTATTTTCTATTCATCTGCTTCATCATAATTGTAGGCTTGGTTTCCAGAAAAATAGATTTTATTCCTCTAGCTGTTGGCGACATTTTATATGCGATGATGATTTATTTTATGATTCGCTTTTTATTTATAAAATCAAAACCAATTAGCGTTGCCTTTTTATCGCTTCTACTATGTTTTGCAATTGAATTTTCGCAACTTTATCAAGCTCGTTGGATTGTAGAAATAAGAAGTACGACTTTGGGACATTTGGTTTTGGGACAAGGATTTTTGTTGAGCGATTTATTGGCCTATACATTTGGAATCCTGCTAAGCTTTATTTCTGAAAAATATTTACCTAAACGATAGTTAAGAGCTATTGTTTTAACAAAAGAATGTTCTAAATTTATCAGGTTGCTTTTTAAAATCTCAATTCAAAAATAAAATAGTATGAATTCAAAAAACGGAATCCTGCTGAATGCCCCTAGCCTTTCTAAAGAAAATTCACTTAAAACTTTAGTAGAAAACCGAACGATTCATACTTTAAATCATTGTGAATTGAACATTTTTGAAACCTATCAAGAAGCTCAAAAAGTACCGTTAAAATTTAATGATTTGGTGGTGACAAGTATGCTTCGCGGTAAAAAAGTGATGCATCTTTTTGACAATGAAGGTTTCGAATATCTTCCGGGAGAAACCGTAATTATCCCTTCAAATGTAGAAATGAAAATTGATTTTCCGGAAGCTTCTCGTCAAAACCCGACGCAATGTTTGGCATTGGCATTAGATCACACAAAGATTTCTGAAATTCTAAATCTATTAAACGAAAAATATCCGAAAGAAGGTTCAAGTAATTTCTGGCAATTGAATTCCAGGAATTACTTCTTTTATAACAATGTGGAGTTGGCCACTTCAATCCAAAAATTAATCAAGGTTTGCTTGAGCAATTCTATTACCAAAGATGTCATTGCCGATTTGACGTTGCAAGAAATGCTAATTCAAATTATCCAATTGCAAACGCAAAAATCGATTGAAAACAATACGTTTTCAGATAAAAACTCGTCGCTTTTTCCAATCATTTCTTACATCAAAGCCAATATTCACAGCGCCATCAATTTGAAAAATTTATCAGATGTTGCCAATATGAGTACAACGGCTTTTCATCGCTTCTTTAAAAAAGAACTGGGAATTACGCCGATTGAATTTATCGCCCAAGAAAAAATTAAAATGGCAAAAACATTGTTGAGCGAACCCAATATTCACATCAATGAAGTTTCGTATGAATTGGGGTATGAAGACAGCAATTATTTTATTCGCTTGTTCAAAAAGCACGAAGGAATTACGCCAAAACAGTATCAAAAACTGGCGAATTAATTTGTTACTCTTCTAATTTTACGGGTTCTAAATTTTCAATTTCTTCGGCCGTAAAAAGTCGATAATGGATTTTGAATGTTTTTCCTAAAGGCGTTTCTAACGAGAAACCGCCCGTTGGAACTCCGTCTAAAACATCCATTAAAAAGTGGGCATTTTTCCAATATTCAAATAAATCGCGATCCACCCAAAACTCGAATCCTTCAACAGTTCCAATGCAAACGTCGCCCATTCTCAGGTAAAAACCACCCTTTTCAAAACACTGCGGCTGCGTTCCTTCACAACAGCCACCCGATTGGTAAAACATCAAATCTCCGTGCGTTTTGTGCAATTCCCTTATAATAGCTATCGCTTCTTGCGTTGCCTCTACTCTCTTTACCATATCATTTATATTAAAAATACAGCCCTAAAAATAAATTAGGGCTGTATTTATTCAATTAAAACTCAAAAATCCAAACCAATTAAAAGAAGCCTAATTTCTTTTTATCATAAGAAATCAGCATATTTTTTGTCTGGCGGTAATGGCCCAACATCATTTTGTGGTTTTCCCTGCCGATCCCGGATTGTTTGTAACCTCCAAACGGAGCTCCTGCAGGATAAGAATGGTATTGATTGATCCAAACTCTTCCGGCTTGGATTGCTCTCGGTACTTGGTAAATTTCGTGCGCATCGCGTGTCCAGACTCCTGCTCCTAAACCATACATGGTGTCGTTTGCAATTTCAATCGCTTCTTCTGTAGTTTTGAAAGTAGTGACGGCTAAAACAGGCCCGAAAATTTCTTCTTGGAAGATTCTCATTTTGTTGTGCCCTTTGAATAACGTTGGCTTGATGTAATAACCTCCGGCCAGATCGCCTTCCAATTTGTTCACATCGCCACCCGTTAAAACTTCGGCACCTTCTTCTTTTCCTAATTTGATATATTGCTGGATTTTTTCATATTGAACATTGGAAGCCTGGGCACCCATCATTGTTGTCTTATCCAAAGGATTGCCCATCTTGATAGCTTCGGTTCTTTCAATTACTTTGGCGATAAATTTGTCATAAATATCTTCGTGAACCAACAATCTTGACGGACAAGTACAAATTTCCCCTTGATTTAAGGCAAACATTACGGCGCCTTCCACTGCTTTATCAAAGAAATCATCATCGTGGTCTGCGATTGATTTGAAGAAAATATTTGGAGATTTCCCTCCTAATTCTAGCGTTACCGGAATGATATTTTCTGTTGCATATTGCATTACCAAACGCCCTGTTGCCGTTGAACCCGTAAATGCTGCTTTTGAGACTTTCGGATTGGTAACCAAGGCTCTTCCCAATTCAGCGCCAAAACCGTTCACGATATTTATAACTCCCGGAGGAAGAATTCCTTCTATCAATTCCATCATCACTAATATGGAAACTGGCGTACTTTCAGCCGGTTTTAAAACCACCGTGTTTCCGGCAGCCAATGCGGGCGCTAATTTCCAAACAGCCATTAGAATTGGGAAATTCCACGGAATAATCTGTGCAATAACGCCCAAAGGTTCGCTTAAAGCAATCGAAACCGTGTTCGAATCCAATTCAGCAATAGAACTTTCTTCTGCACGGATTACGCCTGCAAAATACCTGAAATGGTCAATTGCAAGCGGCATATCTGCAGCTAAAGTTTCGCGAACGGCTTTTCCATTGTCCACTGTTTCCACTGCCGCCATGTATTCTAAGTTATCCTCAAGAACTTGAGCAATTTTATTTAGCAAAATGCTTCGTTCTGTAACCGATGTTTTTCCCCAAGTTTTAAAAGCTTCGTGCGCTGCATCAACTGCCAAAACCAAATCTTCTTTGCTTGATTTCGCTACTTTTGTAAACACTTTTCCATCGATGGGAGAAATAGTATCAAAATACTGTCCGTTTACTGGCGGTACAAATTTACCACCTATATAATTATCATATTTTTCTTTAAATTCTGGTCTTTTTAAGATATCGCTCATTGTTTTATAATTTTTAATTTCTCAAATTTCAGACATAAAAATTAGTGACAATAGCATTATTCTGTCAAAAAATAGCACAATTCTAATTTTAAGAAGAATATAACGTTATGTTTTTTTAGTTATGATCTAAATTAAGCAAAGACCAAAATCAAGCTTATTTCAAATAAAATAATTCTGGATTATGAAAAATAGAATTGAACTGATATTCTTCATGTTTGTCGATGTATGCTTTGATATGCGGACAATAAGGTTTCACTTTTAAGTTGTTTTCAATCGCATAATCAAGAAGCATTTTTGCCAGCGCAGACGCAATTCCTTTACCGCTTAATTCCTTTGGAACTTCGGTGTACATATAAGAAATGCCACCTTCAAAAAGTTGATAGTCTTCAAAAGCGATGTATCCGTCTTGATGAATTTCAAATCTATTTTTTTGTTTATTATCTAAAATCGTGTAGCTCATCTTTTCTATATTTTATTTCGTAAAATTAATTTTCTCCTGACTAAATCGCATTGAACCAGTTCAAGAAAGTACTATCTGGAAATTGTTTTAAAACTATTATAAATAAATGATTTGTAAGACACTAAGATAATCAAGTATGGAAAATACTTTTAATTTCCTTACGGAAATGATAAAAAGATTGGTCATATATTTATAATTTGCTATTTTGCATAGAATTTAATCTTCATTCGAATGGCTTCAATTACCCGATTATTTGATTTCCCGTATCATCAGTTAGAAAAATACAACATTCCTGACGCCTTGGCAACCAAGGTAAATGGCGAATGGGAGAAGACTTCTACGGAAGAATATGTCAAAAAAGCCAATGCAATCTCCAGAGCCCTGTTGCGGTTAGGCCTTCAAAAAAACGATAAAATTGCGGTCATTTCTTCCAATAACAGAAGCGAATGGCACATTATGGATATTGGAATCCTCCAAACCGGAGCGCAAAATGTTCCTGTTTATCCAACGATTACAGAAGAAGATTATGAATATATCTTAAATCATTCTGAAGTAAGCTACTGTTTTGTTTCTGATGAAGAAGTTTTAAATAAAGTAAATGCCATCAAAGCAAATGTTCCGAAATTAAAGGAAGTTTACTCCTTCAACGAGATTTCCGGCTGTAAAAACTGGAACGAACTTTTAGAATTAGGAAAAGACGAAAGCAATCAAAACGAGGTGGAAGAACGAAAAAACAACGTAGATCCATTAGAACTTGCTACTATAATTTACACTTCGGGAACCACCGGAAGGCCAAAAGGCGTTATGCTTTCTCATAACAACATTGTATCGAATGTATTAAATTCTGCCAGCAGAATTCCGTTTGAAGCCGGAAAAAGCAAGGCCTTGAGTTTCTTGCCGATTTGCCATATTTATGAGCGAATGGTAACGTATATCTACCAGTTTTATGGCGTCGCTATTTATTTTGGCGAATCAATTGAAAAGATTTCTGATAATGTCAAAGAAGTGCAACCTAACGTAATGACTGGTGTTCCGAGACTTATCGAAAAAGTATATGAAAAAATAATTGCCAAAGGTTCTGAACTTACCGGAATCAAGAAAAAACTGTTCTTTTGGGCAGTTTCTGTCGGTTTAAGATACGAACCCTATAATGCTAATGGTTGGTGGTATGGCGTTCAATTATCATTGGCCCGAAAACTTATCTTCAGCAAATGGAAAGCAGGTTTGGGCGGGAATTTAGATTTAATCGTAAACGGAAGCGCCGCTTTGCAGCCACGATTAGCACGTGTTTTTGCTGCTGCCGAGATTTATGTAATGGAAGGATATGGCTTGTCTGAAACTTCTCCGGTAATTTCAGTAAATGACACCCGAAATGGCGGTTTTAAGATTGGTACAGCTGGAAAAATAATCGACAATGTGGAAGTAAAAATTGCGGAAGACGGCGAAATTCTTTGCAAAGGACCGAATGTAATGATGGGTTATTATAAAGATGAAGAAAAAACGAAGGAAGCCATTATCGATGGTTATTTCCACACGGGAGATATTGGCCAAGTAGACGCCGATGGTTTCTTAAAAATTACCGACAGAAAGAAAGAAATGTTCAAAACTTCGGGAGGAAAATACATTGCGCCGCAATTGATAGAAAATGCGATGAAGCAATCGCGTTTTATTGCAGAAATTATGGTAATTGGCGACGGCGAAAAGTTGCCTGCCGCTTTCATTCAGCCTGATTTTGAATTTGTAAAATCATGGGCGAAGAAAAAAGGAATCAGCATCAGATCGAATGAGGAACTAGTTGAAAATAAAGACGTAAGAGCGCGTTTCCAAGAAGAAATCAACGGAATCAATACTAAATTTGGGCATTGGGAACAAATCAAAAAATTTGAATTGACACCTGACGTTTGGAGCATTGACGGCGGCCATCTTACACCCACGATGAAATTGAAACGAAAAAGCATCATGGAAATCTATAAAAAATTATACGATACGATTTACAAAGATTAAAAACAGAAACCACGACCTTACCGGCTCGTGGTTTTTTATTTTGCGGCAGTCAAGATTTCTGGGTCAGTAGGTTTCCCACATAGTATTGCGCAACATCAATAATTGGACCTTCAAACTTTAGGTTTTATTTATGAGGAATAAAGTGTAATTTTAAAGATTGGAAACAGTGCCTTTTCTGAACAAAATTACTTTTTATGAGCATCTCAATTCGAAATTTTTTTATCCTAACTTTTATATTTTTGCTAAATCCTGTTGAGATTAAAGCACAACTTTTACCATCCTCGTCAGAAGTAAAAGAAGAAGTTAAAATTCCCGATGATTCCTTAGGAAGAAGAAATCCGAGAGGAACGGTTAATGGCTTCTTAAAAGCCGTTTCAGAGCAAAATTATATCAGGGCCAGCAATTACCTGTACTTAAAAAGGTCTTTCCGAAAAAACAAAGAAAGAGAACGCATTGTAAAAACGATGCAGAACCTTTTAGACCAAAGCGGCAGCATTGTTCCAACTTCCCTAATCAGCGATAAAAATACCGGCAATAGCGATGATGAATTAGACGCAGAATTGGATCTTGTGGGAACAATATCCATCAATGGCAAAAATGTCAAATTATATGTTGAAAATAATGAACGGGAAGGCAGTCCGCCGATATGGCTTTTTTCTGCTGAAACTGTTGATGCGATTGCTGCCGTTAAAGTAGATGAAAATCTATTGGTCAATAAAATTTTACCCGAATCTTTAAAAGAAAGATTGCTAGCAGGCGTCCCGATCGGACAATGGTTCATCATTATTGTGCTGGTTGCGGGAGCCTATTTTTTGTCATGGGGAATAATTGCATTGCTGACTTTTATAATTTCAAAACTTTGGAAAAAAGCCAGGACCGAACCCACTGAAGGATTCCTTGTTGCCTTATCATTACCGATCCAGCTGTATATTGCGCTTTGGTTTTTTATTGATTTTTCACAGCGCGTTGGCATTTCCATCATCATCCGCCAGCGTTTTAGCTATTTGACAGTTACTGTGGGAATTGTTGCTTTTTTAATGCTGCTGTGGAGAATAACGGATTTTATTGGAGAATTCAGCAAAAACAGAATGACAGTAAAAGGCAGGGTTTCTACTATTTCTGCTATTTTATTTTTAAGAAGGACTTTTAAGGTAGCCATTTTTATTTTTGGCGGCATTGCTATCTTGGGCGCTATCGGAATTGATGTCACTGCCGGACTGGCCGCATTGGGAATCGGGGGTATCGCTTTGGCTCTGGGTGCCCAAAAAACGGTAGAAAACTTTGTGGGAAGCGTTACCTTGATCATCGACCAGCCTATTCGCGTGGGAGATTATTGCAGGATAAACGATATAAAAGGAAATGTGGAACAGATTGGCATGAGATCGACGAAAGTCAGAACTGGAGAACGAACGGTAGTTACCATACCCAATGGTTTGCTTTCGGCCACAAATATTGAAAATTATGCTTTTAGGGATCGTTTCTTTTTTAATCCTGTTCTTGATTTAAGATGTGAAACTACGCCCGACCAAATTCGTTTTCTGCTGGTAGAAATCAGGAGCATCTTATATTCGCATCCGATGGTGGGAAATGACGATGCCCGCGTTCGTTTTATTGGTTTTGGAGCCTCCTCTTTGCGTTTAGAAATCAATGCGTATATCCTGGTGAGCACCTTAGATACAGCATTAGAAATCAAAGAAGATTTATACCTGAGAATTATGGACTTGGTTTCAGAAAGCGGTACCGGATTTGCCTTTCCTTCGCAGACCCTTTATTTTGCAAAAGACGACGGCATTTCTGAAGAAAAGTCAAAAGATGTTTCTGACAAAGTCAAAGAATGGAATGAAAGAGGCGAAATGCAGCTGCCAAAATTTCATCCTGATAAAATTAAAGAACTGAACGATTCTATTGTGTATCCGCCAAAAGGTTCAGCAGTAAATAAAGAGAAGCCATAAAAAAAGCCTATTGCTCTTCTTTAAGAGTAACAGGCAACTTTTTTAATAGTAGGATCGCTTCCGATAGAAATCATGTAATAAAGTACAGAAAATATTTTTTTTATACTCTGGGATTAATTTTGCAATTTAACTTCTATCGAGCGGAAAACTATAGCCGATAGCTGCCGCGCCTGAAGTCTGTTCTGCAGCAGGATGAAAATAATATACAAATTTAAGTTCGTAATCGTGATTGCGGCCTATTGCCAAGCCAAGGGTAACAGGAATATGCAGCTGCAAGCCTTTTTTTTCTAAATGGGTATAAGGAGTATAGGTTTTAAATTCCCCTATAGACATACCGATACCCGATTCTAAAAATGGAGCCACGTAAGGAATGGGTGCAGTAATTCGGGCTTTTCCTCCAAGTAAAAAAGCATTTGACTTCACTTTATAGTGGTCCATTCCAGGCTCATCAGATGCTCCTGAAGCAAATATAGCTCCAGCATAAGGCCTGAGTCCGAACCAGCTCAAAATGTTATAAACATATTCTCCTTGTGCATAAAAGCCTGATCCTGTAATGTCAGCTTGGTCATCAGCAGCGACCATGCCAATGCCTATGGAAGTATTGATAAACTCCCCTTTTTGGGTTTGGGCACTTGCTGCATTGCAACAGAAGGTTAAAAATAATAAGGCAATCAGCAAAGACGATAACTTATTCACAGTAGTAAATTTAAGGGCGCAAACTTAGTACTTATATTCTTAATTTACTTACAAAAAAGGGACATAAAATCATATTATATAAAAAAAACATCCCACAAGAGAAGGCTTCTCTGGGGATGTTTTTTAATCAAAAGCATGTTATTCTGCTTCTTCAACTTTCAATATTTCTAGCTTTAGGTCGCCTTTTTTCGAAGGCCATTCTATGATATTTCCAACTTTATACCCTACCATTGCAATTCCTTCATCTGATAAAATCGAAATTTTATTTTTGGCTGGCTTAGATTTCTTTGGCCCTACAAATTCAACTGTTTTTTCTTCTTCGTTACTGTGGTTTTTATACGTCACTATTCGATTTACGGAAACAATATCTTCTGGCAAATCTTTTCTTAATACCTGTGACGCTTTTTTAAGTTCTAGTAGCAATAACTTTTCTTCTTCTAATGTTACTTTTTTTCTTCTTACATGATCTTTAATTAAATCGTAAACTCCTGTGGTTAAAATAATATTTTGTGACATAACTGTTTTGTTGCTCCCTTTTCATAGCAATGATAGATGACTCTTCATTAAATAAATACGCAGCCCTTACGTGTACCAACTTAATGATATCGTGTGCTAAATGAAAATTGAAGATTAAAATAATGAGCTTTCTAAATGAAAGTTTCCCTGTCTAGAGTTGTGACAGGGCTTAATTAATGAACTCTTTAGAACTTTTTAAGAAAGTATCGTCGTGCAGATATAACAATGTGCGCATCAAGCGCATCAAGCGATTATTGGTTAAATAAAAATTTGAAATTGTCATTTTTGCATTCCTTTTATTGGAGTACCAAGTTACTGCTTTTTTTTTGAAATATAAATACTATTTTTAATTTTGCACTTCCCTCTTGCTTTCAATATCTTTTCTCAGCTTTCAGCATTTAAAAATCAGTATTCCTATACTAAAAACGTATAAATTAACTAAAACACTGAATTAAAGTAAGTTATCTTCATAACCCACGAAGCCTTCCCATGGGTACCAATGAAGATTTTTCACAAAATAGTTTATCTAATTCGGCAGGTATTCTCAAAGTTACTTGCTACAAAGTGTAATATCACCTAACAGCTCCTTTGTTTGTAACTTCTTATTTTCAATTATTTAGGGTACTGAATTTTGCTTTGTTAGAGTGAAACTGCTGCAATTCCTAAAAGACCGAAAATCAAAAAGGATAAAAAAGCTAATTTTAGTAATTTTTACCCCCAGCTCCCGCGCGAATCCCAGCTCCCGCGCGAATCCTTTCGCGTGGACAAATTACAACTTAAAGTTCTGAAAAACGCAAACACCCCCGCTCCCGCGCGAATCTCTTCGCGTGGACACTTTACAACTTAAAGTTCTGAAAAACCCCCGCTCCCGCGCGAATCCCTTCGCGTGGACACTTTACAACTTAAAGTTCTGAAAAACGCAAACACCATCTAAAATTCCCTTCACCCCGCTCCCGCGCGAATCCCTTCGCCTGGACACATTACAACTTAAAGTTCTGAAAAACGCAAACACCATCTAAAATCCCCTTCACACCTGCATAAT
>NZ_RQVR01000015.1 GCF_003865365.1 Flavobacterium macacae | reverse complement strand
GGCAAGCGTAGCGTGGTAGCTAATTGAAATACCAGCCTGACCGCCTGTAGCTTCTGCCGTTTTCGTAGAAAGAAGGAATTCCTCGATCAGGTCGCCCGGAGTTACCGTGTCGCAAAGTTCATAGTCAGAAATCGCATTCGGGACTGGTCTCGGGTTTACCACAAGAACAAGTTCTACGATGGTAGCACAGTCCGCAGCACCTGCATTGGTTACTCTGGCATAAACCGTTTGGGTCCAAGCATTGATGTTCGTGTAGCTTGCGCCTAATGGCAGCACGTTGTTCTGCGCATTGGTAAGCGTCTCGTGGTAAGTAACCACAAGGCTGGCATTACCCGCAGTGATCTCTCCTGTCTTCGATGAAAGTAAGAAAGCAGCGATTCCGTCATTGTTGTCGTCACAAACCTCTAAAGGTAATGGTGTAATGGCTTCTGGAGAACTAACAATACCTAAGGTTAGTGTTGTTACTGAGAAACAGTTTGTATTATTATCCTTAACATTTACATAAATTGTTTGAGGATTATTTCCATCACTTGTATAAAGGTTTGGAAGCGCTGTAAGCGGATCGCCTAACAAAGCTTCTGCTGCAGTGTAATGATAAGTAACTGTCACATCTGTTGCTCCTGCTGCTATACTATTATTTTGAGTTGAAAGATTAAATTCTCCTACATCTTGATTTGATCCCACACTACAAACAAAATAGGTTGGTACCTGAACTGCAGTAGGAAGTGGATTAACTATCAAATTAAATGAACTAACAGCAAAACATCCGTTTGCTACATTTGTTACCCTGACCCAAATTAATTCTTGAGGTCCTGCAGAATAAGCATCTGGTGAAACTACTGGATTGTTTCCGGCAATAGCTTCTGCTTCAGTATTAAAAAATTCAATTGCAACTCCTGTTTGATCTGCTATAATTTCATCATATTTAGTTGTCAAATCAAAAATTTCTGTTCCGTTACCTGGTGCATCCACATCACACAATTGATAATCAGCAATGTCAGTTTCTATTTCTGGTTTAGGATCAACTATTAAAGTTAACGTTTGTGTAGAGTAGCATTCTGTATTTACATCGTCATTTGCATTTTGAATTCTAACATAAATAATTTGTGTGTTTGCCACTGTATTTTGAAATGGCACTGTAGTTATTGCGTTATCAGAATTTTGAGCATCAGCTAGTGTCAAGTAATAAGATACTGCGTAAGCCGCATTTGCGCCCGTAATTTCATTACTTTTTTGAGAAAGAGTGAATCCTGCAAAACCATCGGTATTATCATCACAGATATGGAAATCTGATGGTGGAAATGTTACAGGTGGATCTGTGATCGTTATCGTAAAACTATTTTCAGCAAAACAATTTGAGTTTGGAGCTTGTACATAAACATACATTGTCATATCTGTATTAATCACATCACCAGCTACATAAGCTGTTCCTGTACCATTTGGTCCAGAAAAATAATTTCCTGAAGTTAATGCGGGCAAAGTATAACCTCCACATTCAGATACATTTGTAGGCGCATCAGGCACGGGTATTATACTAGTAATTGTAAATGATTTTATTCTTACACAACCATTAGGATCTGAAATCGTCATATATATTGTTTGCGTCTGCCCAACAATATTATAGGCTTGTGCTTGTGCTGGCGTCAAAGGCGAAGCTTGATTTTGAGCATCAATTTGGTTCAAATAAAATGCTGTAAAAAATTCATCAGCATCTGGAAGTCCTGCTAAAACAACACCTCTATTTACTGTCAAATCAAATGGTAAATTGTTACAGCTAAGAAGATTGTTAGGGCTTAATGAACGATCTTCAAAAACCTCAATTGTAACCGCTTTACTTGTTGTTACCGAAGTTCCGTCACAAGTTTGATAAATAGCCTGTGCCGTATAAGTAGTGGTTTCTGTTGGAGTTACAGTTATATTAGTATCCGTACTAAGAACAGATCCGTCTTCATTTAACCAAGAAAAATCTACGATTGATTGACCACTTGGTGTAAATCTCCATGCTTCATTTGTTGCACTCCATGCACCTGTATTTCTTCCTGGAGGAACAGTCGCCAACGTACCAGCTCCATTTTGGATACCAATAAGGCCTCTACCTGATTCCCATCCCATACAAGGCGTTCTTTTTTGTACATAAACATCAATGATATTTGAAATTTCATACATTACAATTTGACTCGTTGTTCTGTATTGTGGATCAGAACAAGAACTAGAACTAAAAGCAGGAACTTCATTAAATGATACTACAAAAGCCCTACACGGATAACTGCCTAGAACTTGGTAATTGATTACCGTGTTAGGTCCAGGATTATTAGTGGTATCCATATCCATAAATATACCATAAATAGCATTTCTAATATTAAATCCAGTATTTGGAATAGTACCATTTAGCACATAAGGACAAGGCGCACCATAAACAGTTGTATAAGGCAACCCAAAAGTAACTACCCCATTATCTCCAACTCTCACAAAGTCATAAGATTCTCCATAAAAACAAAAATCAAACGGCAAAGTAAAACTTGCAGTATAATCATCATCTGACGTAATGGGCATTGGTATACCACCCGTGAATGGAAAAGGAGGACAATATGGAATCGATTCAACTGTATATTGTGTCGTTGCTCCAATTTCTTGATAAGTTGCACTTAAATTTCTACTTTCTCCTACATTACATATTGATGTAACGTCAGATAAATTAACATCGCCCGCTAATACAGAAGCACATCCTGTGCGATTAACCGTAAAGGTTACTGTTCCTGAAATTTCTGATGCACATCCTGATGGGTTACTTAATGCCAATAGCAATGTATAAACTGTTGTTTCTGTAATAGGCGGAGGTGATTGAATAGTTGTTCCTGTTGGCCCAATTACTACAGGAAATTGGCTACCATCACTTGAACTGTAAATAAGTGTAGCCCCTGGCGTTCCTGTAAACGTTAATGGCGAAGTTGTATTTGGACATATATTTGTATTTCCTGTAAAAGAACCTGTTGCTCTTGCAATTACAGTTACTGTTGCACTGCCAGTTGCGGCTTGTGTACAACTTGGTGTAGCGCTATCAGATACACTTACTAAATTATATACAAATGTTCCAGCGGCAGTTGAATTTACCGGAACTGTAACACTACTACTTCCTGGCAAACTTGAAACTGTAACTGGAGTTCCACCGTTAATATTATATGTAAATGAGTAGGGAGCTGTTCCATTTGCTCCTAAAAAAGTGATTACTGGATTATTAATTGCATTCACACACATTGTAGCCGTTCCTGAAATCGTAGCAGTTGGCAATGGACTTATTGAAACCGTAGCAGAAGCAGTCAAAGAACAAGATGCGCTTCCTATAAAAAAAATGTCATCTATTGCTAAATCCCCTCCTCCGTTTTCAACAATTTCAATTGTTGCTAAAGTACTCGTTGCCGAGTTCCACGTGTAAGTGTATTGCACCCATCCACAAGCTGTGGCTCCTGGAGTTGCAGTTCCTATCGATGTTCCATTAACTAATACACTAACTACCGATGGCGTGGTTGCACTTACTGCTTGAAGCCAAAAGCTAAATGTATAATTTTGACCTGTCGCTACTGGAATATGTTGTTCCCAAATAGTGTTATTTAAAGCATTTGCAATATTTCCATTTACCACAAGTTGCGATCCTGTTCCATTGGTGTGATCCACACAGTTTGAAAAACCAGCAGCCCAAGTATTTGGATTTACAACAACTCCATATTCTCCAACTGTTGTTGAAGAACTCGCTGTTGCAAATTCATAATCTGATGTAAAACCTAAATTACCCAATGTAAAACCTCCGTTAAAAACCAAGTTTCTCGGAGCTGTATTTGCTGTTGCCGTATAAACGGTTTGCTGTGTCGGACTTACAGTTTGAACTGCAGCTGTTGATGCCGTATTCAGTGAAGGGTCAACTGGATTTGAAGACCAAGTATAAGATGTTCCTCCCGAAGCAGTCAATGTTGCACTTCCTCCAGATCCTGAGCAAATAGTTGCCGTTGAAGGAGAAATTGTCAAATTTTGTGCTTCTGCAATTACAATTCCGGTTAAAGAGGCAGCATCTCCATTACTATCCGTTACCAATACATTATAGGTTCCAGGCACAAGAGAAGTAAACACTCCACTTGCATTAGTTTGCGAAGCCGTTCCTGATATAGAATATGAAACATAGGGCGCAATTCCACCTACCCCATAAACAGTAATTGAGCCGTCATTAGCTGACGGACAAGAGCTGTTTATTACAGAATAATTAGCAGAAAGAACCGCCAAAGCACTTCTACTGGTGGAATTTACATTTTTTTTAACATTATTTTTAATCCCGCCGTTCTGAGCACTCAAGGTGCTAAAAAACAGACAGTTTAATAATAAGAGTAAAATTTTAGATCTCATTTCGGTATAGTTTAGGTGCGAAATTTACATAAATTTAAGAAACAATTATCTTAAAATTTTGATTTTTTTAAATTTAACAGCTTTAAAGAATGTTTGCTTTAAATTAATTATCTTTGCTGTCTTAAAATACTCATTATAATTACATAAATTTTCTGATGGTAAATAAAGAAGAATTTCTAGACGAAATTGGAGATAATCATATTGCAACAACGGCACAAAATCCAGTGAGAAGCGATGCTTTTGAAATTGGGGATGACGAAAAAATTGAATTGATTAAAAAAGATGTTGAAAACATTCTCTTAACTTTAGGAATGGACTTAACAGATGACAGCATGAAAGGCACGCCGAATCGTGTTGCCAAAATGTTTGTTAAGGAATTGTTTGGAGGACTAAATCCTGGCAAGAAACCTAACGCTTCTACTTTTGAGAACAATTATAAGTATGGAGAAATGCTGGTGGAAAAAAACATCACCTTATATTCTACATGCGAACACCACTTGCTTCCTATTATCGGAAGAGCCCACGTGGCGTATATTTCAAACGGAAGGGTGGTTGGCCTTTCTAAAATGAACCGAATTGTAGAGTATTTTGCAAAACGTCCGCAGGTTCAAGAGCGTTTGACCATGCAGATTGTTCAAGAACTGCAACAAGTTTTGAACACCCAAGATGTGGCTTGCGTTATTGATGCCAAACACCTTTGCGTGAATTCAAGAGGAATTAAAGATATTGAAAGCAGCACGGTTACTTCTGAATTTGGAGGTAAATTTAAAGAAGAAGCTACGCGCAGAGAATTCTTGGATTACATTAAATTTGACACGAAGTTTTAAATTAGCTACTTCCCTAGCCCTGATGGAAATGGAAATCCTTTTTTAAGCCAGGGCTATTTTTTGCTGCAGAAAAAAAGACATGGATCAAAAAGATTGAAATAAACAGCAGGAAATAGCTTCTAAAAAAATAAAAAAATATGCCTTTACATAAAGCTCATTCTCTAAAAATATACAATTCTCTTTCAGGAGAAAAAGAAGTTTTCACGCCTTTGCACGAAGGAAATGTTGGAATGTATGTTTGCGGGCCGACGGTTTACAGCAATGTGCACTTGGGAAATGTGAGAACTTTTATGTCTTTTGACGTGGTTTTCAGATACCTGCAGCACATTGGCTACAAAGTTCGGTATGTTCGAAATATTACCGATGTGGGGCACGTGGTGGATGATGAGGATGAAGGCGAAGATAAAATTGCGAAGAAAGCGCGTGTTGAAAAATTAGAACCGATGGAAATCGTGCAGCGTTATACCGTTGATTTTCACGAAATCTTGAAGGAATTCAATTTTTTACCGCCTAGCATCGAGCCGACTGCCACCGGACATATTATTGAGCAGATTGAAATTATAAAGAAGATTGTTGAAAACGGAATTGGATATGAATCAAACGGTTCTATTTATTTTGACGTAAAAAAGTTCAACGAAACACATAATTACGGAAAATTGAGCGGTCGAAATATCGAAGATATGATTGCCAATACCCGTGAATTAGACGGACAGTCTGATAAAAGAAATCCACAGGATTTTGCGTTGTGGAAACGTGCCGAGCCTGAACACATCATGCGTTGGCCTTCGCCTTGGAGCGATGGTTTTCCAGGATGGCACTTGGAATGTACAGCAATGAGCACCAAATACCTCGGGAATCATTTTGACATTCACGGTGGCGGCATGGATTTGAAATTTCCGCATCACGAATGTGAAATTGCGCAGAATGAGGCTTGCACGGGAGAATCTCCTGTAAACTATTGGATGCACGCCAATATGCTTACTTTGAACGGCAAGAAAATGGCAAAATCAACCGGAAATAATATTCTTCCGCGAGAGATTTATACTGGGGGAAGTCCGTTTTTAAGCAAAGCCTATACGCCTTCGGTTGCTCGTTTTTTTATGCTGCAGGCACATTACAGAAGCAACTTGGATTTTACGGATGATGCGATTGGCGCAGCTGAAAAAGGCTACATTCGTTTGATGGAAGCTTTTGATACCATTTCAGAAATCAATCCTTCAGACAAATCATCGATTGACCTTCAAGCTTGGATTTCGTTGTGCTATGACGCGATGAATGACGATTTCAATACGCCAATTTTAATTGCACAGCTTTTTGAAGCAGTCCGTTATATCAATTTATTAAAAGAAAATAAAGCAACGCTTACCGCGGAAGATTTAGAGTTACTAACCAAAACATTGGCTTCTTTTTTATTCGATGTTTTAGGTTTATCAAGCGAAAAAGCAGTTGGAAATACCGAGAAATTAGACAGCGTGGTCAACATGCTGATCGGAATGCGAAACGAAGCAAGAGCCAATAAAGATTTTGCCCTTTCGGATAAAATACGGGACCAATTGACTGACCTCGGAATCAATTTGAAAGACGGAAAAGAAGGAACGACATTTTCTATAAACTAAAACAAAATGATGAAGCTGTTGGTTTCATCATTTTTGTTTAAAATCATTTTTTTGACTTTAAAAAGAATTCTCATAGCGCCCTTTGTTTTGCTGATTCGGTTTTACCAAGCCGGCATCTCCCCTTTTCTGCCTTCGGCTTGCCGCTATGAACCCACATGCTCGCAATATACCTTGGAAGCGTTGCAGATTCATGGATTGTTTAAAGGTGGCTATTTAGGAGCAAAAAGAATTTTGAGTTGCAATCCGTGGGGCGGAAAAGGTTATGACCCGGTTCCGGAAAAAAAGTGCAGCCATAAACATTAACTCGTTTTTTTGAATACGATTAAATTCAAATCTTTATTTTTACACATAATTAAGACATAAAAAATATGACTACAGCTCTAAACATTGTTTGGAATCCATCAGAAGGTATTGACTTAGGTTTTTTTGTAATTCGTTTTTACAGCCTAATGTTCGTAGTGGCTTTCGTTTTAGGATGGTATTTGATGAAAAAAATCTTTGAACGTGAAAATGAAACTATTGAAAAATTAGATACCTTATTTATCTATACTTTTTTCGCAACGCTGATTGGAGCGCGTTTAGGGCATGTTATTTTTTATCAATCAGAACTATTTAGAGAAGATTTCTGGAGTGTTTTTCTTCCGTTTAAAACAAAACCAGAGTTTGAATTTACAGGGTTTTCTGGATTGGCAAGTCATGGAGCCGCAGTTGCCATTATCATAATGATGTATTTCTATAGTAAAAATGTTATCAAAAGACCTTTATTATGGATTTTGGACAGGATCGTGATTCCGGTTGCGAGTGGTGCTATTTTTGTAAGATTAGGAAACTTTTTCAACTCTGAAATTGTAGGTTATGAAACCAATTCTGCGTTTGGAATCAAGTTTTTAAGAGATAGCATTAAGCCAAATGTGGCTATGATTGAAACAAAGGCTCAAAACTTAAACGAAGCTTACAATCAAATTGCAACAAATCCGGAATATAGTGCTATTTTACAGAGAGTTCCGGCAAAACATCCTGCCCAATTGTATGAGGCTATTGGTTACGTATTAGTTTTTGCTGTTGTATTTTACTTGTATTGGAAAACAGAAGCAAGAGAAAAATCAGGGTATTTGTTAGGTGTATTTTTAGTGCTTTTATGGACCGTTCGCTTTATTGTTGAATATGTAAAAGAATCACAAGGCGGAATTGAAGAACAATTAGGTTTGTTTTCAACAGGTCAATGGCTAAGTATTCCGTTTATTATTATTGGCTTAATTCTAATGTTTAATGCTAAAAAGAAACCTGCCATTATTTAAATTTGTTATCCTTTAATATATTATCAAGAGAGCTTCATAGCTCTCTTTTTTTATGCTTTGTTTATACGAATTACAGGAAAGAAAGCTAGATGTCTATTACAAAACAAATCGTCGCTTATATCAAGAAAAAGACATTGATTGAACGAACAAGTATGGATCAATCCACAAAAACATTGTGGTATCCAAACTTGATGAGAAATACTTTTGTAAAATTTTTAAATTATAATTTTTCCGAAACTCTAGTTTGTCCGTTTCTAGGGAATTATTATAAAACAGCTAATTGACTAAAGACACTCGTACCAATTTACAAATACAAATCAGGTTAGAATATTTTATTTCCAGAAAAGAAACTAGAACAAGACCTACTGATACAAACAAAAAAAAGACCCAATTTCTTGGGTCTTTTTATATCTAAGAGTTTAGCTATTAAACTTTTTCTTCAATTGGATTGTTGTGCAAATCTTCAATTCTTTTGTGCTCAGCATCTGAGATTGAATCCACAAGAATTGGAGTTGCGATAAACAATGAAGAGTACGTTCCAACAACTATACCAATCAACATCGCGAAGATAAATCCCCTAATCGATTCTCCTCCAAATACAAACATAATCAACAATACGATTATCATCGTCAAAGATGTATTGATTGTTCTTGACATTGTTGTATTGATCGATCTATTTACGATTTCATTAAAATTACCTTTTGTTTTACCTGCTAAATACTCTCTAACTCTGTCAAATACAATTACAGTATCATTCATTGAGTAACCAATAACGGTTAAGATAGCCGCGATAAAGTGCTGGTCCATTTCCATGTGGAAAGGCATGAATTTATAACATAATGAATAGATACCTAATACAAAGATAACGTCATGCGCTACCGCTGCAATTGCACCTAAACTATATTGCCATTTTCTAAACGACACCATCAAGTAAAGGAAAACAACTGCCATTGCACCAAGAACCGCCCAAACTGAATTTGTTTTAATATCTTTTGCAACTGCCGGACCTACTTTTGAAGAAGAAACAACTCCAATGGTTTTTCCATCATAAGCGTTTACAAATTTCTCGTAAGTGATATCGTTTCCATAATATTTTTTCAATGTTTTAAAAAGGATTGTATTTGCTTCAACATCCGCTTCAGAACTTGGATCTTCGATTTTAAACTTGGTAACGATTTTCAATTGTTCTTTATCTCCAAGTACTTTTGCTTGAACACCGCTTCCGAAAGCTGAAGCATCAGAAAGCTCATCAGCAACAGTTGAAGCTTCAACTGGTTTTTCAAAACGCACCTGGTAGGTTCTTCCTCCTACAAAATCAACACCTTCATCAAGCCCATTGATAAACAATGAAGCGAAACTACCAATAACAATTACACTTGAGATTGCATAAGAGATTTTCTTTTTCCCTAAGAAATCGAAATTGAAATTTCTAAACCAGTTTTTAGATATTGAAGTTACAAATTTTAAATCGTGATTTTTAGAAGCACTCCATTCTAACAAAACTCTTGTAATAAAGATAGAAGTAAATAAAGACGTAAAAATACCAATTAACATAGTTGTAGCAAAACCTTTAATTGGTCCTGTACCAAAGATAAAAAGAACTGCTCCGGTTAAAATGTGCGTAACGTTTGCATCTGTAATAGATGACATCGCACCTCTCCAACTGAATGATTCTTTAATAGCCTCATCAAGTGTTTTTCCATCTCTTAATTCCTCTTTTGCTCTTTCATAAATAATGATGTTAGCATCAACTGCTGTACCCATTGTTAAAACGATACCCGCAATACCTGGCAGTGTCAAAATTGCTCCGATACTTGCTAGAATTCCGAATAAGAAAAGTAAGTTTATAATTAAAGCAATATTTGAAATCCAACCTGCTTTACCATAATAAACTACCATCCAAAGCGATACCAATAACAATCCAACTAAAGCTGAATTAATACCACTATCAATCGCTTCTTGACCTAAAGATGGTCCAACAGCGTCAAACTGAACGATATCTGCTTTTGCAGGCAATTTACCAGCTCTTAAAATATTTGCTAAATCTTTAGTTTCAGAAATATCAAAGTTACCTGTAATTTGAGAAACACCACCTGTGATGGCACCACTAGTAACTCCAGGAGCAGAATAAACTACGTTATCAAGAACAATTGCAATAGAACCTTGTTCTGTATACGCTTTTCCTGTCAAGGCTTCCCAGTCTTTAGCACCTCTACTGTTCATTACCATCTCAACAGATGGTTTTCCAAACTGGTCAAATTTATCACTTGCATCAGTCACAACGCTACCACTCATTGCTGGTTGGTTTTGTCTGTTACCTTTTAAAGCATATAATTCAAGAACTTCAACTTTTTTAGAATTTGGAGATTTCGCCGGATCAACGATTTGTTGGTCTAATATATTGATTGAAGTTGGTTTACCCCAAACAAATTTAGCATAACGTTGCTCACCACCAAGTAAAGATTTTACTTCGGTTTTTTTCAAATATCCATTTACAGCAGCCGTATCTTTTGAAGAAAAATATCCAAGGATTGGTCCGCCACCAAAAGCAACCATTTTCTCTACTAAAGGACCTTGATCAGCTGTTGCTGTAGAATCTTTAGCATCAGTCAACAATTTACCGATGGTATCATTAGCTATTTTTGCAGTCTCAGGAGCTTTTACAGCAACTTCCGTTTTTTTCAAAGCGTCATTAGCTGCCATCAAGAAATTACCCATTTCTTGAGCTTTATACGTTTCCCAAAACTCTAATTGAGCTGTACTTTGTAATAATTTTTTAATACGATCCACGTCTTTAGCACCTGGAAGCTCAACTAAGATTCTTCCTGATTCGCCAAGTTTTTGAATGTTTGGCTGCACTACGCCAAATTTATCTATACGCTCTGCCAATACTCTAAAAGCACTATCAACAGATTCGCTAACTTTTCTTTTAACAATAGTTTTAACTTGAGCATCGGTCATATTGAACGTAACTTCTTCAAGATTACGGTGAGCGAAAATTTCAGCTAATTTTACTGTTCCTTTAGATTCTTGTTCAAAAGCTGCAAAAAAGGCATCAATTGGATCTTGGTTACCCGTTCTTGTGGCATCAATTTCACTTAAAGCTTTGTTGAAAACTGGGTTTTTTGAATCATTTGAAAGCGTTTTCAAAACGTCTTTTACAGAGATCTGTAAAATCACGTTAACACCACCTTCAAGATCAAGACCTTTGTTGATTTGCTTGTCTGCAACTTCTTTGTACGTAAACTTTGTGAATCCAAGATTATAAACAATCTCTTTTTCTTTTGAAGTTAGGTATTCTAATTCTTTCTTCTCATCTCCATTAGCAAAAGCTTTTGCATCACTTTTAATACCATTGGCTACGAATGTGAAAGAAAGTTGGTAAATACTTACCAATGCAAATAAAATTGCAAAAAATTTAACGAGTCCTCTATTCTGCATTATTACTAAAAATTAATTAAGTTTCTTTTTATTTTGTTTCTAAACAAATAAAACAGACTAAATCAAGCAGTTACCTTAAACAGATGCAACAACTTGAGTTATTCCCTTTTTTTAAAACGAGCAAATATATAATTAACCAAAAGATTAACCAATTAATTTACTAATTATATCATAAAAAAAAGACTGCAAGAAGCAGTCTTTTAATTTATAAGGTAAAAATTATGCCAAAACTGATTTTAAATCAGCATTCATATTTCTTACAGCATCGGCGCTTTTAGCCAATAATGCTTTTTCATTTTCGTCTAAATTGATTGGAAGAATTTGTTCAATTCCATTTTTTCCAATGATGCAAGGAACACCCAAACAGATGTCATTTTGCCCATATTCTCCTTCCAAAAGAACTGAACAGGCAATCATTTTCTTTTGGTCATTCAAGATACTGTCCACCAAATAAGCTACTGAAGCTCCTGGCGCATACCAAGCGGAAGTCCCTAACAAACCTGTTAAAGTTGCACCGCCAACCATCGTGTCAGCAGCAACTTTTTCTAATTCTTCTTTCGAAAGAAATTCCGAAACCGGGATACCGTTATAAGAAGCCAATCGTGTCAACGGAATCATTGTTGTGTCTCCATGGCCACCAATTACCATGGCAGAAACATCATTTGACGGCTTATCTAAAGCTTTTGACAAATAATACCTGAAACGAGAGCTGTCTAAGGCGCCACCCATTCCGATGATCCTGTTTTTTGGAAGACCTGTTGCTTTTAAAGTCAAATACGTCATCGTATCCATTGGATTTGAAACAACTACGATAATTGCTTCTGGAGAAAATTTCAAGACATTTTCTGCCACTGACTTCACGATTCCAGCATTGATTCCGATCAATTCTTCTCTTGTCATTCCTGGTTTTCTTGGAATTCCTGAAGTAATCACCACAACATTACTGTTGGCAGTTTTAGAATAATCGTTTGTAACTCCTGTAATCTGAGTATTAAAACCTGTATTTGTAGCACATTGCATCAAATCCATTGCTTTACCTTCGGCAAAACCCTCCTTAATATCTAACAAAACTACTTCGCTTGCAATTCCTCTGTATGAAATAACGTCTGCACAACTTGCTCCAACGTTACCGGCACCTACTACTGTAACTTTCATATTTATATATTTGTTTATTCGTTTGTTTTTGGTTTGGTCAAAATAAAAAATCGGTTAATCATTTACGAATAAATGACTAACCGATTAAACTTTTTAAGCATCAATCTTAGCATACACTGCGTTCTTCTCGATGAATTCACGACGAGGCGGCACCTCATCACCCATCAACATGGAGAAAACCCTATCCGCTTCTGCAAGACTGTCAATGGTAACCTGGCGCAAAGTCCTGAAACCTGGATTCAATGTAGTTTCCCACAATTGCTCAGCATTCATCTCTCCAAGACCTTTATATCGTTGGATATTCGTTCCGCCGCCAAGTCTTTCTGTAATCTCATCGCGTTGCACATCTGTCCAAGCATATTCTTTTTTGTTTCCTTTCTTCACTAAATATAAAGGTGGAGTTGCGATATAAACGTGGCCGTTTTCAATCAACTCTTTCATAAACCTAAAGAAGAAGGTTAATATTAAGGTAGAAATGTGAGAACCATCGACATCGGCATCACACATAATCACTACTTTATGGTATCTTAATTTTTCTAAGTTCAATGCTTTTGAATCTTCCGAAGTACCGATGGTTACCCCAAGAGCCGTGAAGATATTTCGAATCTCCTCGTTCTCGAAAACCTTATGGTGCATTGCTTTTTCAACATTCAAAATCTTACCACGCAATGGCAAAATCGCTTGAAACATTCTATCACGGCCTTGTTTTGCAGTACCGCCCGCAGAATCTCCCTCGACAAGAAAAACTTCACATTTTGCTGGATCTTGCTCAGAACAATCTGATAATTTCCCTGGCAATCCACCGCCACCCATAACGGTTTTTCTTTGCACCATTTCACGCGCTTTTTTCGCAGCGTGGCGAGCCTGTGCAGCCAAGATGACTTTTTGAACGATAACCCTGGCATCATTCGGATTTTCTTCCAGATACGCTTCAACCATATCGCCAACAGCCTGGCTTACTGGAGAAACCACTTCTCTGTTTCCAAGCTTTGTTTTTGTCTGTCCTTCAAATTGTGGCTCTTGGACTTTAACCGAAATAATCGCAGTCAATCCTTCACGGAAGTCATCACCGGTAATCTCAAATTTCAGTTTATCTAAAAGCCCAGAAGCATCTGCATATTTTTTCAAAGAACGGGTCAAACCGGTTCTAAAACCTTGCAAGTGCGTTCCTCCTTCGTGCGTGTTGATATTATTTACGTAAGAGAAAATATTTTCAGAATAACTCGTGTTGTAAATCAAAGCCACCTCAACAGGAATTTCTCCCTTGTCGCTTTCCATACTGATCACGTGCGAAATAATCGGCTCGCGGTTACCATCCAAAAAACGGATATATTCTTTCAAACCTTCAGTCGAATGAAAAACTTCGCAGATAAATTCGCCTTTATCGTCTTTTTCTCTTTTATCCGTAAAAGTAATGGTGATCCCCTTGTTCAAATAAGAAAGCTCACGCATACGCGCTGACAATGTATCATAAGAAAACTCTACGGTCTGCGTAAAAATCGTATCATCTGGGTAAAAAGTAACAATTGTTCCTCTTTTATCTGTTTCTCCGATTTGCTTAACCGGATACATCGCTTTTCCTCTTTCATATTCTTGCTCATAAACCTTTCCATCTTTATGAACCGTAGCTCTCAAGTGATTTGACAAGGCATTTACTACAGAGACCCCAACACCGTGAAGCCCCCCAGAA
The DNA here is from genome assembly GCF_003865365.1 of Flavobacterium macacae. Lineage (GTDB taxonomy): Bacteria > Bacteroidota > Bacteroidia > Flavobacteriales > Flavobacteriaceae > Flavobacterium > Flavobacterium macacae. Next base: position 57,056 of record NZ_RQVR01000015.1, on the reverse strand, counting down.
ACTTTGTAAGAATCTTTGTCGAATTTTCCTCCAGCACCAATTTTAGTCATTACAACCTCAAGTGCCGAAACGCCTTCTTTTTTATGTATATCAACTGGAATACCACGACCGTTATCTTCTACAGTGATTGAATTATCTTCATTAATAGCAACTGAAATGGTGTCGCAATGGCCACCCATCGCCTCATCGATTGAGTTATCGACAACTTCATAAACCAAATGGTGCAAACCTCTTACACCTACATCTCCAATATACATCGACGGACGCATTCTCACGTGCTCCATCCCTTCTAATGCTTGAATACTATCGGCTGAATAATTGTTCTTCTTGATTTCTTCGCTCATATAAATTTGTCTAAAAAAGGTAATTTTATGTTTAACGAACAAATATATAAAAACGAGGGCGATATACCGCCTTAAAAGCCGACTTTAGCACTTAAGTTATCAACATTTTATTGGGTATAAGTTATAAATTAAACGTTTTGAATTACACGATTTCAACTTAAAAAATACAGCATACACCATTGCGAACATTTTTGTTATTCGATGGGAAAAAGAAATATTTGAAGCGAATCATTTGGCATTTTCAGCCTTCCCTATTCCCGCTGGCACGACTCGCTGTTTTTCTGCCTTACATCGCAGAAAAATGAGCTCAAACAATCGAGCCATCGGGGCTATCTGAGCAACCTTAGGCATTTTTGGAAAAATTGTCACCAATGCGAAATCAGAATCGACAACTGTTGCCACATAATTATTCAAAAGACAACAAAAAAGCGAAAACCAATCTCAAATAGCCCCGATGGTGGAATTGCTTGAGCTCTTAAACCTGGCAGCGAAGCAGGTTTAAAGCGAGTTCCTCCAGCGGGAACTGCCGTTCCTGAAACAGACTGAACTTTCGCTTCAAAAACAAAAAAAGCGCCACTTTACAGCGACGCTTTTTTTAACCAACAAACAAAACTTCTAATTTGAAATTTAAGCAATAACACCTGGTTTTGCAATGGCAGTGTCCGCTTGCACGTGCGCTGCATTGGCGCGTCCGCTTGGGTCTTGGTTTTCTTGCCATTTCGGAATCCATTTTCGCACCGTTTGCGCCGCGCTCACTTGCGGGAAATGTTTGTGGAAAATAGCTCTATAAAAATACGCTTCTTTGGTCGTAGGCGTGTTATACGTAAATCTTTCTCCTGCATGTTCCAATTGATAATCAGTGATTTGAGTAGAACAATAGTCGATCAATTGGTCGATCCAGTTGTAACCAACTCCGTCAGAAAACTGCTCTTTTTGTCTCCACAAAACTTCTTGTGGCAAATAAGGATCTTCTGGCGTATCGAACGCTTTTCTCAAGATGTATTTTTCAACGCCATCGTATGTTTTTGGCTGTTTTTCTTCGGGCTGGATTTTGATTGCCAAATCTAAAAATGCTTTATCCAAAAACGGAACACGAGCTTCTAAACCGTGCGCCATTGTTGATTTGTCAGCACGAAGTAAATCGGCTGTAAATAATTTCTGAACTCTTTCAATCGTTTCTTTTTGGAAATCTTCTGTGGAAGGCGCGTTTCTAAAATACAGGTAACCTCCGAAGATTTCATCTGCTCCTTCTCCCGACAATACCACTTTTATACCTAAATCAGTAATGGCTTTTGAAAGGAAATACATTGGCGTGCTTGCCCTCACGGATGTCACGTCATAAGTTTCTAAATGCCAGATTAATTTTTCAAGAATCTCGATTCCTTGTTCAATGGTAAAATGGATTTCATGATGTTCTGTCCCTAAAAATTCGGCAACTTTTCGCGCAGCTTTTGCATCTGGAGCCTCGGCATCCAATCCGATAGAGAACGAGTGTAATTTTTTTCCTTTTTCTTTTAACAAGCGTGCCGCAATTGAGGATGTCAAAGACGAATCCAAGCCGCCAGAAAGCAAAACGCCGATTGGCACATCGCTCATTAACCTTTTGCGTGTTGCTTCGGTCAATGACTCGCGAATGTCAGTCAAATCTAAAGCTTCGGTTGCTTTTGTGTAATCTTCATATTCTGGTTTGTAATATTTTACGAAACCTGTTTTCGGTGTGTAATAATGTCCAGGAGGGAAAGTTGCAAATGTTTTACATTGGTCTGCGATGGGTTTCATTTCTGAAGAAAAATAAACGCGTCCTCTTTCGTCCAGTCCATAATACAAAGGCTTCACGCCAATTGCATCTCTTCCTGCAATGAAATCATCGCCGTCAATAACTACGAAAGCGAAATCCCCGTCCAATTTATTTAAAAAGTCATAACCGAATTCTTCGTACAAATGCACAATTACTTCAGAATCAGATTTTGTACGAAAACTGTGTGATTTCAAAACGGTTTCTCTCAATTCTTGGTGGTTGTAGATTTCTCCGTTGTGAACCATATAAGCGTTTTTTGTTCCTTTGATGGGCTGTCTTCCTGAATGCAAATCGATGATTGACAAACGTTCGTGGCTTAAGATGTGCCCGTTTTCGGTAACATGCAAATCGCTTTCGTCTGGTCCGCGATGTGACATTCTTTTAGAAAGTTGTTTTACTAACGCTTCATCTTTTCCTTTTCCTATAATTGCTAAAATTCCACACATATCTTTAAATTTTAATCTTGGTTATTTAATTGGTTATTTTGTTGAAGCAAATTTGGGTCATTTGTTTTATTTAATAAAGCTTATTTTAATTTTTAGCTATAAATTAAAACTTATAAACAAAATTTTATTCAAATTTGAAACACAAACTGCACTTGAAATATACTTTTAGTTTTAAATCATAAAAAAAGCCATCCGAATGGAATGGCTCTTTTTATTTGAATGATTATTTTGGCAGATTTTACGTTTGCAATTATATCATAAGCTATTTAAAACCTGTTTCTGAAATGCTTCTCAGCATTAACATCTAACTTTTCACTGCTATTCTACGCTTTCTATTAGGTATTTTGTTCCGTTTATTTCAAAAGTATAATCAACTTGTTGTCCCATTAATTTGCTTCCTAATGGTGATTTTGGCGAAAGTGCGATTATGTTTTTATCTTCAATTTTTATTTTTGGCAAGGCCGAAGACATAAATAATAAAATTCCGTTGGCTTTGATCAAGCTTCCAAGAGCGATAATTTTGTTTGGTTTTGACGCGTCAATTTTATCTAAAACATCTTTTTGCTCTAAATATTCCTTAATCTTATGATTCAATTTTTCCTGTTCCAAATGCATCATGGACAACGCCGTTTCGTGTTTGTCTCCGGCAGAACCTTTGGCGTCGTTTTTGGCGTCTTCGGTTAAATTAGAAATCATATCGTGAAAGACATCGATTTTATCTTGAACCAATTGTTTGTAATAGTGAAGGATTTTTTCTTTGAAAGTCATTTGTCATATTTTTTTCGGAACGCAATTTTACTGTAAACAAAACCGCAGATTCGCAGATTTTAAATTATCTGTGAATCTGCGGTAAAAGTAATTTAATTAATTTCTTTTTAGAAATCAAACTTGTAGCTGGCTCCTAACAAAACTTGAATTCCTTGAACCGGATAATTCAACCACTTTTGGTAGTCTTGGCTTGCCAAATTATTTCCTTTCAAAAACATGGTCCATCTTTCGTTGTATTTGTAACCCACGTGTGCGTTTAGGTCGAAATAACTATCTAAAGTTGTTGTCACACTTTCATCTCTCAACAAAGAAGTGTAGCTAAAAATATCTTTTCTTTCTCCTACGAAAAATACGCTTGTTCCTGCATATAACTTCTCAGTAATATTGAAATCAAGATTTGCTTTCACTTGTAATCCTGGTAAATTCCAAGCTTCTGCCTGAACATCTGTAGTGTAACTGCTGAACGTTCCGCTTACGCCGAAAGAAACATTTTTAGAAAAATCAGCTTTTAACTCTCCGAAGAAACTGATTGTTTTTACATTGTCATACACTACATCAAATGAATTTCCGAAGGCATAGCCTTCTTTATTTGCATTTTCATTATTGTAAGGATTGTTCAGAAACATCGCTTTTTGATCTTCATTTTTATAAGAACCTCTGATATTGAAACCTACGTTGTTTGCGATTTTTCCTTTCATTCCAACATAGATATCATATTTTTGGTCAGTTGGATTAATTCCTAAAGTTGGCGAAACGAAGAAGTTTTCTTGTACCAAATCTCTATAAGTATTTTGCTTCAAGCTTCCTTCCGCTCCTGCGTACGCAATCATCACGTCACCAACAATTCTGTAAGTTGCAGTAATCTGCGGATATACAAAAAACTTGTTGTCGCTGTTCTCATTGTCCATACTATAGAAAAGTCCGGCTCCTAAATTTACTGTCAAATCATCTTGCTGGTACGTAAAGCTCGGCTGCACACCGATGTTAGTGTAAGCATAATCAATGCTATTACCTAAAGCGAAATAATCTTTCTCGAAAGAACCTCCCAAATAATCCACAATGAATTTAGCGTTAACTTTTTGGCCCGAAACTTCAAAACCAACGGTTGGCGTTACAAAAAATCTGTTTTCAGAAGAACCGAACGCGTCTGAAAAATGATTGAATTTAACGGTCGCATCTTTAAAAATACTTTCTTTTGCTGCAAATCTTGCTCCAACATAAATATTTTGGTAGGTCTGTTGCGGATCAATGCTGTTAATCAAGTTGAATCTGTCTTGCGGATCAGCCAGATCTGTTGCAAAGTCATTTCTCAAACCATACCAATTGTAAATTTGGTGTTGGTAACCTGCGTCAACATTCCAAGAAAAGTCTTTTTGCTGGTTTCCGTAAGTCAAGTCTAAAGTCGTATTGTAAAATTTGTCGTCAAGCAAAATACCGTCAATTCCGCCTTGCGAAGAAATGTGACGGAACATGCCGCCCACATATTCGTTTTTATTTAGATTTTCAGTAACAAACAATTCCGCATTTAGCGTTCCATAATTTCCAACGCCAAGCGTCGCATAATTACTGAACAATTTTTCTTGTTTTGATTTATCAACCGCCGCCGCGCGACCTTTGGCTGGCGTGAACGTTGACGCTACCGGAAATGAGAAAATATTATATTTTATTTCTTCCTTTTTAGTATTGTCATCATCTTCTAAAGTCGGGGTTTCTTTTACTTTGAAAGCGTCAGAAATGGTTGGCGTGTAAGGCTTCACCACGTTTACCACTTCTGTCCCGATATTTTCATCTTTTTTTTGTGCAAAAGCGGTTTGAAGTCCTGCAAAAAGGAATACAAAGGCAATTTTATATTGAATTTTATTTGTCATAATACAAGTGTTGAAATTTAGAATTAGATGAAATTAGTTTTGAATCGATGAGTTGCGTTTTGCCTCTTCACCTTTAATAATATCCAATTCTTTTTGTGCTTCTTCAATAACATCTGGATAGTCCTTGAAGTTTTTCAAGACGCTTTCCAAAATGTAATTCGCTTGGAAACTGTCTTTTAATCCATAGAAATTCTTAGCCATTACCACCAATCCTTTCGCTCCAAAATATTTATATCCAGAATAATCTTTTGCCAGTTTTTGAACGGCCGTATTTGAAGTTTCAAACTTTCCGTCCTTGTTTTTGAAATAAGCATCATAGTACAGCGCTTCTGCTGCCAATTCTCCTTTGGCAATCGTCAATAATTTTGCGTAAGCCGTTTTTGCTTTAGCTTCATTATTGATTTTTATGGCAGAACGCGCTATGATCACTTGCGCATCACTTTTTACTTTATCATCTGTTTTTGCATTTGCCAAAACTCTTTCGGCGTAAAGCACCGAGTCATCATAATCTTTTTGCTCATAAAAAGCTTTCATCAAATTTGATTGTGCAAACGTAATATTCTGAGGATAATCTGCTTCTGCTTCCAATCTTTTCAATACCGGAACCGCTTTTGCATAATCTGCTTTTTTCAAATGGATTTGAGAAAGACGCGCCAAAGACTGTTCTGTAAATTCGTTTCTTGGTTTTGCAATTACGAATTCATAATTAGGAATCGCATTGTTTTCCAATCCGTCAGCAAAATAAGATTGTGCCAGATAGAAATTGGCTTTTAATGAATTCACACCATTCGGAAATTTCGCCACATAACTAGTCAATGCCGAAATAGCTGGTTTCAAGTTATTTTGAAGATATTGTTTTTCTGCTACTTCAAAAGCATCATTATCCAATTCAGCATCCGAAACTTCTACAAAATCTAGAGTTCTAACCCAAGTAGCATATTCATCTACTTTTCCTTTGTCAAGATAAATTAATCTTGCCGTTGAAACGGCTTCCAGAGCTTCTGGTGTATTTGGAAATTCTGCCACAACTTTTTTCAATTTTGTCAACGCCAAATCCCCTTTTTCTGCATTGTAATACACCAAACCTTGACGCAAAATTGCTTTTGAGGCATACGAGCTTCCTTTGTATTCTGCAATTAATTTATCATAGGTTTTAATGGCAAGATCAATCTTATTTTCAGCTACATAGGTATTTCCTAATTCATACAGAGCATCATCACGCAATTGCGATTTTGGAAAATTTGCGATAAAAGTGTTGAAATCTTCAATCTTTTTTTCATTTCTGGAAACAAAACCATAACTCATTGCTTTTTGATAGGCCGCATAATCAGCATCGATGCCTTTCATATCAATCGCTTTGTTGTAAGCTTCCATTGCAGGCCAATATTTTGCAGTAACATATTGACTGTCACCTAAACGAAGGTAAGCGTCATTCAAACGAACCTTGTCATCCTTTGCACCTGCAATGTAGCTTTGAAAATTTGTCGCTGCTTGGTCGTATTCTTTCAGCTTGAAATACGTGTAGCCGATATTATAGTTTACGTTTTTATTTTCAGGCGTGTTTTTAGCTTCGGCACTTCCGGTAAATTGTTTATAGGTTAAAAGTGCTTCTTGGAAATTACCCAAAACATACTCTGTTTCTGCTTTCCAGAAAGTGGCGCGAGCCGTAAATTTCGCATTGCTTCTTTCTCCTAACGATTTTTTAAACATCGAAAGTGCTTCTTGGTAGCTTCCATCAGTGTATAATTCTAAACCTCTGTAAAAAGTCACTTTTTGATACGCTTCCCTGTTTGAAGTTTTATTTTTCTCTAATAAAACCAAGGCTTCTTTGTAGTTTTTTGAGGTAATATACGAATTGATCAAAAGCGTTTCAATTTCGGCTCGGCTCGGATTATTTGGATATTTTTCAATAAAACCGCTTAAAACCCCTGGAATACTTTGGTAGGAATTTCCGATTTCATAGCTCAATTTGGCGTAGTTCAAATATGCATCTTCTTGGATTTTGGCATCAAATTCCATTTCAGAAGCATTTTTGAACGCATTCAGGGCTTGCTGTTTTTTATCAGTCTTTAAGTAGCTTTCCCCTAAATGGTAGTACGCATTTTGCGCTACCGAATCTTTTCCATCGATGATCTTGTTGAATTGCGCAATGGCATTTTCAAAATCGCCTTGCTTGTAATAAGCGTAACCCAATTGGTAAAAGTCAGTGTTGCTCCACTTTCCTTTTTTCCCTTTGTATTCACTCAAATACGGAATCGCTTTGTCATACTGTTTTAAGTTGAAATAGCTTTCTCCGATGATTTTATTCAATTCTGATTTTTCTAGCGCGTTTGATTTGGCCATTGCCGCTTTTCCAAGTTCGATGGCTTTGTCAAATTTCCCCAGCTTAAAATTCATATCTGCCTGAAAATAAGACATCTTGTCTTGGTATTTTTCTTCGCCCGAAACTTCATCAAATAACTTGGTTGCTTTGGTATAATCGTCTGATTCATACGCCATAAATCCTAAGTAATATTTGGCTTGAGAACCATATTCTTTAGAATTCACCACTTGGTTGAAATAATTGGACGCTTCTTTTTTATTTCCAGAAGTAAAAAAAGTATATCCTTTTTGAAAATTGTATTTATCGCGATCGTCTTGACTTAAAGTGCTTTCATCGACTTTGTCAAACCATTTCATTGATTGCGGATATTTTCCTTGTTCGAAATAATAATGCGCTACTTCAATGTAAGCTTGGTTTTGCTTGGTGCTTGTTGGATAATCTTCTACAAAACCTTCCATCAATTGGTCGGCATTGGCTTGGTTTAAACGAATGGCGCAATTGGCAATGTAATAAGCACAATCAGCTTCAACATCTGAGTTTTTATTTTCGTTTTCGGCTTTCACTTTCTCGAAAATAATTTGTGCGGCTTGGTATTGTTTCTCTTTGTAAAGTGAAACCGCCTTGTTATATTCTCTTAAATCGTTTGTGTAAATTGCTGATTGCTGTGCAAAAACCGGAGCGGTTGTGGCAAAAGAAAAAAGCAGAAATAACCTTGAAACTTTGTGCATTTTTAGATGGTTTTGTTTAAAATTCAAATATATCAAATTCTTAAGTTTATAACGGTAGCGGGTTTGGGTTTATTGTAAACATTCTTTTTAACATTTTTAGGCAAAGGGTTTGAGGTTTGGGGTTTAGGGAATTAGGTTTAAAAAAAACGTAAAATAAATGGAAATAAATTAAATTTGATTGAGCCGATTTTTAGGTCAACGACAACCATTGTAAGTAATATTGGTCCCGGCGTTTCCAAAAAATTCAAATGGTTTCTCTAATAGCCCCGATTGGCGGCAGTAGCTTTTTCTTCCGTTTTCGGAGAAAAACTACTGCAGAAAGCGGGAATTGCGTTTGCTGAAAATACCTGATGTTTCGCTTCTAAAAATTTTAAAACAATCAATTGCAATTAAATTTTGAAACCGTAGCTTAACTTATTACTTTTACAACATAAACGAAATTACTATGTCGCAACCTGTGCTTTTTTTGAGAAATGTAAATATTTACCAAGATAAAAATCCTGTTTTAATGAATGTGAATATTGAGATAAATCACGGAGAATTTATTTATATTATTGGAAAGACGGGTTCTGGAAAGAGTAGTTTGATGAAAACTTTGTATGCTGATTTGCCTTTAACTGAAGGTCAAGGAAGCATTGTGGATTATGATTTGGCGGCGTTAAAAGAGAAAAATATTCCGTATTTGAGAAGAAAAATCGGGATTGTTTTTCAGGATTTTAAGTTGCTTCCGGATCGAAATATCAACGAAAATATGGTTTTTGTTTTGAGAGCGACAGGCTGGACGGACAAAAATGAAATGCAGGCAAAAATTGAGGAAGTACTTGAAAAAGTGGGTATGAAACATTTTGCATATAAAATGCCACACCAACTTTCAGGGGGTGAACAACAGCGTATTGCGATTGCAAGGGCACTTTTAAACGACCCTGAAATTATTCTTGCCGACGAACCGACGGGAAATCTTGATCCGCAAACGAGCGTTGAAGTTATGGAAGTTTTGCGCAAAATTAACGCGAACGGAAAAACGATTATTATGGCGACGCACGATTATGCCCTTTTGATGAAATATCCTGCAAAAACGTTGAAATGCGACAGCGGTTCTGTTTTTGAAGTGGTTCAGAGAACGGTCTAATGATTTCGGTTTTAATTCCGACATATAATTACAATGTTTTTCCGCTGGTTTCGATTTTATTCGAACAGCTTGAAAAGTCCACTGTTTCTTTTGAAATTATTTGTCTGGATGACGGTTCTGAAAAATTTCATTCTGAAAACCAGCAAACCAACTTTTTAAATAATTGCTCCTACTCTATTTTAGAAAAAAATATTGGACGAAGCGCTATTAGGAATTTATTGGCAAAGAAAGCAAAATATGAAAATCTGCTTTTTTTAGATGCTGATGTGATTCCAGTTTCAGAAAATTTTATTTCAACGTATCTTTCTCATATCAATTCAGAAGAAAAAGCAGTTTATGGCGGGATTCGTTATCAAGAAGAAAAACCTGAAAAAAATCAGGTTTTACGCTGGGTTTATGGGAATTCTCGTGAAGCACTTTCGGTTGAAAAACGCAATGAAAACAATTATTTGTCATTTTTGACTTTGAATTTCTTGATATCTAAATCAGTTTTTGAGAAAGTAAAATTCAATGAAAATATTCCGAATTTAAGACACGAAGACACCTTGTTTTCGTTTGATTTAAAACAGGCTCAAATCGAGGTGATTCACATTGAAAACCCGATAATTCACAATGGCTTGGAAAGCAGTTTGGTTTTTTTAAAAAAATCAGAAGAATCATTGCAAGGTTTGGATTATTTGATTGAAAACAAGTTGCTTTCTTCTGAATATGTACGACTTTCTGAGAAATTTAAAAAGTTTAAAAAATACAATTTAGAAGGTTTGTATCTGTTTTTTTACAAAACTTTTAAAAAATCATTTTTAAAGAATTTACTTGGAAAAAATCCTTCGATGTTTGTTTTTGATTTGTATCGATTGGGTTATTTTATGGCTTTAAAAACAAAATAATATGCCTTTATTTTCGGTAATCATTCCATTATTCAATAAAGAAAATTTCATCGAAACGACTTTAAAAAGCGCTTTGAATCAGACTTTTTCTGACTTTGAAATTTTGATTATTAATGATGGCTCTACAGATAAAAGTGAAGAAAAAGTTTTAAATTTTAATGATAATCGGATTCGCTATTTTTCGAAAGAAAATGAAGGTGTTTCTGCAACACGAAATTTTGGGATTAAAAAGGCAAATGGAGAAATTATTGCTTTTTTAGATGCGGATGATTACTGGTATCCGAATCATTTGGAAAACTTATTTCAACTTTACAATCAATTTCCTGAATGTGGTCTTTATTGCACCAATTATGAACGTTTTTATAATACCAATAAAATCGTAAAACCTTTTTTTGTTGCTATTCCTGAATTTCCTTGGAAAGGAATTGTAAAAGATTTTTTCAAGTCGAGTTATATCGATAGAATCGCTTGGACTTCTGCTGTAGCAATACCTAAAATCGTTTTTAACAAAGTTGGTTGTTTCGATACAAAAATAACTTTAGGAGCCGGTGAAGACACTCATTTGTGGCTAAGAATCGCCTTAAAATATAAAGTGGCGTTGGATACAGAAATTTCTTCGAGGCACGTTCTTGATGCTGAAAACAGAATTTCGCTTTCCAATACTTTAAAGCGAAAATTTGCGAAATTTGATGAATTTAAAGAGGAAGAAAAAACAAACTTATCTTTAAAAAAATACTTAGATTTGTATCGTCTGGAATTTGCAATCAAGCACAAATTGGCCGGTGACTTGACTACTTTCAATTATTATATTGAGAATATTGACCGAAAAAACATTCCGTTTAAAACAAAAATTCTTATCTCGCTTCCTGTTTCAATTCTTCAAAAGTTGTTTTCAATTAAAAAATATTTAGAACGAAAAAATATTCTTTTTTCAGTTTATCATTAGTTGATGTTCAAATAATCCAACCATTGCTTTCCTATTTTATCTACAGAAAAACGATTGACACTTTCTTTTGCGTTGCTTTTACAAAAATCATACAATTCATTATTTTCAATCATCTCGTTAAACGCCAAAATAAGCTTGTCAAAATTTTGGTTTTCAACTAATATCCCGTTTTTTCTATTTTTAATTAATTCGCTCGGTCCTGATTTACAATCAAAAGAAATCACCGGAATCCCACAAGCTAATGCTTCTGTAATCGTGTTAGGAAGACCTTCATTCTTGCTGGTTAAAACTGAGAATTTAGCATTTTTATAATATTTGAATGGATTATTTTGAAAACCTAAAAAAACCACATTGTCTTGCTGTTTTTTGGCCAAAGCCAATTGTTCTAATGATTCTCTTTGAGGTCCGTTGCCAAGTAATAGTAATTTGATATTTTTAGACGGCAATTTTGATTTAGAATACGCTTGAATCAATTTATCAAATTGCTTATTGTTATCAAAAACCATTCTTCCGACAGCAATAATATATTGGAAATCTAATTCATTTTTTTCTAACGATAATTGTTCAATTTTTTCTATTTCTAAAGGATTGTATATCGTTTTTACGTTTCTGTACTTGTATGTTTGACTTATTTTAAGTTCAATTTCTTTTGAAACGGATACAATTCCGTAGGCTTTTGTAAAGATTTTAGAGGCTAAAAAAAGATTTTTCGGAAAATACCATTCGGTTTTGTAACTATGTATGGTAGGTATGAATGGGGAATTAAAGAGAAACTTTGAAAGTATAAATTCTTTTAATTGATTGTTTCTCATTCTGAAATCGATGATGTAATCAAATTTATTTGCTTTTAAAAAACGTCGCAATTTCAAAAATTTATTAAAATTGCTTAGAATCAAACCACCATTTTTTATCGTTCCGAGATTTAATAAGTCACCTGAAAACTGATAAGTCACGCAATCAATTAAAATGACATTATGTACCTCAATTCCTTGGCTAAAAAAATAATTTGACAATATCGCGTGAATTTTATCAGCACCTCCATTTGAAAGATTGTTACCTATCAAACATATTTTTTTTTGATGCATTTCTTACTATATTTTAATTATTTTTGAAACAAATATAAACATTTATGAGGATTCTATTGGTGGGAGAGTTCAGCAGACTGCACAATTCTCTTAAAGAAGGTCTTGTCGCTTTGGGGCACGAAGTTCATATCATTGGAACAGGCGATGACTTTAAAAAATTTCCGGTAGATTTTTCAATTTCGTCAAAATTTTCAAAGTTTTATGCTTTTCGACTTTTAAATAAAATAACTAAAAAAATAATCACTCTTGATTTAGAATCTTGGGAAAGAGGGTATCGATTTAAAAAGATTTTGCCTCAACTTAAGAACTACGATGTTATACAATTAATCAATTCTGATGCGATTGAAACACAACCCAATTTTCAGATAAAACTTTATACAAAATTATTTGAGCAGAACACTAAAAAGTTCCTTCTTGTTTGCGGAGACGAAACTCCAATTGTTGATTTTCATTTAAAAAACAAATTGCGTTACTCAGTAATGACACCGTTTTTAAAAAATCCTGATTTAAGAAATTATTATAATTATACGCTTAAATACAATACCGCTCCTTACCGAAAACTTTTTAATTTCCTTCTAAAGGAATGCGATGCTGTTTTTGCCTCAGATTTAGACTATAAAATCCCTTTAGAAAAAGAAGGATTTCATTTCAAGATGATTCCAAACCCTGTAAACACTGACAAGATTACTCCTGTTTATTTTCAGAAGAATTCAAAAATTGTAATTTTTCACGGTAAAAACAAATATTCTTTTGTAAAAAAAGGAAGTGATCTGTTTGAAGAAGCACTTGCTGTTATAGCAACAAAATATAAAAATAAAATTGAGATTATATCTTCTGACAGCCTTCCATACCATCAATACATTTTGCTACAGGATCGAGCCACAATTATCTTAGATCAAATTTATAGTTTTGACCAAGGTTATTCTGCCTTAGAAGCGATGGCTAAAGGAAAAGTTGTTTTCACCGGAGCTGAAACAGAATTTTATGATTATTATAATTTATCAAATCGTGTTGCAATCAACGCTTTGCCTGATGTTGCTGACATCATTGCTAAACTATCTGAGTTAATTGAAAATCCTGAAGAGATTGAAAATATAGGAAAAAATGCCCGAAATTTTGTTGAAAAAGAACATCATTATATCAAAATTGCAGAAGAATATCTAAATAATTGGAAAAAATGATTTTATTTTAATTTATTTTTTACTCTAGTATTTTATTTAGAAATTTAGAAAACCGAATGTATCGCTTGACAAAAAGCAATACGACGATAATCATCAAATATTCAAAGGGAAAACTGTATTTTGAATTAGTTCCATAAGTCACAAGGCCTTGAAGAACTGAAGTTGCAAAAACAATGACTACAATCATCAATTCGTTGGTGAGTTTTCTGTCTCTCAAAAATTTAAATAAATAAAAAGGCATCAATATCAAAAAGCTAAGTTTAAAACTGAGTAAAATCATTTTTTGAACAAACCATACTTTATTCATTATGCTGTCTACAAAATCTACTCGAAATGGTTTAAAAACTTCTTTGCCGAATATTTTCCAAAAATCAAACCAGGACTTTGTAACTACTTGCTCAAAATAGTCTTTGGGGTTTTCGGCAATTGTTGCTTTTCCATATTTACCTAATTCGTTAGAAAGATCAGCAAAATTGTAACACTTATAGTCAAAATCACCACTTGCATACGATCTCCAAATGGTCATTGCCACGTCTTCTTTTTGTTTTATAGAAATTTCGCGGTGTTTCACATAAGAATCACTAATCCACTGATATTCTTTGGGCCCTTTTTCTGCAAAATAAACGCAGTTTTGTGAAATATTCAGTCCATAATAAGTGGTAGAAACAAAATATCCTGTATTGATTTTATTAACATACGACCAACCCAAATAAGCAATTAAAGGAAAAACAAGAATGATTATTTTTTGACTTAAAAAATTTGAAAACTTAAAGTTTTTTAGAAGTGAAAATCCATATATTATGAAAGGAATGTATATAAAAAATGGCTTCACTAACACCAGATACCCCAATAAAAAGCTCAGTAAAACTTCTTTTTTTAAACTTCTTTTTTCTAAATAAGCATTAGTTAAAATATAAAAAACAACACTGATCAAAAACAAAGCCAGCGTTTCTACCAAAAAGGAACTTTCATATAAAAAAACATGAATAAAGCTTTCTAAAAATAATACAATCCAAAAACTATTCTTAATATTGAAATTCAAATTCAATAAGGTTTTATACCAAAAAACCGATGTAATAACTCCAATGCCGAATTGAAAAAGCAATGTTAATGTCAAAGAACCAAATGCAAAAAAATAAAGTAATGGATAACCAGGACTTCTTTCGCCAGTGTACCATTTTAAATCAAAATCAAGCATTTGATCGCCTAATGAAATAAATCCCCAACTATCAGGAAAAATATTTCCATCTTGATAAAAGCACATTATAAAAATGCGATATAAAACACCAATAATAATCAGAAGTTTTATTTCTCTGTTTTTAGTAAACCAAAATAGTTTTGAATGGAGTATTTTATCAAGCATCTTGAACATTTATTTTTAGCTTTTATTTTATAATTCTTTAGAATCTTCTGCAATAAACTGATTTAAAATCTTAGAACATTTTTCAGCTCCTTTTTCATTTAAATGATCCGTGTCATAAAAATCATTATTATCAAACTTCTTATCTTGAAATAAATTTAAGTACATCAAACTATCATTATTAAATGCAATCCTTTGGCAACTTAAATACAGTTTTTCTAATTTTAATTTATTGACCAAGCTTGCATAATAACTTGTTACCGGCATTGTTACCATCACGACTTTCACTTTGCGCTTTAAACACATTGCACTAATCCTTTCCAGTCGGTTTAAATTCACATTAAAATCTAAGAGTCCGTCTTCGTTTTTTGCCACAACATCAACAGCAGTTTCATAGTTATTATACTTTGAACTTACTCCTGTCTTTCTTGCCCAACCTTTTTTATTCCCTTCAATCAAGGTTTTTTCATCAATCCAGCTTTTTATCAAATCCACATTCATTTCAAGATTTCTTGTTAAGGAAAGACTGTAACTTTTTGGATCAAATTTTGAAATCAAAGGAACATTCAGATCCATATATTGTTCATAATAATATTTGCGATAAATATCTTCAGAAGAATTATCAATTTGACTCAGTGAAAAATAATCTACAGTCAAAACTACATATTTTAAATTCGGAAAATTTTCCAAATGCTTTTTTAAAAGCAGTTCGTCAAAATATAATGATTGGCTTATATTTGAAAAATTATATGTTTTCATTGAAAAATCATCTGGATTTATTCCATAAAATGCATGGGAATTTCCAAGAACAAGAACTTCAGAATCATAATTTTTTTTAACCTCAGAAGCTTTTTGAGTATAATTATTAGGAACAAATCGATAAAAAACTTCAATACACATCCACACCAAAAGAATCGGCGCCAAAAACAACAAGATCTTATTTAAAAATAATTTTATCAAAATTGAAAATATATGAATTGTTGATCATCTCCAGAAAAATAAAAAATCATAAATAGGAGTCCATAATAAAACAAAATACGAATTGGTTTTGGCCAATTTATCCCAAATTTTTCCAATCCGTAATTATTATTTCTCCCAAGCCATTCTATCATCATTAAAACAAGAATAAACAAAAACACTCTTTTAGGTAGGTATTTTGGAATTGAAAATAGCGAAGAGGAAAAGATTTCCGAAATATAATCAAATGCGTGATTCAAATTCTCTGCTCTGAAGAAAATCCATGCAAAAGCTACTAAACTAAAAGTAATCAGAATTTGCATGATTTCTTTAAAACCTGGCATCTTCTTTTTTATACTATTATCCAAGTTGTTTCTGTTCTTGCCTAAAAGTAAAAGTGGTAAAAAATAAAGTGCGTGAAGAAACCCCCATGCTAAAAAAGTCCAATTTGCGCCGTGCCAAAAACCGCTCAATAAAAAAATAACAAAGACATTTCGAACTTGTTTTAATTTTGAAACGCGAGAACCACCAAGTGGAATATAAATATAATCTCTAAACCAAGACGACAATGAAATGTGCCATTTTCTCCAAAATTCTGCAATATCCCGTGAAAAACAAGGAAATGAAAAATTTTTTAAAAGATCAAAACCTAATATTCTTGCGGTTCCTAATGCGATATCTGAATATCCTGAAAAGTCACAGTATATTTGAAAAGCAAAAAAAACAGCCCCTAATACCAATGTACTTCCTGAAAACTCTTCTGATTGATTAAAAATAATATTGGCATATTTTGCACAATTGTCTGCCACTACAACCTTCTTAAACAATCCCCATAAAATCTGTTTCAATCCATCAACGGAACGAGAATAGTTAAAAAATCTTTCTTTTTTTATTTGTGGCAATAAATGTGTCGCTCTTTCAATCGGACCAGCAACCAATAACGGAAAGAAACTGACAAAAAGACCGTAATCAATAAAACTTTTTTCAGGTTTTATACGCTCTTTGTATACGTCAATAATGTAAGAAAGCCCATGAAAGGTGTAAAATGAAATACCAACAGGAAGAATAATTCTTAATGTCCAAATATTAGGTTCAAAGCCAAATTTAAATAAGAAATCAGCAAAAGATTCAATAAAAAAATTATAGTATTTAAAGAAGCCTAAAAAACCTAAATTTAAAATTATGCTAAACCAGAGCCATCGCTCCTTAATTGAGTTACTGGTAGAAGAAGCTATTTTTTGAGCAGAAAAAAAATCTAAAAGTGTTGAAAATAAGAGAAGTGCTAAAAATCTATAATCCCAAAATGAATAGAAAAAATAACTGGAAATCAATAAAAACACATTCTGAGCTTTTAATTTTTTTCCAAGTAAAAGCCAATAGATTATAAAAACTATTGGAAAAAAAAGAAAAAATTCGACTGAATTAAATAGCATTTTTTTATCAAGAATGTTTTTGAAAATATATCTGAATCAATTGTAATGGAAAACTTAAAATTTCTTTCAATTTAATTTTTGTATCGCCCTTTTCAATCCAAGTTGCTAATGGAATTTCAACAACTAAGACTTCCAAATTTCCAAATTGCTTCAATCTTAAAAGCATTTCTACATCAAAAAGCCATCGGGTTTGAAACTCTTTTTCAAAAAGAAATAAAGCAATATCTGATTTGATTATTTTGGCACCACATTGCGTATCGTAAACTGGCGTTTTCAATATAATTTTGCTAATTATCGTAGCAAAAATTCTTCCTAAATAATGGCGTTTTGTGGAACGAATCACATTGTTACCGAGCAATTTTATTCGAGCTCCCATCACTATTTTTAATTCTGAATTTCTTTTTGAGAATTCTAGCAATTTTATTATTTCAGAAATCGGCGTCGACAAATCGGCATCGAGGTAACCAAAATAGTTGTAATTTAAATTTTGAGAATTTAAAATTCCGTTTCTAATTGCTTCCGCTTTTCCTTTATTTTTTGTAAGTTCTAATGTTTTCACGTTCGTAAATTTATTAGAAAAATCATTTAAAATCGATTGTGTTTTATCAGAACTTCCATCATTGACAAGAAGAAAATCAACTTCTTTAAAATTTGAAAATGACTGCATAAATTCATCCCGCGGAATTCTTTTTTCTTCGTTGTAAAATGGAATTATAAAGAGTGATTTATTCATTTGATTGCCGATTTATTTATCATCGATTACGCTCAAAAATAGCATTTTTATATTAAAATAAACTTTTTCTAAAGTAAATGCTCAGCACAATTAAATAAATACCATAAGTTAATGCATGCGACATTACTATTCCTTCAATTTGAAAAACTTCCACAAAATAAATACTCGAAAAATATAAAATGGCAAGTGAACAAATTTCAGTAATAACAAATGCTTTAGTCATTTTCTTTGCAAAAAATTGATATCCTAAAATCAACGAAATCGCTTTAAATACATCTCCTACCAATTGCCAGAAAAACAAATTGGAAACAGGCATCATTTCTTGTGTAAACAAAATTTTTACGATTAAAAATCGTAAAAAATAAATCAGTATCAATCCAAAAACAAAAATCGGGATTATAGTTTTGAAATAACTCCAAAATACTCTTTTTGTTTCTTGGTTGTCTTTTGCTAAAACCAATTTTGGCAAGAAATAAACACTCAACAATGTAGTAATAAACAGTAAATAATTAGAAGAAATTCGTTCCATTGCAGACCAAAATCCAGCTTGTTCAAGCCCCAATTTATCAATGACGTTATTTCGAATAGCCAGATAAACCAAAGGGCCGATGAATCCATAAACTAGCGCCATTATTGAATAAGACGATAAATTTTTGATTATTGAAAAGTCAAAACTTGTCCAACTTATATTTTCTTTAAACGAAAATTCTTTTGAACCATAATAAAGCGATATGAAAAACAATAAAGCCGGAGTAACAACAATAGAAACTAAAGCGCCTGAAACGTTGTAATTATAGATCAACACAATTGAAACTAAAAGTCCTAATATATTTCCTAAAATATTAATAAAAATAACGGGCTTAAATTTCCCAAATCCATTGATTATGCTGATCAAAAAGAGATTTAAAACATAAAATGGCAAGACTAAAGC
The DNA here is from genome assembly GCF_003865365.1 of Flavobacterium macacae. Classification (GTDB taxonomy): domain Bacteria; phylum Bacteroidota; class Bacteroidia; order Flavobacteriales; family Flavobacteriaceae; genus Flavobacterium; species Flavobacterium macacae. The sequence goes on along the minus strand of NZ_RQVR01000015.1, from coordinate 38,139 downwards.
CAAAATTTTAAATACAAAACCATACGAAGAGTTTTGCCCAAAAACCTCTTTATTCCAATGGCTTGCAAAAATAAACAGAACGAATCCGAATAATATCGAAGCAAAAACTAATGTGAAGAAAACGGTAGATAAAACCTTTTTAAGCCCTTCTTTATTTTCTTGGTTTTCTGCGCTGTATTTCACGATTCCGTTTTGAAATCCTAACGTAGAAATCGTTTCTACAGAAGTAAAAAAGTTGCGCATATTCCCAACCAAAGCCATCCCCGGAGCGCCTAAAAAGACTGCAATTACTTTGGAAGAAATTAATCCTGTGATGATTTTTAAAACAACGCTTACGCTGTTCAAAGAAGTAATCTTGAACAGTGATGTTTTAAATATTTGTTTATTAAAATTCAATCGATATTTTTTAAAAATTGCCTATAGCGCAACTAATTTTTTTTAGTTGTATTCAAAGTTGAAAAGTACTGTTTTTTTACATAACATTTGAAATTCCAAACAGGCTAATTTCAATACGTTAACATATTCTATCGTAAGAATATGCTATCTTTAGAGCAAGAAAACTCAAAATTTCAAGCGTGAATATAAAATTACGATTTAAAAATCTCGTGTTTTTTCTGCTGTTTTCCTGTGTGACTTTGGCGCAGGATGTGAGTTTATATGAGCAATTTAACGGTCGTTTTGATTTTATATTTATCGGAAACACGATGAACAATTCAGAGAACAACCTCAACACACTTTGCAATATTACCGCCACATCTTCTTCGGCAAATTTGAATCTTTCTTCCAATGATGAAATCCAGAAAGCTTTTTTATATTGGGCAGGTTCTGGAACGGGAGATTTTGAAGTAAATTTGAATGGAAATGTGATTAATTCACAGCGAAATTTTCCGCTCTTCCAAAATGGCTTTGATTATTTCTGTGCTTTTGCAGACGTGACCGACCTGATTTTAGCTACCGGAAACGGAAATTATACCCTTTCCGATTTTGACGTCACTCCTTTTTTAGACGCGACACATTATTGTAGCAATCGGACGAATTTTGCGGGTTGGGCAATTGTAATTGTCTATAAAAATAATAATCTTCCGTTAAACCAACTCAATGTTTATGATGGTTTGCAAGGCGTTTCGCAGACACAGCAGAATCTGACTTTAAATTTAAACAGCTTAAATGTAATTGACAATATTGGTGCTAAAATTGGTTTTGTGGCTTGGGAAGGGGATAAAAATTTAGCCATTAATGAAACGCTTCGATTCAACGGAAACATTTTGAGCAATGCTTTAAATCCTTCCAACAATGCTTTTAACGGAACGAACAGTTTTACTGGATCGACGACATTATACAATATGGATTTGGATGTGTACGACATTCAAAATTATCTGCAAATCGGAGTTCCAACAGCGGAAATAAAACTGACTTCAGGACAAGATTTTGTAATGATCAGCACCGTGGTAACCAAATTGAACAGCCAGCTACCGGATGCGACAATTGTTATTGACAATTTCAATTTAGGCTGTGATTCCCGGGGAATTTTGGTAGATTACACCGTTTATAATGTAAATAGTACGAATCCGCTTCCGGCAGGAACTCCAATTTCCATTTATGCAGACGGACAATTGATTGAAACTACTGAAACCACTGCAATTTTGCCGATGGAAGGAAGTTTCAGCAGTTCTATTTTATTGACAATTCCCGATGCCATTCCTGCTAATTTCACCTTAGACTTTGTGGTGGACGACAGTGGCGATGGAACTGGAATTGTAACGGAAATCAACGAAAACAACAATAGCTTTTCGATCAATATTTCGCTTCTGTCTTCTGTCGAATTTAATCTTTTAGACAATCTGATTTCCTGCAATTTGGGTCAAAAAAAAGGAACTTTTGACTTTTCGTCTTATGAAGAATTCGTAAAAGAAAATCAAGATCATGTGGTTCATTTTTTTGAAACCCATTCAGATGCAAACACCAATTTGAATCCGATTTTAAACTCGAATAATTATACAGCAAATTCAACTCCTAAGGAAATATTTGTGAGAATTGAAAATGAAAATTGTTTCCGCATTACTTCTTTTTTATTGGAAACAAAAAACTGTCCGCCAACACCTTTCAACGTAATTACAGCAAATGGTGACGGCTTAAATGATTTTCTACATTTTGAAGGTCTGCGTGATATTTTTACCAATTTCAAACTTTACATTTACAGCCGTTGGGGAAGATTGGTTTGGGAAGGCAATAATAATTCTAAAAACTGGTATGGCCAATCCTCAAAAGGCATTGAATTGAATATTGGCGATGTGCCAGACGGGACTTATTTTTATATTTTAGACTTAAATGATGCCGATTATCCAACGCCATTAACTGGATTTGTGTATTTGACAAGATAGTTATTTTCGTTCCAAAGCCGGAAGATACCACTGGAATTTTACAGCCATCAATCGAATGGAAATCATGACGCTGGAAACAATTAGGTATAAAACATTGTCATCTAAATTCCATCTTTTTAAGATAAAGAATAGAATACCGCCGATGATGCAGATGGTGGCATAAATTTCTTTCCTGAAAATTACTGGAATCTCATTGCACAAAATATCTCGGGTAACACCTCCAAAGCAAGCCGTCATTGTTCCCAAAGCTATGCAAATGACCGGATGAAGATTGGTGTCCACACCTCTTTCCAAACCAATTAAAGTAAAAACGCCTAAACCAATGGTGTCAAAAAGAAAAAGTGACGTTCTGAGACGGTCTAATTTTTTTCTAAAAATGATGGCTAAAAAATAGCCTAACGTAATTAGATACACATAATTCAAGTCACGCATCCAGCCCACGGGCGTCCTTCCAATTAAAATATCACGGAGCGTTCCGCCACCCACCGCCGTTACAAATGCAATGATAAAGACGCCGAATGGGTCTAATTTTTTATTCATTGCTGTTAAAGCGCCTGAGACTGCGAACGCGCACGTTCCGATAACATCTAAAAGGTAAAAAATTTTCAAAATCTAGATTTATTATTTTGACCTACAAAAGTAATCTGTAAATTACATATTTTGAGTATAAAAATTGTAATCTTTTAAAACGGTTCGCAAAAAATCTTCGTCATTGCCCGATTGGTTTTTGATTCCGGTTACTTGTTCGACTTTTACTCTCAGCCTATGAATCACTACATAATCTTTATTTCGGCTTGCGGCATGAAAAGTCTCCTTGATAATTCGGGCGTCGTTGTCGCTTAATTTAATGACCAAAGGATATGTCGGCACATAACTTTCACCAATTTCTTCTAAAATAGTATGATTGATATTGATATTATTTTTTAATGAAATTACTGAAGTTCCGGCAGTCATGTCACCCAACCGCTGTGATTTTTTGCTGGTAACGATGGTCACCAAACCGACAATTCCAAAACTAAAATTGACATCAACAATTCTAAAAACCCAACGCATCAAATAATCTCCGAAAGAAGCTTGGTAGCCATCAATTTTTACCACTTTCATTTTGAGAAGCCTTTTGCCTATCGTTTGCCCCTCAAAAAGGCTTTCCAGCACAAGTGAATAAAAAATGACGGGGAAATAAAAAAATACTTGAATAGAAGCTGCTGACCATCTGTCCATTGACGCAATCAATCTATTAATTCCTAAAAAATAAAAAAATATATAATACACTACAATCACGTAGGCAATCTTAACCAGCGTATCTACGAAAAAAGCAAGTATTCTTTCTCCTACAGAAGCGGCTTCAAAATTAATAATAACATTTTGCGTCGTATTGATCGATAATTGTGTCATATTTTATATTTTAGCAACAAATGAGAGAAGTTGCATTCATAAAGCAAAATAAAGAAAAATGGCTTGACTTTGAGCAGGCAATTTTTGGTAAAGCTAAAAAAAATCCTGATGAAATGGCCAGTTTATATGTTCATTTGATCAATGATTTATCTTATGCGCAAAGCTATTACCCTAAAAGCAAAACAGTTATTTATTTAAATTATCTCGCTTCACAGATTTATCAAAAAATTTACAAGACAAAAAGAACCGAAACCAACCAGTTGGTGCAGTTTTTTGCCATTGACGTGCCTTTGCTTCTTTTTCAATACAGAAGATACCTATTGTACTCTTTTGTACTCTTTTTTGTATTTATAGGAATTGGAGTTTTATCAGCACGATTTGATCCAGATTTTGTAAGATTGATTTTAGGCGACCAATATGTCAATATGACTTTAGAAAACATCAAAGACGGAAATCCCGTGGCTGTTTACAAAAGTGGTGGCAATTGGGGTTCTGCTTTCGGAATTACTTTAAATAATTTATTTGTTGGTTTGAGATGTTTCCTTTACGGACTTTTTGCCGGAGTTGGAACGCTTTGGATTTACATTCAAAATTGCATTATGCTGGGTTCGTTTCAATATTTCTTCTACGATCAAGGTGTGTTTTGGGAAAGTGTTCGCGGTATTTGGATCCATGGTTCCATGGAAATTTTTGCCATTGTAATTGAAGCTGCAGCCGGATTAATTTTAGGCGCTTCGATCTTATTTCCAAAAACCTATTCGCGAATGGCGTCTTTGAAAATAGGCTTTAAAGCAGGTTTTAAAATCTTTATTGCCACAATGCCTTTTACAATCGCTGCAGGTATTTTAGAAGGATTTGTAACGCGATACGCTTTAGAAATGCCAAATTGGTTGAATGTTTTTATCATCCTATCGACATTATTTCTGATTTCTTTCTACTTTTTAATTTTTCCATTCATTGTTCACAAAAAAATGAAATTAGCCCAATGATAGCCTTATTTAAAAAAAGAAAATTTAACGATTATCTCAACGATACTTTTGATTTTTTCAAGAAAGATGGAAAACATTTCTTGAAAAACTATTTTACCATTGTGGGAGTTTTACTGCTCCTTCTAGCGGTTTTTATTTATTTTATTTCAAAGGTATATTTTGAAGTGATTTTTTCTGAAATCGCAAGTACATCAGGAAATCCACAGTACAATTATTTTAATTCTTTCTTTGAAGACAACTTCAGTTTAATTCTTTTAGGCGGATTTGTCCTTTCCATTTTGATTTTACTGCTAACGCTTTTAAACTTTACATTTCCAATCATTTATCTTCAGGAATACGAAAAAAATAACGGAGCTAATTTTTCTACCAAGGAAATTTTAATCGGTTTAAAATCAAAAACCGGAAGAATCTTGTTGTTTTTCATCATCTCGCTTTTTGTTGTGGCGCCTATTTTAATGATTGTTTTTGCCATTTTAATACTGCTTTGTTTCATCATCATCGGGTTTCCATTGCTCATAATTGCTTTTCCATTACTTTTCAGCTTGATGAGCTTGACACTTTTCCATTACCTCAATAATAACGATGGCTTTTTTAGCGCTCTGGGCAAAGCTTTTACTGCTGTTTTTAAGCAATTTTGGCCCATCGTTGGCTCCACAATTTTGATGTATATGATCATTCAGGTGACCATGACCATCATTTCAATGGTTCCTTACATCATCTCTATGGTGCTTATTTTTACTTTTGCCGATACAAATAGCGCTTCCCAAACTGAAACATTTAACGGGCTGGGAATTGTAATGACCGTTCTTTTTGTATTTACGACGATTTTACATTATGTTTTCAATAACTTGCTGATGATTAACCAAGGCTTTATTTATTACAGCAGACGCGAACACCTTGAAAACAAATCTTCTTTTAACGAAATAGATAGCATCGGAAACCATTTTGAATAAATATTTATACCTACTTTTTCTTTTTTTAAGCCTAAATTCTTTTGGGCAAGATTCGCTGTCTTATGTTCCGCCAACCATTGACACTACTGCTGTTGCTGTAAAATTTACAGAAAAAGACATTTTGATTGACAGCTCATCAGTAAAAGCAAAAACGTTTCCGAAAGATTTTAAAGAAAAATATACAGACGCTGATTTTCAGTATGAAAAGAAAATAAAAGAGAAAAATTCATGGGATCGTTTTTTAGATTGGCTCGCCTATTGGCTTAGCAAAATTTTCAGTTTCAGTTCAGAAGGATCTTCGGTTTCTTTTGTAGAAATCCTTTTAAAAGTCTTGGCTGTTGGCGTTATTTTATTTGTAATTTACCTCATCGTAAAAGCAATTATGAATGGCGAAGGTCGTTGGGTTTTCGGTAAATCTTCAGATAAAAGAGTAATCAATTATGACGAAATCGAGAAAAACTTACATCTTGTTGATTTTGAAAAATTGATCAAAGAAGCTACTAAATCTGGTGAAAACCGATTGCTGATTCGTTATTATTATTTATGGCTTCTGAAAAAATTAGCCGAAAAAGAAATCATTGATTGGGATGTTGAAAAAACCAATTCAGATTACATTTATGAAATAAAAAGCGAAAAGTTGCGCGGTGAATTCACCTACCTTTCTTATTTGTACAATTATATTTGGTATGGAGAATTTAAATTGGAAGAAGAAATGCTGGCTAAAGCCGTAAAATCATTCGAAAAAACCATAAAAAGCTTATAATGAACAGAACTATTAAAATATATATTGTTTTTTTGGTACTGCTGTTAATAGGCATAATTTATATTGACGCCACGCGACCAAAACCGATTAATTGGACACCGACGTTTGATATCAGTGACAAAATTCCGTTTGGACTTTATGTTTTTAACGAAGAAAGCAAGGGGATTTTTAAGGATCAAAAAGTAAATCGAATCAAGGAAACGGCTTATGAATATTTTGAAGAAAAATACGATTATGACACTTTGATCAATACTTATACCGTAAAAGGAACAGTTCTTTCTGTTTCAAAAGAGTACTTGATTGATGACGAATCGACTCAAGAAATCTTATATTTTGCGGATCACGGAAACAAAGTTTTCATCAGTTCCTCGAATTTTCCACAGAAATTAATGGACAGCCTGAAGTTTGAATACTCGTCAAAATTCATCAATTCGGATACGATTTTTGCTTGGACAGCCAATCCAAAATTAAATCCGACGAAGTACAACATTGCCATTGGCGCCAGTAATTCTTATTTCAATAAAATTGACACATTAACCACCACAGTTCTGGGTTATCAAGGCCATAAAAAAGAAAAACAGGTCAATTTTATCAAAATCCCTTACGGAAAAGGCGAAATTTACCTCCACACACAACCCAATGTTTTCACGAATTATCATCTCTTAAAAAATAAAAATGCTGATTATGTCGCAAGTTTATTGGGGTATACTGAAGGAGATATTTATTGGCTTTTGAAAAATCAATCAGGTGAAGTGATTTCAAATTCCCAGATGCGCTATATTTTGAGCCAGCCTGCGTTGAAAGGTGCTTGGTACATTCTTATTTTTGGATTATTGTTTTTTGCAATTTTTAATGCAAAGCGAAAACAACGAATTATTCCAATACTAAAACCGTTAGAAAACACGACCGTTGATTTTACCAAAACCATCGGAAATTTGTATTTTCAAGAAGGAAACCACGATAATATTATTGAAAAGAAAACCATTTATTTCTTAGAAAAAGTTAGAAATGAGTATCTTTTGGATACCACGGTCTTGGATGAAAATTTTGAGAAAAAATTACAGCAAAAAACAGGCAAAAAAATAGAAGATATTAATCGTGCGATTTATTTGATTAATCAATACCGAAAAAATTACCACCAAAGCATTGAATCTGATTTGATTGCCTTAAATACGGCAATTGAAAAGATTTTTGCAAAAGAAAACGATACTAAAGAATCTTAATCCAATTTATAAAAATGGAAGAAAATATAGAAAATAATCCGAACGAAGTTAAATCAGAAAATGTAAATTTCACAACGCGAATCGACTTAAATCCATTACAAGAAAGCATTGAAAAAATCAGGGCAGAAATCGGAAGCGTGATTGTGGGACAGCACAAAATGATTGACCAGCTTTTGGTTGCCATTCTTTCAAACGGACACGTTTTGTTAGAAGGAGTTCCTGGAGTTGCCAAAACAATTACGGCAAAATTATTGGCAAAGACACTGAATATCAACTTCAGCAGAATTCAATTCACACCCGATTTGATGCCGTCAGACATTTTAGGAACTTCGGTTTATGACTTAAAAAAGTCGGAGTTTGAGTTCAAAAAAGGTCCGATTTTCTCGAATTTGGTTTTAATTGACGAAATCAACCGTGCTCCTGCAAAAACACAGGCCGCTTTATTTGAAGTGATGGAAGAGCGCCAAATCACAATGGACGGAACGCGTTATGTTTTAGACGCGCCGTTTTTGGTAATTGCTACGCAAAATCCAATCGAGCAAGAAGGAACCTATCGTTTGCCTGAAGCGCAACTGGACCGTTTCTTGTTCAAAATAAACATTGATTATCCAAAGTTAGCAGAAGAAATTCTGATCATCCAAAAAGAACATTCGTTACAAAACCACGGAAAATTAGACAATATCAAAACCGTTCTAACTTCGGAAGAAATTCAGAAATACCAAGCGTTGGTAAAGCAAATTATCGTAGAACCGCAACTTTTAGAATACATCGCAAAATTGGTTGTGAACACTCGTGAAAATGCATTTTTGTATCTTGGCGCTTCACCTCGCGCATCCATTGCCATTTTAAATGCGGCAAAAGGATATGCGGCCATTCGCGGTCGTGATTTTGTAACGCCAGAAGATATTAAAGAAGCCGCGGTTCCGGTTTTGCAGCACCGAGTTATCGTCACTCCAGAACGTGAAATGGAAGGAATCACAAGTACCCAAATCATAAAACAAGTTATTGAAGCAATCGAAATACCTAGATAATTTTGAACTTTTTTAAAAGCTTATACATCAACAATTTTTTCTTTTACGCGCTGATTGGCGTGGGAATTCTCTATTGCATTGCCTTTATTTTTCCGGCTTTGCTTGGCGCTGCGGGCTATTTGCTGTTGATTCTCATTGCTTTTGTGCTGATGGATATTTTGATTTTGTTCTTGGCTAAAAATGGAATTGACGGAACTCGAATCGCTCCAGAAAAACTGTCTAATGGCGACGAAAATGCCATCGGAATTAATATCAAAAATTATTACACCTTCCCGATTGGCGTAAAGATTATTGATGAAATTCCGGAACAGTTTCAAGTCCGTAATTTTGAAATTAAGCGAAAAATAAAAGCGACTTCGCAAGACGACATTCAATATTATCTTCGCCCGACGGAACGTGGCGAATATGTTTTCGGAAATTTGAATATTTATGTAATTTCTCCATTGAAATTAATTTCCCGAAGATTTACGTTTAACAAAAATCAAATGGTTCCGACCTACCCTTCTTACATTCAATTAAGAAAGTATTATTTGATGGCTTTTTCGAATAATTTATTTCAATATGGCGTAAAAAAAATCAGGCGAATCGGCCACACCATGGAATTTGAGCAAATCAAAGAATATGTGCAAGGCGATGACATCAGAACCTTGAATTGGAAAGCTACGGCAAAGAAAAATTCGTTGATGGTGAATCAGTTTCAAGACGAAAAATCCCAGTCGATTTATATGGCGATTGACAAAGGCCGTGTGATGAAAATGCCTTTCAACGGCTTGAGTTTATTGGATTATGCGATCAATGCGACTTTAGTTTTGTCAAATGTAATCTTGAAAAAACAAGACAAAGCCGGAATGTTTGCCTTTTCTAAAAAAGTAGAAAATCGTGTCGTTGCCGAAAAACGTTCATCGCAGATGCAAAAGATTCTGGAAAGTTTGTACAACATAAAAACCGACTTTTTTGAAAGCGATTACAGCCGATTGTACGCTGATATCAAGAAGAATATCAACCAACGAAGCTTGATTATTTTATACACCAATTTCGAAACTTTAGATAGTTTGCATCGCCAACTCCCTTATTTAAAAGGAATTGCAAAAAGCCATTTGCTGGTTGTGGTTTTCTTCCAAAATACAGAATTAAACGAAATTATCAATTCAAAAGCTGTCACGATTCAAGAAGTTTATGACAAAGTCATAGCTGAAAAATTTGCATTTGAAAAGCGTTTGATTGTCAACGAATTGAAAAAATACGGAATCTATTCTGTCTTGACACAACCTGAAAATCTTACTTTAGATACCATTAATAAATATTTGGAAATTAAGGCGAGAGGAATTTTATAATTTATGATTTTAGATTTATGATTTTAGAAATCTTAGTATCTTAGCATCCTAAAAACTCAGATACAATAATTTTGAAACAAATCACTTCTGTCCAAAATCCTTTTATAAAATCGCTGGTTTTACTTCAGGAAAAATCAAAAGCCAGAAAACAATCCGGAACTTTTTTGATTGAAGGCCAACGCGAAATTGAGTTAGCGCAAAAAGGCGGTTATGAAATTGAAACCATTTTATTTTTGCCAGAAATCAGTTCTGAAGTGCAGGCTAAAAAAATTTCACGTTCGGCAGAATTAATTGAAATCAGCAAAGAGGTCTATCAAAAATTGGCGTATCGCGATACAACCGAAGGAATTCTTGCCATTGCAAAATCTAAAAACCTTTCTTTAGCAGCATTAAATTTAGGAGAAAACCCATTAATTCTTGTGGCAGAAGCTCCTGAGAAACCAGGAAATATCGGTGCAATTCTACGAACGGCTGATGCCGCAAACTTGGACGCTGTAATTATCGCCAACCCAAAAAGCGATATGTTTAATCCAAATATTGTGCGTTCCAGCGTCGGCTGTCTTTTTACAAATAACATCGCTACCGGAACTACTGAAGAAATTATCGCTTTCTTGAAAGATAAAAACATCAGCATTTATTGCGCGACTTTACAAAACTCAACGGGTTACCACACCCAAAATTACACCACGCCAACGGCTTTGGTTGTTGGAACAGAAGCTACGGGCTTGACGCAAGAATGGCGCGATAATGCCACTCAAAATATCATCATCCCGATGCAAGGCGCCATCGACTCCATGAATGTTTCGGTTGCAGCAGCGATTTTAATTTTTGAAGCAAAAAGACAACGCGGTTTTTAATTTTCCAATTTTTAACATTATGAAATACAAAATAGCATTAGCAGGATTATTATTTTCTTTAAATAGTTTTGCCCAAATTACTTCTTCTCAGATTGACGAAGTTGTTGCCAAAACATTAACAACATTTGACGTTCCTGGAATCGCTGTTGCAGTAATAAAAGACGGAAAAGTAATCCATTCTAAAGGTTATGGCGTAAAATCAATCATTACGAAAGAAAAAGTAGATGAAAATACATTGTTCGGAATTGCGTCTAACAGCAAGGCTTTTACAAGCGCTTCTTTGGCGATTTTAGTTGATGAAGGTAAAATAAATTGGGATGATAAAGTCGTGAAATACCTGCCGAATTTTAAAATGTATAACGATTATGTAACCGCTGAATTTACCATCAGAGATTTGCTGACTCACCGAAGCGGACTTGGTCTTGGCGCTGGAGATTTAATGATTTGGCCGGATGGATCAGATTTTAAAGCAAAAGATATCATCGAAAATATTCAGTATTTAAAGCCGGTTTCAGGATTTAGAACCAAATATGATTATGACAACCTTTTGTACATAATTGCTGGCGAAGTGGTTCACAGAGTCAGTGGTCAGACTTGGAATGAATTTGTTGAAACTCGTTTTTTCTCTCCATTGGGAATGCAAAATTCAGGTTCTACTTGGATTCGAGTGAAAGACACTTCAAACGTAATCGCGCCACACGTTCCGATTGACGGAAAATTAAAAGTAATTACGCGTTACAAAAACACCACTTTTGATGCCGCTGCCGGAATATATTCCAGCGTAAACGATATGAGCAAATGGGCAATTATGCAGTTGAACAAAGGAAAATTTAATGGAAAACAATTAATTTCTGAGAAACAACACACCGAAATGTGGACGCCACAAACTTTGATGCCAAATAAAACTATGGCTCCTTATAATTCATTGTTTAAATCGTATGGTTTAGGCTGGCAAATTACCGATGTCAAAGGAAAATTGCAAGTTTCGCACACCGGCGGTTTGGAAGGCATCGTGACGCAAGTGACTTTAATTCCAGAATTAAATTTAGGAATAATTGTTTTGACCAACCAACAATCCGGTGCCGCCTTTAGTGCAATTACAAACACCATTAAAGACAGTTATTTAGGAATCGAACCTATTGACCACATTGCTGATTTCAGCAAAAAAGCAAAAGCTTCGGAAGAAAAAGCGGATAAGGTAACCGAAGAAGTTTGGGCCGCTGTTGCGAAAAACAAAAAGCAAAAAATTGATTTTCAGAAATACATCGGAACGTACAAAGACAACTGGCTGGGTGAAGTTGTAATTTCTGAAAAGAAAGGAAAATTGTATTTTGCTTCAAAACGCTCTCCGCAATTGTCAGGTGAAATCTTTTTTTACAAAGACACAAATTTTGTGGTCAAATGGGACAACCGTTATTTCCACGCCGATGCACACATTTTTTTCGAAAACAACAATTCAGAATTCAAGATGAAGCCGATTTCGCCTTCAACGGATTTCAGTTATGATTTTCAAGATTTGCACTTTTTCAAAACCCAATAAGATTTAAAAAAACAGACTCATTTCTAACAAAAAACCGCCCAATTTGGAGCGGTTTTTGTTTTGATAGATTTTAACATACATATTGCACAATCCAAAACTTTATTTTACTTTAGGCAGTAACAAACAAACATTTCAAACGCCATGGTCGAGATTGATATTGAACAGGAAAACAAAGCAATCGCAAGGGAATACAAAAAACTTTTGCGTATCAGTTACCAAACGCTTTCGGATGATGATAAAAAATTAATCCGAAAGGCATTTGACGTGGCGGTCGATGCGCACAAAGACCAAAGAAGAAAATCAGGGGAAGCATATATTTTCCATCCCATAGCTGTGGCAAAAATTGTGGCATCAGAAATTGGTTTGGGCGCGACTTCCATTGCGGCGGCGTTGATGCACGATGTTGTGGAAGACACCGATATTACTGTAGAAGACATTGAAAAAATGTTCAATCCTAAGATCGCGAAGATTGTGGAAGGCTTGACCAAAATCGCCCAAGTTAAAACAGACAACGAGATTTCAATGCAGGCGGAAAATTTCCGTAAAATGCTCTTGACCTTAAATGACGACGTCCGCGTGATCTTGATTAAAATCGCCGACCGTTTGCACAATATGCAGACGATGGAATCGATGGTCGATTACAAGCAGGCCAAAATAGCTTCGGAAACCCTTTATATTTATGCACCGCTCGCCCATCGCTTGGGACTTTACAATATCAAAAACCAGTTGGAAGATTTGGGTTTAAAATACACAGAACCCAATGTTTACAATGATATTGTCAGCAAAATCAAGGAAACCAAAGAACAGCAGGACGAATATATCAAGTCGATTTCTGATGTCTTAAAAGAATCTTTAGATGCCGAAGGTGTGGAATACACGATCAAGGGACGACCTAAATCGATATTTTCTATCCGAAAAAAGATGCTGGCGCAAGGCGTTACTTTTGATGAAGTGTATGACAAATTTGCCCTTCGAATTATTTACAAAGCTGAACCAAACGAAGAAAAATTCTTTGCCTGGAAAATATATTCTATCGTAACTGACCATTACCGCCCGAGCCCCAGCCGTCTGCGCGACTGGATTTCTTCGCCTAAATCAACGGGATATGAAGCGCTCCACATTACCGTTATGGGACCGAAAGGGCGCTGGGTCGAAATTCAGGTTCGAAGTGAAAGAATGGACGAAATTGCAGAAAAAGGCTACGCCGCACATTACAAATACAAACAGGGCGGCAATGAAGAGCACGGTCTGGACACTTGGCTCAATCTACTGAAAGAAGCTTTGGAAAATGCTTCGACGAATGCCGTGGATTTTGTGGAAGATTTTAAACTGAATCTATATTCCAAGGAAATTTATGTTTTTACGCCGAAAGGAGAAATAAAATCGTTGCCAAAAGGCGCAACTTCTTTAGATTTTGCCTTTAGTATTCACTCTGAAATCGGAATCAAAACAAGAGGAACAAGAGTGAACGGAAAATTGGTACCGCTGAATCACGTTTTGAACAGCGGTGACCAAATTGAAATTATCACGTCTCCGAATCAAAAACCGACAATGCACTGGCTGGATTACGTCACTACTTCACGTGCAAAAACCAAGATTAAAAATGTCTTGAACGAGAACACCAAAAAAACAGCCGAAGACGGAAAAGAACTCTTAACCCGAAAATTACGCCATTTAAAAATTACCTTAAATGAAACTTCGGTGAATGAATTGGTGAATTTTTTCAAGTTAAAAACCAGCTTGGATCTTTTTTACCGTGTTGGAATCGGCGCGATCGACAACCAGCAGCTAAAAGATTATGCGGCTCAAAAGAGCAACACGTTTATGAATTTTTTCAAAAACAAAATGAAACGTACGCATAACTCTTCGCCAGAAGTGATCAATAAACCCGAAATCAGCAACAATTATGACATGCTGGTTTTCGGCAAAGAACAAGACAAATTAGATTATAAGCTGGCCACGTGCTGCAACCCGATTCCAGGGGATGATGTTTTTGGCTTTGTGACTATTAACGAAGGAATTAAGGTGCACAAAAAAGATTGCCCAAATGCGATCAGCCTGCAATCGAATTATGCGTATCGAATCATCCAAGCTAAATGGATTGACTCGTCACAGCAAGAATTCAAGGCAATTTTAAACATTACCGGAATGGACACGTTAGGATTAACGAACGAGCTGACCAAAGTGATTTCAAACAATATGCACGTGAATATCCAAAGCATTTCATTGAGCGGTGACGCGGGAATTTTCAACGGACAAGTGGTGGTTATCGTCCAAAACAATACGATATTGAAGAAGTTGATTGACAATATTAAAAAGATTGACGGTATTGATAAAGTGACGCGGATTAATAAGAATTAATCTAAAACTCTTGGTATTTCAAGTAATTAAAACAAATCATTTTTACAGAAGGATTTTAAAAAATCAAAATGAAATCATAAGAATTCTGCAGTGAATGAGGAATCTGGCACCAAGCTTCACCACAATCTTCAGACACAAGTTCGCTAACTAGCCCCAATTATAGCGGAAAGCCCGCAGACGGAAAAGCTCTTTTTTCTTGACAGAAAACAGCGACCAGAGGAAGCTCGTTTTGTGGCTTAGAAAAAAGCTTTGACGGCGAGGACTTGCAGCGGAAAGCGGGAATAGCTTCCTGAAAAAACATCAAAAAGAACTTTAACGATCCATTTGTGCAATTCAGCAAACGAGAAACTTGGTACTTGGATAAAATAAATTATCTTTGCAGGATATGACACTAATTTCGGTAGATAACAATAAGAATCAAGAGATTGTAAAAAATGTTTTTACAAAATATCTTGAGAACAAAGGACATCGCAAAACTCCTGAACGCTATGCTATACTTCAGGAAATTTACGATAATGAAGAACATTTTGATATCGAATCACTTTATATCAAGATGAAAAACAAGAACTATCGCGTTAGCAGAGCCACGCTTTACAACACGATTGAACTTTTATTGGACTGTGCGCTGGTAAGAAAACACCAGTTTGGACAAAACCAAGCGCATTACGAAAAATCATATTTCGATAAACAGCACGACCATATCATCATGACCGATTCGGGCGAAGTTATCGAGTTTTGTGACCCTAGAATTCAAACCATCAAAAAGACGATTGAAGAGATTTTTGACATCGAAATTCACAATCACTCTTTGTATTTTTATGGAAACAAAAAGACTACACCTAAAGAATAAATAAACAACACACAAACAACTAAAAGAATGACCGTAGATTTACTACTCGGATTGCAGTGGGGTGACGAAGGCAAAGGAAAAATTGTTGACGTTCTTACTTCAAAGTATGATATTATTGCTCGTTTTCAAGGTGGCCCAAATGCGGGACACACCTTAGAATTTGACGGAATCAAGCACGTTTTGAGAACGATTCCTTCTGGGATTTTTCATAAAAAATCAATCAACATTATTGGAAACGGTGTCGTTATCGACCCAGTCGTTTTTCAAAAAGAGCTGGAAGGTTTGGCAAAATTTGATATCGACATCCAGTCAAGATTGATCATTTCAAGAAAAGCACACCTTATTCTGCCGACACACCGTCTTTTAGACGCTGCTTCTGAAGCCTCAAAAGGCAAGGCAAAAATTGGTTCTACGTTGAAAGGAATCGGTCCAACTTATATGGACAAAACAGGAAGAAACGGTCTTCGTGTGGGTGACATCGAATTGGAAGATTTCAAAGACCGATACAGAGCTTTGGCTGACAAGCACGAAGCAATGATTGCGTTTTACAATGTTGACCTGCAATATGATCTAAAAGAATTGGAAGAAGAATTCTTTGAATCTATCGAAGTTCTAAAAACATTGCAGTTTATTGACAGTGAAGAATATTTGAACAAAGCGATGAAGGAAGGAAAATCAATTTTGGCAGAAGGAGCGCAAGGTTCTTTGCTTGATATTGATTTCGGAACCTATCCTTTTGTGACTTCTTCAAACACAACTGCTGCAGGAGCTTGTACTGGTTTGGGAATTGCTCCAAATAAAGTAAAAGAAGTTTTCGGAATTTTCAAGGCGTATACAACAAGAGTGGGCAGCGGACCTTTCCCTACTGAGCTTTTTGACAAAGACGGCGAAACAATGGCAAAGGTTGGTAACGAATTTGGTTCGGTTACTGGTCGTGCAAGACGTTGTGGCTGGTTGGACTTGGTTGCGTTGAAATATGCCATTCAGGTAAACGGAGTTACCGCTTTATACATGATGAAAGGCGATGTTTTATCAGGATTTGAAAGCTTGAAAGTATGTACGGCTTACGATTACAAAGGCCAAGAAATTGACCATTTGCCATATAATATCGAGCCAGAAAATGTTTCTCCTATTTATGTAGAGAAAAAAGGCTGGAAAGCAGATTTGACAGGAATGACTTCATATGAAGAGCTTCCATCAGAATTAAAAGAATATGTTGAGTTTATCGAAAATTTTGTTGAAGTTCCGATCAAGGTCATTTCAGTTGGTCCAGATAGGACTCAAACGATAAATAAATAGTAGAAAACGCCTTGACAAAATCAAGGCGTTTTTTTTAATACCGAATTTTAAAGATTTAGAACTTACAACACAAAAAACTTTTAATGCTTAAAATTTGTAGCAAAAGAGAAAAAAATTCGTGCATTTGCTATAATTAACTGTTAAAACAATTTGCACAAATAATTCTTAATTAAAAATCAAGTTTGCAGATTTTAATTAAATTTGACCCAAAATATTTTCCATTGAAAAAACACTTTTTATTTCTTGCCGGACTTTTTATCTTGTTGAGCTTCAACTCGCTGTTTGCTCAGGCGCCACCAAAAAAGATTGTGGTTGAAAATTCAGATATGGTTGACATACAGCAGACGGAAGTTCCCGGAGCAATTCGCTATCGCGGCAATGTTCGCTTAATCCACGACGGTGTTCGAATGAGCTGTAACGTAGCCTATCTTTTTAATAAAGAGAACTATGTAAAAGCTTTTGGTGACGTAAAAATGAACCAAGGCGACACCGTTTTTATGGACAGTAAATATGCCGAATATCGTGGAAACACAAAATTTGCTTTTGCAACGGGAAACGTGGTGATGCGCGACCCAAAAATGACGCTGACCACAGACACAGTCAACTTTGACAGAAGGGTTCAGCAGGCCTATTACACCACTTACGGAACCATTAAAGACCAAGAAAATACGCTAAAAAGCAAATCAGGAAGGTATTATTTAGACCAAAAGAAATTCCAGTTTTTGACGGCAGTTACGATTACGAACCCAAAATATGTAATCAAGTCGAACCATTTGGATTATTATTCCAATTCGGGCCACTCCTATTTATTTGGGCCTTCGACAATTACCAGCAAGGAAAATTTTATTTACACGGAAAAAGGATTTTATGATACCAAGAAAAATTTTGCACACTTCGTAAAAAACTCGTACATCAAATACAACAACCGCCTGATTGAAGGGGACAGCTTGTATTATGATCGAAATAGAGAATTTGCTTCAGCGACGAATAACGTAAAAATTACCGATTCTATCAATAAAGGAATCGTTCGAGGCCATTATGGCGAAGTTTTCAGAAACCAAGATTCCTTGGTCATGACAAAACACGCCGTCGCAGAAACCTTGATTGAAAAAGATACTTTATACATTCACGGGAAAAAATTGATGGTTACCGGAAAACCGGAAAACCGAATCATCCGCGCTTTCAATAATGTTCGATTTTATAAAATCGACATGAGCGGAAAATGTGATTCCTTGCATTCCAGCGAAAAAAATGGCCTGACACAATTGATCGGAAAACCAGTAGTCTGGAATGGCGAAAATCAATTGACCGGAAAACTGATTCACCTGATTTCAAATACACAGACAGAAAAATTAGATTCCCTTAAAGTTTTAACCGATGCATTTCTCGTTTCGAAAGACACACTCGGAAAAGGCTATAATCAGGTCAAGGGCGTCAATTTATACGGAAAGTTTCGGGACAATAAATTATACGAAGTCGATCTGGTTAAAAATACTGAAAAGATTTATTATGCTTATG
Source organism: Flavobacterium macacae (assembly GCF_003865365.1). Classification (GTDB taxonomy): domain Bacteria; phylum Bacteroidota; class Bacteroidia; order Flavobacteriales; family Flavobacteriaceae; genus Flavobacterium; species Flavobacterium macacae. The sequence goes on along the minus strand of NZ_RQVR01000015.1, from coordinate 19,645 downwards.
ACAAAGGCGAATTACAAGCCATTGACAAAGGAACAAGTAGTGCGATTCATATGGAATTAGAAGACAATCAAATTACATCAGTAACGTCGCTTATAAAACCAGAAAGTGAAAGTTATCCAGAAAAAGACCTGCCCGAAAACGCACGGAAACTCAAAGGATTTATTTGGCGCGGCGATGAAATAATAAAGACAAAAGACGATATTTTTCCGCAAGAAGAAAAAGACCTTCACGAAAAGATTTTGAAACGAACCCGAGCTGAAAAAGCAAAACCAGATGTCCCGATGGAAGTTCGAAAGGAAACTTTAGATTACGACAAAAACAATCCGGAAACGAAAGCAAAAGTTCAGTAATAGATTGCAAATTTTAGATCAGTCTTACAAATAAACGATTACACGATTACACATACAATGATTAAAGATTTCCACAAATACCAGGCACAGACTTCCCCTTACCCACTCGGCATAGAAGTTTCTCACGCCATCGGTTCTTACATTTACGACACAAACAGCAAAAAATACCTTGATTTTGTGGCCGGAGTTTCCGCCTGCACGTTGGGACACCAAAACAAAAGGGTCAATGATGCGATAAAAAACCAACTGGACAAATATTCCCACGTCATGGTTTATGGAGAATATGCGCAAAGTCCGGCAGTTGAATTTTGCAAATTATTAGCGTCCTTGCTTCCAAAACCTTTAGACAAAACCTATTTGGTTAATTCTGGAACCGAAGCTACAGAAGGCGCGTTAAAATTAGCCCGAAGAGTTACCGGAAGAAGCCAATTAATTTCATGCAACAATGCCTATCACGGAAACACGATGGGTTCGATGAGCGTGATGGGTTTTGAAGAAAGAAAACAAATTTTTCGGCCACTGATACCCGATGTGGATTTCATTACGTTTAACAATGAAGAAGATTTACAGAAAATTACGACCAAAACAGCCGGAATTATTTTGGAAAGCATTCAGGGTGGCGCTGGATTTATTCAACCTGAAAATGGTTTTTTGAAAAAAGTCAGGGAAAGATGTACTGAAGTGGGCGCTTTAATGATCATCGACGAAATCCAGCCTGGCTTTGGAAGAACCGGAAAATTGTTCGGTTTTGAAAACTATGATGTTGTTCCTGACGTAATTATATTAGGAAAAGGAATGGGTGGCGGCATGCCGGTCGGCGCGTTCACAGCTTCGTCAGAAATGATGGATTTGTTAACCCATAATCCAAAATTAGGGCATATCACCACTTTTGGCGGACATCCTGTCATAGCGGCCGCTTGTTTGGCCACTTTACAGGAAATCACTGAAACTGACCTGATAGCACAAACGTTAGAAAAAGAAAAATTGTTCCGTTCGCTTTTGGTACATCCTTTGATACAAGATGTGCGAGGACGCGGATTGATGCTTGCCACAATGACTGCAGATGCCGAAATTACGAACCAAGTAATTTTAAAATGCCAAGATAAAGGATTGATTTTATTCTGGCTGTTATTTGAAGGAAAAGCGATACGAATTACGCCGCCGCTGAACATTTCTGAAGAAGAAATTAAAGAAGGCTGCGCCATTATTTTAGAAGTAATGGATGAAATATTAGCCTCATTAAACAAATAGGATTTATCACAAAAATTCACTAACTTAATAGAACAATTTCTGTTAATTAAATTGTTCACAACATTTCAGCATTGCCTCAAAAAAAAGAGACACGTTTCCTAAATTTATTAAGGATAATTTTAAAACCCAGCCTATGCATTTGAGTCACGATGAAGAAGATTACAATTTATCCTTGTCCAAGTTCGAATCTATGTTGAAAACCAATAAAGTTCTCTTCTTTGATTCAGAAGAATTTGAAGAAATTATTCTTCACTATTTGGATATGGGTAAGGCGTCACTGGCCAAGAAAGCCTTAAAATTAGCGCTTGAGCAACACCCCAAATCTACGGGCTTAAAATTAGTACAAGTAGAAATGCTGGTGTATGATGACAAGCTAGAAATAGCCGAAAGGCTATTGAATGAGCTCTACGCAATTGAGCCACAGAATGAAGAAATTTATATCCAAAAAGCAAATATTTATTCTAAAAGAGACGACCACGAAAAGGCCGTTGAACTGTTACAGCAAGCATTAAAACTTACTGATGATTATGCCGATGTCTATAATTTAATTGGTATGGAATACCTTTTTATGGACAGTCTTGAACTGGCGAAAGATAATTTCATCAAATGTCTTGAAGAAGATATTGAAGACCAAGCCGCCTTGTATAACGTGGTTTATTGCTTTGAATTTTTAGACCAAAACATAGAAGCTGTTGCATTTTTAGAAAAATATATTGATAAGAATCCCTACAGCGAAATTGCTTGGCACCAAAGCGGGCGCTTATATTACGGGCTAAAGGATTACGAAAATGCCTTAAGATGCTTTGATTATGCGTCAATGATTGATGACGAATTTATGGGTGCTTTTATGGAAAAAGCCAAATCGTTAGAAAGATTGAAACGTTATGAAGAAGCCATCGAAAGCTATAATCGTACGATTGAATTAGACGATCCGACTTCGTATGCCCTGCTTCGAATTGGAAAATGTTATGAAAAATTAGGAAACAAGCCACAAGCGTTGAAGTTTTTCCATAAAACGGTGCACGAAGATCCGTTGCTGGACAAAGGCTGGATTGCGATTACTGATTTTTACGTAAGACAGAAAAATTACCAAAAAGCATTATTCTACGTAAACAAAGCCATCGGGATTGATAACGAAAATAAAATGTATTGGAAGCGTTATGCCACAATCAACAGGGCTTTGGATTTTTTCGAAGAAGCGGAGATTGGATACAGAAAAGCCGTAGAATTTGGCGATTATGAATTAGATACTTGGTTATTCTGGGTGGATATTCTGCAATATCTAGGAGAATTTGACGCTGCGATCCACACGTTATTGCAAGCAACAGAATATTTCCCGGAAGAATTTCAGTTGGAATACCGTTTGGGAGGCTTGTATTTTATGCAAGACGACGCCACAAAAGGAAAATTCCATTTAAGCAACGGATTGCGTTTGAGTTTTGAGAATCACATTTTGATTGAAACCTTATTTCCTGCAATTTGGGAGAATAGTGAAGTTCAAGAAATTATCTCGCAACACGAAAAATAATATTTTAAAAATTTTAAAAGCCTGATAGATTTAAAACTGTCAGGCTTTTTTATTGAATCTATTTTACAATGCCAAAAACAAAAAATTGCTTTGGACTTCTGGGAAAAAACATCGGATATTCTTTTTCCGTAGGTTACTTTGCTGAAAAATTTAAGTCCTTGAATTTAGAAGATTATGAATATGTGAACTTTGACATTCCGTCGATTGAAGATTTTCCGAACATAATCAAAGACAATCCGAATTTAAAAGGAATGAATGTGACGATTCCTTACAAGGAAGCTGTCATGCCTTATTTGGATAAAATTTCTAAAAAAGCACAACGAATCGGAGCTGTAAATACCATTAAATTTACCAAATCAGGAAAACTGAAAGGATACAATTCAGACTATTATGGGTTTAAGAAATCGCTAAAACCTTTATTGGAACCGCATCATAAAAAAGCCCTGATTTTAGGAACTGGTGGCGCTTCTAAAGGCGTTGCTTTTGCTTTGGAAGAATTAGGACTTACCTACACTTTTGTTTCAAGAGATGCGACTGGTGAAAGCATTGGATACAATTTAGTGAACGCTACGACTTTTGACAATCACCAGATTGTGGTTAATTGCACGCCACTTGGCACTTCGCCGAATGTGGATGCTTTTCCGCCGATTCCGTATGAATATTTTACTTCAAAACACATTGCACACGATTTGATCTACAATCCCGAAGAAACTATTTTTTTGAAGAAAGCAAAAAAACACGGAGCTAAAATTAAAAATGGCTGGGAAATGTTGCAATATCAAGCGGAGAAAAGCTGGAGGATTTGGAATAAATAAGATTTGATTGTGTTGCATTTTAACGCAAAGATGTTTCGCAAAGAGTTTCTTTAAGTAAAATTGAATGATGTTATTATGACAAAGTAACTCGACAATCTTGGAGAAAAAGAAAACTTGTATAGCCCTGATTGTAGCGTAAATCCTTTTTCTTTTTTCTTTAAAAAGAAAAAGATTGGAACGGAAAGCAGGAATTGCATTTCCTGAAAAAGAAATGACTTTTACGCTTCAAAAAAAGAATTTAATTCTTAAAATGACTTTAAATATTGGTTTTTCTTTGAATTTTCATTCGCCTTTAGTATCTTTCCGAACGAAAGTAGTACGAACCTTAAACATTTAAAGATGTTAGAAGAAAAGAATGATAGCCTGCAAAATGCAGATGGAAATCAAGAAAACGAGGGACAAAATGTTTCTCAAAACGAAACTTCACAAGCGGAAGAAGTGAACGAAAATACTGTGGAAACGCCAGTTGTGGCTAAAACAGAAGTGGCTTCGGAAGTTGCTGATGCGGTAGAAATTTCTGCTGAAGAATTAGAAGAAACTGCTGTCGTGAGCGAAAACCAACAGGCTTTGGACGCGATTGCTGATTCAAATGCAGAAGAAAGTGAAGATGAAACGCTGAAGGAACGCCACGAATTTCCGATGCAGGATTATGAAGCGATGGATATGGAATCACTGGTTTCTGAACTTGAAAAATTGGTTTCTGTTGAAAAAGTGATGTCGGTTAAAGACCACGTTGAGGAAATCAAAACGGCTTTCTTGTCAAAATACAATCATTTTATAGAGGAAAAAAAGGAAGAATTCTTGGCCGAAAATCCAGAAACTACTGAAGAATTTCATTACCATTTGCCTCTAAAAGCAAAATTTGATACTTTATTCAACCAATATAGAGATAAAAAAAATACGCACTTTAAGAGCCTTCAAAACAATTTGAAGTCGAATCTTGATGTTCGTTTGGCGATTGTGGAAGAGCTGAAAGAGCTTATCAATCCTCAAGAAAGCATTAAAGACACGCTTAAACATTTTAACGAATTGCGTGAAAGATGGAAAAATGCGGGCCCGATTCCGAGAGATAAATACAATCACGTTTGGAACAATTATCATTTTCACGTAGAGAATTTTTATGATTACCTGCACCTTGACCGTGAGGCGCGCGATTTAGATTTCAAGCACAATTTAGAGCTGAAACAAAAAATTGTGGCTCGTGTGGAAGAATTGGTGGAAATGGCTGACGTGAATAAAGCGTTCCGAGAATTGCAAGATTTGCACAAAATCTGGAAAGAAGATATTGGTCCGGTTTCGAGAGAACACCGTGAAGAAATCTGGAATACTTTCAGTGCCTTGACGAAAAAAATTCACGACAAGAGAGAATTGATTTTTGAAAAACAAAGAGGAACAGAATCCGAAAATTTAGAGAAAAAGAAAGTAATTATTGCACAAATTCAAGCTTTGGCGACTGAAAAAGTAGAAGCACATTCTTCTTGGCAAGGTCAGATTGAAAAAGTGGAAGCGCTAAGAAATGACTTTTTTGCTACCGGAAAAGTTCCGGCTGATGTGAATGAAGACACTTGGTCTGCTTTTAAAAATGCGGTTCGTGATTTTAATTCGTTGAAAAATTCGTTTTACAAAGACATTAAAAAAGACCAACAAGACAATTTGAATAAAAAATTGGCTTTGGTGGAACGTGCAAAAGCATTAAAAGACAGCGAAGATTTTGCGACTACAACTCCGGTTATGAAGCAAATTCAGGAAGAATGGAAACAAGTGGGTCATGTGCCTAGAAAATATTCTGACAGCATTTGGAAAGATTTCAAAGAAGCCTGCAACCATTATTTTGACAAACTTCACGCACAAAGAAATGAAGTGAATTCTGAAGAAATGGAAGCTTTTGAAAACAAGAAAAATTATCTTGAAACGATCAAAGAATTCACTTTAACAGGCGAACACAAAACAGATTTAGATGCGATAAAAGCACATATTGAAACGTGGAAAGGTTTTGGAAAAGTGCCTCACGCAAGACGCCACATCGAAGGAAAATTCAATAAAATCTTGGATGCGTTGTTTGACAAATTGAGCTTGAGCAAAAAAGATTCTGAGATGGCGCGTTTCAACAGCAGAATTGACCAGCTTTCTGGTGCTGATGATTCGAGGAAATTAGAGAACGAGAAAATCTTCTTGATCCGCAAGATTGAAGAAGTACAGCAAGAAATTTTTCAATTGGAAAATAACATCCAGTTTTTTGCCAATGCAAAGAAAGACAATCCGATGGTTTTGGAAGTAAAGAAAAACATTGAAAGACATAGAGAAAGTCTTGACATGTGGAAAGAGAAACTGAAACAAGTCAGAAATATAAAAAGCGAATAGCTTTTGAAAAACTTCAAAAAAGAGCCTTGCATTTGCAAGGCTTTTTTATTTAAAAAAAGCGGTTTTATTTGATTTCCAGTTTTTTAATCTGCGTTATAAAGCTATCTTTGTAAAAATGAAGTGGATTAAAAACATAGCGCTTATTTCGGTTTTAATGGCCGTTTTTCTTGTCTTTGGAAAAAAGGACAAGAAAGCCTATTCTATTGATTTCAGTTCTAAAAAAACCATTGAGCAGATTGATTTCTTAAAAGCTTCTGCTTTTGTGAAGCAAGAAACAGCACAGCGTTTGGGAAACACTTCCCGTGCTGATTTGCCGATTTATGCCAAGTGGTTTGAATCATTTTACAACAGTAGCTTTTCTGAGTTTAGCCTCTTTAAAGCCAATACGATTTTTGCCAGACAGGACATCAACCGATGTTCTAAAGTTTCCATACTGCTTTTCCCCTATCATTTTTTTTGGTAATATTTTATCATAATTTAAAGACTTAAGCTGGTGATTCAACACTGGCAGTAATAATTATTTTAAAAAAACAAACACCAAATTATGGATAATGCCTCTCTAATTGTAGGGTTAGTACTGACATTAGTCTGTGCTTTACCTCTATTTTATATCGTAAACAAACAATCTCAAAACAGAAAAAAAGTAAACGAAATATTCAACAGCTTTGACGAGGGAAAATACAATTTCGCAACAAACGAAACACATTACAAAAAAATTTATGCTCTTGACAAGGACAACAAAGCCTTTCTTTTTTTGGATTTAGACAAAGAAACTGACAGAGCCCATTTTGTCGATTTAAACGAAATGACTTCTTGCAAGGTAGAAGAAATTACTAGAGAAGGAAATTCCAGAATTGTGATGACATTTAAGGCAGGCGCCAAAGAAACAAAAGAAATAATTCTATACGATTTAGCAACCGACAAACTCGGAAAGGCTTATTGGCTAGAAAACGAAAAGTTTGCGAAAAAATGGCAAACTTTGATTGAAGAAAGTATCTAAATTATTACCCCGTTACTTATTAATTCATTTAAAGAGGCTCAAAATGAGCCTCTTTTTATTTTAATTTTCTTTACAACTTCTTGGCTTCATTCCAAAAAACGTCCATTTCTGCAAGCGTCATATCTGATAATTGTTTCCCTGATTCGCCTGCTTTGCTTTCTAAATATTGAAATCTCTTGATGAATTTTTTGTTGGTTCTTTCCAGCGCGTCTTCGGGATTTACATTCACAAATCGGGCATAATTGATCATCGAAAATAATACATCGCCAAATTCTGCTTCGATTTTATCTTGGTCGCCGTTTTTAATTTCGTCTTTAAATTCTTGAATTTCTTCTTCTACTTTGTCCCAAACTTGATGCGGTTCTTCCCAGTCAAATCCCACGCCTTTTACCTTGTCTTGAATTCGGGAAGCTTTCACTAATGCGGGAAGACTTTTTGGAACTCCTTCCAAAACCGATTTTTTGCCTTCTTTCAGCTTTAATTTTTCCCAGTTTTGTTTTACTTCTTCTTCATTCGCAACAACTACATCGCCATAAATATGCGGATGGCGGTGAATCAATTTCTCACAGATTTCATTGCAAACATCAGCAATATCAAAGTCTTCTGTTTCGCTTCCGATTTTGGAATAAAAAACAATATGAAGCAAAACGTCTCCTAATTCTTTTTTGATTTCCTGCAGGTCATTATCTAAGATGGCATCGCCCAATTCATAAGTTTCTTCAATTGTCAAATGGCGCAATGTCTGCAACGTCTGCTTTTTATCCCAAGGACATTTTTCACGCAAATCATCCATAATATCTAATAATCTGCCAAATGCGTCGAGTTTTTGCTGTCTTGAATTCATAGGAAATGTTTTTTGTAAAAGTAAAAAATGATTTTGGATTTGCTCCAAAATTAAACCGCAGCTTCTCAGGTAAAAATCTGTGAAGCTGCGGTTAGAATAAAAATTATATATTTAGTTCTTGCTTGGAATATTCTCTAAAATCTCCAAAACAAATTTCCAATATTTTTGAGCCGAAGCAATACTTGCTCTTTCATCAGGACTGTGGGCGCCTTTAATCGTCGGTCCAAAAGAAATCATATCCATATCTGGATAATTAGTTCCTAAAATTCCACACTCTAAACCTGCGTGGCAAGCTACAACTGCTGGTTTTTCGCCATTATTTTGTTTTTCATATAGACCCGTCAAAACATCTAGGATTTCTGAATTTGCGTTTGGCGTCCAACCAGGATACGATCCTGAAAATTCAACCTCGCAACCCATCAATTCAAAAGCAGAACGAAGCGCATTGGCCAAGTCTAATTTTGAAGTTTCAACCGAAGAACGGGTCAAACATTGCACCACTAATTTCCCTTCGCCTAAAACTACTTTTGCAATATTATTTGAAGTTTCCACCAATTCGTCAAAATCAGCACTCATTCTGTAAACGCCATTATGCGCCGTGTACATTGCTCTCACAAAATAAAATTGTGCAATTGTTGGCATTACTTTCGCTGGAGTTGCTTCTAATTTCTCAAAAACAATTTCCAAATTGGGTTCTGTCGTCTTAAATTCCGTTTTGATTTCGTTTACAATTTCTTGCATGTCAAAAACAAAAGCTTCGTCATAAATAGAAGCGATAATCACCTTTGCGACGCTTTCACGTGGAATCGCATTGCGCAAGCTTCCGCCTTTGATTTCAGATATCTGCAATCCGAAATTATCAAATCCGTCAAATAAAAGACGGTTCATAATTTTGTTTGCATTCCCTAAACCTTTGTGGATATCCATTCCTGAATGTCCGCCTTTTAAGCCTTTCACGGTGATTGAATACCCCACAGAACCTTCGGGAGTTGCTTCTTCGTCGTATTCAGCAGTTGCCGTCACGTCAATTCCTCCGGCACAGCCGATATCAATTTCATCGTCTTCTTCGGTATCCAAATTCAATAGAATTTCACCGTCAAGCAGACCTCCTTTTAAACCCATTGCTCCTGTCATTCCAGTTTCTTCATCGATGGTAAACAACGCTTCAATGGCAGGATGCGGAATAGTTTTTGACTCTAAAATAGCCATAATTGTCGCCACTCCAAGTCCGTTATCAGCACCAAGTGTCGTTCCTTTGGCGCGAACCCAGTCACCGTCCACATACATTTCGATTCCTTGCGTGTCGAAATCAAAATCAGTATCATTATTTTTTTGGTGTACCATATCTAAATGCGACTGCATTACGATGGTTTTGCGGTTTTCCATTCCAGCAGTTGCCGGTTTTTTGATGATTACGTTTCCAACTTCGTCTTCGATAGTTTCAAAGCCTAAATTTTTTCCGAAATCTTTCATAAAAGCAATCACTCTTTCTTCTTTTTTTGAAGGACGTGGCACTGCATTTAAATCTGCGAATTTGTTCCAAAGTTCTTTTGGCTCCAAGTTTCTTATTTCTTGACTCATGATGTTTATTTGTTTAATGCAAAGGTATATTTTACTAAGAAAGAACGCTATTTTAAGCGCTAAAGTTTTTAAAAAATATGCAAAAAAGAACCGCAAGTTCAACGATTTTTTTAATTAATCTTTGAGTTTGCAGTTCTTTTTTATTTATTCCTTTTTTGTTTTGCCTAAAATATAATCTTCAAAAAGTTGCGGGATTTTTTTTTCGCTAACTTCTCCAAACCAAACATTATCAGGCTGAATTGAAATTACGGGTGCGCATTTACAATTATCCGTACATTCTATTTTCAACATGTCAACTTCGTTTTTCAAGCCTTCTTCTTTGATCAGGCCCCTAAAAGTTTTTCGGTTGTGCTTATTTTCCTTTCCGCATTTGCTTCCGTCACAAAAGAGAATCACTTTTGAGGGAGCATCCAATTTTTTCATCGTATCTTTTTTAAACTGAAAGTAAATTTAGCAAAAGAAATCTTTATAATAAAAAAAGGCTCCATTAAATAATGAAGCCTCTTTTTTATAATTTACTTTCTGATTTTGAAACAATCTTTGCGATTCGTTTTTTTAAATCTCCCATCAATTCTTCAAGAGCACTTTCGCACATTGGAAGTATTTTTTCTGGTTTCATAACTGGAATTCCTCCGACCATTACGCCTGTTTTCTTTGAACGCTCGTTTTCTGAAAAGGCAAAAACTTTTTCTCCTTTTTTATTATATAAGGCCATTCTTGTGGTAGCGCGCATTTTGACTGAAGCCGTTCCTCCAATTCCAAATCCTTTTTCTAAAGCAAAATTAATGTTTACGAACAAAACGCCATCTGCTTTATCAGCAAACATTTTTGCAAGCGCTTCTTCATTGAATTTTCCGTTAAATCCTTCATAAACATACTTGTATCCATCATAGACCAAATAGTTTTTTTCATCATAACCTTTTAATTCAAACTTGGGAACAAAACTTTTATAAGCCTCATTATTTATAACTTCTGACTCAGGAAGCAATTCAAACGGAAAAGCTTTTGAATAATCATTAAAGAAATTGGAATGGTATTTTTCCAACATTGGCGAAAGATTGAAATTCGGGTTGTCTCTCAAATTAAGTATATTCTTCAATAACTCTTCACTTCCAATTCCTAAATCTTCAAAACCAATCATTTTATTAGCATAAAAAGTAACAACTGCCACTTTTTTCTTTTGGCTGTGGCCACTAAATGCAACTAATAAAAGCAAAAGACTCAAGTAATTTTTTAATTTCATTTGTTTAAGTTTTAAGTTAAATACGCGATGTTAAATTTTTCTTAATAAAATGCGCCAGCAAATGTAACTGTTTAATAACTAACAATCACCAATTTTACAAAAAATTTAAAGGAAATCTCAACTCCCATAATTTGCACAAAGCAAAGCAAATTGACTATATTTATTTTTTCTTAAAGAATTCAAAATGAATAGAAAATATATATATCCTTTTTTATTACTTCTTCAATTTATATTCATCAAAATACTTTCGTTTTTCCCTGAATTTGTTGAAGAATATTATAGCAACGGATTGTATGTTTTTATTTCAAAAATTTCGAGAATCCTTCTGGGTTGGATTCCATTTTCCTTTGGAGATGTGATTTATTTGATTCTGATTTTGTTTTTGATTTTCAAATTGTACAAGAACAGGAAAACTGCATTCTCTTGGAAATCTTGGAAACTGGAATGGAAATCGAATTTCTTGGGCATTTTAAAAGTCGTTTCAATCTTTTATTTTTTCTTTAATATTCTTTGGGGATTGAACTACCACAGAATTCCGCTTTACGAAAAAATGAATTTGGACAAAGAATATACAGCGGAAGAATTGATTGTGTTTACCAAGAAAATGATTGTAAAAGTGAATGAAATTCATAGTCAAATCGAGCAAAATGCCAGTTCAAAGATTGTAAATCCGTATGATATTGAAACAATTTATGGCAAAACACAAAAGGGTTATGATCAATTAGGAAATAAATACGCTTCTTTTACCTATAAAAATCCGAGCATAAAAAAATCGCTGGTCAGTTTGCCCTTGACTTACATGGGTTTTGGCGGTTATTTGAATCCGTTTACGAATGAAGCGCAAGTAAATTATAAGATTCCGAAGTATAATTTCCCGACAACGGTTTGCCACGAAATGGCACACCAAATTGGGTATGCCTCTGAAAGCGAAGCCAATTTTGTTGGTTATCTGGCTTCGATAAATAATGATGATATTTATTTTCAATATTCAGGATATGCGTATGCTTTAAAATATTGTTTGGGAAATATAGAGCGCTTTGAAGAAGGAAAAAGCAAAGAATTGTTTCCGTTGATTCATCCCGGAGTTTTAAAAAACTATCAAGAATCAAAGGATTTTTGGGAAACGCACCAAACGCCGATTGACACTTTTTTCCATTATTTTTATGATACCTTTCTAAAAGCCAACCAGCAAAAAGACGGTATGGAAGGTTATAGCAAATTTGTAGGGTTGATGATGGGATATTATAAACACACAATAAAATTGTAAGAAAAAAGTTAATATAGAATATCAAAATATATTAACTTGACAAAACATCTCCAAAAACTAAACTATTCAAAAAAAGCGACTATAATATTTTGCATTCTATTGTATTTACAATGTTTAAATACGAATGGACAAGATTTTAATCCAAAAATTTTAGTATTACCAGAAAGTCTGTCTCTTAAAGATTTTGACTTCTTAAAAGAAGAATTAAAAAATGCTCAAATAGTATTACTTGGAGAGAAAACTCATTTTGATGGAAATGTTTTCGAAGTAAAAACTGAAATTATAAAGTATTTGCATCAAGAATTAGATTACAATACAATAGCTTTTGAATCTGGAGTGTATGATGTTTTTAAGGCACAACAAAGTATTTCGAAAGGTGAGAATGTTAGAACTGCTTTTGAAAAATCTCTCTTTCCCATCTGGAGTAGAACTAAAGAATTTGAAAGCTTTGTCACTTTTTTCGATAGAAATAAAAAGAACTTAAAAGTAATTGGTTTTGACAACCAAATTACCGGAGATTATGGTGAAAATGAACTTGTAAAAGATTTGTACCATTATTGTTCCCAAAATCAACTTTCTTTAAAACTAAAAAGTGAAGATTTAGAATTATTAATTGAATCAATTACCAACTCTGGAGTTTTCGACGAAGGCGATATAGCTTATGAAAAATATAAATCTGAACTTAATAAGTTATTAAAGAATATTGACAAAAAACCTAAAGAAGAAATTCATTTTTATTGGAAACAGATTATAAAAAATCTTTTATCCATGGGAGAAGAAAGTTATAGTCCAAAAGAAACCATTTTAAGTTCATTTAATACGACCTCTGATGATAATTTTAGAGATAAACAAATGGCTGACAACTTACTATCCTACTTAAAATCATATCCAAATGAAAAAATAATTTGTTGGGGTGCCAATGCTCATTTTGTTAATGATATGGCATCAATAAATGATTCTGTAATCAATAAGTTTGTTCCGATGGGTTCTCATATTAAAAGAGAACTGCAAGAAAAAGCATATAGTTTGGCATTAATTTCTGCTTCTGATTCTATCTTCTTAAATAAAGTTTGGAGCGAAACACCAATTAAAAAAAATTCATTTGAACAGTTTTTAAAGAATCAAGAAAAAGCCCATTTATTTATTTCGTCGAATCAAGATGAAATGAAAAAAATCCAATTAAATAGATTGTTTAGTCCCATTACTTTTATTGAATCAAGATTGGATCAATTACACGATGGTTATTTATATTTTGACCAAGTTCGGCAATCCTCAATAATTACCAATGAAGAAAATGAAAACAAATCGATTTCCTCAGAAGACAAAACAACCAGCAATTTAAATCTTGAGAATTACAATGAAGTAGAATCTAAACTAGTTGAAAACGCTCATAATTTAGAAGAAGTTCTGATAGTTTCTTACAGCAAGAAATTTTCTTATTCCATTATTAATAAAGCAATCCAAAACATAAACAAAAATTATCCAGTCGATCCTTTTAATGCTACACAGCATACAAATATTAATGTCAAAGTTCAGAACGAAACTACTTTAGATCTTAATTTCATCACTAATCAATATGACCGTGGATATAATCAAATAGATAGAAATTCTAAACGATTAAAACAAGTACAGTGGAATTTTAAGGGAGATTATAGTCCAAAAAACATTCGTGAATTTTGGAGTTTGTCATACAATAATCCTTTAATGTATGGTCCTTATTTTAATATTAGAAAATCTAAAAAGTTTGTTTTTAAAATAGTCGAAACAAAAATTTATAATGAGAAACAGGTATTTGTAATCGATTTTTCAATTAATAGAAACCATTTTACCTACACTAAAAGAAATATCCCTAGCGCTTATTCTGGTACATTATTTATAAACAAAGATGATTATGCGATTGTAAAAGTCATCGAGAATTGGGATTTTCTTGAAAACACAGAAACTTCAAAATATGAAATGAATGGTTGGATCGACAAATACACAAAAAAAGAAATTGATAATGAAAGAGTTGAAACCAATTTTAATAAAAGAAATGGCCTTTATTTTCTAACTGATTCTGAAATAGAATTGACAGGCAAATTATATGATAAAGAACAGAATATATTTGCACTAAAAGTAACTATAGATTCTAAATGGATTGATTTTAATTCAAAAAATCCATCGAAGATAAATTACAAAGATGAGCTAAATTTGTTTGAAAGTATTGAATTCAATAAGTCTTTTTGGGATAATTATAAACTCTTGAATTAATTAAATTTAATATATAGATTCACTTTATTCTAAATCTCATCAAAAGTAAAACTCGTAAAACTTTTCTTTTTGTAAGGATGAATAATCAATCGTCCTTCACGGTCAAAACGAATGTAATTGTAAGCCCAGCTCATAAAAACGATGGCTTTATTTTTAAAGCCGATTAAGGAAAAAAGGTGGACAAACATCCAGACGAACCAAGCAAAAACGCCATGAAAATGATATTTTGGCAAATCAACAACGGCTTTATTCCTTCCGATTGTGGCCATGGAACCTTTATCGTTGTACTCAAAAGGTTTCATTTTTTCATTTTTAAGAAGCTTAGCCAGATTTTCTCCTAAAAGCCTTCCTTGTTGCATCGCGGGTTGCGCCACTTGCGGATGACCGTGCGGATATTCTTCAGAAACCATCGAAGCAATGTCTCCTAAGGCAAAAATATTTTCGAAACCAACAACTTGGTTGAATTCATTTACTTTTATTCTTTCGACTCTTTCGACCAATGCTGAAGCCGGCAAACCGTTGACCATTGCGCCCTGCACTCCGGCTGTCCAGATTAACGTGGCGGTTTCAAGAACCAAATTAGTATTTGTGGAAATTGTTCTTCCGTCATAACTGGTTACCCTGACGTTTTTAAGCACATTTACGCCCAAGTCTTTTAAATATTTTTCAGCGGCGTCAGATGATTTTTCAGACATCGTGTTTAATATCCGGTCTCCGCTCTGTACCAAATTGATTTGCATTTTGCTGATGTCTAAATCAGGATAATCTTTGTGGAGAATGGCGTTTTTCATTTCAGCCAAAGCTCCGGCAAGCTCTACGCCTGTTGGCCCGGCTCCTACCAAGACAAAATTGATCAATGCGTTTCGTTCGTTTTCATCAGTTGAAAGCAAAGCTTGTTCGAAATTTTCGAGAATCAGGCTTCGGATGCTCAGCGATTGCGGAATGGTTTTCATGGCAATGCTGTTGCGTTCCATTTCTTTATTGCCAAAATAATTGGTTTTTGAACCGGTTGCAATAACCAGATAATCAAAGGAAAGTTCCCCGATATCGGCTATGACTCTATTGTTTTTAGTATCGATTTCATTGACATGGCACAATCTGAAATAGAAATCTTTGTGTTCGTGGATGACTTTACGGATGGGATACGCGATGGAACCTGCTTCAATGCCACCTGTGGCAACTTGGTACAAAAGTGGCTGGAAAGTATGGTAATTATGCTTGTCAAGAAGCACGACTTGGACGGCTTTGTTTTTTAATTTTTTGGCGAGGGCGATTCCTGCGAAACCGCCTCCTATTATGATGACTCTTGGAAGATTTGATTGTGGGATGTTCATTTTTGATTGAAAAGTTTAATGATTTTAGAACTATAAAGTAGTAACCATTAAGGCAAGTTTCACTAAGTTTTGGGTTCGTGTCGCTATATTTGGCTTTTTTCTTGCTTGTTTTCTTTTGGCTTGCCTCTATTCTTATTGAAAGATACGAAAGTTTTTTTTTGCGTACTATGAGATCGACATTTAAAAGAAGCCTAAAAGTTTGAAAAATAGCCCTGATGGTGCCTTTGTTTGAGCTCTTGCGCCAGCCTAAAAGCTGGCGCAAAGCGAGTGGCTCCAGCAGGAAATACATCTAAAGGAGGCCTGATGTTTGGCTACTGAAAAAAAATATAGTAAACTTGTAACAAATTCATTTTTTAGAACACTAATCATTTATGAATCAAGAGCTAGAGCAATCTTTTGTCAAGCAACTAAAAGATAATCAAAACATTATCCACAAGATATGCAGGTTGTATACTTCTGGGGAGGATGCTCATAAAGACTTGTTTCAGGAGATTACGATTCAGCTTTGGAAGGCTTTCCCGAAGTTTAGGGGCGATTCTAAATTTACCACTTGGGCTTATCGCGTGGCCTTGAATACCGCGATTACTTTATACCGCAAAAGTACGAGGTCGGTTGCTACCACAGAATTTGACAACACAAAGCATTTTATCAAGCAGGAAGATTATAATTATGAAGAGGAAGAACAATTAAAATTGATGTACAAAGCTGTTTATCAGCTGAATGATATTGAAAAAGCATTGATTTTCATGTATCTGGAAGACAAGGATTATCAAGAGATTTCAGAGACTTTGGGAATTAGCGAGGTAAATGCGCGCGTAAAAATGAACCGAATTAAAGGCAAATTAAAAAAAATATTAAATCCGTAAAAGGAGGAAAAACATATGGAAGAGTTAGATTTATTAAAAAAAGACTGGAAAAAGAATGAAAATTCTTTTACACAAGTTTCTGAAAATGAAATTTATAAGATGATTCATCGAAATTCTTCTTCGGTGGTGAAATGGATTATGATTATTGGAATTTTAGAATTTTTATTTTTAACAGGATTAGGCTTTTATTTTGCGGATGACAGTTACACTAAAAGTCTCGAAAAATTTCATATCGATACTTTGATGACCATATTGACGTTTGTGAACTATGCCGTTTGTATTGGTTTTATATTTCATTTCTATAAAAATTTTAAAAATATTTCTACGACAGATTCTTCAAGAATGTTGATGAAAAATATCTTAAAAGCTAGAAAGACTGTGAAATACTATGTTGCCTATAATTTGTCAATGGCTTGTATTATTTTTATCATTATACTGATTTCATCTTGTATCTATGACGAAACTACTATTAATACAATATCAAAAATTAACAGTCAGGAAAATGCTATTTTGACTTGGGCAGGCTTTATTGGCGGAATTTTATTTGTGTTAGCACTCTTACTGGGTTTATTTTGGCTCTTCTATAAATTGATCTATGGCTTTTTATTGCGAAAGTTGTATCGAAATTATCAAGAATTAAAGAAAATAGATTTATAAAAAAAGCCTGCTGTTGCAGGCTTTTTGGTTTAATATTCCCAACGTCTTTTTTTGTTCAATTCCTCTTCCACTTTAAGAACTTCTTCTCTAACTTCAGGAGGCAAAACTTTTAAAAATGAAGGATGCTGTTCAATGGCATATTCTACTTTCTCAACGATTTCATCAATGGTATCGTTTTCATAATCAATTTCCAAAGGTTCTTTAATGATGAACGATTGCAGAATTCCTTTCTTTTTTAATCGCAATCCCTTTTTGTCAAAAGAACGTCTAAAACCATCAATAACAATTGGAACAACTATGGGTTTGTGCTGTTTGATAATGTGAGCAGTTCCTTTTCTGACCGGTTTAAAAGATTTAGTCGTGCCTTGAGGAAAGGTAATTACCCAACCGTCTTTCAATGCAATTTTGATGTTTTCAGTATCGTTCAGATTTACTTCTCTCTGCACATCCTGTCCTTTTGCGCGCCAAGTTCTTTCCACCGTAATCGCGCCGGCATAAGATAAGATTCGAGGTAGAAGCCCTTCTTTCATTGTTTCTTTTGCAGCGACATAATAGATATTTAATTTTGGATCCCAGATGTACCCCACATTTTTTATGCTGTCTTCGCGGCCTTTTAAACTGGCGTTGAAAACGTGAAACATGGCCACAACATCAGCAAAATAAGTTTGGTGATTGGATATAAAAAGTACGTTTGTACTAGACAAGTCTCGGATGATTTCTGAACCATCAATTTTTAGTTCATTGAAACCACGATAGCGCCTGTGGGTCAATACCGCAAAAATACGGATCAACCATTTTTTAAGGAAAAGGATATGGCCAAAAGGATTTCTTTTAAATAATCCCATAAGAATTTATTTTTTAAAAACAGAAGGCAAACATACAAAAACGGCTTAAACTATAGCACCTTTTTTATCACTTCTTTAAGCTCATTCAGCATTTGCGAAGTAGCGCCCCAAATGTAATAATCCTTAAATTTAAAGGACGGAACCCCCACTTCTTCCATATAAGAAGTGCTTAGTGTTTTTGTGACCAAGGTTTTTTCGTCTAACAGGACCGAAAGTGGCATTTCAATAATTCCAGAAACTTCTCTGCTGTCAGGAACAAAAGTCAGTTCTTCCTGGCTATATCCTAAAAAAGGATAGACTTTGAAATTGCTCGGCGGAATATAAATTTCAGTAAACGGTTTTAGTACTGTAATTCGTTTTCTGTCAATTCCGATTTCTTCAAAGGTTTCTCTCAAAGCCGTATCTTCCAGTGATAGGTCAGAATCTTCTACTTTTCCGCCAGGAAAACCGATTTGCGAAGAATGGACTCCTTTATATGAATTCCTTAAAATTAAAACCAAATAGGTTTCATTATTTTTGGGATAAAGAAGCATTAATACGCACGCTTTTCGAGCCACAATTTTATCCAAATTTAAATTCTTAAAAATAGCAATTCTTGCTGCGGGCATCATTTTTTCGTGCGCTTCTTCGCCTATCAGGTTTTCTTTTGCTATTTTTGGTAGGTATTTTAAAAACGCGTCAAAATTCATTAAAAATGTCTTTTATTAGTGTCTTAAAGATATTCTAAAAATAAATTCTATCAAAAAATAATCTAAAAAGATGTACAGCAAAACCGAAACCTTATTTATTAAAAAAGAATTTTGGGTAAAATTCGCAGAAGAATATCCGCGAAAATGGCTTTTGTATGATACCAAAATCAAGGACTTTTCTTTTAAGTTTTATGTAGATAATAAAAAAGCGCAGGTTTTAATTGATATTGAGCCTAAAGATGAAGAAAAAAGAAAAATCTACTTCGAGAAAATTGAATCTCTGAGGCAGATTTTACTTGATGAATTTATTCCCGAAGCGATTTTCGAAAGAGATTTTCATTTGGAAACCGGAAAAGTAATCAGCAAGATTTGGGTCGAAAAAACCGGAATCAGCTTAATGAACAAAAATACATGGCCCGAAATCTTCGAATTTTTCTATGAAAACATGGATGCTTTTGAACGTTTCTTTTATGAGTATCGCGATTATATAGAGGATCTGGAGGTGAATACTTAACCAATCAGAAAATATTCTACAAAAAAGCCACCCCGAAAAGTTCTCGGCGTGGCTTTTTTTTATTTTAATTTCGATTCTTTTCACTTTCTTCCAAAAAAAAATCCCCATCAAATGAATGATGAGGATTTTATATGAAAGGCGGCGGATCGACCAAAGGGACACGCCGCTCCTATAACAAAAAAAAACGCAAGCCTTTTGAGCTTGAGTTAATAAAAGAAAGGCGGCGGATCGACCAAAGGGACACGCCGCT
>NZ_RQVR01000014.1:10243-94954 GCF_003865365.1 Flavobacterium macacae | reverse complement strand
AACTGGAATTAGGTGCTCACTTTAAACTGGAATCGGGTGGTCAATATCACTGGAATTTGCAATTAGATAGATAATTGGCAAAAAAAAGCCGCTTGGTTGTTCCAAGCGGCTTTTTAAATAAGCTATTAAAGATAATTATTCAATAATAAAGTTGTCAAAGTATAAGTCATAAACTCCACCATTTCCAGTTTTTAATGAGAAGATGTCATTTCCTGCAGTGGTAGTGTATGGAACACCCGTAATATCTAAAGTTACTTTAACCCAAGTATTATTTGTGTTGATTGATCCTGTATATTGATTTGTTCCGTTACCAGAAGGATTGATTTCTGTGCTTTTTTGTAATGTTACTGCACTTGATCCTAAACTAGAAAGGTTGTACACATCATATCCTGATGTTGAACGATTCACATTAAATGATAATGCTTTTCCTGTTGAAGTACCTTTAATCCAGAACGTAATTTTTGTTGCGTTTGTTGGAAGACCTGCTGGCGCTTTTACGGTAAATACATAATCATTAGCAGTTGGCGTACCATTAATACGTAAAGCTGTTGTTCCACCAAGACCGTTACCTGCACTTTCAGTTGCGTAAGGTTTGATCCCGAAAGCTGCATTTACTGAGGTAAGAAAATCAGCATAATTATTAAAGTTACCACCTGTGAACAATAAAGTTCCTGGCAATTCAGGAGGAGTTGTTCCAGGAGTTCCTGGCTCTTCTGGTTGCTCTGGCTCACCACCAATTCTGTCTTCAGTTAATCTAATGTCAGTTGTATATCTTGCGATGAATTGGTAATCTGAACCGAATTTTGTCAAGATACCTCTGATTTTTCCGCTTTTGCTTGAAACCGGAATACCTGCATATTCTGCAAACGAACCTGTTCTAAAGATTAAAGTTGCACCAGTTGCGTCAGTGATTAAGTGGTTTGTTTCAGAACCAAGAACATTAGCAGCATTGTAATAAGTTTGACCTAAAGCAGCATCACTAAATTGAACGTTTTGTAATTCAATCAATTTTCCAATGTTTGCGTCAGAAATTTGAGAAAGAGTAAGTGGATTAACCAAAGTTTCTTCGTCAACAGTATTACAAGAATTAAGCAAGCTTAATTTGTAAGCATTCTCAGCAATTTGACCCACGTTATTATTGTACAATGCACCAATTTGAAGGGTGTTGTTTCTGATTTGAGTATAAAGACCTTTCAATTTGATGTATACTTTTCTACCAACGTTGTATTCGTTGTAAAGGTCTTGTCTGTTTATTGCTAAACTGAAGCCTCTTGTTCCATCAAGAGAATTAAGGTACATAACTTTAAAGAAAGTTCCTCCTTTATCACTTGATACCACTCTTGCTTCAATGATGTCGTCTGCAGTATAAAGTACTGGAGATGTTGTTGCTTGGTTGTAAATGTCTTGAACTTGTTTTGTTACCACAAGGTTTGGATCATTACACTCTAAGTTTGGGATAGCGTAATCGTCATCGTTAACGCACCCAGTAAAAAGTACCGCTCCAAGAGCCATACCTAAAATAGATTTTAAAAAATTAGTTTTCATATTTTGCTTTTTTTTTATTTAGAAATTTAGGTAAAGATTAATAAAATAAGTTCTTCCGTATCCATAAAAATATTTAGGACCAAATGAACGTGTTCCTCCAACATAGTCTTCTTGCAATTCTCTGTAATTTGCATTACGAGCTTGTTCAAATCCACCTGTTTTATAAGTGACATCAAAAACATTATTTACACTTGCAAAGAAACCAACTGTTTTGCCATCGATTCTCCATGATTTTCCACCTACTAAGTTAACCAAAGTTGTTGGATCAAATTTTTCTTGTTTTAATAAGGCTCTTGCACCTTCTTCTGTAGCTTCAACGAATGGCGCATTGGTGTCTGGGTTTATGAAGAAATTATTTGTTCTCAATAACGGAGAAATGTCTGAATAATTGTCTGCTAAGTAGTTAGCATTTGCTCCAATCCACCAGAATTTAGGATCTCTGTATTCAATACCTAAACCATAAGCCTGTTGTGGCATTCCTGGTTGTTTGTAATCTTTCATTGTAGAACCACCAAAATTAATAATTTGTCTGATGTTGTCTACGCTTAATTTTACATTTGGATTGTTGTCAAATGTATATTGACCATAAGCTGCTGTTCCAGTAAGTTTAATAGTTTGTGTCAATTGGTATTCAAGACCAAGTTCTCCACCCATATTTTTTCTGTTCATTCCAGTAACAATTTCAGCAACGAATGCATTTCCATTAGATGAAATAGCTGTTCCTTCAGGTGTAATTACACCTAGACCTTCTGCAAAATAAAATCCGATATCTGTTGCATCTTTAACAGTAGAATAGTATCCAGTGATTCTTGCTTTCAATTTTGGAGCTCTGATGATATAACTCGCATCCACACTCATGATTTTTTCACTTTGCAAATCAGTAACAATATTATTGTTCATTCTTGCATTAGGGAAAGTATTTCTCATTGTTGGTGCTTTTGTCATGTAAGCAGCATTCACATCAAATAAGTGACGCCCCGTCAATTTGTAAGTCAAACCACCTTTGAAACCAAAGTTTTCGAAGCTAACTTTTTCACTTTTACCTTTAGAATTATTTTCATAATTACCATTTCTGTAAAGTCCTTCTCTTTGGTATTGCGTGCGAGTATAGTTTTGAGCCATGTAAAAGTCAAACTTAGTATAGCTAAATTTGAACTGTGTAAAGGCATCAACAATGTCAGCATTAAGAATATAATTATATCCAAATTTATCACCAACACCCACTTTTCTATTTGGATTGTCTAAATCTGATTGTTGTCTTTCTCCCACTAAGAAAGGGTCAAGGTCAGAATAAAATGAACCGCCTAAAAGGTCTAATACATTTTGAAAGTTTTGCGATCTTAATTTTCTGTAAGTTCCACCAGCGTTAAGGATGATGTTGTCAGATAGTTGAGAGTTTAAGATTGAGCTAACAGTCCATTGTTTGTCATCTGTTCTGTCTTCATACAATATCGTACCACTTTCTTTTGATCTTCTTCCAATTTCAATATTATCTGAATTTGTTACCGCTTCCGTATTTCCATAATAGATTGCATCCCAATTGATTTGTCTATTTGATAAAAAGAAATTTCTTTGACCGTCAATCACTTCAGCAGTTGCTCCATTTGTAGAAAAATAACTTGGTAAGTTTCTATAATAAGTAGGATCTGGATTTGCAGCACCATTAAAATCTAAACGGCTGTTCCCAATGCTACCAAATTGGTAAGCAACGTTAGTGTTTAAACTGTTTTTATCGTTTATTTTCCAATAGTGGCTTAACATTAAAATTGGCTCTTCAACATCTTTATCTCTAGAGTTTCTTTTCTTTCCGTTTTGCCATCCCCAGTAAGAGTTGTATTCTTCACCCACTAAGTCAGTAACTTCTTGTGTATTTGGCGAGTTTTTTCCTCTGCTGTTTTGTGCAAAAATCGATGTAAAGTTCAAACTGTGATTGTCGTTGAATTTTTTCTCAACACTAGCAAAGAAAGAGTTTGCGCTGTAATCAGTTCCTTCAAAGTAACCTTCATCGGCCCATCTTCTTCCTGCAGAAATAACATAAGCCCAACCGTCTTCGTTCATTCCAGAAGCATGAGTTGCCATCATTCTCCAGCTATAGTTTGTATTAGTTCCAGAAAAAGATACTCTTGATCCTGGTCTGTAAAATGAAGCTCTTGTATTAATTTCTTGAGTTCCTAAGATACTTCCAAAAGTATAATCAGAGGGACCTGAGCCCATTGTAAACTCTTGATTTCTTGTAGCATCGTTTAATCCACCCCAGTTGCTCCATTGTGGTCTTCCATCATAAATTTTGTTCATGGTAACTCCATTTATCATAGTAGCTCCATACTCATTGTCCAAACCTCTAATTCTAAAACGAGATTGACCCCAGTTAAAAGCAGCTGCTTGTTGAAAAGCATCTCTTGAAGCTTGTAAAAGTCCAGCAGTACTTTCAGAACCACTGTTGTCGTCACCAAGATCATTTTCGGTAATGGTAATCAAACTTAATTGTTGTTCCGCTTTAATATCTTCTTCTAAAACAACAATACCAATGTCTAAAGGCTGATCTTCAACATCAATAGATAAGATTTGGCGTGTAAAGCCAGTGCTAGAAATTTCCAATAAATGAGTTCCTGTTGGAACGCTCGGAAAAACAAAAATTCCATCTGAATTTGTTAAAATCGTCAGGGTTGTGTTCTGTAGTGTTGCGACAACATTCTGCAATGGTTTTTGTGTCTTTGCATCAACAACTTTCCCTTTAACCAAAGGGTTTTGCTGAGCAAAAGCAAAAACGACTTGCATAACAAATAGCATACTAATTACAAGTTTTTTCATAAATAAAATTAAAAATTAAGTCACTGTAGTTAAGTTAATTATTTCTTAACAGGGTGCAAATGTATAAATTTTAATAATATTAATTACTTTTGCCGTCAAGTTTGTTAGAAAACTTCATATTAAATTAATATAGCGATTTATGAGAATTAGAAATTTAATCGGCCTTTTCATTGTTTTATTATCAATAAGCAGTGCATTTGCGCAAGAAAAGAAATTTAAAGTGCAGACAGTTGCATTTTATAATGTTGAAAATTTGTTCGACACCATTAACAACGTTGATGTGAATGATGAAGAATATACTCCCACAGGAACCCAGCGCTGGACAATCGAAAAATACAAGAAAAAGTTAAGCAACCTGAGCAGAACAATTGCCGAAATTGGAACAAGCGACCAACAAAAAGAATCTCCTGTTATTGTGGGAGTTGCCGAAGTTGAAAATCGTGGTGTTTTAGAAGATTTAATAAAACAACCACTTTTGGCCGGCAAAGAATATGGAATCGTTCATTTTGATTCTCCTGACAGAAGAGGAATTGACGTTGGACTTTTATACCAAAAGAAACATTTCAAGCCGACAAGCTATATCAATGTGCCGTTAATCATTTATGACCAATCTGATAAAACAAAAAGAATTTACACGCGTGACCAACTTGTGGTAACAGGTTTGCTTGACGGCGAAGAAATTAATTTTATCGTAAATCACTGGCCGTCACGTTCAGGAGGTGAAAAGAAATCAAGCCCAAACCGTGAAGCTGCCGGAAGATTAAACAGAAAAATCATCGATTCGCTGTACACCATCAACCCAAATGCGAAAGTAATCACAATGGGAGATTTAAATGACGGACCTTATAATAAGAGCATCAAGGTAGAACTGGAAGCTAAAGCCAAGAAAGAAGAAGTTAAGGAAAGAGGCATGTACAACCCAATGGAAGAGATGGCAAACAAAGGCATCGGAACCCTTGCTTACCGTGACGCTTGGGATTTATTTGACCAAATGATTCTTTCTGAACCATTAATCAGAAAAGATTATTCTTCTTACCGTTTTTGGAAAGCAGGCGTTTACAACAAGCCTTTCTTAACACAAACTGTGGGGCGATATAAAGGATATCCGCTCAGAAATGCCGACGGAATGGTTGGTTTCAGTGATCACTTTCCGGTGTATGTGTATCTGATTAAAGAAGTAAAATAAATTTTAAAGGCTAGTTTTCGCTAGCCTTTTTATTTTTCAGTAAATTTATATCAAAATTAAAATTATGGCTATTTCAAAACCCTTCAATCTAAACAAGTGGATTGATGAAAACCGACACCTTTTAAAACCACCAGTCGGCAACAAAAATATATATGTAGATTCTGAAGATTATATCGTGATGGTCGTTGCCGGTCCAAACGCCCGTAAAGATTACCATTATAACGAAACCGAAGAACTTTTTTACCAGCTCGAAGGTTCCATAAAAGTCATCGTCCAAGAAGATGGCGAGCGCAAAGAAATGGAACTTCATGCCGGCGACATGTACCTTCATCCCGCAAAAACGCCACATTCACCAGTTCGTTCTGCAGGTTCCATCGGATTGGTAATCGAAAGAAAGCGCGCTGGAAAAGGCTACACTGACGGTCTTCTGTGGTTTTGCGACAATTGCAACCACAAATTATACGACGTCTATTTTGAATTAAACGACATCGAAAAAGATTTTCTTCCCCATTTTCAGCATTTTTACAACTCAAAAGCCTTGAGACAGTGCAATAAATGCGGAACAATAATGGAAACAGACAAGCGGTATTCATTAAAAAGATAAAGTCATTGAGACGAAGGAAACAGTCACACAAGTATAAGGATTATAAGTAGCTATTTCCCGCTTTTTCCTGCAACTCCTCAATAAAAAAGCCGTGTTTTTAAAGTTTTAAAATGAGCTTCCTCCGGTCGCTTTTTTAAAACAAAAAACAGGGCTTTTTTGTTTCCGGGGTTTCCGGTGCAATCGGGGCTAGTGATGCAGTTTGTCGATACACTTTATTGCGAGGAATCAAACAAGCACATAATTTATCCGAAAAACCCGTTACATTATAAAAGAAGAAGCGGTGTCGTTTGTTTCATGCGACCAAATCCGCGTTCAAAAAATTTCGGTGCATCCACAATCTGTGCAAATTCGTGAAATGGGTGTTTAATCTCTGCAAACCCATTTTCAGTACATTGCTAAAAATTCATTTAAATTGGCAAATCCCACCTATAAATCATAACTTCGCAAAAAATAATACAATTTACAATCAAAAAGTTATAAATGGCAACAACAGCAAATCAATTCGGAATGCAGGAAGCCTTGCAACAATTAGGCATCAAGGAAATTAACGAAGGAACTTCAACCGGAAATTCTTGGTTTTCAAACGGAGAAATCTTGGAAAGCTATTCTCCAGTTGATGGTCAATTAATCGGAAAAGTAAAAACGACAACTAAGGAAGATTACGAAAAAGTGATGCAAAGCGCAACCGAAGCTTTCAAAACTTTCCGCATGATGCCAGCACCGCAACGTGGTGAAATCGTTCGCCAATTCGGACAAAAATTACGCGAGAAAAAAGACGCTCTTGGAAAATTGGTTTCTTATGAAATGGGAAAATCATTGCAAGAAGGTCTTGGTGAAGTGCAAGAAATGATTGACATCTGTGATTTTGCAGTAGGATTGTCACGTCAATTGCACGGTTTCACCATGCACTCTGAGCGTCCTGGACACAGAATGTACGACCAATACCATGCACTTGGAATCGTCGGAATCATTTCTGCGTTTAATTTCCCGGTAGCCGTTTGGTCTTGGAATACGGCTTTGGCTTGGATTGCTGGAGACGTTTGCGTTTGGAAACCATCTGAAAAAACACCTTTGTGCGGTGTGGCTTGTCAAAATATTATTGCCGAAGTATTAAAAGAAAACAATCTTCCTGAAGGAATTTCTTGCCTGATCAACGGAGATTACAAAGTGGGAGAATGGATGACTTCTGACGTTCGCGTGCCGTTGGTTTCTGCAACAGGTTCAACTCGTATGGGGAAAATCGTAGCGCAAACTGTGGCTGGCCGTTTAGGACGTTCGTTATTAGAATTAGGTGGAAACAATGCCATCATCGTGACGCCAGATGCTGACGTGAAAATGACAGTTATCGGTGCTGTTTTTGGTGCTGTGGGAACTGCCGGACAACGTTGTACGTCAACGCGCCGTTTGATTATCCACGAAAGTATTTATGACAAAGTGAGAGACGCAATTGTTTCAGCTTATGCGCAATTGAAAATCGGAAATCCGTTGGATCAAAACAACCACGTTGGACCGCTGATCGATACGCACGCTGTTGAAATGTATAACAAAGCGTTGGCAAAAGTAATTGCTGAAGGCGGAAAAATCATCGTAGAAGGTGGCGTTCTTTCTGGAGAAGGTTATGAAAGTGGCTGTTATGTAAAACCTGCAATCGCAGAGGCAGAAGGTCATTTTGAAATCGTACAGCACGAAACATTTGCTCCGGTTTTATATTTGTTGAAATATGACGGAGATGTTGACAATGCTATCGCAATCCAAAACGGAGTGGCGCAAGGATTGTCTTCTGCCATTATGACCAATAATTTGCGTGAAGCAGAAAGATTCCTTTCTGTTGCTGGTTCTGACTGTGGTATCGCTAACGTAAACATCGGAACTTCTGGTGCTGAAATTGGTGGTGCTTTTGGTGGAGAAAAAGAAACAGGTGGCGGTCGCGAATCTGGTTCTGACGCTTGGAAAGTATACATGAGAAGACAAACTAATACAATCAATTATACCACTAGTTTGCCATTGGCACAAGGAATTAAATTTGATTTGTAAGATTAAATAGCATTTTATGAGAAATCCCGCTGGTGAAAACTGGTGGGATTTTTTTATTTCTCCCACAAACTATCCGCAAAATAGCCTTTTTTATCTAAGAAATTCTCCACGACTTTAAAATCCAAAGTTGAAGCCAATTCTTCAATTTCAGCAAGGCTATATTTCTTGGAAAGTTCAGTCCAAATCATTTCATCTTTTTGAAATGTAAAGGTTGTATCTAAAATTTTACTGTAAAATTTTTGTTTGATTAAACTGAACAAATAACTGTTGACTTTACCGTTTTCAGGATTATAATGGCAATAAAAATCAAATTGGTCCAAGTCAATGTCGGCTTCTAATTCACGATTTATTCTCTGAAGTAAATTCATATTGAACATTTTCGTGATTCCGTGTGGGTCGTCATAGGCTTTTTGAATCGTTCTCGGACTTTTCTGCAAATCAATTCCCATCAGCAATTTGTCGCCTTTTTTCATTCCCGAAGCAAACTTTTGAAGCAAATCAAGCGCGTCATCTTTTTTATAATTTCCAATATTTCCACCTAAAAATAAAAACAGATTCGGCGTTTCTTCTTTCGAAATGTCTTCTAAAATATCAAAGTAATCGCCCACTTTTGAATTCATCTGAATTTCCGGAATTGAGGCTCGAATATTTTCTTCCAAAATCAAAATTGCTTCTTCAGAAATATCAATCGGAACATACGTAAAATCAGCATTTTTATTCAAAAAAGCCTGAAGTAATTGTTTGGTTTTGGTCCCGTCGCCAGAACCAAATTCCACGATATTGAACTTTTCTTTGAAATTTAATTGTTCCAAAATATTTTCTGACTGTTCCGACAAAATCTCAAACTCACAATTTGTCGGATAATATTCAGGCATTTTCATAATCTGCTGAAAAATGTGGCTTCCTTCGTCATCATAAAAATAACGAGAAGAAAGATGCTTCTTTTTATCAGTCAAGCCTTTTAAAACGTCTTCAGCAAATGCCAGATTGTATGTTGGAGTAGTGATTTTCATAGATTTTTATTTGACCAAACGAATACCGTTGTATTGCCAGCGTTCGTCTGCGTGAAAAAAGTTTCGGTAGGTTTTTCGGCTGTGATTGGGCGATGTTGCGCAACTGGAACCACGTAAAACCATTTGGTTAACCATAAATTTTCCGTTGTATTCGCCAATTGCGCCTTCGGGTTTTTTAAAATTTGGATAGGGCAAATACGCCGAGTTCGTCCATTCCCAGCGTTTTCCCCAATTGAATTTATCAGAAGCAATTTCCCATTCAAATTCGGTGGGCAGTCGCATTTTTTTCCACTCGGCAAAAGCCGAAGCTTCGAAGAAACTGACGTGCGTAAGAACGGCTTCAAAATTGATTTCCTGTAAACCATTGTTCGTGTAATAAAACCAGTCTCCTTCAATATTATGCCAATACAATGGCGCTTCAATTTTATTTTGTGTTACCCAAGACCAGCCTTCGTCCAACCAATATTTAAAATTCTGATAACCGCCGGCATTGATAAATTCAAGAAATTCTGCATTGGTAACCAACGCTTTTGAAATCTCAAATTCGTGCAGATAGACTTTGTGTTTTCCGTGTTCGTTGTCAAAAGAAAATGCATCGGCATCGTGACCAATTTCATAAATTCCTTCTTCAATTTTTATAAAACCAGTTTCAGAATTGGTATCATTTTCCCAATCAAAATCTTCGTTGAAAACCGGAAAAATGGGGTTGTTTCCCAAGATATATTTGATGTCGGTCAATAACAATTCTTGGTGTTGCTGTTCGTGATGCAAACCGAGTTCGAGCAGCTCTTTTAATTCTTCTGATTTTAACTGTAGCAAAATCTGCATGTGCATATCGACATAAGCGCGGTATTCAAAAACTTCATCAACGCCGGGACGTGTGATGTTTCCTCGATCGGCACGGAAAACTCTTTCGCCTACCGTGTTGTAATAGCTATTAAAAAGAAAACAGAAATCGTCGTGGAAAACTTTGTAGTCAGGCAAATGTTCTTTCAGGATAAATTGCTCAAAAAACCACGTAGTGTGCGCCAAATGCCATTTCGGCGGACTCACAAAATTCACAGGTTGCGGTACGAAATCTTCTGTTTTTAAGGTTTGGCAGATGGTTTCGGTGTGTTTTCTAACGGAATTGTAGTGATCTGAAAGCGTCATTTTTTTCTTCTGTTGTTTTATAAATTTACGAAGAATTTTTAGGCGCTTTTTTGAAGCTTTGGATTTTTAACCTATTTATAACAGTTGTTGATTTAGCAAAGCAACCTTTTTAATGTTATGCCGTCTATTATAAAAGAAAGAAAATTGCTATGAAAGAAATGATGTTATTTATGTCAATCCTTGCTATTTCATGTAATAGTAGTGACTACAACAATGGTGCAACAAATTGCACTGATATTTTTGTTTATGGTTTAAAGCGAGTGGCACAGCAGGAATTTCATTTATAAAATGCCAGAAGTTTGGCTTCAAAAAAAAAAATCCGATTCAGTGAAATGACGAATCGGATTTTTTTTGTATTTATAAGTGGAACTTTATAAGTTGAATGAAGCTCCCAAACTAACCGTAAACTGGTTGTTTAAATGTTCATAGCCAATAACGTCATTGTCATATTTGGCGATTGGAACGTTTAGTTCTGTAAAAACACCAAATCCATTTGTGAAGAAATAACGTGCTCCAAGGTGACCTCCAAAGTTTCTAAGTCCAAGGTTTAAACCTGGATAAATGTCAACTTGCTCAGGAAGACCCATCACGTTTCCGATGTTAGCACTGAATCTTGCTTTTACATCAAAACGGTCTTCAAATTTAGAATCAAAAGTAGTATTCGAGTAATTTGAAGTATCTAATAAATAAGTGGTGTACAATCCGATAGACATATTTTCGCCGATTCCGTGGTCATAAGTGGCCATAATTCCAGTTGCCCTATCTTGAAAATTGGCTCCAACTTGAAATTTATCATCACCTTTACCGCTAAAAGCTTGTGCGTTTCCAAGGAAAGCCGTTAAAAGCAATCCTAATGTTATAATTTTCTTCATGAGTATTGTTTTGATGCAAATATACAATTTAATACGAATTTACAACATCTTTAATTCCTGCCGTTTTCTTCCGGATAGAGCTCTGGCAACGGATCGCTTTGCCAAAACTTCTTTGTATCAACGCTTAAGATCGTCAAAGGGCCACGAAAGGCGGCGCCTGTGTCCATATTCCAAACATTGGCCCTATTCATCGGTGTTGTTTCTCCAACTCGGGTAACAGGTGTGTGGCCAATGAAGATTTCTTTGTAAAGCGTGAATCTCTTTGGATAAAAAGGACTGTCTTTTTCAATTTTTGGATCTAATGAAAGTGCGTTTTCCCATAGGGTTCGTTCCCAATAAAACATTTTTGGAAAATATTCATATTCTACTCCGTTCAAGTTAGTGAAACCAGCGTGGATGAACAGTCTGTTTTGATCGTCAAGATGGTAATTTTCTAAAAGCTTCAGGAAATCAATATGCGGTTGTTTTTCTTCGTCAGAAAGAAGACTGTATTTTTCCATCGTAATTTTTCCACCATGATTAAACCATTGCGGATTGTCTTTTTTTTCTTCCAGCCAAGAAAGCAATAAGTCATCGTGGTTTCCACGTAAGAAAACACAACGGTGTGTTTCTTTTAACTGGATTAAAAAATCAATGACTTCAGGCGATTCGCTCCATCCGTCAACATAATCTCCAAGAAAAATCAAGGTGTCTTCTGTGGTGACATTTGCTTTTTCAAAAATTTGAAAAATGGCCCGAAGACCGCCGTGGATGTCACCAATTACTAAGGTTCTATTCATTATAAGTGTAAATATTCAAATATCACGAAAACTATTGGAATAATCAAATAATAGAAATTTTTATACAAATTATTCGGTGTTCTTATCATATTTCATCTTTCTCAAAATCCGCAAAGCTTCTTTAAAACTGACATAGACAGCTGGATTTTCAAAGGCTTTCAGAAGATGTTTTGCGTCAATTAATTTTTGTTTTGCATCATCAAATCCGTTGAGATAACAGATCATAAATGTGGAAGGAAGATTCTCTAAATCCTTCTTCTCTCTTCCAGACAAAGGCAATGATTTTTCTAATTTTGAAAGTAAAGAAAGATTTGAATTGTAAATATGAAACAACATCTTCCGATTATATTCTGGCGGTTCAAACAAGAATTCGGTTTCAATTTTATAATATCCGTTGTCATAAAAATAAATGGTCTGTTTTTCTAAGGGATAATAGCTTGTCCTGTCGTTTAAGCCCAAGGCAAGATATTCAGTAATCGAAAAAGTATTTTGGTCGTATTCAATCGAAACTTCGTCTAGCGCCGAATAAAACAGCTTTACCTGCTCGTTAACCAGCTCAATATCCACGCGTGATAAATAGGTTTTGCCCTTGACTTTTTTCACAAGTCCGGCCCAGCAGACCACGAATAATTCCTTAAAAACCTTGTACTTCGGAGACATGTCTTTGTGGCGATTGTTCATAAAATCCATTACGCCTTCGAGCGTATGTTCGATGCTGTTTCTCGAAATATTTTCAATGCTGATGACCGTTTCCGTATTTTGGTAATTGCGTTCTACTTCGGACTCTTCTACCGGAATCGAATTGCTCCCTCTTCGAATAAAAGCCTGTCTGGCAAGAATCGTATGTATGCCTTTTTTAAAGTAAGAAACGCGTTTTTTAGGCTTGATCGTAACCAATCCCACCACTTTATCTTTAGATAAATTTGGAAATGGAACATTTTCATATTGAATTTTCGGAGGATTTTCTAGAAAAGCATTCACCAAATTCTGGATACGGCTGTCGTCAAAAAAATCATCGCCCACAATTTCATTATCGTGGTCTTCAACACCCACAACGATATAGGAATTATTCGCCGGATTTGAATTGGAAAGCGCACAGATGTGTTTCAAGAATTTCCCTTTTCCTTCCCGCGTGTGCAAGTTCAACTGCCGCTTTTTGTCATAAAAACTGCTCTCGTCATTGTGGGCAAGAAGGTTTTTGATGAGTAAGCGTTTGTTGATCATTTATTCAGATATTTCGATGGTTAGCTATTTCGATATATCGAAAGTCGGACAATCGAAATATCTGAATATCCTTTTTAAATTATTCTATTGACAATGGTCGAAGAAGCCTGGGCAGTTGACATGACGACCAGATCGGCAATGTTGATATGGTAAGGCCTGGTTATTACAAATCGAATAATATCGGCAATATCTTCTGGTTTTAACGGCTGGAAACCTTTGTACACGTTGGCCGCTCTTTCGGCATCGCCTTTGAAACGGACTTCAGAAAATTCAGTTTCGACCATGCCGGGATGAATGCCTCCAACCCTGATTCCGAATTGGTTCAGATCCATGCGCATTCCTTGATTCAGGGCGTCTACAGCGTGTTTTGTGGCGCAATAGACATTTCCGTTGGGATACACTTCTTTGGCTGCTGTAGAGCCGATATTGATGATGTGGCCGCTTCGTTGCTCCACCATTTTAGGAATTATCGCGTGAGAAACATAAAGAAATCCTTTCACGTTGATGTCAATCATGGCATCCCAATCGTCTAAATCACCGGTCTGGATTGGATCTAAACCGTGCGCGTTTCCTGCATTATTGATCAAAACATCGATTTTAGAAAAATCAGGCGGTAAAGAATCAATCGCTTCTTTTACAGCTTTTTTCTTTCTGACGTCAAAATTCAAGGTATGTACTTTTGTGCGGTGCTCCAATTCTGCTTGCAATTCCGCCAAACGGTCTTCGCGCCTGCCACAAAGAATTAATTTGAAATTGTGTTTGGCCAATTCAATTGCCGTTGCTCTTCCGATGCCGCTTGTTGCACCTGTAATTAAAACTGTTTTCATTTTTTATTTTTTTGTTGAAAATTTTAATTCAACATTTAAAGTTGGAGTCAGACTCATAACTCATAATTTATAACTCATAATTTTTAAGGAACCTGATTCCCCATACTTTCCGTCCAAATGGCAAACCATTCTTCTTGTTCCAATTTAAATTCCGTAGCTTTAAAAAGCTGTTGCAATCGGGCCACATTCACGGTTCCCGCAATCGGAATTATTTTTGCCGGATGCTGTAAAATCCATGACAATAAAATCGTGTCAGAACCCACGTGGTATTTTGAAACCAAATCGGCTAAAAGCGTTTTTAATCTTTTGGTCTGGTCGGTGTTTTCTCTAAAAACGGTTCCAAGCGGATTCCAGGCCATCGGGCGAATCTTGTTCACTTGCATGTGGTCAAGGCTTCCGTTCAGCATCGCCTCATAATCAGTTGCAGAAAATTGAATTTGGTTATAAGCAACCTCTGTTTTTGAGCGAATCAGGTCGGTTTGAGAAGTCGTAAAATTTGACAGTCCAAAATCCAGGATCTTTCCGTCTGATTTCAATTTTTCAACGGCTTCGGCAATTTCATCCGCATTCATCAACGGACTAGGGCGATGCAATAAAAGCACGTCTAAATAATCAGAATGCAGGTTTTTCAGCGAATTTTCTACAGACCAGATGATGTACTCTTTTGAGTAATCATAATGTTTGATTTTATACGGGCGATTTTCTGAGTTTTGAAGAATCCCACACTTTGAAATCAACTGAATTTTATCGCGGGCAATTTTGCTTTCGCCCAGTGCTTTTCCAAAGGTAGCTTCGGTCGTGTAACCGCCATAAATGTCGGCGTGGTCAAAGGTGGTTATTTTGTTTTCAAGGCAAACATTGATGAGGTTTGCCATTTGGGAAGCAGTGAGATTTTTATCCCAAATTCCCCAATTCATAGTTCCCGCAATTATGGGAGATAAGGCTGTTTTCACGATAGTAAATTTAAGTTTCTAAATTTATGAAAACAAAATCATAAATCATCCTTAAAGCCAAGGGATTCAGATAATTTTTAACACATTCTTAACGTCTTACCAGTAAATAAATTTTCAATTTGCACCATTAAAATTAAATACTAATTTCACGGCTTTAAATATTATATTATGGAAGAAAATGCTACTGCATTAGACATTAGAGCAATCAATGAAAAAATAGAGAGAGAAAGCGCGTTTATCGACCTGCTTTTTATGGAAATGAACAAAGTGATTGTCGGTCAGAAGCATATGGTGGAAAGATTGCTGATCGGGCTTCTGGGTCAAGGGCATATCTTGCTGGAAGGAGTTCCAGGTTTGGCAAAAACACTTGCAATTAACACGCTTTCACAAGCAATTCACGGTTCTTTCAGCCGTATCCAATTTACACCAGATTTGCTTCCTGCCGACGTTGTGGGAACGATGATTTATAACATTAAAGACAATGCCTTTTCGATTAAAAAAGGACCCATCTTCGCAAATTTCGTTTTAGCGGATGAGATCAACCGTGCTCCCGCAAAGGTGCAATCAGCCCTTTTAGAGGCAATGCAGGAAAAACAAGTAACGATTGGGGATACGACTTTTAAGCTAGACCGACCGTTTTTGGTTTTGGCAACTCAAAATCCCGTGGAACAAGAAGGAACGTATCCTTTGCCTGAAGCGCAAGTGGACCGTTTTATGCTGAAAACCGTTATCGACTATCCAAAAATGGAAGAAGAAAGAATGGTGGTCCGCCAGAGCTTAAAAGGTTCGTTCGAAAAAGTAAATCCGGTAATTTCTGTAGACCAAATTATTAGAGCCCAAGAAGCAGTCCGTGAGGTTTATATGGATGAAAAAATTGAGAAATACATCTTGGATATTGTGTTTGCAACACGTTACCCAGAAAAATATAAATTAGAGAATTTAAAACCTTTGATCAGTTTTGGAGCTTCGCCGCGTGGAAGCATCAACTTGGCAACTGCTGCAAAATGTTATGCTTTTATCAAACGAAGAGGTTATGTAATTCCTGAAGATGTTCGCGCTGTTGTTCACGACGTGTTGCGTCACAGAATAGGGATCACGTATGAAGCCGAAGCTGAAAATGTAACTTCTGTGGATATCATCAATAAAATTGTAAACGAAGTTGAAGTGCCTTAAGATTTGTTTAATGTTTAAAGTTTAAAGTTGTTGTGAAAGCAACGTTAAACGTTAAACCTCAAACTTTTAAACAGATTATATGGAAACGAAAGATTTACTCAAAAAAGTTAGAAAAATAGAAATCAAAACCCGAAGATTGAGCGATCACATCTTTTCGGGAGAATACCACACGTCTTTTAAAGGACGCGGTATGACATTCAGCGAAGTGCGCCAATACCAGTTTGGTGACGATATTCGTGCGATTGACTGGAATGTAACAGCGCGATATAACGAACCTTACATCAAGGTTTTTGAGGAAGAAAGAGAATTGACCATGATGCTTATGGTGGACATCAGCGGTTCAGAAAGCTTCGGAACCCAAAATGCTTTCAAAAAAGATATCGTGACTGAAATCGCAGCAACAATGGCTTTTTCGGCAACGCAAAACAATGATAAAATCGGCTTGATTTTATTTTCTGACCAAATCGAATTGTTTATTCCGCCAAAAAAAGGAAGGTCACACGTGTTGAGAATCATCCGTGAATTAATCGAATTTCAGCCAAAAAGCAAGAAAACCGATATTTCTCAGGCATTGCGTTTTTTCTCTGGAGTTATCAAAAAGAAAGCCATCGTTTTTATGATTTCTGATTTCTTGACTGATGACGATTATGAAAAAACCTTGAAGATTGCTGGAAAAAAACACGACTTGACCGGAATTCGAGTGTATGATGTCAGGGAAGAAAAAATGCCAAACCTCGGTATGGTAAATATGCAGGATGCAGAAACGGGAGAAACGCTGTTGGTCAATACAGGCTCAAAAGCAGTTCGGATAGAATATGAAAAATACTATCAAGAGAAAATAAAATATTTTAAAGAAACTTTCAGTAAAAGCGGTTCGGGTACAGTAAATACAAGAGTTGACGAAAGTTACGTGACAAAATTATTGGGCTATTTTAAATCGAGAGGTTAATCTTTTTTCCCCCAGAACACGAATTAAGATTAGGAACGAAACAAATGAAAAACAAAACTTTATACATATTACTATTTTTGCTTGTTGGAACCCTCAGTTTCGGACAGCAAAAACGGGTGGCCACTTCGGTAGATTCTACCAAAATTAAAATCGGGGCGCAAATTAACCTGACGCTGAAAACAACGGTTGATACCTTGTCAAACGTGGTTTTTCCCGAAGGAACAAATTTTGGGCAGTTGGAAGTTTTAGAATCTTATCCCACAGATACGGTCAAAGAGAACGACCGATATATACTGACCAAAAGATATGGTTTGACGCAATTTGACTCTGGAAAATATTTGCTTCCGAGGTTGAAAGTCTTGATCAACGACAAATCATTTTCTACAGATTCTCTTTTTGTTGAGGTTGCCAGCGTAAAAGTGGACACCTTGAAACAGAAAATGTATGACATCAAAGGAATCGCAGAAGTCAAAGAGCCAATGGGAAACTGGTGGAAATGGCTTTTGGGAATTTTGCTTTTGGCAGGAATTGGTGTTGCGATTTACTTCTATGCTAAAAAATACAAACGAAAAGAAAAACCAGAAGAAATCGTTTATGCCACGCCAATTGAAAAAGCGGTTTCATTGCTTAAAAATTTAGAGCAAAAAGAGCTTTGGCAAAAAGGCGAAATCAAAGATTATTATTCACAATTGACTGATATTGCCCGAACCTATATTGAAGAAGAAATTCAAGTTCCGGCAATGGAAAGCACGACTTCTGAAGTAATTGCGGGTTTGAGAAGCGCGACTGTCAGAAAGAAAATGAAGGTTTCAAAAGAAACTGTTGAAAATTTAGAACGCGTTCTCCGTCAAGCGGATTTGGTGAAATTTGCCAAGTCAAAACCGTTAGAATTTGAAATTGCCGAAGACAGAAACAAAATTGAAAAAACCATCTTCACGTTGCACAAAGCAATTCCTGAAATTGAAGAGGAAGAAGACGAAAGCTTAATTTTAGATGCAAAACGTCGTGAATTAGTATTGAAGAAAAAACGCAAGCGCAAAATCGTGATGGCCTCTTTTGCCGGAGGATTTGTGGTTTTAATTGCTTTTGGATATTTTATGGCGACTTACGGAATGGATTATTTGAAAGACAATTTCATCGGGCATCCAACAAAAGATTTGGTCGAAGGCGAATGGATCAAGAGTGATTACGGAAACCCTGCAGTCACAATAGAGACGCCAAAAGTTTTGAAAAGAACCGCTTCTGAAAAAATGTCGGCAAATGTAAAAGAAAGCCAAAAATTTTTATACGGAAGCCTTATTTCTGGATTTTCTGTCAGCGTTTCAACAACGTCATTTAAAGACACCATTCAAATACCTCTGGATAAAGTAGTGGAACTAGAACTTAAAGGTTTTGAGCAGGCTTACAAAGCAAAAGATGTTTTTGTAAAACAAGACACATATAATACTGGCGAAGGAATCACAGGGCAAAAAGCTTACGGTTCCATGACTGTTTTTAGTGAAGAAGATAATAAGACGGTGAAATTAGCCTACCAAATTTTAGTTTTTGCACAAAATGGAGGCTTGCAGGAAATCATTATCACGCACTTGGATAATGACGAATTTGGAGCCCAAATTGCCGACCGAATTATAAACTCCGTTGAACTTAAAAAAGTAAACTAAGATGAAGAATGTAACTTTTTTAAATCCTGAGTTTTTTTGGCTGTTTGTACTGATTCCCGTGGCAATCGCTTGGTATATCTGGAAAGGAAAAAAACAGGCAACGCTAAAAATAAGTTCGCTGAAAGGATTCAAAGCAAAACCTTCGATTTTATCAAAACTAACGCCAATGCTTTTTGTGTTGAGAATCTTGGCTTTGAGCGCTTTGATTGTCGCTTTGGCAAGACCGCAGACGGTGGATATCAGCAATAAAACAAACATCACAAACGGAATCGATATCGTGATGTCAATTGACGTTTCGGGAAGTATGCTGACACGAGATTTGAAACCAAACCGTTTGGAAGCTTTGAAAAAAGTGGCATCAGATTTTGTGGAAGCACGGCCAAATGACAGAATCGGGTTGGTGGTTTATGCAGCAGAAAGTTATACTAAAACGCCGGTTACAAGTGACAAAGCAGTTGTCTTAGATGCTTTGGCCGGAGTAAAATACGACCAAATGTTGCAAGACGGAACCGGAATCGGGATGGGACTGGCGACAGCTGTAAACCGTTTGAAAGAAAGCCAGGCGAAAAGCAAGGTGATTATTCTTTTGACGGATGGCGTGAATAATTCAGGTTTTATCGATCCTAGAATGGCTTCAGATATTGCAAAAGAATTTGGGATAAAAGTATATACCATAGGAATAGGGACGACCGGGATGGCCGAAACGCCTTATGCGATCAAACCCAATGGAGAATTTGAATACCGAATGATGCAGGTGGAAATCGATGAAAATCTGATGAAAGAAATTGCCAGAAAAACAGACGGGCAATACTTTAGAGCTAAAAATAATCAAAGCTTGAAAGCGATTTACGAAGAAATCAACAAGCTGGAAACAACCGAGATAGAAGAGCAGAAATTTTACAATTATGACGAAAGGTTCCGTGCTTTTGCCATCGCGGCAGGAATTCTTCTTTTGCTTGAAATTTTATTGAAAAATACAGTTTTTAGAAGCTTTATTTAAAAAATTATGTACGACGAATTAGACGAAAAAAAATATCTTTATTTACTGGTAATCATCCCAATCGTGGTGTTGCTTTATCTTTTCAATTTGTATTGGAAACGAAAAAAACAACGCGAATTTGGTGATTTAGAATTGGTAAAAAAACTGAGCCCGGAAAAATCTGTTTTTAAAGCGACTTTAAAAATCAGTGCCCTTCTTTTGGCTTTGGCCTGCGTCATTTTGGCTTTGGTTAATCCAAAAATTGGCACGAAAGTGGAGACGGTAAAACGAGAAGGAATAGACATTGTTTTTGCCATTGACGTTTCAAAATCAATGCTGGCTGAAGATATCGCGCCAAGCCGTCTGGATAAAACCAAGCAAATCGTATCGCAAATCATCAACAATTTAGGAAGCGACAGAATCGGAATCGTGGCCTATGCCGGAAGCGCATTCCCGGTACTGCCAGTCACAACAGATTATAGCGTTGCCAAGATGTTTCTGCAAAGCATGAATCCCGGAATGGTTTCCTCACAAGGAACTTCGCTTGACGAAGCCATCCAACTTTCGGCTACTTTTTTTGATGAAAAAAGCAAAACGGCCAAGTTGGTCATTATGATTTCTGACGGAGAAGACCATTCGCAAGGCGTGGAAGATGTTGCCGAAGAAGCCAATAAAAACGGCCTGAAAATCTTGACCATCGGTGTGGGGACTGAAAAAGGTGGGCCGATTCCGTTGAAAAGAAACGGCATTGTAGAAAGTTACCAACGCGACCAAAATGGAGAAGTGGTGACTACAAAACTGAATGAAGCGACTTTAAAAGAAATTGCAAAAGCCACAAAAGGCGGTTATATCAACGGAAACAACACAAAGCAAGTAGTTGATTATGTAAAAAATGCTTTGGATAATATTGAAAAAACAGAATTTGAGACGAAGCAGTTTGCCAATTACCAATCGCAGTTTCAATGGCTTGCCGGTTTTGCATTTTTGTTGCTATTTATAGATATTTTCTTCTTGGAAAAAAAGACGCATTGGGTGAAAAAGATGAACTTATTTAATGAAAAGGAATAATATGAAAAAGCTTTTTTTATATGCACTGTTGACTTTTTCTTTTGCGATTTCGGCTCAAGAAAAGGATAGGAACTTGCCAAAAGGGAACGATGATTTCAAGGAAAAGAAATATGCAGAGGCCGAAGCAGAATATAGAATTTCTGCCTCAAAAACACCTGCAAAAGCGATTTCTTCATATAATCTAGGAAACACGATTTACAGGCAAAAACAGCCAAGCGAGGCCAAATTGGCGTATGTAAAATCCATTGAAAATGCTCAGACAAAACCCGAAAAACACAGGGCTTACCACAATCTGGGAAATATTTTTATGACCGAGAAAAAATATTCTGATGCGGTGGAAGCCTATAAAAATGCGTTGCGAAATAATCCGAGTGATGAGCAAACGCGTTACAATTACGCTTTAGCGAAAGAATATCTGAAAAACAATCCGGAACCGCCAAAAGACGACAGCAAAAAGGATAAGGATAAAAAAGAAGACAAGCAGAAAGAGGACGAGAAAAAAGACGATAAAGGCGACAAAGACAAAGAGAAAGGCGACGACAAAAAAGACAACCAAGACGGTAAAAACGACAAGGATAAAAAAGACGGCGACAACGCTGACAAGCCAAAACCGCAACCTGGGAATAGTCCTTCGAAGCAAAATATGCAAAATCTTCTTGACGCCGTAAACAACGAAGAAAAGAAAGTGCAAGAAAAAGTAAATGCCAAAAAAGTGAAAGGCAAGCCAGTTCAAACAGAAAAAGATTGGTAAAAGTGGAGATGAAAATGAAGAATTTTTTTATAGCATTATTTTTAATCTGTGTTCATGGGCTTTCGGCTCAAGTTCAGTTTGAGGCAAAAGTCAGCAAACAGACGCTTGGCTTGAACGAACGCCTTCGAATCGACTTCGTGATGAACGACGACGGCGATAATTTTTCGCCAC
This sequence comes from Flavobacterium macacae, assembly GCF_003865365.1. Classification (GTDB taxonomy): domain Bacteria; phylum Bacteroidota; class Bacteroidia; order Flavobacteriales; family Flavobacteriaceae; genus Flavobacterium; species Flavobacterium macacae. The sequence continues at coordinate 73,202 of NZ_RQVR01000014.1, read as the reverse complement.
CGTCTTTTGAAGGATTCCGCGTTGTCGGTGGTCCGAGCCAGCAGGTCAGCCAAACGTGGATCAACGGGCGCGCTACATTTAACAAATCGTACATTTATATTTTACTTCCAACGCAAAAAGGAAAAGTAATAATTAAGCCAGCTTCCATTGAAATTAAAGGGCAGATTTATAAAACAAATCCAATCACAATCACAGTTACAGATGCGGTAGACGAATCGCAGGACCCAAGCAGTCCAAACTATGTTCCTGATGCCGGAATTCATTTGGTGGCTGAGGTTTCTAATTCGAATCCTTATTTCAACGAGCAGATTACGGTGGTTTATAAACTATATTTTGCACCGACAGTCAATATCAGAAATGCCAGGGAATCTTCCAGTCCAAAATACAATTCTTTCTGGAGCCAAGCCATTGATATGAAGAATCTAACGGCTGTCAGAAGTACTTACCAAGGTAAAGAAGTGGGCATGGTCGTTTGGAGAAAAACCGTTTTGTATCCGCAAAAATCGGGCAAATTGGTATTAGAACCCTTGGCTTTAGATTTGGTCGTGGACGCACCAACAAACCGCCGTGATATGTGGGGAAGATACCAATATACAACGGTCAATAAAACCATTTCTGCAGGAGCAAAAACCATAAACGTAAAACCATTGCCGGAAGCTGGAAAACCAGAAGATTTTGGCGGAGGCGTTGGTAAGTTTAATTTTGCCGTAAAACCCTCGAAAACAGAAATCAAGCACGGAGAAACCATTGATTTAGAAGTGAGCGTGACCGGAAATGGAAACCTGAAATTATTCACGTTGCCAAAACCGGTGGTACCAAGCGCTTTGGAAATGTACGATCCGGTCCATACCGAAAAAGTGACGACGCCAATTTCTGGAATGCAAGGTAAAATTTCGGATAAATACACGATTGTTCCGCAGTTTCAAGGAAATTACACAATAAAGGGATTGACTTTTTCGTATTTTGATTTGGCTACCAAAACATACAAATCAGTCACTTCTGAAGATATTATTATTAAGGTGATCGACGGCCCGACATCAACGGAAGCATTGGCTTCAACAGACAGTACGAGTTTTGGAAAACAAGTGGCTAAAAAGAACGCCAAATTTGAAAATATCGCTTTAAAAACCATTTTGAAATCCACGACAAAACAAGATTTCTTTGGCTCGAATTTATATTACGCTTTAACGATTTTGCCTTTTGTTTTGATTCCGATAATTGTTTTGGCAAGAAAAAGAAAAGAAGCGATTGATAGCGATATCGTTGGAAACAAACGCAAAAGATCAAGCCGTTTGGCAAAAAAATATTTATCAGAAGCCAAAAAACAAATCAACAATAAAGAACCGTTTTATATTGCATTGGAACGAGCTTTGCACAATTTCTTGAAAGCGAAATTACACATCGAAACTTCAGAAATGAGCAAAGAAATTATTACCGAAATCTTGCTCGAAAAGAATGCAAGACCAGAAACAGTAACCGATTTTATCAATTTGACCGAAAACTGTGAATTGGCAAGATATGCGCCGTATTCGAGCGTGGCAATACAGCAAGATTTTGACCGAGCCGTGAACGTGATTTCTGAATTAGAAAAACAATTGTCCTAACCGGTTTTAAATTTAAAGTAATGAAAAACATACTCTATATATTTTTACTTTTCACTCAGGTTTTCTGGGCGCAAAGTGCTTTTGATAAAGGAAATGAATTGTATAAAAACGACAAATTTTCAGAAGCGATTAAAGAATATGAATCGATTTTAAGAACTCAAAATCATTCGGCTGAGGTCTATTTTAATTTAGGGAATTCGTATTATAAATTGAACCAAGTGGCGCCTTCGATTTACAATTATGAAAAAGCGTTGCAACTAAATCCGGGTTATGAAGAGGCAAAGAACAACTTGAAGTTTGCCCAAAACATGACCATCGACGAAATAAAAGCAGTCGAAAAAATCGGTTTTGGAAGAACCATTGAAAATTTTACTTCAATGCATTCTTATGACGAATGGGCCAAGATAACTGTTGGGTTTTCAATTGTTTTCTTGCTGTTTTTTATAGCGTACTATTTTTCTTCAAAAACACTTTTGAAAAGAATTTTTTTCGTGGGAATGTTTTTGATTTTAATCGGATTGATTATCAGCGTTTCTTGTGCAATTTCAGAGAAATCACGTTTTGATAATGATAAACCTGCAATTATTTTCGCCGAAAGAATCGAAGTGAAAAGTGAACCGAAAGAAACTTCTAACGAAGCTTTTATTTTACACGAAGGCACAAAAGTTCAAGTGATTGAAGCTAAAAAGGATTGGAGAAAAATCCAATTGGCTGATGAAAGGATCGGGTGGGTGAATAAAGAGGCTTTGAAAGAGATCAAGTAGCGTCATTGCCACACGAAGGAAGCCATCAAATAATATGTATCGAAAGCTTTATTTCTTCAATTCCGCAAACCACTCCTCAAAAACAGGAAAAACAAATTCTGAAATCTTCAAAATCGGATGGTAAAACAACGAATTGTCTAAAGTTTCTTTTTCTGCAAAAGTATTGTTGAAATTTATTTTTTGGAACAGAGCCAACGCAAAACTTAAAATCAGGCACATTTTTAATACACCAAAAACACCTCCGGCAATTTTATTGAAAATGCCCAAACTTGCAAAGTTGGCAACGGTCGTGAAGAATTTAGCCAACAATGAAACGCCTAAAACCACAGCGATAAAGGTCAGGATAAAAGCCCAAATGGCAATTGTTTTGGGATTCCAAGAGAATATGTCAGAAAGAAATTCGGCGGTAATAAAAGAGAATTTTATAGCAATATAAATTCCGAGCATTAGTGAAATCAGTGACGCAAATTCTACAAAAAAGCCGTTCCAAATACCTCGAATTAATCCGTAAGCCAAGAATATTCCTAAAATAATATCTAAAATTCCCATCTAAAAAATAATAAGCAACGAAGATACAGTCTTTCGTAGAAAAACAAAATTCAAGAGTGTATCTTTGCGAACTAAATTTTGTTATTGAATTTGAAATCGGAAAGCCAGGCTCATAATTCATTAACTCATAACTTATAACTAAAATGTCAAGAGATATACAATTAAAAGAGCGCTGGGAAAAGCTCGTGAACCTACTTTCAGATCAATTTTCGCAAGGCGAAGATCTTGATTTAGACTCTATTATTTACTTAATCGGAATCCAAGAATTAGGAAAATTGCACCAAAAATTTAAGAAAGACGAAAAAGTAAATTTGATGCACATCGCCATATGCCGACTTTTAGAACCTTATGGTTTCTATGAATTTGACTATTTTGATAGCGAAGGCTGGCCACATTACAAAGTGAAAGAAGAATTGCCTGCTTTGAAAGCGGGCGAACAGTCGGTTTTGATGAAAGAAGCGATTGTGAATTATTTTTTAGAAAAAGAGATTATTGATTAAAACGTTTATGGTTTGATGTTTAAAGTTGTTTCACAAAATCCGAAAAATGCATTGGCTTTACACCTTAAACTTTAAACAAATTCCTTAAATTTGCACCTTTACAAAAGACGATGATAGATAAGATTAAAGAATATATTGGCGAAGCAAATGCTTTTCAAACGCAATCAAAAGAAGAACTTGAAGCGTTCAGAATCAAATTTTTAGGAAGCAAGGGGCTTTTGAAAGAGTTTTTTGCTGAATTCAAAAACGTTCCGAATGAATCGAAAAAAGAATTCGGTCAAGTGATCAATGAATTGAAAAATACGGCGGAAGAAAAAGTGAAATCAATTCAGGATTCATTGGAAAGCAAAGAAGAAGCTGTGGGAATCTACGGCGATTTGACGCGTCCGTCAGAACCTATGAAAATCGGTTCCCGCCATCCAATTTCTATAGTAAAAAACCAAATTATCGATATTTTCTCAAACATTGGATTTAATGTTTCTGAAGGTCCGGAAATTGAGGACGATTGGCATAATTTTACCGCATTGAATCTTCCAGAATACCATCCGGCAAGAGATATGCAGGATACTTTTTTCATCCAAACCAATCCAGATGTGCTTTTAAGAACGCACACATCATCGGTTCAAGTGCGTTATATGGAAGAAAATAAACCGCCGATCAGAACGATTTCGCCTGGAAGAGTTTTCAGAAATGAAGCTGTTTCATCGCGTTCTCACTGTATTTTCCACCAAGTGGAAGGTTTGTATATTGACAAAGATGTTTCGTTTGCCGACTTAAAGCAGACGCTTTTATATTTTACCAAAGAAATGTTCGGGAAGTCGAAAATCCGCCTTCGTCCGTCTTACTTTCCGTTCACGGAACCAAGCGCGGAAATCGACATCTACTGGGGATTAAAAACAGAAACAGATTACAGAATCACCAAAGGAACTGGCTGGTTGGAAATTGGCGGTTGCGGAATGGTTGACCCAAATGTTTTGAAAAATTGCGGGATCAATCCAGATGAATTCACAGGTTTTGCCTTTGGAATGGGTGTGGAAAGAATCGCGATGCTGTTGCATCAAATTGGCGACATCAGAATGTTTTATGAAAATGACATCCGTTTCTTAGAGCAATTTAAATCAAGCATTTAATAGTTATCCTATAGTCAAAAGTCGGAGGTCTTACATCATAAGGCTTTCGACTTTTTATAGTAAGAATTTTACAATGAAAAAAGACATCATCATCCCCGAAGTAGAAAATATTTTCATCGCCGCAATCCAAGAATGGAACGATGATTTTATGCAGAAAACATGGTATGCCCATTTGGTAAACGACAGCGATTTTCAGTTAGATGGAGTGATGGTGGTTTCAAAAGCATCTAGAGTGATTGATGGCGAGATGAAGAAAACGTCTTTGCTTCGCCACGCTTTTGTGGAAGTTCCTGCGGTTTCAACCGTGAAAATTGAATTGATTCAAGACGATGTCCTGAGTTTGAACAATGAATTCATGGTCACGTTTTTCATTGGAAACACGCTTTATGACAAGAATTACATCTTCAAGGCTAATTCGATTAATGCTGAAAATATGGAAGAAGTGCCCATTATTTTCCAGGACGGGATTATTGTACGATAAGCTCTTGTAGTGACTCCTACATATTTTAAATTTTAATCAAATTAGAGAGAAGGTCCAATTTGATTAAAATCTCGTAATATTTTTTAAATTATTTCCTTCTTTCCCTTCTAGTTTTAGATTTCCAACTGGAGTATCCCAAGATAAAAACACCTACAATTAAAAAACAAGCCATCTGAAAATAGAAAAATCCAGATTGAGCTTGTTCCATAAAAGGTTTGTCAGTTGTGCCAAAGAAAGTCATAATAATAGTCATAAAAAGGCCCCAAGGCAACCCGACTTTAAGCTGATATTTCCATCTTTCGCTCATAATTTTTTAGTTTTTTCCTTTGACAGGAAATGCCAATGAAGCGATTACCGATAAAATTAATACGCCTCCGACGACCATCAATGAAATTGGCGACGAGATGTGGAAAAATGGACTGATAAGCATTTTTACACCAATGAAAGATAAGATAATTGCCAAGCCGTATTTCAATCTGCTAAACATATACATGAAATTTGCAAGCAAGAAATACAATGCTCTTAGTCCTAAAATGGCGAAGATATTGGAAGTATAAAGTATAAACGGATCGTCTGGTGCAATTGCAAAAATCGCTGGAATGGAATCCACAGCAAAGATTAAATCTGTAAATTCAATTACTGCTACTACCACCAATAAAGGCGTTGCCATTTTTACGCCGTTTTTTACCGTAAAGAATTTGTCACCGTCATAATTGTCGCTTACTTTGAAAAACTTGTGCACAATTCTTGCACCAGGGCTTTTAGAGAAGTCTTTTTCTTCGTCATCGTCCTCTTTTGCAAACCAAGATTTTATACCCGCATAGACCAAGAAAAATCCGAAGACAGATAAGATAGCATTGATGCGCACCAATTGACCGAAAACTTCCATTTCTGGCAAATAGGTCATGTTGATCAATTCCACTCCGGTGAAAATGAAGATGGCTCTAAATACCAAGGCACCAATAATTCCCCAAAATAAGACTTTGTGGTGCAGGTGTTTAGGGACATTAAAAAATCCAAAGACCAAAATGAATACGAATAGATTATCAACAGAGAGTGCTTTTTCAATCCAATAAGCCGATTGAAACTGCGTAAACTGCTCGATGCCCATCAAATAATAAATCACGCCGCTGAATCCCATTGCCAATGAAATCCAAACCACAGACCAAATCGCGGCTTCTTTATTTGAAACCACATGGCTGTTTTTATTGAATACACCCAAATCAAGAAGTAACATGACAATGATTACTATGGTAAACCCTGTTAAGATACCAGGATGATTGATCAAATGATCAGCAGGAAGATTTTGCATTATTTGTGATTAGTTAAGTTTTTCGGTCAATTTTTTAAATACTTTTTTCGGTTCTTTCCCTTCGTATAGAATACTGTAAACGGCATTGATGATTGGGGTTTTGGCTCCCAGATTCTCGTTTAATTTAAAGGCGCTGTTTGTGGCATAATATCCTTCGGCAACCATGCTCATTTCCATCATGGCAGATTTTACGGTATAGCCCTTTCCGATCATGTTTCCGAACATTCTGTTTCTTGAAAAGATGGAATATCCAGTTACCAATAAATCCCCCAAATAAGCAGAATCATTGATGTTTCGTTTCATTTTGTGCACTTTTCTGATGAATTTTTTCATCTCGCGAATGGCATTGCTCATCAGCAAAGCTTGGAAATTATCTCCATATCCAAGTCCGTGCGCCATTCCGGCTGCAATTGCATAAATGTTTTTCAGCATCGCTGCATATTCTGTTCCAATGATGTCGTCAGAAATTTTTGCCTTGATGTAATTTCCACTTAAATGTTTTGCAACAACCAGCGCCTTGTCGGCGTCGCCGCAAGCAATCGTCAGATATGAAAGACGTTCCAATGCCACTTCTTCTGCGTGGCATGGACCGGTAATAACGCCAATGTTGTCATACGGAATCGTATATTGTTCGTGAAAATGTTCGCCCACAATCAAGCTTGTTTCTGGAACAATTCCTTTAATGGCTGAAAAAATAATTTTTCCGTCAAGGCTTTCAGTAAGATTTTTCAATTCCGCATTCAAAAAAGCAGACGGGATGGCAAAAATAATATAATCTGCATAAGCAACAGCTTCGTTGATATCGCTTGTCAGTTTTAGTTTTTTGGTATCAAATTCTACCGAACTTAAGTAATTCGGATTGTGTTTATGTTCCTGAATATGAGCAATTGCACTTTCATTTCTCATATACCAGGCAATTTCTGTAAGGTTCACGCAAAGCATCTTTGCGATGGCAGTTGCCCAGCTTCCGCCACCAATTACAGCAAATTTTGGATGGTCACTCATTATGGTCTTGTTCTTTGTTCGGCCAAAAATACTCAAAATACACGTAAAAGAAAGTTAAAAAGACGTTGTATTTTCTTTTTTTATATAAACTTACTGCTATCCACATCTTTAGTTTTATTTTTAACTTAAAATTATGATTTTCAACACAATGCAATCGCAATATTTGCGTTTTTTAAAATGAGTTGGTTACATAACGCATACGTTTATTTCGATAATTATTAGAGATTATCGAGTTAGTTAAAATTTGTTTTTGGTGTTTTGAAAAAGGCACTCTTGAAATTTATTCAGGAGTGCCTTTTGATTTTTATTAATTTTTAGAGCAAAATAGCGGTCTGTTTTTTTAAATCCTTTTCCTGCTGGTCGGCACAATCTTTTTCGCCGAACCCCGGCCAAAAAGGATAGTTGCCACCATCAGGGCTATTTTAAAAACTTCTGGCTTCGTTTTAACTTTCTGGCCTTTAACTTAAAAATTATCGTCTTAGGGATATCGCTAGCCAAAAAAGCTTAGTAACTCATTTCCACAATTTCTTTCACTTTTTCAGGAGTGATATTTTGTTTTTCGCCCAATGCTTTCCAACCTCTTTCTTGAAAACGATTCACCACAAAATCGGCTGTCTTTTCAAAATCAGGCGTATATTCAGAAAGTTTGGTTTGCATTCCCATTGTGTGGAAAAACGCTACTGTTTTTTCAATGGCTTGATTCGCCATTTCTTCAACGCTTCCGTCAGCAATATTCCAAACGCGTTTGCCATACTGTGCTAGTTTTTCTTTCTTCGTTTCAAACATCACACGGTATAAATTCGGACCGATAATCGCCAAAGTTCGCGCATGGTCAATTTCAAATAATGCCGTCAATTCGTGGCCAATCATATGCGTTGCCCAATCACTCGGAACGCCTTTTTGAATCAATCCGTTCAACGCCATCGTACAGCTCCACATATAATTGGAAGCCAATTTGTAGTCTGTAGGATTTTCGACAACTTTAGGGCCAATTTCAATCAAAGTCTGTAAAATTCCTTCCGAAAAACGGTCTTGCAACAACGCATCGTGAGGAAAAGTCAAATATTGCTCAAAAACGTGCGTGAAAGCATCCACAATTCCGTTCTGGATTTGTCTTTTCGGCAAAGAAGAAACCACTTGCGGATCACAAATAGAAAACTTCGGAAAAAGGGCCGAACCTCCAAAAGATAGTTTTTCTTGCGTTTCATTAATCGTGATTACCGCGCCAGAATTCATTTCGCTTGCCGTTGCAGGCAAAGTCAAGACGGTGGCAAAAGGAACCACTTGGCTTAAATCTTTAATCAAAAGTCGCTTGTGAAGAATCTCCATCGGATTTCCATCAAATTTCACGGCAGCTGAGATAAATTTAGTCCCGTCAATTACCGAACCGCCACCAACGGCCAAGATGAAATCTAATTTCTTTTCGCGGATAATTTCCACGGCTTTCATCAATGTTTCATAACGTGGGTTTGGCTCGATACCGCCAAATTCAGTAACATCATAGCCGTGCAAAGATTCCCGAACTTGGTCGTAAACGCCATTTTTAAAGATGCTTCCGCCACCAAAAGTGATTAAAACTTTGGCGTCTTTTGGGATTAATTCTGAGATTTTTGCGATTTGTCCTTTACCAAAAACTAAATTGGTAGGATTGTATAATTCAAAGTTTAGCATTGTATTTATATTTTAAGTAAAATTAAGCAATGATGATGGGAACGATTGTAAAAATGTGTTAAGAAAATTACTTCTCTAAAGATTTCAGTTCTTTTAAAATCGCTTCGCCAACACCTTTTGCCGACTGCGGATTTTGACCTGTAATGACTCTTTGGTCAACCGTAACGTGCGGTTGCCACAAACCCGATTTTTCGAAATTGGCACCGCGTTCAATTAATTTTGTTTCTAATGCAAACGGAACCACTTTTTCTAATTTCACGGCAACTTCTTCTTCATTGGTAAAAGCATTTATTTTTTTTCCATCCACCAAATAGTTTCCATTGCTTAATTTGATGTTTACCAAACCAGCCGGACCGTGGCAGACTGCACCGACAATACCGTTGTTTTCATAGATTTTTGTGGCAATTTTTGCAATCGCTTCATTATCTGCAAAATCCCACATGGCACCGTGACCGCCCGCATAATAAATCGCCACATATTCAGAAGGATTTACTTCAGAAGGCTTCATTGAGTTGCTGATTTTATTGTGGTAAACTGCGTCTTCCCAAAATTCTTTGTTCACGGGGTCGCTCAAATCAAAACCATCAACCGGCGGTGTGCCCCCTTTTGGGCTCACAAAATCAATTGTATAGTCATTTTTCAAAACTTCCCAGGCATGTGAAACTTCGCCTAGATAGTAGCCGGTAGATTCGCCCGTGTTTCCTTTTTTATCGTGGCTAGAAACTACAAATAAGATTTTCTTTTCCATTTTTTTAGCTTTTTTAGTTTGTGCATTTGCAAAATCGGAATGTAAAGCGACGGCGAATAAAGTGATGGCCATCACGCTTGAAGTGAGTATCTTTTTCATAAATTATGAGTTTGAAATTAAGGGTACAAAGTTCGGCAAGAAGAAGTTTCCAGGCGAGGAGGAAAGTCACTATTTTGATGTGACGAAAATCACTTTTTTGTCATGAACCAAATCGGCTCAAGGTTTCACGCGAAACGCCAAGGTAGGAAGCAATTAATTTTTTAGGTACTTTCTGGAATAAAATCGGATTCAGTTCTAATAATTGCAGGTAGCGTTCCTGCGGATTATTGTTCAGCATCGACAAAATTCTCTGCTGTAAGGCGACATAGCCGGCGTTTGATTTCCTGCGGAAGAAGTGCTCAATTTTGTGCATTTCAGAACATAATTTTTCACGATGGTATAAAGAGAGGCAAAGCACTTCGGTGTCTTCAATGCAATCTACGTTTAAAGTCGCTTTAGCTTGGTTGAAATAGGCATTAAAATCACAAATCCACCAATCTTGAAGTCCAAATTGCAGAATGTGTTCTTTGCCGTCATTGCTGACATGATAGGCTTTTACGCAACCTTCAAGCACAAAAAAATCATTTGGAACTTCGTTGCCTTCTTGAATTAAAAACTGATGCTTCTTGAATTTTTTCGGCTTAAAATGAGACAGGATGTAGTCAAACTCACCATCAGAAAGCGGTGTAATTTTTTCGATTTGCTGTCTCAGTAAGTGACTCATTTTTGGGAGGTAGTTTATTTTGAGTAAAAGTACTATTTCAATTTACTAATAACAATATTTTGCTCGAAGTTGCCTAGCTTCTTCGTCAGAAGAATAGCCGTGAATCAAAAGTCCTTCAGTGCATTCAAGTTTTTTTTCCATGATTAATTTTAAGATGAAGTTTCTGAATTCTTGCGATTTTCTATGTTTTTCGGGAATCAAATTGATTAAATTTCTGGTGTAATTGATTTTTTCTTTTGCAATTATGGAAACTATAATTTCATAGAAATCATCAATATGTTCTTGTGATAGAAGAAGAAATTGAATTTTAATAGGTTCATTTTCAGATTCAAATGATATCCGGTTTGAAATTCCTTGATAGAAAGAGGGGCCTGATTTTGTGTTATTTGTCCGCTGTCCCTTATAATTTAAAATTTCAATCTTGAGAGCGCTAATTGTTGAAAGCTCGAAAATTCGGTTGTTCATTTTTATATTTTCTGAGTCAAGTTGAAAGTGACCGTCAAAAGTTCCGTTTAAGTTTTCATATTCAAACATTCGCAAAAAACCTCGTAGAAAAATTGCGATGAATACTAGAGTAATAATTGTTGTAGATAGAAAATTGATTAGTTCTGGGCTAGAAAATTTATGGAAAATAAATAATATAATGAAACATAAAAAAATCAATCCAAATGAAGAATAAGTGATTTTTTCAGATAATACCAAATCCGAAGTTTTTCTTTCAAAAGGAATAAAAATTCGAGTTTCAAAAATCATAGTTACTTCTTGTAGAATAAGTTGTGGTCAATGTAATCCCAAACTTTTTCAGGAAGTAACGGCTTAACATTTTTGCCTAACTTAATGCTTTCGCGGATTTTTGTAGAAGAAATTTCCACGATTGGCGCATCTATGATATGAATCTTCGGGTGATTTTCAAACTCAGGGCTGATAACTTCTGACGAAATTCTTGGATACACATAAATTTCGTGGTTTTGAAGAATCACTTCGTAGTTTTTCCACTTATGAAATGAATTTAGGTTGTCTTCGCCCATAATTAATGAAAAGTCATAATCTCGGTGTTTTTCTTGCAAATAAGCCAGCGTATTTACCGTATAATTCGGCTGTGGTAATTTGAATTCAATGTCAGAAGGTTTTAATTTTGGATAGTCTTCCGTCGCTAAAAAAACCATCTGAAGGCGATGGTGGTCTTCCAACAAGGTGCTTTTTTTCTTCAACGGATTGTGTGGCGTAACGATCATCCAAATTTGGTCTAAATCTGAAAACTCCGCGATATGGTTGGCGATAATCAAATGCCCAACGTGAATGGGATTAAAAGTTCCGAAATATAAGCCTATTTTCATTCACTAAAGGTTTAAGGTTTGAGGCTTAAGGCTTAAGGTTTCTCTCGAAATGTTAAACTTTAAACTTTAAACTTTTTTAAATCATTTTCAGGTATCCGTGAACCAATTTGTACGCGTCATTTTTGGCAATTTCCAAGTCGTAGTTTTTTAAAACCACGTCAAATTTAGGCGATTTTGCAATTTCAATTTCGGCTTTGGCCAAACGCATTGCAATTTTTTCATCAGTTTCAGTCTGGCGGTAACGCAATCTTCTTTCTAATTCTTCCACAGACGGCGGACTCACGAAAATCGCCAAAGTTTCTTTTGGAAATTGTTCCTTGATTTTTAAGCCTCCGATGACGTCAATGTCAAAAATTACGTGTTTTCCTAAAGCCCAAATTCTTTCGAGTTCGCTTTTTAGGGTTCCGTAAAAATTGTCTTTGTATACTTCTTCATATTCCACAAAAGCATTTTCGTCGATTTTCTTTTGGAACTCTTCCATCGTCAAGAAATAATAATCTTTTCCGTCAATTTCTTCCCCGCGTTTTTCGCGTGAAGTAGCTGAAATTGAAAAGTCTAAATGCAATTCTTTCTGTTCTAAAAGATACCTTACGATGGTAGTTTTTCCGGAACCAGATGGTGCTGAAAATACTATTAATTTTCCGTTATTCATTATGTTTTGCTTTAAGCAATTGGCTTTACGCTTCTGCTAAGTGGGTTTTTGGTGTTTTGCTTACGGTTTTTACGGCCTAAATTTTTTAAAGAACGTTTAAAACTTGCTCTTTTATTTTTTCCAATTCGTCTTTCATCTGAACGACCAATTTTTGCATCTGTGCGTGGTTTGATTTCGATCCCATGGTGTTGATTTCACGCCCGATTTCTTGCGTGATAAAACCTAACTTTCTTCCGTTAGCTTCTGTTCCGGCAAGGGTTTCGATGAAATAGTTCAGGTGGTTTTCTAAACGTACTTTTTCTTCGGTGATGTCGTATTTTTCAAGATAGAAAATCAATTCTTGTTCAAAACGATTTTCGTCAACATTCACGTTCAATTCTTCGATAGCTGTTTTTAAACGTGTTTTTACCGTTTCAATTCTTTCGCTGTCTAAAGCCACGGTATCATTCATCAAAGACAAGATGTTTGCGATTCTCAAAAGAAACTCTCTTTCTAAAGAAGCGCCTTCTGAAACTCTAAAACTTTGGATATTTTTCAACCCTTCTTCAATGACACCTTGGATGACTTTCCATTCGTTTTCATCGATTTCTTCGCGTTCGGTTTTCATTGCATCTGGCATTCTTACTGCCATTTTCAACAATTCAGTTTCATCGCCGTCCACCACTTTTTTAAGCTGGTTGATGTAACCTCTCACGATCGGCACGTTTATTTTTGACGTAGTTTCTTCGCCAGTAATTTCTATGAATAAAGAAAAGTCAACTTTTCCTCTTTCTAATTTTTGAGCAATTTGATTTCTTAATCCCAGTTCCATTTCACGATAAACATAAGGCGTTCTTACGTTTAAATCCAGTCCTTTGCTGTTTAGGGATTTTATTTCAACCGTAATTTTTTTGGTTGGCAATTGCAAAGATGCTTTGCCGAAACCAGTCATTGATTGTATCATATTCAAATTTATAATAGCTACAAATGTAGTAAAAAGTATCGAGTTGGGTTTAAGATTACAGACCTAAAGCTTCGGGAAAAGATTTCAGATATTTTGTGGCTGAAACCAACGATTTTCTGCCTACTGAAAACGGAACACTTAATTTACTATTTCAAAACTAATGAAACCGCATGAATATTTTGTTGGCTGTTACCGATGTAAATTTTTTCATCGATGATAAAAACCGGACGGCTTAAAAAAGTGTAATGTTCTAAAAGGTATTTCTTGAAATCTTCTTCCTGCAAGTTTTTGTCTTTCAAGCCAAGTGATTTGTAAAGTTGTGCTTTTTTGCTGAAAAGCGCTTCGTAGCTTCCAGCAAGCTGGTGCATTTCTTCTAATTGTTCAGGCGTAATTGGGTTTTGACGAATGTCGTGAAACTCTAATTTGTCCATATTTGGAAGCGATTTGATGATTTTTCGGCACGTATCGCAAGAAGCTAAGTAGTATATTTTGTTTTTCATTTTCGTAAAGTTAAAAAGTACTACAAAGGAAATTCATTTATTGTGGAAAATATGTATTTTTAGCAAAATAATTAATTTTAAAAGAATGAAAAGTACTTTTTTGAAGCTGTCTTTTTTTGTATTGGCTCTAGTTGTTTTTGGTTGTGGAGAAAGCGGCGAAGAGTTGACTTTGAGATTAAAGTTCGTGCCAGGTGAAGTGGACCGTGTTTTTGCTGCAACAGTTATAACTGGTGTGTTGGAAAGTCAACACATTACAGAAATGACTTTTACAATGGACGAGGTAAAAAGGGCTAAAAATGTGATTGACGTAAAAGTGGTGCGAATCAGTTCTCATTCAGACAGTTCTGGAAAAAATGAAAGTTATGATTCTAAAAGAAATTTAAAAGACATGACTGAAAGTGAAAAATCAGTTCATGCTGGTTTACAAGACGTACTTAACAAATCTTTTTTGATTTCAATTGATGATAAAGGAAATGTGGTAGAAGGTTTTAAAAGTAAGGAAACAAATCTTCCGTCAAAAGAAATTATTGATATTACAAATATTTATATTCCGTTTCCAGATGAGCCTGTTCGAATTGGTTCAGAATGGAAAAAAGAAAAAGTAAACTCTTTAACGAAAGGAAAAATGTTGTATACTTATAAAGTTGTTAATATTACGGAAACCGAAATTGGTATTTCAATTGTCTCTGAATTCGGAGGTATTGGAGGCGAAATAGCAAAAAACACAGTAAAAGGAAAATGTTATTTGGATAAAAAAACGTGCAAATTAAAGAGAGGAGATTATATAATGAATCTGCAGTCAGGAGATGGAAAAGTAGGATTTAAATTGGCAATGCAGAAATAATTTGATAGGAGATAAAAAAAAGATTAAGAAAAAACTTCTTTTAAAACTTCCAATGATTTTGGTCTTCGAAATCCATCTAAGTGGAAAGCATAATAATCTAAAATAATTTTCAATAAAATCGATCTTTCTATTCCGGCAAAAACTTTTTGGTCACTGTCAAATTTTAACGAAAGTAATTTTTTGAACAAATTGGTTTCATGTTCCGAAAGACAAGAAAGCGATTGAAAAGGCGTGAAAATTCCCTCGGTCATTTCAAAGAATTTCAAATCATTGTCAGAACTGTCAGGATAAAATCCTAAAAACTTGGTGGTTTCAATCAGCAAGATCAAATGAAAATTAGAAATGGTCTCGTGATTATCAAGCCACAAAAAAGCGGTTTCTAAAAAATGAAAAAGGTCTTCGTTTTTTTCTTCTTCGTGAATGCTATGATGTAAAACTTCAGATAAAAAAATGACAATTGTGCTTTTAAAAATGTCAGTATTGATGGTTTGGTAAGCCGTTGAAAGTTTTACTTCCTTGAAATTTTCGAGCGTTCCTTTGTTTTTGTGGACTGCTTCAATTTCTAATATATTCAAAGGTTGAAAATAGGCTATTTTCTGCTTGTTGTTTTTACCTGAAAAAGCGTTGTGGACGAAATAAGATTTCAAGCCGTCTGTTTCAGTGAAGCACTTGACGATAAGGCTTTTCTCTTGGTATTTCAACGAAGAAATGACGATAGCTTTGGTTTTGACTTGCATTACCTTATGATCATTACTTTTTTAACTTTGGTTTCCAATCCGTCTTTGGAAGCGATGAAAATCATATAAACACCCGAAGCTACGCGGTATTTTCCAAAAGCTTTGGTGTCCCATTCGATAGTTCCGCCTTCAGACGTGGTTTCATAAACCAAATTCCCTTCGATATCAGTAATTTTCACATTAGCATCATCAATTAATCCCGCAATTTTAACGGTTCCGGTAAATTCTGGACGAACCGGATTTGGATAGACATATACGTTTGATAAATCGCCAGAAGCACCCGTTGAAGTTCCTTTAAAAGAAACCAATCCTGCGTCTGTGGCAAAAAATACTTCGCCAGTATTGGAATTTATTTCAATGTCATTAATTGAATTACTTGGCAACGGCGAGTTTTCTCTGGTAAAATGATAAAGCGTTTGTTGACCGTTTGAGGAAAGTAAAAAAGCACCAGAGCTTCCGGTTGCAATCCATTTGTTGTTGGCGCCATCAACCGCAATGTCAAGAATGGTTTGTTCGTATAAAAGCTCTTGAGGCAAGCCGTCTTCCATAATAATGATAGAATTGGTTTCTAAGTCATCTTCGCCTAAAAAACGATCCACGCCGGGTAAAATACGAAGTCCGCCTAAAGTACCGATCCAAAGGCGATTATTGTTGTCAATGGCAACGGTCCTTACATTGTTCAAAAACGGATTTCCTGCGTCGTCGCTTGAGGAAGCTTTTTTAAATTTTGGAGTTGTATTTTCATTAAAGCCCATTAATCCATTTTCAGAAGCGAACCACTTTGTGCTATTTTTGTCAATGACAAGGTTGGCGTAATTTTGATCTGTGGTTTGGACAGATTCAGCAATTGAAAAAGATTGCCACGAACCATCTGCCTTGCGAACTTTCATGGCGTTGTCAACTAAAGAATTTGTAAACCACAGATTTCCGGTTCTGTCAAATGCAAGTCCATTGTTTCGGACTGATTTAAAACTTGGAGCCTCAGTTAGAAAAACAGATTCAGGACCATTTGGCGTGGTGTGATCATATTTTGCAATGGCTATATCATCCTGAAATTCTAAAATCCCCGTGTGATTCGATCCAAAAAAGACATTTTTTTCGTCATTTGGATTTAGGGCAATTCGAGTAAGTGATTGTGATTCAAGGGTTTCTTCATAAGGAATATTTAACCATCCGGTATCTGAAAGCTTACTGATGCCAAAATTGCTGTAATCAGGAACATAAAAAATGTTATAGCTACCATAAACAGCCCATAGTTTATTGGTTGGCGTGGATTTAAGAGAAAAAATATTATTTCTTGAAGGACCGTCAGGCTTTAAAACCTCAAATGTAGATGGATTTGATAAAGACGCTGTAATTACTCCATTTTCTTTAGTTCCAATAAAAATTGCATTTCCAATAACCGTTGCGCAATTAAAATTTACAACCATATCAGGAATATTAGTGCTGATAATATGTGAGGTTTGTATTAAATTTTGGTCAAAAGTATAAACGTGATTGTTGGTTGTTATTGAAAGTGTGTTTTGAAAAGTTCTGATGTCAAGACCTGTTTGCGGAAGATTTAAAACTAGTGAAAATCCCGAACCATTGTGTCTTGAAACAGAATTACTTGAATTTAAAACAACTAATTGATTGTTGTGATTCACTATTCCTTTCCAGCTTCCTGGGTCAAATGTAGACCATTGCGCAAAGTCATTTAAATTTGGATTCATCAAATCAGCACTTCGTATTCCTCCTAAATCTGTTGCTGCATAAATTGAATTGTTTAAAACTGCCGATTGATATACGATTAATTCTTGACCGGCATTGCCAAGCAGATAAGTGTCGCCAAAAAGTTGGGTTTCTAAATTGAATTGAACCAATCCAAAATCGGTGGAAATGTACAATTTGTTTTCATATTCCAGAAAATGATTGATTTTCTTCTTGGTAGGCGTGATTCCATTTTGATCTCTGATTCCGGGAACGATTTTTATAGCACCGTCGCTTCCGTTTACAATTAACATCAATCCGTTGGCGTGGCCAATGTACGTTTTATTGAAGTTTGTGCTGTAATAAATAGACGTAATATCTTGACCAGAAAGCCCATCGATTGTGGTTGTAGTCTTTAATTCATTGATGTTCAAGTTTTTTGAAAACAATGCTTTTTGGGTTGAAGCAATGATTCTTGTTGGTGATTCCGTCAAGTCATTCACTTCGTTGTAAGAAAAATAACCTTTCCACAACTGATTGTTTTGGGCAAAAGCCATTTGTGAAATCAAAAGTAAAAAGAAGAAATATTTTCTCATTGTGGGGTTTAAATAGAGTGCAAATATAATACAAACGAAATTATTTCTTTTTTCATATAAATACCCTTTTTGAAATCATGATTTCTGGATTTTATTCAAAAAAAAAATGCCCTCTATTGGAGAGCATTTTAATTTTATATAAATTGAAAATTATACGATTCCTTGTGCTAACATCGCATCAGCCACTTTCACGAAACCTGCAATATTTGCTCCTTTTACATAGTCAACATAACCAGTTCCGTCAGAGCCATATTCTACGCAAGAAGCGTGGATGTCAAGCATGATTCTTTTTAGCCTTTCGTCAACTTCTTCAGAACCCCAGCTCAATCGCAAAGAGTTTTGAGACATTTCAAGACCAGAAGTTGCAACGCCACCCGCATTGGAAGCTTTTCCTGGAGCAAACAAGATTTTTGCCTCTAAGAAAACAGTAACTGCTTCTGGAGTTGAAGGCATATTTGCGCCTTCGGCAACGCAAATGCAACCGTTTTTAAGTAAAGTCTGGGCGTCATCTTCGTCCAACTCGTTTTGGGTTGCGCAAGGCAAAGCCACGTCACATGTCACTTCCCAAGGGCGTTTTCCGGCCACATATTTAGCATTTGGATATTTAGTCAAATAATCGCTGATTCTTCCGTAGTTTACATTTTTTATTTCCATAATGTAAGCCAGTTTTTCAGCATCAATACCTGCTTCGTCATAAATGTAGCCAGTTGAATCCGAAAAAGTAACAACTTTTCCGCCCAATTGGGTGGCTTTTTCTGCCGCATATTGTGCCACATTTCCAGAACCAGAAACGACAACTGTTTTTCCAGCAAAGCTTTCCCCTTTTGTTTCTAACATGCTTTGTGCAAAATAGACATCGCCATAACCAGTCGCTTCAGGACGGATTAGCGAACCTCCGAAAGAAATTCCTTTTCCTGTTAAAACGCCTGTAAATTCGTTTCTTAGTCTTTTGTATTGACCAAACATGTAGCCCACTTCACGACCTCCAACACCGATATCTCCGGCTGGAATGTCAGTGTTATCACCAATGTGTTTTGATAGTTCAGTCATGAAAGCTTGACAGAATTTCATGATCTCATTGTCAGATTTCCCTTTTGGATCAAAATCAGCACCCCCTTTTCCGCCACCCATGGGCAACGTAGTCAAGCTGTTTTTGAAAGTCTGCTCAAAAGCAAGGAATTTCAAGATGCTCAGGTTTACAGACGGATGGAAACGAATGCCACCTTTATAAGGTCCGATTGCGGAATTCATTTGGATTCTATAACCCCTGTTCACCTGCGTGTTTCCAGCGTCATCAACCCAAGCTACCCTGAACATGATCACACGTTCTGCTTCCACCATTCTCTCCAAAAGCATCTTGTTTTGGTATTTTTTATTTTCTTCGATAAAAGGAATTACGGTTTCTGCAACTTCTTTTACAGCCTGCATGAATTCAGGCTCATTAGGATTTCTCTTTGCCACTGCTTCAACAAAAGAGTGAATGCTTTCTGTCATGATTATTAAGTTATTAACGTTTGGAAAACGTTTTCGTTTGAGGATGTAAAGATACAAGTTATAGCAATAATTGAATATTTTTTTTATTTTTTCAATAGATTTTTTCTGTTAATTAAAAGTTTTTAGGATATTTTTAAAACCAAAAAAGTATTTTTTTTATTTTTTTTTATAAGTGGTTTATGTTTTTATATATTTGTCGTTAAATTCTTTTAAACAAGACAGATGCCCAAAATCTATCTCTTATTAACAGCCTTGTTTTTTGGCGGCCTACATTCTTCCACAGCACAATTTGGACTTTCTCATGAAATCGGAGTAATTGCAGGGCCTGTTGCTTTTCAATCAGATTATGGGGAACGGTATGATTTGAATACCAATTCGGGAAATACTGGACTTGGAATCGGAATCGTACATTATTTGAATTTTGCTATTGATCTAGAATGTAATTGCCTTAGGTCGTATTCTTATTTTAATGATCATTTTAAAGTAAGGTCAGAGCTCTCTTATAATAAAACAGAGCTGAAACATTTTGGCGAATGGGTTGCTCCTGAAAAAAAATCGGTTGCAGCACAGCAATTGCGGGACATGAGAGGAAGCACGGCGGTAACAAATATCGGGATGCAGTTGGAATATTTCCCTTTAAGTATTAGAGATTTTATTGCTACAAATGGTTCGTGGGCTCCTTTTGTGAGTTTAGGTGCGCAATACAGCCACTACAGTCCCGAAGCCTATTCTGTAACCGGACCTTTGACCGTTTTGAACACGCCCGTAAAATATAGAGATGCTTTTACTAACGACGACGGAAACACTTGGTCTGTTGTGTCAAGCGTTGGAACACGATATAAGCTAAACGAAGTTTCTGATTTAATGGTTGATTTAAGATTTCAATATTATTTCTCCAACTGGGTGGACGGTTTAAGTCCTGATCCAGATAGATATCCTGAAAATAAAGCCAATGACTGGTTGGTTTGGTTAAACTTTGGATACATTTATTATTTGAATTAATCGTTTTTAGACATAAAAAAAGTCCCGATTCTTTTCGGGACTTTTTGCTTTTATAACATTTTCTTATTTCAACGCTTGTTCTAGATCCGCAAGCAGGTCTTCAATATCTTCAATTCCTACGCTCAAACGAACCAAGTCATCAGAAATACCGATTTCTTTACGCTTGTCTTCCGGGATCGAAGCGTGTGTCATCAATGCCGGGTGATTTGCCAATGATTCCACACCGCCCAGAGATTCTGCCAACGTGAAAACTTCTAATTTTTCTAGGAAAGAAATAGCGTCTTCCTTTTTGCCAGATTCAAAAGTGAACGAAACCATGCCTCCGAAACCGTTTTTCATCTGCTTTTTAGCAATTTCGTGAAACGGATGCGATGCTAATCCTGGATAAAAAACCGTTTTTACTTTTGGATGATTGTTCAAGAATTCAGATACTTTTACACCGTTTTCACAATGTCTTTGTACTCTCAAGCTCAATGTTTTGATTCCTCTCAAAACCAAGAAGGAATCTTGCGGTCCAAGAGTTGCGCCTGTTGCAAATTGTTGAAAATGCAACTGTTCGCCTAATTTTTCATCCTTCGTAATCAAAGCTCCAGCGATAACATCAGAATGGCCTCCAAGATATTTAGTGGCCGAATGCATTACGATATCCGCGCCAAGATCCAAAGGTTTTTGAAGGTACGGCGTTGCAAAAGTATTGTCAACTGCAAAAAGCAAGTTTTTTTCTTTCGTTATTTTTGCAATAGCTTCAATGTCAGCCAATTTCATTAACGGGTTTGTTGGCGTCTCCACCCAAACCAATTTGGTGTTTTCATTGATCAAAGACTTAAATTTCTCTAAATCGTTCATGTCGACAAAGTGGAACTTGATGCCTGAATCTTTGTAGATTCTGGTAAACATTCTATACGTTCCTCCATATAAATCATCCATTGCAATGATTTCATCGCCTGCTTTAAAGGATCTCAAAACGCAGTCAGTGGCTGCCAATCCAGAAGAAAAAGCCAAACCGCGCGTTCCGTTTTCAATGCTCGCCAAAGCATTTTCTAAAGCCGTACGGGTTGGGTTTGCAGCTCTGCTGTATTCATATTCGCCAACAGGAACTCCAGGACTGGTCTGTAAAAAAGTCGAAGTTTGATAAACAGGAGGCATTACAGCGCCTGTGGAAGGGTCGTGGTGCTGTCCTCCGTGAATTACTTTGGTGTTAAATTTCATATAAATGATTCTTTAAGTATCAATATTAGGACAAATTTACCTTTTAATTTCCATCCCAAAAGGGTATCTTTATAAATAATTAACAACAAAGCCATGAAAACAGTCCTACTATCAATAGCCATTGCAGTTACGTTTGCAAGTTGCCAAAAAGATAAAAAACAAAATTCAGAAACCGCCACTCTTGAATTCCAAACCAAAACATACGAAAAGAAAACCGCGCTTCCGTGCAAGACAGCTGTTTGTGCTGAAGTGAAAATCGTGGTTCCCGAAGTTTCAAATGTTGCGGTAGTTGCTGACAGTATCAATAAAAAAATATTTAATACGGTTCGCGGCATTGTTTATTTTGGAGAAAAACCTTCAGATGGAAAAACGTACGAAGAAGTGATGGCAGCCTTCATCGATTCTTATGATAAATTGAAAGAAGAATATGCAGACGAAAGACCAGGTTGGGAAG
The DNA here is from genome assembly GCF_003865365.1 of Flavobacterium macacae. GTDB lineage: Bacteria > Bacteroidota > Bacteroidia > Flavobacteriales > Flavobacteriaceae > Flavobacterium > Flavobacterium macacae. Next base: position 51,218 of record NZ_RQVR01000014.1, on the reverse strand, counting down.
CGAAAGTAGAAGCTAGCGTGGCGTATACTTCTGATAAAATCTTAAATATAAAATTACACAATTATACATTTACCGGAGGCGCTCACGGGTATGACGGAAACCGTTCGCTGATTTTTGACAAAGCAACCGGGAAATCGTTAGAAAAAAACGACATCTTAAAAGACACTATTGCTTTTAAAGTTTTAGCTGAAAAGAAATTCCGTGAGAAGTTTAAAATTCCGGCAACAAAACCAATCAATTCAACCGGAATGATGTTTATGAAAGAAGTTTTTGAATTGCCTCAGACTTATTTTTATACCGACAAAGGCTTGCTTTTGTATTACAATATTTATGAAATTGCCGCGTATGTGGAAGGTCCAAAAGAAGTTTTGATTCCGTATAGTGAAGCGGATACGTTTTTGAAGATTAAATAATCAAAGGTTTTTATCAAGAGCGTAGACTAGATTCCACTTGCCGTCGACTAATTCAAATTGATATTCTGTGTAAAATCCAGAATCTGAAATGTAGCACTTTTGAATAAATGTTGAATCTCTTTTAATAGCGCTTGTTTTAAATTCTGTTGTGTCAATAGCAGTAATTTTAGTAATTAGCGGGTCCCAATTTTTAGCTGTCCATTCTTCTTTTTTGAAGCCGTCTATTTTTTTTCCTTTTAAAGGGAATTTAATTCTTGAGAGTTGAAAAACACTGTCACTATGAAACTTATTATAAAACACATCAAAATCTTCTAAAGACTCTGATGTGTTTTTTTCTGTAATTGGGTTGCAATTAATTACAAAGAGCGATAAAAATATAGAGAATACGCGTTTAAGCATTATAATTTTAAATCAAACAAATTTTCGAATACTCATAATCATTCCCAGATGCACGGCTTCGTGAAAATTATTAAACGAAATTGCTTCTTCAATACTGGTTAGCGTAAAGCCTAAATCATTGGTAAATTCACGATAGGTTTTAAAAATGGAACTTTCAAAATCATCTTTTGTCTGTTCAATGGTTTTAAAAAGCAATCCTTTTATTTCCTCCACTTCATACGTCGTGACATCGGTTTCTGGCTTGGTCCCGCGGGCATATTTTGCAATCAATTCTGAAGAAATCATCGGTTGCAATCCAGAAAGTTTGTACGCCAAAAGTTGCTGTACCACCACGATATGTCCGATGTTCCAAATGATATTGTTGTTAAAGCCTGTTGGAACTTTGTTTAACTGTTCCAAAGAATAATTTTGTAAAAAAGTCAAAAGCACTTTTCTGTTTTGGTACGTAATGTCAAAAGCTTGTTTCATGTTTTTTGTTTTTATAAAAAATTTAAATTTCAGAAACCCATTTTTTCATGCACATGGAACTTTCCACATCTTTATATGGCCCATAATTTTGAATGGAAGAATAACCTGCTTTCTGGTATAATTTTATAGCGTTTGGTATTTCTCCGTTTGTTTCTAAGATGCAGAAATCAAAATTGCATTCTTCTGCCCAATATTCTAGGCTTTTCAAGATTTTTCTGCCAAGGCCCTGTCCTCTGAATTCTTCCAGCACAAACATTCTTTTGATTTCGGCTTCTTTTTCAGAAAAAGGCTTAAATGCGCCACAGCCAATCGGTTTTCCGTCAGAATAAGCCACAATCACGTGGCTTAAAGCGTCGAGCGTATTATGTTTTGAAAAAAAAGCATCGTGCTTTCCGTTAATTTCTTTGAGATAATGGTCTAAATGGGTGACCAATTCTTGAAAATCAGCATTGGTAGAATCCGTTTTAGTAAGAGTAATTTTTGGCATGAAATAGAATATTGTGTTGTTCTTCAATATTATGAAAAAATTGAATGCAATTCCAGTTCAATTTGCAGTTTATTTGATTTTAACTAAATCAACATCGGCTTCCAATCGATATAAATCAAATCCATCTGCCCAATAATCTTTTACAATTTCTTTTAGTTCCAATCCAAATTTGGCATAAAAAGGATAAGCCAATTGTGACGTTCGTACCGAAATGGTTTCAATGCTTTTTATTTCTTTCATGCGCTCGATTCGGTAATTTGTCAAAGCCGTTCCGAGTCTTTTTCCTTGGCTTGTTGGGTGAAAAATATCCCAAGAAATTCTGCCTGTTTTTAAGTCTTCAGATAAATTAAAACCACCGCAACCCAAGATTTCATGGTCAACTAAAAGCACAAAATACTGCTCGATTTCATTTTCTAAATAGTCAATCAAGTCATTTTCTTCACTCGCTGAAAAATAATCAGGAGTGTTTAAACGAAGTAATTCGAGTAGGCAAGGGGTGTCTGATGTTTGAAAAGGTCTGATTTGCATCTTAATCCAAATTGATATTATAATATAATTAAAACCAAACTCTTGAAATAAATCATTCAACTAAAAACGCAAATTATATAATAAACGGCAAGTATTCCCGCTGTACTTTTGCGCAACTTAAATTTTGCAATGAAAAAAGACGGCCCGATCCTTATAATTGACGATGATGCAGACGACAGGGAATTCTTTAAAGAAGCGCTTTCAAGTCTGGTCACCAATGAAATTGTGCTTTTAAAAGACAGTACTTTGGTTGTGGATTATTTGTGTCAAGAAGATTGCCATCCGTTTTTGATTATTTCTGATATTAACATGCCCAAAATGAACGGTTTTGAATTGCGCGATGCGATGTTGCAAGAAACTAAAATCACTGAAAAGAAAATTCCGTTTCTATATTTTACGGGCGCTTGGAACGAATTTACGTCTGAAGAAGCTTTTAAAAGACCCATCAACGGTTTTTTTCATAAGCCCAATTCGATAGAAACCTTAAGAGAGGTTTTAGAGGATTTAATTAATTATTGGAAAGGGAGATAAATTTGGATAATCGTTAAAAATCGTCTGCTATTTTTTGGTATTTGTCAAATCTGCCAAAAACGCATAATCATAACTCATAACTCACCACAATTTCTTACTTTCGCAAATTGATTTTAGAAAACGACAAAATGAGCACAAAATTTACTGAATACAAAGGACTTGACCTGCCAACAGTAGCGTCTGAAGTACTTGATTTCTGGAAAAAACAAAACATCTTTGAAAAAAGTGTAACCACTCGCGAAGGAAACCAGCCTTACGTTTTTTTTGAAGGACCGCCTTCTGCAAACGGATTGCCTGGAATTCACCACGTGATGGCGCGTGCGATTAAAGATATTTTTTGTCGTTATAAAACTCAAAAAGGTTTTCAAGTAAAACGAAAAGCCGGATGGGATACTCACGGTTTGCCCGTAGAATTGGGAACTGAGAAAGAATTGGGTATCACAAAAGAAGACATCGGGAAAACGATTTCTATCGAAGAATACAACGAAGCTTGTAAAAAAACAGTTATGCGTTACACGGATGTGTGGAACGACCTTACCGAAAAAATGGGCTATTGGGTCGATATGGAAGATCCGTATGTGACTTACAAGCCAAAATATATGGAATCGGTTTGGTGGCTTTTGAAACAAATCTACGATAAAGGGTTGTTGTACAAAGGTTACACGATTCAGCCGTATTCTCCGAAAGCAGGAACAGGATTGTCTTCTCACGAAGTTAATCAACCTGGAGCTTACAGAGATGTAACGGATACGACGATTGTAGCACAATTCAAGACATTGCCAGAAACTTTGCCTTCATTTTTACAAGGTTTTGGAGATGTTCATTTTATGGCTTGGACCACAACACCTTGGACGTTACCTTCAAACACAGCTCTAACTGTTGGACCAAAGATCGATTATGTTTTAGTAAAGACTTTTAATCAATATACTTTCGAACCGATCAATGTGGTTTTGGCTAAAAATTTAGTTGGAAAACAATTCGGAAAAGGATTTTTTGCAAGTGAAGACGACGCTGATTTCGAGAAAGTGAAAAACGGCGACAAACAGCTTCCTTACAGAGTTTTAACTGAATTCAAAGGGAAAGATGTAGTCGGAATCAAATACGAACAATTATTGCCTTACACGTTGCCGTATCAAAATCCGGAAAATGCTTTCAGAGTAATTTCAGGAGATTTCGTTACGACAGAAGATGGAACAGGAATCGTTCACACGGCTCCAACTTTTGGTGCAGATGATGCAAAAGTTGCCAAAGAAGCAACTCCAGAAGTACCGCCAATGTTGGTTTTAGACGAAAATGGAACAGCAGTTCCATTGGTCGATTTGCAAGGAAAATTTACGTCACATATGGGCGATTTCGCTGGTAAATATGTGAAAAACGAATATTATGATGCCGGAACCGCTCCAGAAAAGTCGGTTGATGTTGAAATCGCGATTCGTTTAAAAGAAGAAAACAAAGCGTTTAAAGTAGAAAAATACGTTCACAGTTACCCACACAGTTGGAGAACCGATGAGCCACTTTTGTATTATCCGTTGGATTCTTGGTTCATCAAAGTCACAGATGTCAAAGACAGAATGTTCGACTTGAACGAAACCATCAACTGGAAACCAAAATCTACAGGCGAAGGCCGTTTCGGGAACTGGTTGAAAAACGCCAACGATTGGAACTTATCTCGTTCAAGATATTGGGGAATTCCGTTGCCAATTTGGAGAACAGAAGACAAAAAAGAAGAAGTGTTGATTGGTTCTGTGGAAGAATTATACAACGCCATTGAAAAATCAATCGAAGCAGGTTTCCAAAAAGAAAATCCGTTCAAAGGTTTTGAAATCGGAAATATGTCGGAAACCAATTATGATTTAATTGATTTGCATAAAAATGTAGTCGATGGAATTACGTTAGTTTCGGCTTCAGGCCAACCGATGAAACGCGAAAGCGATTTGATTGACGTTTGGTTTGATTCGGGTGCAATGCCTTATGCACAATGGCATTATCCGTTTGAAAACAAAGACAAAATTGACGGAAACAAAGATTTTCCAGCTGATTTTATTGCAGAAGGAGTGGATCAAACTCGTGGTTGGTTTTATACGTTACACGCCATCGGAACGTTGGTTTTTGATAAAGTGGCCTATAAAAATGTCGTTTCAAATGGTTTGGTTTTAGACAAAAACGGACAAAAAATGTCCAAACGTTTAGGAAACGCGACAGATCCTTTTGAAACCATCGCAGAATATGGTCCAGATGCGACGCGTTGGTACATGATTTCGAATGCCAATCCTTGGGACAACTTGAAATTTGATATCGAGGGAATTGCTGAGGTAAAAAGAAAATTCTTCGGAACATTATACAATACCTATTCGTTCTTTAGTTTGTATGCCAATATCGACGGCTTTACTTACGCTGAAGCGGAAGTTCCGTTACACGAAAGGCCCGAAATTGACCGTTGGATTTTATCCGAATTGAATACTTTGGTAAAAGACGTGGATGCTTTTTATGCCGATTATGAGCCAACAAGAGCGACGAGAGCAATTTCTGACTTTGTTCAAGAGAATTTGAGCAACTGGTATGTTCGTTTGTGCAGAAGACGTTTCTGGAAAGGCGAATATGCACAAGACAAAATTGCGGCGTACCAAACCTTATATACGTGTCTTTTGACCGTTGCGAAATTGAGCGCTCCGGTAGCTCCGTTCTTTATGGACAAGCTTTACAGAGATTTAACACAGGCGACACACACAGAAGATTTTGACAGTGTACATTTGGCCGAGTTCCCAAAATATGCTGATAACTTTGTTGATAAGTCGTTAGAGAGCAGAATGCAGAAAGCGCAGACCATTTCATCGCTTGTTTTATCATTACGTAAGAAAGAGATGATAAAAGTACGGCAGCCTCTGCAAAAGGTAATGATACCAGTGCTTGACGACAAACAGAAGGCTGAAATTGAAGCGGTTTCTGACTTGATAAAAGCAGAAGTTAACGTGAAAGAAATCACACTTTTAGATGATGCTTCGGGGATTTTGGTGAAGCAAATTAAGCCTAATTTTAAGGCATTGGGACCGCGTTTTGGAAAACATATGGGATTGATTTCCAAAGAGATACAAGGTTTTTCTCAAGAGCAAATCAACGAATTAGACAAGACAGGTGCGCTAGATATTGTCATCTCAGGGAAAAGTATTAATTTAACTTCTGAAGACGTGGAGATTTCATCTCAAGATATCGAAGGTTGGTTGGTCGCAAATGCAAACGGAATTACGGTGGCTTTAGACATCACCATCTCTGATGAATTGAGAAAAGAGGGAATCGCAAGAGAATTGGTTAACCGCATTCAAAACATCCGAAAAGATTCCGGTTTTGAAGTAACCGATAAGATTAAAGTTCAGATCCAAAAAGAGGGTAATTTAGAAGAAGCAATTCAAGCAAATTCAGATTACATCAAGGCTGAAACGCTTACGGAAGAACTGATTATTGAGGATAAAATTGAAAACGGTATAGAAATTGAGTTTGATAACATTAAAACAAGGATATTAATTTCAAAATAGCAGGATATGGTAGATGAAGCTACACGATACTCAGATGCTGATTTAGCAGAGTTCAAAGAAATTATTTTAAACAAAATACAGAAAGCACAAGCTGATTTAGATTTAATCAAAAGCGCCTATATGAATGACTTGAACAACGGTACAGACGACACTTCGCCTACGTTTAAGGCTTTCGAAGAAGGAAGCGAAACTATGTCTAAAGAAGCGAACTCGCAATTGGCAATCCGTCAAGAGAAGTTCATCCGTGATTTGAAAAATGCACTTTTCCGTGTTGAAAACAAAACCTATGGTGTTTGTAAAGTAACCGGAAAGTTGATCGGAAAGGAAAGACTGAAAATTGTTCCCCACGCGACCATGAGCATTGAAGCAAAGAACTTACAACGATAGACTTAAACTGAAAAAATAATTGAACGCTCCAAACTTTGGGGCGTTTTTTTTGAAATAATAGTATTACTTTTGCGAATCAAATCCCTGATAATGTCATTAAAAAAAGCATACCTTTTAGTAATTCTTGTTCTTATCGCTGACCAGATTTCGAAAATCTATGTCAAAACCCATTTTATTTACGGAGAAATAGACCAGATAAATGTTGCCAGCTGGTTCAAACTTTTATTGATCGAAAACGAAGGAATGGCTTGGGGAGTTGAAATTCCAGGAACGTACGGAAAACTGATATTAACCCTTTTTAGATTGGTTGCCGTTTCGGGAATTGCGTGGTGGCTTTGGGATTCTGTGAAAAAACAAAGTTCAAATTTTTTAATTGTTGCCGTTGCTTTAATTTTAGCGGGCGCTTTTGGAAACATCATCGATTCTGTTTTTTATGGAGTCATTTTTGACCACAGCCACGGACAAGTTGCTACATTATTCACGGACCAACCTTATGGAACCTGGTTTCACGGAAAAGTGGTCGATATGCTTTATTTCCCAATCTGGGAAGGTAATTTACCCTCTTGGCTGGGCGGAAAACGATTTACTTTCTTTAACGCGATTTTCAATTTAGCCGATATGGCCATTTGTGTGGGTGTCGGAATTTTGATTGTTTTCAATAAAAGAGCATTTGAAACTCCAGAATTAGAAAAACAAGCTTAAGTAAGGATATGAGCGAAACACAAAACAAAGGTTGCCTGTCTAATTTTTCGACTTTTTTATCTTTGTTTGGAGCAAGTGTTTTTACTGCTTTTGTTTGCTATTTGATACTGTTTTTGATAGTAGCAGAAGGACAAAGTTCAGGATATGGAGATCTTTTTCTTCTCGGAATTTCTCTACTTACAGTGCTTCTTTCGTTCATCATCACGTCTATTATTTTTGTGACTTCAAACGGTAAAAAATGGCTACACAAAGTTTTATGGTTTTTAGGAGCCATTGTTTTTTTGACACTAATCATGTCTTATTATTTGGCTGAATTCTCTTAGAAAGCATACACTTTATCTGGCGTAATGCAAAAATCCAATTTGACGTCGCTTTCAAAAACGTCGCTGATTTCTTCTTCGGCTTCAAAAAAAGACAATCCGATTTTTAGGACTTCGGGTTTGCATTCAGCCAAGAAATTATCATAAAAACCTTTGCCATAACCCACACGATTTCCCTTTTTGTCAAAAGCCAAAAGAGGTACAAAAACCACATCAATTTTTGCCGAAGGCACTTCAATTCCGTCCACAGGTTCAGGAATGTTGTGTTCGTTTTTCTTGAATTTGGTGCTGTCGGTCATCAAAAAATGAATCATTTTTCGAGTTTCAAAGTTGGATTTAGAAACCAAAACTTCTTTGTCTTTTCCGTGTAAAACCTGAAGCAAAAATTCGGTATCGACTTCTTTATGTTCTGTTATCGGAAGAAAAATATGGTAATACAATTTTTCCCAAAGGGCTGATTTTACCGCTTGATTGGCTATCGCAAGGCTTTTGTCTTCAATAGCTTCTTGAGAAAGTTCGGCTCTTAAAGCTTTGTATTTTAAACGTAATTCTTTTTTATTCATTTTTAATTTCTTTGCAAATAGCTGTTAAATTAGACTTCCCCATATTCCAAACCATTTGAAATGTGAAAAATCGCATCGCCTTGGTATACAATCGGAGCGTCGTTTACATTGATCACAAAACCGGCATTGGGCGCTTTGATTTTGACTTCCACTTTTCCATACGGATCAGAAACAATGGCCAACACTTCGCCTTTTTGCACATAACTTCCGATGGTGATAAACCCTTTGAACATTCCTGATCTTTTGGCGCGGACCCAACCTGATTTTTCGATATAAATTGTTTTCTTTTCCGGAGAGACTGCGGTGTTTTTTGGAGATAACATTCCGAAATAAGCTAAAAATCGTTTTGTTCCGTCAACGCCTTCCCTGGTAATAGATTCGTTGATGTCTAACGATTTTCCTCCTTCAAAAAGCAACATTTTTATGCCTAATTTATCGCAGGAATTTCGAAACGAACCCGGAATGTTTTTGGCGTACAAAGCAAACGGAGCGTGAAAAACATCTGATAATTTTTTCAATTCGGGATTATTCGGAACCAAGCGAATTTGCGGTGCATTAAATCGGCAAGCACCGCCGGCGTGAAAATCAATGCAATAATCCACATTCGGAATAATTTCTTTTAATAAATAATAGGCAAAACGGCTGGCCAAAGAACCATTTTTGCTTCCGGGGAAAATGCGGTTCATATCTCTTCCGTCCGGAAATTCTCTTTTTTGATTTAAAAATCCGAAGACATTTATGGTGGGAATGCAGATGATCGTGCCGATTTTTGGCTTGTTGATTTTCTGGACGATTAATTGGCGGACAATTTCCACACCGTTGATTTCATCGCCGTGCAAACCTGCAGAAAACAGAACCGTCGGGCCTTCAAGTAACGAGCGTTCCACAATCACCGGAATCTTTAATTTGGTCATCGTGTGGAGTTTTGCAATCTCCATATTTAAGGTGCGACTTTCGCCAGGCAGAATGGTTTCGCCTAAAATGGTCAAGTCTTTTGGTGTAGTTTTCGCCATAAGAGTTAGAAAAGATAAAAGTATAAAATTCAAATTTGCCAACGCTAAATATTTCCTAAAACCATTACATTTCAAAAATCATCGCTTGCAATTCGAAATTTTTGCGAGTAACTTTGTCCAATGCGAACTCCTTTAGAACTTCAAATCCAAACGTTGCCCGACAATCCGGGTGTGTATCAGTATTATGATAAGGACGACAAGATTTTATACGTTGGGAAGGCAAAAAACCTGCGCAAACGGGTTTCCTCGTATTTCAATAAACTGCACGAAAGCGGTCGCACGAACGTGATGGTTCGCAAGATTGTTTCCATCAAACACATTGTGGTTCCTACGGAAACCGATGCGTTGCTTTTAGAAAATAATCTGATCAAAAAATTACAGCCAAGGTATAATATCTTGCTGAAAGATGACAAGACCTATCCTTGGATTTGCATTAAAAGAGAACCTTTTTCGAGAATATTTACGACCAGAAATATGGTCAAAGACGGCTCAGAATATTTTGGCCCTTATACCAGTTTCAAGACCGTTCACACGCTTTTAGATTTGATTAAAGAATTGTATCAATTAAGAACGTGCAACTATGATCTGTCTCGAGAAAATATCAATTCAGGAAAATACAAAGTGTGTTTGGAATACCACATCGGGAATTGCAAAGGACCTTGCGAAGGCCATCAAGCGCTAGAAGATTATCAAAATAATATTGATGCGATTCGAGAAATTTTAAAAGGAAATTTTAAGGAAAGCTTGAAGGATTTCAGAACGCTGATGAAAAACCTCGCTTCAGAAATGAAGTTTGAAGAAGCGCAGAGAATTAAAGATAAAATTGAGGTTTTAGAAAATTACCAATCGCGTTCCACCATTGTAAATCCTCGTATTTCGAACGTTGATGTGTTTTCGATTACATCAGATGAAAGTATGGGTTATGTGAATTTCTTGCAGATTTCACACGGATCGATTATCCGTTCGCATACTTTGGAAATGAAGAAAAAGTTAGAAGAAACCGACGAAGAACTGTTAGAATTGGCGGTTGTGGAACTGCGCGAACGATTTAAGCTTTTATCCAAGGAAATCATTGTGCCCTTTGAGCTTGATTTGGGCGAAAGCGTGAAAGTAACCGTTCCGCAATTAGGCGATAAAAAACAGCTATTGGAATTGTCGCTCCGCAATGCCAAATTTTATCGAATGGATCAATTAAAGCAATTGCAAATTGTGGATCCAGACCGGCATACGAACCGAATTATGGCGCAAATGCAAAAAGATTTGCGACTTTCGGTGGAGCCAAGACATATTGAATGTTTTGACAACTCGAACATTCAAGGAACCAATCCGGTGGCAGCGTGCGTGGTTTTTAAGGACGGAAAACCGAGCAAAAAAGATTACCGACATTTTAATATCAAAACCGTTGAAGGCCCGAATGACTTTGCGTCGATGGAAGAAGTGGTTTACAGAAGATACAAAAGACTGCTTGACGAAGAACAGCCGTTGCCACAATTGATCATTATTGACGGTGGAAAAGGGCAATTGTCTTCGGCTTTAAAAAGCTTGGATGATTTGAATTTAAGAGGAAAAATTGCGATTATAGGTATTGCAAAACGCCTCGAAGAATTGTTTTATCCGGGTGATTCGATTCCGCTTTATTTAGACAAAAAGTCTGAAACGTTGAAAGTGATTCAGCAATTAAGGAATGAAGCGCACCGTTTTGGGATTACGCACCATCGTGACAAGAGAAGCAAATCGGCGTTGACGACTTCGGTAGAATCCATACCGGGCATTGGCGAAAAAACGATGATTACTTTAATCAAACATTTTAAATCTGTTAAAAGATTGTCTCAAGCGACAGAAAAAGAAATTTCTGACGTTATAGGTGTTTCAAAAGCAAAAAAAATTACCGACTTTTACAATCCCACCAAGTAAACTCTCCCTATGAAAAAACTGATGCTCTTATTTCTTCTGGTATTCTCAATATCGGTTGCATTTTCGCAAGAGCAGAAAAAGCCTAAAATCGGCTTGGTTTTGAGTGGTGGCGGAGCAAAAGGGTTGGCGCATATTGGCGTTTTAAAAGTTTTAGAAGAGCAAGGAATTGAAATTTCATATATCGGAGGCACCAGTATGGGTGCGATTATCGGCGGACTTTATTCAGTGGGATATAGTTCCAGCCAAATTGATTCAATCTTCAAAACCACCGATTATGACGCTTTGATTCAGGATTTTGTTCCAAGATCTACAAAGAATTTCTACGAAAAAAGAAACGACGAGGTGTATGCTTTGGCTTTGCCTTTCAGAAAATTGCGGATTGGTATTCCCAGAGCGCTTTCAAAAGGACTTTACAACTTTAATTTGATCAGCAAGTTGACGCATGATGTGCGCCACATTCGTGATTTTAACAAACTTCCCATTCCGTTTTTGTGCATTGCGACCGATATTGAAACCGGTGATCAAGTTTTGCTTAATAAAGGATCTTTGCCACAGGCGATTATTGCAAGCGCGGCGTTTCCCTCATTGTATATGCCCGTTGAAATTGATGGCAAATTGCTGATTGATGGAGGCGTTGTGAACAATTATCCGATTGAAGAAGTTAAAAAGATGGGTGCTGATATCATCATTGGTGTTGATGTTCAAGACGGTTTCAAAGATCGGAAAGCGCTGAATGATGCGACTCGAATTTTGGTGCAGATTACCAACATGCAGATGATCAAAAAGATGCCTGAAAACATTAAAAATACAGACATTTATATCAAGCCAGATATTGATGGATTTAATGTAGTTTCATTTGACCAAGGTACTGAAATTATAAAAAGAGGTGAAGAGGCGGCGCAACAAGCGATAGAACAGTTAAAAGTGCTTTCCAAAGATTATAAAAAATCAGAAAGGGCTACTTTAAAAATAAAAAAAGATTCGATAACTATTACCGGAATCCGAACGCCCCAATTGGAAAACTATACCCGTTCTTATGTGGTTGGAAAATTAGGTTTTAAAGCGGGGACAAAAATCAGTTACGAAGATTTAGATAAAGGAATTAATACTTTGAGTGCTACCCAAAACTTTAGTTCCATCGGTTATTCTTTTGAAAAAGCAGAAAATGGCGATGATATTTTAGACATAGATTTGATTGAGAACCGCGTAAAGACGTATCTTAAATTTGGGCTTCATTATGACGGGCTTTACAAAAGCGCGGTGTTGCTGAATGCCACCCAGAAGAAAATGTTCTTTAAAAATGACGTAATTTCGCTGGATGTTGGTTTGGGCGATAATTTTAGATATTACTTAGACTACTATCTTGACAACGGTTTTAGATGGAGTTTTGGCGTGAAATCCAGGTTTAATAGTTTTAATAAAAATATATTGACCGATTTTAATGACGGTGAGTTTTTAGATCTTTTCGGATTAAATTCAATCAATATCGATTATAGTGATTTTTCAAACCAGGTTTATTTTCAAACCATTTTTGCCCAGAAATTTTTGATTGGTGTTGGTGCAGAATACAAGCACCTGCGTATAAAAACAAAGACTCTGGAAAGCACAAATACAAATCCAATCTTAGAAAATAGTGATTATGTGAGTGGTGTGGCTTATGCCAAATATGATTCGTTTGACAAAAAGTACTTTCCGCGAGAAGGGATTTTATTTACTGGGGATTTTCAATCGTTTTTATATTCCTCAGATTACAGCAGGGATTTTGAACGATTTTCTATCTTAAAAGGCGAATTGGCGTATGCTACAACTTTTTTTAACCACCTTACCGTCATGGTTCAGTCAGAAGCAGGATTTACCATTGGTGAACAAACTGTTCCGTTTTTTGATTTTATATTAGGGGGTTATGGCTATAATATGGTCAATAATTTTAGGCATTTTTATGGTTATGACTTTGTCAGTTTATCCGGAAACAGCTATATCAAAGGAGCCATAAATCTAAATTATGAGATTTTTCGCAAAAATCATGTAAACTTCACTGCGAATTACGCAAACGTCGGCTACAAATTGTTTGATTCTGACGCATGGATTGAACAGCCACAATATTCAGGTTATGCTTTAGGCTATGGACTGGAAACAATTATAGGCCCTGTGGAATTAAAGCATTCTTGGTCACCAGAAACAGGAAATCATTATACGTGGTTCAGTCTCGGTTTCTGGTTTTAATTTTCCTGCGAAAATATTAAACATGAATTTTTTCTGTTAATTATTCTGTAAAAAAACTATATTTGGCTTCATAAAACTATTAAAGAAGCAAATTTATGTCTATTTGGAGAAGAAAATCATTAGCTATCCTAATGAGCGAAGCGTCTGAAGATGAAAAAGGGTTGAAAAGAACCCTGTCTTCTAGAGCCTTAGTAGCAATGGGAATCGGAGCTATCATCGGAGCAGGATTATTTTCATTAACCGGAATCGCAGCGGCAGATCATGCTGGGCCAGCCGTAACTTTATCATTTGTTTTAGCAGCCGTTGGTTGTGCCTTTGCCGGATTGTGTTATGCTGAATTTGCATCCATGATTCCAGTAGCAGGCAGTGCTTATACTTATTCTTATGCCACCATGGGAGAATTTATTGCATGGATTATTGGTTGGGATCTCGTTTTAGAATATGCTTTGGGTGCTGCAACTGTTGGTGTAAGCTGGGGAGCGTATCTCAATAAATTATTTGCACATTTTGGAATCATGCTTCCGCCTGAATTTACAAATGCTCCTGCAGAAGGTGGCATAATCAACTTACCGGCTATTTTTATCGTTTGTATTTTATCACTTTTGTTAATTCGCGGTACGAAAGAATCGGCTTTTGTCAACAACATTTTAGTTGTGGTAAAAGTGATAGTTGTGGTGGTTTTTATTATTTTAGGATGGCAGCATATCAACCCAGATTTTCATGTCCCTTATATTCCTGAATTTGTTCCCGCACATATTGATCCAGTAACAGGTGAAAAAGTAGGTGAGTTCGGAGGAATGTCAGGTATTGCTGCTGGAGCAGGTTTGGTTTTCTTTGCCTTTATTGGTTTTGATGCTGTTTCAACCGCGGCGCAAGAAGCAAAAGATCCCCAAAAAGGGATGCCTGTCGGAATACTAGGTTCGTTATTGGTTTGTACTGTTTTATATGTACTGTTTTCCTATGTAATGACGGGTCTTGTTCCTTACACAGCATTCAAAGGTGATGCGTCGCCAGCGGCAACTGCTTTTGCAGTAACGGGATATTCTTTTTTACAAATGGGTTTAATTGTTGCTATTTTGGCAGGTTATACATCTGTAATTTTAGTGATGTTAATGGGGCAGAGCCGTGTGTTTTACTCGATGAGTAAAGACGGTCTTTTGCCAAGGTTTTTCGGAGATATTCATAGTAAATTCCGTACGCCTTGGAAAACAAATATCTTTTTTATGTTTTTCGTGAGTATTTTTGCTGGTTTTGTTCCAATAAAAGATCTTGGACACATGGTAAGTATCGGAACTTTATTTGCCTTTGCTTTGGTTTGTCTTGGAATTTTAATCATGCGTAAAAAAATGCCAGATGCTCCAAGATCGTTCCGTGTTCCTTTGGTTCCGTTTGTGCCAATCGCCGGGATAGTAGTTTGTTTGTATCTGATGTATTCACTTCCTTCTGAAAGTTGGTTGCGATTATTAGGTTGGATGGGATTAGGGGTTTTAATATACTTTGCTTATGGTAAAAGCAGGTCCAAACTAAATAAGACCGAATAAATTTTTATAAAATAATAAAAAGGCGCTGATAATTAAAATTGTCAGCGCCTTTTCTGTTTTAAAATAAATATTTTATAATAATACCTCTAAAAAAATTAATTTTTACGATATTTGTGACTATGAATGCAAGCTGGATCGGTTTATTAGCGCACTTAAAGTTTCTCATTAAAAGAAACCCAGAATGATTTCAGTTAGATAATTAGTCAATTAGAAAATGAGCTAATTATCCTACTGCGAATATCCATTTTCTAATTATCTAATTTTCAAAATTATCTAATTAAAAAGTTATGCCACTATATCATAAATTAGGAGAATTCCCCCAAAAAAGACATACGCAGTTTGAAAAGCCTGACGGCGGTTTGTACTACGAACAGCTTTTTGGAACAGAAGGTTTTCACGGACATTCTTCATTGTTATATCACGTTCACCGACCTACACAGGTCAAAGAAATTTTAGCTTCTCATAATGTTGAGCCAAAAATTGCGATTGGAAAAAACATCAAATCGCTTTTGCTAAAAGGTTTTGAATTGAAGTCCGCTGATGATTTTTTAGAAAGCAGAAAACCAATGTTGGTCAATAAAGACTGTACGATTGGATTGGCAGCTCCAAAAAAATCATTACGTGATTATTTTTATAAAAATGCCGATGCCGATGAAATGATTTTCATCCACAAAGGAACGGGAACGCTTCGCACGATGATGGGAAATATTCCGTTTGAATATGGCGATTATCTTATCGTTCCAAGAGGGATTATTTATCAAATTGATTTTGATACTGAAGAAAACCGTTTGTTTTATGTAGAATCTTTCGCTCCGTTTTATACTCCCAAAAGGTATAAAAATGAATCTGGCCAGCATTTAGAGCATTCTCCTTTTTGCGAGCGCGATTTTAAATTGCCAACTGAATTGGAAACTTTTGATGAAAAAGGCGATTTTCTTATCAAAATTAAAAAAGAAGGAATGTTACATGAAGTGGTGTATGCCACACATCCTTTTGACGTTGTGGGTTGGGACGGTTATAACTTTCCTTACGCTTTCAGCATACACAACTTTGAGCCTATAACAGGCCGCGTGCATTTGCCGCCGCCAATTCATCAGACCTTTGAAACATCGACTTTTGTAGTATGTTCCTTTGTTCCGAGACTTTATGATTACCATCCAAAATCAATTCCGGCTCCTTATAATCATAGCAATATTGATAGCGATGAGGTTTTGTATTATGTTGATGGCGATTTTATGTCCAGAAACAATATCGAGCAAGGACATATTACGCTGCATCCAAAAGGAATTCCGCACGGTCCGGCACCAGGCGCGATGGAAAGAAGCATCGGCCATACTGAAACGCTAGAATTGGCAGTAATGGTAGATACATTCCGACCTTTGATGGTGACTGAAGAAGCAATGGGATTAGATGATGGCCAGTATTATAAATCGTGGGTGGAGTAGCTAAGCGATGTTTTAAAAGGAAACAAAATAATAAATACAACTAAAAAGAATGGGCGAATGGTAAATGCTTATTTGTGAGGAATAGAACTTGCAGATTCGCTAATGCCATAATTCGCCAAAATATTTAAAATTATGAGTAAAGAAATAAAATCAGTAGAATACGGATTAGAAAAAATATTTGATGGAGCACAAGACTTCTTACCTCTTTTAGGAACAGATTATGTAGAATTCTATGTAGGAAATGCAAAACAAGCGGCCCATTTTTACAAAACTGCTTTTGGTTTTCAATCCCATGCGTATGCAGGATTAGAAACTGGGGTTAAAGACAGGGCTTCATATGTGTTAAAGCAAGATAAGATCCGTTTGGTTTTAACTACCGCTTTAAAAAGCGATTCTCCAATTGGAGAACATGTAAAAAAACATGGTGACGGAGTGAAAATTGCGGCACTTTGGGTAGAAGATGCTCGTTCTGCTTATGAAGAAACGATCAAGCGCGGTGCAAAATCATATATGGAACCAACTGTAGAAACTGATGAACACGGAGAAGTTGTCCGTGCCGGAATTTACACATATGGAGAAACGGTTCACATGTTTGTAGAACGCAAAAACTACCATGGAGAATTTTTGCCTGGATATAAAAAATGGGAATCAGATTATAATCCGGCACCAGTTGGGTTAAAATACATTGACCACATGGTTGGAAATGTAGGCTGGAATGAAATGAATACTTGGGTAAAATGGTATGAAGACGTGATGGGATTCGTGAATTTCCTTTCTTTTGATGACAAACAAATTACCACTGAGTATTCAGCTTTGATGTCAAAAGTAATGTCAAACGGAAATGGAAGAATCAAATTTCCAATCAACGAACCGGCCGAAGGAAAGAAAAAATCACAAATCGAAGAGTATTTAGATTTCTATGAAGGTTCAGGTATTCAGCATATCGCCGTTGCAACTGACGATATTTTAGCAACAGTAGCCGATATGCGTTCTCGCGGAATCGAATTTTTAAGCACGCCGCCACAAGCGTATTATGATTCAGTTCCATTGCGTTTAGAAGCACACAATCATAAATTACAAGAAGATATCAATAAGCTGATGGCTCTTGGAATCATGATTGATGCCGATGAAGAAGGATATTTGTTGCAGATTTTCACTAAGCCGGTTGAAGATCGACCAACCTTATTTTTTGAAGTAATCCAAAGAATGGGTGCAAGAGGTTTTGGAGCAGGGAACTTTAAAGCGCTTTTTGAATCAATTGAAAGAGAGCAAGAAAAAAGAGGAACGTTATAATATTGATTAAAATAATAACAATAATTTAAGAATAAGCCTTCTAAGGATCTATTTATTGCTAATTTACTGTTAAACTTAAATTTTTAATTGTAATAATGTAATTAATATCTACCTTTGCACTCGCAAAAAGAGAAGGAGTGGTTTCCTTCAATTTTTATGTAAATTTTCATAATTTATAGTTTTTTGGTTGGTTAATAGCATAAAAACTCAGTCATATTTTTGACTGGGTTTTTTTGTTTTGGTACATTTGGAATAAAATTTGTATATTCAGTAGCCAAAGAACTTTAAAATAGATTTATGAAAAAGATTTTAATTGTAATGTTACTTGTAACTGCTGGACTTCGGGCACAAACTGAAAGTGCGTTTGATGTGGGCGAATGGTTTAAATTCAGGATTCATTATGGTTTAGTCAACGCCGGATATGCAACTTTAGAAGTTAAAGAAGCAACGAAAAACAATAAAAAAGTTTTCCACGTTGTGGGTAATGGATATACTACCGGAATGACCAAATTTTTCTTTAAGGTCAATGACGACTACCAAAGTTATTTTGATAAAAAAACAGGACAGCCTTACCAATTTATAAGAAAAATTGATGAAGGCGGTTATAAAAAGGACCAAGAAGGTTTCTTTAACCAAACGGCTAATACTGTATTGGTGAAAGACTACAAGCGCAAATCTGAAAAAACGATTTCGGTTCCAGAAAATGTCCAAGATATTGTTTCCGCTTTCTACTATTTAAGAAACCATCCTAATATTGACAAGCTAAAAGTAGGGGAGTCAATTGCCATCGATATGTTTTTTGACGACGAAACGACAAAGTTTAAGTTAAAATTTATGGGTAGAGAAGTTATATCCACTAAATTTGGAAAAGTAAAATCGATGATTTTTAGACCTTACGTTCAAGCTGGACGCGTTTTTAAAGAAGAAGAAAGCTTAACGGTCTGGATTTCAGATGATGATAACAAAGTTCCTTTGCGAATTAAAGCCAGTTTGGCCGTTGGTTCGTTAAAGGCAGATATTGACAATTTTAAAGGACTTAAAAATTCTTTCAAAGTTATAGCAGAAAAATAAGAGAATGGATATCACCCCCGGCATTAAAGATCAGTTAGATCAACTAGAAAATAAATTTCAAGCAATCAGTCAAAAAACCGAAACGCACCTAGAAGGGTTGCTTTGGTCAAAACCAATCACTTATTGGGATTATATCCAAACGGATGCTTTGTTGAATTTGCAAATTCAGAGAACAACGCTTCCTGATGAAATGGTGTTTATTATGTACCACCAGGTCAATGAGCTGTTGTTTAAAATGATCCTTTGGGAAATGGATCAGCTTTGCCATACTTCAAAACCAGAAACAGCCTATTTTACCGAAAAATTGATGCGAATCAGCCGTTATTTTGACATGCTGACTACGTCTTTTGATATTATGGGCGACGGAATGGATATTGAGCAATACATGAAATTCAGAAATACGCTGACTCCAGCAAGTGGTTTTCAGAGCGCTCAGTACCGCTTGATTGAATTTTGTTCTACTGATTTGATCAACCTGATTGATTACCGATATAGAAAAACAATTGACAGAACGACTTCGTATGAATTCGCGATGGAGCATCTGTATTGGCAAGCAGCAGGTAAAGATTACCACACGGGTGAAAAATCATATCTGTTAAAAGAATTTGAAAGAAAATATAAACCACAGTTTTTGAGTTATATGGAAGAGTATAACACCATTAATGTGTGGCAAAAGTTCAAGGAATTACCAGAAGGAGATCAAAAAAATGCAGATTTAGTGAAAGCGATGCGTCATTATGACCACACCGTGAACATCACATGGGTCATGCAGCATTTGAATACAGCCAAAAAATATATTGAAGGAAGCGGAAAAGGAGATGGAGAGGCAACTGGCGGAAGCGATTGGAAAAAATACATGCATCCGAAATACCAAAGAAGAATTTTTTTCCCAGAATTGTGGTCTCCAGAAGAATTAGCTTCGTGGGGTGAAGAAAAAAACGTCGAATAGATTTAAAGAATACGATTTGAAATACAAAATTTTAAGCCTGTTGTTTCTTTTTGCACTTTTTTCGTGCAATGATAAAAAAGAAAAAACAGCAAAAGAAGCAAAAAAAGAAGTTCCGGTAAAAGAGCCTGTGGTTGTTGAATTTGGATTTACTTTAAACGATTTTAAAGTAGAAAATGATACGGTGCAAAGTGGCGACACCTTTGGTACTATAATGGACAAACACGATTTGGGAGAATATAAAGTTCACGAAATTACTGAAAAAGCGAGAGATTCCTTTAATTTCAGGGATATTCGCGCTGGTAAGCCCTATGTGATTTTAAAATCGAAAACGGCGCCACACCAAGTCCAAGTTTTTATTTACCAAAAAGACAATATTCATTATAATGTTATTGATTTAAGAGATTCCATCGTTGCTTACAGACGAAAAAAACCACTTACAATCAAGAGAAGAACAATAGCTACCGAAATTAAAGGCTCGCTGTCAGAAACTTTAAGCAATGCTGGAGTCGATCCTTCGATGGCACAGAATCTAGCTGATATTTATGCCTATTCTGTCGATTTTTTTAAGATTCAAAAAGGCGATAAATTTGCCGTTACTTTTGATGAAAAGTACATCAATGATACTATTTATGCCGGAGTTGAAAGTCTTCAAGCTTCGTTTTTTGAATACAAGGGAAAAAAGATTTACGCATTTCCTTTCAAGCATGACACCGCTTCTACAAAAACAAATTATTATGACGAAGAAGGAAAAGTTTTAAAGACGATGTTCCTAAAAGCGCCACTAAAATTCGGATTTAGAATTTCTTCCAAATTTTCAAAAAACAGGTTTCATCCAGTACAGCAACGTTTCAAAGCGCACAACGGAACCGATTACGCCGCTTCGCACGGCACGCCAATTATTACAACAGCTTCTGGAGTTGTTGAAAGAACAGGTTACACTGCCGGAAACGGTAACTATGTAAAAGTGAAACATGACAGAACCTATTCAACACAATACCTGCACATGTCGAAAATTTTAGTTCGCCAAGGCCAACGAGTTTCACAAGGTGATGTGATCGGAAAAGTGGGAAGCACTGGTTTGGCTACAGGACCCCATGTTTGCTATCGATTTTGGAAAAACGGCGTCCAAGTGGATGCTTTAAAGCAAAAACTTCCAAGTTCAATTCCGATGGACGCGAAATACAAATCAAGATTTATTTCAGAAATGACTCCGATGAAAAAAGAACTGGACAGTATTGCCACCTTAAAATTTAAAAAATAATTCAGTTATTGTCTAAATTTGAAACTTCAAAAGACAATAAATTCAAATACAATATACAATGGCTTTAGGAAAAACCAATCCTTCTGGAACTGTCGCTTGGGAAAAATTGCGCGAGCATTTTTATAACAAAATGCAGACGGCTTCAATGACTGAAATGTTTGCAAACGACAGCACCAGAGCTGAAAAATTTAATCTACAATGGAATGATTTCCTAGTAGATTATTCAAAAAATATCATCACGCAGGAAACTATCGATTTGCTTTTGGCTTTGGCCAAAGAAGTAGATTTGAAAGAGGCGATTTCAAAATATTTTGAAGGCGATATCATCAATGAAACCGAAAATCGTGCGGTTTTGCACACGGCTTTAAGAGCTCAAGAGGATGCCGTTGTTAAGGTGGATGGCGAAAATGTGATGCCAGAAGTATATGAAGTGCAGCAAAAAATCAAAGCTTTTTCTGAGGAAGTAATTTCTGGAGAAAGAAAAGGTTTTACAGGAAAAGCATTCACAGACGTTGTAAACATTGGTATTGGTGGCTCAGATTTAGGTCCAGCAATGGCAGTGGAAGCTTTACAATTCTATAAAAATCAATTGAATGTCCACTTTATCTCAAATGTTGACGGTGATCACGTTCAAGAAAAAATAAAAAATTTAAATCCAGAAACGACGCTGTTTGTAATCGTTTCAAAAACGTTTACAACGCAAGAAACGCTATCCAATTCTGAAACGGTTAGAAAGTGGTTTTTAAAATCGGCAAAGCAAGAAGATGTTGCAAAACACTTTGTGGCGGTTTCAACGAATATCCAAAAAGTAACAGAATTCGGAATTAATCCTGATAATGTTTTCCCGATGTGGGACTGGGTCGGAGGACGTTTTTCACTTTGGAGCGCCGTTGGTTTGTCTATCAGTTTAGCGGTTGGTTTTGATAATTTTGATAAATTATTGAAAGGCGCAAACCAAATGGACGAACATTTTAAAACAACTGAATTCGACCAAAATATCCCTGTTATTTTAGCTTTGTTAAGCATTTGGTACAATAATTTCTTCGGAGCAGAAAGTGAAGCTTTGATTCCTTACACGCAATATTTGCAAAAATTAGCGCCGTATTTGCAACAAGGAATTATGGAAAGCAACGGGAAAAGTGTGGGAAGAGATGGAAATCCAGTGAATTATCAAACCGGAACCATTATTTGGGGCGAACCAGGAACTAACTCGCAACACGCCTTTTTTCAATTAATTCACCAAGGAACAAAATTGATTCCGACTGATTTTATAGGATTCGTAAAACCTTTATACGGAGACAGCGACCATCACGATAAGTTGATGTCAAACTTCTTTGCACAAACGGAAGCATTATTGAATGGTAAAACAGAAGACCAAGTGAGAGCAGAGTTTACGAAAGTAAATCTTTCTTCTGGGCAAGCTGATTTCTTGACTCCGTTTAAGGTTTTTCAAGGAAACAAACCAACGAATACGTTGTTGATCGATAAATTGACTCCAGAAACTTTAGGTTCGTTAATTTCTTTATACGAACATAAGATCTTTGTTCAAGGTGTGATTTGGAACATTTATAGCTACGACCAATGGGGCGTGGAATTAGGAAAACAATTGGCCAATTCAATTTTAGAAGAAATCAATTCAGGTACTGTAAAGTCCCACGATAGCTCAACCAATTTATTGCTTAAACATTTTTTAGCTAAAAAATAAAGTTGTAAAAGTTAAAATTTTAAGAATCCTCAAATGTTTGTTTGGGGATTTTTTATTTTATGTAAAAATTGATTCTCAAGTGTGTTTTATTTATATAATTAAGGCTGTTATGTATTGATTCTGAATGAGATTGCTTTTTTTTAACTCTGGCTTAACATTTGAAAATTTTAGTTATATGACCTTTGTTTCGAAATTAAATAAACAACAACAAAATGAAACAATTTAAAAAATTGATGCTGGCTTTTCTGCTTTTATTTGCAGTTTCATCAGCTATTTCTCAAACAAAAATTACCGGAACGGTAAATGATCCTCAACTTGGAGGTTCACTCCCTGGGGCGAATGTTAGCGTAAAAGGGACAACAGATGGAACTTCAACTGACATCGATGGAAAATTTACTTTAGTGACTTCAAAAACATCTGGAGAAGTTGTTATTTCTTTTATGGGATATATTACAAAAACAATTGCATTCTCGGGAACAAATGTTGATTTGGGAACATTGAATTTAGAAACGGATGCAAGTCAGTTGGATGAAGTGTTGGTTGTGGGGCGAGGTATTATCGATTTGGCAAAAGATAGAAAAACACCAATTGCAGTTTCCACGCTGACAGCTGCAGAAATTCAAGACAAAGTTGGTAGTGCTGATATTACCCAAACTATGGTAAATACGCCATCAGTTTATGTAACTGGTCAAGCAGGAGGTTTTGGAGATTCAAAAATAACGGTACGTGGTTTTACACAAGATAATACGGCTTACTTATTGAATGGTCAGCCAATTAATGGTATGGAAGATGGTTTGATGTATTGGTCAAACTGGTCAGGAATGTCAGATATTGCTAATGCAATTCAAATTCAAAGAGGTTTAGGTTCTTCAAAATTAGCGATTTCTTCTGTGGGAGGAACGGTGAACTTTATAACAAAAGCGACTTCGATGAGAGAAGGTGGTTTTGTTTCTGCAGGAGTTGCAAATGATGATTATTTAAAAACTACTGCTGCTTACAACACCGGTTTGATCAATGGAAAATTTGGTGTGAGCGTCTTGTTTACCCACTGGCAAGGTGATGGATATAATGATGGAACTCGCGGTCAGGGACAAAATTATTTCATCTCTTTTGGATATAAGCCTTCTGAAAAACACAACTTAAACTTTTTGATTACGGGAGCTCCTCAAGAGCACGATCAAAACTTTACAAAAAGACTTTCTGATTACCAGACTTATGGTAGAAAATATAACGGTAACTGGGGAACTTTAAACGGGAAATACCAATCTGAAAGAACAAATTTTTACCACAAGCCAGTTGCCAATTTAAACTGGGACTGGGCTATCAATGACAAATCTGAATTGTCAACAGTTCTTTATGCATCATGGGGACGAGGTGGTGGAACAGGAAATTATGGAGCTTCTGCAATTAAATCAAACGGTCAAATTGATTTTGACGCGATCAGAGATAGAAACTTAGCAGTTGGTGACGGGGTTCAAGGTGATGGACAGTCTTACTTAATCCGTTCATCTGTTAACAATCACAACTGGTATGGTTTGGTTACAAATTATAAACATGAGATCAGTGAAAATTTAGTTTTTAATTTAGGAGCTGACTTAAGAACTTATTATGGAACGCACTTCCGTCAAGCTGAAAATTTCTTAGGATTAAATAGCTGGACAGAATCAAGAGGTTTGCGTGATGGGAACAGTGTTCCTGGTGCAACGGCAACAAATACAATTACAGAATCAATGGGCGTTAATCCTTGGGGAGCAACTTTTAACAGTCTTGGTGAAGATCAAAGAATTGACTATGACAATAGTGAAAGAATTTCTTATGGAGGCTTTTTTGGACAAATGGAATATTCAAACGATATGTTTTCAGTGTTTGTCCAAGGTGCCGTTTCAACACAATCTCACCAAAGATTTGACAGATATGATTACCTTGCACAATTTGAAGATTCTGAAAAAGTAAATAATACAGGATTTAATGTTAAAGCTGGAGGTAGCTTTAATCTTAATGAGCAGAACTCATTTTATGTGAATGCGGGTTATTACTCACGTCAACCTTACCACGATAATATTTATTTGAACTTTACAAACCTTATCAATCCATTAACAAACAATGAAAAGATACTTGGCCTTGAGGCAGGTTATAGCTTTAAAAGTCAATATTTCTCAGCGAATGTAAATGCTTATAGAACTTCATGGAAAGATAGAGTTACAACAAATTCAAGAGCAGCAACAGAAGATGATGATTTTGGATCAATTGTAGTTCCAGTTGGAAATCAAATTTATACAACAAATGAAGGTGTAGAACAATTGCACTCAGGTATTGAGGTTGATGTTGTGGCAAAACCATTACCAAATTTAGATTTAAGGGGTTTCTTATCTCTTGGAGATTGGGAATACAAAGGAAATGCAGCTAAAACAGTGAGAGATGAAGACAGAAACGTACTTTCTAGAGCAATAACTGATGTTGATGGTGGAAAAGTAGGTGATGCAGCTCAAGTATCTGCAGGAGCAGGTTTTAAATATGAAATCATGGAAAGATTTTCAGTGGACGCTGATTACAGATACTATGAAAAAGTATATTCAAGAGTAGGAGCAGTTAAAAACAATCTTGAATTGCCTTCTTACGGAATCGTTGATGCTGGTTTGTCATATAAAATGTTAGTTGGAGCGGACAAGTCAAAATCAGTTTATTTCAGATTTAACATGAATAACTTGTTACACAATATTTATCTTTCCGAGTTAAGCACTAATATCAAAACAACGGATAGAATAAATCCAAATGTTGCTACAGACATGCGTACATACGAATCAGAAGGAAGACTGATCAATGGTTTAGCAGATGCTAACCAAGGTTACTACGGTTTTGGAAGAACTTGGAATTTTACAATTAGATACAATTTTTAGGTAGATACTTTAGTTTTGTAAATAAAGCCTCTCATTTTTGGGAGGCTTTTTTATTGTTTGTATGGCCTGCAGAAAGAATTTAAACGAGCAATAAGCGGTGCCTGAGCGCGTTCAGATAAATCAAGGTTGCGCATTATTGCTACCAGAATTAAGAATTGGACAATAAAAAAGGGACAGATAGATTTCTGTCCCTTTTTTACTTGATGATTTTGTAAAGAAGCCTCTTTATCAGCTGCTTTTCTTTAATTAAATATCTTCCTTCGGAGTTTCTTCTTTGTTTCCTTTTATGAATTTAACTACCACTGGAACCGTTGTAATCAAAACGATAATGATGATAATAATTTCAATATGTTTCTTCAAATCGATATCAAATTCTGACAAGAAGAAGCCATATAAATAGTGTCCCGCCATAATCAAGCCAAATGCCCAGATAACCGAACTTAAGATGTTGTAAAACATAAAACGTTTTTTGTCCATTTGTACAATTCCGGCAATGATCGGCGCAAAAGTTCTCAAGATGGGCATAAAACGAGCAATGATAATTGCTTTCCCGCCATATTTTTCAAAGAAAACACGAGATTGTTCCAAGTATTTTTTCTTCCACCAAAAGCTATCTTCTTTTTTATATAAATACCAACCGCTTTTGGCTCCGAACCAATATCCAACAGAGTTTCCAACAATTCCGGAAAGTGCGACAAGCGTGGAAAGTAAAGCTACGTTTCCAAAATCACTCTCTATATAAGTTATATTTTCTATTAATTCGCGACTGTAAATTCCTGCCAAGAAAAGCAAGCTGTCTCCCGGAAGAAAAAATCCGGCAAAAAGGCCAGTTTCTGCAAAAACGATAAAAAGCACCACAAAAAGCCCAATGCTGACGCCTCCAATTTCCATTGATATGTAGAATTCGGGGTTAATAAGCTGTTTCCAATCAAAATTTTCCATTATGAAATGTAATTAAAATAAGTAATTCTAGTTTGTATTTAAGGTAATAAGGTTCATTCTTTTTTTGTCGCCCACGATCCAAATGATGTCATTTTTTTCTAAAATAACGTGGCTTTCGGGGTTCATCATTCGCTGTCCGTCGCGCTCAATTCCCACAACCAAACCATTGGTCTTCTCTCGCAATTGCGATTCTCGGATGGTTTTTCCAATAAAATTTTCATTCTTCAGTTCAAAGTTTTTCAATACGGTTTCGGCATCATTTTCTGGAACTGTAACCTTGCTTTGGTTCACATAAACCTTAAATTTGTCAATCTGCCTGTCGGTTCCAATGATATATAAAATGTCATTCGGGAAAAGCTGTTCGTTTCGGCTCGGAACATTTATCGTAAAGCTACCGCGTTTAATTGCGGCAATATTTACCCCAATTTTTTCTCTCAATTTTAATTCGTGCAGCGGTTTTCCGACGATATTTAAATCAGCATCGATTTCAAAAGTTGTCATGTGGGCATCCCAAGGAGACAATTCGTGCTTGCTGTTGGTCGCTTCCTGATTTTCGCGGTCATTAAAATTCTGTATAAATCGACTTTCAATCCTTTCGTAAAAAAGCTGCAGTCTCTTTGGAAAAGCCATGTAAACAAAGACAAAGACTACAACTGCCCCGAATGCAATAAGGCTCGAAAAGAAGCTGTTCAGCAAAAAGCCAATGAAAAAAACACCAAAAAGGATCCGGATTAAATTTACGATTCGAATCGGCGCCCTGAATTTGTTTTCCGCTTTTAAGTCGCTCAGTGCTTTGGTAGCTACTTGACGTAAAGCCAAAGCGTATAAAAAAGGAGCGATGCATAATAAAGTGGCGGTGGCAATGGCCACATTTGCCCATTGTGAACCGTTGACCATCGGAAGCAGAACTCTTGAAGAAAGCAAAATTAAGGCGATAATCAAAACCGAATGGATGATGATCTGAATAATGCTGGCTCTCACAAACAACACCCAGTTGCTCGTGGCTTTAATGGTTTGCGAACTTGAACTATAGCTTTCAATCCCCTTTATAAATTTATCTGGAAGGATTTTGACCAATTTGTTGTAGGCCGGGATGGATAGCTTAATCATAAAGGGCGTCGTGAACGTTGAAATGGCTGAAACGGCGACTATAATTGGATATAAGAAATTGCTGGTCACGCCAAGCGTCATCCCTAAAGTGGCAATGATAAATGAAAATTCCCCAATTTGTGCCAAGCTCATTCCGGTTTGGACCGACTGTTTTAAAGGTTGTCCCGAAATCAAGGCCCCAATAGTGGAACTTATAGTTTTTCCAAAAATGGTCAGTAACGTAATGATAATAACTGGCCAGGCATATTCTACTAAAGTGTCAGGATTGATAAGCATTCCGACGGAAACGAAGAAAACGGCTCCGAATAAATCTTTTACGGGTTTGACCAAGTGTTCAATGCGTTCTGCTTTTGTGGTTTCAGCAATGATAGAACCCATAATGAATGCGCCAAGTGCCGGAGAAAACCCAGCCATTGTTGCCAAAATAACCATCATCAAACACAAAGCCAACGAAACAATCAGTAAAGTTTCGTCGCTTAAAAGATTTTTCGCTTTTTTCAATAATGTCGGAATGAAGAAAATTCCCCCAACAAACCATAATATCAAGAAGAAAACCAATTTTAAGACGGATTCCACTAATTCCATTCCTGAGAACTGCTGGCTGACGGCAATGGTAGAAAGTAAAACCATCATTAAAATGGCCACGATATCTTCTACAATCAAGGCGCCAAAAACAATTCCTGCAAATTTTTGGCCTTTTACGCCCAATTCATCAAATGCACGAAGAATAATTGTGGTGGAAGACATGGATAAAATAGCTCCCAAAAAAATACTGTCCATAGAAGACCAGCCCATAAACTGGCCGGCCCAATAGCCGAGGAAGACCATCGAAACAATTTGTACTGATGCCGTGACAGAAGCTGTTCCGCCCACTTTCATCAGCTTCTTGAAACTGAATTCTAAACCTAGGGTGAATAATAAAATAATAACGCCTATTTCTGCCCAAACTTCCACATTGTGTTTGTCCTGTACCGATGGAAATAGGGTAAAATAAGGTCCGGCGAGAAATCCGGCAATTAAATAGCCAAGAACCAATGGCTGTTTTATTTTTTTAAAAAGTAAAATGGCAACTGCAGCAGTCATCAAAATTAAGCCCAAATCACTGATCAGGGGATAAAGATGATGGGAGGCTTCTGCTGCCGTTTGTTTAACTTCATTCATTGTTGGAAAAATTTAATAGTTTACATGTTTTGCAGAACCTAAATTTCAGGTTCTAAACGAATAATCAAATTAAATGTTTACCAAAAAGCTTGAAAGGAGTAAAAAATAGAAAGAAGTTTTCTATGGCAAAAAGAATTGTTGAAAGTGTAATTCGAAAAATTTTTATGAAATTTCGAACTGTCAAAAAGCGAAAATTTTGAACAAGAAAAAACACCCAGAATTAGATTAAGGCCATTGCATTTTGACAGGCCTGCAATAGTATTATAGTGTGTTCTTGAGAATCTTTTTTTCTTGTGAAGTTTATCAAGTGAACTAAAAGTAGCTCTTTCTTTTTCTGGTTTTGTAATGCTTTTGGAATTTCTTTTTAAACTATAACTTTTTATTTCAAAATTAGAAAATGACACGTCCTTCTTATCATTGGCTACATATTGTAAACCAAACAAGAACAGGCACAAGAAAATTATATGTTTGACTTTTTTTAGCATTTAACCGCAAATTTAAGTTTTTGTACTTGAATTTTCTTTACAATTGAATTAAAGAAATGTTAATTGTTAAAATTTATTTTTGTAATTTGGACTGATTATGAATTAAGATACCCGTCAGTACTTAATTTTAAGAAAATTCATTTTTTGGATATATTTGTAAAAACAAATTTAACATGGATACTTACAAAATTATTTTAGAAGCGCACTCAGGTATTGCATACGTAGCTTTAATCACGATCGCAATTGCGGTAATTAATTCATTAATCGGAATTTCAGCGAAAAATGAATTCAAACCAAAAGACAGAAGAATTGCACTCTTTGCACTTATAGCAACACACATTCAATTTATTTTTGGGCTTATTTTATATTTTGTTTCTCCAAACGGAATGGATGCTTTTAAAAGCGGTATGAAAGCCGTGATGTCAAATGAAGGACTTCGAAAACTTGCAGTGGAGCATCCGGTAACTAACATTATAGCAATAGTTTTAATTACAGTGGGTTGGAGCACTCATAAGAGAGCTGAAGAAAGCAAAAAATTCAAAAAAATAGCCATTTTTTATGCACTAGGTTTGATATTGTTATTGGCAATGATTCCTTGGGGAAATTGGATTGGATAATATCAAAGAAGCTCTAAAATAGGGCTTTTTTTAATTTTGGGTATAGTAATTGTAAGATGAATTGGCCAAACACAAAAAAGTTTATTATGAAGTATAAGACTACAATTCTATTGTTGTGCTTTATTGCTTTGATTTTTTCCAGCGGTTTTTCCAGTAATGATAAGGAGTTTCAAAAGTTTCCACAAGTGAAATTAGAAATACCAAAAGATTCTGTAAAAAAAATAGCTGTTGCGGATAGCCTTAAATTGGCAGATACAAAAAAGTATAAGTTATTTAAAAAAAATGCACACGCGTCTTATTATGCTGACAAATTTACAGGAAGAAAAACGGCAAGTGGTAGGATTTTTAACAACCAAAAATATACTGCAGCCCACAGAAAATTACCTTTTGGGACTAAAGTTCGCGTTACAAATGAAAAAAACGGTAAGTCAGTTGTGGTAGAAATTACAGATAGAGGGCCGTTTACCAAAGGCAGAGATATTGATTTGACCAAAAAGTCCTTTATGGAAATTGCCTCAAACAAATATGGTGGGCATTTGGTTGTTACCATTGATATTATTGAATAAAATAGATTATGAAAAGCAAGGTTTTACTTTTGTTATTGGTTCTTGGAAGCGTTTTGACAAGCTGTTCTTCAAGCAAATCTGTCTCCGGAAAAATGTATAAAAAGAACGCGCATGCTTCTTATTATGCCGATAAATTTAACGGGAGAAAAACGGCAAACGGAGAAAAATTCAGCAATAGTAAATTGACTGCTGCACACCGAAAATTGCCATTTGGTACAAAAGTAAGAGTCACCAATAAAGTCAATTCTAAATCAGTAATTGTCGAAATAAATGACAGAGGACCCTGGGTTCCGGGTAGAGATATCGACCTTTCAAAAAAAGCGTTTATGGATATTGCAGAAAATAAAAACCAAGGAGCATTAAAAGTAAGTATAGAAATTATCAAATAAAGTAAAAAAGGTCTTCAGAAATGAAGGCCTTTTTTTATGATTTATTTTCTTAAAGATTATTTAACACAAATTTAAGTTCGTTTGGTTCGGTGATTAAAGAACCAAAAAGTATCTTTGCAGGAAATTTTACATAATGTCAAATATGCAAGAGGAAAAAGAAGAATTGATTGAGATGTTTGGAATTCATTTTGAAACACACCATCGACTTTCGCCACTTTCCGCAAGAATACTTTCATTGTTAATTGTAGAAAATTGCAAATCAGGATTGACTTTCGATGATTTAGTTTTCAAATTAGGAGCCAGTAAAAGTTCGGTATCTACCAATTTAACCCTTTTGCTGAAAATGGGCAAATTAGAATATCACACGTTAGCAGGCGACAGAAAGAAATACTATAAGCCTTCTTCTTTTGGAGATCGAATGCGCACTTATCTGCAGATTGTTCTTGATGAAAAGAAAATGGTAAAAAGAATGTTGGATTACAGAAAGAAAACTACCGAAAACCCAATTCAATGTTCCAATCTTGAAATGTTAAAAGTATATCAAGATCACGTTATTGAGTTTGAAAGTTTTTTAAGTAAAACAATTAAGAAATTAGACAAAATAGAAAAATAGAACAAGTAACAAACCCCTATTATATAAATTCGAATGAAGAAGAAGTCGATCTTTAGTGCTTTAATTGCAGTAGTAGTTTTAGCATCGTGTGGTAAAAAACAAGAACAGGCGCAAGGGCCACAAGGTCCGGTTCCGTTTCCGGTGCAGACAATAGTCAAGCAAGATGCGGTTGTTTATCAAGATTATACTGCCAATCTTGAAGGACAGCAAAATGTGGAAATTCGCCCAAAAGTAAATGGATTTATCCAAAAAATATATGTTGACGAAGGTCAAGTAGTCAGAAAGGGACAATTGCTTTTCAAACTAGAAACGCAAACGCAAAACCAAGATGCGGCAGCAGCGCAAGCAACTGTAAAGGCAGCTCAAGTGGAAGTAGACCGCTTGAAACCATTGGTGGACAGAAAAATCATCAGTGAAGTGCAATTAGAAACGGCTAAAGCTAGATTAGCGCAAGCAAAAAGTGCTTACGGCGCAATAGCTGCTAACATTGGTTTTGGAACCATCGTTTCTCCAGTAAATGGGGTTATCGGAAGTCTTCCTTTTAGAGAAGGAAGTTTGGTTAGTTCAACGAGCGAAATGCCTTTGACAACGGTTTCTGACACTAAAATTGTCCGTGCTTACTTTTCTATGAACGAAAAACAATTGCTTTTCTTCAACAAGACTTTTAAAGGAGCAACAACGGCAGAAAAATTAAAAGCAGCGCCAGAAGTTTCACTTTTGTTGGTTGACGGTTCAGAATACGACCAAAAAGGAAAAATAGCAACAATGAACGGATTGGTTAACCCTACAACGGGAACAACACAATTCAGAGCGGAATTCAATAACCCACAAGGTCTTTTGAGAAGCGGTTCTTCAGGAATTGTTCGTTTGCCAATTGTCCAAAAAGAGGTAATGCTTGTGCCTCAAAATGCAATTTTTGAAGTGCAGGGAAAACAGACACTTTATGTTGTTGAAAAAGGAAACAAAGTGAAATCAAGAATTGTAACTACAAACGGAACTTCTGAATTGAATTTCATCGTTACTGATGGTATCCAACAAGGCGAAATGGTTGTTATTGAAGGTGCGTCTAAATTAAGAGACGATATGGAAATTGTTCCTCAAGATGTTCAAAAACAAGCGCCAGCTCCAGCAAATGAGCAAGCTCCTGCAACAAAAGATTCAGTATCAACAACTAGTACTCCCGCTAAAAAATAAATCTCAAGATGTTAAAAACTTTTATAGAAAGACCTGTTCTCTCGACGGTAATTTCGATCCTGATCACCATTCTTGGGGTTCTTGGATTGATGTCTTTACCAGTGGAACAGTATCCTGAAATCGCGCCTCCAACAGTTCAGGTAACTGCAACATACACTGGAGCGAATGCAGAAACGGTGCTAAATAGCGTCGTGATTCCTTTGGAAGAAGAAATCAATGGTGTGGAAGGAATGACTTATATGACTTCTTCTGCGGCCAATGACGGTTCTGCAAAAATTTCTGTTTATTTTGAATTGGGAGTTGATCCCGATATTGCGGCGGTAAACGTTCAAAATCGTGTGTCTCGTGCCACTTCAAAATTACCTCAAGCCGTGGTTCAAACCGGAGTTACAACTTTAAAAAGCCAAACGAGCGCTTTGATGTTCTTTGCATTGTATTCCAATAATAATGATTTTGATGAAACCTATATTCAGAATTATGCGAAAATCAACTTAGTTCCAAAATTACAGCGTGTTAAAGGTGTTGGTCAAGTAAACGTCTTCGGTGCCAAAGATTACTCCATGAGGATTTGGATCGATCCTGAAAAAATGGCTACTTATGGCGTACAGCCAAAAGACATCCAGGCCGCTTTGCAAGAGCAAAATGTGGAAGCTGCTCCGGGTAAATTTGGTGAAAATGCCGATGGTGTTTATGAATATGTAATCAAATACAAGGGAAGACTTTCTGAAATTGCTGATTATGAAAATATAGTTGTAAAAGCGACAGGTAACGGAAATTTCCTTCACCTAAAAGATGTTGCAACAGTTGAATTAGGCGGTTTCAATTATGGAACCAAGAATATCGCAATGGGTAAACAAGGTGTTGCCGTTGGGGTTTTCCAAACTTCTGGTTCCAATGCACAAGATATTATTACCGAAGTAATGACTATTTTGGAAGAAACAAAACCAAATTTCCCAAAAGGAGTGGACTATGTAATTCCGTTTAATACAAAAACGTTCCTTGACGCATCGATCAGCAAGGTAATTGCTACATTGATTGAAGCTTTTATCTTGGTATTTATTGTGGTTTACATCTTCTTGCAAGATTTTAGATCGACGTTAATTCCGGCAATTGCGGTTCCGGTGGCAATTATAGGTACTTTTTTCTTCTTGCAAATATTTGGATTCTCAATCAACATGTTGACTTTGTTCGCAATGATTCTGGCGATTGGTATTGTCGTCGATGATGCGATTGTCGTCGTCGAGGCGGTGCATGCCAAATTAGATGAAGGAGCAAAATCAGGTAAAGAAGCAACGCTTTCTGCGATGAGTGAAATCTCCGGTGCCATCATCTCGATTACTTTGGTGATGTCTGCGGTATTTATTCCGGTATCGTTCTTGAGCGGTCCCTCGGGAGTTTTCTATCAGCAGTTTGCAATCACTTTGGCAATTTCCATTTTGATTTCTGCCGTAAATGCCTTGACGCTGAGCCCGGCTTTGTGTGCGCTTTTCTTGAAGCCTCACAAAGATGGCGATCACCACAAAAAGAATTTGAAAGACAGATTTTTCTTGGCTTTCAATACTGGTTTTGATAAAATGAACAATAAATATGTCAAGTCTCTTGGATTCTTGGCAAGAAAAAAATGGATTACAGTTGTTGCTTTATTAGTATTTTCTGGAATTACAATATTATTGTTCCAAACGACTCCTTCTGGATTTATCCCGAATGAAGACAGGGGTATCATTATGGCCGATTTAACGCTTCCTCCAGGAACCACTTTAGAGAAAACGCAATTGGCAGTCAATGAATTAGATTCTATTTTAGGATCTATGGATATGGTAGAAGCACGAATGAGCGTTGTGGGATTCAGTTTGCTGAATAGCGTGAATGGGGGTTCCTATGCCTTTACCGTAATCAAATTAAAAGACTGGGAGCATCGTAAGGAAGCCAATCAATCCGTAGATGCAATCGTTGGTGAATTGTTCGGAAGAACGGCTCACTTTAAAGATGCCCGCGCCTTATTTTTCACGCCACCGAGTGTGCAAGGTTTTGGTACAGCCGATGGTTTTGAGATGAAAATCCAAGACAAAGGCGATGATGATTGGGCAACAGTTAGTAAAGTGAGCAATGAATTTCTTGGGGAGTTGATGAAACGTCCAGAAATTCAATATGCGATGACCAATTTTAACCCCACTTTCCCACAATATCAAATGGATATCAATGTGGAAAGAGCCAAAGATGCTGGAGTTTCTGTTACCGATATTTTTAACACGATGCAAGGTTATTATGGTGGCTTATACACGACAGATTTCAATAAATTTGGTAAACAATACCGTGTAATGATTCAAGCAAAAGCAGAAGAAAGAGCTACGCCAGAATCCATCAATAATATTTACATCAAAAATGGCCAGGGCCAGCAAGTGGCTATCAGCCAATTCATTGATTTTAAAAGAATTTATGGGCCAGAAGCTGTAGCCCGTTTCAATTTGTTAAAAGCCGTAAACGTGAATGGTAAGGCAAATCCAGGATTTAGTTCAGGTGATGCGATTAAAGCCATCCAAGAAACAGCAGAGAAACATTTGCCAAAAACATATACCTATGAATTCTCAGGAATGACACGTGAGGAAATCTTGGCAGGAAGCCAAGCTGCGGGCGTCTTCTTGTTGAGCTTGATTTTTGTGTATTTCTTGTTAAGTGCACAATACGAAAGTTACTTGGTGCCATTATCTGTATTGCTTTCATTGCCTGTCGGAATTGCCGGAGCTATTGGCTTTGTGAAATTAGCAGGACTTGAAAACAACATTTATTTCCAAGTTGCCTTGATCATGCTTATAGGACTCTTAGCGAAAAATGCGATCCTTATTGTGGAGTTTGCCATCCAAAGGCGAAAACACGGAATGGATCTGACACAAGCGGCAATTGAAGGGGCAAAAGCACGTCTTCGTCCGATTTTGATGACTTCTCTTGCCTTTATCTTCGGTTTATTGCCATTGGCTTTATCCACAGGAGTTGGTGCTGTCGGAAATAGATCTATCGGTATGGGAGCTGTGGGCGGTATGTTAGTAGGAACAATTTTAGGAGTGTTTGTTATTCCAATCTTGTTTGTGATCTTCCAAAGCCTGCAGGAAAGAATTTCTGGAAAGCCTTTTGAAGAAGGACAAAATGAATCTGATGTTATACTTTTAGACGAAGAATATGAAAAATAAAATATATAAAATTGCCATGGTTGTCGTTCTTGGAACGGTAATGCAATCGTGTTTCGTCGCAAAAAAATACGACAGGCCAGAATTAAAGACAGAGAATTTATACAGAACTGAAGTGGTGTCTGCGGATACTACTTCAATGGCCAATGTTTCTTGGGACAAAGTATTTACTGACCCAACGTTACAAGGCTATATTAAAACAGGATTGCAAAATAATTTAGATATTAGAATTGCAATGCAAAACATCGCTGCTGCAGAAGCAACCATGAAACAAGGAAAAGCAGGTTACTTGCCAACATTTTCTGCAGGTGCGGATTGGACACACCAAGAACTTTCTAAGAATAGCCAGTTAGGCGCTTTGTTCAGTTCTGGTGGCGGAAGAACCAATGTAGATCAATACCAATTGACAGGAACGCTGGGCTGGGAAGCAGATATTTGGGGAAAAATCAGAAGCAATAAACGTGCAACCAATGCGGCTTATTTGCAAACAATAGCTGCCAACCAAGCTGTGAAAACGCAATTGATTTCAAGCATTGCTTCGACTTATTACCAATTACTTGCAGTTGATGCCCAAATTAAATTAGCTGAAGAAACACTTATCAACAGAAACGAAAGTATTGAAGTAATTCTTGCTTTAAAAGATGCCGGGAACGTGAATGAAGTGGGCGTGAAGCAAACTGAAGCACAAAAATATGCTACAGAAATCATTATCGCTGACTTGAAACAAAGCGTGATTACTCTTGAAAATACATTGAGCGTTCTTTTAGGCCAGGTTCCAGGAAAAATTGAAAGAAGCACGCTTGACGCACAAGTAATGCAACCCGAAATTACGCTGGGCGTTCCTGCGACTTTGTTGCGCAATCGTCCTGATGTGATTGCAGCAGAATACAATTTGATCTCATTATTTGAGCAGACTAACGTGGCAAAAAGCAACTTTTATCCCACTTTGAGATTGACTGCAACTGGCGGCCTTCAAACGGTTGATATTAAAGAATGGTTTAGCGCTAATTCTCTATTTGCCAATATCGTTACCGGTTTGACGCAGCCCATTTTAAACGGAAGACAAATCAGGTCGCGTTATGAAATTGCAAAAGCACAACAGCAACAAGCCTATCTTGAATTTGAGAAATCTTTGTTAACTGCGGGCAACGAAGTTTCCAATGCTTTGGCGCAATACAATAATGAAACAGCCAAACTTGAAATTCGTGGAAAACAAGTAGATGCCCTGAAAAAAGCAGCTGCTTATTCTGATGAATTACTGACGTATGGTTTGGTAAATTATTTAGAAGTATTGACTGCAAAAGACAATGCACTAAACACAGAATTGAATTTAATTGACAATAAATACAGACAATACAGCGCCATTATCGAGTTATATCGTGCCCTTGGAGGCGGATGGCAATAAGATAGTTCCAGTAATGGGATTATGATTGATTTTGTTTTTGTTCAAGACCACCAGATGATTTAGTTCATTTGGTGGTTTTTTGTTTTTAAGGAAGTTCTGAAAGGTTTAAAAGGTAATGATGCACAAAGTTATTCGCAAAGATTCGTGGCGTTTTGTTTGCGGGTCTGGTTGTCGCCCGGAGCAAGCGTCCCAATCGTGACGATGAATTTGCCTCAGCTTGAGAAAAAGTCATAATCTGTTGTCTTTTTTCTTACTTTTGAAGAGCTTGTGCTTATTATTCCTATAGAATAAGCTGTGCGATCATTAATTAACCAAAACCAAAACATCTATATGAGCTTTTTTAAAAATTTATTCGGAAGCAAAAAGAAAGTCTTCACTGAAGAAGAATTCATTTCAAGTTATGACTTAAAGTCTAAAGCAATTGAAGGCGTTTTAGGCAAGATGGAAGACATGGTGGGGCATGCCGTCATTCCTTTTGAAATTGGCGGTGCAGTAGAATGTATTATTTTTCAGAGCATATCGAAGGAACCGGTTTTGCGACAATGGAATTATTGAATCCTGATGGGAACGGACCAAAACCAAATGTAATCGGGACCTATGAACTTGTAGCCTTTACAAAAGAAAAGTACCACAACATTGAAGATTCAGGAACTCCGTTTAACAAGATCGAAAGACATATCTGCGGTCTGTTTACAACCATCGGCAATTATTCTTCACAAGCCGTATTGAATCCAAAGGAGACCTGTGAAGTGCCAACCGATCAAGAAGAAAATGCCTGCCTGATATTTGACGCTTACAAGGGCTTTCAGATTTCAGACAGAATCCACCATCTGCTTTTGTGCCTGCAGGTGTTTCGATCTGAAATGGATTTTGCCAGAGCAAACGGAACTGACAAATTAATCGACCTGCTGAAAGACGCCGGACATTATCCTTATAGTGATTTGAATAGAGAGAAAGTGGCCTAATGGCTTTGTGCTCTCGTGAGCTTTCCGGAGGTGATGATACTCTGTCTGCCACCAAGTGATTTAGCTCATTTGGTGTTTTTTGTTTTAATTATGAATCTATTTCAATAGTTTTACTGACCAAAACTTTGAATATGTTTAAAATCTTATTGCCATTATTATTGTTTCCCCTGTTGCTTTCAGCTCAATTGGATAAAGCGTTGAACAAGAAAATCGGAATCACGGAAGATTTATCTAGCAAGGAAATAAGAGTTTATAGAAAAGCTGATATAATAAATTTCGTTTCATTATTTAGATTGTACCAAAATGATGAATTGGTTTGGAAATCTGAATATTATGAATGCCATTTTATTCTTCAGGAAGACGGAAGTGATGATTTTAGAAAGATTGAAATAACATCGTCTAAAGAACTTTCTTATGTGTGGCTTGAAATTTTAAGTTCAGATATATTGTATCTTCCAGAACAAGCAGTTTTTAAATATAAACTAAGAGGTAAAGCAAAAATTAAAACTATGGACGGAAAATATGAAAGTCAAGCATCAATAATGGCTGTACTTGATGGTGAAAGCTATGCAGTTCAGGTCAGGGATGGAGATAAGAAAAATAGTTTTGAATATGACAATCCTAAGCAGTATCATAAATATTATCCTCAAGTTGATGAACTGCAATCTTTTATATATTTGCTAAAAATCTTAAAAAAGAGATTTGCCATTTCCATATAAACAATCATACTATTTGATTTTAAAGCCACCAGATGATTTAGTTCATTTGGTGGTTTTTTGTTTTTAAGGAAGGAATTTCTGGAAGGTTTTTTTAACGCAAAGATGCGCGAAGTTCTTCGCAAAGTGACACAAAATTAAGGTTGTTGGCCATA
This sequence comes from Flavobacterium macacae, assembly GCF_003865365.1. Taxonomy (GTDB): domain Bacteria; phylum Bacteroidota; class Bacteroidia; order Flavobacteriales; family Flavobacteriaceae; genus Flavobacterium; species Flavobacterium macacae. The sequence goes on along the minus strand of NZ_RQVR01000014.1, from coordinate 12,078 downwards.
AGTGCGTTGCGATTTCAGTGAATTTTAAGTTTGTGAATGGAGAACGAAGCAGTATTTCTGGCGGTGTTTTTTTGGGCTGACTGGATTTCTATTTTACATAAGCGTTTTCATACACTCCCCATACACTATCCCTACCTCGGATAGGGAGCATCGGGCGATGGGACTGTCTTGTGCGCTGCTGTTGAAAAAGGTGCGGGATGGAAGCCATTTGTTTTTTACCAATGGCCATCTTAGAGAAAATTTGTACATTTGTTTGGCAGGGTTGCGATACAGCGACTACTAACACCTAATACCTTGAATTATGAGCACTACACTTAAACCCAAACATGTCGGGCGCAATATCAGCCGACTTCGTGAACTGCGAGGCATCAAGCAGGAAGCACTGGCCATCGCGATAGGCGTGAGCCAGCAGACGATTTCAAACATCGAGAACAGCGAGAATGTGGATCATGACAAGCTGGAGCTGATTGCGAAGGAACTTGGGATTACTGTTGAAGCTATTAAGAATTTTAGTGAAGACGCCGTTTTTAATTACTTCAACAGTTTTAGCGACAATAGTATAAATCAAGGTCCAATAGGTTCTCATAACATCTGTAACTTTAATCCCTTGGACAAGTTGCTTGAAGCTTACGAAGAGAACAAAAAACTTTACGAGCGCCTGCTAGAAGCAGAAAAGAAAAATAAATAATTTGAAAGCCCCTATTGTTGGGGCTTTTTTTGTGGTGTATTTTGCATTTTTTGAAAGGCGCCTGCACCTACTTTGATTTAATCAGTTGGCCTTGCCCTATTTTTAAGCCTTGTTTCTTAAAATTGCGTATTTTTGTGTTATCTACTTAAAAGCCAAGCTGATGAAATGGGAAGCCAAACCGATTGTGTATAAAAAAGAGCGCCGAATTGCGGTCTATTTTGAAAAAGACTTTTGCCTGATCGAACGGATCAAGAGTCTTGAGGGCGCACGATGGAGCCAATCTAGGCAATTTTGGCATCTGCCAGATACGGATGAAAATCGAATTAGATTTAAGATTGAAACACCAAGTGCCATCTGGATGACTCAAGAGATTGTAAAGGCTTTGGAGGACTTTACCTTTTGGCTTCGATCCAAACGATATAGCGAAAATACCATCAAAACTTATGTTGAGGGTTTAAAATCATTTTTAGTATTTTTTAAAGACAAGCCTGTGGCATTGCTGGACAATAATGATGTGATTTTGTATAACAATCTATTTATCTTAAAGAATAATTTTTCGGCGTCGTATCAAAACCAAATCACGAATGCGATTAAGCTTTATTTTAAGACAATACGAGAAACAAAGATTGATATTGATAAAATTCACCGACCAAAACGGGACAAGGTATTGCCAAATGTGCTGTCTAAGGCGGAGGTGAAAGCTTTGTTAGAAGCGCACAGCAATATAAAGCACAAAACAATGCTGAGCCTGATTTATAGCTGTGGATTGCGATGTGGCGAACTTTTAGTTTTGAAGCCTGTCCATATCGATTCTAAACGCAATATCGTATTGCTTAAAAACGCAAAAGGTAAAAAAGACCGAATTGCTCCGTTAAGCCCAAAGATATTAGATATGCTTCGCAATTATTATAAAATCTATAAACCTGCTGTTTATCTGTTTGAAGGTCAATTGTTAGGAGAGAAGTACTCTGCAAAAAGCTTGCAAAGTGTTTTAAAGCAAGCAATAGAAAAAGCTGGCATAAAAAAGCCGGTTACACTGCATTGGCTAAGGCATAGTTATGCTACGCATCTTTTGGAAAGCGGTACCGATCTGAGATATATTCAAGAATTATTGGGACATAGCAGCAGTAAAACCACAGAAATTTAC
>NZ_RQVR01000014.1:0-10233 GCF_003865365.1 Flavobacterium macacae | reverse complement strand
AAATAAAGTCTGTTATTTATCAGACTAATACAACCAAAATTAGGTGTATATGTCTGTTTTTATCAGACATATATACTAGTTGGGAAAAATCGCCCTTCGGGACAATTTTTCCCAATGACCGCTCGGCTTCGCCGACAGTCGGGAAACCATCGTTGCATTCGCACGACGTTCTCCCAACTGTCGCCTTTGACGCATTCCGAAAAGGAGTGAAAACTCCTTTCGGAACGACGACAAAGCCGAGCGGTCATTAGCGGTCAGCTTATAGAACGACACCGAACAAAAGAAAGTCTTGACAAAATGAAAACATTTATAGAAACAGAACGACTAATTTTAAGAGAATTAGAATATACAGACGAAAATGACCTTTTTGAAATGGATTCTGACCCAGAAGTTCATTTGTTTATCGAAAACAATCCTGTGAAATCAATTGACGAAATAACAAAAGCCATTGAAATGCTTAAAAAGCAATACAAGGAAAATGGAATTGCTCGTTGGGCTGTTGTTGACAAATTGACAAACGAATGTGTTGGTTGGTCGGGACTAAAATACTTTAACCAGCCATTAAACAATCACAATGATTTTTACGAACTTGGATACAGATTTAAGAAAAAACATTGGGGAAAAGGTTTTGCGACTGAATCTTCAATCGCAATATTAGACTATGGATTTAAGAACTTAAACATTGACAAAGTTTTTGCAATAACAGACCCTAAAAACGTAAATTCAAAAAATGTTTTGACTAAATTGGGTTTTGACTTTAAAGAAATTTTCGATTATCAAGGAGACTTAACAGACTGGTTTGAATTAGAAAAAACAACTTGGGAGAACAAAAAGCCGAACCGCTAACAAGGTATTGGCGTAATGGCGGGTGAAGTGCTTCGATTGAACATTTGTGCAAGGTTCAAGTTTTGTGCTTCGATTGAACTTTTGTGCTAAAATTCCGCCACTACGCCAATACCCAAAACGTTATAAGCCATTTTAAACAAAGACATCAATATGCTAACAGGACAATTAGAATTAACAAACGAACAGACTTCACCTTTGTTCAGACTTATGTGGATACATAATGCGACCGAACCAGCCAGACGACATTATGATAATAATATATGTGCCTTTCACATTGGAAACGGATTTATTCTCTCGGTTGCCCATAACATCAAGACAGAGGCTTTAATTTTCAAGTCAATTGACAATGCAATATTTACAGCAGACATTTTGCCTCACTTGAATCCTACTCAAACGCAATTGTTTAACCAATGCTATCCATTAGACCCGCAGACAAATAAGCGATACATTAACATCATTAACCAAGCTGACGTTCAAACAGTGGTAGACACTCTGAAACAAATCAATTTCGACACAAGGTGGTTAACACTGACGCAAAGAAATATTTGTAACCCGTTTTTAATTATCCAATTTAAGAACAATCAATTTTATAATGACCCAACATTAACAGGACATTTCAACGGAAATACATACTTCCATGAACCAGCTATTAATAGACATACATTTTTAGTTGAAGTTGAACTTGTAGACGCATATTACAATGAGGATATAGCTTTGTATAAAATTGTAAATACGCACCAAGACATCATAAGTCGTCTTCCTAGCATTGAAGTTGATTTCTCTTTATTAGACGATAATCAGCCTAATTTTTATTGCCTGCAAAGTTCTCCTAATAGTGAAGTTGGAAAACTAATTAATAAGGCACAAATAGAAGGTTATTTAGAACATTTTGGACTCTTCCCAGATAGAATTGGAGGCAATTACACATTTGAAGGAACACGTTATCTAATTAAAGGATATTTCAGATTCGGTTCTTCAGGAGCACCATATGTGTTTTTTGATATTGAGAATAACAAGTTCAAAGTAAACGCAATACAAAGCGAAGCTTGCCCAGTGCAACTATCAATTGATAATAAGCGAGATGGGAATTTTCAATACGTGAATGCAATTGCGTCACCTCTAAATATAATTGAGACAAGACTTCAACCACATTTGACACCAGCGACAGTTTAAATGAAATCAAAAAAACGGCTTATAACAGCACATTTGCAATAGGCGGGGTTACGTGCTCCGCAGACAGTTTAGTGGTAGCCGAAAGCTCTGTGCTCCGCATCAACATCAGTGGTAAAAATCCCGCCCATCGCAAATCTGCAAAACGTTAGGCGACACTCTAATAAACGACACTGCAAAATGATAGATAAAACAATAAATTCAGGACCAGACGCACAAAACGGATTCGCTTTGCAACGGAATACTGCAATTTTTTTGTTATTAGAAAATTATTTCACCAAGTTTCAAACTAAAAAGTATTTCGTTTGCCTTGAGCATCACGAAGATTTCTTGTTTTGCTTTTTAAATGAAAATGATGAAGTATCACTAATAGAAGCCTATCAATCAAAAAAAAAATCTCCTGATATTTGGCGGTTAAATAATGAACTATTTAATATTTTAACAAAATTATTAAAAACAGGTAAAGGACTAATTCAAGATGGAATTTCAAAATCTTTAGGATATAATCATATACTTTACTTCTCTTCTAATCAAACAATTCATTTAGAACATAAACCCCAAAAAAGTGAAAATTTACCAATTATTTCGGTTTCAATAAAAGCTGATAATAAGAATTGTATTTATCCAGATTTACCAAAAGAACTTAAAGAAAAAATAAAAACTAATATTATAGAAACTGATTTGCATAGCGAATTAGATAATTTAAGTTTCATCTGGATTCCATTCACGACAACAGAAAAAGAGCAAGAAAATCAACTTGTTGGCAAAATAGACGAAGTTTTTGGTAACCAAATTTTTGATAAGCGAGCTGCAATTGACACTTTAGTTTGTCTTTTCAGAAAAATAGAAACTTCCTATAATAATGGTAACACAGTAAAATTATTGGACAATTCAAAAAGAGTAGGAAATTTAGAAGTTGAAAAAGCTTTTAATATTCTAACTTCAAAAGCTAAATGCTTTGATTATTGGCATAGCAAAGAAACTGAAATTGCAAAGACATTAAAAGTAAGACCTATTGAAAAAGAGCAGTTTCAATTAATTTTCAATTCATCATTTGATTTATTCAAAAGTATCAAAGAGCGAGAGCATAAAAAGATTTTAAATTTCGTTCAAGAGCAGATTGGTAATTTAAATTCTTATACAGAAGTGGATAATGTAATAGAGCTATTTGAATTGTTTAAAAATTCAGAAAGAACAAATTTTAATGATTTGCAATTAAAGGCAATCCTTTTTGCAGCTCTTTTTGAAATATTACACACTAAAGAAAATTAATAATGAAATCTCAAATTACATATAAAAACTTATTTATTTACTGTGAGCAAAACCAAAAAGGTTTCTTTACAGAATTTAGTGAGGGACTAAATATTATCCACGGTAAAAACACATCTGGAAAAAGTACTATCATTCAAGCAATTCTATATACATTCGGAATAAATGATGAAAAACATAAGTTGACCGAAATTCTAAATGAAAAAGTAATCTTTCGATTAGATTTTATTTTGAAAAAAGGAATTGAAGAACACATAACAATAATTCGCGATGATGATTTTATGTTTATCAAACGAGAGAATCAACCTTTAGAAAAATTTTCTGGCATTAGTGGTAATTCTTCAAAAGAGCACATTAAATTAAAACATTTTTTGTCAGAACTATTTGATTTCAATTTATATTTAGAAACATCTGGTGAATATAAATTAGCCTCTATTGAAGCGATGTTTTTACCTTATTATGTCGCCCAAGATTACGGTTGGGTTTTGGCTTTAAAATCATTTAGAGGTTTAGAATTTTTCAGAAATTTCAAATATGATTACTATGATTATTATTTAGGAATTACTAATGAATTTGACAGATTAGAAAAGCAAAAACTTGAAAAAGAGAAAAAAGAATTAGAAAATTCAATTAAATTTCTAACCAATGTTGGACAACAAAAAGACGAATTAAATCTTTCTAAATTAAAAGATGAATCATTTATTTCAAAGTCATTAGAATATTTAGATTCTTACAAAAAGAACAAAGAAGAATTAATCCAAGCAGAGAAAAAACATTTATTAAAATGCAACGAATTAACTTTTTATGAAGAGCGTTTAAAAATTTTAAACAAAATAAATAGATCTTTAAAAACTGAAAATCCATTAAAAAACGACTGTCCAACTTGCAAACAAAACTTACCAAGTTCATTGGAAAATATTTATGAATATTCACAAGATGTAAATAACACGATTGCAGAAATTCAAAAAGTAAAAGATAAGCTTAAAGATTTACAAAGTTCTATAAATAGCATAGAGGAAAATATAAGTACTTTAAAAGATAAAGTTGCAAAGGATTATTCCGTATTAATTAAATACAAAATTGACGACTTATCATTTGGCACTTGGTTAGATAACAAAACAAACGTCAAACTTTCAGAAAATATTTTAACCCAAATAGGAGAAACTACGATAATTCTTAATGACAAAGTAGAAGAGTTAAGAAAATTCAAAACAGATGATGATATTAAAAAAGAGAGAAACACAAGAGATTTTCAATTTAAAAAATATTTCATCGAGTTTTTAGATGAACTTGGAGTGAAAAAATTCGAAGATGATAAATACACATTGTTGTATTGGATGGGTATTTTTCCAAAACAGGGTGTTGAACTATTAAAAACTATGTTGGCTTATTATTTTGCATTTAACAAAGTAATAGAAGAAACAGAATATGTTCATAGATTTCCATTTTTATTAGATGCTATTTTTAAAGAAGACATAGATGAAAGCAATAGAAAAATGATTCTTGAATTTATTTATAAAAATAAACCTAAAGGTGAACAAATAATTTTTTCATTTGCAGAGTCGACAATAAACCCTAAGACTGCAAATGAATATAATAATGAATTAATGAAAAATGATGCGAAATTGATTTTGACTGATTTGACAAACGAGAGGTCAATTTTAAAATCGTTAAGTATCGAACAAAGAGAGTATTTAATGGAAACTATAAAATTAATAGAATAAGAGCGATCGCCTAACAGCAGTTTGGCAAAATGGCGGGTTTAGTGCTAAATTCAAGTTCAGTTTTTCAATTGAACTTTTGTGCAAAACTGAACATTTGTGCTTCGATTTCCGCCACTTCGCCAAGCTGCAAACCGTTAGCAGAAATTTCGAAAAACTTTGTAGTAAAAATGAACTTAAATATCAAATATAAAACGTCATTAAAGATAAGTGCTTTTGCATTTGGAACGGTTTCGTTGATTGCATTTCTGCTAGCGTTTATATTCAATCATAAGTTTTCAATCTATTTTTATATAGGTTTGATTATTTACCTTTTCATCGAGATTTATAAAATAAAAACAAATTACATAACCGTGAAAGATGGCTACATTGTGAAAAACTTTGGTTGTAAACTAAAGTTAGCTGAAATTCGTAGAGTTATCCGATATACAGATGAATTTGTTTTGGAATCAGATAAAAAATCCATGTCAATTAACTTGGAAAAAGTAAAAAAAACATCTTTAAAAGACCTAGAGTTTTTTATGCAACAATTGAAAGATAAAGTATAGAAACTTCTGCTAACACTGGCTATAAGAAATTTGCGATTTTTAGGTAGCCGGAACATCATCGTCACGAAGAAAGTTTTATCTTGCAGACAGTACTCGGTTCGCTATGTCGCAAACTTCCCATAGCCAGAGAACGTTATAGAACATTTCAGAAAACCGCCCGAAAACATGAGAACGATTATAATTATTATTTCTATTTTACTAGTCAATCCGATTGTTCTTCTTTCTCAGGAAAACCAAGCTTTCGTTGCTGAAAATTATATAACAAAGAACTTTGACGTTGCGATATTTCCAAAGACATATATCGAAATGCTGCCAGATAATAGGTTCACTCCTACTAAATCTCAAGTTGAACAAGCAGAACTAGCATTACGAACTGACTTAAAAAGGCTAAATTCTAAAAAGACCAATCAGATTTCAACTCCAATAATTGACAAACGCCTTAAGAAGTATCGACGGCAATATTTCGGATATATTGATGAAAATGGAGAGGAAATTCTAATAATTAATGCCTTCTGGAAAAGCCGAGAGAATAAAAAAGAAATTTGGCTTAATGAATATATAAGAGTTTTAGACGGTGGAAGCTTTTATTGGGAAATAAAATACAATTTAACAAAAGGCAAACTATTCGACTTGATGGTAAACGGATATGCATAGAAAGAGAGAAACGTTCTATAACACACGCTAAGAGCAGTCACTGATTTTCAAGTAAATCGAGGCTCTTTTTCACGAAGAATAATTATCTTGCCGAGCGTACTCAGGTTCGCTTTGGCCGCGACTGCTCCTAGCGCGAGACCGTTGCCAGCAATGTTAAAACCAACCGGAGGATGCAAATCAACTAAAATAGAAAAATTATGTTCGACGATTTTTTTAAAAAACGAGAAGAAATGCCATTAGCTCTAAGAGCAATTTCAGCATTACAGAAAGGAAACTATCAAGAGGCGTTGAAACTTTTCGACGAATATATTCTTATGGTTGAAAATCAAAATCTCCCATTGAACGAGGACGATGCTTCTTTTTATTACAACAGATCGATTGCAAAATCGCAACTAGATGATATTGATGGTGCTATGGAAGATTTGGTTAAATGCCTAAGAATCGCCGAACTACACCAAGCTTATTTAGAGCTTTTTAATTTATATCGTTTTAAGCAAGATGCGCAAACAGGTACAAAATATCTTATACGGGCATACGAGCTAGGTAACAAGGAAGCTGAAAAAGTGTTAAGAGAGAATACCAATTATTTTAATCGCTAAATTATATGAGAGTAGACCTACGCCACATATTAAACGAAGGAATGGAAAATCTTTCAAAATGGAGAAGTCGATATTCAAAAACAGAATATCCAGAAAAAGTTGCTCTAAATATTTTTTATCGCAAGTATACAATGGAGTTTCTTTTTCCTGAAATTTTAGACTCATTTGAAGACGTTAAATACGCAGATTTTAACGATGGTCTCGAAAAACTGAAAACACTTTATGGATCGATAGCGATATCCAAAACCCAACCGATATTAATGGAGTTGCTTGAAGATGTACATCGAAAAGTTGGCACAACTAATTTCCATGTTTTCAAGTCGCTTATCTCCGAAGTGCAAAACGGAAGTATTGAAAAACTCGAAGAATTAGAATACTCCTACCTTTATTATCTCCTTACCGATGAATGTATTTTACTTTGGGCAGCATTTGGAGGTACAGGCTTAAAAAAATTGGACGTAGTTTCAAAACTATCTGGAGTGATTATCAAAACTGATGAGATAAACTCATATAGCTTAATTGAACAAATAATGGGGCAACTCTGCGCTTCGCCCTATTTAAATGAAAATTATAAACCTTTGCCGCCGAATGTTTAATGAAGAGTACTTACATAACGCCTTAAATCATCTAACGAAGGTAGACGGATTTACGGATTTTTATAATAATTATGTAGAAAGTCATGACGTACATTCGTCTGCACAACTCGAAGAATTTTATCATGCTTTTAAATGCCATCTTGTAGAGCAGGGCAATTGGAATAATGATCTTGAAATAACTCTTAATATAATTTTTGAACAAGCAAATGATTTAAAAGAAAGAAAATCAAGTGCACCTATTTTCATAATCAACGAAGCAAAAAAAATAAATGATAGCTGGATTGCTGATTTTCACAGAGACTATAGTAAATGCACAACTGGAGAAAGTTTTGCCACAGAAATAAAACCTGGACGATATAAAACCTATAGAGAATATGATATTTTCTATGGTGTAGATGGTTCAAAACTAAAAGCAGTCTATTCAAAATACCGCGATTATAAGCATCCTTATGTGAGTTACACAATTGGAAGCGCAATGTACAAAGCTCAAAATTATTCAGAAGGCTTACCCTTGATGCACGAGGGTTTAAAAAATATAATTTCATATCCAAATTATTACTGGAATAGCGAGTATGCAATCGAAGGTGCAACTTGGCTTATTGGAGATTTACTACAACTTTTAAATGATAAATTCGATTCGGACTTCAGGATCGAAAAAATTAAATTGCTAAAAATAATGTTTCTGTTCATGACGAGATATATTTGCATGACTCGCTCAAACATGAAAACAATTGACTTTTATTCAAACAGAGCTCGTATTGTTAAGGCTAATTATTACGAATTTATATCCATTTTTGGTTTAGGTGTAAACCCCGATATTCAATTTATTTCGGATATGTACCTAGCATATAAAGTAGCGGACGAACATCGCCTCACCAGCATCCCTCCTTTTATGCAGCTGTATTGGGAAAGCAAGAAAATGTATGACCATGGTTCTCATGTTCCAAACAATTCAGGGGGATACAAAGAAATCGAAGATAAAACGTGGATGCAATGCGTTAAAGTTGGAGAATTACGAAGCATAATTCTAGCAGAAAAATTATTAAAAGAATTTGAGAATTACGAATTAAATATTTCAAATATAAAACTAAATGAAATATTTCAACAGCTAAAAGAAAATGTAAAGGATGGTTTCGATGATTTTATAAAAAAATTAATTGACAACAAATTGAAATAAGTATCCAAAACACTGCTGGCAACAGCACCTAGAGAAACTCACTGCTTTTCAGGTAGTTGAATCCTTTTTCTAATCAAGAATAATTATCTTGCCGAAAGTACGCAGGTATTTTGGCCGTGAGTTCATCTAGCTGCAGACCGTTATAAGGCTATTGCAGCGACAGAATTGAATATTTGTATAAAGTTTAAAGGAATAAATATGAAGCTAATAATGCTGACAACTCTGACTTTTCTTTCAATTATTTGCAGTGCGCAAAAAAAACGAGATATTGATTTTAAAATAGAAACTGACTCATCGGTATTACAATATTTAGAACATAAAAATATTAGCTTTTTAGGTACGCAAAATGCTACTTTACGAGGAATCGGTACTTTCGGAGAATATGGAAGGTCTAATAAATTAATAGTTCCAGATGCACTATTTTTTAATAAACATGGTTATTTGATCGAAAACGGTGGAAAAGGCGAAAATTGTGGCGCTTCAATAAATAAATTAGAAAAACTCGTTAAGATGAAATCTAATGCTTCTTTAACTTTAAAAAATTTTTTAAACGAGGTCACTTTAAATGATGGAGAATATAGTATTGAATATCAGACAGACATCTATATTATTTTGAAATGGGCAAAATGGGCTCCAGCTGAAAGTGAAACAACCTTTAAATGGCTTGCTAGTTTACAGAACCAAAACAAATTGAAGATTAAAATACTTCTACTTAATCTAGACATCCATGAAAGGTGGAACTTAAGTGAAGAACAAAAACAATATTTAGGGATTATCTAAATTTAGAGAATTGCAACAGCCTATAACAGCAAGCTAGCGCAAACGCCTAATTTGTAGTAAAATAATGTTTTCGTTCACGAATAATAATTATCTTGGCCGAAAGTACACGGTTCGCTAAGTCGGCGTCAGCGCCAGCTCGCAACCGTTAGCGGTAATTTTAGAACGACACCACAGCAGTAACAGGTTGACATATGACAATACCGAAGGATAGAGTAATAATTGCAAGTGATATTAGCGACAGGGACGGCATTGGCGTTGAAATTTACCGTGACGACAAGTTAGTAATTGAAATGTTCCGTGACGACACAAAACGCACAAGGACTGTTACACTTTACCAACAAGACATCTCATTGGATTTGCTTGAAGAGAGCATTCAGACTTTTAAAAAAGAAATTCCTTGGGACTTCATTGACTATGACAACTTAGAACATTCAAACAGATAATGAACATAGTCATTAAAATAAATATTAACAACGACAGACCTCCATTTATTGAGAGAGTTTTTAAAGGTTCAGAACTCGTTTCTGAACGACTAGCAAATGTATTAGCCTACTATGATGTAACTTTAAGTAATACGGGACAGATGTCTATTTTTTCAGTTTCATTGACAGAAAAGCAAGTTCTGCAATTCGAAGAATGCGACTTTGTGTTTAGTGCAAATGATTACCCTCTAAGAAAGTATTTATTAGAACTAAATATTTTTGAAGACAAAGTAGATGAAATTATGGAACGAGTAATTAATGAAATAAATGACCTTTACTTTGACAAAAAAGAGAACATATTATTAGAAATAGAAACATAAAAACTACCGCTAACAGCTAAGGCTTCGTTGCGTCTGAAAGACGAACAATGAAACTCGTGTTGAACGGAACC
>NZ_RQVR01000013.1 GCF_003865365.1 Flavobacterium macacae | reverse complement strand
TATATTTACTTCAAAATTAAGTTTGAATAAGAACTTTGAAGGGTTTTTAGACGAACTGACGTTAGCAGAGATTTGTGTAAAACTTGTAGTAAAATGGAGATTGAAAAATTAATTGGATTCTTTTTAGGTATTGTACTTGTAGCTTTTGTCTTGTATAATTTGTTCTTATTTTTCAAAGATAGACAACTTATAAATTCGTATCTTTTATTAGATAGTAATGAGACTCAAGATTTAAAAATTTTTGCTATAATTGCGAAAAGTAAAATTGTAACTTTTGGTCAAAGTTATCAATATGCAAAATTTCAGTTTGCAAATAATGAAGTTTACGTTTCTTTAAGGAACAATCATCCCAAACGACTATATTTTGGCCCGTTAGTTATAAAAGCTTCAGAATCTAATTCTTATTCTTACTTTTCAATGTATGAATTATCTGAATTCAAGATTATTGGTGATGAAATTAAAATTGGATTTAAACCTAAAAATTTAATTGGAACAACCTATTTTTTACATCTTGTAAATGTAAATGAAGAAGATCGTATTATATTAAGTTCAAACCTATGCTAACAGCGGTTTATGTCTTTGTCTTTTATACGGCCATCGGCTCTTTTCTCAAAGTCTGCTACTGCCTGAAAGGGAAAGGCAAAAAATGGAAAGTGAAGGATTCCGCCCGCTCTGAGACTGTATTCCCTCTTTCTTCCCTGACCAAAGAAGAGCACAACAATCCTTTCTTGGTGCTCCAAAACGCATTCAGGGAAAGGACGTTGCAAGAGTTTGAATTTTTCTTGTGTTAAATCATTGAGATTTCCCTTTACCCGAACACTACTGATCCCGACACCGACCTTGTGACGCCCTATATCCATCTGATCAAGATGCTCGATGCGGCGGCACTGATGCAGGAAAAGGGCGTTGAAAAAATCAAGAAAGGGGAGGGTGAAGACGGTGTGCTTGGCGGTGGTGAGGCGCCAGTTAGAATTAAAAGTAGAAGGATACAGGGATCTCTTCTGTATTATCATGGATTTGCTCAAGGCCGGAATGCTGGCCTTAGACGGAGTTGCAACCAGCGACAGCACTATCTGCAGGGATCCCGAAAGATACGTTTACAGCCTTTTAAAAATAATAGAAATGCTGATCCCTTTGGAAGAAGCTGCACTGCTGGATATGTTTTACAGAAAATATCTAGATGAGAAGAAAAAAAGTGACCCCAAATAACTTTTCCAATCATAATTATAACAAAATGCCAACTTCGGAGGCATTTTCCAGCTCCCCGCCTGGCAAGTGGTTTTGAGATGCGGAAATTATTATTTAGAACAAACCTTCCGTTTTTAAAAAGGAATCGACTTTCAATCGTTCCTTTTTTATTTGTTTCATAGCTGTAGCTGCCTTATTTACTCGCAAAACCCATACGGATTTGCTTTGTCTGCCTTTTTTCCAGTTTTGAAAACCGTGTGGTTCTGCACTTTTTTTCCGATCAAAACGTCGTTCAAAAAGTTTAAAATATAAAATTGGTCCTTTTCAAAAAGTGTCCCGCTGTATTCGTGCCCGCCACCGCAATAGGTATAAAGTGACGTCGAACCGTCTAAACTCAAGGCGTGATTGTAAATAGAATTTGAACCAAAAAGCATCAGCCAATTGCTCGAATTGGTCTTGCAAAGATGATGTGCCGCAGTTCCAAAAGGCACAACGGTATCGGCACTTCCGTGGAAAAAAAGCATCGGAATTATGTTTTTTTTCGTAATCATATTCAGATCCATAATCGCTCCAGCGCCAGAAACCAATCCGGCATATCTAAAGTCTTTTGGGAGCGCATTTTTAGCATACAGATTCATGGTTTTAAAATCCCAAAAAGCAGCGTGCAACACCGCTTCGGCACCAGCACTTGATCCAGAAATAAAGATTTTATCTACATCAATATTGTGTTTTTCACTATTTTTTATAAAGTAAGAAGTAGCCAGCCATAAGTCATTGGCTGCAAATTGAAACGACTTGATTTTATTCGGAAGCGCTCCGTCACATCCAAAGTTTTTTCCTTTTGCATACAAAGTATACGTAATTGTTGCTGAAGCAAATCCATTATTTGCTAAATACTTGCAAAGGCTGTGTCCAGATTCTCTTTCGCCTCCAGAAAATCCGCCACCGTGAACATAAATCATCAAGGGGAGTTTGGTTTTTGAAGCATTTTCAGGGACAAACAAATCCAAATCCAACTTTAAAGTATCATTTTGGAAATAAGTAATCGTAGTCATTTTTTGCGCTTTGGCCAACGAACAAGCAAAGAAAAATGAGAAAAACAGCAATTTTTTCATAGTGATTTGGGTTACCTATTTATAAATTTAAGAAGTTTTAGAAACAATTGAATCTAATATCATCCCAGCGTGCACTCTTGAATTTTCAATAAACCATTTGTGCGTTTCCATACCGCCACAAACCACGCCGGCCAAATAAAGACCGGTAACGTTGGTTTCCATCGTTTCTGGATTGTATTTTGGCGCTTTTTTTTCATCGTCAGAAAGCTCAATTCCCATGTTTGAAAGAAAATTCAAATCGGGTTGGTAACCTGTCAAGGCCAAAACAAAGTCGTTTTCTAACGTAATTTTTCCTTTGGGTGTTTTGATTTCCACTTCGTTTTCACGTATTTCGGAAAGCGTAGATTCAAAGTAAGCTTTAATGCTTCCTTCGGCAATTCGATTTTCAATATCAGGCTTGGCCCAATATTTCACGCGGCTGTTGATTTCATTTTTTCGAATCACCATCGTCACTTCCGCGCCTTTTCGATAACATTCTAAAGCGGCATCCACAGAAGAATTATTGGCGCCGACAACCAAAATCTTGCGAAACGCATATTCGTGCGCTTCCTTATAATAATGGCGCACTTTTGGCAAATCTTCACCTGGAATGTCCATATAAAGCGGGATGTCATAAAATCCTGTAGCGATCACTACGTTAGAACTCGAATATTTTTTCTTGTCTGAAAGAATCTCAAACGAACCGTCGTTTTGTTTTAAAACGCTTTCCACTTTTTCAAATAAATGAATATTGAAATTGAAATAGCGGTGAATGTTTCGGTAATATTCCAGTGCATCTTGGCGCCCTGGTTTTGGCGCCAAGCAATTAAACGGAATGTTGCCAATTTCAAGACGTTCTGCTGTTGAAAAAAAGGTCATATATAGCGGATAATTGAAAATGCTGTTGACCAAAGCCCCTTTTTCAAGGATCAAATAGTTCAGGTTATTCTTTTGCGCTTCAATCGCGCAAGCCAGTCCAATTGGGCCTCCGCCTATGATTATAAGGTCGTATTTCATAATAAAGTGTAGCCGAATTTACAGATCCTTAAAATTCAAATCGGTAATTCTGCGGTTATTTATTTCCAGTTTTTAAACGGATTGTTGCTCAAGTAAGCATTGTAATACCTTTCGTCATTTGTCACTTCTTGCCCAAGCCAATTGGGTTTTTCAAAAGGTTCGTCTTCTGATTTCAATTCAATTTCGGCTATAACCAAACCTTCGTTGTCGCCAAAAAACTCATCTACTTCATAGGTATGGTTTCCGATTTCAACTTCGTGCCTGATTTTGTCAATTACGCCATTTTCGCACAATTGAATCAAATTTTTAGCTTCCGCCAGGGCAATTTCGGTCTCCCATTCAAAACGTGTCATTCCCGTCTCGTTTCCTTTGCCCTTGATGGTCAAAAAGCCAACTTCTCCTTTGATCCTCACGCGAACCGTTCGTTCAGGATGGCTGTTCAAATAGCCTTGCGCAATGTGATTCTTTCGAAGGGCCTCTTTTTTGAAATCTTCTGAATTTACTAGAAACTTTCTTTCTATCTCAACCATATTATTATAATTTTACATCACGAATTTACTGATAAATGTCCGCCAATTTGTATTTTTACAGTTAAAGCTTACTTAAACACTCTATGAAATTTAGAAAATCAAAGCCAAAAATAACGATTACTTCTTTTTTAAGTCACTATTTTGACGAAGCCCAACTTTGGACACAAACGCAAGATGAAATCGAGCTTTTAGTACAGTTGGTCAGGATTATACGCCCTAAAAACCCTAAAGCTGCAGCACGAATTGATATCTATGAACTCTTAGATTTCCTTCGTAAAAATGACTTTGTCCGACTTCAATTCTCCTATTATATTAAGCATTTATTGCATCACAAAGAATTCAATAAATTCTTATCAGACGCCGGAATTTTACAAGATGTAGATTTTATTTTTGAAGTAAGAAAGCGCCTTTTTTCAAAATTGCTTCCTTTTCAGCCTAACAAAGAATCCCTTGAATATGTTTTAAACCAAGTATTTTATGTCAATACCGATTCTGTTTGGGTGAATAAAATTCCGATGGATCAAGTGGAGGAATTGTATGATTTGTTGCTGTTCAAGACCATTTATGATTCTATCGAAGAAGATTCTGCCTTGTCAGAATTATTGCATTCGATGAGCATCATTACGCAAAGAATTTCGGGCCGTGCCATGGAAACCGATGTAATAAAGATGGTACCAGAATATGATAATCTCGAAAGTCCGTTTTCTGCCTTTGAAAAAGAACTCATACAAATTGATGAAATTATCAGAAATCCCAACGGTGACCATTATATTACGTCAAACGATCTGTATTATAAGCAGTTGCTCATTTTGCACAAGCAATGTATGGATTTTGTTGAAAAAGCATTTGCAAACACCTCAAAATATGGTATTTCACTTCGCGTAAATCAAAATTTGCTCCGCATCAGGCAGCAGTTGCACCGACTAAAAGTTTTGATTCCGCTTTTGATTGTTGATTTTGAAGAAAATAAAAAAAATAACGGCATCCAGCTGGCCTTAAAACTGATAAAATACAATTGTTATAAAAACGATGTCCGGGGTTTAATTAGCGAAAGCACGCAGCTTTTATCATATGAAGTTACACAGCATACTGCCAAAACAGGCGAAAAATACATAACCGAAGGCAAAGCCGAATATTTCAGGATGTTCCGCGGTGCTTTGGGTGGTGGTTTGATTGTGGGATTTCTCTGTATCATAAAAGTGTTGTTGGGGAAAGTGGAAACTAGCGCTTTCGGACACGCATTTTTGTACAGCATGAATTATGCGGCTGGTTTCATTGCTATTTATCTTTGTGGTTTTACATTAGCAACAAAACAGCCTGCCATGACAGCTTCTGCATTAATCAGTGCGCTGGAAAAAGGGATGAAAAAGCAAGGGCAGCCCTCTGAAAAACATTATGCTTTTGCCGTTTTGTTTGCCCGTGTTTTCCGATCACAATTTATCGCTTTTGTAGGCAATGTAATTATGGCTTTTCCTGTCGCTTTATTAGGTATTTGGCTGATCGATTACGCTTTTGAATACAATATTGCCGCTTCAAAATGGACAAAATTGTTGACTGATTTGAGTCCGGTTCATTCGCCAGCAATTTTTCACGCTGCGATTGCAGGAGTTTTCCTTTTCTTGTCTGGAATTATTTCGGGAAGTATTGCCAACAGAGACAAACATGGCCATGTTTATTATAGAATTCAAGAACATCCGCTGTTGAAAAAGAGCTTCGGAAGAGAAAAAACGAAGAAATTTGCTGACTTATATGAGAAAAAATGGGCCGGAGTCATTTCTAATTTTTGGTTCGGGATTTTCATGGGCTCCACGGCTTCCGTTGGACTATTTTTCGGATTAGATTTAGATATTCGACATATTACATTTACCAGCGGAAATTTCGCCCTCGGGCTTTATGGGGGCGATTTTATGGCTTCGATTGATATCATTATTTGGTCCATAATCGGAATAGGAGTCGTGGGACTGGTCAATTTCTTGGTTAGTTTTTCACTTTCATTAGGACTGGCTTTCCGTTCGAGAAATATTCCTTTGTTAGAAGTCCGTTATATTATTTCGTCAATTTGGAGGCATTTTACTTACAAGCCAATGAGCTTCTTTTTTCCGTCAGAAAGTAAAATTAAATCAGAAGCAACAGAGAGTTACCTGACTTCAGATACTAAGAAATAATCCGAAATATTTACTGTAAAAACAGCTAGTTTTGAATTAAATTTGAAGCAAGAATCAGAACGACTTTTTGAGGAAAGATTTATGCAAGAGCCAATTCAAAATAGGAAAATCATACACGTTGATATGGATGCTTTTTATGCATCTGTGGAACAAATGGATAATCCTGAATTGCGAGGAAAGCCGGTGGCTGTTGGCGGTGGAGAAAATCGTGGGGTCGTTTCGGCGGCAAGTTATGAAGCTCGAAAATTTGGCGTAAGAAGTGCCATCAGCGGTTATTTAGCCAAAAAAAATTGTCCCGATTTGATTTTTGTACGGCCAAGATTCGAACGCTATCGTGAAATTTCTGCGAAGATCCACAAGATTTTTTATGACTACACTGATTTGGTCGAGCCACTTTCGCTGGACGAAGCTTATTTAGATGTTACCGTAAATAAAAAAGGAAATCCGAGTGCTACTTTAATTGCACAGGAAATTAGAAAAAGGATTTTTGACGAGGTCGGACTTACGGCTTCTGCCGGGATTTCTATGAATAAATTTGTAGCAAAAGTAGCTTCTGATTTTAATAAACCAAACGGACAAAAAACGGTAAATCCTGATGAGATTATTGATTTTTTAGAAGTACTTCCAATCCGCAAGTTTTATGGAGTAGGGAAGGTTACCACTGATAAAATGTACCACCTAGGCATTTTTACGGGAAAAGATTTGAAAGAAAAATCCTTAGAATTTTTAGTGAAACATTTCGGAAAATCGGGAGCGTTTTATTACAATGTAGTTCGTGGGATCCACAACAGCGCTGTAAAATCAGAGCGTATTGCAAAATCTGTGGGAGCGGAGCATACATTTGATGAAAATCTGACTTCAGAAGTTTTTATGATGGAACGTTTGGAATCTATTGCAGCCACTTTAGAAAGAAGGTTGAAAAAACACAAAATTGCAGGGAAAACGGTTACATTGAAAATTAAATATAGTGACTTCACCGTTCAAACTCGAAGCAAAACTTTGATATATTTTATTGCTGACAAAAGTCTGATTCTTGATACGGCAAAAGAATTATTGTATCAAGAAAAAATGAAAGATTCAGTACGTTTGCTGGGTTTGTCTCTTGGGAATCTGAATACAGAAGTAAAGAAAACAATAGTGGTACAATTGAAATTTGATTTTTAATAATGTTGAACAAGAGTTAAACAGTACTAACATTTGCGGTTCAATTGTTGTAATATCTATATTTGTTAAAAATTTATCTGATGTTTGATTTAGAATCCTATGATAACGTACTGGAAAAATTATCCAAGATGCCTGAAGGAAATACAATGCCTTTGCATTCATGGGATTTTTTTGCTGTCAATTTCGACCAAAAAGCCACAGCGCTTTCCGATGCCAATAAACTTCAAGAATTTGCCAAAGTGAATCATTGGATCAGCAGCTGGAATTTCTCTGAAGAACTTCAAAATCAAAAAACCATTGTCGTGACTGATGCCCGCTTAAATATTGTTTTTGCAACCGAAAACATCCTGCAAATGACCGGGTACCAAAACGATGAAGTAATTGGGAAATCACCAAAAATGTTTCAAGGAGTAAATACTTGTAAAAAGGATTTGGAAGACATGAAAATCGCCATAAATCTGGAACAACCTTTTGAAAAAACGCTTTTAAATTACAAGAAAAACGGTGAAACGTATGCCTGTAAAATTCAAGCTTTTCCGGTTTTTAATTCTAAGAAAAAGTTAGTGAATTTTGTGGCTTTTGAAATTGCGGCTTAGTTACAATTTATAGTCAGTTTAACAAAGAAGTAAAATAATTTTAAAACAAATTAATTTTTTATGTTACGGAAAAACCACACATTTTGAATCTATTTGTTTTCTCTAGCAATTTTTAATAAATCTTCATCGTTTCCATTTAATTTTTATTTCGCTTTTCTATGGCGCTGTTTGAAGAATTAATATGTTCGCAAAGGTTTTTATTACGTATTCCTTGCACCAATAGTTGCACTGTCTTCAGTTCAATCTTCTATTTTCTTTATTTTTCATTTTTGTGCGTATCGATTTATAAAGCACAAGTTTACTGTTGTTTTTTTAATGTAATTACTGTTTTTCGTAAACTATTAATAAATCTCCTTAAATTTTTATTTTTAACGCACAAAAAAAGGCCGAACAAAATGTCCAGCCTATAATTTATATATTTTAAACTTTTTTAGTCTCTGCTGGAAAGTTTTGAAAGCAATCTTAAGAATTCAATGTATAACCAAACCAAGGTGATCATCAATCCCATGGCACCAAACCATTCCATGTATTTCGGAAGTCTTTTTTGAGCTCCTTTTTCAATCATATCAAAATCTAAGAATAAGTTCAATGCCGCAATGATGATCACTACCACGCTGATTCCAATACTCATCAAAGAATTTCCGTGATGCACAGGTGTGAAGCTTGTGAACATTGACAAAAGAAATGAAATTACATAATACGTCACAACTGCCAAAGTTGCTGCGATAACCACTGATTTGAACTGTTCGTTTACTTTTACAATATTATATTTATACAATCCGAAGCAAACTAAAAAAGTAACAAATGTTGCCCCAACGGCTTGAATCACCAGTCCAGGATGCATGGCTTCAAAAATAGCAGAAATCCCTCCGATAAACAAACCTTCAAATAAAGCATAAGCCGGAGCCAAATAGGTGGAAAGATGTGGTTTAAAAGAAGAAACCAGGACCAAAATTAATCCGATAACAGCGCCACCAATGGCCAAAGGCATTGGGTTCATTCCGTTAAAAGCCAAATACCAAGTCACAGATGCTGTTGCCAAAAGAAGCAAAAGCATAATAAAACTTTTGTTGATCGTTCCAGAAACCGTCATTTCTTGACCATAGGAAATTAAGGCAGAATCTTGCTGTGCAGCTAACGCAGTGGGCTTGCTAAAGTTCTTATTTCCTAAAAAAGGATTACTTGATTTAAAGTTCATTTCGTACGTATTTTATTATTTGTCCAAATATAATTTTTCTTTTGGTGTAATCCCAAAAATTGCACTATAAAAAAAGTCCGCTAGAATTTCCAACGGACTTTTTAGTATTTTGAATTGAGATTACTCTATTTCAGAAACTCTCAAAGTGTTTACCATCCCTTTGTCAACCACTGGCATTGCAGCAAGATTGATCAAGAAATCACCTTTTTCAACATAACCTTTTTCTCTTGCAATTTCGTTCACATCCGTCACAGTGTCATCCGTGCTCACAAATTTGTCATAGAAATAAGAATTAACTCCCCAAAGCAAGCTTAACTGCGTCAAGATTCTTCTGTTTGAAGTAAATACCAAAATGTGAGACTGCGGTCTCCAGGCTGAAATTTGAAATGCAGTATAACCGCTGTTTGTCAAGGTACAGATCGCCTTTGCTTTGATCACGTTTGCCATCAAGGCAGCGTGGTGGCAAATTGATTTGGTAATAAAACGTTTTGTTCTGATTTGCGGTGTATTTTGCGGTACTTGAATTAGCGGAGAATCCTCAACTGCTTCAATAATTTGGGTCATTTTTTCAATCACCTGGATCGGATAATTTCCAACAGAAGTTTCTCCAGAAAGCATCACGGCATCAGCACCGTCCATTACAGAATTGGCAACGTCATTCACTTCTGCACGTGTTGGCGTCAGGCTGGTGATCATTGTTTCCATCATCTGCGTAGCGATAATTACCGGAATTCGAGCCGTTTTTGCTCTTTGAACCAATTTCTTTTGGATCAACGGCACTTCCTGCGCTGGAATTTCAACACCAAGATCTCCACGGGCCACCATCAAGCCATCGCAGAAAGCAACAATCTTATCGATGTTTTCCACGCCTTCTGGTTTTTCAATTTTAGCGATAATCGGAATTTTATAAGCAGAATTTGCAGAAATCAAGTCTTGCAATTCCATTAAATCTTCGGCATTCCTTACAAAAGAAAGTGCAATCCAATCTACTTGGTGTTCAATTGCAAAAAGTGCATCCCTAATATCTTTTTCGGTCAAAGCCGGAAGCGAAACCTTTGTATTAGGCAAGTTTACTCCTTTTTTTGATTTCAACGGGCCGCCTTGAACCACACGGCAAACTACTTCTGAAGTTCCGTTAGTTTCTAAAGCTTCAAACATCAATTTTCCATCATCAAGAAGAATTTTTTCTCCTGGCTTGACATCAGCTGGAAATTGTTTGTAGTTCATGTAAACTCTTTCTGCAGTTCCAGGAACGTCTTCAGCCGTTTGAAAAGTAATGATATCTCCAGGAGCAACCACTACATCTTCTTTCATGACCCCAACACGAAGTTTTGGTCCTTGTAAATCAGCAAGAATTGCTGTATTGTATCCGAATTCTTCATTCAGCTCGCGAATCATATCGATTCTGGCCTTTACATCTGAGTAATCTGCATGAGAAAAGTTAATCCTAAATACATTTACTCCAGCGTCAATCATATCTTTTAGGACAGGTTTAGTGCTGCAGGCGGGGCCTAATGTAGCTACGATCTTTGTTTTTTTTCTTGTCAACATTTATTAGAAAATTAAATTGTTTTTAGATTTAATTGAGTCCGGATCCACTTCATAAACAGTTGAAATCCAATCAATATTATTTAGTTTTTGTATGATTTCTTCTAAATTGTAAGTGCTGAAGTTGTTTTCTATTTTCAACAAAAAATCTACTTTTTTTAATTCAGGAAGAAGATATACCTTGTTGTTAATTTCAACATTTTCATCTAAAAAAAGATTTTGGTCATCACTTTTTTTTCTGACGATGATTTCGTTCTTGTTTTGAATCAATGTCCAATTGATGTCTTTAGAAACATCTTCAAAACCGAATTTAGCAAACATAGCTTCTCCTTCTTTGGTTGTTACGCCAATTTCATCATTGCTTCTGCTTAAAATTATAGGTAATTGCTGATTGATGAAGTAGGCTAGCCTAAAATCTTCCAATGAAGTATGAATCGCGATTAATTCATAATCAATTTCATCAAATTCGTCAAGACTTAATTTATGGATGCCCATAGTAAAATTAAATAAGTCGTAAATATACTTAAATTTAGTGACGGATACTGCAAGAAAGTCTCTTCTTAACGGTAATTTATCAACGAAAACGATGTAGTTTTAGTTGTTTTACAATAAGTTGAGGTTGAACTTTAAGAAAGTGATAATGAAAAATAAATAGTATCTGAAGTTTAGGGAAATGATCGCAGGAAGTGTTTATCGAAAACAAAAAAACAGGCTTTCGCCTGTTTTTACTTATTATCAATTTTCTGCTGAAAAGCAAAATACGCTCTCTTGCTTGCAATTTCTTCGGCTTTCTTTTTTGAAGTAGCCCTGGCTTTGGCAATCACCTTTTTATCGATGCTCAATTTGACGCCAAAAAAACGCTCGCCACTGATGCCGTTGTCTTCAAAAACATCATAATGAAAAACTTTCTTTTCTTTTTGGCACCATTCAATCAAAAGGCTTTTGTAACTGATTACTTTTCCTTCTAATTTGGCAATATCCACATACGGCTTAACGACCCTTTTTTGGATGAATTTCTCGCAATAGGTGTAACCTTTGTCTAAATAAATGGCTCCAACCAATGCTTCAAAGATATTGCCGTGGATGTTTTCTCCAAAATGCTGTGTCGGGACTTTGCTTTCAATGAATGAAATCAGATTTAAATCGCGACCCAATTCATTCAAGTGTTCCCGGCTGACGATTTTTGAACGCATTTTGGTCAAATAGCCTTCATCGCCTGACGGAACTTCCTTAAAAAGATACGCGGCAATAACAGAGCTCAGCATAGCGTCTCCCAAGAATTCCAAGCGTTCATAATTCACGGCATTTCCGTTAGAATCCAGCTTGTTTGAAGAGCGGTGCGTGAAGGCCCTTCGGTAACATTCTAAGTTTAAGGGCTTAAATCCCAGTATTTTTTGAATATCAGTAAAAAAAATCCCGTCTTCTGGAGAACGGGAATTTGAAAATATTTTTCTGATTATACTCATATGAATATTAAAGTTCTAATTTTTTAACCAAAACGCAAGCGTTGTGTCCGCCAAAGCCAAAAGTATTGCTCATTACCACTTTCATGTCTCTTTTTTGAGCTTTGTTAAAAGTGAAGTTTAATTTTGGATCAATGTTTTCGTCATCCGTAAAGTGGTTGATCGTTGGAGGAACAATTCCGTGTTTGATCGAAAGGATACAAGAAATGGTTTCAATCGCTCCGGCAGCGCCAAGAAGGTGGCCTGTCATCGATTTAGTTGAATTCAAGTTCAATTTGTAAGCGTGCTCACCAAAAACGTGTTGAATTGCTTTTGATTCTGCAATGTCGCCAAGAGGCGTTGAAGTACCGTGCATATTTACACCGTCAACATCTTCCGGTTTCAGGCCAGCGTCTCTCAAGCAATACTGCATTACATTTTTAGCACCCAAACCTTCAGGATGGGGCGCCGTAATGTGATGTGCATCAGCCGACATACCGCCACCGCCAATTTCGCAATAAATAGTTGCGCCACGGGCAATCGCGTGTTCGTATTCTTCAAGAATTAAAGCACCGGCACCTTCACCCAGTACAAAGCCTTCGCGGTCTTTATCCATTGGTCTTGAAGCTGTTTTTGGGTCGTCATTTCTTGTTGATAAAGCGTGCATTGCGTTAAATCCGCCCATTCCGGCAATAGTTACAGCAGCTTCTGAACCGCCCGTTACCATTACGTCAGCGTGATTTAATCGGATATAATTGAAAGCGTCAATCATCGCATTTGTTGAAGACGCACACGCAGAAACTGTCGTGAAATTGGGTCCTCTGAAGCCATATTTGATAGAAATATGTCCGCCAGCGATATCTGCGATCATTTTTGGGATAAAAAACGGATTGAATTTTGGAACACCGCTGCCTTTGGTAAATTCCATTACTTCATGTTGAAAAGTTTCAAGGCCTCCAATACCAGAGCCCCAGATTACTCCAACCCTGTCTTTGTCTAATTTGTCAAAATCAAAGTTAGCGTCTTTTACAGCTTCTTCAGATGAAACCATTGCATATTGTGCATAACGGTCCATTTTTCTAGCTTCTTTTCTATCTATAAAATCCTCTACATTAAAGTTTTTTAGCTCGCATGCAAATTTAGTTTTGAAATGAGTGGTATCAAAATAAGTGATTGGCGCGGCACCGCTAACACCATTGATTAGAGCGTTCCAATAATCTTGGACGTTATTTCCAATCGGGGTCAAAGCTCCTAAACCGGTTACTACAACTCTTCTTAATTTCATACTTTAAATTTTATAGTTATAAATTTATATAAAAAATACCCGTGCTTTCTTCTTAGTCATAAAAAAGAGACATGGGTATTGCATAATTGTATCTTAATGATTGAAAGCAATCAAAATCGTTAATTTTAAAAATAATAACTCCCGTGTACTCAAAAGAATACACGGGATGTTATTGTTATTATTTTTTTGCTTCTTCTATGTAAGAAATTGCTTGACCTACAGTAGCAATGTTTTCAGCTTGGTCGTCTGGAATTTGAATATCAAATTCTTTTTCGAATTCCATGATAAGCTCAACAGTGTCTAATGAATCAGCTCCTAAATCGTTTGTGAAGCTAGCTTCTGTTACAACTTCGTTTTCGTCAACACCTAATTTGTCTACGATAATCGCTTTTACTCTTGATGCAATGTCTGACATAATCTTTTAATTTTTGAATTTAATTGATGGCAAAAATAAAAAACTTTATTTTAAAACCACGTTTTAGTTGATAAATGTGAGTACTAATTTAAAAAAAATATTTCACAAAGGCTCTTAATTTCTATTTATTATCATTTATTATTCTTTTTTTTGTGGTGTCGTAAAAAAGACTAAAATGAAAAAGATCATACTGTTTGCTTCGGGTTCAGGTTCAAATGCTGAGAATATCATCAGGTATTTTCAAGAGAAAAAGACGGCCGAAGTGGTGGCAGTTTTTTCTAACAATCCGAGTGCAAAAGTGCTTGAAAAAGCATCAAATCTTCACGTTTTTACGTCAGTTTTCACAAAAGAAGACTTGAATTCGGGGGAAGTTTTGCTAAAACTGAACGCGTTTCAACCTGATTTGATCGTCTTGGCTGGTTTTTTATGGAAATTTCCCGATGCTATTGTGGCTGCTTATCCTACTAAAATTATCAATATCCACCCTGCGCTTCTTCCTAAATATGGCGGAAAAGGAATGTATGGGATGAACGTCCATACAGCGGTTTTAGAAAATAAAGAATCACATTCGGGCATCAGCATTCATTATGTCAATGAAAATTATGACGAAGGCGGCATGATTTTTCAAGCGGAAGTGGAAGTAGCTAATTGCCAGACTCCTGAAGAAATTGCTGTAAAAGTGCAAGAATTAGAGCAGATTCACTTTCCTTTAATTATTGAAAAAATAATGAAGCAGACTTTATAGACCTCTTAGGTTTTTAAACAATTTAGATGCTTTGTGTTTAAAAAATCTCGAAATGAAAGAAATCTAAAAAGTTGAACGAAAGTCTTGCAGTTTAATAATCCAATAATCTAATAATCAAAAAAATGTCCCATCAAGTTCACATCTATACCGACGGCTCTGCCAAAGGAAATCCTGGTCCGGGCGGTTATGGCGTGGTTATGGAATTAGTGGGCACTCCTTATAAAAAAGAATTCTACGAAGGTTTTCGGCTGACCACAAATAATAGAATGGAACTTTTGGCAGTAATCGTGGGAATTGAAAAGCTCAAAACCGCTGGAACAAATGTTCTGGTCATTTCAGATTCTAAATATGTTGTGGATTCTGTCAGCAAAGGCTGGGTTTTTGGTTGGGAAAAGAAAAACTTCGCTGGCAAAAAAAATGCGGATTTGTGGAAACGGTTTTTAATTATCAACCGAAAGCACAAAGTCGATTTTAAATGGATAAAAGGCCATAATAATCATCCGCAGAATGAAAGATGCGATCAATTAGCGGTTTTTGCTTCCACACAGCCCAATTTGTCTGTTGATAAATGGTATGAAGAAGTGGGGTCAAAACAAGATTAGTTTTAACTCGGAATCACTTCCTCCAAAATTTCATTTCCTGATTTGTCACTATATAAATAGTGCAAAATTTGATTTAATAAAAAAAGCGCGCAGAAAAATATTCTACACGCCTTTTTAAAATAACTTTTAAGTTTTAGTTTTTGTCTAAATCTTTTGATTTGTTGAAACCTGCAAGAAGTCCGATTCCTGCCATCATGATGATAATTGAAGGATAAACCGCTCCATTGTTCAAATCAGTGTACGTTGTGATGAGTAACGCAATGAAAATCCCAAGACCGCTTCCTATTAATAGGTAAGCCAAATTTAAGATATACACTTTCCACATGGGCGTGCTTTCTTGCCTTCCTTTCATAAAAATGGAAGCATCGACGCCTTTTTCGATTAGCGCTAAACGTTCTCTGTTTCGATTCCGATATTGAAGAATTATTTTGACAAACGGTTTGAGGTTTAGGTTTTAATTGATTGCAAAATAGTATAATCATATAAAAATTAGCTAGAATAGTAGAATAACAGATTGATTTTAGGTCGGTAATTTAGCAAGAAGAATCGCATTAATAACCACAACCAAAAAATCAAAAGCTATGGACTCAAATTACATTATCAATCGACTTAAAACAACACCGTTTAAATATCCAACTGTTGAATTATTGCGATCAAGATTGAGAAATCTGGATGAAAACGCGAGATTTGAAATTCTTTCTTCGTTGAAAAAGGAAGTTTGGAAAGAGCGAAATATTGATATTCACGAACCGCTTATTGAATTGGTTTATAGAATGCCATTAGCGTCATAAAGTATGTAAAAAGGCGGAATGTTCATTTGAGATTGTTTTGAATTCAATCGTTGATACATCGTTAGGGATTTTAAAAATCAATATTTTGGGCATTAGTTTGTCTTTCAGTTTAAAATTTTAAAGAATTTTACACCTAAAGCGGTGTGTTTTGGAAATCATGTTCAAACTCAAGTTCGTTATCTTCCAATTTTCTTGTCATCCTGAAATTTAATCGTTCCAAAAGTTGAATGGCTTTTTTATTGTCCTGAGAAGTTATCGCAACGATTCGTTTTAATTTCAATTCGTTTTTTCCGAAGTCAAATGCAAGTTTCATTGCTTTTGACATAAAACCTTTTCCATAAAATGCTGGTTTTAAAACACAGCCAAGTTCACCGACTTCATTCTTGAATCCTCGGTAATATCCCAAAGTTCCCAAAATTTCATTGGTGCTATTATCAGCAATTCCCCAATGGATGGTTTCGCCATTTTTATAGTCAGCGACAATTCTGCCATGCATTTCGGTGGCTTCTTCTATAGTGGTGGCAACCTTTGCGTCATAGAAAGAAATAGACATTATGGATTGCATATCAGAGGGTTCAATTTCCCGAAGGACAATTGTATCAGAAGCAAGTATTGGAAATTTTACGAGAGGCAGTGCTATTATTAATTTTAGATTCAAAATTGCAGGAAGCGAATATCGGTATTTGATTCATTTTTTTACTATTTTATTTTTAAATTAAATCGCTTTCAATCGTTTAAGAATCAACAGGCTGTATTATTAAAACTTTGTGCTTTCCAATCGTTGCAGTTTTAAAACTTTAGAAGTATCTTTGCGCCTTAATTCGAAAATCTAAAAATGAATAAATTATTGATTGTCGGTACCGTTGCTTTCGACGCTATTGAAACTCCTTTTGGAAAAACAGATAAAATTTTAGGCGGAGCTGCAACTTATATTGGTTTGTCGGCTTCTCATTTTAACGTTAAATCTGCAATAGTTTCTGTTGTCGGCGATGATTTCCCACAAGAATATTTAGATCTTTTGACCAGCAGAAATATTGATATTTCAGGACTTGAAGTGGTTCAAGGCGGAAAAACGTTCTTTTGGAGCGGTCTGTACCACAATGATTTGAATTCAAGAGATACTTTAGATACGCAATTGAATGTTTTGGCGGATTTCCAGCCAAAAGTGCCTCAGGATTTTAAAGATGCTGATGTCGTTATGTTAGGAAACTTGCATCCTTTGGTTCAAAGCAGTGTTTTAGACCAAATGGAAAAACAGCCTAAGTTAGTAGTTTTAGATACTATGAACTTTTGGATGGATTGCGCTTTACCAGAATTATTAGACGTAATCAAACGCGTTGACGTAATCACTATAAACGACGAGGAAGCAAGACAATTGACAGGAGAGTATTCTTTAGTGAAAGCGGCTGCTAAAATCCACACCATGGGACCAAAATATGTGGTAATAAAAAAAGGAGAACACGGAGCATTGCTTTTCCACCAAAAAGAAATTTTCTTCGCGCCGGCATTACCTTTGGAAGAAGTTTTTGATCCAACAGGTGCAGGCGATACTTTTGCAGGCGGTTTCTCAGGATTCATTGCGCAAAGCGAAAACGTGTCCTTTGGCAATATGAAGAATGCAATCATCTATGGCTCAAACTTAGCGTCTTTCTGCGTAGAAAAATTCGGAACAGAAAGAATGGTAACACTAGAAAAAGCAGAAGTGCAACAAAGATTGCAACAATTCAAAGCTTTGACCCAATTTGACATCGTCTTAGAAAAATAACGGATAACACCGAGCCTCAGAAATGGGGCTTTTTTGATTTAAATAGTAGGCAAGAGATAAGAAGAAAGAGTCAAGAGAAAAGAGAAAAAACGCCACCTAATTTATTTTCTTAACACTTACAATAATTCATAATTCACAATTAGTTAAGTATTTCGGTACAAAAATTGCTTTTACAAAAAACAACTACAACACAACAACTACAATGAGCGACGCTTTAAAACACGAGTGTGGTATTGCCCTTTTAAGATTAAAGAAACCGTTAGAGTTCTATAAAGAAAAATACGGTTCGGCATTTTACGGTGTACAAAAAATGTACCTGTTAATGGAGAAACAGCATAACAGAGGCCAAGATGGTGCCGGTTTTGCAAGCATCAAGTTAGATGTGGAACCAGGCGAAAGATACATCAGCCGCGTGCGATCCAATGATTCGCAGCCTATCCAAGACGTTTTTGCGCAAATCAATGCCAGGATCAATGAAGAATTGGCTGAACATCCTGAATATGCTGAAAGTGTGGAACTGCAAAAGAAACACATTCCGTATATCGGAGAATTGTTTTTAGGCCACGTACGCTACGGAACTTTCGGTAAAAACAGCATCGAAAGCGTGCACCCTTTCTTGCGCCAGAACAACTGGATGCACCGAAACCTGATTGTAGCCGGAAACTTCAACATGACCAATGTCAAAGAACTTTTTGACAGCTTGATCGAATTGGGACAGCATCCAAAAGAAATGGCGGATACCGTTACCGTAATGGAGAAAATCGGACACTTTCTTGATGATGAGGTTACTGATCTGTACCAAGAGTGCAAAAACGAAGGCTTGTCAAAAAGAGAAGCTTCGCCTGTAATTGCAGAACGTTTAGATGTCAAGAAAATCTTGAAAAGAGCTGCAAAAGGCTGGGACGGAGGTTATGCCATGGCAGGACTTTTTGGCCACGGTGATGCTTTTGTTTTCAGAGATCCAGCAGGGATTCGTCCGGCCTATTTTTATGAAGACGATGAAATTACCGTTGTTGCTTCTGAAAGACCGGTTATCCAAACCGTTTTTAATGTTCCTTTTGATCAAGTGCAAGAATTGGATCCGGGCCACGCCTTGATTATCAAAAAAAACGGAACAGTTACTAAGGAAGAAATTCTGACTCCAACAATTAAAAAAGCGTGTTCATTCGAAAGAATTTATTTCTCAAGAGGAAGCGACGCTGAAATTTACCAAGAAAGAAAAAATTTAGGAAAATTGATTCTTCCGGCAGTTTTGGAAGCCATTGACCAAGATACTGACAATACCGTTTTTTCATACATTCCAAATACGGCTGAAACCTCTTTCTACGGAATGGTGGAAGCAGCGCAAGATTTCTTGAACCAAAGAAAAAACGACTACATTTTAGCAAATAAAGACACGCTGACGGTCGATACGCTGCATGAATTATTAGAAGTAAAAATCCGTACCGAAAAAGTGGCGATTAAAGACGCCAAACTTCGTACGTTTATTACTGAAGACAGCAGTCGTGATGATTTGGTAGCGCACGTGTATGACGTAACGTATGGCGTAATCAAGCCCGAAGATAATTTGGTAATCATCGATGACAGTATCGTTCGCGGTACAACTTTAAAGAAAAGCATCATCAAAATGATGGACCGCCTGAATCCTAAAAAGATTGTCGTGGTTTCATCAGCGCCTCAAATTCGCTATCCAGACTGTTACGGAATCGATATGGCAAAATTAGAAGGCCTTGTGGCGTTTCAAGCTGCTTTGGAACTTTTGAAAGAAAGAAACCTTTACCATATTGTTGACGAAGTATATGCAAAATGCAAAGCACAAGAAAATTTTAAAGACGCTGACGTTGTCAATTATGTGACTGAAATCTATGCGCCATTTGAGCCGCAGGAAGTTTCAGATAAAATTGCGGTGATGTTAAGTTCAGAAGATATTAAGGCTGAGGTAAAAATTATCTTCCAAACGGTCGAAAATCTTCATGTTGCCTGCCCTAAGAATTTGGGCGACTGGTATTTTACCGGAGATTATCCAACACCGGGAGGAAATAGGGTTGTAAACCGCGCCTTTATGAATTTTTATGAAGGAAAAGATTCTAGAGCTTATTAATAAAAGGTTAAATATGTGCAGTTCATCGATTTTATAAGGCTGTTGGTCTAATAAACTTTGCGATTCGAAAACATTTATCTTATATTTGAGCTACCATAGCATTAGTAGGTTAAGTTTATGGTAGATTTGGGGCAAAAAGGGTGGAAGAAATTCCGCCTTTTTTATTTTATAAAAATTCGTAATTACAAAATAGAAAAGCATCCGTTCAAGGATGCTTTTACATTATGAAACGTAAGGAAATGTACTTAATCGATTATTTTATACATTCAACAGAAATAGTTGTACAGCTTTAAAAACCATCTTACTTTTGGGCTACCATAGCATTAGTAGGTTAAGTTTATGGTAGATTTGGGGCAAAAAGGGTGGAAGCAATTCCACCTTTTTTATTTTATAAATTTAGGCTATTGGAATTTTTATACTAATTGAAGTTCCAAGTCCATCTGAAGATGTAATATACAGCTCAGCTCCAATTTCAGCAGTTCTTGACTTAATGTTTTTTAAGCCAATTCCCATTGTGGTTTTTGAAATATCAAATCCGCAACCATCGTCCTTCACTAATATTTCGATATTCGAATTTATCTTTAAAATCTCAATGACCACATTTGTCGCATTTGCATGTTTGACGATATTGTTGATGCTTTCTTGCAAGATGCGATAACAATTCATTTTTATAACCGCTGGAATAATGTCCCAATTGATTTCTTTGTCGACTTCTAGATGTAACTTTGTAAAATCATGTTTTTTGAAATCAGAAACAAGATTGTTCAAAAGCCCAGAATAGTCGTCTTTTATCGGAAATTTTTCGTCAGCAAGATCGTGCGCGATATTTCTGATTTCTTTTTCAATATTTTGGATTTCAGAAATGTATTTTAAACTTTCTTCAATCGTTTCAGGGTCTGTTTTCTTTTTAAGGATGAAAAGATTGAGTCGGATGCTCGCTAACTTGTTCATAATTCCATCGTGAAGTTCTTTAGAAATTCGTTTCTTTTCTTTCTGTCTTCCTTCTTCAAATCTTATTTTTTGATCAAGTATCAATCTATATATCTCTTCATTCGCATACTGTTGGTTTTTAATCAGTCTTAATTCGCGTTTCTTTGAACGTTGGATTCGTATGTTAAATATCAAAAAGGCTAAAAGTAATCCAGAAACGGAAAGCCAGAAAAATATCCATTTTTGGGCAACTGCATTATTTTTCTCTAAAATAATTTCGTCGGTTTGATATTCAATTCGTGCAATTCTATTTCTTGATTTTCTTTCTTCAACGACAAGACTGTCATTTAGATGGTTGTATCTCTCAAAATGATTAGTGGCGTTTTTTGGATCTGAAAAAGCCAAACGTTTTAAAGAATATAATAAATCTTCTGGGATATTCGATTTATAAGAAAGCTTTAAGGATTCTTGAGCCAATTTTTTTGCTTGTAGCGTGTCTTTTAAATACAGATAATATTCTGATAAATTGTTTTTAGAAGTGACGATTCCTGAAGTCAAGTTTAAGCTGTCTTTTATTTTTATCGAATCATAGAATAAGTCTGGTAAAAGCGTGAAATCTCTTTTCTTAAAAAGTGCAATGGCAAGATTGTCTAAAGTCCGTGCGTAAGATTCAGGATTATTTAAAAAATGGTCTTTTTGAGCAAGAGAGATTTTAAAATACTTGATTGCTTGGTCATAGTTGCCACTGGTTATGTAAACAGTTCCAATGTTGTTATAACTCAATGACTTCAGTTGAAAAGAGGATGGGAATTTATACTTATTTAAAATAGCTAATGCTTTTTTATGATATTTTAAGGATTCATCAGTTTGACGCATTAAATTGGCATTCACGCCCAGAAGATTATAGGTTTCAAAAATCGAAACAGAGTCTTTTGTGTTCTTTAAGGCTTTTAAAGCCTTTACAGCCATGAATTCAGAACCGCCATAATCGTTAATCATGTAGTGTGCTCTTGAGAAGCTGATGTATAATTTACCTAATTTTGCATCATTTTTTTGTTCGATATAAAGCCTTTCTGCTTTTTTATAAAATAAAAAGCTAGAATCGGCTTTAGTATTTCTAAAATAATAGTCTCCCATATAACTATAGGCTTTTGCTAGGCTTTCATTGTCTTTTGATATCTCTGACTTTTCGACCAGCAATTCTACCGTTTTCTTATAATTTGGCCAATTGGGCATATTAAAATAGCGATTCGCAACCTTAAAAAGATTAACGCGATACATAGAATCGTTTTCTTGACTTGAAATTATTCTTAATGCTTTTTCAGTGACTTCCATTCTTTTTTTATGAGATTCGGCATCATCATTGGCAATTTCCAAATAAACGGAAAGGCTGTCATTCGAATTAGAATTCAGATCAAGCTTCTTTTTTGAACACGAAAAAGATAAAAACGCAAAAAATAATAAATATAAAAAGTGGTATTTTTTCAATGGAAAATTTTTCAGATTTCAAAAGTACTACAAAACATCGAAGTCATTAAAAATCAAAGCATAAAAAAAGCGCTCTTTTCAGAACGCTTATTTATTTCAAAAGAAATATTATTTCTCAGAAGCATATCTTCTTGAAACTTCTTCCCAGTTGATCACATTGAAAAAAGCCTCGATATAATCAGGTCTTCTGTTTTGGTAGTTCAAGTAATAAGCGTGCTCCCAAACATCCATTCCAAGGATTGGAGTTCCACCGCAACCCACTTCTGGCATCAACGGATTATCTTGGTTCGGAGTACCGCAAACGTCTAATTTTCCACCTTTTTGAACACAAAGCCAAGCCCATCCAGAACCAAATTGAGTCGCGCCCGCTTTTGCAAACTTCGCTTTAAACTCTTCAAAAGTTCCAAAATCTCTTTCAATCGCGTCCAATAATTCTCCTTTTGGAAGACCGCCGCCATTTGGCGACATTACTTTCCAAAACAAATTGTGATTGTAAAAACCACCGCCGTTATTTCTAACCGCAGCATTCTTTTTGTCAAGGTTGATCAAGATGTTTTCAATCGTTAAGCCTTCTAAATCAGTGCCTGCAATAGCAGCATTTAAGTTAGTCGTGTATGCATTATGATGTTTTGTATGGTGAATTTCCATAGTTTTAGCATCAATATGTGGTTCCAATGCATCATAAGCATACGGTAATTTTGGTAATTCAAAAGCCATAGTCGGATTGTTTTAAAGTTTTATAAAATATTTATTTCAAAATTAAACATTTAACTTTGGAATCGGAAATACTATTTTGTTATAATTGTATTAATGCAAATGATAATCTTATGATTTTTTAGTGAAATGTGAAGATTTTTATAAGAAGCTATTCCTGCTTTCCGCTACAAGTCCTCATCTTAAAATCTTTTTTTACAAGCAAAAAAACGAGCTTCCTTCGGTCGCTGTTTTTCTTGCAGCAAAAAATAGATTTCAAAACTCCGGGCTTTCCGCTACAATCAGGGCTATTGACGAAGTTTGCCGACATTCAGAATCATTTGCAAACAACAAAAAGTTTGCAAATTGAAAACTTTTAATTACTTTTGTAATGAAGATACTCATCAAGAAAACAATTTTATATTACGCCACAAAATATCCAATTGCCCAAACGCAACTGCTTATCTGGTACAATGAATTTTCAAAACTCGAATTCCAGAATTTTAATCAGCTTAAAAAAGTGTATGGTAACGCAAGTATTGTCAATAATAATCGCGTTATTTTCAATATTAAAGGCAATGAATTTCGATTAATTGTTTCTGTGAATTTTCTTCAAGGCGCGTGTTATGTGATTTGGTTTGGAACCCACAAAGAATATGATAAAATAAATGTGGAAACAATCGCATTTGACATCGCCATTTTAACAGACAAAAAGATATAACGATGAACTGGAAAGTATTAAAAACAGAAGACGATTATAACAAAGCTTCCATAAGAATGATGGAAATTTTTCACGCCTTGCCAAATACACCAGAAGGTGATGAATTAGATTTGCTTATTGTCTTAATAAAAGATTACGACGAAAAAAACTTTCAATTGCCTGAACTTGACGCTCTGGAAGTTATAAAATACAAAATGCAAGAAATGGGAATGAAAGCGAAAGATCTTGAACCGATAATTGGAAGTAAGGGTCACGTTTCAGCAGTACTTTCTGGCAAACGGGAGATTACGCTGAAGATGGCTCAAAAATTAAAAAATTATTTTAGTATTCCCGCAGACGTTTTTCTGCACAATGTGAATTAGGCGTTTTAATAATTTTAGAATAAAAACTTAAATGGAAGAAAACGAAAAACACGCCTTCTCAATATACGACGCTTCCGCAGGTTCGGGAAAAACATTTACGTTGGTCAAAGAATATTTAAAAATTCTCTTGACTTCACGAAAACCAGACGCTTACCGAACCATTTTGGCCATTACGTTTACCAATAAAGCCGTGGCCGAAATGAAAGGCAGGATCGTCAGCAGCCTTTTTGAATTTACCAAAGACGAGCCCAACAAAAAAGCTGTCGATTTAATGGAAATCATTGCCGAGGAAACAAAATTGAAAGTTTTTGAAATCAAGGCAAAGTCACAGCAGATCATCAAAAATATCATCCACAATTATGCGGCATTTGATATTTCCACGATTGATAAATTCACGCACAAAGTCATTCGAGCGTTTGCACACGATTTAGGCTTGCCCATCACTTTTGACGTTTCGCTTGAAACCGACAATCTCTTGACCGAAGCTGTTGACGCTATTATTGCACAAGCGGGTGAAGAAGAAACGCTGACAAAATTGCTCGTAGATTTCACGATGGAAAAAACCGACGACGATAAAAGTTGGGACATCACGCGCGAAATTATGGACACCGGAAGATTGCTTCTCAATGAAAACAATCGCAACGAAATAATGCATTTTCAAGACAAATCGATTGCTGAATTTGTCCAGATTAAAAAGAAAATCCAGGAAGCTGTAAAAGAATTAGAAAAAGAGTGCGTCGAAATTGCAACACAGATCTTGAGGCAGATTGAATCCAACGGAATTGATGAAAAATCATTTTCAGGAAGCTATTTTCCAAAACATCTGTACAGTATAAAAGACAATAAATTCAATGCAAAAAATAAAACCTATCACGAATTTGACGATGTCAAAGTCAACGCAAAAGCAAAAGACAAGGCGATTATTGAATCGATAATTCCAGAAATGCTTTCGGTTTTAAGTTGCATTTATAAAAATCACGAGAAAATTGGTTTTTACAATGCTTTCTTGAAAAATATCACACCGCTTTCGCTTTTGAATACAGTCAGTCAAGAGCTTATAAAGATTCAAAAAGAACAAAATATTCTTTCCATTTCAGAATTTAACGCAATCATCCATCGCGAAATCCAGAACCAGCCAGCGCCGTTTATTTATGAACGTTTGGGCGAAAAATACAAACATTTTTTCATTGATGAATTTCAAGATACGTCTGAAATGCAATGGCAAAATTTGATTCCGTTGATTGATAATGCGCTTTCGAGCGAAAATTTAATTGGAGAACGAGGTTCGTTAATGATTGTGGGCGATCCAAAACAGTCGATTTATCGTTGGCGTGGCGGAAAAGCAGAACAGTTTATCGAGTTGAGCAAAAAGGAAAATAATTTTTTCCATCACACTAAAAAAGTCGAACATTTAGACACCAATTACCGAAGTTATTCTGAAGTAATTGAGTTCAATAATCGGTTTTTCAAGATGCTTTCGGGAGAATTTGAAAACCAAGATTATAAAAATTTATACGAAAATCACAGCCACCAAAACACGAATTCAAAAGTGGGCGGTTATGTAAATATTTCGTTTATTCCGCCAGTTGAAAAAGCCAGCGATGCTTCTGATGAAGAAGCTTTGGATAAAACCGAATTGTTTGTTTTGGCGACTTTAAATGCGATCAAAAAAGCAACTGACAAAGGTTTTGAATACAAAGAAATTGCCATTCTTACGCGAAAGCGCGACCAAGGAATTGCGATTGCCAATTACCTTACGGAACAAGGAATTCCCTTGCTTTCTTCAGAAACTTTGATGATTGAAAATGCGACCGAAGTTATTTTTATCTTAAATGTGTTGCGTTACTTAAAGAATAGCAACGATTTAGAATCCAAGGCGAAGTTGTTGCAATATATCGCTCAAAATATTCAAAAGGAGCTTCCTATTCACGACTTTATCGCCGAAGGAATGCAACTTACGGCTGAAAATGAATTTGAAAATTGGCTGATGAAATTTGAGATAGCACTTTCGTTTCAAAATTTACGAAGAAAATCATTGTATGAAGCCGTTGAAATCATCGTTTCGAAGTTTATCAATTTGAATCAAAATAACGCTTATATTCAGTATTTTCTGGATTTGGTGTTGGAAAGAGATGTGAAAAATCAAGCAGGAATCACGGATTTTTTACAGTATTGGGAGAAAAACGGAAGCAAATTCAGCATTCCGTCTCCCGAAGGAAAAAATGCAGTTCGAATTATGACGATTCACAAGTCGAAAGGTTTGGAGTTTCCGGTCGTAATTATGCCTTTTGCCGAAGAAGATTATTCGCGAAAGCCAAAGGATAAATTATGGTTGGACAGCGAAGAAAATTTATCGGAACTGCCAAAAGTTTTGATTGATAATTCAAGTGCTGTCGAAGGTTTTGGCGAAGAAGCGTCGATTGTATACCATCAAAAAAAGCAGGAAGATTTGCTTGATAATGTGAATGTTTTGTACGTGGCTTTAACGCGTGCGGAAGAACAATTGTATGTGATTTCAAATATGAATTTGTCGTCAAAAGGAGAAATTCCGAAGAATAATATGGCGACTTTTTTTATCAAATATTTAGAAAATTTTGCCGATTTTAATGTAGATAAATATGAATACGAAATCGGAAATCCAGAAAAATTATCTGATAAAAAAGAAAAAGAGATTGAACCGCCAAAAGTGCCTTTTGTAAAAGAAGTTTTGAATCCTAAAGCGATAAAAATTGCCCAAAGAGAATCGTTAATGTGGGGAACGCATCAGCAAAAAGCGATTGAATATGGAAATGTGGTGCACGAGATTTTGTCGTATATTGAAACCATTTCGGATGTGGATTTGGCACTTTCAAAAGCCATCGAAAACGGATTGATTGTTGAAATTCAAAGCGCTGAAGTGGAGGAAACGATTCTACATATTTTAAATCATCCGGAACTTTCTTTTTATTTTTCGGAAGGAAATAAAGTGATGAATGAGCAGACAATTATTCAGAAAAAAGGCTCTCCAATCAAGCCAGACCGAATGGTTTTGTCTCAAAATAAAGAAGTTTTTTTATTGGATTACAAAACCGGAGTCCACAACCAAAAATACCAGTTGCAATTGGAAACCTATCAAAATGCCATCGAAGAAATGGGTTTTAAAGTGACCAAAAAAGCGTTGGTTTATATCGGAGAACAAGTAAATGTAGTAAATTTGTAGCCAAATTAGTCGAAAGATAATACGCTTAATCATAAATCCAAAATCATAAATAAAAATGTACGGAAAAATTAAACAACATCTTCAGTCAGAATTGCAAGCTATTGAAGACAACGGAATTTTTAAAAAAGAACGAATTATCACGTCACCGCAAGGAGCCGAAATCACGATTTCTACAGGTGAAAAAGTGTTGAAT
Organism: Flavobacterium macacae; assembly: GCF_003865365.1. GTDB lineage: Bacteria > Bacteroidota > Bacteroidia > Flavobacteriales > Flavobacteriaceae > Flavobacterium > Flavobacterium macacae. Next base: position 92,726 of record NZ_RQVR01000013.1, on the reverse strand, counting down.
TTTTGCGCCAACAATTACCTTGGATTGTCTTCGCATCCAGAAGTGGTCCAGGCCGCAAAAGACGCTTTAGATACGCACGGTTTCGGGATGTCATCGGTTCGTTTTATCTGCGGAACTCAAGATATTCACAAAACTTTAGAGCAAAAAATCGCTAATTTTTATGGCACAGAAGATACGATTTTATACGCGGCCGCATTTGATGCCAACGGAGGTGTTTTTGAACCTTTGTTAGGAGAAAATGACGCGATAATTTCAGATTCTTTGAACCACGCTTCGATCATTGACGGAGTCCGTTTGTGCAAGGCTGCCCGTTACCGTTATGAAAATAGCAATATGGAAGATTTGGAACAGCAGTTAATTAAAGCAAATGAAGCAGGGCATCGTTTTAAAATCATCGTGACTGACGGTGTTTTTTCTATGGATGGTGTTGTCGCTCCGTTAGATAAAATCTGTGATTTGGCAGATAAATATGACGCTTTGGTAATGGTGGATGAATGCCACGCCGCTGGATTTATCGGTGCAACCGGAAAAGGAACTTTAGAAGCAAAAGGCGTGATGGGCCGCGTGGATATTATCACCGGAACCCTTGGAAAAGCTTTGGGTGGCGCGATGGGAGGTTACACAACTGCCAAAAAAGAAATCATAGAAATCTTGCGCCAGCGTTCACGCCCTTATTTGTTCTCAAACTCTTTGGCGCCAGCTATTGTGGGTGCTTCAATCAAGGTTTTTGAGCTTTTAGAAAAAGATACAACGTTGAGAGACCAGCTAGAATGGAATACCAATTATTTCAAAAAAGGGATGAAGGAAGCCGGTTTTGATATCATCGATGGGGATTCTGCAATAGTGCCAGTTATGCTTTATGATGCAAAGTTATCACAAACTATGGCAAATGAATTGCTAAAAAATGGCATATATGTTATAGGATTTTTCTTTCCAGTGGTTCCAAAAGACAAAGCGCGCATAAGAGTTCAATTATCTGCAGCGCACACAAAAGAACATTTAGACGCTGCTATTCAAGCTTTTACGATTGTAGGAAAGCAATTAAAAGTGATCTAAATTAACATTTAACTAAATTTGCGTTAATTTTTTAACAGAAATCTTTGTAATTAATTTTTAAGATCTTACTTTTGTCTGTAATTAACGTATTGTAATCTAATAAAATTAAGTATGAAACATCTAAACAAAATTTTTGTTGCTGCATTGTTAGCATTCGGCTTGAACGCCAATGCACAAGATAGCGACAATCCGTGGGCTATCACTTTTGGTGCCAACGCCGTGGATACAAGAATTAGTGCTCCTTACAAATTTGGAGATCAAATTAACGAATTCTACAACGTAAAAGACAATTGGAACATTCTTCCATCTGTATCTTACTTAAACGTATCTAAATACGTTGGGTCAGGATTTATCTTTGGTGTAACAGGATCTGTTAACAAAATTGACAAATTCGTAAACAGTAAAACTCCAGGAACACTTTCAACTTTTGAAACTACAAATCCTGGTGATTTAACTTACTATGGAGTTGATGCAGTTATTAAATATAGCTTCATGGAAATGATCGGATCTAAAGTGATTGATCCATCTCTTCAAGTAGGTGGAGGTTATACATTCATTGGTGACGCTAGCGCTGGAACTGTGAATGGAGGTTTAGGATTAACTTTTTGGTTTACAGAAACTGTTGGTCTTTCTCTTCAATCAACTTACAAACACTCATTTGACGATACTAGAACTCCTGATGTTGATGTTGCTTCACACATGCAGCACTTCGCTGGTCTTACTTTCAAATTTGGAGGAAAAGATACAGACGGAGACGGAATCTACGATAAAGATGACGCTTGTCCAGAAGTTGCTGGTTTAAAAGAATTCCAAGGTTGTCCTGATACTGACGGAGACGGAATTCCAGACAAAGATGACGCTTGTCCAGAAGTTGCTGGTTTAAAAGAATTCCAAGGATGTCCTGATACTGACGGAGACGGAATTGCTGATAAAGATGATGCTTGTCCAGAAGTTGCTGGTCCAAAAGCATTAAACGGTTGTCCTGATACTGACGGAGACGGTGTTGCTGATAAAGATGACAAATGTCCAGAGGTTAAAGGTCCTAAAGAAAACGGTGGTTGCCCATGGCCAGACACTGACGGAGACGGAGTTCTTGACAAAGATGACAAATGTCCTAATGTTAAAGGAACTGTTGCTAACAACGGATGTCCAGAAATTACTGAAGAGCAAGTTAATAAATTGAATGCTTACGCTAAAACGATCTTGTTTAACAGCGGAAAAGCAACTTTCAAACCAGAAACTATGCCAGTATTGGAAGCTATCAACGCTATCCTTAAAGAATACCCAACTTCAAGATTCTCTATCGAAGGTCACACTGATAGCGATGGTTCAAACGCGTTAAACCAAACGCTTTCTGAAAACAGAGCTGCAGCAGTTAAAAACTTCTTGATTGAAAACGGAATCGAATCTTCAAGATTAAGATCTACAGGATTTGGTGAAACTAAACCAATCGATACTAACAAAACTGCTAAAGGTAAAGCTAACAACAGAAGAGTTGAAGTGAAATTGATCAAAGATTAATTACATCCTTAAATAAGTTTTAAAAACGCCTCGAAATTCGAGGCGTTTTTTTATTTTTACCCTATGACGAATACTACATTTCTTGATAAAATTGCCAAAACGATAATCGATAATTACGACCACAAATTATCAGATTTGGTTGTGGTCCTGCCTAATAAAAGAGCCAAGGTTTTTTTAATTGAAGCTATGAAAAATGCTACTGACAAAACCGTTTTTGCGCCACAGATTATTAGCATCGAAGATTTTGTACAAGAGATCGCTAACATTCGTTCCATTGACAGCATTGAATTGGTTTTTGAATTTTATGAAGTGTATCTCGAAATTACTGCCAAGGAAAAACAGCAAACCTTTGAGCTTTTTGCCAATTGGGGAAAAACATTGCTTCAAGATTTTAATGAAATTGACCGCTATTTATTAGAGCCAAATCACATTTTATCTTACTTAAAAGATATTGAAGATATCAAACACTGGTCGCTTGATGCCGAGAAAAGAACCAAGATGATTGACAGTTATCTTCAGTTCTGGGATTTGCTTCCCAAATATTACGAATCACTTTACAATCATCTTTTAAATAAAGGAATTGGCTACCAAGGGTTGATTTACCGAGAAGCTGTAAAAAATCTAGATTCTTTTTCAAATTCGATTGGCAGTACTGAATATCTTTTTGCTGGTTTTAATGCTTTGAACGCTTCCGAAGAAAAAATCGTGCAACATCTCTTGGCTTCTGATAAGGCTAAAATCTTCTGGGATGCTGACGATGCTTTTTTGACAGACCCATTTCACGATGCGGGCTTGTTTTTAAGACGATTTAAGGAAAGCTGGACGCATTACAAAGCCAATCCGTTTGAATGGATTGTAAATGATTTTTCTGCTACAAAAAATATCCAGATCATCGGAACTCCAAAAACGATTGGCCAAGCTAAAATTGCTGGAGATATTATCGAAAAACATATTGAACAGAACGCAAATTCGTTGAACAAAACAGCCATAGTTTTGGGCGAAGAAAATCTGTTGGTTCCATTGCTGTATTCGCTTCCAAACAGCGTTGGCGCTTTAAATATTACGATGGGTTATTCGGGGAAAAATAATCCGGCCCAGATTCTTATTGCCAAATTGTTCAAAATGCACACCAATGCACTTTCAAGAAACCAAAATAGCTATGTATTTTATTATAAAGACGTACTCGATATTTTGACGCATCCGTTGGTGGAACCTTATGCCAAAACAGGCGATTTGGTTAAAATCATCAATTCCAATAATTATACTTTTATTACCCAAAACAAAGTCTTTGAATTGGAACAAAATAAAAGCGAACTTTTTCTTCTTTTGTTCCAAAAGTGGGAAAACGGCGCGATGCCGGTTTTGGAAGTTATTTCAAAATTATTGCTTCAGATCAAGTCGAATTTAAGCAATGATTCTGAAGAGGAAAAAATCACGAAGGCTTTTGTGTTTTCTATTTTTAAGGTGATTAACAAGCTGATGAATTATTATTCAAACCATCAGCACATTGATACGATTGACACGCTTTACGCTATTTACAAACAGATTATAGACCTTGCAGAAGTTTCTTTTGAAGGCGAGCCGTTGAACGGCTTGCAGATTATGGGAGTGCTGGAAAGCCGTGTTTTAGATTTTGATACCGTAATTGTGACTTCAATGAACGAGGGCAAATTTCCGGCCGGAAAAACGCAAAACTCATTTATTCCTTATGACGTGAAAATTGAATTAGGTTTGCCGACGTACAAAGAGAAAGACGCGATTTATACCTATCACTTTTATCATTTATTACAAAGAGCCAAAACTATTTATTTGCTTTACAATACCGAAAGTGACGGACTCGATGGTGGTGAAAAAAGCCGTTTCATTACGCAATTGGAAGTAGAAAAACAGAAAAACCATACTATTACACACGAAATTTACAACGCTACTTTGCCAGACGTTGCGTACCAGCCGATCGTAATTCCAAAGTCTGAAAAAGTGATGGAACGACTGAAAGAAATTGCTGAAAACGGATTTTCTCCTTCGGCATTGACGTCTTACATTCGCAATCCGATTCAGTTTTATATGCAGAAAATCCTCCGCATCCGTGAAGTAGAAGAAGTGGAGGAAAACATTGCCTTAAATACTTTAGGAACCATAATTCACGGCACTTTAGAGGAATTGTACAAACCTTTACTAGGTAAATTTCTTTCTTCAGAAGATATCAAAAATTGTATTACATTAATCGACGACGAGGTATTAAAACAATTTAAAGAAGTTTATAAAGAAGGCGAAATTAAAAAAGGAAGAAACCTGCTGGCTTTTGAAGTGGCCAAGCGAAACGTCTTGAATTTCTTAAAAGTAGAATTAAAAGAAATTGAAAATGGTGATGCCGTAAAAGTACTTGCTTTAGAAAAAACATACGAACGAAAATTAGAACATCCATCGTTGCCCTTTCCTGTTTTGATTAAGGGAAATGTCGATAGAATTGAACTCCGCAACGGGAAAATCAGAATCATCGATTATAAAACCGGTAAAGTAGAAGCCAGAGATGTAACCTTGAAACAATGGGATAACTTGACTTCAGAAATCAAATCAGATAAAATTATTCAGGTTTTGGCGTATGCTTTTATGTACGAGCCAAATCTCCAGAGCGAAGAAATGGAAGTCGGAATTATTTCTTTCAAGAATTTAAAAAACGGTTTTTTACCTTTTAATTTTAAAGTTGATAAGACAGAAAATACAATAATCAATGAAGAAATTTCGGTTAATTATGTAGAACAATTAGTCGTGCTTTTGAATGAAATTTTAAACCAGGATATTTCTTTTGAAGAAAAAATATAACTTATAAATTCTTTAAAAATACCAATAAATTCTTAATCAGCTCCTCGCGATTTTCAATGTGGCTCATATGTCCGTCGGGGAAAGTAAGAAGTTTTACATCGGTATTTTCAATCTGTTCGATGCTTTCTTCGTAATTTAAAACGGGGTCGTTTTTGCCTAAAACCAATAGCATCGGATAAGGTGCAAAGTGCAAAATAACTTCCCGGTCTTTTCTGATTTTCATTCCTTCGAGCGAAGCTACAATTCCTTGCAAAGGCGTTTTTAACGCTTCTGATTTTACGTTTTCTATTTCAGATTCCAATCTTTCGCGGTTGTTTTCTGAAAATAAATTAGCAATTGAAAGTCGAACAAAGTTGGTGTAATTCTGTTTTACAACCTTAATAGCACGGTGGCGATTTATTTTTCGTTCGTCAGAATCTGCTCTGGAAGTAGAATTTAAAAGCACCATTCCTTTAACGTTGTCCGCATATAATTCGGCGAAAGCCAAAGCTACATAACCGCCCATGGAATGCCCTACAAAAACGGCTTTTCTGATTTTTAATTCTGATAAAACGGCGTGAACCACATCGGCATTGTCTTCCATAGAATGGATGTAGCCCATTGGTTCGGTGTTTCCGTGGCCCAGTAAATCAATCGAAATTGTACGGTATTTTTTAGACAATTCCGGAATAAAATAATTCCACATTTTGCTGTTTTCCAAAAATCCATGTAAGAAAACAATAGCTGTTCCTTTGCCAGAATCAGTGAAAGCGATTTTTGTGTTTTTGTAGATTATTTGTTTCAACGAAGGTAATTTTTATAGTGCAAAAGTATCATTTATTAATTCATCAGCTACATTTTTGTGCCACAGATTAAAGGATTTTAACGGATTAAATCCTTCGAGATTTTAGAGGTCTTTGTTCCAAAAAAAAGACGGTTCACTTTCGCAAACCGTCTTTTCTCTTTCTTCTTTTCTCTAATTAAGCATTCATCAAACTCTCAATTTCCTCTGCTTCCACCGGAATGTTTTGCATCAAATTGAACGGTTCGCCAGATTCTTGGACCACAACATTGTCCTCAATCCTGATTCCGAAACCTTCTGCAGGAATGTAAATTCCAGGCTCAACGGTGAAAACCATATTGGCTTGCATTGGCTCGTGAAGCAAACCATAATCGTGCGTATCAAGTCCCATGTGGTGAGAAGTTCCGTGCATAAAATATTTTTTATAAGCGGGCCAGTCTGGGTTTTCATTTTGAACATCGGCTTTGTCCAAAAGACCCAAACCTAACAATTCAGAAGTCATAATTTTTCCAACTTCCAAGTGGTATTGTTTCCAAAGTGTTCCCGCTGTAAGCATTTTTGTAGCTTCATTTTTTACTTTCAAAACTGCATTGTAAACCGCTTTTTGGCGCTCAGAATATCGTCCAGAAACTGGAATTGTTCTCGATAAATCGCTTGAATAATTAGCATATTCTGCAGCAACATCCAGCAGAATCAAATCGCCAGATTTACATTGCTGGTTGTTTTCGATGTAATGCAAAACATTTGCGTTGTTTCCTGATGCGATGATTGGTGTGTAAGCAAAACCTTTTGAGCGGTTGCGAACGAATTCGTGAATCAATTCAGCTTCAATTTCATATTCCGTCACATTTGGTTTTACGAAAGATAATAGTCTTCGGAAACCTTTTTCGGTAATGTTGCACGCATTTTGAATCAAATCAAGCTCTTGGCTTTCTTTTACCGAACGCAAACGCTGTAAGATTGGGTTCGATTTTTCTACTTTATGAGCTGGATAATTCGCTTTCCACCATTTTGTGAAACGGTCTTCACGGGTTTCTGTTTCAATGCTGGCGCGGTAATGTTCGTTCGTGTTGATGTACATCGTGTCCGAATACGCCATTATTTCCTTCAACGTCTTATGAAAATCCTGCAACCAAATCACGGTTTTAACACCCGAAGTTTCAAACGCTTTTTCTTTTGTCAATTTCTCGCCTTCCCAAATGGCAATGTGCTCGTTGGTTTCTTTTAAGAATAAAATCTCCTTTAAATTTTCATACGGAGCATCTGGAAAAAGCAACAAAACACTTTCTTCTTGGTCCACGCCGCTTAAATAAAAGATGTCGCGGTGTTGTGCAAAAGGCAAAGTGGAATCGGCTGAAACCGGATAAATATCATTAGAATTGAAAATGGCAACGCTGTTAGGCTTCATTTGGGCCGTGAACTTTTGACGATTTTTGATGAAAAGCTGACGGTCGATTTGATGGTATTTCATAATAAAATTACTTTTGAAATTAATACCTCAAAAGTAGCGAAAATAGGTGCTTAAAAAGAAGCCAAATGGCGTTATTTTATGTTTTTTCTGATACGGCTCATGTGTCTGGAAGAGATTCCAAGGAAAGACGAAAGGTAGTGCAGTGGGACTTCTTGTAAGAGTTTCGGATCGTTTTCTAATAATTTTTGATAGCGTTCTTCGGGTGAAAGTGTCAGCAAATCAATGCGGTAATCATCAATCAAGCAGAGCTGTTTTTCAATCAAATTATAATAAAATTGATTAAAGGCTTCGTTATTTTTAATTAGATTTTTGAAATCTTTTAAATCAACCACCCACAAATTGCAATCGGAAATTGCTTTGATGTTTTTTCGAGAAGGTTTGTCAAATAAAAAACTGTTTAATGAACTAGTAACTGAATTTCTCAGTGCCAAATAAGTTGTTTTTTCTTCACCTTCAATAACAATAGAATGTTGCAGGATTCCGCTTTCAACAAAGCAAAAATAGTTGCATACTTCGCCTTCTCTCACAAAAAAATCATTCTTTTTCAATGCTAAAAAACGGAAAGATTCTTTCGATTTTTCTAATAAGCTTAAAAACGATTCGTTGTCAGAATTCGAAAATCCGATCAGGTAATCTAAAAAATTTGGAGCTGGAGCAACGGTTTTCATTTTGTAAAATTACTTAAAAATGTCTTTCAAGCATTTATTCTATTCATTTGTAATAACAAGCTCCAATTAATTTCGGAATATTTTTTTCAATTTTGTCTAAAATCCATTCGTTTTTTGGCGCTAGAACGCGTTTCATTGTTCTTTTTTTTGCCATTTAGCAGGTCTTAAAATTAATTTGAAATCGGTTCTGGTATTGTAAAAAGTTTGGTTTTGCCGTAAGTTGATTTATGCCTAATTTTACTTGAGATTATAAAATTTAAAATATGAAATGTTTTTTCTGCCTAATGGCTTTCGTGATTTCGTTTACTGTTGTGGCGCAAGACAAACTTCCGTATCAATTGTATGATAAAAGCGGAAAGAAAACGACCTATAAAAAAATGGTGCAACAAGCCAAAAATGCGGAAGTTGTTTTGTTTGGGGAACACCACGATAATTCCATCGTGCATTGGTTGCAATTGGAATTTACGAAAGATTTGTTCGTCAAAAAGCAATTGGTTTTGGGAGCAGAAATGATTGAAGCCGATAATCAAAAACAATTGAACCAATATTTAAAAGGAGAAATCAACCAAAAAGCATTCGATACTTTGGCGCGACTTTGGAACAACCATAAAACAGATTACAAACCTTTGGTGGATTTTGCAAAAGGAAATAATTTAAACTTTGTGGCCACAAATGTGCCAAGAAGATATGCGAGTTTGGTGTACAAACAAGATTTTCAAGCGTTAGATAAATTGTCAGAAGAAGAGAAAACGTGGATGGCGCCATTGCCTATAAAATATGATAAAAACCTTCCGGGTTATGTAAAAATGTTGGAAATGATGGGCGATCACGCCAGTGAAACAATGCCAAAAGCGCAAGCCATCAAAGATGCGACGATGGGTCATTTTATTTTGCAGAACCTTAAGCCTAACACAACCTTGGTGCATTATAACGGAAGTTTCCACAGTGATAATTTCGATGGGATATATTGGTATTTGAAGCAAGGAAATCCAGAATTGAAAATTATGACAATCGCAACGGTTTCTCAAAAAGACATTTCAAGAATGGAGAAAGAACACTTAAAGCTTGCGGACTTTATAATTGTAGTTGATAAAGACGTTACAAAAACCTTTTAAAACTGGATCAAATTAAAATGCTTTTTAAGTAATTATTGGGTGTTTTTTGCTGGTTTTTTTGAGTTTTAGAAAAGAAATGAAGAGAAAAATTATCGGTAATGAATTTTTACGCTTTATTTTCTGCGAAAGGCATCCACTTTATACTGATTATAAATTAAGCGAAAAGGTTGTAGTTAACTGAATATGCTTTATTTTTGTGTGATTTTTTAAAACACAAACAACTCTTATGGCAAAATCTGCAATCTTAAAGTCATCACTTGCGAAAAAGTACTGGATGTCTCTAACAGGTTTATTTTTATGCTTGTTTTTGGTAGGACATTTAGCTGGAAACTTGCAATTGATTTTTAGCGATGATTCGCACTTCAACGAATACGCACTATTCATGACCACAAATCCTTTGGTCAAAATTTTATCGTATGTAACTTATATTTCAATTCTTTTTCACGCAGTGGACGGAATTTTACTGACAATCCAAAACAGAAAAGCCAGGCCGATTAAATATGCCAAAGAAAATGCAGCTGCAAACACTGTTTGGGCTTCAAGAAACATGGCGGTTTTGGGAACTTTGATTTTGGTTTTCATCGTGACGCACATGGTTAACTTTTGGGCTGTAATGCACTTTGACGAAAAGATGCCGTTGCAAACGACTCAAATTGACTATCAAGGTCAGAAATATGATTTTTACATCACATCATCTGTTGGTAAAGACAAATATATTCCTGTAAACCTAGAGCAATCAGGTTTAGAAATCAGAAACCGCACCGAATTTTGGGATAAAGCAGGTAATTTGAAAATTGCTGAAGGATACAAAGATTTGCACAAAGTTACTTTTGCATTCTTTCAAGATGCCTCTTATGGCTTGATTGCTACAATTTCCTACGTAATTGCAATGTTTGTTTTGGCATTCCACTTATCGCACGGTTTTGCAAGTGCATTCCAATCTCTCGGAGCAAATAATCCAAAATACAACGGATTAATTAAAGGATTCGGAAAAGGATTTTCTATAATCGTTCCTCTTCTTTTTGCAATTATTCCTGTTTACATTCACTTTTTTGCTAAATAATATACTTATAAAATTATGAGCTTAGATTCAAAAATACCAAATGGCCCAATTTCGGACAAATGGACAAATTATAAAGACCATATTAATTTAGTAAACCCTGCAAACAAACGTAATATTGATATTATCGTTGTTGGAACAGGACTTGCGGGTGGTTCTGCCGCAGCAACTTTAGCTGAATTAGGATATAACGTTAAAGCATTTTGTTTTCAAGATTCACCTCGTAGAGCACACTCAATTGCGGCTCAAGGTGGTATCAACGCTGCAAAAAATTACCAAGGTGACGGAGATTCAACATTTCGTTTATTTTATGATACCGTAAAGGGGGGTGACTACCGTGCTCGTGAAGCAAACGTGCACCGTCTGGCGGAAGTTTCTGCAAATATCATTGACCAATGTGTGGCACAAGGTGTACCGTTGGCTCGTGAATATGGCGGACTTTTAGACAACCGTTCTTTTGGTGGAACTTTGGTTTCTAGAACTTTTTACGCTGCGGGACAAACAGGTCAACAATTATTATTAGGAGCTTATTCTGCAATGAACCGTCAAATCGGTCGTGGAAAAATCAAAATGCACAACCGTCACGAAATGCTCGATTTAGTTATCGTAAACGGAAAAGCAAGAGGAATTATCGCTCGTAATTTAGTTACAGGTGCAATTGAAAGACATTCAGCGCACGCGGTTGTCATTGCTTCTGGAGGATACGGAAACGTATTTTTCCTTTCTACAAATGCAATGGGAAGTAACGCGACTGCAGCTTGGAAAATACATAAAAAAGGAGCGTTTTTCGCAAATCCTTGTTACACACAAATTCACCCAACTTGTATTCCGGTTTCGGGAGATCACCAGTCAAAATTGACTTTGATGTCTGAATCGTTGCGTAATGACGGTAGAATCTGGGTTCCAAAATCATTGGAAGATGCGAAAGCAATCCGTGAGGGAAAAAAGAAAGCGGCTGATTTATCAGAAGAAGAAAGAGATTATTACTTGGAAAGAAGATACCCATCTTTTGGTAACTTGGTTCCTCGTGACGTGGCTTCCCGTGCTGCAAAAGAAAGATGTGATGCGGGTTATGGTGTAAACAAGACAGGTGAAGCAGTTTACTTGGACTTTGCTGCTGCAATTCAACGTTACGGAAAAGAACAAGCATTGATTCAGCACTTGGATCAAAATGATGCGGTTCTAATCAAAAAATTAGGTAAAGAAGTTATCAAAAACAAATATGGTAACTTGTTCCAAATGTATTATAAAATCGTAGATGAGAATCCTTATGAAGCTCCTATGATGATTTACCCGGCAGTTCACTACACAATGGGTGGAACGTGGGTTGATTATAATTTAATGACTACAATTCCGGGTTGTTTCTCAATCGGAGAATCTAATTTCTCTGATCACGGAGCAAACAGACTGGGTGCTTCTGCTTTGATGCAAGGTTTGGCTGACGGATATTTCGTATTGCCTTACACTATCGGAGATTATTTGTCACCAGATATCAAAACAGGAACAATATCTACAGATACTCCTGAATTCGTAGAAGCTGAAAATAATGTTAGAGAGCAATTAAACAAGTTCATCAACAATAACGGAGCACATTCTGTTGACCATTTCCACAAGAAATTAGGTAAAATTATGTGGGACAAAGTGGGTATGGCTCGTAACGCTCAAGGTTTGAACGAAGCAATTGTTGAAATCGCTGCGTTGCGTGAAGAATTTTACAGAGATGTAAAAGTGCCTGGAACAATTGATAGCTTTAACCAAGAGTTAGAAAAAGCAATGCGTGTTGCTGATTTCCTTGAATTAGGAGAGCTTTTCGCAAAAGATGCTTTGCATAGGCAAGAATCTTGTGGAGGCCACTTCCGTGAAGAGTACCAAACTGAAGAAGGAGAAGCACTTCGTGATGACGAAAATTTCGCTTATGTTGCAGCTTGGGAGTACAAAGGAAAACCGAGCGACGCCGTATTGCACAAAGAACCTTTGGTTTACGAAAATATTAAACTGGTTCAAAGAAGTTATAAATAAGAGATTAGTAAGGAGAGAGGAGATTTTTGATTTAGTCTCAATACTCAATACTTAATTCGAAAAAACTTAAAAAAGATGAAACTTACATTAAAAATATGGCGTCAAAAAAACGCTAAAGAAACGGGGAAAATCGTGGATTACCCAATCGACGGAATTGAACCAGATATGTCATTCCTAGAGATGCTTGACGTTTTGAACGAAGGCTTAATTAACAAAGGAGAAGACCCTGTTGCATTTGACCACGATTGTCGCGAAGGAATCTGCGGTATGTGTTCGCTTTTCATCAACGGTGAAGCACACGGTCCAGACAGAGCTGTAACGACTTGCCAGTTGCACATGAGAATGTTCAAGGACGGCGATACGATCTTTATCGAGCCTTTCCGTGCAAAAGCGTTCCCGGTAATCAAAGATTTAGTGGTGGACAGAAGTTCTTTTGACAGGATTCAGCACGCTGGTGGATTTATTTCGGTAAATACTTCAGGAAACACCATTGATGCCAATACAATTCCAATTCCTAAACATGATGCAGACCGTGCTTTTGATGCGGCCACTTGCATCGGTTGCGGGGCTTGCGTAGCTTCTTGTAAAAACTCTTCAGCAATGTTGTTCGTTTCTGCAAAAGTGTCGCAATTCGCTTTATTGCCACAAGGAAAAGTTGAGGCTGCTGATCGTGTTTTAAATATGGTTCGCCAAATGGACGAAGAAGGTTTTGGAAATTGTACCAACACTGGAGCTTGTGAAGTAGAATGTCCAAAAGGAATTTCTCTTGAAAATATTGCAAGAATGAACAGAGAATATTTGGTAGCTAGCATGAAATAATTAGGCAAAAGCCAAAAGAATATAATTAAACGCATCTGATCCTTCAGATGCGTTTTTTGTTTTTAACAAGTTTGATAGAGCTGTATTAGATTTTCTTATCGAATTTTCGTAGAAAACCCTTCGTGAATCTCCGTTAAATATTTTCCTATATTTGAAAAACAAAACAAACAAAATGAAATATTTCGCGCTCCTATTATTTATTTCAACTTTTACTTTTGCCCAAAACTACCAGCAACACGTCAATCCGATGATTGGAACGGGCGGTCACGGACATACTTTTCCGGGAGCGACCGTTCCGTTTGGAATGGTGCAACTATCGCCAGATACCAGAATTGACGGGAGTTGGGACGGATGTTCCGGATACCATTATTCAGATGATTTAATTTACGGATTCTCACATACGCATCTAAACGGAACGGGAGTTTCTGATTTTGGCGATATTATGTTGATGCCAACGGTGGGAGAACCTTCGTTGGACAATAAAATATATTCTTCAAAATTTTCTCATGAAAATGAAAAAGCAACTGCTGGATTTTATGCTGTAAAATTAGACAAGCACGATATTGACGTTCGATTAACGACTTCCACACGAGTTGGTTTTCATGAATATACTTTTCATGAAAAAGGTCAAGCGAATATTGTTTTAGATTTGAACCATCGCGACCATTTGTTGATGGGAGAAGTCAGGATCATTGATGAAAAGACAATTGAAGTAATGCGAAACAGCGAAGCTTGGGCAAGGAATCAGTTTGTTTATGCAAGAATTGAGTTCAATCAGCCGATGAAAATTACAAAAGTGAACAATAACGCATTTGCTCCTGCTAAAGTTACCGATACATTTTTTGCAGGAAGTTTGCTTTCAATGAGTTTCTCTAAAGAAGTGAAAAAAGGCGAAAAATTGTTGGTCAAAGTATCGCTTTCTCCAACTTCCACCGAAGGTGCAAAACTAAATAGTTCTGAAATTAACCATTGGAATTTTGAAAAAGTAAAGAAAGAAGCCGAGGCACTTTGGAACAAAGAATTATCAAAAATTGAAATCACTTCTTCAGATAAAGATAAATTGGCGATCTTCTATACAGCTTTGTACCACACGATGATGCAACCGAATATCGCACAAGATGTAGACGGAAAATACCGAGGAAGAGACAACGAAATCCATACTGCAAAAGGCTTCGATTATTATTCTGTTTTCTCATTTTGGGATACATTTCGAGCAGCTCATCCTTTATATACGTTGATTGATAAAAAGCGAACTTCCAATTTTATCAATACGTTTTTGATGCAATACGAACAAGGCGGAAGATTGCCCGTTTGGGAATTGGCTTCTAATGAAACCGATTGTATGATTGGCTATCACTCGGTTTCTGTAATGGCCGATGCCATGGCAAAAGGTATTCAAGGTTTTGATTATGAAAAGGCTTTTGAAGCGTCAAAACATTCTGCAATGTTGGACCATTTTGGTTTGGATGCGTACAAAAAGAATGGTTTTATCAGCATTGATGATGAACACGAAAGCGTTTCGAAAACCGTTGAATATGCCTATGACGATTGGTGTATTGCGCAAATGGCGAAGATTTTAAACAAAAAAGAAGATTACGATTATTTTATGAAACGTTCTCAAAATTGGAAAAATCTCTTCGATTGGGAAACAGGATTTATGAGACCAAAAAAGAACGGCGGTTGGGACAAACCTTTTGATCCAAGAGAAGTCAACAATAATTTTACCGAAGGAAATTCGTGGCAATATTCGTTTTTTGTGCCACAAGATATTCCGGGAATGATTGAAGCGTATGGCGGAACCGAAAAGTTCGAAACCAAACTCGATGAAATGTTCAATAGCGAAAGCAAAACTACCGGACGCGAACAAGTTGATGTCACAGGTTTAATTGGGCAATATGCTCACGGAAACGAGCCGAGTCATCACATGGCATATTTGTATAATTATATTGGGAAACCTGAAAAAACGCAAGAGAAAGTAAATTATATCTTGAATGAATTTTACAAAAACTCATCAGATGGTTTAATAGGAAACGAAGATTGTGGACAAATGAGTGCTTGGTATGTATTGAGTTCGATGGGATTGTATTCGGTTACACCAGGAAGTGGTGAATGGACGAAAACAAAGCCGTATTTTGAGAAGGCTAAAATCAATTTTGAGGATAAGCAAGAACTTACCATAACCAAAAAAGGAATGAATGGTTATTTGAAAGAGGTTTGGGCGAAAGCGAAAGAGCAGCGTTTTGACAAAATTACTGTCGTTCCTGTAATTCAAGCCGAAAGTAAATCGTTTAGAGATAAATTGTTAGTTTCTATGGATAATGATAATTTTGACAAGAATTATAGACCTTACTCGATTAAATATAAGATTGATAATTCTGATTTTAAAGTTTATTCTGAACCATTTGAAATAAATAAGTCTTGTACAATAACTGCATATTCTGCTGTTGATTTAGAAGCTGGACTTGGTGGTAGTGATAAAATTTCAGCCCAATTCATCAAAAAACCTAACAATTATACCATCAAAACCAAATCAAAATACAATCCGCAATACCACGCGGGTGGAGAAGAAGGTTTGATTGATGGAATTTTTGGTAGTGAAAATTGGCGAAAAGGAGATTGGCAAGGTTTTCAATCGCAAGATTTCGAAGCAGTTATTGATTTGCACGAAACCAAAAAAGTGACTTCGGTTTCAGCACGTTTTTTACAAGATTCAAGAGCTTGGATTTTAATGCCGACAAAAGTAGAATTTTATACTTCAGATGATAATGTGAATTTTAAATTGGTCAAAACAATTGATAATAAATTAGATGCAAGAAATACAGAAGTTCAAGTTATAGATTTTGAAACTCAAATTCCAGTTACAAATGCAAAATATATCAAAGTCAAAGCGTATAATTTTGGAAAACTTCCAGATTGGCATCAAGGAGCTGGTGGGGACGCGTTTATTTTCATAGATGAAATTTCTGTAAACTAAATTAAAATTTACGATAGCGTGCCATTTCTGATTGCGAAATTTTCTATCTTTATAAGAATTCAATTCCTATAATTCGAGGGGAATTAACAAAAATTGTTGTTCAAAAATAGGATGCAAAATTAAATTAAGAGTCGGTTTTTAAAAACCTAGATTTTGGTAAATTTAAACTCAGAATGTTCCAAGCTATGGGAAAAGGAACACAAATGGAACGTTGTAATACAAATTATATACCATCAAAGTCGGAATCATTATCGTAAAAAAAAACGATCTTAGAGGACCGATTTACAATAAGACACTATGAAAATCGCCATGATCCAAGCGCCTTTGGTTTGGGAAAATCCAAAAATCAATCGCACTTATTTTGAAGAAAAAATCAATTCGCTTTCTGAGGAAATCGACTTGGTTGTATTACCCGAAATGTTTTCGACCGGATTTTCAATGCATCCAGAAAAAGTTGCAGAAACTATGGACGGCGAAACAATTTTGCTTCTAAAAAATCTTGCGAAAGCAAAAAATCTTGCGATTACCGGAAGCTTGATTATTAAAGAAAAGGAGCTTTTTTACAACAGATTGGTTTTTGTTTTTCCTTCTGGAGAAATCCAAAAATATGACAAACGGCATCTGTTTTCATTGGCTGGAGAAGAAAAAATTTATGCTTCGGGAAAAGAGAAATTGATTGTAGAATATTTAGGCTGGAAAATCTGTCCGTTGGTTTGTTATGATCTTCGTTTTCCTGTTTTTGCACGAAATAGCGAAGATTATGATTTGTTGATTTATGTGGCCAATTGGCCAAAACCACGCATCCAGGCTTGGGATATTTTGCTAAAAGCAAGAGCGGTTGAAAATATGGCTTATGTCATTGGCGTGAATAGGATCGGTGTAGACGGAAATAATCATCCTTATCCGGGACATTCCCAAGCCATTGATTTCTTAGGAAATTTTACAATTGAACCGCAAGAATCGGAAGGGGTTTTTACAGCAGAATTTGATAAAAGCAAAATGGATCTAGCCAGAAAAAAACTTGGATTCTTAAACGACCGAGATGTTTTTGAAATAAAATAATTTATTGTGAGAGGTCGAAGACTTCATCAACATAATCCCAATTTGGCCTTAAATTATATTCTACTGATTTATAAATAACTTCTTCAGGTTGTAATTTTTGCAAGTAATTTCCGGTATCCCATACCTTATTTTTATTTGTATCATAAATTACACGAATAAAAACGGTGGAAGGTTCCAGTCCTTCAAAATCAACTTTTGGAACTTCTGAATATTGAGAAGCGATAATGTCTCCTTTTTTTGTAACTAATTCTACGATAACTGGAAACTGTTTTACATTCAATAATGTCAAATTCATTGTTGAATATTCTTTGATAGCCTGCGTTTTAAGCGTATATTTTAAAGTATCATTTGCGGTACCTAAGTAAGAATTTATCGAACCTGGCAAAAGTTGCATCGTATACGTTTGCAATTCTTCGCGTTGAAAGTCAACAAATAAATTTTGATTAAATTCGTCATATTCTGTTGTGAAAGGCACAGCAACTGAATCTTTATTCATCAAGTTGATCTTTGCTTTGTCAATGTCAGCAAGCGGTAATGTTGAATTAATAGTAAAACGCTCTCTGGGATGCAAAGTTCCTTTTTGTATCGCCGTGAGGCTTAAGGTGTCTTTTTTAAATTCTTTCATACGAACAAAGAACTCTTTGTCAAAGCTTCCTTTTTTTATTGAAATGCCTAGTGAATCAGGTTTTATGGGTTGAAACCAAACTTGCAATGAATCTTTTTCAGGGAATTTGGTCAACTTAATTGGCAGGTTTTCGTTGCCGTTTCTCAAAGCAACTTCTATTTTGTCCGCATTTCCTTCATACGGAATCACAAGTCGATTTCCAGAAGCCTGATAAGGTTTTTGACCTTTAAAAGAGGGAATTTCGTTAAACAATTTTAATTGATAAGCAGAGTCACTCGGAACCGTAATATATTCTTTCCTAAAAGCAATTTTGTCTTTGTTTGCATTAAATTTGAAATTGTTATTGTAGTCCTTCATTGCAATCAGCATGTACTTTCCTTCCTTTAAATTCTCAAGCTTAAAGGTTTTTAAACTGTCTAAAGTATTCGTGATATATCTTGGATTTTGCTTGTACACCACTGAATCTGTGAATTTTTCATCCACTTCATATAACATCACTGAAACAAAATTTTCCACATCTTTATTGAAAGCATCTTTCACCGTTCCGCTGACTTCCAACGAATCAATATACGTTCCTGTCGAAAAAACATACTTAAATTGCTGGTACGGATTCCCTTCATTATTGTCTTGGATGCTGCTTCCAAAGTTGAAGCTATAGGTGGTATTGGGCTGCAAGGTATCCTTGATCCTGATGTTGATGTACTTGCTCGCATTCGTCGGCGTGATCACCGGCGGATATTCCATCGGAGGCGAAACAATCAGCTGCTTGTTCACGTCTTTAATCTTGATATATTCGTCAAAAGTGATCCTGATTTCTTTTACATCAAAATTAGTGCTGAAATTTTCGGGTGAACTTGAGCGCATCACAGGGGGAATGGTGTCTTTCAAGCCTCCGGTAATACTGCCTCTCTTCGCGCAACCCGTAACTGCTAAAGCCAAAATGAAAAGTAAAAATTGAAAACGAAACTTCAACATCAGAAAAATATTTTAGCCACAAAATAACAATTATATTTAGAGGAAACGAAATCTTTTAAGAAAATTATATTTCTGTTTTTGAAGCTATTCCGGCTTTCTGCTGCAAGTCCTCGTCTTTAAATCTTTTTTTACACGCAAAAAAACGAGCTTCCTTCGGGCGCTGTTTTTCTGCGGTAAAAAAATAAATTTAAAAACTCCGGGCTTTTCGCGCCAATCCGGGCTAAAAACCCATATTGTGAGTGTCAGCAATCGAAACAATGCTCAGCTTTGAATCCGGAATTTTCAAAATGGCCCTTGCGCAGGCTTCCAAGGTCGAACCGGTCGTAATCACATCGTCCACCAAAAGAAAATGTTTTCCGTGGCAATCTTCTGTAAAAACCACGTCAAAAATCGCTTGGTTGACCTCCGTTCTTCCCAAAAAGTTTTTCTTCGTTTGTGTCTTTGAATAAATATTCCGAACCAGAATAGAATCGTCATATTTAATAAAAAGCTTTTCTGATAGAGTTTTTCCAAACGTTTCAATTTGATTGTAACCGCGTTTTTTCAGGCGCTTTTTATGCAAAGGAACCGGAATTATGACATCAAAAGATTTTGTGATTTCAAGATTTTTCAAATCTTCGGCATACCAATTCCCTAAAAATGTACCAATTTCTTGATGCCCGTAATATTTTAGATTATGAATCAATTCATGAACAATACCGCGTTTGTGGTAAAATAACATCGAGGCGCCAAATTGAATTTCGATTCTTCCATAAAATTTTTTGGTCACTTCGTTTTCAGGCTCTAGGTGATAATTTGTCAACGGAAGATCGTGGCGGCAAGACGTGCAGATAATATCTTCATTTGATAAAAGAAAATTTTCACAGCCCAAACAGACTTTTGGAAACAATAAGTCGAAGAGATTCTGTAACATTTTGTAGGCTTGAAAATTAATTCTGAAACTTAAAAATACAAATTAAATTGATATTTGTTAAGAAAATAAAAACAGAATGGGGGTATATTACGTTTTTTAATAAGAACGTCAAGCATAAAGTGTTTCTTAGCTGTTTAATTCACTCTTCATCGATTATATTTTGTGGCACAGCCATCATACTTTAATTTTGCGTAAATTTTATCTTATAGTATGTTTGGAAAGAATTATTTAGCGGTCATCAAAGTTTCAGTCGTCGTACTTTCTGTTTCGATTGTCACTCTGGTTGCAAAGCTGTATAGTTTTGAAAATCAGATAAAAGAATTGAACGAGAGTATTGAATTGGATAAAAAAATTCATAATAATGACATAAATGAAATCTTGATCCGGTATGATTCTGTTTTAATTAAAAATATGAGATTAGAAAAAGAGAGCAGCCTAAATACAAACAAAGCAACGGATTCGAATGCAGTATATGATACCTCTATCAAAAAACTGAAGGGCAGTATATCTATCCTTGAAAAGAACAATACTTCAAAAGAAAAACGGCTGGCCAACTTAAACAGTATTTTGAAGACCAAACAGATTGATCTTGAGAGCAATAAAGAAGAGATTCTAAATTTAAATTCGAAAATTGCAAAGCTTCAGACAGAAATAAAAAGGTCGGTCGGTGACATGGAGCTTAAGAAATTGAAAGCAAAAAATGTCAGTGCGATTGGATCTAAAGTTGTTTCGGAGAAAATATTAGAAACGAAAAGATTAAAAGGAACTGAAAAAATCAAGGTGTGTTTTACTTTAGAAGACAATCCTTCGGTTGAAAAGGGCGACAAAGATATTTTTATCCAAATCATAAATCCAAAATCTAATATTGTAAGTAAAGCGCCCGCTGTACTGGAAATAAAAAACAAAACTCTTTTTTACAGCGCAAAAACAACAATAAATTACGCAAAAGAAAATGTTGATGTTTGTGTTTTGGTAGACGCACATAAAAATAATTTAATCAAGGGGAATTATATTGTTAATATTTTTTCTGGAATTAATCTTATCGGCAACACAAATCTTATTTTAAATTAAATTTTCTTCCTAATTTAAAGTCGATAATCAAATCCATTTTTTATATTTTTGCAGTATGGCAAAACAAGAAGATTTATTTAAGAATGTAGTTTCGCACGCAAAAGAATACGGATACATTTTTCCGTCAAGCGAAATTTATGATGGTTTAAGCGCAGTCTATGATTACGCTCAAAACGGTGTTGAATTAAAGAAAAACATCCGCGAATATTGGTGGAAATCAATGGTGCAAATGCACGAAAACATTGTTGGTCTTGACTCTTCAATTTTGATGCACCCAACAACTTGGAAGGCTTCGGGCCACGTTGATGCTTTCAATGATCCATTAATTGATAACAAAGATTCAAAAAGAAGATACCGTGCTGACGTTTTAATTGAGGATTATGCCGAAAAATTAAACCAGAAAGCGCAAAAAGAAATTGAAAAGGCAAAAGTTCGTTTTGGCGAAGCTTTTGACGAGCAAGAATTTATCAAAACCAACGCAAGGGTTGTTGAATATAAAGCAAAACAAAGAGAAATTCTAGAAAGAATGGCGAAATCGTTAGGAGATGAAAATCTTGCTGACGTGAAAGCTTTGATCGAAGAACTAGAAATTGCGGATCCAGAAACGGGTTCCAGAAACTGGACAGACGTGAAGCAATTCAACTTGATGTTTGGTACCAAATTAGGAGCTTCGGCTGAAAGCGCAATGGATTTATACCTTCGTCCAGAAACGGCTCAAGGTATTTTTGTAAACTTTTTGAATGTTCAAAAATCGGGCAGAATGAAAATTCCTTTCGGAATTGCTCAAACCGGAAAAGCGTTTAGAAATGAGATTGTTGCAAGGCAATTTATTTTCAGGATGCGTGAATTTGAACAAATGGAAATGCAATTTTTTGTGAAGCCAGGCGAAGAAATGAAATGGTATGAATACTGGAAAACGACACGTTTGAACTGGCATTTGTCTCTTGGTTTAGGAAAAGAGAACTACCGTTTCCATGATCACGAAAAATTAGCGCATTATGCAAATGCTGCGGCTGATATTGAATTTAATTTTCCGTTTGGATTTAAAGAGTTAGAAGGAATCCATTCAAGAACTGATTTTGACTTGAAAGCGCACGAGCAATTTTCAAATAAAAAAATGCAGTATTTTGATACCGAAGAAAATAAAAACTACACACCTTATGTAGTAGAAACTTCGGTTGGTTTAGATAGAATGTTTTTGGCAGTTTTCTCTAATTCTTTGAAAGAAGAAACGTTGGAAGACGGTTCAACAAGAACGGTGTTGCAATTGCCAAGCGTTTTAGCTCCAACAAAAGCAGCCGTTTTGCCATTGGTTAAAAAAGACGGACTTCCGGATGTGGCAAGAGAAATCATTGAAGAGTTAAAGTGGGATTTCAACGTGGCTTATGATGAAAAAGACGCCGTTGGAAGACGTTACAGAAGACAAGATGCGCTTGGAACGCCATTTTGTATTACAGTTGACCACCAAACTTTAGAAGATAAAACGGTCACGATTCGCCACAGAGATTCTATGAAACAAGATCGTGTTGCTATTTCTGAATTAAGAGCTATTATCAACAGCGAAGTTTCAATGAAAAATTGGTTGGTGAAAATGTAATCATTATTTTAAATATTTTTAAAAGCTGGCTATTTCGGTCAGCTTTTTTTGTTAGCAATAAAACTAGAGATGTATATCGCCATAAGGTAATGATTTAAAATTTTTGCTTTTCTTATTTTACATAATAAAAAAATATGCAGGTAAATGGCTGAAATTCATGTATTTCGTCGGATTTTTATGATATTAATATTATTTAATCAACAAAAATTAAGATTGTATTAACAACAATTCTATTTTTGTAGTTAATAGACTAAATTGGTCTCTGTTCAGTACCATAGAAGAAGGAGAAATTTTGCATAATAATGTAAACTAAATAATATAAAAACGATTTTTTATTAAAGGTTAAGATTAGTACCCCAAAACTACTTGCCACATTATAGACTTAATCAAAAAATGCTCCGATAAATCGTCGGTCAGGCTTTTGCATTCCTGATTGGAATTCCAAAAACAAATTTGTAAAAGCAATTGATGAGTAATTCCTACGTTATCATTAACGATAATCAAGAGAATGTTTTGAAAATTCAATCATTATGTGATGAGTTTCAAAGCCTTCGTTTTGTGGCATCTGCAAATGATTATGATGCTGGAATTAATGCAATTTTAGAATTTCAGCCGAGTTTGGTTTTTCTTGAAATTGAACCAAAAGACAAAAAAAGTAAGCTTTCACTTTTGTTAATTAATGAGCTTTACCGTTATTTAAAAGCGATTCCGAAAATTGTGGTCACGGCAAAGAATGAAAGCCTTGCTTATGAGGCGATAAAATTCGGTGTTTTTGATTATTTGATATTTCCGCATCAAATTGTTGATTTTCGAAAGACAATTTTAAGACTTGAAAAAACAGTTCAAAATGATGCTGAAATTTCTATAGAAGCAAAAGGGCAAGCCCCGGTTTTTATTGACAATGATATTCCTTCGGTAGTTACAAAAGATTCTCCGTTAACAATCTGTATTAAATCATATGGCGATTATCGGTTTTTAAACGCCGCAGACATTATTTATTTTCAAGCAGACAATAATTCTACTGATATGCATTTAAATAGCGGTGAAATGATTACTGCATTTAAAACGCTCAAACATTTTGAGAACATACTTCCTTCGGAATTTTATCGCATACATAATAGTTATATCATAAACAAAAACCATATTTCAAGGATTCATACCGGAAATTCAGTTTGTTTTATAAAAAATACCTCTACAAAAATTCCCTTCTCAAAATCGTACAAAGGTAATGTGGATCTCATCATTGCTGCTATTTCTAGTTCTGATTATCTAGAAATATAAAAATCTCCCTTCAAGTTTTATAGTCAAAAAGCAACTTTTTTTAAAATCGGTTCATTTACTCGCATTTCAATATCATCTACTCATAGAATGGTGTGTTCTACCATATATATATATATTTAGATTACTGATAATGAATAACTTGGTAATTTTACATCGTGAGAATGAGACATCACAATCAATAGTAAACAAATTTCCCAAACATTCATTAACCACAAAATGGAACACATTATGAAAAAAGCTATCTTAACAATCGGATTATTTTCTTTAGTAGTATTAACTTCTTTTTCAGTAGAAGCAACTTCAGCTGATTCAGGAGGACAAGGCGAGCCAGTAAGAACAGGTGGTGTAAACACTGACCTTGGTAATGGTCAAGCAGGAACAGGAGGCGGTAAAAAAGTAGATATCGTTGCAAGAAACTAAGAAATAAAATTAATATAAAAAAAAGCCGACAGTTATGTCGGTTTTTTTGTTTTACTTTCAGAATTATTTTAGAAAACAGATTTTAGTGTAAGTTTTTTTATACCAATAGATTTACTATTTTTGGCAACAAACTTTTAAGACTATTGAAAAAATATTACCACCTCTTTTTCCTAATTGGTCTACTATTCTTAGGATGCACTAAGGAGAAAAATGATTTTTCCGATAAAAGCATTACAGATACTCTTGCGATTTATTTAGATAAAGCCAATGAGGAAAGCTATTCTTATGAAGATCGGCTGAATTACAATAAAAAGGCCTTTGCTATTTTAATCAATCAAAAAAATGATTCTTTAAATAGGGTCAATCTCTTCAAAGTTGCCAATCGCTATTTTAATATTAATAATTTTGGTGAATATCAGAAGGCATCTCAAATTATTTTAGCTAAAGCACGTTCTGCTAATGATACCGTAAATATTGCTAAGGCATATAGTTATTTAGGGGATTATTACACCAATACTACTAGAAAAGACAGTGCTTATTCTTATTATTCAAAAGCAGAAAAGATTTATCTGAGATTGAAAGATAAAGAAAATTTATTTAATACATACTTAAATATTTCAACAATACAGAGCTATGAAAATGATTTTTCAGGTAGTGAGGTTTCTGCAATTAAGGCACTTAATGTATTAGATAATAGTCAAAACGTTGAAAAAAGACACAGAGTTTATAGTCAACTCGGTTTTATTTCTGCTGAATTAAAAGATTATGAGAAGGCTTTGGAATATTACAACAAGGCTTTGAAGCTTACTTTAAATAGCAGTCAGAATTTGCAAGTTCAAAAATTAAATTCGCTGAACAATATTGGAAATGTTTATCAGCGTCAGAATAAGCATAACTTGGCTATCGAAAAATTTCAGCAAGCAATTGATGAAATACATTTAGTAGAAGACAATTCTTTTCTTTTCGCTATTTTATTAGATAATATTGGTTACTCAAAATTCAAAATTAAAGACTTTTCAAACCTTCCAGAATTGTATTTTAAATCTTTAAAAATCAGAGAAGGGCTGAATGAAAGAGTCGGAATTATTTATGTAAAAATACATTTATCTGAATTTTATTTAGAAAGAAAAGACACTTTAAATGCAAAGAGATATGCAAATGAAGCCTTGACGCTTTCAAAAGAAGTCAAAAATTATCGTGCCGTATTGGCTGCTTTGAAACAAACTGGAGTTGTTGATTCTGAAAAATCTTCTGATTATTCTGAAGAATATATTAAAATCAATGACAGTCTTCAAAATGCGGAAAGAAAAATCAAAGACAAATTTGCCAGAATAGAGTATGAAACCGATGAAATAATTCAACAGAAAGATAAGCTTGCCGAGCAAAATAGAAATATGATTTTCTTTTTTGGTCTTGTTATCATGATAGGCATTTTGCTTTTTGTAATTAGAAATCAGCGTGCAAGAACGCAACAATTGCTTTTAAAACAAACACAGCAAAAAGCCAATGAAGATATTTATAACTTAATGCTTTTTCAACAAAATAAAATTGAAGAAGGAAGAATAAATGAAAAAATCAGAATTGCACAAGAACTTCACGATGGAATCTTAGGTCGGTTATTTGGTGCGAGATTAAATTTAGATTCCTTAAATAAAAGACAAGATGATGCCGCGATTGATAGCAGGAATTTATATCTTGTTGAACTTAAGAATATTGAACAAGATATTCGTGAAATTTCACATGATTTAAATCGGGAAAAATCAGCGGTTAATAATAACTTTGTAGGTATTATTAACAATCTTATTGAGCAACAAGAAAATCTTTCAGAAGCAAAGGTTACTTTTTTAATTGACATGCAAATTGAATGGGAAAAATTTGATAATACACTCAAAATCAACTTGTATAGAATTCTGCAAGAAAGCCTTCAGAATATAAATAAGTATGCTCAAGCAAAAAATATAAAAATCGAAATCAAGAAATCAGAAAAATATCTGAGAATGGTTATTTCTGATGACGGAATCGGATTTTCGGTTAAAAAGAAAAGTAAAGGTATTGGATTACAAAATATGATGTCAAGAGCCGAAACGAGCAAAGGAATACTGGATATAAAATCAAAACCAGGAAAAGGAACAACCATTACCATCAGTGTCCCAATTGAAACCAACACAAAAATTGAATAGCAATGACAAAAAAAATAAATATTTTAATTGTCGATGATCATCCCTTTATCATTGAAGCCTACAAAAACACAATTGCGGGATACCACCCTTCTAAATTTGAGTTTACAATTACGCAAGCAAACGATTGTAAATCAGCTTATGAAATCTTGGTAAACCCAAATATGATCCAATATGACGTCGCTTTTTTTGATATAAGCATGCCTCCTTACACAGAAAAAAATATTTTGTCAGGAGAAGATCTTGCTCGATTAATGAAAAAAGTTTTGCCTTCTTGTCGGGTTATTTTATTGACAATGCACACCGAGTCCTTAAAAATAAACAACATTATTAAGTCAATTAACCCTAACGGACTTATCATTAAAAACGACTTGACATTTGATGAACTTCTAATTGCTTTCGATAAAATCCTAAAAAACGAAAATTATTACAGCCAAACGGTTCTCAAGTTTGTAAGTCAACAATCGGGGGATGGAACGCTTATTGATGAATATGATCGCCAAATTTTATACCACTTATCCAGAGGCGTCAAGACCAAGAATATTCCGTTGCACACTTCTTTATCTTTGAGTGCTGTGGAAAAAAGAAAATTAAATTTAAAGGATATTTTTAATTTAAAAGGAGGCGATGATGAAGCATTAATTTCTGAAGGAAAATTGAGAGGTTATATTTGATTCAAAAAATATGCGGTTAAACCGTAAAAAAGTTTCGGCATTTAAAGCTATTTTTACAAATGAATTTTGAGTTAGGTACTTAGAATCAAGCTTTTTTAAAATTTTAAACCTTTTTTAGTTTCTAAAAAGTGACTAAACCAGCCAATTTTGCTTGATTTTATCAGAAAAATTAAACCGTCTTTTGAAAGAAATGACGGTTTTTTTAATTTAATGCTTTGACGTATAGCTTGATGAAAGAAAAAATGCGGGAAAACTGTAAACGACTTTAATTCGTTTATATTATTTTTACAGAGTTATTAAAAACAATAAGTCTCAAAAGGAATTATTAAAGCCAAAAATGAAATAAGCAGTTAGTTGAAATAAAATACCACCCTTTTGTCAGTCCCCAAATTTGACAAACCTACAAAAATAAAAAGCTGCTTAACCAACCAAAAAATAAATTAGCGATGCTTCTCCAGGCATCGCTTTTTTAATGGTAAAAATATAAAATTTTAGGTTTTATCTGTAATTGAAAATATGCGGGAAAACCGTAAACAACTTATCTGATGTTCGTGTAAATTTACAATTGTAAAAAGTAAAATTTTCATATTAAAATCAACAACCCAACCAACAACCAGTAATTAAATTTTGTAATGTAACCTTTTTTTGCCCCAAAAATGGACTTAACCTAAAATTTACTGTTTAGAAAAATTGGAAAAATAAAAAAGCGATGATCCCCAAACCATCGCTTTTTTTATGCTTAAAAATTTCCCGTAAATTATTGCTCCAAGGCATTCCAGCCCCTCGCTTTTAACGGAATTTTTGTATCAGCTCTAGTGATTAAATGAATTCCTTCGCTTTCTTGAACCATATGTCCGATGATTGAAAAATTAGGATTTCCTTTAATTTTATCAAAATCATCCATTGAAATGGTGAAAAGCAATTCATAATCTTCTCCTCCATTGATCGCAACAGTTGTACTGTCAATATTAAATTCTTCACAAACCGAAATTAATTGCGGATCAAGTGGTAACTTGTCTTCGTATAAATTACAACCCACTTCTGATTGTTTGCACAGATGAATGATTTCTGAAGAAAGCCCGTCAGAAATATCAATCATCGCCGTTGGTTTTATCTCTAAAGCGTGAAGCAGAGTTCGCACATCTTTTCTGGCTTCAGGTCTTAATTGTCTTTCAATAATATAAGTGTAAGCATCTAAATCAGGCTGATTGTTCGGATTTACTTGAAAAACTTGTTTCTCTCTTTCCAAAACTTGCAATCCCATATAAGCCGCTCCGATGTCACCAGAAACTACTAATAAATCCGTTATTTTGGCTCCGTTTCTATACACCAATTCATTTTCGTCAGCTTCTCCAATAGCGGTAATACTGATGATCAAACCTTTTTGAGAAGAAGTCGTGTCGCCACCAATCACGTCTACATTATATTCTTTTGCAGCAGTCGCAATTCCGTCAAATAGTTCTTCTAAAGCTTCCAAAGGAAAGCGATTTGATACCGCTACAGAAACCGTAATCTGCGTTGGTTTTGCATTCATTGCATAAATGTCTGAAAGATTTACAACCACTGATTTGTAACCTAAATGTTTCAAGGGCATATAAGCCAAATCAAAATGTACGCCTTCAATCAATAAATCGGTGGAAACAACTGCTTTTTTATCCTTGAAATCAAGAACGGCAGCGTCATCACCAATTCCTGTTAAGGTCGAAGGATTGTTGATTTCAAAATTGGAAGTAAGGTGTTTTATCAGTCCAAATTCGCCTAAATCAGAGAGGCTTGTGCGTTGAGGCGTTTTATCTTCTATCATTTTTTTTGTTTTCTAAGTGGCAAAGGTACAAAGATTAAAAATCAATACCATTTGAAATATACTTGAGAGAAAGGTATTTCAAAAAAACGTTAAAAAGCTGTAACAAAATTGTCTATCTTCCCACTAATGAAAATAATCAATCAATTATAACCACAAAATTATGAAGCTCAAAATAAACAACTTAAGCAAGACATATAAAAATGGAGTGAAAGCTCTGGATAATTTGAATTTGGAAATTAATTCAGGAATGTTCGGACTTTTAGGGCCGAATGGTGCTGGAAAATCTTCATTAATGAGAACGATTGCCACTTTGCAGAAACCCGATTCAGGAACCATTGAATTTGAAGGAATTAACGTTTTGGAAGATAATATCTCGCTTCGAAAAATCTTGGGTTATTTACCTCAAGAATTTGGAGTATATCCAAATATGTCAGCAGAAACTTTGTTGGATTATTTTGCAAGATTAAAAGGAATTTCTTCGCGTTCTGAAAGGAAAGCTCTAGTTAAAAAGGTACTTGAAGTAACCAATTTATATGAACAAAGAGGAAAATCAGTAAGCGGTTATTCTGGAGGAATGAAACAGCGTTTCGGGATTGCGCAATTACTTTTGAACAATCCAAAATTGATTATCGTCGATGAGCCGACTGCTGGTTTGGATCCTGCAGAACGTCATCGTTTTTTAAATGTGTTGAGAGAAATTGGAACCAATCACGTTGTTATTTTTTCAACGCACATCGTGGACGATGTGAAAGAATTGTGTAACGAAATGGCCATTTTAAACGGAGGAAAAATCTTGGCACAAGGAACTCCCGCGGAAGCTGAAGGGAAATTAAAAGGTTTCATTTGGACCAAAATCATCACGCGCGATGAACTGGAAACGTATGAAAAAGAATTTAACGTAATTTCTTCAAAATACAACCAAGACAATACTTTAAATATTAAAGTGTACAGTATTGAAAAACCAAACGAAACCTTCATAAACGCTGATCCACAGCTGGAAGATGTTTATTTTGTTGCACTAAAATCTGATAAATAAGATGTTTTCAACTATATTTAATTTCGAATTAAAACGATGGTTGAAAGGAGCCTCGTTTTACATATTTCTATCGCTCTTTTTCTTAATTTCATTGCTTTTCGGCTGTATCAGTTTTGGAGTTTTTGAAAGCGTGAGTTCGGTTAGAAATTCAAGTGCATACGCAAACTCGCCAATTGCATTAAACGGACTGATAAACGGTTTAAACACCTTTATATATTTACTGCTTCCAATTATTGTGGGAACTTCTGTTTACAGAGATTTTCGATATAATATGCACACAATTTTGTTTTCTTATCCATTTACAAAAACAGATTACATTGCCGGTAAATTCTTGAGTTCCCTGTTTGTGGTTATTTTGATAACACTTTCATTGATTTTAGGAATTCTAACTGCGTCAGTAATGCCTGGCGTGAACCCTGATTTGCTGACTGACTTTAGCGTTCTTGCCTTTGTGCAAACGTATTTTGTATTTGTGATTCCGAATTTGATTTTTATCGGAGTTATTATCTTTACGTTGGTTACCGTTTCCAGAAATATTTTTGTGGGTTTCATAGGAGTAATCGTTGTTTTCTTGCTTCAAATTATTCTTTCAAATCTTACAAGGGACGCTGATAACCGTTATGTTGTGGCGCTTTTTGAACCTTTCGGAAGTGAGGCTTTAAATTATTATACTAAATATTGGACGGTTTCAGAACAAAATGAAAACCTGCTTCCGATGAAAGAAGTTGTAATTTACAATCGATTGATTTGGATGGGTGTTTCTCTTTTTATTCTTGGAATTTTATACAAATTATTCTCTTTTACCCAAACCGCAATTACTTTTGGGAAAGGTAAAAAAGGCGATCGTGCTACAAAAAACAACTTTGGAGGCATTACAAAAATTGAGATTCCGGTGGTAAAACACGACTATTCTGGATGGCAGAATTTTAAAACCGCTTGGAGTCTTTCGAACTTTGATTTTAAATTTATTATTAAAAACTGGGCTTTTATCGTCATTGCTTTTGTCGGACTTTTGTTTATCCTTTTAATGTCGGTTACGGCCGGAGAAATGTATGGCACAAAAACATTTCCGGTGACATGGCAGATGCTGTTCTTGCCAGGTTCTACGTTTAATTTCTTTATTAATATTTTGACATTCTTATTCGCCGGTATCTTGATTCACCGCGGTGAAACGGCAAGAATGAATCATTTAATTGACGTAACGCCAATTCCAAACTGGGTTTTATTGACTTCAAAATTCATTGCAATTGTCAAAATGCAGATTTTGCTTTTGCTTTTAATCTTGATTGCTGGAGTTTCAATTCAAGCTTATAACGGCTATAATAATTTTGAAATCGGACATTATTTGATAGAATTATACGGAATAAAACTGCTGAATTTTGTGGTTTGGGCGTTTTTGGCCATTTTAATTCAAACGCTTTTCAAAAATTATCTTCTTGGATTTTTTGTATTGATTTTGATAATGATCGCTTTGGCTTTCTTACCTGAAATTGGTGTGGAACAAGATATTTATAGTTATAATTCTGATCCGGGTTACCAATATTCTGACATGAACGGATATGGTCACGGCCTTGAATTGTATTATCTGTATAAATTTTATTGGATATTGCTTGGAGTGGTTTTCTTCTGTGTGGCATTATTATTTTGGACAAGAGGAATTCCAATGTCTGCAAAAGAAAAATTCTCGAATGCAAAAAAACGTTTCACAACCAAATTAGCCGTTCCCATGTTGGTTGCGCTTTTAGGGTTTGTGGCAATTGGTGCGACAATTTATTATGAAAACAACATTGTAAATCAACGTTATTCTCAAAAAGAAAGAGAAAAACAAATGGTAGAATGGGAAAAAAAATATAAAAAATACGAACATTATGACCAACCGAGAATCACGGATGTGAATGTAAATGTGGCTATTTTTCCTAAAACCAGAGATTTGAAGGTAAAAGGATATTATTTTTTGAAAAACAAAACTAAAAATCCTATTGACAGCATTTTTATCGATTATGTTGATTATGAAAGTGTCTTTAAATTCAGCAAAGAAGCTACTTTGGTTTCAAAAGACACACTTTATAATTTCAATATTTACAGATTAAAAACGCCATTGAATCCGGGAGATTCAATCAGATTTGATTTTGAAATCAAGAACAAACCAAATACTTTAATTACAAATTATTCCCCAGTTTTAGAAAACGGAACTTTCATAAACAACGGTTCGTTTCCTTCGATTGGATATTCTGAAAATGGTGAGCTTTGGGATGATGATACCCGAAAAAGATATGGTTTAAAGCCAAAAGACAGAATGGCAAAAGCAACTGATTCTATTGCTCGGAAAAACACGTATATTTCAAGTGATGCCGACTGGATTAATTTTGAAACCACGGTAAGTACTTCTGAGGACCAAACGGCAATCGCGCCAGGTTATTTAGAGAAAAAATGGACTGCTGACGGAAGAAATTATTTCCACTATAAAATGGACCGTCCGATGTTGAATTTTTATGCCTATCAATCCGCTCGATATGAAATCAAAAAAGACATGTGGAAAGATGTCGCTATCGAAGTTTATTATCAAAAAGGGCATGAATACAATATTGATCGAATGATCAAAGCGGTTAAAAAATCATTGGATTATTATACTGAAAACTTCAGTCCGTATCAGCATAAACAAGCTAGAATCATTGAGTTTCCAAGAACGGGTGGCGGTTTTGCACAGTCATTTGCCAACACGATTCCGTTTTCTGAAGCTATTGGTTTTATTGCCGATGTAGATGATGAAAATGATGATGCGGTTGATTATCCTTTTTCGGTAACTTCTCACGAAATGGCGCACCAATGGTGGGCACATCAGGTGATTGGTGCCAATGTTCAAGGCGCGACTTTGATGTCTGAAAGTTTGTCAGAATACAGTTCTTTGAAAGTTTTAGAAAAAGAATATGGAAAGTCGCAGATGCGTAAATTCTTAAAAGACGCTCTTGATAGTTATCTTCAAGGAAGAACAGGAGAAAGCAAAAGCGAGCAACCGCTGATGTTTAACGAGAATCAACAGTACATTCATTATAACAAAGGTTCGCTAGTCTTATATACTTTAAGCGATTACATCGGAGAAAAGAATATGAACAATGCTTTGAAAAAATACATTGAAAAAGCGGCTTATCAAGAAGCTCCTTACACGAATTCCATCGAATTTGTGTCGTATTTAAACGAAGCAACGCCAGATTCTTTGAAATATATGATTGATGATATGTTCAAAACAATCACGTTATATGACAACCGTGTTAAAAATTTTACTTCAAAGAAATTACCTAACGGAAAATATGAAGTAACGATCAATGCGCAAGTCAGTAAATACCGTTCTGACGCAAAAGGGAAAAGGTCTTTCCAAAATGCTTATGGTAAAACGCTTACTTTTAAAGGTAAAGGCGAAAAATATGCAGTAGATTCGTATCCGTTAAGTGATTATGTGGAAGTTGGAATCTTTGGTGAGCAAAAAGTAAAAGGCAAAACTAAAGAAAAACAGCTGTATCTAAAGAAACATAAAATCAATAAAATAGATAACAAATTTGTTATAATCGTGGATGAAAAACCAACAGAAGTCGGGATTGATCCTTACAATAAATTGATCGACACGAACTCTGAAGACAACAGAAGAAAGTAATAATTTTTTAAAGCCTCCAACTGGAGGCTTTTTTATGTTTTAAAACGAGTATTAAAATTTGAGTTATTTCTGAAAGATGTTTAAATTAGCGCTATATTTATGGCTTTGAGGGTTTTCTATGTCCCTCATTAAAATGATTCATGATTTAATAATCATTTTAAACCTTCGCAAGATGATAAAAATATTCGGGATAAATTTTCAATTTAAGATTGCTATTCTTGCGATGCTTTTTATGCTTTCTGCGTCTGCATCTGGACAAATTTATTATCACAGTTTCCCTTCGACAGTTGTTACCTATCCGTATATTGCACCTCCAACAACAATTGATACAAATCTTTTAAATTCTTCGTGGTATAATTCCTTTGGTGAATGGGAAATTAATAATGGGTTGCTTATGCAGGGTAATTCAACAGCAACTCTTACTTTCGATGTGGCTCCTGGATATTTACTTTCGGTATCATCATTTAATTTTTATGGTAAAAAAACTAGCGGAGGTCCACAAAATTGGTCAATGTCAATAAACGGAATTGTTGTTGGGAGTGGTTTAATTTCACCATTATTAACTGGGGCTGAAATTGGACAGACTAATGCTTCAAATTTAATTTCAGGCTTGACTGGTGAGGTTACGGTAGTTTTAACGGTATCAAATACTATTTATACCGGTGGTTATAATTTTACTTTTGATGAGTTTAAACTTTTTGGAGAAGTTATACCTATTTGTAATCCGCCTATAATTGCTTCGATTTTTCCAAATAATGGTCCTGAAAACACCTTAGTTAAAATTGAAGGTAGTGGATTTTTAGTTGGGTCAGGGACATCTTCAGTTCATTTTAATGGTGTTGCAACAACTAATTTTAATGTGATATCAGATTCATTAATCGAAGTTTATGTTCCATCGGGTAATACAAACGGTTATATAACGGTAATTACTAATGATTGTGAAAGTATCACTGGGGAAATTTTTACAAAAATAATCTCAGAAGGTGCTGATTTGACAGACTTGTATATGTCAGAAATATATGATTCTTCAATTAATGGAGCTTTTATTGAGCTCTATAATGGAAGTTTTAATAGTATTAATTTGTCTGGATATAAAATAAAAAGGTATGCGAATATTGGAGACATAGTATTTAACTATGAAGTAAATCTGACAGGTACTATTGAACCAGGTGGGATTTTTATAGTTGGATTTGATGATGTGCCATGCCCCGTATTCTATCATCAATACCACGATTTTGGTATTAATGAAAATGATGCCTTAGAATTGGTATATAACAACATCATTTTAGATTTGGTTTACACGCCTAGTTATCAAGGCTATTCTATGATTAGAAATCCTGATGCTATTGCTCCTAAAACTTTTTTTGACGAGAGTGATTGGGATATTTTAAGTACATCTACTTGTGAGAATTTAGGTTCGCACGAAACAATATTTGATTTGCCGGTACTTTATCAACCCAACAGTCAAGTAGCCTGCGTAAATAGCTCAACAACAATATCATTTAGTTACAGTGATGGTACAGAATATACCTATCAATGGAAAAAACTTGACGCAAGTGGAGTTTGGTTGCCCTTAGCAAATGGAGCCATGTATTCTGGTGTAGATACAAATACCTTGACAATAAATCAGGTTTCAGTTGACCTTGACGCATCGCAGTTTTATTGCGAATTAGTTGCAGCTCAAGCCACAATTGTTACGAATGCCGCACAGATAAGAATAAGTGACGGAATGCTCCCGATTACAGATTTCTCATATTTTCCTATAATCTGTCAAAACAGCACCACAATAGTTCCCACGACAGTTACTGGTTTTACAATTGGGGGAGTTTTTTCATCTGATTCAGGATTAGTTATAAATCCAAATTCAGGAGCGATTAATCCTTCTTTAAGTTCGCTGGGATTGCATGTCATTGAGTATTCATATGGTCAAGGAGCTGAAGATTGCAACGGAGCTGGTACAAGTTCTTTTGAAATTTTTATTGAAAATTCGAATGAATACATTACAGATTTTTCATATCAGACTCCTATTTGTATAACAGAAGGGAATAGTTAGATTTCGCCAAATTTAATTACAGGTTTTAATTCAGGAGGAACTTTTTCATCTGATTCAGGATTAGTAATTGATTCCATTACGGGCGAAATTTCTGTAGCATTGAGTTCACTTGGCGTTCATGTTGTAACTTATACAGTTGCTGAAACAATTCCTAATTGTGATGTTGGAGGCACAACGTTTTTTGAAATTTTAATCGAAGAAATGCCCGATTTAACGCCAAATCAAGGTGATGATTCTGTTTGCGTTGGAGAAACAATTGCATTTTCTAACGCAGCAGCTGGTGGAACATGGTCAACTTCTGATGTCACAATTGCAACAGTTGAGATGAATGGTGTTGTTACAGGAATTTCTTCCGGAAATGTAAATATAATATATACGTTAAATAGTTCGTGTACGGCTGTTGAAACCAGTTCCATTACGGTAGGCGAAAAGCCAAATCCAGAGTTTGAAGACACTTATTTGTGTGTGAATAATGCAACTGGAGAAATTGAAAATTTTGTAACGTTACATAGCGGGATTTCAAATTCTGGTTTTGTTTTTGAATGGCGACTTAATGGGAATTTACTGGTAACAACCGGCAATTCTCATAATGTTATTCAGGCAGGACTTTATGAAGTTGTCGCAACAAATACAGTAACAGGATGTTCAGAATCTACTTCATGTACGGTTTATCCTTCGGCAACAGCTGTTGCGACTGCAATTACAACTGATTTTAGCGCTAATCAATCGGTGACAGTGGTGGTTGCGCAAGGATCCGGAAATTATTTGTATGCTATTGATAATGGGCAATTTCAAGAAAGTAATTTATTTGAAAACGTGAGTTCTGGGGAACATGTGATCACGATAAAAGACCCTAATGGTTGTAATGATTTATTCTTGAATGTTTATCTATTAAACTATCCTAATTTCTTTACTCCAAACGGGGATGGTGTAAATGATTTTTGGAGAATTAATGGGCTGAGTGGGCGAGATGCTAAGATCTACATTGATGATAGATTTGGAAAACTGTTGAAATATCTAAACGGGAGTGCGGATGGATGGGATGGAACTTTTGAAGGTCAGCCCGTCTTTTCATCTGATTATTGGTTCAGAATTTTATATAAGTGAGAAGATGGAACGAACAAAGAATTCAAATCACATTTTTCTTTAGTTAGGTAATTATTTATAAATATTTCAGAGGCTTTAAGTTTGCAAAAACAAGAAACCCGATAACTTTCGTGATCGGGTTTCAATATTTTAATCTTTACTTTTTTTAATCATTTAATTTAAGAACCGCCATAAAAGCTTCTTGCGGAATCTCAACATTACCAACCTGTCTCATACGTTTTTTACCTTTTTTCTGTTTCTCCAAAAGTTTACGCTTTCGAGAAATATCTCCACCATAACATTTTGCAGTAACGTCTTTTCGCAACGCCTTAATGGTTTCACGAGCAATAATTTTTGCTCCAATTGCCGCTTGAATCGGAATGTCAAACTGTTGTCTCGGGATCAATTCTCTTAATTTTTCGGTCATTTTCTTACCGATGTTGTAAGCGTTATCTTCGTGAATCAAAGCCGAAAGTGCATCAACACCTTGAGCATTCAGCAGAATATCTAATTTTACCAATTTTGAAGTTCGCATTCCGATTGGAGAATAATCAAATGAAGCATACCCTTTAGAAACAGTTTTTAATCTATCATAAAAGTCAAATACAATTTCAGCCAAAGGCATGTCAAAAGTCAATTCAACTCTGTCGGTAGTCAAATAAGTCTGGTTGGTAATTACACCGCGTTTTTCAATACAAAGTGACATTACGTTTCCTACAAAATCAGATTTTGTGATGATAGTTGCCTTGATAAAAGGCTCTTCCACACGGTCTAATTTTGATGGTTCTGGCAAGTCAGAAGGGTTGTTTACTATAAAAGCCGTTTCTGGATCTTTTTTAGTGTAAGCCAAATACGAAACGTTGGGAACTGTAGTAATCACGGTCATATCAAATTCACGTTCCAATCTTTCTTGGATGATTTCCATGTGCAACATTCCCAAGAAGCCGCAACGGAAACCAAAACCTAAAGCGGCTGAACTTTCTGGAGCAAAAACCAACGACGCATCGTTCAATTGCAATTTCTCCATCGAAGCTCTTAAATCTTCGTAATCTTCAGTATCAACCGGATAAATTCCAGCAAAAACCATTGGTTTTACGTCTTCAAAACCAGTAATCATATTGGTTGTCGGTACTTTTGCATCTGTTACCGTATCACCCACTTTTACTTCTTTTGCTTCTTTAATTCCAGAAATCAAATAGCCAACATCTCCGGCAGAAATCACTTGTTTCGGAACTTGGTTCAATTTCAAGGTACCAATTTCATCTGCAAAATATTCATTTCCGGTAGCCATGAATTTAATTTTTTGGCCTTTTTTGATTTGTCCGTTGATTACTCTAAAAATAACCTCAATTCCTCTAAAAGGATTGTAAACTGAGTCAAAAATCAAAGCTTGAAGCGGTTCATTTGGATCTCCTTTTGGTGCAGGAATTTTTTCAATTACGGCGGCCAAAATATTCTCTACACCAAAACCAGTTTTACCTGATGCATGGATGATGTCTTCTAATTTGCAACCTAATAAATCGATAATGTCATCGCTAACTTCTTCTGGATTAGCACTTGGTAAATCCACTTTGTTTAAAACGGGAATAATTTCCAAGTCATTTTCTAAAGCCAAATACAAGTTAGAAATCGTTTGTGCTTGAATACTTTGTGCCGCATCAACGATTAAAAGCGCGCCTTCACAAGCGGCAATCGAACGAGAAACTTCATAAGAAAAATCCACGTGTCCAGGAGTATCAATTAAATTTAAGATGTAATCTTCACCTTTATATTTGTATTCCATTTGAATCGCGTGGCTCTTGATGGTGATTCCACGTTCTCTTTCAAGATCCATGTTGTCAAGCAATTGTGCTTTTTCTTCACGAGCCGTTACGGTTTGCGTAGCGCCAAGCAAACGGTCAGCAAGCGTGCTTTTTCCGTGGTCAATATGTGCAATAATGCAAAAATTCCTAATATGTTTCATCTTCGTTTTGTATCAATTTTTTACGCGTTCACGACCGATCTGTTTCCAAAGTTGCCGCTTTCCCCATTATCTCCTTTAAAGGTAAGGATTTAATCCGCAAATATAGTTTTTTAGTTGCTAAGTTGAAAGAGGAAAAAAAGTCGTGGAATTTATTTTTTTTTTAAGATAAACCGAACAACTGCATCACTAATTTTCTTGTTAAAATTTTATTAAAAAATCTTATAAATTATCAAATGATTTTCTTATCCTTGCATGTCGAATTAAAATCCCCGATAAAATGAAAAAAAAAATACTTAGTAGTATCTTGTTTTTAATGGCTTTCACTGCTTTTGCGCAGAAAGAACTTTCTAAAGATTATAGTTACACGGTTAGTGAGCCTTACAAAGTTTTTGACGCTGATGAAAAACATTACTTTGCAAAAGACGGTGAATTGATGACCGTTAAATTAGACAAAAGAGATGTATTGATTCAAAAATTTAGAAATGAATCAGAGAAACCAGCCTTTACTGGAGAAAAACTGTATGAAGATTTCCCAAAGAATATCCAATTCGAAGATATTATCGAATTTAATGATAAATTTTATTTTTTCTATTCTTCTTGGGATGGAGGCAATGTTGAAAAAGAACAGCTTTTTGCAAGAGAAATTAACTTTAAGACAGGAGAATTCGTTGGAGAAGGAAAATTGCTTTTTAAAGTTGATGGAAAAGTAACAGGTTCTCCTTTATCGCAAATTTTTATTGGGTTTGCACCGGGAATCAATATAGGTGTTAAAGACAAGTTTGATTTCTTGGTGTCGTATGACAAAAAAAGAATGTTGATCCAATACCGTAAAAAGCCTGAAGTAAAAAGTGACGTAAAAAGTTATGACATCATCGGAATGAATGCTTTTGAAGGAGATCTTAAAATGACTTATTCTAACGAGGTGAAAATGCCTTATACCGAAAGAAGAATGGATAATTTAGATTATTCAATTGACAAAGAAGGTAATGCGTATATCTTGGCAAAAGTGTATCACGATGATAGCAATGATGACAAGAAAAAAAGAAAAGATAAAGAAGCAAATTATCACGTAGAACTTTTAAGGATTAAGGCAGGTTCTAAAGAGATTGTAAAAACAAAAATCGAGATCAAAGACAAATTTATTAATGAAATTTGGCTGTTCGAAAGTTCAGAAAATTATATGGTATGTGCTGGTTTTTACAACAAAGGAAAAACGGCAAGTAATGCGGATGGAATAATGGTGTTTAAAGTTAAAAAGGATGGAGATGTTTATGATAAATATACACATGAAATTCCGGTTGAAGTCTTAAACGATTATGTGAAAGAAAAGACTAAAAAGAAAAATATTGAAAAAGACGAAGACGAAGATGGCATTGAATTTAAAAATCTGGTTTTAAGAGATTTGTTTATTGGCGAAGACGGGAGTATTGTTTTAACAGGAGAGCAATACTTTAGTAAAGTGCATTATAACGGAAAAACAACTTATACTACTTACCACTACAATGATATCTTAATTACTAAAATTGATAATAAAGGCGGTCTGGCTTGGATGAAAAAATTACCAAAACGCCAAGTTGGAACAAAAGGTCAAGGCGGTATGTCGTTTAAACACATTGCGGCAAACGACAACCATTACCTTCTTTTCTTAGACAATGTAAAAAATTATGAATTGCCTTTAGATAAAACGCCAGCACTTCACTCTGACGGGAAAGGCGGTTATTTTACTTCTTATAAAATCAGTGATACAGACGGTTCGTCAACAAACAGTTCGGTTTTTAATGTTCGAGATGTTGAAGATATGACTATCTATCAATTTGGAATTGGTAGAATTGTTCAAAGTAGCGAAGATGAATTTGTGGTAGAGGTTTACAAAAAGAAAAAAGAAGACGTAATGATCAAGATTAAAATCAAATAAAGCACTCTATTTCTTAAAATTCCTAAAACCCGATTTCCATAATTTGGAATCGGGTTTTGTGTTTCCAAATGTTAAAAAAATATTAGATGTTTGTGGTGTTTTTTAAGATGTTGCTTTTAATTGGTATATTTATTAAAAACAAAAACAATCCTATGAAAAGAATATTTTTAATTTTATTGATCTCCCTGATGGCTTCTCTTTCGGTGGTTTCTTGTAAAAAGAAAGAAAAAGATTTGTCAGATATTGAGGTAAATCCCGAAGACAGGGTCATTCAGTTTGACAGTACCGAAGTGGCTGGTTTTTTTACTAAATATCCTGATTACAAAGAATTCGAATCAGATATTAGGCAGCTTTACAAAAAGCACGATTATCATTATTTGTGGTTTGACAAAGGCGGCGTGATCGAATTTGCTGAAGCCGTTTTTAATCAGGTAAATCAAATTGATGCGGAAGGAGTTCCGGTAAAAGTGCCTTACAAAGACCAAATTGACACTATTTTCTACGAAAACTCAAATAAAAAACCAAATGCAAATTCTGAACTTTTGGTTTCGGCCATGTATTTTTTTTACGCTAAAAATGTGTACCAAGGTTTGGATACAAAAGAAAGCAAGCAAACCGGATGGTATCTACCTCGAGAAAAAACATCTTTTGTAGCCTACTTGGATACGTTGATGAAAGATCCGACGCTTTTGAGAAAAGATGATTCAGAGATGATTCCGCAATATTACAACTTAAAAAAGGGATTGCAGAAATACAGAGAAATTGAGAAAAAAGGCGGTTGGGGAACAATTGCGTTAGAAGAAGGGGTGAAATCTTTAAAGCCCGGCGACAGTTCTGCCACAATTTTGCAAGTCAGAAAACGGCTTGTTGCTTCGGGTGACTTGAGCAAAGATTCGGGTTCCAACGTTTATGACGAAGAATTAGTAAAAGCAATCACAGCTTATCAGTTGAAAAACAATCAAGTTCCGGATCAATTGATCGGGTCCAACTTGGTCAAAGATTTGAATATTTCGGTACAAGAAAGAATCAAAACAATTGTGGTTAATATGGAACGTTGCCGATGGATTTCTCCAAATTTCATCAAAGGAGGAAATTATATTGCGGTAAACATTCCTTCGTATAAAATGCGCTACATTAAAGACGGAAAATTGAAATTAGAATCAAATGTGGTGGTCGGAAAAGAACTGCATCAAACCGTTGTTTTCAGCGGCCAGATGAGTTATTTGGTATTCAGTCCGTACTGGAATATTCCGAAAAGTATTTTGGAAAACGAAATCAAGCCCGCAATTGCCAAAAACAGCAATTATTTGGCGCAGCACAATATGGAATGGAACGGAAACACGGTTCGCCAAAAGCCTGGGCCTACCAACTCTTTAGGTTTGGTAAAATTTATGTTCCCCAATTCAAATAATATTTACCTGCACGATTCGCCGGCAAAAGGGCTGTATGAAAAAGAAAGCCGCGCATTCAGCCATGGTTGCGTTCGCGTGGAGAAAGCAAAAGAATTGGCGAACGCGATTTTAGAAGATGACAAAAACTGGAATTCTAAAAAAATTGACGAAGCGATGAGCGCCGGAACAGAGAAAAATTATGGATTGAAGAAAAAAATCCCGGTATATATTGCCTACTTTACTGCTGGAGCTGATGAAAACGGAAATGTAAGCTTTTTTGAAGATGTTTACAAAAGAGACGGCAGATTGGCATCGCTATTATATAAATAAAAATTTTGATAATTATAGAGTAAAAAAGCGACTGTTTATTGCAGTCGCTTTTTTTTGGTATTAGTTTTTGATAAACTTTTTTGTGGTGCTGAAATTGTTTCCGTCTAATTTCAAGATGTAAAATCCGTCCGAAAGATGATTAACCGGAATGATGTTATTTTCAGAAGTAATAGTTTGCTCTGCCAAAACTTTTCCTGAAATGTCAATAATGCTGTAAGAAGTAAATTCTGAAGAGTTTCCTAATTCTAAATTCAAGAAATTTTTTGCAGGATTTGGATACAGTTTTATAGTTGAAGCCAATTCAGGATTGTCAATACTTAAATTACATTCTGAATTCATATCCACAACAATCGGCTGGCCAACATTAGAGTTAGAATTCTGAGGGCAAACACCCGCATATCCAACGGCATGATAAGAACCGGGGCCTGTAATCAAATAAGTGTTTCCAGTTTCTCCAGGAAGTAATACTCCGTCTTTGTACCATTCCATATTGATAAAAAATTCGTTGGTAGAAAGTAAAACAGTTGCACCCTCACAAAGAAAAAAACCTTCTGTATCCGGATTGTAAGTCATTGTGTCATTGTCAATCGGGTAATTAACGCTAAAGCCCATCCAGTTATAGCTATCAATTTGAATGGCATTTGACTCAAAAGTTTCATTGTTTAGGGTAACCACCACTTTAAATAACGATTGGTCATAAGTAAACCAGTCATAAGTAAAGGACGCCGCAGTTGCTCCTTCAATCGCAACATACTCATCCTCTGTAAACCAAAATTTAGAAAACCACTGGTAAGAATCATAGGTGATTCCGTTGGTAATTGTTGCCGTTCCATCCGTGTAAGGACACATCATGGTATCTCCCGTAATTGTTGGAGCTTGAGCCAAAGCTGCTTGTAAGCCGCCAAGACATAAAAGCAATAGTAAAATTCTTTTCATAAGTGCTGTTTTAATGTAATTTGTTTGTCATCTGATTTGCATCATAATAAGAGTACAATTTTACTCCAAAATAAACAAAGGTCAGTCTTTTCAACCATTACAAAGTGTGACAGAAAGTGTGACAAAGTGTGACACCTCTAAATTTGCTGCAATTTATCAAAGTATTTCAGTGCAGGCTGCGAGGCAATTAAGGTTTTCTTAAATCTAAATTTTGTAATTTTGCACCAAAATAATTGAAGATGGTCAAGATTGGCAACATAGAATTACCCGATTTCCCTTTGCTTTTAGCTCCGATGGAAGACGTCAGCGACCCGCCTTTCCGCAGGTTGTGCAAGCTTCACGGTGCTGATATGATGTATAGCGAATTTATTTCTTCCGAAGGGCTGATTCGCGATGCCATGAAAAGCCGCCAAAAGTTAGACATTTTTGATTATGAACGCCCAATCGGAATCCAGATTTTTGGAGGCGATGAAGAAGCGATGGCGCTTTCTGCAAAAATTGTTGAAACCGTTCGCCCTGATATAGTAGACATCAATTACGGCTGTCCCGTAAAAAAAGTAGTTTGCAAAGGAGCCGGGGCTGGCGTATTGAAAGATGTGGATTTGATGGTTCGCTTGACAAAAGCGGTTATCAAAAGCACGCATCTTCCGGTAACAGTAAAAACCAGATTGGGTTGGGACGAAGATTCTATAAATATTGATGAGGTTGCCGAAAGATTGCAAGACATCGGAGTTCAAGCTTTGACCGTCCATGCACGCACGAGAGCGCAGATGTATAAAGGTCATTCAGACTGGACGCACATCGAAAGAGTGAAAAATAATCCGAGAATCACGATGCCGATTTTTGGAAACGGAGATATTGATTCACCAGAAAAAGCATTAGAATATAAAAATCGTTTTGGCCTTGACGGAATGATGATTGGCCGTGCGGCAATTGGTTATCCGTGGATTTTTAATGAAATCAAGCATTATTTTAAAACCGGAGAAAAATTAGCGCCGCCAACAATGGAAGATAGAGTGGAAGCAGCCAGAAATCACCTGACTTGGTCAATGGACTGGAAAGGCGAA
This sequence comes from Flavobacterium macacae, assembly GCF_003865365.1. GTDB lineage: Bacteria > Bacteroidota > Bacteroidia > Flavobacteriales > Flavobacteriaceae > Flavobacterium > Flavobacterium macacae. Next base: position 48,394 of record NZ_RQVR01000013.1, on the reverse strand, counting down.
CACATCGGGATTGTGGAAATGAGAAGGCATTATACCAATTATTTCAAAGGAATTCCAGGTTTTAAAGAATACAAACAACGCTTGGTTACAACAAATGATGCCGACGGATTGTACAAAACTTTAGAAGAAATCACTGAAGTTTTCGGAAGCTTTCAGTTTGTGCAGCAATAAATAAATTTTTAAAATATAATGATATTAGAAAAAGATTCTAAGAGGTGAAGTGCTAAACTTTGCAACTTAGAATTTTTTTTAATTTATAACTTTTTAAACCTCAATCGTCTTCCATTTTCCTTTCTTGAACAAAATATATCCGGCAATGGTTATCGCTGTTTCCGCAATCGGTATGGCCAAGAAAACGCCAGTCGGTCCCATATTTAAAACCTTCGCCAAGACATAAGCCATTGGAATTTGGAACAGCCAAAATCCGAAGAAATTAATCCAGGTCGGTGTCCACGTATCGCCGGCTCCGTTAAAAGTGCTGATTAACACCATCCCGATTCCGTAGAAAATATAACCTAAGCTCATAATTCGAATCGCTTCCACAGCAATGCTTTGCACCAAAACATCGTTCGTGAAAAAAGCGGCAATATATTCAGCGCCAATTAAAGTGATGACCATAATGGTTGCCATAAAAATCACATTGTATTTTGCGGTCTGCATTACTGATTTCACGGCTCTGTCGACTTGTTTTGCACCTAAATTTTGCCCCACCAAAGTTGCTGCGGCATTGCTCAATCCCCAAGCGGGCAAAATGAAAAACATCATGATCCGCAGGGCGGTTTGGTAACCTGCCGAACCGTGGTCACCACCAGTTTCGGCCACTAATTTCGCCAAGAAAATCCAACTGCAAGACGCAATTACAAATTGTAAAATCCCCGGTGCGGCCACTTTTACAATTGCTTTAATTTGGTTAAAATCTGGAATAAAATAGCTTCCGATAATTTTTAAAACGCCTTTTCCGTTGAATAAATGATAGGCTTGATATAAAACGCCGATCGTTCTTCCGGTCGTCGTTGCCATTGCGGCGCCAGTCAGCCCAAAAGCAGGAATCGGTCCGAAACCATTAATTAAAATCGGACATAAAATAATATTGCAGATGTTGGCAATCCACAAGCTTTTCATGGCGATGGCAGCGTTTCCGGCACCACGAAAAATTCCGTTGATCAAAAACAACAATACGATCGAACTGCTTCCGGCCATCATGATCTGCATAAAAGCGGTTCCGTGCAGGGCGGCTTCTTCCGAAGCGCCCATCAACATTAGGATTTCTGTTGCATAAATGAATCCGAAGAAACTGATTACTGCATTTAATACTAATGAAATTACAACTGCCTGCATTCCGGCTTTTGCTGCTTTTATTGGATCTTTCTCGCCAATTCTTCGGGCAACCACTGCTGTTGCAGCCATGCTTAATCCGATGGCAAGTGAATAGATGATGGTCAGGACGGATTCGGTCAGGCCAACGGTCTGTATGGCGAAACTGCTGTTTTCTAAATGGCCTACGAAATATAAATCGACCAAGGCAAAAACCGATTCCATCATCATCTCTAAAACCATCGGAATCGCTAATAAAATAACGGCTTTTCTGATGTTTCCGGATGTGTAATCAAAGTCGGCTTCTCCGCGAAGCGATTGTTTGGTAACAGTAATTATTCTGGATAAAAAATTGGGTTTTTCTGTCTTTGTCATAATTTGATAATAAAAAGTGAACGCCGCCAGAAGTTGTTTTGGCAACAATAAGAGCTAATCAAATGACCTAAAAAGGGCTAGGCCTGGACAAAAACAATCATAAGGCAGTAATTTTGTGTACAAATGTAGAATTATTTTTTGAGTAAAAGATTACTCCAAGAGTTTTTTAGTGACTCTGCTTGAGGCGATTAACGAAGAAATAAATCCTAAAGTGAAAATCGTGGCCAAAACAAGCAGCACATTTTCAATATTAAAAATCACAGGATAAGGCATGCTGCTGGTAATCATTACGAGCAAAAATTCTTGCTGCAGCAAAACGATTCCAATTCCTAAAGCCAATCCTATGGAGCCGCCTACAACAGTCAAGATGGTGCCCTGAAGTAAAAATATTTTTCTCAAATTTTTGACTTCCACACCCAAATTGTAAAGTGTTTTTAAGTTTTTCTGCTTGTCAATGATCAGCATGATTATGGCTCCGGCCAAAGTGAAAAGCGTCAGAATAATCACCAAGGTAAAAATCAAATACAGCGCGGTTTGCTCGGTATTCAGCATTTTATAAAGCGAATCATTCATCTGCTCCCGGTTTTTAATCGTGATTTTATGGGCAAAAATCGTTTGGAGCTGATCTGAAATTGCGCCTTGGTTTGCACCAGATTTTAATTTAAATTCAATTCCCGATACTTGATTGGGCTTAAACTGAAGCAATTCTTGCGCCAGGCCTAAATCGGCAAAAACATATTTATTGTCTAATTCTTCGCTCACTGCGTAAATTCCAGTAGGCAAAATTTTCGAAACATTAAAAGCCTGTTTCGGGTCAATTGCGCCTTTTCCAGGTTTTGGAACATATACTTCCAACGGAATGCTATAATCAAAACTCAGCGAAAGTTTTTGGAAAATGCCGTGGCCAATCACCACTTCAGGCGAATTTGGTTGCAACCAATTTCCCAAATAAAGGCTTTTTTCAACATTATTTACTTTTGAATACAAGCTGTCAACGCCTTTTAAATAAGTGACAACTTCCTTTCCGTTGTATAAAAAAAGCACGCGTTCTTCAATGGTTTTGCTGTAAGAAACAACGCCATCAATCGCTTTGATTTCCTTTTCTTGCTGGTCAGAAACCACCAAAGATTTGCCCAGCGTATTCGTGATTTTCAAGTCGGGGTCAAAATCATTTGAGAACGAAAGGCTGAAATCGCGCAAGCCGCTAAAGACTGAAAGCACCACAAACAAAGCGCACGCACCCACAATAATCCCCAGCGAAGCAATTCCAGTAATGATATTAATGGCGCTGCTTTTGCTGAAACTGACGGTGTAACGTTTTGCTATGTAAAATGGAAAATTCAATTAGGCTTTTCTTCTTTTTTCTAACAAGTCACGGTTCTCAATCGGGTTTTCTTTCCCTTTCAACGCATTGTTGATCTTCTCGATATAATCCAAAGAATCGTCAATATAAAACGTCAAATTCGGAACTTTGCGCAATTGCAAGCGAACTCTTTGCGATAAATCGTGCTTGATCAAAGGCGTATTTGTCTTGATTGCAGCTAAAATTTCTGCAGCCCTTTCCGTCGGAAAAATGCTTAAATGCACTGAAGCCACTGATAAATCTGAAGTCACATTCACTTTAGAAACCGAAATTATCAAATTTGAAATTCCGTTTTTTCTCACCTCTCCCTGAAGAATATCTACCAAATCATTTTGCAGTACGCTTCCAATTTTTTTCTGTCTATTTGTTTCCATTTTGCAAAAATACGATTTTAAGTCGAAAGTCTTAAAGTCAAAAGATTGAAACTCTCTTAACCAATAAAATTTTATATTTGTTTCAAGATCAGAAGCCCAACTAAAGGCGTTTTTTAAATGAAATTCCCGCTGCTTTTCCAAAGCTTTTATGGCTGACAGCGCCACAAAAGGCTTTTCCCTTGCATCGGGGCTATTTCCAGACGTTCAGGCTTCTTTTAAACTTTTGCAACCGTTGGCGAAAAACTTTTAGACTTTGTAACTTCGCCACACAGAAACTAAAACCATGAGAAAAATAGAACACATCGGCATTGCCGTCAAAAATTTAGAAATATCAAATGATCTCTTCGAAAAACTCTTCGGAGCACCGCCCTACAAGCAGGAAGAAGTGGCCAGCGAAGGCGTAAAAACCTCTTTTTTCATGAACGGCCCAAACAAAATCGAACTATTGGAAGCTACAACTCCCGATAGCCCGATTGCCAAATTCCTGGAAAAAAAAGGCGAAGGGATCCACCACATCGCCTTTGACGTTGAAGACATTGTTTCAGAAATCGAAAGATTAAAATCAGAAGGCTTCACCGTTTTAAACGAAATTCCTAAAAAAGGAGCCGATAACAAACTCGTAGCCTTCTTGCATCCAAAGGGAACTAACGGGGTTTTGATTGAATTGTGCCAAGAAATCAAATAGATAGGTTTTCTAAACGCAATTATTTTTAGCTTTCCCATAAATCAATCAGAAAAACATTTGGAGTGAACAAAAAATAGTGGTAATATTGCATCCTCTAAACCGGTCCTATAGCTCAGCTGGTTAGAGCACCTGACTCATAATCAGGTGGTCCCTGGTTCGAGCCCAGGTGGGACCACATTTTTAGAATAAAAAGCCTTTACAGCAATGTAGAGGCTTTTTTTTATTTATAAATAATTTAGTAAAAGCTAAGCAACGCATTTTAATTAAAAAAAGACGGCATTTACATCAGGTTCAGGTTAAAGGGCAAATCAATATCGCCAGAGATTTCTCCTGCATTTTTGCCGTGCTTTACAACTTATGCAACTTTAGAGCGTGTGGTTCATCCGTTTTTCAAAGCGGTTCCAGAACTGCTTTTGATTTTAAGAGACAAGAAAAAAATAGAAAAAATTATTTGCAGTCAGGACAGATTCCGGTAACGATGCACTGAATTTCTTGAACTTGGTATTCTTTTGGAAGATGAATTGTGGGTTCGCTATTTTCAACACACGAAACTTTTTGGCATTTCACGCAGTTGAAATGGATGTGGTCGTGGCGGTGTTTGTCCATGCATTGTTTGCAGAGCGCATATTGAACCACGCCTTCAATGCCTGTAATTTTATGGATTTTTCCTTCTTCGTGCAACCGGTCAAGTGCTCTGTAAATCGTCACCCGGTCACAAGAATCTTTCAGAATCGCTTGAAAATCTTTGTGCGCTAAAGCTTCCTTTTTTTCGGATAAGATTTTTAAAATCTGGTTTCTGACAGCAGAACTTCTTTCTCGAACAACTTTCTTTTCCATTATACAAAGGTATAAAAATAGAATTGCAATTGTGTTGCGTTTAAGATTTAAGTTTATATATTTGCAACAGCATTTCGTTTAATAAATTTAAAACTATGAAAAACAAATCCGCCTTTTTAGATATTTTAGGGATTTCAAGTGCCACACTTTGCCTCATCCATTGCATTGTCTTTCCGATGTTGACCATAATTCCGTTGGGATTAAGCCATAATCATTGGATTGATTTAGTATTTGCCTTAATCGGATTGTATGCCGTGATCCGAATAGGGCAGAAGCAGGCTAACCGCTATACTATGCTACTTTTTTGGGTGTCAATTGTTCTTATTATCGGATGCGTGATTTTTGAAATCGTTTCACATCATCATAGTAATTTGATTTATTTCGGCGCTTTTGGTTTGATTACGGCACACTTTTTAAACTATAAAAAACACAGAGAAAATGAATCCAAATCTTAATCCAGAAACGTTTGAAAATCCTACTTTTTTCGACGTAATTATAGTTGGAGGTAGTTATTCTGGACTTTCATCGGCAATGGCACTGGGTCGTTCGCTTCGCAAAGTATTGATTATCGACAGCGGTAAACCGTGCAATATCCAAACGCCATATTCTCATAATTTTTTAACCCAAGACGGAAAATCTCCGAAAGAAATTTCAGAAATAGCCAAATCGCAAGTTTCTAAATATGAAAACGTAAAATTTCAAAACGGAATTGCGGTCAATGCCGAAGAAACAACTTTCGGTTTTGCCGTTGAAACCGATTCTGGTGCGATTTTCAATGCGAAAAAACTCATTTTTGCGACAGGTTTGAAAGATATTTTCCCGGAAACTGAAGGTTTTGCGGAGTGTTGGGGTATTTCGATTTTGCATTGTCCGTATTGTCATGGTTATGAAGTACGTAATTTAGAAACCGGAATTATAGCCCATGGAGAAATTGGCTTTGAATTTTCTAAAATGATTTCAAATTGGACTAATAAGCTGACCTTATTCACCAATGGAAAAGCCACTTTTACCGAAGAGCAATTTGAAAAGCTTTGTGAAAAGAATATAAAGGTTAACGAGAAAGAAATTTCAATGGTACTTCACGTTCACGGAAAAATTAGCGCTATCGAATTTAAGGATGGTTCGCAAGCAAAGGTGGAAGCGGTTTATCCCAAAATAGATTTTGAACAGCATTGTAAAATACCAGAAAAATTAGGGTGTGAAATTAATGAACAAGGATTGCTTCAAGTGGATCAATTTCAAAAAACAACCGTTCCAGGGATTTATGCTTGTGGGGATAATTCAGCAATGCGATCTGTGGCATTTGCTGTTTCAAACGGGTCAATGTCTGGAGTTATGGCTAATAAAGATTTAATTTTTGAAAGTTTTTAAGCTATTTTTTCTCTTGTTTAATCGGCAACAAAAGAACAAATTTGGCTCCAAAGCTATCACTTCCTTCGGCAAAAATGGTTCCGTAATGGTTTTGGGCAATTTTTTTGCACATTGCCAATCCAATTCCGGTTCCTTCGTAGTCGGTTTTTCCGTGCAGACGTTGAAAAATGGCAAAGATTTTTTCGGCATATTCTTGCTTGAAACCGATTCCGTTGTCAGTAAAGGTGATTTTAACATATTTGGTTTTCGCAAAAGGTAAATTGTGTTTGATAACTTCTTCTTGCGATGCGTTTTCAGAGGTCAGCGTAATTTCTGGAGCAATTCCTTCGCGACTGTATTTGATTGAATTTGAAATCAAATTACTCAAAAGTTGAGAAATCTGCAACGGAATTGCTTCAATAACGGGCAGTTCCGTCCAATCCAGGCTTACATTTTTCTGCTCGATAATAAGTTCATAATCGGTAATTATTCTTTTTAAAGATTTGTTTAAATCCACTTTTCTGAAAACATCAGTGTCTTTTGAAAGTTGTGAATAGCCCAAAATATCTTTAATCAAATTCGACATTCTTTGCGTCGAACGGTTAATTTTGTTCATATAATTTAAAGAACGGTCGCTCACATTTTCCAAGCTTTCTTCTAACATTTTTCCGAAAATCGAAATCTTTCGCAACGGTTCTTGAAGGTCGTGTGACGCGATGTATGCAAATTGCTCTAATTCAGCGTTGGATTCTTTCAGGCTTTTGTTGGCTTCGGCTAAATCTTTTGTTCTGGCCGAAACAACTTCTTCAATTTTTCTGCGTGCCAGAACTTGTTGCGTAGTGTCGCTTGCTACCACAACAATACTTTTTACTTTTCCCGAAGCATCTTTTATAGGTTCATAAATGTAACTCGTATAGATGGTTTCTTGGGAATCTCCACGAGGCAAAATGAATTTCTGCTCTTCTGATTTATAAGAAGTTCCATGAATCATAATCTCGTCTAGAATTGGTTTTAACCCGTCATTTATCATCTCGGGCATGGCTTCAAAAAAAGGTTTTCCTTCTAAAAAAGAAGCCTTTCGTCCAAGAATTCTTTCCATTAAAGAGTTTATTATTCCAAATTTATAGTCTTCTCCATGGAAAATGCAGATGGCTACAGGGGCTTGAAGAATTATCATTCTAAAATTATTTTCACTCTTTTCGAGTTCTTTTTTTATGAGTACTTGTGCCGTAACATCAACAGCCATATGGTGGATTCCATAAATATGGCCATCTTGATTTCTGAGCGGTTTGTAAGTGAAGTTAAAGTAGGAATCTTTAAGTTCTCCGTCAATTAAAAGGGTTGCCATTTGTTCAAATCCGGTGTATTCTTCTCCGGTTTCATAAACCGCTTTCATCAATTTTGGAAAATCCTGATTTAGAAGTTCTGGAACGGCATTATACAGCGATTTTCCAATTGCTGAAGCGTCTTTTCCCCAAAAATTAAGCATGATATTGTTGGCATATTGCAAAATCAAATCCTCCCCTCGATACAGCGCAGCAGCAACAGTTGAATTTTCAATGAGCGTTCGATAGCGGTCTTCGCTTTCGGCTACTTTTTGTAGTGCAACATTAAGGTCAGTAACGTTTGCGGCGGTATTCATCACGCCATACACGTTTCCAGATACATCAAATAAAGGGGTAAAACTATAGTTGAAATAAAAAGTCTTGAGTTTCTTTTTGTGTTCTAAATCAATTCTTTGGTTTTTACTGTGGAAAGCTTTTCCGGTAGTGAAAACGGTATCAAGTTGTTGAAAAATTTCTTGATTTTCAAGTTCAGGTAAAATTTCAGAATAGGTTTTTCCGACTACCTCTTTTTTACCCCAAACGTCAATTATAGCTTGGTTTGCAAATGCAATTCTCATTTCTTTTCCAATGTAAATGCCAATCGGAAAAGGAGCACTTTCAATAAAACTCTGCAGTCTTTCGTCTTTTTGTGTGGCTTGAAAATTGTTTTTTTCTAAAATTTCTTCAGTGATATCTTCTAAGGTGAGAAGAATCATTTGTACTTGATTGTCTTTTAAAATGGGTTTGTTTGTAATCTTCCAATATTTTTCAATAGATTTTCCGGAAACATCGATGGTATCGTGACGATATCGGGTAAGTTTTGAAGTACTTTTTTTTGAAATACAGCGTTGAAATGCTTCTTTAAGTTTTTGTGAACTTTCTGTAAAGTTTGGATTTCCAATAAAATTTTTAAAAATGCTAATTCCAATTAGTTCTTCGCGAGATGTTGTAGTGAGTTGAACATAAGTTTCAGTTATTGAAATTAGTTCAAAACTATCATTTAGCGCATTTAACAACGCACATTTTTTTGGCATTGATTCAAAGATATTTTGGTAATCAATTGTAGGATGTTGCAATTTTATTAGATTTTGGAAAGGTATTGAGAATCAATATTAAAAATAATGTTTTTTTAAGCGACTCACAAATTATTTTTGATAGTTTAAGATAAAAAACTGAATTGTAAGGACTTTGAGGTTTTTGTTAACATATTAAGCTGTATTTAAATAGTTTTTTTTAAATAAATGACAAAATGTGATTTTCCTACAAAATTTATTTTTTGACAATGCTTTCATTTATATTTGGAATAGGTAGAAATAAAATCACATCTTTAAAAAAAGGATCTCTTTTTTAAGAACGAAGATGGTTTTTAGTTTAAGTTAATAGTTGTAGTTAAAGACCTATGGCATTAAAAAAGCTGTAGGTTTTTTTATTTATAAGAAATCAAATTACTATTGATTTTACCTTGTAATCTTGTGTGAAAATAAAGGATGTAAAAGCTGATGTTTGTATCTTTGTTGCATAATTTACGAATATGACTTCTTCTGATACAACAGTTCATCCCATTTATAATATTCAATTTGGACTGGTTTGTTTGAGCTCCCTTTTATTTTCGGCTAGTTTTAATATGCTGATTCCAGAATTGCCTGAATATTTGAGCAAAATGGGTGGCGCGGAATATAAAGGTTTGATTATTGCTTTGTTTACTTTGACGGCTGGAATCTCAAGACCTTTTAGTGGAAGACTGACCGACACTTTAGGTCGTGTTCCTGTAATGGCTGTTGGTTCGATAGTTTGTTTTGTGTGTGGTATGCTTTATCCGGTTTTGACAACTGTTTCTGGATTTTTGTTTTTAAGATTGATTCACGGATTTTCTACAGGTTTTAAGCCCACGGCAACTGCGGCTTATGTTGCTGACATTATTCCAAGAGAAAGATGGGGCGAAGCACTCGGCATCCACGGATTGTGTTTTAGTACCGGAATGGCCATTGGTCCCGCAATTGGGAGTACGATTAAAATTTATTCTTCAATGAATATGCTTTTTTATGCTTCCTCTGTTTTTGCTCTGCTTTCTATTCTAATTTTGATGAATATGAAGGAAACCTTAAAATACAAGCAACGTTTTAGTCTTCATATTTTAAAAATCTCTAGAAAAGATATTATTGCCGTTGAAGTTTTGCCAGCAGCTGTTGTGACGTTTCTTTCGTATATGGCTTATGGCGTTATTCTGACTTTGATTCCAGATTGGAGCCAGCATCTGGGAATTGCAAATAAAGGAATGTTTTTTATGGTATTTACCATTGCTTCGCTTTTGGTTCGTTTTGTTGCAGGAAAAGCTTCGGATAAATATGGAAGGCTCAAATTAATTAATGTCGGATTGGTTTTTTTAATTTTTTCACTCGTAATTACCGGATTTTCCACAACCGCAACAGGGCTGCTTTTTGGAGCTTTTGTATATGGAATTGCTACGGGAATCGTTTCTCCTGCCTTGAATGCCTGGACTGTGGATATGAGTTTTCCAGAGCATCGCGGCAAGGCGATGGCTACCATGTATATTGCTCTTGAAGCAGGAATTGGTCTTGGAGCCTTGTTTTCGGGTTGGGTATATCAAGATGCAATCTCAAAAATCCCGATGTTGATGTACTTTTCTGCCGGAGTTACTTTATTAGCGCTGCTTTATGTTTGGTATCGATTAAAATATAAAGAAGCCACACTATAAAATGCGGATTTAACTTTGATGGTGATGAGATAAATTTCTCTATTAATTTAATAGGGTAAACTTAAAACTATTTAAAATTTTTTTACGATTTTCCTTAAAATGTTTTGGCAATATTATTTTTAAACAATTCATTATCGCAAGCATTTAAAGCTTTTTCATAATAAAACAAGTGCTTTCATAATGGCTCTTGTGATTAAAAGACAAACCAATCATGTTGTTAAGTGCGAAACGTACTCAGGATTAGCATTGTGTTTTAAATACGACAAAGCTTCTGTCGCAAGACTTTGTGTCAAATCAAAATCATAATTTTCCATCGCAATCTCAGACAATTTTAGTAAAACATTAGGGCCCGTGTGCTGTCTCTTGTTTTTGTATAATAATTCTTTCGCCTTTTCAAAATAGAGATAGCTACTGTCAAGACTTGCTGAGGTTGCTGCTTTTTAAAGCGAAATTTTTTAATTCGTTTAAAATTAAATGGAGACTGTCTTTTTCAATGTCTTCGGAAACTTTTAAGTAAAGTGAACTATAAAGAAAATCATCTTTATTTGAGGTTTTTGAAGAGGTACTGGTTTTGTGCTTTCATTCATTTTGTTTCTGGCAAGAAAGGCAAAAAAGAAAAAGTAACTAAAAGTACAATCGAGGAGCATTGCTTCATGAAAGAATGTTTCCCTGAAAGCACTAAATATTTTATGATTTGCTGGCTGGTGGTATAGACGAAGATTAAATGATTCATTACGTTATGTTTCTTTAGATGAGCTATTTAATAACTTGAAAATTGTGAATAATGAAGATGGTAAAAAATACGTAAGAATTTTAATTCAAAATTAATTTTATTATAATTAATTTGAATTAGAAATGAATTTGCTACGTATTTATTTTTTAAAATTGATTTTTTACTTACTTTTACAGCCATGAAAAATGCTCCAAAACTATTTTTTATCGTATTGTTTTTATTAATGCAGACTGGATTGGCATTTGCTCTGGATCCGCCTGTGCCACCAGGTGAAGACTGTTGTGTTGAATTTGAAGATGATGTAGCAGCATATAACCAATGTTTGATGGATCCTGAGTCATATTGTAGTGCTCCGCTTCCTGCAAATAATTCAATTGATATATTAATGTACGTAGGATTGCTTTTTGGCACTTTTGTAATATTCAAAAAAATAAATCATAAAAAAACTCCGATGTAAATCGGAGTTTTTTGTTTTATAAAGGTTTTGCTTATCGCAATTGATTCAATCTCGTTACATATTTACCGATGACATCAAACTCTAAATTGATTTTTGTCCCGACTTTAAAAGTATTAAAATTGGTGTGTTCGTGTGTGTAAGGAATTATCGCTACGCTAAATTCATTTTTCTTTGAATTTACAACGGTCAAACTCACACCGTTAACGGTAATCGAGCCTTTTTCAATGGTAATGTTGTTAAGATCGGCGTCATATTCAAACGTATACTGCCAGCTTCCGCCATTTTCTTCCACACTTTTGCAGATTCCGGTTTGATCTACGTGACCTTGAACGATATGTCCGTCTAATCGGTCACCGAGTTTCATCGCTCTTTCTAAATTAACAGAATCGCCGAGTTTCCAATCTCCAATATTCGTCTTGTCAATCGATTCTTTAATGGCAGTTACCGTAAAATCATCGCCCGAAATGGCGACAACTGTTAAGCATACGCCGTTGTGCGAAACGCTCTGGTCAATTTTTAATTCATTTGTAATTGATGAAGAAACAGTGATATGTAGATTTTCCTGCTCTTTTTGTATGTTTTTTATCGTCCCGAGGGTTTCAATTATTCCTGTAAACATTGTGGTTTTATTTTACTAAATTTGCACTTCAAAATTAAGCAATAATAAGGAGCCAGTAGTATGAAAAAAGCAGAAAATATAATTATTGGAATTTCAATCGGAGATTTAAACGGTATTGGAAGCGAGGTCGTTTTAAAGACTTTCGAAGATTCTCGTATGCTTGAGCTTTGCACTCCAGTAATTTTTGCCAACGTGAAAATTCTTTCTTTTGCCAAAAAAAGCCTTGATGCAGAAATGCAATTGCACGGTATCGATGGCTTGGATCAAATCATTACAGGAAAAATAAACGTCCTGAATGTTTGGAAAGAAAGTGTAAATATTGAATATGGCGTCAATGATGAAAATGTTGGTAAATATGCCATCAAATCGTTTGTTGCGGCTACAAAAGCGTTAAAAGAAGGTTTGGTAGATGTTTTGGTAACAGCTCCAGTCAATAAATATAATATACAGGCAGAAGATTTTAAATTTCCGGGCCATACTGATTATTTGGACCAAGAATTAGAAGGTGATGCCTTGATGTTTATGGTTCAGGATAATTTGAGAGTAGGTTTGATTACAGACCATATTCCGGTAAATGAAGTTTCGTCGCATTTGACAGAGGCTTTGATCAAGAAGAAAATTGAAACCATACAAAAGTCTTTGATTCAAGATTTTAGCATCAATAAACCAAGAATTGCAGTGTTAGGATTGAATCCACACGCTGGCGATGGTGGCGTAATCGGAAAAGAAGACGACGAAATTATCAAACCTGTAATAAAAAAAATGTTCGAAAGCGGGACATTGGTTTTCGGGCCTTATCCGGCGGATGGCTTTTTCGGAAGCAATCAATATGAGAAATATGATGCCGTAATTGCGACCTATCACGACCAAGGATTGATTCCGTTTAAAACGCTTTCGTTTGGCAACGGAGTGAACTATACTGCGGGGTTGAATAAAATCAGAACCTCGCCCGATCACGGAACGGCTTATGATATTGCAGGAAAAGGAGTGGCAGATCACAACTCATTTAAAGAGGCCGTTTATTTGGCAATTGACATTTATCACTCTCGAAATGAGTATCAGATTATTAGCCAGAATCCCTTGAAAATAAAAGAAAAACAGTTATAAACAAAAAAATGTTTATAACGCTTTTGGATTTGCAATTATTTTATATCTTTGCACTCCCGAAGTTTAGGGCAAATTGTTGTGAAGATGAAAGTAACCAATGCATTTTTAATTCCTTTTATAGGATTAAAGTTAGGAAAACATCAGTTTGAATATCAAATAAATAAGGAGTTCTTTGAAGACTACCAATATGACGAGTTTGAAAGCTGTGATATTAAAGTCAACATAATTTTAGAGAAAAAAAGCACCATGCTTGAACTTCACTTTAAGCACAAAGGTACGATTCACGTTCCTTGTGACCTGACAAGTGAGATGTTTGATCTTCCGATAAAAGGAAATATCAAGCTTATCGTTCAATTTGCAGAAGCTTTTAATGATGATAATGAGGAATTGCTCATTTTGCCTTTCGGGGAACATCAGATTGATGTGAAGCAGTACATTTATGAAATGATAGCGCTTTCCATTCCTCTAAAAAGAATTCATCCAGGCATCAAGGACGGAACGTTGAAAACCGAAGCTCTTGACAAACTGAATGAATTGCAAATAAATGGCAAGGAACAAATAACTGATGTAAAAGAAGAAGAGACGACAGATCCACGCTGGGATCAATTAAAAAAACTATTAACGGATAAATAATATAGTAAAATGGCACATCCAAAGAGAAAAATCTCGAAAACAAGAAGAGATAAGAGAAGAACACATTATAAAGCGACTGTTGCTCAAATTGCTACATGTCCTATAACTGGCGAAGCACACTTATACCACAGAGCTTACTGGCATGAAGGTAAAATGTACTACAGAGGTCAAGTTGTAATCGACAAGCAAGAAGCTGTTGCTTAATACAATTTTGTAGATAAAAAACTTAACTCTCACGTTGTGGGAGTTTTTTTGTTATTTGTAATTTGTTGGTAAATAACAACTTGCAACAAGTTATGTTTTAGAAATTTTTTGTAATTTCCACCTCTTATTGAATTTAGTGATTCGGTAAGAAAATTATTAAAAACTTATGAATACAATCACAGCCGCAATTACCGCTGTTGGAGCTTACGTGCCAGATTTTGTGCTTTCAAACCAGGTTTTAGAAACTTTGGTAGATACCAATGACGAGTGGATTACTTCTCGAACAGGGATCAAAGAAAGACGCATGCTGAAAGATGATTCAAAAGGAACGTCTTATCTGGCAATCAAAGCGGCAGAAGATTTAATTGCTAAAAGCAATATCGACCCAGCAGAAATAGATTTAGTTTTGCTTGGTACCACAACCCCAGACATGCCAGTAGCAGCAACAGCAGTTTATGTTGCATCTCAAATTGGTGCTGTCAACGCTTTCGCCTATGATTTGCAAGCTGCATGTTCCAGCTTTTTATTTGGAATGTCAACAGCATCAGCTTACATCGAATCAGGCAGATACAAAAAGATTTTACTGATTGGAGCAGATAAAATGTCTTCAATAATTGATTACACAGATAGAGCCACTTGCATCATCTTCGGAGATGGGGCAGGAGCCGTTTTATTTGAGCCAAATTATGAAGGTTTAGGTTTTCAAAACGAAATCCTTCGCAGTGATGGAATCGGAAGAGAATTTTTAAAAATTGATGCAGGAGGTTCTTTGCTTCCGGCAACACACGAAACAGTTGATAAAAAGCAACACTATGTTTTTCAAGACGGAAAAACTGTTTTCAAATATGCTGTTTCAGGAATGGCAGACGTGAGCGAAAAAATCATGCAGCGCAACAATCTTAAACAAGAAGATGTAAATTGGCTGATCGCACACCAAGCAAACAAAAGAATTATTGATGCCACTGCCAATAGAATGGGAGTGGATGAATCAAAAGTTCTCGTTAACATTCAAAAATATGGCAATACCACTTCAGCCACATTGCCCTTGCTTCTAAACGACTTTGAGAAGCAATTCAAAAAAGGAGATAATTTAATTTTTGCCGCATTCGGAGGTGGATTCACTTGGGGATCTATTTATATGAAATGGGCTTACGATAAACAATAAAACTAAAACCTAAATTCGAATATCATGGATATTAGAGAAATTCAAAACTTAATCAAATTTGTAGCAAAATCAGGAGCTACTGAAGTAAAATTGGAGATGGATGATATCAAGATCACTATCAAAACTACTGATGGAGGTTCATCTGAAACTACAACTTACATTCAGCAAGCGCCAATGAGCCAGGCTCTGCCACAAGCTGCAGCTCCTCAGCCAACTAGTCCATCTGCTCCAGCAGAAGTTGCTCCGGCCGCTGATGATAATGCAAAATACATTACTATCAAATCTCCAATTATCGGAACTTTATACAGAAAACCATCTCCAGACAAAGCGCCTTTCGTAGAAGTTGGAACTACAATTTCTAAAGGTGACGTAGTTTGTGTGATCGAAGCAATGAAACTTTTCAACGAAATCGAATCTGAAATTTCAGGTAAAATTGTGAAAGTTTTAGTGGATGATTCGTCTCCGGTAGAATTTGACCAACCTTTATTCTTGGTTGACCCGTCTTAATTTAGATCATTAGATTGTTAGGTTTTTAGAACGCTTGAAGTGTCTCAAATCTAATTATCCAATTATCCAATTGTCTAATTATCTAATTAAAATAAGATGTTTAAAAAAATATTAATCGCAAACAGAGGAGAAATCGCACTTCGCGTGATCAGAACCTGTAGAGAAATGGGGATCAAAACGGTAGCTGTTTATTCAACTGCAGATGCTGAAAGCTTGCACGTTCGCTTTGCGGATGAAGCAGTTTGCATTGGCCCGCCGCCAAGTAACTTGTCTTACTTGAAAATGTCAAATATCATTGCCGCTGCAGAAATTACAAATGCAGATGCAATCCACCCAGGTTATGGTTTCCTTTCTGAAAATGCTAAATTTTCAAAAATCTGTCAAGAACACGGTATCAAGTTCATCGGAGCTTCGCCAGAAATGATTGACAGAATGGGAGACAAAGCTTCTGCAAAAGCAACAATGAAAGCGGCAGGAGTTCCAACAATTCCGGGTTCGGAAGGTTTGTTAGAATCTTATGAGCAAACCAAAAAATTAGCTAAAGAATTCGGATATCCTGTAATGCTGAAGGCAACTGCCGGAGGCGGAGGAAAAGGAATGAGAGCGGTTTGGAAAGAAGAAGAGCTTTTAAAAGCTTGGGAAAGTGCGCGTCAAGAAGCAGCTGCATCGTTCGGAAACGACGGAATGTACCTTGAAAAATTGATTGAAGAGCCTCGTCACATCGAAATCCAAGTGGTTGGAGATGCATATGGAAAAGCCTGCCACCTTTCTGAAAGAGACTGTTCGGTTCAAAGACGCCACCAAAAATTAACGGAAGAAACGCCTTCTCCATTCATGACAGACGAACTGCGTTTGAAAATGGGAGAAGCTGCTGTGAAAGCGGCAGAATTTATCAAATATGAAGGTGCTGGAACCGTAGAATTTTTGGTTGACAAACACAGAAATTTCTACTTCATGGAAATGAATACCCGTATCCAGGTAGAGCACCCAATTACAGAGCAAGTTATTGATTATGACTTGATCCGCGAGCAAATTTTAGTAGCGGCTGGCGTGCCAATTTCAGGTAAAAACTATTTGCCAGAATTGCACGCAATCGAATGCCGAATCAACGCTGAAGATCCTTACAATGATTTCCGCCCTTCACCAGGAAAAATCACTACGTTGCACACGCCAGGTGGGCACGGAGTACGTTTGGACACGCACGTTTATTCAGGATACACGATTCCGCCAAACTACGATTCAATGATTGCCAAGTTGATCACAACAGCGCAGACTCGTGAAGAAGCCATCAGCAAAATGAAACGTGCCTTAGATGAATTCGTGATCGAAGGTGTAAAAACCACGATTCCTTTCCACAGGCAGTTGATGGACGATCCAGCTTATGTAGCAGGAGATTACACCACAAAATTCATGGAAAGCTTCAAAATGAACGACCCAAAATAAATAGAAAATCCCAATCGAAAGGTTGGGATTTTTTTTTGGAGCAAAAAATATTGTTTTTGTTTTTAAAAATTAATTTTAAGAAATAATTAATATATTTGATATTAATAAACTTAAAAATGTGATATTATGAAACAAATTTACAAAATTGAAAATCCTCTAAAATTTTTTAAGAGAGGATTTATTGTAGCATCGTTTGCTCTCGCTTTTACAGGAGCGAATGCGCAAGTCACAACTTTTCCTTGGACGGAAACATTTGAAGACGCTTCCCCAACAAGAGCAGCTTGGACACAAATTTATGAAGTCAATACTATGGCTTGGACTTATGTTACATCGCCAACAACAGGGGGAACCGGAATTACGGCCTATGAAGGGACAAAATTTGCCAACTATCCTGGAACGTCTCATCTTTTTGATAAAACTAAATTGGTGAGCCCAGTTTTAGACTTGTCAAATCACGAAAATGTGAGCGTAAGTTTCTATTTTAGAAATCCATATTGGAATCCTGACCAAAACTGGTTGCGAATTTTCTACCGAACTTCATCAACTTCTGCTTGGGTTCAAGTTGCAGAATACCATTCGAATGTTACAGCGTGGACGACGTCAGGAACAATTGTACTTCCAAATCCGTCTGCAACATATCAAATTGCTGTGGAGTGCGAGACCGATTATGGATATTCTACAACTGTCGACGCATTGACGGTAACAGCAACACAGCTTGGAGTCAATGAATTTGCAAAAGCGCAAGTGAAATATTATCCAAATCCTGCTGGAAACGTATTGAATTTTTCAAGCCTGGAAACAGTTTCTGAAATTCAAATTTTTAATCTTTTGGGACAAAAAGTTTTAGATCGAAAATTAAACGCGACTGAAGGTCAAATTGACTTATCGGGTTTATCATCAGGGAATTATGTTGTTCAGACAATAACTGCAATTGGAACCGAAAGTTTCAAGTTAGCGAAGAAATAATTTATTTTTAAGCATAGAAAAAATCCCGCAAGTTGATTCTTGCGGGATTTTATATTTTAAAATTTTCTACAATGTCTCTTTCAACCATCTAAAAAATTCTTTCTGCCAAACCTGAGCATTTTGAGGTTTCAAAACCCAGTGATTTTCTTCTGGCAAAAGCACAAATCTACTTTTGATGCCACGCAATTGCGCTGCCTGAAAAGCTTCTTGGCCCTGCCCAATCGGAACGCGGTAATCTTTTCCGCCTTGAAAAATTAAAATAGGAGTGTCCCATTTCGCCACATTATTTATCGGATTAAATTCTGTGAACGTTTTTTGTGCCACCGCATTGTCTTTTTCCCAATAAGCGCCACCGTGGTCCCAGTTGTTGAAGAAAACTTCTTCAGTGGTTCCATACATACTTTGTAAGTTGTAAACGCCACAGTGCGAAATAAATGTCTTGAATCTTTTTTGGTGGATTCCGGCCAAATAAAACACAGAATAACCGCCATAACTTGCTCCAACAGCACCTAATCGTGCTTTGTCAATATAACTTTCTTTTGAAACATCGTCAATCGCAGAAAGATAATCGTCCATCACTTGTCCGCCCCAATCTTTACTGATCTGTTCGTTCCATTCCACGCCATGGCCTTGCATTCCTCTGCGGTTTGGTGCTACAATAATGTACCCTTGCGCCGCCATTACTTGAAAATTCCATCTAAAAGAATAAAATTGTGTCAACGCAGATTGCGGACCGCCTTGGCAATACAGCAGGGTCGGGTATTTTTTAGTCTTGTCAAAATTTGGAGGAAGCACCACCCAAACCAGCATTTTCTTTCCGTCAGTTGTGGTTACATATCGTTTTTCAAATTTGCTCAACGCAATTTTAGAATAGGCAGCGTCATTTACTTTCGTAATTTGATTGAAACTTTTTTTCTTGAAATCATACGAATAAATCTCCGTAGCGTGATTGAAGTCAGTTCGCGTCACGATGACTTTATCGCTAGAAAAACCTACGATTCCGGTTACGTCAAAATCGCCCTCCGTAATTTGTCTTACAGTTACAGCAATTCTTGTCATCCCCGGAAAGTTTACTTCAAACAATTGTTTTGTTCCGTTAATCGGAGCCAAGAAATATACTTTCTTGCCGTCAGCGCTCCAATTAAAACTGTCCACAGTTCCGTCCCAGGCGCCGGTTAGATTCATGTCCATTCCTTTGAAACGAACAATGATGTCGTTTTTATCGGCTTCATAACCGTCGCGTTTCATCTGCAGCCAAGTCAAATCGCCATTCGGAGAAAATTGTGGTGCGGTGTCATAACCCAAGTTTTTTTCAGTTAAATTTTTAGTCGTTTTTGTAGCCAGATCATATTGGTACAAATCCGTATTTGTGGAAGTCGCATATTTTGTTCCTTCTAATTTCTTTGAAACATAAACAATGCTTTTTCCGTCAGGCGACCAAATATAATCTTCATCACCGCCAAAAGGTTTTTGGGGCGAATCAAACGGTTCGTCTTTCATAATGTCGATGAAATTCTCTTTGTCAGTCGCGTTTGAATACACCACGTGATTGTGCGTTCCATCGTTCCAAGTGTCCCAATGCCTGTAATCCAAACCGTCATAAACTTGAACGTTTGATTGGTCCAAATTTGGATAATAATCTTTTCCTAAAACTTTTCCGACCTTGATTTCTTTGCTTGCCAGCAAAAGTTTTCCGTCAGGAGAAAGATTTTTGTCATTTAATAAAGCTTCATAATCTGTAATCTCAGTGGCTTTTCCGCCAGAAACGGATACAGAATATACTTTTGAATCAGACTTGTTTTCCTCCACCGAAGGAATCGAAACTTTGTAAATAATATTTTTGCCGTCTTTTGTAATTCCTAAAGGGCTCACGCGGCCCAATTGCCAAAGCAGTTCAGGTGTCATTACGTTTTGTGCTGATGCGGATAATCCAATCATACCAATTGTTAAGAGAAGAATTTTTTTCATTATATGTATTTGTAAAGAAGCCCTAAATGTAAGCATTTTTTAGAAACTGATTTTAGACTTAAAAAAACGATATCTTTTAAAAAAGGGGGAATTTATTCGTTTTAATTCTCAAATAATTAATTTATTTACGGCTTTTTTAAAAAATATGACTATTTTCACGCACTAAAGATTTTTAATATATATGAAAAAATTGGCACTGCATTGGCAGATAATATTGGGGATGGTTTTTGGGGTAATTTTTGCCTATGTTTTGATACAATTTGATTGGGGAAAACTCTTTATATCCAATTGGATTAAGCCTTTTGGTACCATTTTTATAAATTCCTTAAAGCTGATTGCCGTTCCTTTGATTTTGGCTTCTTTAATCAAAGGGGTTTCTGATTTAAAAGACATCTCAAAGCTTTCTAAAATGGGAGGCAGAACCATCGGTATCTATATTTTAACCACTGTTTTAGCGGTTTCAATAGGTTTGGTAATTGTTAATTTAATCAAGCCGGGAAATTTTATTACAGAAGAAATACGAACCGAACTTTTAGGAAATTATACTGCAGAAGCAAATTTAAAAATTGCAGATGCTGAAAAACAAAATCAGTCAAGTCCGCTTCAAGCTTTGGAAGATATTGTTCCAAGCAATATTATTTCAGCAGCAGCAGACAACGGAAATATGCTTCAAGTAATTTTCTTTGCCATCTTCTTTGGAATAGCTATGATTTTGATTCCTGAAGAAAAATCACGTCCGGTAAAGGCCTTTTTTGATAGTTTTAATGATGTCATTTTAAAAATGATTGATTTAATTATGCTGGCAGCTCCTTTCGGAGTTTTTGCACTTCTTGCCGCATTGGTTGCCGAAGCGCCAAGTCTTGATTTGTTTAAAGCGTTAGGAATGTATGGATTGACAGTTTTAATTGGTTTGGCCTTAGTGATGATGGTTTATTTGCTATTGGTAAAAGTCTTTGCGAAAAAATCACCTTCTTTTTTTATAAAAGGAATTTCGCCAGCACAGCTTTTGGCTTTTTCAACAAGCTCTAGTGCAGCAACACTTCCTTTAACAATGGAACGAACAGTTGAAAATCTTGGAGTGGATGATGAAGTTGCCAGTTTTGTTCTTCCCATTGGTGCAACTATAAATATGGATGGAACCAGTCTTTATCAAGCAGTCGCAGCAGTATTTATTGCTCAGGCTTTTGGGATGGAATTAAGTCTCGGGGTCCAATTAGGAATAATTGTAACAGCGACTTTAGCATCAATCGGAAGCGCAGCTGTTCCAGGAGCCGGAATGGTAATGCTAGTAATTGTGCTTGCTCAAGCCGGAATTCCAGAAGCAGGTTTAGCCTTGATTTTTGCTATTGACCGACCTTTAGATATGTGCAGAACAACAATAAACGTAACCGGAGATGCAGCAGTTTCAATGATTGTAGCAAAATCTGTTAATAAATTAGCCTAAAATGGAAAGTTTCGATTGGATGCAATTATTGAATCCAGAATTTTATATCAACTTAAAAATCAGTGGCGTTCCCATCGGTATCTACGTGGTTTTATTCATCGTTTTCGCAGAAACCGGACTTTTTGCAGGATTTTTTCTGCCTGGAGACACGTTACTTTTTTTAGCGGGAATCTACAGCACAGAACTTATGTCCACCATCGTTACCATAGAAAACGATTTTGCCAATCTTGCCCTTTTAGCAGCACTGGTCGCTCTAGCCGGAATCATCGGAAACACCTTTGGTTACTGGTTTGGCGCAAAAAGCGGCTACTATCTTTACAACAAAGAAGATACTTTTTGGTTCAAGAAAAAATACTTAGTCGAGTCTCGGATCTTCTTCGAAAAACACGGCGGAAGAGCCATTATCTTCGCCCGATTCGTTCCGATCATTAGAACTTTTGCGCCAATCATCGCAGGAATAGTCGGAATGGAAAAGAAAAAATTTATGTTTTTCAACATTCTCAGCTCGATCCTTTGGTCGTTTTCGCTCATCTTTGCAGGCCATTATCTGAACGACCTGTTTATGCTGGAGTTCGGAATCAACTTAAAAGACCATATTGAAATTATCGTTTTGGTTATTGTTGCCATTACCACCGTGCCGCTTTTGCTGAATTATTTGAAGAAAAAAACAGCAATAAAAGAAGGCGAAAAAGAACTTTAGTTTTTTTAGAAGTAAAGGGACAGTGATTTTAGCCGTCCCTTTTCCCGCTTTCCGATACAATCTTTTTCATTTTTCAACCTGAAATAAATTCAGGTTCTAGAAAAAATTGAAAAAGGATTTCCCCTGCAATCGGGGCTATGAAACCAACCGTTTCAACTTTTTAAACTTCAGGCTATGAAAGCAGACCTAAGCTACTGGGAAATAAAAAATTGGTTTTCAAACGTCAATTATACCATCGTCGGCAGTGGAATTGTCGGTTTGCACACGGCTTTGCGCTTGCGGGAAAAATTTCCGGAAAGCAAAATTCTCATCCTCGAAAAAGGATTTTTGCCTCAAGGCGCAAGTACCAAAAACGCAGGATTCGCCTGTTTTGGAAGCATTTCTGAAATCATCGATGACCTAAACAATCACTCTGAAGAAGAAGTACTCCAACTGATTCAAAAGCGCTGGCAAGGAGTGCAGTTGCTTAGAAAACGTCTTGGCGACCAAACCCTAGATTTTAAACAATACGGCGGTTATGAACTTTTTTTGAAAGATTCTGAAACCCATTACAGCGAATGCTTGCAAAAAATTCCGTTTATCAATGACGTTCTTCGTCCGCTTTTTAAAGCCGATGTTTTCGCCAAAGAAATAGACCGTTTCAACTTTGGAAACATCCAAGAAAATTTAATTTTCAATCCGTTTGAAGGCCAGATTGACACCGGCAATATGATGGAAGCCTTGCTGAAATTAGCCATTGCAAATAATATTCTGCTTTTAAATCAGCAAACCGTTACTGAATACCAAGAAAATTCGAACGGCGTTCGCGTTGCCACCAACGACTTTGACTTCCAGACCAAAAAACTCTTTTTTGCCACAAACGGTTTTGCCTCCCATATTGCAAGCGGAGCTGTAAAACCGGCAAGAGCGCAAGTTTTAATCACTGAACCAATCCCGAATTTAGATATTAAAGGTACTTTTCATATTGACAAAGGCTATTATTATTTCAGAAATTTTGGTAACAGAATCCTTTTTGGCGGTGCCAGAAACGAAGATTTTGAAAATGAAACCACCACGGAATTCGGCCAGACAGATTTAATACAAAATAAATTGGAACAAATTTTAAAAGAAGTAATTTTGCCAAACCAAGATTTTAAAATCGAGCACCGCTGGAGTGGCATCATGGGAATGGGTTCGAGCAAAAAGCCAATTGTCGAGAAACTTTCAGAAAATGTGTTTTGCGGTGTCAGGTTAGGTGGCATGGGCGTTGCCATCGGCAGTTTGATTGGCCAAGAATTGGCAGATTTAGTAGATTAGTTTTTTTGTTTTCAATTTTTATGGGTAAAAAAATACTTCAGTTTTTAATAAAATGTGCACTTTGGTTCTTCGGAGTTTCGGTGTTTTTTGTCATACTTTTCAAATTTGTTCCGGTACCGTTTACGCCATTGATGGCCATTCGTGCGTTGGAACAAAAAGAAGCAGGAAAAGAAATGACCTGCAGTCACGATTGGGTTTCGCTTGATAAAATGGCTCCGAATCTTCAAAAAGCGGTAATTGCCAGTGAAGACGCCACCTTTTTAAGCCACAACGGTTTTGATTTTGGAGCGATGCAAAAAGCGTTTAAAAACAATTCAAAAGGGAAAAGACTGAAAGGCGGAAGCACTATTTCACAGCAAACGGCTAAAAATGTCTTTTTGTGGCAGGGAAGAAGCTACCTCAGAAAAGGTTTGGAAGCTTATTTTACGGTTTTAATCGAAATTTTTTGGGGCAAGGAACGCATTATGGAAGTCTATTTGAATAGCATTGAAATGGGCGACGGCGTTTATGGTGTAGAAGCGGCCTCGCAGCATTGGTATGGAAAAAGTGCCAATTCTGTTTCAAAAAGAGAAGCCGCCGGAATCGCTGCAATCCTTCCAAATCCTCGAAAATTCAAGGCAAGCAATTCTTCTGCCTATACGGAACGAAGAAAAGGACGGATTATGAAACATATGAATTATGTGAAATTAGACTATTGAAAATAAATGCTTAAGAAAATTTCCCCGCTTTTTTTCTTGCTTTTTTCTAATGCAATTTTTAGCCAGAATACTTCCGTAGAATTAGGTATTTTAGTGGATAACGATCTTTTTTCATCCACCGTAAACGATCAATATTATACCAATGGGATTGAAATTTTCTACCGTTTTTTAAACCAAAATGAAAATCAGAAGCTCAATAAAAAAATAACCGAATTCAAATTCGGGCAATATATTTACAATCCGCATACCGTGGAAGCCCGAAGAATTACCAAGCACGACAGGCCTTTTGCCGGCTATCTTTTTTTGGAAGCGGGAATGAATCGGTATTATCAAAGTGAATCGGTTTTGAAAACGAATCTTCAGATTGGAGTTGTCGGACCTTCTTCTCAAGCAGAAGAATTTCAGAAATTGTTTCACAAAGCTTTTGGGTACAAACCCGTTGAAGGTTGGAATTTTCAGATCCAAGATGCTTTTGCCTTGCAAGGAAACATGTTGTATTCAAAGAAATTATTTCCAACTCAACCTGCTGAAAAGATGGATTTCAATGTTCAGGCTGAAGTTAATTTCGGTACGGTTTTAAACGGAATTTCTTTTGGTCCTCTGACTCGAATTGCGCTTTGGGAAAAACTGGTTCCAATGTATGATTCCAATCTCCACGGCGCTTCCTTACATTCTGATAAGGAAAAATATAGAGAACAAAGCGAGTTTTATTTCTACGTAAATCCGAGTGTGAATTACCAGATATATGATGCCACCATTCAAGGAAGCATGTTTGGAGGCAATAATCCGGTGACGTATGACTTGGTGCCAATTCGATTTAACGGAGAAGCCGGTTTCAAATACCGAAAAAACCACTGGAACTTTCACTATGTTTTTGTGTACCGAGGCAAAGAAGTAGATAATTCTCGAAATGAAGGTTACTTTTATGGTTCGATCGGCGCTTCTTACCTGCTGTATTAAAATTTAAAATCAATATTTTTCCGTAACTTTAGTACTCTTAAAATAAAAATTATGGGTGCGAATTATAAATATGCTACGGTTTTAGAAGCCATAAAACAATTGCGTGATGCGGGTTTTATGGTTGATTTTAATATTGCTGGAAACGCTTTGACTGTTCATGACGCTGCTTATGAGTGCGATGATTTTGAAATTACCGAAATTTACAGATATGAAGGCGACTCCAATCCAGATGAGGAATCAACCGTTTATGGAATTGAATCAAAAGATGGCGTGAAAGGAATTTTAGTCACGTCTTACGGAATGTATATCGAAGAGGCTTCCGAAGATTTATTGAAGAAATTATCTTTGAAATAACAACAAAAAAAAGCCGCAGTTTCAAATTTAGAAACTGCGGCTTTTTAATTAAAGATAGAATTACTTCTTGCTCGGCAATTCTCTGTAACCCATATTGAATAAGGTAAATGCCATAATATCGGCTGCTTCTTCAATGGTTTTTGAAACTGGTTTTCCAGCGCCATGGCCTGCATTGGTTTCAATTCGAATCAAAACCGGATTGTCTCCTGTTTGTTTTGCTTGCAATTCTGCAGCGAATTTAAAACTGTGTGCCGGAACAACTCTGTCATCGTGGTCGCCTGTTGTTACTAACGTTGCTGGATATTTTGTTCCTTTTTTTACATTGTGAACTGGAGAATACGCTTTTAGATAATCAAACATTTCTTTTGAATCTTCGGCAGTTCCATAATCATAGGCCCAACCCGCACCAGCAGTGAACGTGTGGTAACGAAGCATGTCTAAAACGCCAACAGCTGGCAGAGCTACTTTCATCAAATCTGGGCGTTGCGTCATTGTTGCACCCACTAACAAGCCTCCGTTTGAACCGCCGCGAACCGCCAAGAAATCAGACGAAGTATATTTTTCTTTAATCAAATATTCTCCCGCTGCGATGAAATCGTCAAACACATTTTGTTTCTTTTGCTGAATACCGCCTTCGTGCCATTTTTTTCCATATTCGCCACCACCGCGAAGATTTGGTACGGCATAAACACCGCCTTGCTCTAGCCAAACGGCATTTGCGATGCTAAAAGCTGGTGTCAAACTCACATTAAAACCGCCATAAGCATAAAGAATTGTTGGGTTGTTGCCGTCTAATTTCAGGCCTTTTTTGTGCGTGATGATCATTGGCACTTTTGTACCGTCTTTTGAAGTATAAAAAACTTGTTTGCTTTCATACTCTTCAGATTTGAAATCCACTTTTGGTTTTTGATATTCTTTCGAGATTCCGGCTTTTGGGTTGAACGCATAAATGGTTCCTGGAGTGATGTAATTTGTAAACGAATAATACAATTCTGTATCTTCTTTTTTACCGCTAAAACCTCCGGCAGAACCAACTCCTGGCAATTTAATTTCGCGAAGCATTTTTCCGTCATAATCAAATTGTTTGATTTGAGAAACGGCATCTTTCATGTAATTTGCAAAAATATATCCGGCACCAGTGTTTACTGAAAGCACATTTTCAGTTTCTGGAATGAAATCTTTCCAGTTTTCAGGTTTTGGGTTTGCGGCGTCAACAGTAACCACTCTTTGGTTTGGAGCATTTAAATCTGTTGCGATGTATAATTTTGAGCCAACATTGTCAATCACGTTGTTATCGCTATTGAAATTGTTTACAACGTTTACAATTTTACTATTCGGAACACTTAAATCTTTGATGTAAAGTTCGTTTCCGTACGTAGAATTAGCTGCGGAAATAACCAAATATTTGTCGTCTTCAGTTACATAACCGCCAACATAACGGCGTTTTTCATTTTGTCCGAAAATAACTTTATCTTCTTTTTGTGCCGTTCCAAGTTTATGGAAGTACAATTTGTGCTGGTCTGTTTTTGCAGAAAGCTGGCTTCCTGTTGGCTTGTCATAACTTGAATAATAAAATCCTTCGTTGCCAATCCAAGCAATACCGCTGAATTTTACATCCACCAATTCAGTTTCTAATTTTTGTTTGGTAACCGCATTTAAAATAACTATTTTGTTCCAATCGCTTCCGGCTTCAGAAATCGAATAAGCAACTAAAGAACCGTCTTTTGAGAATTCTACAGAAGATAGTGAAGTCGTTCCGTCAGCAGAAAAAGTATTTGGATCTAAGAACAATTCTTCTTTGCTACTTTTGTCTTTTCTGTATAAGACAGATTGGTTTTGAAGGCCGTTATTTTTGAAATAATACGTAAAATCTCCTTCTTTAAACGGAGCAGAAATTTTCTCGTAGTTCCACACTTTTTCCAATCGTTCCTTTAATTCTTTTCGGAATGGAATTTTTTCTAAATAGCCAAACGTAACTTCGTTTTCTGCTTTTACCCACGCCGCAGTTTCAGCAGATTTATCATCTTCTAGCCAGCGGTAAGGATCTTTTACTTCGGTTCCAAAGTACGTGTCAGTCGTGTCGACTTGTTTTGTTTCAGGATATTTCAGCACGATTTTCTCTTCTTTAGTGGTTTCTTCTTTACAAGATAAAAAAGCAGCTGCCACAATCACTGTCAATACTAATTTTTTCATTAAAATGTTTTTTGATTCTTACAAAAATAAGCAATTGAAATGTATTACTTAGTTAAATAGCGGACGGTATTGTGGCCAATGTTTATAAATCAAAATGATATTTAAAACGGAAACTAAAATGGCGCCACCGATGCTTGGCAAATCTAAAAAGAAATGAAAAAGTAAAATATTTATAGATATCGGAACCAATACTATTAATGCAAAAGCAATCCAGTTTTTAGTCAAAAGCATTAAGGCAATAAAAATTTCAAGAATACCAACAATTGGTAAAACATAACCTGTTGCCACAAGTGAATTCATAAATTCTGAAGCGCTTTCTGGCAATTGAGGTGCTGGTAAAAAAGGCAATGGATAAAATTTGTTGAGGCCAAAAACCAGCAAAATAATTCCTAATAGTATTCTAACAATGGAGGTAAATTTTGAATTCATAGTTTGATAATTTATTGGTTGTTAAATGTTTATTAAATTTCCTAAATTACTAAAAATAGGTTAACAAAATTACATTCTCAATAAATTAATCAGATTGTATGGGTGTAACAATTAAATTATTTCCGATTTTAGAATAAAAAAACCGCTTTTTATAGCGGTTTTTTTATTAATTGTGCAATCTTATTTATTGAACGGTAATCGGGAAGCTGACTTGAATGTCAGTTTCACCGCCTGCGTTTGCGATATTGCCTGTTGCAACTCCTGCAGCGCTTTTATTTGGCTGGTGTCTTAAGATGATGGCCAGCGTTCCGGTTCCTGCAGTTGCGCCCGTTGTGAACGTGAAATTAACTCCAACCGGATTTCCGTTTTCATCATTTGGCAGCGAATATCCAAAAGCGCCTAAACTATTCGAAACAGTAAAGAAAAATTGGTGGTCGCCTGCTTCTTCTAAAATCTCTTCGGTAATACTTTCTGCTGGCGAAGCCGCTTCGTTTAATAAATCCAAGTTTCCGGTGTACGTTGTATTTGCCATAAGATTTCCAGAAACGGTCACCACGGGTGCCAGCGGACCTTCTGCTCCGTCTAGATCTTGAGATTTTAATATGATAACTTGTCCGCCGCCCGTTAAAGTTGCGGTCAAAGTGGTAATTACTTCGTCTTCATTTACAGCGCCAGCTGGACTATCGTCGCTACTGCAAGATGTAAAAAATAAGGCTGTGACAAGGCTAAGGGATAAAAATTTAATTTTTTTCATTTTGATAAGGTTTTAATTTTAATAATTTAATTTTAGTTGAACCCTGAAATTACGTCCCAAATCATCTGAATAATAGCGTGTTCGGTTCAAGTAATCGCGGTAGTTCGTGTTTAAGATATTTTGGATAGTAAATCCAATGGTCATTTTAGATTTTTCAAATACATCGAAACTCATTTCTGAATTAAAATGCAACAGACTATATCCCTTTGGCGGTTTGCTGATTGCAACCAAAGTACTTACGGGTTCTCCGGTATCGAGCAAATCCACAAAAAAATCATTGTTTGGATATCTTTTTTGGGTCAAAACGGTTTCGTTTTTTAGGCTTACAACAAGATTGTTCCAATTGGCTTTTTTGAAACGTACGGTATTGTTGAAATTAAACGGAGGCATATCAATCAAAGCTGAATTAGTGGTCAAATCTTCGCCATATACAAATGCTGCTGTGGAATGCCAATTCCAGTTTTTTGCAAAATCATAATCGGCAGTAATATCGACTCCCAAAAGGCGCGCGTCCACTTGACGGTATTCCCAAACCGGGAAAGGCCCGCGATTTGACAAGATAATGGTCATGGGAATCAAAACTTTAAAATCGTTAACAAAATTGGCATACGGATTTATTTCTAGAGAAAACCTACTTGTAGAATAATTTAAAGCCGTAGAAAATTTAGTCGAAACTTCTCTTTTTAATCGTAAATCGCCCAACTCGATTTGTCCGGTTGAATGGTGCAGGCCGTCGCTAAACAATTCGGATGGATTCGGATTTCTGCTCGTCACACTTACGTTGGAAGTCAAATTCAATTTTTCGTTTATTTCATAAATGCTTCCTGCGCTACCAGAAAAATTATGGTAACTAAAAACCGGATTGGTGTACCATTGCTGTCCGTCTTCGCCAATTATAAAATGGCTGAATTCATTATCATAGCCCCGTTCTGTCCATCTTGATTTCAAAAAATATTTCTTGGCATCAATGTGGCTGAAATCATAACGCAATCCCGTTTCTATAGAAAGCCTGTCATTGACAGTGTAATTTCCAATAGCATAAGCGCCCGCGTCAAACTTGTCATAATTTGGAATCAAAGCGCGAACATTGGTGTTTTCAGTATCGGCAAAATTATTTTGGAAGCCACCATTTATTCCGACTTTATACTTAAAGTTGTCAGCATGATTTCCTTCAAAATCAGCGTTTAAGGTATGGGTTTTCAAATCTAAATCTAATGAAGGCCTGTCTTTGTCATCGCCACGGCGGAGGTCAAATTCCAAACGATTATTAAACTGAAACGAATATTGAAGCGACAGTTTTCGATTGTTTGAAAATAATTTATAGTAATTTATTTTTCCCAAATGATGTTGCAACTGTTGTTTTGGAGCATTGATATCATGCGTAAAATCTGAAATATATTGCGGTTCGCCACTGTTGATGGCACGAATTAAATCAGATGTACTGCTGATGTGCGAGGCTCTCAAAATTCCAATATCGGCATTAAAATAGCTGTAGAAAAAACTAAAACCTTGATTTTCTCCTTTGTATCCAAGGCGTCCCGAAAAGTTTTTTTCACGGTTTCCTGTATTTGAAAGTACATAACCAGGAGCTTCAAAATCACCAAGATATTTAAAAGTTCCTTGCAGATTCCAATTCCAGCCACTTTGATAACCTTTAAATAAGGAAGAAGTAATGCTGCCGCCACGACCATTTGACTGGCCGTTTAAAATGGTTTTTCCAAAAATGGTATCCTTAATTGGAATAACAGGCGGATCAATCACAACCGTTCCTCCGATGGCATCACCACCAAACTGCAATCCGTTTACGCCTTTGATCACTGAAATTTTTCCAGCCGTGTTGACATCCATATTTGGTGCATGTTCGGCTCCCCATTGCTGGTCTTCAAGACGCACATTATTGTTTATAATCAAAACACGGCTGCTGTGCAAACCGTTGATAATCGGCTTGACAATTGTATTGCCTGTCTTTAAAGACGACACGCCGCTGATTTCCTTCAAGGCATCGCCCAGACTTTCGCTGCTGTATTTTTCAATTGTGGCCGTTTTAATTTCCTGTGCTTTGTTTTTAACAAACGTTTCTTTCAAAACTACTTCCTGCAACTGCGATACATCAGGTTTTAGCGGAACATTTAAGGTGCTATTTCCTTGGAAATCTAAAATAGTATCCAAAGTTTTGTAACCCAAATATTCTATAAAAACTTGTAAACGAGCATTCGGAATTCCAGTAATTGCATAATTTCCAGACTCGTCGGAGTTTGCAAAAAAGGCAGCAACGTGAATGTGGCTTCCTGCCAAAGGTTGATTTTTCTCATCGGTAATTTTCCCTGACAATGTGTTTTGGGAATATACAAGAGATTGATTTCCAATAATTAGGAAAACAAATAAAATGATATAGCGCATTTTGAAATGATCTAAAATGATAATTAGGGCTAATTCCAATAATGGAAAAGCCAGAAAGCAGGGAAGTTCCCTATTCGATAATTAGCAATTAGAAGGCGGACCTCGATGTGAGAAAAGGCTTCCTGAAAAAAAATCAGGAGTAGCTGCAGTTGTAAAATTAACTTGGGCAAAAGCCTCAGGAGTAAATTTTGGTTGGAAAGTTGCAAATTCAGCAGCAATGAAACTGCTTAATGTAAATTCGCAGACAAAGCATTTTTCGTGATTGTGATCGAGAGTTTGGATTTTAGTGGAACCATCATCTGAATTGGTAACAAATTCCGTTTCTTGGTCTAAAAAATGCTCATAAGAATGGACAGACTGAAACAGTATTGAGAACAATACTACCAGCATTAAAGAAAGATTTAGTATGGCAAATTTCTTTTTCATCCGATGCAAATGTAGGGAAGAGAAAAGAAAAATTTTGCGTTTTAACAAAATTTAATAATTTGAGAAAAGGGGAGGCCGACAAGTTTTCGGGGTTTAAGAATCTTTCTAAGCCTAAAAAAAGGCTGCAAATTATTTTGCAGCCTTTTCTATTTTATAAAAATTTGATATTAAACCAATTTGTTTGCGACTAAATATTCAGCAATTTGAACCGTGTTTGTAGCGGCGCCTTTTCTTAAGTTGTCTGCAACAATCCACATATTTAAAGTGTTTGGCTGTGATTCGTCACGGCGAATTCGTCCTACAAATACATCGTCTTTTCCTTGCGCATACAAAGGCATCGGATAAGTGTAAGTGTCATTATTGTCTTGAACCACAATTCCTGGTGTTTCGTAAAGGATTTTTCTAACGTCATTTACGTCAAAATCATTTGTAAATTCTACGTTTACAGCTTCACTGTGGCCGCCAACAATTGGTACACGAACCGCAGTTGCTGTTACGGCAATCGTTTTATCGCTTAAAATTTTTTGAGTTTCACGAACCAATTTCATTTCTTCTTTGGTGTAGCCGTTGTCTTCAAAAGAGTCGCATTGCGGAATTGCATTTCTGTGAATTTGGTACTTGTAAGCCATTTCACCTTTTGCTCCCACATATTCATTTTCCAATTGTTTCACTGCTTTTACGCCGGTTCCGGTGATCGATTGATAGGTAGAAACAATGATTCTTTTGATATTGTATTTTTTATGCAAAGGTGCCAAAGCCAAAACCATTTGGATCGTCGAGCAGTTGGGATTT
Organism: Flavobacterium macacae; assembly: GCF_003865365.1. Taxonomy (GTDB): domain Bacteria; phylum Bacteroidota; class Bacteroidia; order Flavobacteriales; family Flavobacteriaceae; genus Flavobacterium; species Flavobacterium macacae. Next base: position 15,807 of record NZ_RQVR01000013.1, on the reverse strand, counting down.
GCAATAATTTTATCGTCTTTCGTCAATTCCGAAGCATTGATTTCAGGTACAATTAATTTTTTGTCAGCGTGCATTCTCCAAGCGGATGAGTTGTCGATAACTGTTGTTCCGGCTGCTGCAAATTTTGGTGCCCAAGCTAACGAAGTTTCACCGCCAGCAGAAAATAAGGCAATTTCTGGTTTTAAGGCCACTGCCGTTTCTAGTCCGACAACGGTATATTTTTTTCCTTTGTATTCAATTTCCTTGCCAACAGATCTCTCTGAAGCCACAAGAATCAACTCGGTTATAGGGAAATTTCTTTCTGCCAGAACTTGAAGCATTACCTCGCCAACCATTCCAGTGGCGCCAACAACAGCAACTTTCATATCTTAAATTTTAATTGTTAAACTGATTTTCTGATGCAAAAATAGCTAATTAACCAATCAAAAATACGTGTTTTAAAATTATAACAAAATGTTATGAAATTTAATTTAAAACAAAAAAACCGTTCTTTTCAGAAACGGTTTAAGTAAGAATATATAATGAAACGGTGTATTCTTAAGGTCTGCTTTTTAAGGCATCGCGAATTTCCATCAACAATTTTTCTTCATTTGAAGGTGCTGGCGGTGCCGCTGGCTGTGCTACTTCTTTTTTTCTTGCAGCATTAATTCCTTTGATTACTAGAAACAAAACAAATGCAACGATAATAAAATTAATTACGGAAGAAAGAAACATTCCGTATTTTACAGAACCAAAAATAGTAAGATCTTCAATTTTTTCCAAACTGGCTGCCTCTAAAGCGGGCTTAAGCAATAATGGCGTGATTACGTCCTCAATAAATGAAGATACAATTTTTCCAAAAGCGGCTCCAATGATAACCCCGATCGCTAAATCTACTACGTTACCTTTTAAGGCAAATGCCTTGAACTCTGATATCATTCCCATAATTTTAATTTTTTGGTTGATTTTTAAATTTGTTCCTACGAAATTAAACAAAAATTTTAACATTTTTAATAAAAATATTATTCCCTATAAAAAACCCTTTTTACGCGATGCGATATTCCGGTCAAGATTTCATACGGAATTGTTCCTAATTTTTCTGCAATCAAACTCACGCTCGGATTTTCTCCGAAGATAATCACTGAATCGCCTTCAAGGCATTCAATATTGGTTACGTTTACCATCAGCATATCCATACAAACGCTTCCGACAATGTTCGCTTTTTGGTTTTTAATCATCACAAAACCCGTTTCATTTCCCCAGCTTCTTGGAATTCCGTCGGCATAACCAATCGGAATCGTGGCAATTTTAGTTTCAGAATCTGCCATAAAACGGCGTCCATAACCAACACTTTCGCCTGCTGGAATGGTTCTGATTTGTGAAATTATGGATTTTAAAGTGCCTACATTTTCCAAATATTTTGTTTCCGAAGCATCGTTAGAAACGCCATAAACACCAATCCCCAATCGAACCATGTCATATTGCGCTTCAGGATAATTGCTGATTCCAGATGTATTCAAAATGTGGCGAATCGGATTGATGGAAAGTTCGCTTACAATTTTTGAAGACAATTTTTCAAACAAAGCAATCTGTGATTTCGCAAATTCGTGATGTTCCAAATCATCGCTGGTCGCCATATGAGAAAGGATACTTTTTACTTTTATCGAAGGCGTATTTTTTAAAGTTGAAATCAATTCTTCCAAATCATTTTCTTGAAAACCAAGACGGTGCATTCCCGTATCTAATTTTATGTGAACCGGATATTTTTCTAGATTTTTCTGTTCGGCAATTTTCAAAAAAGCACGCAAGCCTTTAATCGAATAAATTTCAGGTTCCAATTGATGCTCAATAATTGCAGAAAAGCTAGTGTTTTCTGGATTCATAACCATAATTGGCAGGGTGATTCCGGCACTTTTTAGCGAAATTCCTTCGTCTGCGAAAGCGACTCCAAGGTAATCAACTTTGTGGTATTCTAATAATTTTGCAATTTCAAAACCGCCACTTCCATAGCCAAAAGCTTTGACCATCACCATCAATTTGGTTTCAGGTTTTAGTTTTGACCTGAAGAAATTTAAATTGTGGCTGATGGCATTTAGGTTGATTTCTAAAACCGTTTCGTGTGTTTTTTCTTCTAATAAAGTCGTGATTTCTTCAAACTGAAAAATTCGGGCACCTTTGATTAAAATCGTTTCGTTTTCAAAAATCAGGTTCTTGAAATCGGCTAAGAATTCTGCTTTATTTTTATACGTAATTATGTTTTTAAAATGACCTGAATAAACCGAAATTTCTTCGCCAATGGCAATAATTCTGTCAATTTTATTGGAGGTAATCAACTCCGAAACTTTGTGGTACAATGCATCAATTGGCAAGCCACTTTGAATGATATCCGAAAGAATTATGGTCTTTTTCTTGTATTGTTTTTGCTGTTCTAAAAAATCTAAAGCAATTTTTAAAGATTGATAGTCAGAACTGTAACTGTCGTCAATCAAAGCCGTATTGTTGATGCCGTTTTTGACTTTCAAGCGCATTTCTACCGAATATAAAAGTTGCATTCTCTCTTTTATAACTTCCGGAAGATAGCCCAAATACAACAATGTCATCAGGCAATTGATGGCATTTTCAACCGAAGCTTTATCTTGGAAAGGAATTATTGCATCAAAAGAAATTGCGCTGTATTGTATTGATAATTGGGTTTTGCCAGCAATTGATTTCGGTGCTATTAAAACATTCGCTTTTTCATCCGAAAAACTCCAAGTAAATGTTTTTGTCTTTTTATTTATAATTGAATCGACCAAGTCATTTTTCTGATAGATAAGAATTTCAGAATTCTCAAAAAGGCGAAGTTTTTCTATAACTTTTTCTTCTAAATTTAAAAAACCTTCATCGTGCGCAGAACCGATATTGGTCAAAATTCCGATGGTTGGCTGGATGATTTTTTCCAGTTTTTCCATTTCATTTTTCGTTGAAATTCCGGCTTCAAAGATTCCTAAATTGTGTTTTTCATTAATAGAAATAACCGAAAGAGGCACGCCAACTTGCGAATTGTAACTTTTTGGACTTCGAATAATATTATAATCCGGACTCAAAAGAAAATTGAGCCATTCTTTTACGATGGTTTTTCCGTTGCTTCCGGTAATTCCGATAATTGGGAAATGGAAAGATTTTCTGTAATAAGAAGCAAAATCCTGTAACGCTTTTAAGGTGTTTTCTACAACTAAAAAATTGGCTTTTTCTTCTAAATTATTTGGAATATAATTCACAACAAAATTCTGGACGCCTTTTGAAATCAAGTCTTCAATGTAGTGGTGTGCGTCATTATTTGCGCCAGTTAAAGCAAAAAATAAAGTCCCAGAATTGTTTTGGAGCGAACGGCTGTCAATGGAAACAGTATCAATTTCTAAATTAGAATTTCCATGGAAAACAGCTTGGATTTCAGGAACGATGTGTTGGATTTTTAGGCTCAAAATTTATTTTATTTAGTTTGAAAGTTCAGCTCGCAAAGTCGCATAGAAAAAAATCAATCTTAACGCCTTTGTGACTTTGCAAGATTCGAAATAAGTCTAAATTTCCTTCTTTTTACTGAAAAAACTTTCCTCATTATCTTGCAGCTCTTTCATGGCATTAAAATAAGCGGCACGGCTCAACGGTTCATATTCTTCGGTTTCACCAAGCATCACTAAGTTGTTATTGTTTGCTTTTCTGAAACTATAATTGGCTAAATTTCCGGTTCTCGTGCAAACAGCGTGCACTTTTGTCACATATTCAGCCGTTGCCATCAATGCCGGCATAGGTCCAAACGGATTTCCTTTAAAATCCATATCTAATCCGGCAACAATCACCCGGATTCCAGAATTGGCCAAGTCATTGCAAACCGAAATGATTTCATCGTCAAAAAACTGTGCTTCGTCAATACCCACAACGTCACAGCCTTGCGCCAAAATCCTGATATTAGCGGATGCGGGAACAGGCGTGGAGCGAATTTCGTTTGAATCGTGAGAAATAACCATTTCGTCGTGATAGCGCGTGTCAATGGCAGGCTTGAAAATTTCCACTTTTTGTTTGGCAAATTGGGCTCTTTTCAAACGGCGAATCAGCTCTTCGGTCTTGCCCGAAAACATCGAACCGCAGATTACTTCAATCCAGCCAAATTGTTCTTTATGATTTACTGTATTTTCGAGAAACATTTTGTATTTTTCAGCCTTAAAAAGGATTAGTTTTTTTTACTTTGTGACAGAAACAAATTTATTAAAAAACCGTCGCTTTACTCAATATAATATCAAAAGTTATGAAGAAAAAATTGGAAGCCGAATTAATCAGCATTGCACACAGAATCTTAAAGCTGAAAAACAAATCAGAATTGGTTCAATTGCACCAAGAAAGTCAAAAACTCTATGAAAAGCTGTCTGTTTTGCTTTTTGTGGAAGAAAATTTCGCTGGTTCACAACCCACAATCGGGAAATCTCAAGCTTATGAAGTTTTAGAAACTGCTTTTGATGAAGAAATTCAAGAGGAAAATGTGGCGGACGTAGCTGAAAATGTAGCGAGTAAAGAGAAAGTTTCGGAAGAAATTAAGGAAGAAGAAACTGTTGAAGAAAGCGAACCTGAAAAGGAAGAAGTTGCCGAAGTTGAAGCTGAAAAGGAAACGGAAGAAGTAGTTTCGGAAGAAAACGATTCTGAAGAAGAAACTAAAGACGAAGAAAATACGGAAGATGAAAAAGTAGTGGTGGGCCAAATTGAACTTTCGGAAGAAGATTTAGACGAAGAAGAAGAGCCGACTGTTTTTGAATCAGAAGAGCCAACTTTAGAAGAAATTGCAGAAGCGGTTGACCAAGAAGTAGAACCAAAGGTCGAAGAAATTGCTTCGTTAGAAACGGAAGAATCAAAGAAAGAGGGCGATGATTTTATGCCGGCTTTTGAATTGGCTTTCGATAAAAAAGAGGAAGAAACGGTGGAAGAAGTGGCAAAAGAATCAGGTCACCAAATCATTTTTGAAGATTTCTTAGGAGATGATTATAAAGATTTGGAATTTGTAAAAGCGGAGATCGAGAAAAAGCACGAACACGATCACGAAGAGGAAAATAAGGCTGAAGTAAAACCAGAAGAAGAAGAAGTAAAAGTTCAAGAATCCGTTCAAAACGAAACTCCGAAAGAAGAAGAAAAAGTAGAAGCTCCGAGAGAAGAACCGAAACCGCACGTTGAAAAAGTAACCAAAGGAATTACCATTGGCTTGAACGACAGAGTTGGTTTTGTAAACCACCTATTTGGCGGAAGCAACGAAGATTTTAACAGGGTTTTATCGCAATTGAACACTTTTGATACGTTTCAAGATGCCAAAAATTTCATTGAAGATTTGGTAAAACCAGATTACAACGAATGGAAAGGAAAAGAAGATTTTGAAGAACGTTTCTTGGAAGTTGTTGAAAATAAATTTAAATAAGTTCAGCACAGATTTCACGGATTTGCTCAGATTAAAAATTAGAAAAAATCGGTGCTAATCTGTGAAATCGGTGTGTAAAAAATAATAAATGTCAAAATTATACCTAGTTCCAACGCCAATCGGCAATCTTGAAGATATGACTTTCAGAGCGATAAGAGTTCTGAAAGAAGTTGATTTGATTTTGGCAGAAGACACTCGAAACAGTGGCAAATTGCTGAAACATTTCGAGATTGGGACGCACATGCAAAGCCACCACATGCACAACGAGCATAAAACCGTCGAGAATTTAATTGCAAGATTAAAATCGGGCGAAACGATTGCTTTGATTTCTGATGCGGGAACTCCGGCGATTTCTGATCCTGGTTTTTTACTGACGAGAGCTTGTGTGGAAAATAATATTGCGGTAGAATGTCTTCCAGGCGCGACTGCTTTTGTGCCCGCTTTGGTGAACAGCGGATTGCCCAATGAAAAATTCGTTTTTGAAGGTTTTTTGCCAGATAAAAAAGGAAGACAGACACGTTATTTGGCTTTGGCCGAAGAAACCCGAACGATGATTTTATATGTTTCGCCACACAAATTGGTCAAAACATTGGCGGAATTTATCCAATATTTTGGCGAAGACCGACCGATTTCTGTTTCAAGAGAATTGTCAAAATTGCACGAAGAAACGGTAAGAGGAACCGCAACTGAAGTTTTGAAACACTTTGAAGCAAAACTTCCAAAAGGAGAAATTGTGGTGATCGTTGGCGGAAAGCCTACAAAGTAAAGACAAACACCAAATTGCACGATTTTTCACTAATCCATTTATGGTATTCGTGGAATTTGTGTTGAAAACAAATAATTATGAACACCCACCAAGTAACAACAAAATGGCTCGGAAATAGATCTTTTGAATCTACAAATCCGGGTGGAATTATAAAGATAGATTCTGATACCGAATTTGGAGGAAAGAACGACGGACTTCGTCCAAAGGCAATGATGTTGGCTTCGCTAGCGGGTTGTTCCGGAATTGATATTGCTTCGTTGATTGAAAAAATGCGCGCTGAAATCGATACGTTTACAATTGATGTGGAAGGCGATTTGACTGAAGAACATCCAAAGTTTTACCACACCGTGCGCGTGGCTTATAATTTCTTCGGAAATGATTTAGACCAAACCAAACTTCAAAAAATCGTTGATTTGTCTGTAGAAAAATATTGTGGCGTGATGGAAATGTTCCGTCATTTTGCAAAAATAGAAGTAAAAATTAATTATTTCAATGCTTAAAAATGAATCTTATTTCTTTTATAAAACAACTCCAAGAAAATCCAAAAACCATTGCTTTTCAAGATACGATTCAAGTTATTGAAGAAACGTATGATTTTAATCCGACGGCTTTCAAAAATGGAAGCCATTATAATAACATAGGAGAAAATAACGGATCTTGTAAGATATTTGCTTTCGCTAAATTGCAAAATCTTTCAGAAGAAGCAACTTTGGCTTGCTTCGGAGCGTATTATTTCGAGGAGGTGCTGAATAATCCTGATGGGAATGACCACCAAAATATCCGCAATTTTATGCAAACAGGTTTGAACGGAATTCAATTTGAAGGCGAAGCGTTAGCTCCAAAAAAATAAAGACTTTTTTAGTTTTTATAATCATAAATACTATAAACCATACAGAAAATGCGTTGGAAATTAAAACCGAAACCTGATTCCGATCAAGTTAAAAGCCTGCAGAATTTACTAAATGTTGATGAACTGACTGCCACACTTTTGGTACAGCGCGGTATTAAAACGTTTGAAGAAGCGCGCCAATTTTTCAGGCCAAAATTAGAAGATTTGCACGATCCTTATCTGATGAAAGATATGGACAAGGCGATTGTTCGAATTGAAAAAGCCATCGAAAATCAAGAGCGAATTTTGGTTTTTGGAGATTATGATGTGGATGGAACTACGGCTGTTTCTTTGGTTTCTTCCTATTTGAAAAGCTATTATCCCAACGTTGATACTTACATCCCGGATCGTTATGACGAAGGCTACGGCATTTCTTTTAAAGGAATCGATTATGCCGAAGACAACGAAATTACCTTGATTATTGCACTCGATTGTGGCATAAAATCCGTCGATCATATTGCATATGCAAATGCAAAAAAAATCGATTTTATCATCTGCGATCACCACCGTCCAGGAAATTCTTTGCCTGATGCGGTTGCGATTTTAGACCCAAAACGTCAAGATTGCGATTATCCTTATGATGAACTTTGCGGTTGCGGTATCGGTTTTAAATTGATTCAGGCTTTAGGTCAAAATCGGAATGAGACGATTGAAGATTTGATTCCGTATTTAGATTTGGTTGCCACGGCAATTGGTGCTGACATTGTTCCGATTACGGGTGAAAATCGAATTTTGGCTAAGTTTGGCTTAGACGTAATCAACTCTAACCCGCGTCCGGGTTTCAAGGCGATTACGCAAAATGTAAAGAAAAAAGAATTGACGATTACGGATGTTGTTTTTATAATTGCTCCTAGAATTAACGCCGCCGGAAGAATCAAACACGGCAATTATGCGGTTCGTCTGTTGACAGAATTTGGTTTTGAAGAAGCAGAAGCTTTTGCCAAGGAAATCGAGACTTTTAACGCAGACAGAAAAGAATTAGACAAGCAAATTACGATTGAAGCGTTGTCTCAAATTATTACGAATAAAGAAGAAAAACGTTTCTCAACCGTTGTTTATCAAGAAGATTGGCACAAAGGCGTGATCGGAATCGTGGCTTCTCGATTGATTGAAACCTATTATCGTCCAACTTTAGTTTTTACAAAAAGCGGCGATAAATTGGCTGCTTCGGCACGTTCAGTAAAAGATTTTGATGTTTACAATGCCTTGGAAGCGTGTTCAGAATATTTGGAACAATTTGGAGGCCATATGTATGCTGCCGGATTGACGTTGAAGGAAGAGCAATTTGAAAATTTCAAGAATCAGTTTGAAAAAGTTGTTTCTGAAACCATTGCGGAAGAACTTTTAGTTCCGGAACTATTGATTGATGCTGAAATAAACCTGACAGATATCAATGAAAAATCCATGCGAATATTAAAACAGTTTGAGCCTTTTGGTCCGATGAATATGACGCCTATTTTTATGAGCAAAAATTTGATCGATACCGGTTTTGGAAAGACAATTGGGCAAGATGATGAACATCTGAAGCTTTTTGTAAAACAAGGAAATTCTGAAGGTTTTGGAGCTATTGGTTTTAAAATCGGAGCTAAATTAGACTTGACGGCAAATAGACAATTGTTTCAAGCAGCATATTCTATCGAGGAAAATGAATACAATGGCAATGTGAGCTTGCAAATGCGGCTTCGAGATATTAAGGAAAACTAATTATTTTGCGATAGAAATCTTTTTGCTAAAATTAACATCGATTAATTTAGAATCATTTTAAATAGTTCTTATATTTGTTTGAAATAATTCAGGTTATGAAAGAAATTGAGCAAATCTATTTTAATGAATTTGGTGTGGCTTTTCATTGGAAAAAAGAACAAAAAGTATTAAAAAGCAAAGTGCAATTGGTTTTTAAAGAAACGGGTTTCTATCTGTCAAAAGAAGAATTGACTATTTTTGCAGGAAATATTGATTTGACTTGCAACGAACTAAGTTGCAACACGTGTGAATTCCAAAGAAAATGCCATAAGTTTTTATTGAAAACGCCCTTGCAACAAATTGACCTGGCTGTTTCTGTTGATGAATTGATGCAGATCAAAGATTTAGTCGAAGGAACGATTTTCCAAATCCAACTGAAAGAGTATTTGGATGAGGTTTGCCAGAATTAGATTTATTATTTCTTATCCCTTTTAATTAAAATTTCTGCTTGTTCTTGTGTCTTTCTGTTGTAAAAATATCCTCCGCCTGTAATAATCCATTCTTCTGTAAAGTCTACACTTATTGAATTTAAGCAAGTACGTCCTGTCTTTAGGCATTTGAAAACTATTAGTTTTGTTTTTGAGTAGATTGATTTGTCCATTTCCATAGCAATGCAGTTATAAATTTTTATATTCTTTCAGCTCAAATTTTTCCCCGTCAAAAACGCCGTAGGTAAAATAACCAATCCAATCGCCCAAGTTAGCATACGTTGCATTTTCTCCCACTTTTATGGTCATTGGCAAATGCCTGTGGCCAAAAATGAAATAGTCATAATGTTTTGTTTCTAATTTTCTTTTAGAATATAAAACCAGCCATTCTTTTTCTTCTCCTAAATAAACTACGTCTTCATCGCCTGAAATCAATTTGTTTTTTACCGAAAGGTATTGTGCCAAACGAATTCCCAAATCAGGGTGAAGCCAACGAAAAAGCCATTTTGAAAACGGATTCGTGAAAACCTTCTTCATTCTTTTATAGCCTTTGTCGCCCGGACCCAATCCGTCGCCGTGGCCAATCAAAAATAATTTATCGTTGAAAGTGAATTCTTGTGTGGTATGATAAACAGGAATGTCTAATTCTTTCTGGAAATAATCTTCCATCCACAAATCGTGGTTTCCCACGAAGAAATAAATCGGAATGCCAGCATCACGAAGTTCAGCCAGTTTTCCTAATACGCGAACAAAGCCTTTTGGGACTACCGTTTTGTATTCAAACCAAAAATCGAATAAGTCTCCTAATAAAAAAAGTGCCGTGGCATCTTTCTTTATTTCGTCAAGCCAGGCCACAAATTTTTTCTCTCTCGGAAAACTCAATTCTGCTGTTGGAGCGCCAAAATGTTGATCAGAAGCAAAGTATATTTTTGTGTTTAAAGCCAAGATATAGTAATTAAAAGTGCAAAGATAGGAAAGATTAAGCACTTTTGTGAATTTAGGAATTTCTTAACACAAGGCGAAAAAAATGTTTCAAATGTCTATTAATGAGATTATTGTTGAGATATAACTTTGTGTTAAATTTTATTTTTCTTATTTTCGAGATCTATAACCAAACTAAAATTTTCTGTCTATGAAAAAAATTACATTATTATTCTTAATGTGCTTTTCATCTTTTCTCGGCTTTGCCCAAGTGGCATTGAACGAAGGATTTGATAGTACAGCTAATCCATCGGGCGGAACTTGGGTCTTAAATTCTGGGACTTGGGCTATTTTCGACAATGGTGTCGGAACACAAGGTAGTTGGGCACCGACTTCATCCCCAACTTTAGTTCATCAAGGCACGCGTTCAGTACAAATGAATGGAACAAATGACAATCTTGGAATAGGAAATACTTCTCAAGATTGGATGGTAACTCCAGCGGTTACAGTTCCGACAAATGGTCAATTGAAATTTTTTACCAGACTTCAAACGGCAGGAAACCAAGGTTCAATTTTTCAAATTAGAGTTTCTACAACTTCGCAGACTGATGTGTCAACATTTACAGTTTTACAAGAGTGGAATGAGTTGACCTTAATGGGGACATTTAATACTTATGAAGAAAAAACGGTTCCTCTTAATCTTCCAGCAGGATCAACTGTGTATGTTGCTTTTGTAATGTTAAATACTCAAATTAGTAACACCGTTTCTTCTGAAAGATGGCTTGTTGATACCGTAAAGATTTTGGAACAATGTGTTGATCCTACGAACTTAGGTACAGGAGCAGTAACTCCCACAAGTGCGAGTTTAACTTGGGGTAATCCTGGGGGTGCAACAGAATGGGAAATTGAAATTGTTTCTCAAGCAACTCCAGCTCCAACAGGGCACGGTATTGTTTATAGTGGTCTGCCGCCTTACGCATCAACAGGAACGGCGACAGGATCTCCTCTACAACAAGTTCCATATATCTCTGGTGAAGACTATAAATATTATGTAAGAGCCATTTGTTCAAGTGTGGGTACTACGAGCAACTGGGTTGGGCCATTTAGTTTTTCAATTAGTGCAATAGGCGAAACGTGTAGTTCTGCAATTCAAATTACCTCATTGCCGTTTTCTACAACTGACGATACTTCAAATTATGCAGATACAATTGAAGGAACTCCCGGAACAAGTTGTAATGTAACCAGTAGCTATTTAAATGGTGACGATGTTTTTTATGCTTATACCGCTACAGAAACAGGTGTAATTAGTATTTCAATGACACCTACTGCAACATATTCAGGTATTTTTGTATACAACGGATGTTCTAATGTGGGCGTAAGCTGTATTGCCGGTGTTGGTAATTCAGGAACAGGGATTAGAGAGATTCCTTCTTTGGCAGTAACTGCAGGGCAAACGTACATTATTGTAATTTCAACTTGGGCGACGCCGCAGTCAACACCCTATACTTTAATTATCCAAAAAGTGAATTGTACGCCGCCAACTGGTCTGGCTGCATCTAATATTTCGACAACAGCAGCAACTTTATCATGGGCAAATCCAGGAAATCTTGCTTCATCATGGCAAGTTGATGTTCAAACAGCGGGAACTCCAATTCCTTCAGGAGCAGGAGTGACTACAACAAACAATGCGGCTTATCCAGCAGGAGGCTTGTTGGCTTCAACAGCTTACAGGTTTTATGTAAGAGCTGATTGTGGCGACGGTACTTTTAGTACTTGGGCTGGTCCGTTTTTATTTAATACGCAGTGTGCTTCTTTCAATGTTCCTTTCTTTGAAGGATTCAACAGTACTTCACCAACCCAGTTTTGCTGGACGGTTTTGAACTTAAATGGAGATACCGATGCTTGGAATATGGATTATGCAACAAATCCTTTTGAAGGAAATCAAAGCGCTGTCATTTTAACGGACGGCAACGCCGGAAATAATAACGATTGGTTGGTTTCTCCAACAATCAACTTAACAGGAAATCAGAGATTAAAATACCACTATAGAGTTCAATCGGTTGGAGAACCGGATGCATTTGAAGTAAAACTTTCGACTACAGGTGTAGGGCAAGCTAATTTTACAACAACTTTAGTGCCATTAGCCACTTACAATAACATTACGTATGTGGAACGAATTGTGAACATGAATGGAATCACAGGTCCGGTAAATATTGCATGGCATGTACCTCAAGGAGGGCCTGACGGATGGAGATTGTATATTGACAGCGTCATTGTTGAAGACATTCCTTCATGCCCTGTTCCTTTTAATTTGACGGCTACAAACTTTAATACAAACAGTGCCCAATTATCTTGGACAGCTGGGAATGTTGAAACCCAATGGCAGGTTGTTGTTCAAGCTCCAGGAACTGGCGTACCAGCGGCAACAGCAGGAGGAACTCCGGTTGGAAATAATTATGTAGCAACGACTACAGCAGCAGGTGTGCCATTAACAGCAGCCACACAATATGAATATTATGTTAGGGCTTATTGTGCTGCAGATGATGTCAGCTTATGGGTGGGTCCATTTCTATTTAATACGGCGATTTGTGATTTAGTGAATCAATGTAACTATAAATTTGTCATGACTGACAGTTTTGGAGACGGATGGAATGGCAATACCATGTCGATCAGGCAGAATGGAATCGTTGTTGCCACAATCGGCTCCACATTTACAACAGGAGCTGGTCCAATTACCATAAATGTACCGCTTTGCAATGGAATTCCTTTTGAATTGTTTTGGAATTCAGGCGGCAGCTTTGCCGGAGAAGTCGGTATTCAGGTAATTGATGCGTTTGAAGAAGATGTGTACACAAAACTGCCAGGGCAAGGAACCGCAAATAGTTTACTATACACAGGACTTGTTGACTGTACGCCGCCAACGTGTCCGAAACCGCAAAATTTAACCGTAACAAATATCGGTTTGACGAATGCAGTTTTAAACTGGACGGAAATGGGCAGTGCAACTTCTTGGGAAGTAATTTACCAACCTGCAGGTTCAAATACGCCAACAGGAACTAGTGTGATTGTAACAACAGCACCACCTTATACCTTAGAAGGTTTAACTTCGGGAACGGCTTATTCGTTTTTTATAAGAGCTTTATGTAGCACTACCGATTTAAGTAATTGGTCAGGACCACGAAATTTTGCAACAGCAATTGCCAACGATGATTGTGCAAATGCAACTGTGGTACCTGTTAATCCTGATTTAAATTGTACGCAAGTTGTTTCAGGAATTTTAATTGGAGCCACAGCTTCACCAGAGGCAAATACTTGTTTTGGTAATGATGATGATGATGTTTGGTTCGAATTTGTAGCAACCGCCACCTCGCATTTAATTAGTTTAAACAATGTTGCAGGAAGCACAACAGATTTATTCCATGTTCTTTATCAAGGAGATGTCTGTGGTTCTTTGACTCAGATATATTGTAGTGATCCCAACACAAGTCAAGCAAATGGGCTTACGATTGGAAATACATATAAAATTAGAGTATATTCCTATTCGTCAACACCTCAGACAACATCATTTGATGTCTGTGTAAGGACACCTGTTCCTCCGATTGCTGTAAATGGCACCCAATATACTATTGAGCAATTGGTTCAAGAGGTATTAATAGGTTCTGAATGTGCTATTGTAACAAATGTAACGTCAAGAACAGGTACAAACTTTGGTCAGTCTAACGGAATTGGATATTTCGAGCAAAATGGATCAAGCTTTCCATTTGCCAATGGAGTTGTTTTGTCTACAGGAAATATATCGGAAGCCGAAGGTCCATATCCTGGGGATAACACAGGAACTGAATCATCAACTTGGCTTGGTGATGCTGACTTAAATGCATTAATTGTTCCAGGAGGAAATACTGCAGGCTTGAACAATGCTTCTGTTTTAGAATTTGATTTTGTGCCTTTAACAGATGAAATTAGTTTTGATTTCCTTTTTGCTTCAAGTGAATATGGAACTTTCCAATGTTCTTATTCGGATGCTTTTGCATTTATACTTACCGGTGCAGACGGAGTTTCTCAAAACCTTGCTGTAATTCCAGGAACAACTACACCAGTTTCGGTAGTAAATATTAGAGACGCACAATATAACTCAGGTTGTGCTTCTGCAAATGTTGAATATTTTGGACAATATAATGTAAATGATCCAGAGGCTTCTGCAATTGGTTATGGTGGGCAAACAGTTGTAATGACTGCGCAATCACCTGTAAATATTGGTGAAACTTACCATATTAAATTGGTAATTGCTGATTATAATGATTCTAGCTTTAATTCAGCAGTATTCTTAGCCGGAGGAAGTTTTAATATTGGAGATATCAATTTAGGTGTAGATTTAACTGTAGCCGGAGGAAATGCAGTTTGTGGAGGAGAACCTTTCACAATCACTAGTGGTCTTGATCCAAACGATTATGATTTTGTATGGACAGATGAAAACGGTGTAGTTATTCCTAATGAAAACGGACCAAATCTGACTGTTACACAAACAGGTACTTACACACTAGCTGCTGCCTTTTCAGGTTCAACATGTGCGGTATCAGCTTCGGTTCGAATTGAGTTTTATGATGTAGTGGAAATTGTTACAGGGGTTCCAAATGACCTTACGGAATGTGATCCAGATGGATTTGCAACATTTGATTTGTCTGAAAACACATCAGTTCTTTTAACAGGATTAAATGCTGCGGATTATGATGTTACTTATCATGCCACTCAGGCTGATGCTGATGCAAACGTGAATCCTTTGCTTTTATCGTTTGAAAATACGGTACAATTTATACAGCCGATTTTTGTTAGGATTTATAATAATGTAACAGAATGTTCAGGTTCAAAAACATTTAACTTAGTTGTTCAAGACCTTTCACCAGAGTTTACATTAACTTCAGATTTCTCTTTATGTGAAGGAACTTCGGGAACGATCACAGTAACTCCAAGTAATTTCAATGTAGCCGATGTAACTTTTACATGGACACTTGATGGTGCAACAACGCTTCCAGACACAGGCAGTTCAATAACGGTTTCTGATGAAGGATATTACGAAGTAACAATCAATAATAATGGTTGTTCAGTAACAGATGGTACGGCAGTATTGGTTGTTCCTATTCCGGTTGCAGTTGCTCCACTAAGTTCAACTAATTGTGAAAGTTATGTACTTCCAGTTCTTGCTGAAGGAAATTATTTTACAGCAACAGGAGGAACGGGAACACAGCTTGCGCCAGGAAGTCTTATAACTCAAACTCAAACAATTTTTGTTTACGCACAATCAGGAACAACACCAAATTGTACAGATGAAGAAAGTTTTGTTGTAATAATTATTCCTGCATTACAAGCATCGGTAAACGGATCTTGTGAAGGTTCTAATTATGTAATGGAAGTACTTCCGATTGAGTCAAGTTTCGACCCTGCAACAGTTAGCTATGCTTGGGCATTAGCTTCTGCTCCAGGTACCGTTTTAGGTACAGGTCAAACGCTTACTGTTACAGAAGCAGGAAGTTATATAGTAACTGTTACTACTGCTGGAGCTATAGCTTGTTCTGAAACTTTCGAATTCACCGCCAACGGTACTACGTGTATGATTCCAAAAGGGATTTCACCAAACGGTGACGGAAAG
>NZ_RQVR01000012.1:10577-131019 GCF_003865365.1 Flavobacterium macacae | reverse complement strand
ATATTCGTAAGGTACAAAATATCGGTAAGTGCTACCGAAGGTTTAGTTCAACACACGCTACAAAAGATTTGGACATTGTCTGAATTTAAAAATGGTTTTGTATTTGGAAAATTTGTGCATAATGGGAAAAAATTCGCATCTTTAATCCAGAACTCCTGCAAGCGCCAAGACATTAGGTATAAAAAAAACTAAGCTACAATAGAAAGTTATACATATACCTGTCAGAAAAATTATCATACAGACGATTCTCAGGCGGTCATTTTGAGTTATTTTACAGACGGACAATCAATTTAAAAACAACAGACAACAATGACAGAAAATCCAACAGAATTGACTTTTCCTAAATCAAGTAGAAAAAGACGAATTGCATCATTTTTAATTGACCATTTCATAATGACGCTTTTAATGGTTTCAATTGTTTTTATTGCAATTGGCCCCAATTTTTTGGACGAAAATAACCCAAGTAAAATGATGATAACTATGCTGTTAGCCATGATTCCTGGTTTCGTTCTTTATTTTGCGAAAGACAGTTTAAAAGGAATTAGTGTTGGAAAATGGATTATGGGAATTATGGTTCGCGATGAAAATAACCCAAATGAAATCCCATCATTCGGTCGTTTGTTATTACGAAACGTATTTATTATCATTTGGCCAATTGAGTTTATTGTGCTTGCTGCAAATGACCAAAAGAAAAGACTTGGCGACAAAGTGGCTAAAACCGTGGTCCTTAAAAACACATCCAAACCCAGAAAACCTATTCGGATTGCAGCATTAATTGGTGTTGGAGTTATATTTTTTGTATTTGTATTTTTCTTTGCAAGCAATCCCATGAAAAATACAGACGCCTATAAAGACGCACTAAGTGAAATAGAACAGAATGAACAAATTATCACCGAAACGGCGGAATAAAAGGCTATGGAATGATGCCCTCAGGAAACGTTAACATTTCAAACGGACAAGGACAAGCTCAACTTGACATCAAGATTTTAGGGAATACAAACGATATGAAGGTTAGTGTTTATTTAGAAAAAGAACCAAACGGACAATGGAAATTAATAGAAATGCAGAAATAGAAACCAGTGCTGGCTGGCTCTGCACTGCACGACAGGTTCGTATTTGGCTTAATTAAAAAATGGTTTTGTACTTCAAATTTTTTTCTATAATGAAAAAATACGCATTTTAATCCTAAACCGCTGCAAGCGCCCAGACATCATGCATTAAAAAAACTAAGCTACAATAGGAAGTTATACAGATAGCTGTCAGGGAAAAATATCATACAGACGATTCTTAGGCGGTCATTTTGAGTTAATTCATAGATGACGTTAGCTAAAATGTTCACCAACCTTGTGAATAACACCTAAATTAAGCAAAAAAAAGCTATGACAATAATTTTATCAATCTTCTTATTATTCAATATTTTTTGGAAACTGTTTCCATCAAAAAAAATAAATTATTTATACGGTTATCAGTTAGGAAGTGCTAAAAAAAGTTTGGAACATTGGAAAGTTGCAAATAAATATGCCTCAAGCCATTGTATAATACTTTATGTATTTATGATAACGTTATCCCTAGTTTTTGACAACGCAGAATTGAATACCAGAATACCAATTTTAATAATTTTAATCGGCGGATTGTTTTTAGTTTATTTTCTTGTGGAAAAAAAATTGAAAAACGTTGAAAAAAATTGATATAAATGAAAAGCCAAATGAACAAAAAACTTTACTCCTTATTTTTTATTATTCTCCTATTCGGATGTAAACCGCTAGAGAAATCGGTTAAGAATATACGGGAAGTAGCGACTCCATTCGAAAATCCGCCAGAATGGGCAAAGGGCGTCATCTGGTATGAAATAGCGGTGGAACGGTTTAGAAACAGAGACACCTCTAACGATCCTACGCCGGATGACATCAAAGGTTCTTATCCGGGGTTTGTTCCGGAAGGATGGCAGGTGACGCCTTGGAACCATGACTGGTACAAAGAAGATTCGTACTTCAAAAATATCGGCAACCAGAAAGATCACTATGGTAATGTACTGACCAAAATCACTGATAGTGCAGATGCGCCGTTATGGCGGTGATCTGCAGGGCGTACTTGATAAAATGGATTATATGGATTCCTTGGGTGTCACGGCCATTTATTTCAGGCCTTTAAACGACGCGCCTTCCTTACACAAATATGATGCGCGCTATTGGCACCACATTGATGTAAATATTGGGCCTGATCCGATCAAAGATAAAAAAACGATAGCAGCGGAAATACCCGATGACCCAAGTACCTGGATAATGACGGAAGCCGACAAATTATTTGTGAAAGTGATTTCCGAATTTCATAAAAGAGGCATCAAAGTCATTTTGGATTATTCCTGGAACCATACGGGTCAAACTTTTTGGGCGTGGCAGGATGTTTTGAAAAATCAGGAAAAATCAAAATACAAAGACTGGTATTGGGTGGAAAAGTTTGATGATCCCAATACCCCCGAAAATGAATTCAAATACCATGGTTGGGTAGGTGTTAGGGAACTTCCTGAAATAAAAGAAACTCAGAAACAGGATATGTCAAAAGGGGTGAAATCCTTGAAGGCAATATTTACAGTGAAGCCGCCAAACAGCATATCTTCAGTGTGGCAAAACGCTGGCTCGATCCCAATAATGATGGCGACCCTTCTGATGGAGTAGATGGTTACAGACTGGATGTCGCTGCCGAAACACCACTGGGTTTTTGGCGCGAATTCCGAACACACGTTCGGCAGACCAACCCTGAAGCTTATCTGATGGGTGAAATTTGGTGGGAAGAATGGCCCGATAAATTAATGGATCCTGAACCTTATTTAAAAGGTGATATTTTCGATGCCGTGATGAATTACAGATGGTATAAATCTGTCCGTCACTTCTTTAATGAATCTCCAAATAAAATTTCAGTTTCAGAAGTTACCGACAGTCTAAACAGTTTCAGATCAAACCTCAGAAGCGTGAATAATTATGCCATGATGAATTATACCGGTGGCTTTGATACACCCCGAATATTGACGTCGTTATTCAACAAGAACAAATATAAATTTCACAGCAAAGTACACGAGAATCCGACCTATAAGATTCATAAACCGGATGCTGACACGTTCACGACTCTGAAATTGCTTTTAATTCAGCAATACACCTATGTGGGCGCTCCACATATTTATGCGGGTGAAGAAATGGGCATGTGGGGCGCTGATGATCCTTCTTCCCGGAAACCTTTAATCTGGACCGATTACACTTTTGAAAATGAAGTGGCACATCCTCTTGGGCAAAAACGCCCGATAGATAAAGTGGAATTCAACCATGATTTGTTTCAGTTTCATCAAAAGTTAATACAGATCCGTAAATCAAATCCAGTCTTAATTGAGGGCAAATTAGAATTTATTAAAGTTGACAATTCGAATTCCGTATTGGCTTACCGCCGTTTTAATAAAAACAATGAAATAATTGTACTATTTAATCATGACCACCAACCTAAAACCGTAAAGATTCCGCTATCAAAAGTAGGCATGTATAAAGATATTTTGGAAAATGCAAAAATTGCAACTGAAGGAGAAACATTGACAGCTGAAATTCCAGCCAAGTCAGCCTGCTTACTGAAGTTAATTAATTGACGGTATTGTGCAACGAAAATATTTTAAGTGCCATACAACCATTTCTCATCGAGATTCGTCTATGTCCATAGAAAGCTTATAATAAGCAGCCAACTCTAACACATAAAAACAAACATCATGAAGAAATTTTTATTTTTAGCATTATTCTTGCCAATCATAAGTTTGGCACAAGAAGAAGTTACCACAACCGAAGTGAAATCAGAAGTTCCGGCAAATCGTTTTACAGTTTCGGCAAATTATACTTTTTCTGATCCTAGCCAATTCGGATTAAGTTTTGAATACAAAAATAAAAAACAAGAACACGAAAGAAACACCTCAAAAATGCTGAATCTTTCGTATGGCCAAATGAATTATGACAACAATTTCGTAGACATTGACGGAAATGGTTTTGTAATTGAATTCGGAAGCAGAACGTATATTGAAAAAGGAAAATGGGACGGTTTCTACGGAGAAAACTTCATCTCGTATGGAAATATTCAGTTTGATGAAAACTTTGGAACTTTAGGCGAATTTGACGGAACCTATTCCTATTGGAGTATTTTTAATCCAAATGTAGGATACCGTTTTTTAATCGGAGGATTGAGCATCGACCCGTCAATTGGTGCCAACTGGAAATGGGAGGTCAAAGGAAAAGGCGATGTGAACAACAAAAACGTAGATAATTTTGTGTTCAGAGCTGGAATTAAAATTGGATATTCTTTTTAAGAAGTTATTATCTTTAAAACTTTAAGTTATTGAAACTAAAAAAGGCATTACGTTTGACGTAGTGCCTTTTTTTTAGATAGAAATAATTAAAACTTCAGAAACTTAAATTACAATTTTCGGATATAACTTCCGTATAAATCATTGAACTGATAGCCTTTAATTATTCTGTCTTTGCTTAATTTATTGTATTCCACCAATCCCCAAAGTACAAATTCTTTAAAGAAATAAGTGTCTTCTGGAGCCAAATCGGGTTGGTATTTTGAAATCAAAGCGCGCAACGGAATCACAGAATCCAATTGCTGTTTGTATTCAGAATCGGTGGCGTCATCAAGCAATTCAAAACCGCTTTCGTTGAAAAACCAATCCACAATTTCCTTGTAGGGACTTTTATCTTCTTCTCTCTCTAACTTTTCAATTTTCGGGAAATAATTCGGGAAGAATGTTTTAATCGCATCACCAATTAAATGTTGAGCCACCACGCCTGCTCCTTCTTGTTCGCCTTCATAAACCAGTTCAACTTTTCCTGTAATTGCTGGAATAATTCCCATAAAATCAGACAATCTCAAGGTTGTTTTTTCTTCGCCAGATTTTAAAGCACGACGTTCTGCAGTACTTAAAAGATTTTCAAAAGCCGTGATACTCAAACGCGCACTTACGCCACTTTTGTTGTCAATAAATTCGCTTTCTCTGGCTTCAAAACTGATTTGTTCCAATAAATCTTTGGCAACTGACGGAATGTGAATGTAATCGCTTTGACGGCTATCCAATTTTGATTCTTGTTCGGTAATTGTTCTTGCAATCTCAATGCTTTCTGGATAATGCGTCAAAATCTGTGAACCGATCCTGTCTTTTAACGGCGTGACAATGCTTCCTCTGTTAGTATAATCTTCCGGATTTGCCGTGAAAACAAATTGCAGGTCTAAAGCCATACGAAGTTTAAAACCTCTGATTTGAATATCGCCTTCTTGCAAAATATTGAACAAAGCCACTTGAATTCGGGCTTGCAAATCGGGTAATTCGTTAATGACAAAAATGCAACGGTTCGCTCTCGGAATCATCCCAAAGTGAATTACGCGGTCGTCAGCATACGATAATTTTAAATTAGAAGCCTTTATCGGATCCACATCTCCAATCAAATCGGCAACGGTCACGTCAGGCGTCGCTAACTTTTCATAAAAACGCTCGCTTCTGTGAACCCAAGAAATGGGTGTATTATCTCCGTGTTCTGCAATTAAATCTTTTGCAAATCTTGAAATCGGTTGCAACGGATCGTCATTGATTTCTGAACCGGTAACAATAGGCATCCATTCGTCAAGAAGATTTATCATCAAACGTGCCAATCGAGTTTTGGCTTGGCCTCTTAATCCTAATAAATTAATATTGTGGCGGGAAAGAATGGCTCTTTCTAATTCAGGAATTACGGTGTCTTCATAACCGTGAACGCCTTCAAAAACAGTTTCTCCTTTTGAGATTTTCTGGCAAAGGTTATCGCGCAATTCGTCTTTGATACTTTTTGATTGATAGCCTAATTTTTTTAATTCGGCTAGTGTTTTTATATTTTCTTTGGTCATTTTTTATTTATTTTTTGAACCATTAAGATGTTAAGGTTCATTAATTTTTTCTTCCTATAATTTTGCCGGCTATTTTATGTGTTTGTTTGCTTTATCGCAATAACTTCACGACTGGAAACTTAATACTGAATACTGTACACTGAAATCTACTTCACTCGCTTCTTCCTGTTCGTTTCATAATCTTCAAAAATCATTTCGCCCAGGCCTTTTAATCCGGTGTAAAATGCTTTTCCTTGGTTGGCTTCGGTGAAATGGTTGACGAATTTCTGAAGATATGGGTCGCTTGCAATCATAAAAGTCGTAATCGGGATGTGCAATTTTCGGGCTTGACCCGCCATATTATAACATTTATCTACGATATATTCGTCGAGGCCGTTGCTGTTCATATAATAGGAACCGTCGCGTTCTTTGACACAGCTCGGCTTTCCGTCGGTAATCATAAAAATCTGCTTGTTGGTATTTCGCTTTCTTCGCAATAAATCCATTGCCAATTCAAGCCCCGCAACTGTGTTGGTGTGATAAGGCCCGACTTGCAAATAAGGCAAATCTTTGATGGCAATCGGCCAAGCGTCATTCCCAAAAACTAAAATATCGAGCGTGTCTTTTGGGTAGCGCGTCGTAATTAATTCTGCCAAAGCCATCGCTACTTTTTTTGCCGGTGTAATTCGGTCTTCGCCGTATAAAATCATGCTGTGGCTGATGTCAATCATCAAAACGGTACTCATTTGCGCCTTGAACTGCGAATCTTCGACGACCAAATCGCTTTCGGTCAATTGAAAATCGTCCACGCCATTGTTGATTTGCGCATTTCGGATGCTTTCGGTCAGCGAAATTCTTTCAAGGCTGTCGCCAAAATGGAACTCTCTGAATTCGCCCGTGTGCTCATCGCCACTGCCCGAATATTTTGTTTTGTGGCTTCCGGAACCGCTTTTCTTCAAATTGCCGAAAATTTGGTCAAGTGCTTGCTGGCGAATGGCTCTTTCGGTTTTTGCCGTAATGGCCAAACCGCCCGAACCATCGTCTTTGACTTCGTCTTTTATATACCCTTTTTTCTTTAAATCTTCGATAAAATCATCAATCGTGTAGCTTGAATCTGTTAACTTATATTCTTTGTCTAGTTCACGAAGCCAGTCAATCGCTTCGTCCAAATCGCCTGAAGTGTGCGTGATCAATTCTTTGAAAATATCGAAGAGTTTGTCAAACGGAGACAAATTTGGAGCTTCATATTGCTTAAATAAAAAGCCTTTTCGTTTATTAGTTTCCATAGATGCTAAAATTACTACTTAATTGGATGTTTTGCTTTTCAACTGTTATTAATTTTTAGTTAAAAAGTTTTATTAGAAAACGTTTTAGGTAAAAGGCCTATTCTAATTGTCAATTAATAAAATTCCAATAGCTTTGCAGAAATTACAAATTGCTATGACCGATTATTTTCACGACGAAAACCATTTTGACAAAACGTATACCGAAGACGAATTCAATTTAAAGGAATTTGAAGTCTGTAATTTTACTAGTTGTGATTTTACAAGCTGTAATTTTATTGGCGTGACTTTCACTGATTGTACCTTTACCAATTGCGATTTTAGCGGAGCAAGAATCAATCACGTGGCTTTCAGAAGCGTTACTTTTATTGACTGCCAAGTTCTTGACGTCAACTTTTCAATGTGTGACAAGCTGATTTTTGAGATTCATTTTAAGGATTGCATTCTTGATTTTGCCAAGTTTTATGACCTGAAAATGGTTGGAACAAGTTTCATAAACTGCAGTATGATTGCCATTGATTTTATGAATAGCGACCTGACTGATGTTTTGTTTGAGAATTGTAATTTGCACAAAGCCGTATTTCACAACACGATTGCCAACAGGGCCGATTTTACGACCAGCTACAATTTTTCGATTGATCCAGAGAAGAATAAAATAAAAAAAGCCAGCTTTTCGTTGGCTGGCTTAAAAGGTTTGGTAGAAAAACACGAGTTGGTTATCCGTGGATAGATTCGCTTTTTCCATATTTTGCGATTACAGACGCTTCAAATTCTAACCATTCTCTCCAGCGTTTTTCCACGTCGATTCCTGTTCCGTATTTTCTGGCGTAGGTAATAAATGTCGTGTAATGAGCCGCTTCGCTTTCCATCAAATCCCAATAGAATTTTGATAATTCTTCGTCTTTGATATTTTCTGAAAGCACTTTAAAACGCTCGCAGCTTCTGGCTTCGATCATGGCAGAAAACAACATTCTTTCCACGAATCCAGAAACACGGCTTCCCGCGTTGCTTTGTTTCATATATTTAGCCAATTCGCCCACATATTCGTCTTTTCTTTCACGGCCTAAAGTAAGCCCGCGTTTTTTAATGATTTCGTGAACCATTTCAAAATGCTCAATTTCTTCTTTTGCCAAAGCCAACATATCCGTCACCAAATCAGGATATTCAGAATTTATCGTGATGATGGTAATGGCATTTGACGCCGCTTTTTGTTCGCACCAAGCGTGGTCTGTCAAGATTTCTTCAATATTTTTTTCGACGATATTAACCCATCTTGGATCTGTTGGCAATTGTAAGCGTAGCATGGACATAATGAAAGATTTAAATGCAAATTTAGTCAATAAGTTGCAGAGTTGCAACGATACTGAGTTTCAAAGTTTTTTAAATACAAAAAGGAGTTTTGGCTTTCGCTTGGCTCCTTTTGACTAACTAACGGTAACAAAAATTTATATTTTGTTATCTATTCGATACCATTTTTGATTGATTTGCCTTTCGGCGATGATTGAAACTCTGTTTAACTTTTTATCCCTTATAATTTTAAAGATTGTACATTAAAGCAATGGCAAAACAATAAAATATAGGAATAGTGTTGCGGAACCTATCAAAATCAAATTTACATTACCTAATGCGTATTTTTTGCTGCTGTAAAGTATGATTGCTTCTATCAAAAGATATGCTATCCAAATTGAAAAAATGATGGGTTCGATATACACAAGTGCATAAATTGCTTCTAAACTATCTGCTAATAAAATGAAAAGTGGCACTATTAAGCCAATAATCAGAGCTAGAGTTCGTTGCACAAAATGAAGGACCAAATCTTTCTTGACTTTTGGATTTTGTTCTGATAAATTTTTTGCGTCAATATCCATTCAGTTTTATCTTTTTAATTTTTACGAATACACATTACTTACTCTGGAACATAGATTTTTTCTTTTCCATCTGAGTTTGTTGTCACTATTTTTTGGAAAAACCAAGTATCTAATTTTATATTGAATTTATATATTTCATATTAATTATAGCCTCCATTTTCCACAATTACTTTTTCTAATGGTATTTCTTTATCACCACACTTTACTACGAATTTTACAACTTTGTACATAAACTGTACTTTGGCAATTATAATAACCTTAGGTTGAGGATTATCTTGAGTTGCTTTTTTGAAAGCTTCAACTATTTCTGTTTCGTCAAAATTAGCTTCGTTCCAATTATTTTTATAATAGAAAGTCACTGTCTTTGGTAAAGTATGGTTTTTAAACTTGTTTGCCTCTTTTAAATCGAGTTTGTCTTCTTCACCATTAATATATTGAACGTGAGTATTTTTTGCCAATTTGTCTTCTTCCTTATAAAATTGCATATCTAAACGCCAATTATAGCGCGTTCTATAAGTGTCCCACAAACCAAAAGGAATACCGTTGTTTTTATAATTTGCTTGTTGTTCAGCCGTAAGTAGTGTTTTAAAACCATCTTCAAGAAATGCTTTTGTATCTTTGTAAATACCGGGTCTTCTCATGCTTTTATTGACATCTTCGGCTGTTTCGGTTGCCTGAAATCTTGCAACCTCAACTCTGTGAAAATCTCCTGTTAGAAAAACTACGACAACGCCACCCGGAGCGACGCCCACAACTATATGTTGATATGTTTCGTGAATGGGTTGCTGACTCCCATTGTCAATATTATAAAAACCTTCTTGGAATAAAGCCAATATTTTGTCACTTGGAAGTGCACCTTCGTCTAAAAACCACACCTTTTTCTCTGCATAACTTACCCATGTCAGTGAAAGCAACGAAGGAATTTGATTTCCGCCAGAACCGCCTTCTTGTCCATCAACATCCCAGCCATCGTCTTCAATCCCATTATTTCTAAAAGCTGCGATAAAGTCTTTATTAGTTGCCAAATAACCTGTAGTTATTTCAATCGGATAATCTTTTATAGATGTTACAGAACAGCTCCAGTTAAAATCGGTTTTTGTTTTATTATCGTAAGTTAGTGTTTTCATCTGTTCTTTTTTACAGGAAATTATTGCTAGACATATAAAAATCGTGCAAATAAGTTTTTTTATTTTTTTATAGGTTCTCATTTTGAGGGTTTTATGATATCTCTTATTCTGCCTTTTTCGGGTTTATTAACAAACCCAACAACAGCGTTGTAATGCAAGTAATTATTTCTTAATCTTTTTAAATCCGCCTCAGGTATTTGGTATTTAATTTGTGCTGATGGACTTGCTATCACTTTATCAGCATAAGTTTCGAGATTAGTTTTTATGCGTTGCATTAATGCTAAATGATCTGGAAAAATGTTTGGCGTAAAGTCATAGTTTTTTATTGTAAAATTTCCGAATTCTAGCTTTTTTTCTTTAGCAAATTTCAACATCATGTGTAACGGAATGTAACTGTATTGATTGCTCACATAAGCTCGGCTGGAAACTAATTTGTGCGAATATCTAAAAGTTTCTTTTCCGGAAGAATAAAACTTTGAGTTTACATGGATTTGTTTATCTGTAAACCAGCCTTCATTGATTAAAGCTGTTCTAAATTGCTCTAATTTTGGTGAAATTTTTACAGTATCGCTTGTGTCATCTTTCGCCAAAACATGGCTCTCTTCAAAATCTTGAACTTTGACACCAGTTGGTAAACCTTCTGGTCGTCCTTCGACATAACTTCCACCTACATCACAATGGACTCCTGGAATATTAAGTTCAATATGATTCTTTTTGCGCGGTATTCTTGACAAACTGAAATTATATCTGTGTTCGTCGTCTGCTGTCATGTGAACGATGTGTTGCGCTTTTCCACTGATTGTATTGAGACCTAAATCGTCAACATCATTGCCTTGAATTACCCCGTGATGCGCCACGGTATCGTATAATCCAGCAAAACGGATAACGAGCCTATCGATAGTGATTCCTTTTTCAGTAAGCAAATAGCCTAATCTGCCATTGGTCGGCATCATTTTTTTTCTGTATTTGCTATCTACTAGATTTCTGTTATCATCGACAGCCATTTCAACTCTCTGATCTCTAACCGAGTAAGATATTGGCTTAGATCCTATTACAGTTCTTGCTTTATAAGCCGGTTTGCTTATTTCGTGTATAAAATGTCTTGCTGATACTGCACCGCGACTAAAGCCAAAAACGTCTATGGTTATAGTACCTATTCGCTCTTTGCCTCCATCATCTATTTTAATTTTAGCAACCGTTTGCTCTACAGCCCTTTTTACTCGTTCCACAATACCGGAGGAACCCCAAGCTACCGCAGCGCCTAAAAGATCATCTTTTTCATACTTTGAAACGTTTAATTTTTCATCACCAAGTGTGTTTGTCCCCATACCTTCGGTATAAACTTTAAATACCGTCTTGTCATTTTTTTCATAATTATCAAAAAGTATGGCTGGATTTGAAAGATCATTTTCATAACTGGTTTGTCCATACATATAATTATCACCACTTGCAACATCTGTTTTCTTTGTAGCGTATATTTTTAAATGTTCATTATTGTTGTATGCACTTGCATTTTCCCCTAATCGCTTTTTTTCCCAATTTGTTCGAGCCATTGTATCATAACGATTGTTCATGGTTCCATCTATAAAAACACCGATAATCAAGTTTTTAACTTTTCGGCTATCAGAAACATCTTTATCCACTTCACCAACTATCGTGGGAATATTTGTTACCGGCGGATCAATTAGTTTTATTTTTTCATTTTTTACTTTCAATTGGGTTTTGTCATAAATCGTTGCGATATGACTGTCATAAGTCACTTTTACATAAAATTCATGCTCTGACTCAATTACATAATCTTGATCGTCCAATACCTTTTTAAACACCTGAAGATTTGTAAAATATACAAAAGCATAACCATTTTTATTCACTTTGCTCGATGTGTAAGTTCCCATATTTCGAGAACTGTCGCCGTGGCCATCAGCTTTTTCATCCTCGTATATTGTCACGCTCAAAGTATCGCCAACCGGAATATGGCTGGTTTTTATAATGAGATAAATTCTGTCAAGGTAACCCACGGTTCTGTTTACTATTTTTTGCCCATAATCATCTCGCCAATAAAGTTCTATCTTCGGATTTCCCCCTAATGTTCTTATCGTAGTCTGCGCTTTTATCACGCCTTTTACAATGGCTTTTAAGTTGTAAGTTTGATTTCCTATTAAAAAATTAAAATTACCTGTTGTATTTTTTGAGATTATTTTTTTGCCTTGAGATATCTCCCAAGTTGTGCCATCCTTAGTCAATGATGATCTATCGATTGTGAAATAATTTTTATTGGTCACTCGTGTGTTATCAATACCAACAATATTGTTTTCAAAATTTATTGAATTTAAAAGATAGCTGTATTTTTTATTGATTATCGGTCTTGTTTCGCCTAATATGTGCATAATCGTATTTTTTACAAAATGTGTTCTACTTCTTCTTCGTCAAAATCATCAAAATTAAAACCGGGCAACATTTGCGCTATCACTTGCTTATCAGCATTATCAATATTTTGTTGACTGATTTCAGCTGTTTGACCATGAAAAATAATCGAAATACAGTCTGGCGCTCCAACTGGGCAAGTGGCTTTGCTATCTTCTAAAAGTGGATTACCATTGTTTTCTGATATTTTTACGTTTTCATAAAAGGCTTTCCATTCACTCACAACAACTTGACATGGGTTATTGTTCATCTTTGAGCACGATCCAAAGGTGTTTTTTTCAAAAGTTTTGCCAATATCCATGTGGGTTGCAATTAGCTTTTCAGCCCCTTTGCCATCATTTGTGTAACGCTTGGTTTGCGTTAATACTTTCAATTTATCAGGAGCTGTACCAAACTGACATTGATAAGTGGCTCCTTGACAGACAAGATGTTTTTCGCTCATATCTCTTTCTTTTATATTAGAAACTTTAATTTTCAAACAGTTGAATAATTTCTATTTCAATTTTATTAACTGAATCTTTCGCAATTTTTAAATCAACGCTTCCCATAATTGATGATAAACTCTTAGTTTCATTATCTATTTTATAGTCAAGCTCTAATTCTGGGTGGCTGTTAATTGCTTGATCACAATATCCTTTTAAGCTTAATAATTGCTTATTCAATCTAGACAAATAGGGTTTTACTTCTTGTATAATTTGAAAAGAAATTGGCTCTTCAAAAGGAATAAAAACAATTTCTATTTCATAATTAGCTAATCGATCAATATGCTTTCGATAAATCGGCATAAAGAAAAGGGTAAAAAACAAATCGTCTTTAATCGCAATTTCAAGTTTAGTTTTGCTCGAATAAATAATATCTAATTTCTTGATTATTTTTTCTGCAATTTTACCCTCGTAATAATTCTGAAACTCAATTTTTTTTAAATCCCATCTTTTTTTTATTTCTTCATAATTAGCAATTTCCTCAAACGGACCTTGTGAATTTGTTACGATTTCCATCGGATAAAGGCACGAACCGGCACTTTCTGCCATTTGTTCCACTAATAAATCTGGGGCCATTCCGTTGATGAAAATTTCCTTTTTATTGATAACAAAATAGTGATTTCCGTCATTCAGTTCTCCTTTGTAAGTAACCTCTGTTTTAAAATGAATTTGAGTAAAATCATCTTCATTTTTAAAATATTTAAATACTACTCCGTAATTTCTTAAAATATAATTTTCCATGTAGCTTCTTGACAAGTAATAAAAATATTATCGACCAAAAATGAATTTCTTTAACGAAAAGCAGATTTATTATTTTTTATTTTGCTTTTTTGAACGTCAGATAATCGTTTTTATATTGTGTAAAATGCAACTGCTTTTCTGAACCATCCCGAATATTTTTTACAATCAAGCCACAGCTTTTATATTCGGCTTCAATATCATTTAAGAAAATCAAATCTTTTTCTTTTACCTTTTGAACTTTTGCGATCCCGCTAGATATCTTTTTACCTTTATCAAATATCTCAAACACATTTTGTTCTCCATTTTGTTTTATCGTGATACTAAATCTTTTCGAATCATTTGATAAATAATAATTACCAGTGTAACTTGGTTTTTCAGATTTAAATTCAGTTCCGTCGATACTTGTTGGTTTTTCTGGAATGTAATTCTCCTCTTTTCCATCGGCGTTTTCGGTCACAATTTTTTGCAAAATCCAAGTGTCATATTCTGAATTAAACTTATAGGTTTCATACTGTTCAAAGCCTTGTGATCCTGTTTTCCATTGGTAAATTTCAATATAGCCAATTTTGGGCGACGAAAATTGCAAAGATTCATGTCCCAAGCCAAGATTAAATTCATATTTCTTACCGTTTCCGCCCGAAATTTTGCAAGAATAGGCGATGTCTTTATTTCTAAATTCGTCTATAAACCTCAAATCCTTATAATATAAAGTGTCTGATAAATTATCACCATCAAAAAAACCTACAACTTTTTTTTCAACTTGCGAAAAAACAAAAGCGCATTTTAATACAATAATTGCCATAAGTATTGATTTAGTCGTCATACGCTTCAATTTTACTTTTATTTTTTTTTCCCCACTGTTTGTTTTTTATACCGCTTGTTTCATATTTATATTCTCCAATAACCTTTGTAATCTTATCTATATTAACACAAGTTTCTTTGGTTTGTAAAGTTTTTAGAATTTTTTTTAAGTTCGCTTTTCTATGTTCAAAGCCATTTAAACCGCCATTCACACCAACTGATGCTGATATAAAATCATCATTGTCAGCATAATTATTTAAATTTCCCCAGCTGGACCTTTCCTTCCAATACCAAGCAGCAGAATCGCAAACCATGTTTAAATCGTTGGCTACAACTTCTGGAGTCGTGATTAAAGTTGGTTTTGTTAATTTACCAAAATATGCCTCATAAGTATCTTTCCACGTCAACTGAATTAAGCCTCGTCCTTTGTATTTTGGGCCATGACCTTTGACATCGTGACCGTGTTCAATACATTCTAAATATCTATCATGTCCTCGTTTAACAGCTTTTGTACCAAAATCTTTATATGGATTTTTAGGTTTACTGATGTTCGCCAAATACAACTTGTAATTGTTGTAATTATCTAAATGCGTCATATGATCATAATCCCACCCACTAGCATATTCAAGCGTGGTATCAAAGAAAGTCTCGGCTTCAATTTGTGCCAGAAAATGGGCTTTCCTAATACAAGTATTGATTTCATAATTTTCCATAGCCATATTTAATTCCTTCGTAAACTCTTTATAAGTTTTTTTGTCAGCCGGAAGCGGACAGTTGTCAGCGGTAAATAACGCCTTGACATCTCCATTACTCTTCTTATAAAATTCTTCAATTTGTTCTGCCGTAAAATCAATGCCACAATAGCAAGGAACTCCCAGAACTTCTAATCTTTTTGCATCCTTATTCAAAAATTCATTAGAATTATCCGGATAAAAGATCTCATCTTCATTTCCGGAAACACTTGCTTTTATAAAATGAAACGAATTTTTATCAGGTCGTTCTTTATATTTATCAAGTAATAATTTTACATCGTCATTGCTTTTTGGTTGCAACTTAATTTCTTTTGCAAAAATATTTGGCTCGCCTGTTTTGTCTTTCGAAAGATCAAATTCTATTTTAGTCTTCTCTTCTTCGCCCACGAGAAATTTTACAGAACCTTCATATATCGCTGTAGCATTTGTTTGTTTATTCTCAAGAATTTCTACAGATAGAATTCCGTTTTGGCTATTGCAAATCGCGACAATCCATACTTTCTGTTTTATTTTTGTTTTCTCTATTTTTGGAAAAGAAACTTCATCTCTAACTTTCTTTTTATATTTAATCGTAATATTTTCACCTCCAACAGCCGTTTTAAATGTCTTTTCAGTAGTATATGAAATTATATCTTTGCTATTGATTTTGTGATCTTTAACAAATCGTGCCTTGATTTTTTTTTCGTTTTCTCCTTTATTGGCAACAATCGATTCTTCCGTATTTTCAAAAATCGGAGTTACTTCTTTTTCGGCAAAATAAATGTCGAGCGTATTTCCCATTGTGGGTTTTACGAATCGAGGTTCGTTAAATTCAACATTACTCATAACAATCTTATTTGGTTCCGGTAATGACTATTTTTTTATTGCACAACAATTTTAAGTTTTCTTTTGTTGCAACAATTTCAACCTTTTCTGCAGTTTCTTCAACTTTTTTAGCTTTAGAATCATATGATTTAAAAAGAGTTACATATAAATTCTTTGCTGTTTTATTTATGGCCATAATCTTTAGATTTAAAAAAGATTTGATTTTTCTGCACTATTTATTTCCACAGTCTTTGAAGAACTTTCCAAAAGCATATTTTCTTTAGAACTAAAAATCGAAACTTTCTCGGCATATTGCGTCGAATCTTGTGAAGCTCTCACATATGTTTCTTGAATCATTTCAGTTTTATTATCAGCAGTTTCCCGGATGTTTCCAGTTGCAGTTTGATTAATATCTTTTCCGGCATCATCATTAATGCTGTTACTTGCCGAACTATTGATGTTTTCGCCCGCATTGACATTCACATTTTTACCAGCACTGATATTGACGTTGTCGCCAGCGGTTAAAGTAAAATCTTTTGGCGCATTGACTTCTATATTCCCTTTTCCGTCCATTTTCCAAGTATTGCCGCTTGGATCTTCAATGAAAATGCTTCCAGCGGCGTCATTGAAAATCATTTTAGTTCCTGATCGGGTGTGAATCACTTTTTGATCGTTTCCTGATGTGTAATAATTGCTTGAAGCGCTTCCGTTATACATGGCGCCAAGAACAAAAGGCTTTTCAGCATTGCCACCTTCAAAAGCCACTAAAACTTCTTCTCCCACTTCGGGAATAAAATAAAATCCTTTTCCGCCGCCAGAATGCGGATTTATCATCCTGATCCATGGCGTATTTGTTCCTTGGGCTTGTTGCCAAGAAAAAGCGACCTGAACACGTCCCAAACCTGCCGGATCTTCGTTAGAAATAATGGTTGCCGGTTGTGATTCTGCAGTCGGAAAACTATGAACGTTTCCGTAAGGTGGTGCCAAAACACTTTCTGGCACTGCATCAAATGAATTGTGATACGTTCCTGATTCATCGCAAACGTGCATAATATCCGTTAAAATATAACTCCCAAAATTTTGTTCTTTTAAGCCGTCAAGCGGATTTCCGGTCAACGAAAAAGCGGGTTCTTTTATTTCGATAACATCACCAATTCGAAGCCCGGTTTCATCAGAATCTCCTTTGGCAGTGACCATATCAGAAGTTCGTGCCTGAAGCTGCGTTGAAACTCTGTCAATTAAATGTGTTCTTGAATTCCCTTCTTCTAATGAATGCGAATACAACATTGTGGAAACATTTGGAAACATCTTTTTAGAAGATTCAAAAACTGATTTTGAGTAGCCATTCGGTTGATAGTTAACTTCCGAAGAATTCGCTTTTTGTGTTTCTCCATTTGAAGGATCATAGCCTAAATATTCAAAACCAACCGATTTTGCACGCATTTCAATGTTAAAAGAATGTAAAGTTCTGCCATATTCTAAAGTAAAATTTTTAGGCTTTGTTTTTCCAAACAATAATTCCTCACCATTGTATAAAAACCACTGCCCTTTTTTCTGCGCCATTCGGCATAAGAAAGAAAAGTCGCTTTCGCCATATTGAACCGTATAAGGTAAAGTTGCATCCTTTTCAACCGAAATTGCCGATTTAAAATTGCTGCCGGAATATCCGTCTAAAACTTCTTGAACAATTGTTCCGAGTGATTTATCAGTAAAAGATCTGATATTCGGCGGACCTTCCATCAAAATGGTCGGACTATAACCATTTATAATTATTCCTCCTGAAGCGCCGGCGGTTCTCACCATTTGGGCCTCGGTAATAATTCCTTCAAAATTTAATGGAGAAATAGTCTGCATGCTTGTTGGCGTGATGCTGATCTTGACCGTTTTCCCAATATAAATCTTGAGATTTGTCAATAGCTTCAGCCACAAATTCTTTAGGTAGCGGTTGCAAAATCGAAAAACGATGGTGCGAATGTACCTTCTGATTGATGACTAATTTAGAAAAACGTGTAAGTGTTTCTCCCCCAATTTGAATCTGAATATGCGTACTTATTGGCATAATTAGAGTTTTAATCGTTAGTTACAGTCTAGGGGGAAGATGTAAGAATATATTTAGTGAATTTAACGAATATTAGCATGTAAATATCAATTTTAACATTAAATTTACACTATTAAACTTATACCTTATCAATACTATTTTAAAACAAAAAACCCTTGCAGTAGCAAGGGTTTTGAAAAATATAAATCTTTTAGTTTTAGAAAACGAAGATGGCTCTCTCGCCCATCATTTCATTTACTTCGTCAGCAATTTGCTCTAAAAGCGCTTCGTTTGTATGGTCAACAATGACTCTGTCGATAAAATCAACAATCGTTTCCATGTCTTCTTCAACCAAACCGCGAGTTGTAATTGCAGCAGTTCCAACACGAATTCCTGAAGTTACAAAAGGAGATTTGTCATCAAACGGAACCATATTTTTATTAACCGTGATTTCTGCTTTTACCAATGCGTTTTCTGCTTCTTTACCAGAAATATTTTTATTTCTAAGGTCAATCAGCATCATGTGGTTGTCAGTTCCGCCAGAAATAATATCGTATCCTCTCTTTACAAAAGCTTCAGCCATTGCATTGGCATTTTTCTGCAATTGTCTAGCATATGTGAAAAACTCATCTTTCAAAGCTTCACCAAATGCTACTGCTTTTGCCGCAATAATGTGCTCTAAAGGGCCGCCTTGATTTCCAGGAAAAACAGCTCCGTCAATTAATGAAGACATCATTCTTGTTTCTCCTTTTGGAGTTTTGATTCCGAATGGATTTTCAAAATCTTTTCCGATTAAAATCATACCGCCGCGAGGTCCTCTCAACGTTTTGTGAGTGGTAGTAGTTACAATATGGCAATGCGGAATCGGGTCGTTCATTAAACCTTTAGCAATCAATCCTGCGGGGTGAGAAATATCAGCCATTAAAATTGCGCCAACACTGTCAGCAATTACCCTAAAACGCTCAAAATCCATATCGCGAGAATAAGCCGAAGCTCCAGCAATAATCAATTTTGGCTGTTCTTTTGTAGCAATCTCTTGGATTTTATCATAGTTCAAGCGGCCAGTTTCCTGCTCTACTCCATAAAAAACCGGATTGTATAGTCTTCCTGAGAAATTCACAGGAGAACCGTGCGTCAAGTGACCGCCGTGAGACAAGTCAAAACCAAGAATTTTATCTCCAGGTTTCAAACAAGCGTGGTAAACGGCCGTATTTGCTTGTGAACCAGAGTGTGGCTGCACGTTTGCATATTCGGCACCAAATAAAGCTTTTGCTCTGTCAATCGCAATCTGCTCGATTACGTCAACCACTTCACAGCCTCCATAATATCTTTTTCCAGGATATCCTTCAGCATATTTATTCGTTAAGATTGAACCAGCTGCTTCAAGCACTTGGTCGCTTACAAAGTTCTCTGAAGCAATCAATTCTAAACCGTGAATTTGTCTGTCTTGCTCCTCTAGGATTAAATCAAATATTTGTTCGTCGCGTTGCATTTGATAATTTTTTGTTAATTTGACGACAAAAGTACGAAAAACGTTTGTTAAAATGCCACATAACTATATATTTGATGACTGATTTATAAACAAATAAACTAACAATAACAATGCCTATAACAGCTAACGATCCTAGTAGAATATCCTGGTTGGATGTCTCCAAAAAAAGCGATTTTCCTATACAAAATATACCATTTGGGGTTTTCCTCACAAAAGATGATGTAGTAACCATTGGAACCCGAATTGGCGATTTTGCAATCGATTTAGGAGCGTTACAGCAGTTAAACTACTTTGAAGGCATCGAATTGACGGATGATATGTTCATGCAAGACACGCTAAACGATTTTATTTCTGACGGAAAAAAAACGTGGCGCCTGGTTCGAAACAGAATTGCAGAAATCTTTGACGCTAACAATGCAGAATTAAGAGACAACGAAAAACACAGAGAAACGGTTATCTTTAATGTAGAAGACATCGAAATGCAGTTGCCTGTTTTAATTGGCGATTACACCGATTTTTATTCCAGCAAAGAACACGCGACAAACGTTGGAAAAATGTTTCGCGACCCAGAAAATGCCTTGTTGCCAAACTGGCTTCATATTCCGGTAGGGTATCACGGAAGAAGTTCTACAATCGTTCCTTCTGGAATTCCGGTCCACAGGCCGATGGGACAAACGTTGCCAAACGGTGAAACGACTCCCGTTTTCGGACCTTCAAGATTGGTAGATTTTGAGTTAGAAACCGCTTTTATCACGACGGATGCTAATATAATGGGTGAAAATATTCCGGTTCACGAAGCGGAAGATTATATTTTCGGAATGGTTTTGCTGAATGACTGGAGCGCCCGCGACATCCAAAAGTGGGAATATGTGCCACTTGGACCGTTTTTGGCAAAAAACTTTGCGTCCTCTATTTCTCCGTGGATCGTGACTTTAGACGCCTTGGAGCCATTTAGGACAAAAGGCCCGAAACAAGACCCGATGCCGTTGCC
This sequence comes from Flavobacterium macacae, assembly GCF_003865365.1. GTDB lineage: Bacteria > Bacteroidota > Bacteroidia > Flavobacteriales > Flavobacteriaceae > Flavobacterium > Flavobacterium macacae. The sequence goes on along the minus strand of NZ_RQVR01000012.1, from coordinate 110,333 downwards.
TTACCTTCAAGAAAAAGGAAAAAAGACTTTTGACATCAACTTAGAAGTATATATACAGCCCGAAAATACCGAAGCCAGCCTGATTTCAAAATCAAACTTCAAATATATGTATTGGAGCATGGCACAGCAATTGGCACATCACGCATCAAACGGTTGCCGAATCAATTCTGGCGATATGATGGGTTCTGGAACGATTTCTGGTTCAACTCCTGATAGTTTTGGTTCTATGTTAGAATTGACTTGGGGCGGAAAAAACCCTTTAAAATTAAGCGATGGAACCGAAAGGAAGTTCATCAATGACAACGACACCGTAATTATGAAAGGATTTTGTGAAAACAAAGACATTCGTATTGGTTTTGGCGAAGTTTGCAGTAAATTATTACCGCCGTTCACCAGAAAATAATTTTTTTTTATATTCAAAAGCTTCGAGAAATCGGAGCTTTTTTTTTGCTCGTTATGCAATTGCGAGGAACCAAGTCATTTCATAATCTAAAACCAAAAGACCCACATATAATAGGTTTCAAAAGCGAACAAACCGCGTCAATAGCCCCGATTGAAGTGAAAATCCTATCCTCAAAAAAATCTATTTTTTCTTGGCAGGAAAGAGCGACCAACGGAAGCTCATTTGCTGGCGCAGAAAAAAGATTTTTTGAGGAAAGATTGTAACGGAAAGCGGGAAACTGCTTCAAAAAAATATATATTTGCTTTAAATTTAACATTTATGAAGAAAATTACTACTCTGTTTTTATTTCTGGTTTTGGTTTCGTGCGGCGTGAAGCAAACGACGAATTTGCTGGCCAGCGGCGAATATGATGCTGCGATTGATAATGCGGTGAACAGCCTGCGTCAGAACAAAGACAAAAAAGGAAAACAGGATTATATTTATCTTTTGGAAGAGGCTTTTGCAAAGGCGAAAGACCGCGACTTGCGCCAAATTAATTTGCTGGTCAAAGATGCAAATCCACAGAAATTAGAAAAAATTTATGATACTTATATTTTGCTGCACAACCGCCAAGAGCAGATTCGCCCGCTTTTGCCGTTGCATTTGATGAAAGAAAATAGAAATGCAAAGTTTGAATTTGACGATTATTCAGACCAGATTGTGAGCAGTAAAAATGCGCTGGCGAAATATTTATATGACAATGCAAAAGCCTTGCTTTTCACGAAAGACAAAATGACGGTCCGTCGCGCGTATGATGATTTGGTCTATTTGGAACAACTAAGCCCGAATTTTAAAGACACCAAAAAATTGATTGACGAAGCCTACGCAAAAGGAACCGATTATGTGAGCGTTTCGATGAAAAATGATACAAAAATGGTCATTCCGCAGGATTTACAGCGTGATTTGCTTGATTTCAGCACGTATGGCCTAAATGACAAATGGACGGTTTACCACAGCAACAAGCAAAAAAATGTGGCTTATGATTATGGAATCGCGGTAAATTTTAAAGATATTTTGATTTCACCGGAACAATTGAAGGAGAAACAATTTACCAAGGAAAAACAGATTAAGGACGGTCTTAAAAATTTGCTTGACGCGAGAGGAAATGTGGTAAAAGACAGCCTTGGAAACATTATTAAAGTGGATAAATTTAAGACGGTTAAAGTTGATATTTATGAATTCAGGCAGTTTAAATCTGTTTTAGTCACGGCAAAAGTGGATTATGTAGATTTAAAAACGAATCAGCTTTTAGAAACTTTTCCGCTTTCTAGCGAATTTATTTTTGAAAACATTTATTCAAATTATCGTGGCGATAAACGTGCGGCTGATGAAAGTTATTATACGTATTTTGGAAGAAAATCGGTTCCGTTTCCATCAAATGAGCAAATGGTTTTTGACAGTGGCGAAGATTTAAAATTAAAAATAAAGAACATTATTTTAAGAAATAAACTGAGAAAGAACTGATATTCTTACAAAAAATCGACGAACTACACTATAAATTAACATTCAGATTATTCATTGTTAAGGTTTTAAGATTATTTTTATAATTAACCTAAATCTTATATTATGAATAAATTTATTTTGTTCGGCTCATTCCTACTGAGCTTTAGTTTTTACGGGCAAAAAATCCAAGATTTTGAGCGAATCAATATCGAAGGTTTTTACACCAATCCATTATTTTCTCCAACCGGAGAATTTGTGCTTCTTACCGGCGATCATTTAAAAGGCGTTTACCTGCTTGATCTCAAGGACAATTCTGTCAAGCAGATTTCTGACACGCCCGGAAGCGGTTATGCCTATTCTTGGGATACATCTGGCGGCTCTTTTTATTTTAAGGAAAGATCTGAAAAAGAGTATGTTTCCAATTCAAAAGTGATGAACTATAACATCCAAGATCACTACTCAAAGGTGATTGAAAATGTAAACCACAATTTTCTTCCGTCTTATTCTGGATCACGAAATGAAACCGTTGTGTACACCAATTTGGCCAATTTAAAAATTGAAGCTCTGGATCTATCCACTTCAAAAACATGGACCATTACCAATGATGAAGGGCAATTTTACAGCGCGATCTTATCAAATGACGGAAAAAAAGTAGCTGTTCACAATGGTCCAGATATTTATATTTATGACATTGACGGCAGTTCTAAAGGAAAAAAAATCGGAACTGGAATTGCAACTGCTTGGACAGAAGACGACAAAAATCTCATCGGGTTTTTAGATGAAAGTGAAGACGGACACACCGTGAGTAACTCAGAATTGTACCTTTTTAACGTGGAAAATTCGCGAACCAAAAAGATTACCAATACCGAGATTATTTCAGAAATGTTTCCAACGATTCACAAAGACAAAGTAATTTTTGCTGATGACAAAAGCGGAAGTCTCTTTATAGCCACTCTAAAAACAAATTAAGATGAAAAAAATTACTCTTATTATAGGTTTATTGCTACTATCTTTAGGAATAAACGCTCAAATTATTGTTCTCGATCCGGGCCATGGATATGGCGCAAGCACCAGCAATAATCCTGACGGAAGAACAGCCACAGAAATTGAAACTTCGCTAGCTGTCGGGCAAAAAACCAAAACATTAATTAGCAACAGTTGTAATTGGACAGCCCACTTGACAAGAACAACAAATGTAAACGGATGGATTTCTGTCAATCAAAGAGCGTTAATGTCCAACAACTGGAATGCGGACCGATTTATAAGCATCCATTGCAATGCGGGCGGTGGCACGGGAACTGAAACTTTTTATTGTACTGCCGATGACACCAATACGGCTCCGGATATTGCTTTTGCAAAGAAAATCCAGGCAGACATGGTAACACACGGATCCTGGAACAATAGAAGGTGTGTTGATGATTTTGGTTATTTAGGATACCATCTTGGCGTTTTAAGGTATTCTTCAGCAACAGCTTGCCTGAACGAAATCGGTTTTGTGGATACCACTGCTGATGCTGCGAAACTAAATAGCGACAGCTGGCGTAACAATTTTGCACTTGCCTATTTTAATGCATTGAAATCCAATTTACAAATGACTTGTGCCGGAACTGCAGTTCCAGGGAATTTCTCGCTTACGCTTACACCAGAATGCAGCGGAACTTCAACGCAAAACCGATTGAATTGGACAGCAGCAACAAATGCTACTGGCTATGATGTTTATAGAAATGGAGCGCTTTATGCCAGCAACATTGCCGGAACACAATATACAAATACACTTGTAACGGGCGGAACAACCTACACTTATCATGTAATTGCGAAAAATAGTACGGGAACAAAAACAAATTCAAACGGAACTCTTTCGGCTAAAACTTTGGTTTGCAATGCAGCTCCCGGAAGTTTTACAGCAACTTTGACCGCAACGTGCAGTGGAACCCAAAGCGCAATAAATGTCACTTGGACAACTTCAAGCAATGCCACTTCTTATGATATTTATAGAAATGGAAACCTTTATGCGCCAGACTTGACCGGAAATTCCTTTTTAAATACCTATTTAATTACTGCCGGGACTTCTTATACGTATTCTGTCCGTGCAAAAAATGCTAATGGAACTGCAAATAATTCTAATGGAACGCTATCAAAAACAGCAATAAGCTGTAGCAGTGCAAAAATGGCAAATGATACCGATTCTTTAGCTGAAATTAAGCTCTATCCAAATCCAAATGATGGTAAATTTACGCTCTCAATGAATAAACAAATGGCGAGTAAAGCAAGCTATGTGATTTATGATGTAACAGGAAAGTTAATCCAAAGCAAACAGCTGGATGATAAAGAAATGCATTCAGATATAGAAATTGATATTTCAAATTTTCCTTCCGGAATTTATATGGTAAACATCACTCTTGGCAATCAAGAATTCAGTAAAAAAATTATTAAAAATTAAGCAATAAAAACACCTTTTTTTAAGCCTGAAATTTATAGAATTTCAGGCTTTTTTAGTTGCGAAAAAATTTACACAAATTGTTAAAAAAAATATTTTTATTGAAAACATCATTTTTTTTGGTATACATTTGCACCAATGAATAATTACAAGTTACATATAATTTCACGGACAATTTCAACCCAAACTTCTCGGGTTGTGCGGTCATAATTATACCGCCCAAGTAAATCGATTCCGAATTATTTTATTCATTCCTCATTTTTTTACATTTTGAAATTTTCAGCTATTTTCTCGGGATTATACACTCCTGACCATACTTTTTTATTCTTACTATTTGCAGTTTTGGCTTTTTTTCGGCCTTAGGTCTGTAGCTATTTTATAGAATAGGTCTGCCCTATTCTCAATTCCGCACCAATTTTTTCTTTAAAAATTTTAATCTAAACATACATTTCACGATGAGTGTATCCATTATTATTGCTCAAGAAGAGCATTATAAATTTGCGCAAGAAATCTGCGATACTATGGAAGCTTCTGCCCTTTTAAGAGGAACAGGAATCGCCAAAAGATCGCCAGATTACATCCAAAAAAAGATGCAAAACCACGATGCCATCATCGCTTTGGAAAACGGAAAATTTGCCGGTTTCTGCTATATCGAAAGTTGGCAACACGGGAAGTTTGTGGCCAATTCTGGTTTAATCGTTCATCCTGATTACAGGCATTTGGGCTTGGCCAAACAAATCAAAAAGAAGGTTTTTGAGTATTCCCAAGAAAAATATCCTGGCGCAAAAATCTTTGGAATTACAACGGGTTTGGCGGTGATGAAAATCAATTCTGATTTGGGTTACAAACCGGTTCCATTTTCAGAACTGACGGCTGATACCACTTTTTGGGCGGGTTGCAAAGGATGCACGAATTATGATATTTTAGAAAAAAAAGAATTCAAAATGTGCCTCTGTACCGGAATGCTTTACGATCCAAATAATAAAAAACCAGAAGAAATAAAATTCAATAAAAAAGTGCTGACCAGATTGAAAGAAATCAAGCAGACTTTTCTTAAAAAATAATATAATGAAAAAAATAGTTTTAGCTTACAGTGGCGGTTTGGATACTTCTTATTGCATTACTTATTTACAAAAAGAGCTTCATTATGAAGTACATACCGTTTTAATTAATACCGGCGGTTTTGATTCTGAAGAGTTATCAGCGATTGAAAAAAGAGCCTTAGAATTAGGAAGTTCGAATCATATTAATTTAGACATCGTTGATAATTATTATGAAAAAGCCATCAAATATTTGGTCTATGGAAATGTTTTAAAAAACAATACCTATCCACTTTCTGTTAGTGCCGAAAGAGTTTTCCAAGCAATTGAAGCCGTAAAATATGCCAAAAAGATTGGCGCAAACGCCATTTCCCACGGAAGCACAGGCGCTGGAAACGACCAAATTCGTTTTGATTTGATTTTCCAAACCATCGCTCCAGAAATTGAAATCATTACGCCAATCAGAGATTTAAAATTATCAAGACAAGAAGAAGTGGCTTATTTACAAAAAAATGGCGTAGATTATTCTTGGGAAAAAGCACAATATTCTATCAACAAAGGAATCTGGGGAACCAGCGTCGGCGGTAAAGAAACGCTGACTTCAAGTGAACCTTTGCCAGATAGCGCCTATCCGTCCCAACTTGAAAAAACGACGCCTGAAAAAGTGATTTTGCATTTTGAAAAAGGACAGATTGTCGGAATCAACAATGAATTTGACAAACCTTCAGCAAATATTATCAAGCTTGAAAAACTGGCAAATGCCTTTGCAATCGGCAGAGATATTCACGTTGGCGACACCATTATCGGTATCAAAGGAAGAGTTGGTTTTGAGGCTTCGGCGCCGTTGATTATCATCAAAGCGCACCATCTTTTAGAGAAACACACACTTGGAAAATGGCAACAATACTGGAAAGAACAATTGGCCAACTGGTACGGAATGCTTTTCCACGAAGGTCAATTTTTAGATCCGGTGATGCGAAATATCGAAGTTTTTCTGGAAGATACGCAGAAGATGGTTTCGGGAACAGTGACGGTTACTTTAAAACCCTATCATTTCTCGCTTGACGGAATCACTTCGCCACACGATTTGATGGACTCAAAATTCGGGCAATATGGCGAAGTCAACAATGCATGGACCGCCGATGACGCTAAAGGTTTTATCAAAATTCTTGGGAATGCACAGGCGATTTATTCACACGTAAACAACGTAGATTATGATTAAGGCAGGAATTATTGGTGGCGCTGGTTATACTTCTGGCGAACTTTTGAGAATTTTAAGCAATCATCCCAATGTGGAAATCGACTTTGTTTTCAGCACATCACAAGCCGGAAAACCGCTGACAAATGCGCATCCTGATTTGATCGGAGAATTAGATTTGCTTTTTACCGATACAATAAATCCCGAAGTGAATGTCGTTTTTCTTTGCCTTGGTCATGGAAAATCGAAAGCTTTTTTGGAAGAAAATCAATTTGCTTCGCACACGAGAATTATTGATTTGAGCAACGATTTTAGATTGCAAAATGACAAAGAATTTCAATCAGAAAATTTCGTTTACGGCTTGCCAGAACTGAACAAAACTGAAGTTTCAACAGCAAAATTCATCGCCAATCCGGGTTGTTTTGCCACTGCAATTCAGTTGGCACTTTTGCCTTTGGCTTCGCAAAAATTATTGCAAAACGATGTTCACATCAATGCCGTTACCGGAAGCACTGGCGCAGGAGTTCAACCGACGGAAACATCGCATCACAGCTGGAGAAATTCGAATATTTCGCATTACAAGGCGTTTGAGCACCAACATTTGGCAGAAATAAAGGAAAGTGTAAACCAATTGCAAAATAATTTTCAAAGCGACATTTTATTCATTCCAAATCGTGGTGAATTTACGCGAGGAATTTTTGCGACGCTTTACACCAAAACAGACAAAAAATTGGAAGAATTGATCGAAATCTATCAAAATTTCTACAAAAGTCATCCCTTTACGTTCGTTTCAAGCGAAAACATTAATTTAAAAATGGCGGTTCAAACCAACAAATGCATCATCAGTTTAGAGAAAAAAGGCGATTATGTTTTGGTCACTTCCGTGATTGACAATCTTTTGAAAGGTGCTTCTGGACAAGCAATTCAGAATATGAATTTGATGTTCGGATTGGAAGAAACTACTGGATTAAAGCTGAAACCGAGCGGTTTTTAATTCTTCCGAAAACTTTACGCCTTGGCGTCTTTGCGAGAAATAAAAATCTGTCGCACGCTACGAAAAGAAAAATTCTAATCGAGAAATAAACTTCTCTGAAATTAACATAATTAAATATCAACATGAGCTTATTCAACGTATACCCAATATATAACATCAAGCCATTCAAAGCTTTAGGAGCAACAGTCTGGGATGAAAACGGTCAAGAATATTTAGATTTTTATGGCGGTCACGGCGTAATTTCTGTCGGGCATTCGCATCCAAAATATGTAGAAGCGATTCAAAACCAAATTGAAAAAATCGGATTTTATTCGAATTCAATCCAAAATCCGTTGCAAGAAGCTTTTGCAAAAAAATTGACTGAAGTTTCCGGTTATCCTGATTACAGTGTTTTTTTGTGTAATTCTGGTGCTGAAGCGAACGAAAATGCCTTAAAATTGGCTTCTTTCCACAATAAAAAGTCAAAAGTAATTACCTTTGAAAAAAGCTTCCACGGAAGAACTTCTGCTTCGGTTGCCGTGACTGATAATCCATCGATTATTGCTCCGATAAATGCCAATCACGACGTTATTTTTCTTCCGTTAAACGAAATTGATTTGGTTAAAAAAGCCATTTCTGAAAATGAAATTACGGCAGTTATCATCGAAGGAATTCAAGGCGTTGGCGGTTTAGACGAAGGAACGACAGCCTTTTTTCAAGAATTAGAAACCATTTGTAATGAGAATAATGTCATCTTGATTTTAGATGAAATTCAAAGCGGATATGGCCGTTCTGGAAAGTTTTTCGCACACCAGCATCACACTATCAAACCCGATATCATTACGATGGCAAAAGGAATGGGCAACGGTTTCCCGATTGGCGGTTTGCTGATCAGCGATAAATTCAAGGCTTCGTACGGTTTGTTAGGAACTACTTTTGGTGGCAATCATTTGGCTTCTGCTTCCGCTTTGTCGGTTTTAGAAATTATCGAAAACGAAAATATTCTTGAAAATGTGAAGCAACAATCGGCTTATTTTATCCAAGCTGTTTCTGAAATTCCGGAAATAAAAAAGATAAAAGGAAAAGGTTTGATGCTTGGTTTGGAGTTCGATTTTGACGTGACTGAATTGCGTAAAAACTTGATTTACGAACAGCACATTTTCACAGGAAATGCTTCCCAAAAAAACCTTTTGAGAATTTTACCACCTTTAGCAATCACTTCAAGTCAAATAGACCAATTTACTGTAGGTCTGAAAAATGCATTACACTCTTTAAAAATTACGCTATGAAAAAATTCACTTCTGTAGATGATATTATCGATTTAGAGGAATTGATTTTATCGGCTAAAAAAATAAAATCTGATCCGTTTGAAAATAGCGAATTAGGCAAAAATAAAACATTAGGATTATTGTTTTTCAACTCAAGTTTGAGAACGAGATTGAGCACGCAAAAAGCTTCATTGAATTTAGGAATGAACTGCATCGTGATGAATTTAAATACTGAGGGTTGGTCGCTTGAATTCGAAAACGGAACCGTTATGGACGGGAACAAAGCCGAACACATCAAGGAAGCTTCGCAGGTGATTTCGCAATATTGCGACATCATCGGCATCAGAAGTTTCCCAACATTGACCGACAAGGAGAATGATGAACAAGAACAAGTGATCAACTCGTTCGTGAAATACGCCACGATCCCGGTTATCAGCTTAGAAGGCGCCACAGAACATCCTTTGCAGGCCGTGGCTGACGCGCTGACGATTCAAGAATACAAGACGAAAAGAAAGCCGAAGGTGGTTTTGACATGGGCGCCACACCCAAAAGCATTGCCTCACGCGGTTCCGAATTCGTTTGTGAAAATGATGAAATTATCGGAATATGATTTGGTTATTGCGCATCCGAAAGGCTACGAATTGAACCCGGAAATCACAAAAGGAGCTACAATTACTGACAATCAAGACGAAGCTTTTAAAAACGCCGATTTTATTTATGCCAAGAATTGGAGTTCGTACAATGACTACGGAAAAATCCTTTCAAATGATGCCAATTGGACCGTAACTTCTGAAAAAATGGCATTTACCAAGAATGCAAAATTTATGCATTGTCTTCCGGTAAGGAGAAATATGATTGTGACTGACGAAGTTTTGGATAGTGAAAATTCGATCGTAATTCAGCAAGCAAACAACAGAACTTTTGCAACGCAAGCGATTCTGAAAAAAATCTTGGAAGATGGAAAATAAGCCCAAAATAACTATCGTAAAAATCGGAGGAAACATCATTGATAATGAACAATTATTGAGTGATTTTCTAAACGATTTTTCCGAATTGAAAGAAGCTAAAATCTTGATTCACGGCGGTGGAAAAACGGCCACTGAAATTGCAGAAAAATTAAATTTAAAACCTTTATTTTCAAACGGAAGAAGAATTACAGATAAAGCTATGCTTGATGTAACAGTTATGACTTATTCTGGCTTATTAAACAAACAAATAGTAGCTCAATTACAAGCTTTAAAAACTAACGCCATCGGTTTTTCTGGAGCGGACGGCAACGTAATTTTATCCGAAAAAAGGAAAAATTCTGAAGTCGATTTTGGCTTTGTTGGTGATGTAATTTCCGTAAATAAAGAGTTGATTTCAATGTTGCTTTTACAAAACATAACGCCTGTTTTTTCCGCAATTACACACGATGGAAACGGACAGTTATTAAATACAAATGCGGACACGATTGCTTCTGAAATTGCGATTTCGCTTTCGAATGCTTTTGACGTCAATCTGATTTATTGTTTTGAAAAGAAAGGCGTTTTATCAAATTCTGAAGACGAGGCATCCGTTATTGAAGAAATTAATTTCGAGAAATATTCAATTCTGAAAGAACAAAAAATCATTCATTCCGGAATGCTTCCGAAGTTAGAAAACTGTTTCAAATCTCTTTCCAATGGCGTTCAAAATATCCTCATTGGAAATCAAAACGTATTGAAAAACAGCACGATTCACACCAAAATCAAATTATGAAAACCATCAACCAACTGACCGAAGAAGCGATTGCTTTATTGAAAAAATTGATTGAAACCGAATCTTTTTCTTCACAAGAAGACCAAACCGCGCTTTTGCTTGAACAATGGTTTTCATCTAATGAAATTCCGTTTAAAAGAGAGAACAATAACATTTGGGCGTATAATTTAAATTATGACGAATCAAAACCTAATTTGCTCCTAAACTCCCACCACGACACGGTGAAACCCAATCAAGGCTACACTTTAAATCCGCTGGAAGCCATTAAAAAAGACGGTAAATTATTTGGCTTGGGAAGCAACGATGCCGGTGGCTGTCTGGTTTCATTGATGGCGACTTTCACTTATTTTTATGCGTTTGAAAACCTTCCTTACAACTTGATTATCGCCACGACTGCCGAAGAAGAAAGTAGCGGTCCGATAGGCCTAAACAGTATTTTAAAGCATTTGCCAGAAATCGAATGCGCGATTGTAGGCGAACCGACCGAAATGCATTTGGCCATTGCCGAAAAAGGCTTATTAGTCTTGGATATTATCGTTCCAGGAACGGCAAGCCACGCCGCACATCAAAATTTGGACAACCCAATTTACAACGCTTTGCCAATAATTGATTGGTTTAAAACATATGAATTTGATAAGAAATCAGAAGTTTTAGGTCCGGTAAAAATGACCGTAACGCAACTAAACGCTGGAAAACAGCACAATGTGGTTCCGTCAGAATGCAGTTTGGTTGTCGATATCCGGGTGAATGATTGTTATTCAAACTTGGAGATTTTGGAAATCATCAGCGAGAATGTAAACGCACAAATCACGCCCCGTTCTTTGCATCTGAACGCTTCATTTATTGACAAAAATCATGCTTTAGTCCAATCCGGAATCAGCTTGGGCAGAAACACTTATGGCTCTCCTACTCTTTCCGACCAATCTGTTTTGAGCTGTCAATCGATGAAACTCGGGCCAGGAAATTCTTTGCGTTCGCACACAGCTGACGAATTTATTTATTTGGACGAAATAAAAGAAGGCATCGATTTGTATATCAAATTATTAACCAACTTTTTTAAATAAAATCACATATGAAACTTTGGGAAAAAGGAATACCGACAGATAAAAAAATAGACCTTTTCACGGTTGGAAATGACAGAGAACTGGACTTGGTTTTAGCAAAATATGACGTTTTGGGCTCGATTGCGCATGCCAAAATGTTGCATAAAATCAATCTTTTGACTGCAGAAGAAACTGCTAATTTGGTTTCAGAATTGGAAGCTATTTTGGAAGAAATCGAAAAAGGAAACTTTACAATTGAAGATTCTTTTGAAGATGTACATTCAAAAGTAGAATATCTTTTGACCGAAAAATTAGGCGATACCGGAAAGAAAATCCATACGGCGCGTTCTAGAAATGATCAAGTTTTGACTGACGTTCATTTGTTTTTAAAAGCCGAATTAAGCGAAATAAAATTGCAAACCAAGGAACTTTTTACCGAATTAATTACTTTAAGTAAAAAACACCAAAACGTTATGATTCCGGGTTATACGCATTTTCAAGTGGCAATGCCTTCTTCTTTTGGAATGTGGTTTTCGGCCTATGCTGAGATTTTGATCGATGATGTGACGCAGTTGAATGCGGCGTTGCAAATTGTGGATCAAAATCCGTTGGGTTCTGCTGCGGGTTATGGCAGTTCGTTTCCAATTGACCGAACGTTTACGACAGAATTATTAGGATTCAAAACGTTGAAATACAATTCTGTTGCTGCGCAAATGAGCAGAGGGAAATCAGAGAAAGCGACGGCTTTTGCCATGGCGAGCTTGGCTTCGACGCTGTCAAAATTTTCAATGGATATTTGCTTGTATTTGAGCCAAAATTTCAATTTTATCAGTTTGCCAAGCCATTTGACGACCGGGTCGAGCATTATGCCCCACAAGAAAAACCCCGATGTTTTTGAACTGATCAGAGCCAAATGCAATAAAATTCAGGCGTTGCCGTATGAATTGACTTTGCTGACCAACAACCTGCCGAGCGGTTACCACAGGGATTTTCAACTGTTGAAGGAAAGCCTTTTTCCGGCGATTCAGAGTTTAAAATCGTGTTTGGAAATTTTTCATTTTGCCATCAAAGACATTTCGGTAAACGAGAACATTTTAAAAGACAGCAAATATGATTATTTGTTCACGGTAGATTCTTTAAATGAGTTGGTTACCGCTGGAACACCGTTTAGAGACGCCTATAAAATCGTGGCCGAACAAATTGAAAACAAGACTTTTCAATCACCAAAAGCCACGAAACATACACACGAAGGAAGTATTAATAATTTGTGTTTGAAAGAAATTGTTTTGAAGATGGAGAGAGAATTAGGCTTAGAATCACTGAATCTACCAGGTTATTAATCAATAAAGTGAATTTTTTTTAGATTTAATTTAAAAATATTTTAGGTAATTATAGTAAAACATAATCATATCTTAGGAATTATATTACTTTAGTGAAAAATAAACAATACCAAAATAAGTAATATTTAACCTACAATCACTATTTATTAACTTCTAATTGTTCAATCGCTATTAAATAACCCCTAACCTTTTTGACAAATTAAATCTTAAATATGGAAGCAGATATTAAATTAAAGTTACAGCAATTACACCAAAGAGTGGATGCTTTAAAAGATCAAATAAGCACTGAAGAAGCTACGAAAAATGCGTTTGTAATGCCTTTTATACAAATTCTAGGATATGATATTTTTAATCCAACGGAAGTAATTCCTGAATTTATATGTGACATAGGAACCAAAAAAGGTGAGAAAATTGATTATGTTATTAAAAGAGATGGCGAACCAATTTTAATTATTGAATGCAAGCATTGGAAAGAAAAAGTGGACGCTCATAATTCACAGCTTCACAGATATTATCATGTTTCGAAATCTCGATTTGGTGTTTTAACAAATGGGCATCAATATAATTTTTACGCTGATTTAGAAAAACCTAATATAATGGATGAAAAGCCATTTTTCACATTAGATCTATCTGACCTCAAAGATTCCAGCTTAAAAATATTAGAGAATTTTTCTAAAAACGGCTATAATCTAGAAGAAATTTTAGATTCCGCAGAAGCTTTGAAATACATAAAAGCCATTAGAAATGAGTTTGAAAAAGAACTACAAGAACCCTCAGATGAAATGGTAAGATTGTTAGTAAATAGATTTTTCGGCAAGCCATTGACAGCATCAAGATTGGCTACTTTCAAAGAATATACTAAAAAAGCTTTCTCAAATTCCATCAATGAATCAATAAGCTTTAGGCTCAAAAACGCTTTAAACATTAATGAAAATGTTCCATCTAAAACTATTGACCAAACAATACCTATTGACGAGAATACTGAAGCTCCAAAATTTATAACAACTGAAGAAGAAATAGAAGGATCTCAAATAATAAAAGCTATTTTAAGAGAAATCTTACCGGCATCTAGAATTGCATTTAGAGACACACAATCTTACTTCGGAATCTTGTTAGATGACAATAACCGCAAACCTATCTGTCGCCTACATTTTAATTCTTCAAACAAATATGTGGAACTATTCAATAATGGAAAAGAAAGTGGAGAAAAAAAACTCATATCTTCCTTAGATGAAATTTACAGCTTTAAAAATGAATTATTAGCTACAATCAATAATTACGAATAATTGATAAAATCCAACAATCATTAAAAAATAAAAATAGCACTTTAAATACTCAAAACCTTTCTGAAATTACTGAATGGCAATAATTCTATTTATATAAAAAGCATTTCAATGTCATTTCGACGAACGAAGCAACTCGTACTCAAAAAGCTTTATAAACTGCTTCCTTCGTCGCAATGATATTTTGCTCTAAATTTTAGATTTTAACGCTTCCGCATCGATTTCACTGTGCGAAGCATTATAAACCGCTTTACCGTCTTTAATCAATATCAATTGTGGCGATTGGTGGATGACCTGGAATTTCTGTGCAATTTCGTTTGAAATATCGCGGTGTTCCAGCAAATCTAAAAAGTAAGGCGCGGCTTCGCTTTCGGCTAAATCATATTCTCTTTCAAAATTTTTCAGCGCCATTCTGCTGATACTGCATCTGGTGCTGTGCTTGAAGATTACGACAGGCTTTTCAGCTGAAGCATCTACAATAGAATCCAACTGTTTTATTTCTGTTAAAGCATTCCAATTGAGGCCGTTTTGGTTTGTATCTTTATTGTCTGATTCGTTTGAACCTCCAAAAATGTTTCCGAATATACCCATATCGTCAGTTTTTAAGACTTTTTGTCTTGTTAAATTAGTATTGTTATTCTTTTTTAAGCCATTTTGTCAGATTTATCCTGTTGGAACATAAATTGAAATGACTCTTATAAATTTAAAAAAATAATTTATGAACTTTAATAATTTTACCATAAAATCTCAAGAAGCGATTCAGAGAGCGCAACAAATTGCTCAAAGTTTTGGCCACCAGCAGATTGAAAACGAGCATATCGTTAAAGCTATTTTTGAAGTTGATGAAAATGTTACTCCGTTCCTGCTTAAAAAGCTGAACGTCAATATACCATTACTTCAGCAAATTTTAGATAGCACTTTGCAATCGTTTCCAAAAGTTTCTGGCGGGGAACTGATACTGTCGCGAGACGCCAACAATTCGCTGATTGAAGCGTCAAATATAGCTAAAAAGATGAATGACGAATTCGTTTCTATCGAACATCTTTTGCTTGCCGTTTTTAATTCGAAAAGTAAGATTGCCCAAATCTTGAAAGATCAAGGCGTTACCAAAAAAGGATTGGAAAGTGCGATTGACGAACTTCGAAAAGGCGAAAGAGTGACTTCTGCTTCTGCGGAAGAAACATATAATTCGCTAAATAAATATGCCAAAAACCTAAACGAATTGGCCCGAAACGGCAAACTCGATCCGGTTATTGGACGCGATGAAGAAATTCGCCGGGTTTTGCAGATTTTAACCCGAAGAACCAAAAACAACCCGATGCTTGTAGGGGAACCTGGTGTTGGGAAAACCGCAATTGCAGAAGGTCTGGCGCATCGAATTGTGGATGGCGACGTTCCAGAGAACTTGAAAGACAAAATCGTTTTCTCATTAGATATGGGTGCGTTGATTGCCGGAGCGAAATACAAAGGGGAATTTGAAGAGCGATTGAAATCGGTTGTAAAGGAAGTGACTTCCGCCGAAGGCGACATCGTTTTGTTCATCGACGAAATCCATACGTTGGTAGGAGCTGGCGGTGGCGAAGGCGCGATGGATGCCGCAAACATCTTGAAACCTGCTTTGGCGCGTGGCGAACTGAGAGCTATTGGCGCGACGACTCTTGACGAATACCAAAAATATTTTGAGAAAGACAAAGCATTAGAAAGACGTTTCCAAAAAGTTTTGGTCGATGAACCCGATACCGAAAGTGCGATTTCTATTTTGCGCGGTATCAAAGAAAAATACGAAACACACCACCAAGTTCGAATTAAAGACGATGCAATTATTGCGGCGGTAGAACTTTCGCAACGCTATATTACCAATCGTTTTCTTCCGGATAAAGCGATTGACTTGATGGACGAAGCGGCTTCAAAACTTCGGATGGAAATCAATTCCAAACCAGAAGAGTTGGATGTTTTAGACAGAAAGATCATGCAGCTTGAAATTGAAATGGAAGCGATCAAACGCGAAAAGGACGAAAACAAGCTGAAAGGTTTAGGTATGGAATTGGCCAACTTAAAAGAAGAACGCAACGAGATTTTTGCTAAATGGAAATCAGAGAAAGATATTGTTGATAATGTGCAGTCGGCTAAATTAGAAATTGAAAATTTTAAAATTGAAGCGGAAAGAGCCGAACGTGACGGCGATTATGGAAAAGTAGCGGAACTTCGCTATGGAAAAATCAAGGAAGCGCAGGAAAAATTAGACCAATTTCAAAAGCAGCTGCAAGAAAACGAAGGCCATTCTTTAATCAAGGAAGAAGTTACCCGAGAAGATATTGCAGAAGTGGTGGCCAAATGGACTGGAATTCCAGTGATGAAAATGCTTCAGGGCGAACGCGAGAAATTGCTTCATTTGGAGGAAGAATTGCACAGAAGAGTGGTTGGCCAGGAAGAAGCCATTGAAGCCGTCAGCGACGCCGTGAGACGAAGCCGTGCCGGTTTGCAAGACATCAAAAAACCAATCGGCTCGTTCTTATTCCTTGGTACGACTGGAGTTGGAAAAACAGAATTGGCAAAAGCATTGGCAACATATTTGTTTGACGATGAAAATGCGATGACTCGAATTGATATGAGCGAATACCAGGAGCGACACAGCGTGAGCCGATTAGTCGGTGCGCCTCCGGGGTATGTGGGCTATGATGAAGGCGGACAGTTGACGGAAGCCGTTCGAAGAAAACCCTATTCCGTGGTTTTGTTAGACGAAATTGAAAAAGCGCATCCTGATACTTTTAATATCTTGCTGCAAGTGCTGGATGAAGGACGCTTGACGGACAACAAAGGGCGTCTGGCTGATTTCAAGAACACGATTATCATCATGACATCCAATATGGGAAGCTCGATAATTCAAGAGAAATTTGAAAACTTAAAAGGCGATCCTGAAAGTACGATTGAAGCGGCGAAAGTCGAAGTCTTGGGCTTATTGAAACAAACCGTTCGTCCTGAGTTTATCAATAGAATTGATGACATCGTGATGTTTACGCCTTTGAACGAAGGAAATATTAAAGAAATTGTGGGCTTGCAATTGAAGTCAATTACGAAGATGTTAGCGCTCCAAAACATTACGCTTGACGCAACTCCAGACGCCATTTCATATCTTTCTAAAAAAGGATTTGATCCGCAGTTTGGCGCAAGGCCTGTAAAAAGAGTGATCCAGAAAGAAGTTTTGAACCAACTTTCTAAAGAAATTCTTTCGAATAAAGTGACCACCGATAGCATTATTTTGCTGGATAGTTTTGACGGGGAATTGGTTTTCAGAAACCAGACCGAATTGGCAAAATAAATAGTTGATTACAGATTGCCCCAAAAACACCAGCAGCAATGTTGGTGTTTTTTTTTATAATTAATGAAACGCGAATTTGGCGGATAATGTAGATTTTCAAGTATTGATTGTTTTCTTGCTTTTTGCTTCTTTTCTTTTTCTTTCTTCTTGGCCAAAAATGTTAATTTTCTCCCTACATATAAGACAATTACGAAGAAATTCAAGTAAATTTAAGTTCAACCAATTTAATAACTAAACTTTAATTATTATGAATTTAAAAAGAATTTTCGGAACGATTCTGACCACGCTCGGAATCATCGGCCTGATTTATGCCGCCTACCTTTTTATAAATGTATCTGGAGGCACGCAAAGCTATAAAATGCTTGCAATTTATGGCGTTTTGGGATTGATTTTCTTTGTTTCTGGCATCGGATTAATAAAAACGACCAAAGACGAATCTTAAACTAAACAAAAGTTAAATGAGTTTTTAGTGTCTTTTGGATTTATTAAATTTAAAGAGCTATAAACCTTAAAACCAATATTTATGGACCACAATCTAATCGTAAAAAACTACATTCAAATTGACGCCTCACCTCAAAAAGTTTGGGATGTTTTAACTGATCCGAGATATATCCGCCAATGGGATAGACTTCCAGAAGATTTTGGTGATGAAGCGGTAAATGCAGCAACAGAAATTGACTTTCCTGGCTATTCAAGACTGAAAGTTTCTGCTTTTGAACCTGGAAAAGTGATTCGCTACTCGATGCACATTTCTGATTTTACATTGCAAGCCATTCCAGATGCGGTTTATTCGTATGAAATCAATGTGGATGAAAATGGAAAAACATGGCTTCGAATTGAAATTGGAGAGTTTGCCGTTTTACTGGAAGATGGAAAATTATATGAAGAGTCAGTCATCTTTGGAAAAACAGCTTCCCAAAAAATAAAAGAGTTAGCAGAACAAGACACCTATTCCCGTTCCGGAATACACTAAAAAAATTGCGCCACAGATTTATTATTAGGATTTTATTTAGAGTTGAATCCTCTTAATTTGATCTGTGGCTTTTTTTATTACAAAATTCACAAAAATGAAAAAGCCTAATCAAAATTTGATTAGGCTTTTTGTATGCAAGGAAGATGGCCGCCTTAGCGGATGCTTCTCTGCAAGTAATATTGTCTGATTGTACGAATATTGTTTTTACTTTTTCTAAAATAATCATGAATACAGATCACATTAATTATCAAAGAAACCAGAAACATTAATACAAAACTTCCCTTCAGTATATAACTTGTCAAATCTGCAGAATTATCTGCAAATCTTCCAGGAAGTGCATA
Source organism: Flavobacterium macacae (assembly GCF_003865365.1). GTDB lineage: Bacteria > Bacteroidota > Bacteroidia > Flavobacteriales > Flavobacteriaceae > Flavobacterium > Flavobacterium macacae. The sequence continues at coordinate 91,493 of NZ_RQVR01000012.1, read as the reverse complement.
AAGGGACACTGCAAGTCCAACAGCCGAAATGGCAAAGGCAATACGTCTCATATCTATAGTATTAAAATTATACAGCTGCTCTTAAATATTCATATTCAAATTCTTCATGATGGTCATAGGCCACTTCCAGAATATCAATTTCATTGTAAGCCACTTCATCATCAGTATCTTCGATAATGCAGATTCCCAAAATTTCAAAAGGTCTTTCGATCTGCATGTTATTGCTTTCAATATATTCCAAGGCCAATTCGTCAAAATTTTTCGGATGCAAAACAAGCATTACACTATCCGTCAGTGCGTTTTCAATGATAAATTCTTTAATGCTCAATAGTGTGATTAGATTTTTCATAGCCAATGGTTGATTTTGTTATTAATACTAGTGGTTGGTTGTTTTACAAATTTGGCGTTAAATATTTGATTCGCTTCTGTCTGAAGTATTAAATTTTACGCAATTAATTGTTAAAAAAAGGATAAAATAGGCGGTTATTTGATACTTTTTATATAATAAATTTTATGTTTATACAATTACCATTTTTAACAATTCTGGAAATGGATTTTTTAGGGAAAAATCTTTTTTCGCAGTTAGCGTATTTAAATTTTAATCCAGTTGGATATGTGCTTAAATTTTTGGAATATTTGGCAGCTAAGATTGTAAATCCGCTATTTACTTAAAACAAACTTAAAATATTGCGTAAGAATCCTATTTTCTGACTATTTACGCAACCTTTTTAGTATTTTTGCTCTTATTTAGACTAACACTTAAATTTCAGAATACCTATGAAAAATTTTGCATTGAAAACTTTCGCGCTTGTTTTATTTGTTTCAACGCTTTTTGCTTGCAGCAGCGATGATGAAAGCGAAACAATTATTACAAAAAACGAATTAGTTACAGCGGTAACCGGACCAGATACTGCTGCAATCAATGAAGATGTTACTTTTCAAGTATCATTTGATGTAGAAAATTCATGCGGTAATTTTCACCAGTATCTGGAAACTATATCTGGAAATACAAAAACGATTCAAGTTCAAACAAAATATAGAGGAACAAATTGTGGCGCTACCGCTTCAACAAAAACAGAACCTTATACATTTCGATTAAATACGGCGGGAACTTATGTTTTCAAATTTAAATCTAGCGCAACGGCTTTCATTACAAAAACTGTTGTGATTGAATAATTAAACTTTTGAAACGCCAGCAACCAAGCTGGCGTTTTTATTTGATACAATTGTTAACTTTGAAGAAATAATTAAAAATGAACTTTTCAATTTCAAACGGTAATTTAGTTGCAATAATAAACTCAAAAGGCGCTGAATTAAATTCTTTAAAAAAAAACAATACCGAATACATCTGGGAAGGAAATTCAGAGTTTTGGGGAAAGCATGCTCCTATTTTATTTCCAATCGTGGGAACATTAAAAGAAAATAAATATAGTTTTGAATCAAATGAATATTCACTTTCAAGACACGGTTTTGCTAGAGATTTAGAATTTCAGGTTTATGAATCTAATAAAGAGTCAATTACTTTTTCCTTAAAATCTTCAGAAGAAACGTTTAAAAATTATCCGTTTCAATTTGAATTGCGAGTGAGTTACACTTTAAGTGAAACTAATTTAGAAGTCAATTATCAAGTTTTTAATCAAAATGATTTTGAAATGCCTTTTTCAATCGGGGGTCATCCCGCTTTTGCGCTACCAAATAATTTTGAAAACTATTGTTTGAAATTCGACGGCGATCAAATAATCTCCAGCTATTTTTTAAAAGATGATCTTCTTTCAGATGATTTTCAAGAAATTATTTTAGAGAATGATAAATTAAAACTGAACTATACTCTTTTTAAAGACGATGCTTTAATTTTTAAAAATCTAAAATCAAATTCTATCGAAATTGTAGAAAATGATAATCCAATTCTTAAATTCACTTTTGATGACTTTCCGAATTTTGGAATTTGGACAAAAGAAAATGCTCCATTTATTTGCCTCGAACCTTGGTTTGGATATTCTGACACAATTGATGCTTCTGGAAAAATCACCGAAAAACAAGGAATTACAATTCTAGAAAGTAATAAAAATTTCAGTGCTTCATTTTCAATCCAGATTTATTAAAACTTTTAACGCAAGCAAAATATTTAAAACATACATTTGCCTAAATTTTTTTAAATGAAGAAATACCTTGCTTTGCCTATTCTTTTTTTTTCGTCTTTTCTTTATAGCCAAACAACTTTAAAATTCAATGGAGCCAGCGCTTTAGTTGGCGTTCCTAATATTGGTTTTGAAACTAGCATTGGCGAAAAAACCACTTTTCAATTAGATGCGCTTGCCTCTTTTTGGGAATCTGTAAATGATAAACCTTATAAAGTTTTTATAATTACACCTGAGGTTCGATACCACTTTAAAGAAAAATTTAATGGCTTTTATTTAGGAGCAAATGTTTCTGGAGGTACTTTTAAACTACAAAAATATGGTTATGAAGGCACGGGAAGATATCAGAAAGGATATAATGTTATCTTTGGATTAACCGCCGGATACCAGTGGAAACTAAATGATAAGTGGGGTGTGGACATATTTATCGGAGGCGGCCACCAAGAAGCCATTTATAAAGGCTATGAAGCAAATGGGGATAGATACGACACTTGGATTCACGAATGGAATAAAAGTGGTGAAATGGTCCTTTACCGCGGTGGAGTAATGATTACTTACAAAATCAAATAATTTTCAATACATTATTGTGCAATATTGGAGTATATAGTTCGGATAACATATTGTTCTATAAAAGTCTTACAAAAAACATTAAACTATAATACACTTTTCCGCTTCTTTTTCTCAGTACAGATCAAAAAACGAAAAGGAACCGCCTAAGATTAAAAATGATTTGAAGCGAAGGGTTCGGGCATTTCCAGCCATTGCATTTCCCGCTTTCTACAGTAGCTTTTTTAAACCGTAAACGGATTAAAAAAAGGCTGCCGCCAATCGGGGCTATTTTAGGAAGTTTTTGCTATTTTGGAAACTTCGAAAGCGAACGAATATATAAATTTTCAACTTTAGTCCTCGCCCAATCTGTTTTCCTTAAAAAAGTCAGGCTCGATTTAATACTCGGGTTTTCTGTGAAGCATTTGATTTTTATCAATTCTCCCAAAGTATCAAAACCATAAAAAGCCACTAAATCTTCCACTATTTTTTGAAGCGTAATTCCGTGAAGCGGATTATTTTGATGATTGTTTTCCATTTGCCAAAGGTACTAAATTCATAAATTACTCTAAATTAATAACCCTGTCATTTCAAAAAATTGTAATTTAAAGTTATCAATTCGAAAATTATGACACACAATCAGCCACTTAACGCAACCACGCTTTTTTTAATTCGCCACGCCGAAAAGCTCGATGACACAAAAAACACAACCCTTTCCGCCGAAGGTTTTGAGCGAGCCGAATTCTGGAAAAACTATTTTAAAGATACCAAAATTGACTCTTTTTATTCTTCAGGTTTTCAGCGTGCACGACGCACCTGCCAGCCCATGGCTTTTGAGCGTGACCAACAGGTCAATATTTACAAAAACCACCAGATGGATCTAAAAAAAATTATCGAAAAAAAAAAAGGAAAAACCCTTTTGATTGTAGGTCACAGCAACAGAATTCCTACTTTTATAAACACCCTCTTGGGACAGGAAAAATATCCAGAAATAACCGAACCGGAATTTGGAAATCTTTATATTATTAAGGAAATTGACGGCGAAATTAGCAGTCAATTAATCGTTCCAAAAAAAGAAGAAAATGCTTCAGTTTAACTTTGCTCCTTTTCCCGTTTTAGAAACCGAAAATTTAATTTTAAGACAGATCAGTCAAAATGACGATCACGAAGTTATTGCGTTACGTTCCAATCCTGAAACGATGAAATTTATACCAAGACCTTTGGCAGAAACCATTGAAGATGCTCAAAAATTCATCACGGATTGCAACGCGTCCATCGAAAAAAACGACTTGATCAATTGGGCTATTACGTCTAAAAAAGAAGATAAATTAATAGGAATGATTGGCTTTTTCAGAATGCAACCTGAAAATTTCAGGCGAAGTTGGTTATATCTTAAATCCTAATTTCCACGGAAAAGGAATTATGAAAGAAGCTTTAGACAAAGCATTGCAATTTGGCTTTCGAACTTTAAATTTTCATTCGATCGAAGCAGTAATTGATCCGAAAAATACCGCTTCTGAAAATCTCTTGGTAAAAGCAAATTTCAAAAAAGAAGCACATTTCAAGGAAAACTTCTTTTATAACAATGAATTTTTAGACACCATAATTTATTCCCTATTGAAAAAATAAAAAAGACCGCTTTAAAAAACGGTCTTTTCCAAACTAAAATTATAAATACTACAACCTAAAATTTCATTCCGATGCCCAATCCAATCAACCATGGATTTATTTTTACATCGGCCGGAATGCTTAAATCTGGAGCCAAATTTGAAGCGTCAACCGTCACATCCGGATTCAAAAAAAGTTTTTTGACATCAGCATTGATAAAAAATGTATCGTCAAACATCAAGTCAAACCCGACTTGAAAAGCATATCCAAAGGTGTTTTTGTAATCAATTCCCTGAACAACGCTTCCTGCTTTTTCATTATAAAAAATCGTATAATTCACGCCCGCACCCACATAAGGATTAAAAACCTTGTCAGGAAAAAAGTGATATTGAACCGTTAAAGTGGGAGGCAAAAGATATACGCTTCCCAAATCAACATTTGCAGAAGTCGGCCCGCCGACAGCAGAAATATCAGAACCCACGGTATTAACTTCGTGTTTTGTGGTTCCCAAAATTAATTCGGCAGAAATATTTTTTGTAAAAAAATAAGTAATATCAAGTTCTGGAATCAAGGTATTTGAAATATTCACATCACCGCCGATTACGCCAATTTTAGCACTTTCATCAGGAACTACGCCCACACCGCGAACTCTAACTTGCCATTTTTTAAAATCTTCTGTTTTATTTTCTTCTTGGGCATTGGCAAAATTTGCTGTCAAAAAAGACATCGCCATAAAGGCATACACTATTTTTTTCATTTGTCTTGGTTTTAATTATACCCCAAAATTAGCACGTAAAATCCGCTGAAAAACTGACAAAAATCATTGTTTTAAGTTTTTTTAGAGCAGATTTTTTTTACCTATATTGTTGTTTCACTATATTGTCATTACATTTGCAATCCTATGCTGAAAACGATAAATATATTAAACAAAAGAGCGCGCTTTGATTATGAAATAATCGAGAAATATACCGCTGGAATTGTCTTGACCGGAACTGAAATCAAATCGATTCGTTTGGGCAAAGCCAATATCACTGAAAGTTTTTGCGAGTTTAACGAAAGTAATGAGCTTTTTGCGATCAATATGTATATTGAAGAATATGCTTTTGGAAACCAATTTAACCACAAAGCCAGAAGCGAAAGGAAACTTCTGCTGAATAAAAGGGAATTAAAAACGCTTTCAAAAAGCGTCCAGGCCAAAGGATTGACCATTGTTCCGCTGAAACTTTTTACCAATGAAAAAGGAATGGCAAAACTGGACATCGGATTGGCAAAAGGTAAAAAAACCTATGACAAGCGAGAATCGTTAAAAGAACAAGATACAAAAAGAGATTTAGACCGAATTAAAAAATCATTTTAAATAAAAAAATCCCGCAATTGCGGGATTTTTTGTGTGCTTCTGTTTTAGTTATTTGAAACCTACAATCTGTTTTTCAATTTCAATAACATCTTCTACATATTTCTTAAAATCTAAATATTCTTCTTTGGAAATATCTTTCCAAGGAAGCGTTACTTTTCTAAAGATCTTCAAGGTATTTGGTTTAATCAATTCAAAAGAAATTGCATAATTGTGGTCTTTGTAATTCAAATTTTTAGTTTCTGGAATTTCAGAAAACTTTTTCCCTTCCGGAATATTCAAAATAATTTCTGAATTATATTCTTTACAGTTTTCATATTTTGCATAAAAAATATCATAGCTTCTAGCGTTTTCCTCAATAATGTTTCGAGTATAAACTTTGTCTAAAAAAGGAATACTTGAAATCTTTAAACTTCCAACACTCTGCAGTCTTTCTGGAACAGAAAATTCAGATTGAAAAACAATTTCATCAGAATAAAAGTCGTTTGTTATCACTTTTGCCGACTTAAATAATATGTTTGAAGCCAATTTTGAATTGTAATCATCTTCAAATTCTTTCTTTCTGACATCTTCGGTTATTGAATTTGAAAACAATTCATTGTAATAAGCTTTTAAAAACCCGTGTACTTGAGAAGTTACTTTGTACTGTTTTGAATTATCATCAATTGTAACCTCCATCTTATTTGAACTCACATTTCTTAAAGCGTTATCAACCGGAATGCTAATCAATTTTGCTTTTTCATTTTCAAATCTATCGAAAGAAATGACCAATGCACTGGCGTTAACCAAACTCATTGGCATCGCGTTAAAAGGCAAATATTTGTCCGTCAATTCAAGGAAATGATCTTTCCCGTTTAAATCCAGTTTTACAATACAATGATTAAAATTTACGCTTGGTAATTTGACGCTTTTCAAACCATTATCTGCTGTTAAAACCAAAACTAAATTTGATTTTAAACCCGCTAAATCAGCCAAAGCTACAAAAAGCGTTGACACATCTTTGCAATCGCCTAACTTGGTTGTAATCGTTTTTGAGGGCTTTTGAGGCACATAGCCACTTTGTCTAAAATCTAAAGAACTGTAAGTAATATTGTCCTCAATATATTTGTAAATTCTTTTGGCTTTATCATCTTGCGAAAGATTTGCAACACCTTCAGGAAAAATTCCGTTAAAAGTGTTTGTAGTAACTTTATCGGCTTTCAAAGTCTTTTTCACCAAATCAGCGTACCAATTTGCAATTTCTTTCCAAGATTTAATTGTTCCAATTCGAACCACATTCCTTAAGTCATCATAATAAGCAGAATAACTATCAAGCAAAGCCAATGAAGCTGTGTTTGATTTTTTCCAAGATTTATATGTTTTGTTGTTTATTTTTTTAGTGGTAGTAGGAATTTCTCCATTGCTATAATCAACATTAAATGCGACATCATTTGGGTAAATAATTCCAAAAACCGCTTCTACTATTGGATACGTTCCATTAAAAGCATAGGAAAAATTAAAATCTTTGTAGAATCTTCCGGTAGAATTATCGTACGATTCATAATCAAGATAAATAACATCGCCCACTTTCAAATTTGTAAAAACTAATTTACTTCCGCCATTTTCTGCAGGAACAATCGAACCATCTACCTTAACGATTTCAGATTTCAGCAATGAAATTCCGTATGAATTCAAATTATATTCCTTTAATTCTTCAATTCCATTTTCGGCTGTAATCTCATAAACCATTGTTACTTTTGACTTGCGTCCGCCTTCTGGTAAAATATTTATAATATATTCATCCAAAAGAACATTCACCCCATAATCACTTTTTAGCTTCGAATTTCTTTTTTCTTTTATGAATTTATAAACGTCAGCAGTTTTCACTAAATCAATTTCATCAGGAACTTTTGTTACATCATAAAGCGTTTTTCTCAAACGTGAATTTGACGAATAATGTGAAAGAGATTGTCTGAAATATTTTTCAGCTTCTTTCAAATTTCCCTTTAAATTATAAACCATTCCTTTTTTTTCCATCAAATCAAAAGAAAATGGAAATTGCGCAAGACATTTGTCAATTTCTGACAACGCTTCATCGTATTTTTTCTCTTCGATTAAAATATTAATGTACTCAATTGCCAAACTGTTGTTGTAAGGAAATCTGTTTTTTCTTTCAAAAACCATTTCTTTTACTTCTTCTTTCTTATTTGCAGCTTTGTAATATCGGGTCAATTGATTGAAAGCAGAAAAATTTTCAGATTGATTGTAAAGATTTTCAAGCAACGAAATTGTTTTTGCTTTGTCTTTTTCTAAAGAATCATACAATGGAGAAAATGACGTAATAAAAAATTCACTATTATTTGAATTCGCAATCATCTCGTCAATCTTGGCAATCATAACTTGAAGATTGTTATTTCGAGCGGCAATCATAAAGTCTAACAAATAGGTAATTGTGGTTGAAGGTAGTTTTTTAGATTTTTCTCTAAGCTGTTCAATTTGTTCCACACTTGCTGCACGCATCCAATCATCATCTTGAATTTTTAGCAACAAATTATAATAATATTCTGGATCTTGTATTTCGAGATTTTTTGTAATCTCATTGCTTTTAGCATCATCCCCTTTTATGGCAAAATAACTAGCCAAATTTGCTTTAATCATCGATGAATTTGGATATTTTTTATCTAAATCTTCAATTACATCATCACTTAATTCCAGCTTTTTATTATGCATAAATGTTTGGAATAATAAAAACTTATAGAGTGGATGATCGGGATTTTTAGCAATCTTTTCAGTCAAATATTCCTCTTGAACCGTCTTAAATTCAACTGGATTAATTTGTTCTAAACTAGATTTTTGATATTCTTTAAAGTTTTTATTGTAACTAAGATTGGTTATTTTTTTACCTTCCAAATCAGTGATTGAGATTATAAAATAGTCGTTTCCGTTTGTCACAGAAGATTTTACTAGCAACCGATTCATTCCTTTTGGGAGATTCACTTTTAACTTAAATGCTTCTTGATCCGATTGATAAATTAAATTATTGGAGTAAATTTCGGTATCATTTAAAAATAATTTTATAGACGAACCAGATCCAAAACTTAAGAAAACTTCACGCTGTTCTGGATTATCAATGAAGGTTTGTGAATACATAATTCCGTGTCCATATTCTCCTTCATTTTGAAATATTTGATAAACTTCATTAGAAGGGATTGCAGGATTATACCATCCTACTTTTCCATTACTATTGGCATCAAAAAGCTTATCATTCTTCGGATAGTACTCTGGTTCATATTCTATATCAAGTCCGCTGTCGTTCAAATTTTCGAAAACACCACAAAATTGCCACGCAGTAATTGCGTTGATTTCATTAATTTCTTCAGTAAAACCAATTGTATTTTTACGATTTCTATCTGCAGTTGCTTTATGATAAATAATAGTAGAATTATCTTTCAAGAAGGGTTCTTGGCTAAGAAAATCAATCTTTTTGTAAGTGTAATTATTGTATCCTAAAGTTGAGATGTCATCTACCAAGAGAGGCGATTTCAACAATGGTAAAAAATAATATTTGCTTTCAGGAAACTTGGCAAATTTAATAGCGAAACTCTCGTCGAATTCAGTTTTCCCAGATTCGATGTGAATTAATGCATCCAAAATCAAATAGTCAATATTTTTGTCTATTTGGGATTTTAAATCTTTGTCGAATAATTTTCTGGCTTCAGCTCTTTTGTTTGCTAATAATAAATCCCAAACCTTTTTTTCAGAATTTTGTGCGAATGCTACAATAGAAAGCAATAAACAGAACAATAAAGTAATTTTTTTCACAATATAAATAGTTTAGGCGATAAATATAGCGAAAAATCTTATTCTAGTTTTTATTTTCTAGCAAAGGCACAAATCGAAACTCTCCAAACTCGTGTTTTTCAAATTGCGTTTCATTTTTACGGATCAGCATGGTCATAATTTGATGCTCTTCGCCAAGCGGAATTACCAACCTTCCTCCTATTTTCAGCTGTGCCATCAAAGGTTTTGGAATAATTGGAGCTCCGGCCGTTACAATGATGCTGTCAAACGGAGCATAATTGGGAAGTCCTTTGTATCCGTCTCCAAAAGTTAATAATTTCGGGCGAATTCCTAATTTAGGCAGTAATAATGAAGTCGTTTTAAACAATTCGTTTTGTCTTTCCACGCTATAAACCTTCGCTCCCATCGTACATAAAACAGCCGTTTGGTATCCCGAACCGGTTCCGATTTCTAAAATTTTATGTTCCTTTTCAACTTCCAATAACTGCGATTGAAAAGCGACAGTATAAGGTTGCGAGATAGTTTGCCCAGCTCCAATCGGAAAAGCCTTGTCTTGATAGGCGTAATCTTCAAAACTGGAGTTCAAAAACAAGTGTCTTGGAATTTTTCTGATCGCTTCCAATACATTTTTATCCGTAATCCCTTTCTGTTCTAAAACGGTTACTAATTGATTGCGAAGTCCTTGATGTTTGCCAGTATCTTTCAAAATTGGGAGTAATTATTTTTGGTAAAAATAGGCAAAGAAAAGTCGAAAGTCAAACCTAAAGTTGAAAGTTTAAGCAATGCCAAAAAATTCTTTTAGCCTGCGACTTTATGGCATTCAACTTATGTACTTTAAACAATTAATGCTATTTTTGTGGAAAATACATTTATATGCTAAAAGTTGGAGTATTAGGTGCCGGACATCTAGGAAAAATTCATTTGCGTTTATTACAACAATCTGAGAAATACGAATTAGTTGGCTTTTATGACCCAAATCAGGAGAATGCCGAAAAAGTAGCCAAGGAATTTGGGTATACAAAATTCGATACTATTGCCAAATTAATTCACGCTGTTGACGTCGTGGACATTGTAACTCCTACGCTTTCACACTATAAATGTGCTAAAGTTGCAATCAAATCAGGCAAACATATATTTCTTGAAAAACCCATTTCAAATACGGTTGAAGAAGCAGAAGAAATTATCGCTTTAGCGAAAGAATATAATATAAAAGGACAAGTTGGTCACGTAGAAAGATTCAACCCGGCGTTTAAATCGGTGAAAAATGACATCATAAATCCGATGTTCATTGAAACGCACCGATTGGCAGAATTCAACCCTCGCGGTACCGATGTTCCTGTGGTTTTAGATTTGATGATTCACGATATCGATGCTATTCTGAGCGTTGTAAAATCAAAAGTGACTAACATTCACGCAAGTGGTGTTTCGGTAATTTCGGACACTCCAGACATTGCAAATGCTCGAATTGAGTTCGAAAACGGCTGTGTTGCGAATTTGACTTCAAGCCGAATTTCCTTAAAAAACATGCGTAAATCACGCTTCTTCCAAAAAGACGCTTATATCTCAGTCGATTTCCTAGAAAAGAAATGCGAAGTCGTGAAAATGAAAGACGCTCCAGAAACGCCAGGTGATTTTGACATGATTTTGCAAAACGCCGAAGGTGTAAAAAAGCAAATCTATTTTGACAATCCAGATGTGGAAAACAACAACGCTATTTTGGACGAATTGGAAACTTTTGCTGATGCCATCAACAATAATACAACGCCAATCGTGACTTTAGAAGACGGAACGGATGCTTTGAGAGTGGCGTATCAAATTATAGATTGCTTCAAGAAGTAAATTTAATCTTACGGGAATTACGTTTCATTAAGTCTTTACTTTCCTTAATCTCTTAATGGTTCAAAATATTTCAATCATAAAATTTTTAAATATTTCAATATAAATATGAAAAACATAGCAGTAATCGGAGCCGGAACAATGGGCAACGGAATCGCGCACACGTTTGCACAAAGCGGATTTACCGTAAAACTAATCGACGTTTCAGAAAAATCGTTAGACAAAGGAATGGCAACTATCGCCGGAAATTTGGACAGAATGGTCACAAAAGGAACCATTACCGAAGACGATAAAATGAAAACCATCCGCAATATCATCACTTATACCGACATTAAGGACGGCGTTGTTGGCGTTGATTTAGTGGTTGAAGCTGCAACCGAAAATGTTGAACTAAAACTGAACATCTTCAAACAATTAAACGAAGCCTGTTCGCACGATACCATTTTGGCAACCAACACTTCATCGATTTCCATCACGCAGATCGGAGCCGTTGTCACCCATCCTGAACGCGTTATCGGAATGCACTTTATGAATCCGGTGCCTATTATGAAGCTGGTCGAAATCATTCGCGGTTACAATACTTCAGATGAAGTAACCAAAAGCATTATGGATCTGTCTGAAAAACTAGGCAAAACTCCGGTTGAAGTTAATGATTATCCTGGTTTCGTGGCCAACCGAATTTTAATGCCGATGATTAACGAGTCCATCGAAACGTTATACAACGGTGTTGCTGGCGTTTATGAAATCGACACCGTGATGAAATTAGGAATGGCACACCCAATGGGTCCGTTGCAATTGGCTGATTTCATTGGTCTTGACGTTTGCCTTGCCATTTTAAATGTAATGTATGAAGGTTTTAAAAACCCTAAATATGCTCCTTGCCCACTTTTGGTCAATATGGTTCGCGCCGGAAAATTAGGCGTGAAATCGGGCGAAGGTTTCTATGATTATTCCGAAAGCAGAAAGGCAGAAAAAGTAGCCAAGCAGTTTTCTTAAAAATAAAAGTTTAAGGTTTAAAGTCTAAAGTTTTCGGTATCGACAAAGATTGGAAAACTGACCTTTAAAAAGTGCCTAAACTTTTCATTTAGCCCCGATTGAAGAGAAAATCCTTTTATCTCGTTTCTTTAACGAGATAAAAGATTGGAACGAAAAGCGGGAAAAAGACTTACTTTATTTCTACCGTTTGGCTTAAAAAAAAAACACAATAAAGTTCTTTCGAAATCCAACTTTAGACTTTAAACTTTAAACAAAAAAAGTGGCAAAAATCATCCCTTTCAAAGCAGTCCGACCAACCCGCGACAAGGTCAGCCTGGTAACATCGCGTTCGTACGACGAATATTCTCCAGCTGAATTGGCGTCGCAGTTGGATTTTAATCCGTTTTCATTTCTTCACGTTTTGAATCCGGCTTATGTCAACCAGCAAAAAATCGGACTTGAAAAAAGATTTAAGCTCGTTGCCCAGAAATACAATGATTTTAAGGAAGAAGTCGTTTTGATAAAAGAAGAAAAACCGGTTTTTTTCATCTACGAAATCCAAACCAAAAACCAAAATTTCACTGGAATCATCGCCGGAACTTCCATTGAAGATTACCAAAACAATGTCATCAAAAGACACGAAGACACGTTGCAATATCGTGTAGAATTATTCAAAGATTATTTGCATCGAACCGGTTTCAACACCGAACCCGTTTTAATCACGTATCCCGACAATCCAGAATTAACCGCTTGGATTTCGGACAAAAAACAAACCGATTCTTTATACGAATTTTCAACTACCAAAAGAGAAAAACACATTCTTTGGAAAATTGAAGCCGAAAACGAAATGGCTTGGCTTCAAGAAAAATTCAAAGAAATTGGCAATTTATATATCGCTGACGGACACCACCGTTCGGCTTCGGCAGAATTATTATACGAAGAAGACAAAGCTTCCGGAAACGAGAATTTGAACTATTTTATGAGTTTCCTCATTGCCGAAAGCAACGTGAAAATATACGAATACAACCGAATCATCCGCGATTTAAACGGACTTTCAAAAGAGGCATTTCTGAATAAATTATCCGAGAGTTTCTGGCTTAAAAACAAAGAGCAAGAATTGTGGAAACCCACAAAAAAATTCGAATTCGGAATGTATCTTGATGGCGAATTTTATTCGTTGACCTTAAAAGATGAACACAGTTTTACTTCGGTTTTAGAAAGTTTAGACGCTCAAATTTTATACGAAAAAGTCCTAAATCCAATCCTTGGAATTGAAGATTTGCGTAACGACGAACGCATTGATTATATTCCTGGAAAGCAATCTATAGTCACCATAAAAGAAGTCGTGGACGAAGGCGAATTTGAATTGGGGTTTATGCTTTTTCCAACGGATATTTCTGAAATAAAAGAATTGGCCGATAATAATTTGATTATGCCTCCAAAAAGTACGTACATCGATCCGAAATTTAGAAGCGGTTTGGTGGTTTATGAATTATAATTCGATAATTTCAAAAAAATGTCAATACAATCAAACTTACTCGAAATAAAAACATCACTTCCAGAAAATGTAACTCTGGTTGCTGTTTCAAAAACTAAACCTGTTGCTGATTTAATGGAAGCTTATGAAGCGGGACAACGCATTTTTGGAGAAAATAAAATCCAAGAAATGGCAGACAAATTCGAGCAGATGCCCAAAGACATCGAATGGCACATGATTGGACATGTTCAAACCAACAAAGTCAAATTTATGGCTCCGTTTGTAAGCTTGATTCACGGCGTTGATTCGTTGAAATTAGTAGAAGAAATCAACAAGCAAGCATTAAAGAACAATAGAATCATCGATTGTCTTTTGCAAATCCATGTTGCGGAAGAAGACACCAAATTTGGTTTAGACGAAAAGGAATTAAGCGAATTATTAAATTCAGAATCCTTCAAAAATCTAAAAAACATCCAAATAAAAGGCTTGATGGGAATGGCCACTTTCACTGAAAACCAAGACCAAATCAAAAAAGAATTTTTACATTTAAAAACTATTTTCGATACAACTTCAAAACTGAAAACTGAAAACTGCCAACTGGAAATTCTTTCCATGGGAATGTCGGGCGATTATCGACTCGCAATTGACTGCGGAAGTACAATGGTTCGGATTGGAAGTAGTATCTTTGGGAATAGAAATTAGAAAAAAAGCCAGAAAAAAAGATGTTGCGTTGACTTTAAGCTTCGAATTCACTGCCAACTAAAACCAAACACTGAAAACTACTATTTTGTACGCAATACTCGACATAGAAACCACTGGAGGCCAATTCAACGAAGAAGGAATTACAGAAATTGCTGTCTATAAATTTGACGGACACGAAATTGTCGACCAATTTATCAGTTTAGTAAATCCTGAAAAGCCGATTCAGCCTTTTGTGGTCAAACTTACCGGCATTAACAATGCGATGCTTGTTGGTGCTCCTAAGTTTTATGAAGTAGCAAAACGCATTATTGAAATTACACAGGATTGTGTGGTAGTGGCTCATAATGCACAGTTCGATTACCGAATTTTACGCACAGAATTCAATCGCTTGGGTTACAATTTCGAAAGACACCACCTTTGTACCGTTGAGTTGGCGAAAAAATTAATTCCAGAACAGCCATCATATAGTTTAGGAAAATTAGTTCGTGCTTTGGGAATTCCGATGGCTGACAGACACCGTGCTTCTGGCGATGCTTTGGCGACTGTCAAACTTTTCAAGATGCTTTTGGAGAAAGATTTGGAAAAAGAAATCGTAAAAACGTTCATCAAGACTGAAATTGAAAAAGGTCTTGCTCCAAAATTGCTCGATATAATTTCAAATCTTCCATCCACAACCGGAATATACTATGTTCACAAAGAAAATGGCGAAATTATCTATATCGGAAGAAATAAAAACATCAAAAAACGCGTCAACCAGCATTTTACAGGTTCTTCTCGAAAAGATAAAAAAATTCAAGCAGAAGTTTTTTCAGTAACCTATGAAGAAACGGGCAGTGAATTGATTGCATTATTAAAAGAATCAGAAGAAGTTAAACTGAATAAACCCAAATACAATAGGGTTTTACGAAAAAACATTTTCCCTGTTTCATTGTATCAAAGCATAACTAAAGAAGGTTTCATTGCTTTAAAACTTCAAAGAACGGATGCCCGGAAACAAGAAGTTGCCTCCTTTTCGAGCCAAGCTGAAGCACAAAGTGCTTTATTCAAAATTACCGATAAATATGTTCTTTGTCAAAAAATAAATCATTTGGAAAATGTAAAAACACATTGTTTTCCATTTGAAATGAATGAATGCAATGGCGCCTGCATAGGGCAAGAAGATCCTGAAGATTATAACGCCCGTGTAGAAGAATTTCTTCAAAATAATGAATATCAGAATCAAAATATAATCATCATTGAAAAAGGCCGAAACATGCACGAACGAAGTGCTGTCCTTATTGAAAATGGCGTTCTGAAAGGGTATGCGTTCTACGATCTGAACTATCAGGTTACCAATACTGAAGTGCTAAAAAACATCTTAATCGCAATTCCAAATAACCGCGATTCAAAAAATACCGCGCTCGCTTACATTAAAAAAAGCAAGCAGGCGAAAATCATCCATTTTTAGAATATTTTTGCTACTTTAGAAGTATGAAAGAAAAAGAGTGTAAAACACCTTATGACATTTTTCGTCAAAGAATAAATATCATCATCCACGGCGTCAACACGCCCGCAGGGCGACTTTTTGACATTATTCTTCTCTTCATTATTTTACTCAGCGTGGTTTTGGTAATGCTTGAAAGCGTTGAAACACTCGATATTGTTTACCATCGATTTTTCATTATTTCAGAGTGGGTTATCACCATTTTTTTCTCAATAGAATACATTCTCCGAATCATTTCTACCCGAAAACCCTTGAAATATATTTTTAGTTTTTATGGCATCATTGATTTAATTTCGATACTGCCCATGTATCTTTCGTTTTTTATACCAAGTTCAAAAATACTAACAGTGGTAAGGGCTTTACGACTTTTAAGACTCTTCCGAATCTTAAATTTAGTGCAATTTTCAGGTCAAGCGTCACAGCTCAAATTAGCCATCAACGCCAGTAAGACCAAAATCATCGTTTTCATCTATTTCGTCTTCATCATTTCCATCTTGCTTGGTGCCGTAATGTACGTGGTCGAAAGTCCAGAAAGCGGTTTCACCAGCATTCCTACCAGTATTTACTGGTGTATCGTGACGCTGACAACCGTTGGTTATGGCGATATCGCCCCAATAACGCCATTAGGAAAAGTCATTGCGTCTTTCATAATGATCTTAGGTTACGGTATCATCGCCGTACCAACCGGAATCGTAACGGCTGAACTTGCAAGTGGGTCTAAATCTCGAAAGTTGCTTCCGGGAGCCTGTCCAAAATGTGGCACAAGCGATCACCGAAATACAGCTGAGTTCTGCTACAAATGCGGAACAACGCTCGAAAATTAATTTTTTAAGAAGCTATTTCCGGCTTTCCGCTACAAGTTTTTTTCAAGCCTCCTTTTTTGCACAAATAAAAAGAGCTTCCCCCGGTCGTTTTTTTTATCTGGCAAAAAAATGTAGGCTTCTCAAAAAAGCTTTCCACTACAATCAGGGCTATCAAACTACTAAAAATCAACTAAATTACTAAAAATCAACAGCAGAATTTTTAAAACCGTTGTTTAAAAAGTAACTTTGCTACAAATGAAAAAACTCATCACCATCATTGGCCCAACGGCAATCGGCAAAACGGCGTTAAGCATCAAATTGGCGCAACATTTCAATTGTGAAATCCTTTCATGCGATTCACGCCAGTTTTTTAAAGAAATGAAAATCGGGACTGCTGTTCCCTCTGATGAAGAACTGGCTTCTGCCCCACACCATTTTATCCAAAACAAATCGATTTTTGAAAATTATAGCGTTGGTGATTTTGAAAGAGAAGCTATTTCAAAACTTGATGAATTGTTTAAAACCAATGATTATGCCATCTTAGTCGGAGGTTCCGGACTGTATGTTGACGCTATTTTAAAAGGTTTTGATACATTTCCAGGGATTGAAACTGCTGTCCGCACTGATATTATTTCTAATTATGAACAATTCGGAATTGAATATCTTCAAAATAAATTAGAAGAAATGGATCCAAACTATTTCGAAATCATTTCCAAAGAAAATCCACAAACGTTGCAAAACCCACAGCGGATGATGCGTTTTGTGGAAGTCTGCATCGGAAGCAAAAAACCGTATTCTTCTTTCTTGAACCAAAAGAAAAACACACGAAATTTCACGCCCATCATCATTGGCCTGGAAGCCGATCGTCAAGAAATGTACGACCGAATCAATTGTCGGGTTGATTTGATGATGCAAGCCGGATTACTGGAAGAAGCGAAAGTATTATATCCAAATAAAACATTGAACGCTTTGCAAACCGTTGGCTATAGAGAATTGTTCAGTCATTTTGATGGTGAATTTACCTTAGATTTTGCCCTCGAAGAAATCAAGAAAAATACAAGACGTTTTGCAAAACGCCAAATGACGTGGTTTAAAAGAAAAGAAAATGCAAAATGGTTTGATTATAAAACAGATGTTGAAAAAATTATAAATTCAATTTCTAATTCCGAAAATTCATAATTCATAATTCTTTTAAAATGCCAATTTCTCCAAATTTCACTTCTATTTTCAGCAGAGACTGGGAAATCAATTTCACACAATGCACGCCGAACGGTTATTTGAAATATACTGATTTGTGCAATTTGCTACAGCTGACAGCCGGAGATCATTCGGTTGTGGGTGGCATTAGTTTTACCGATATGCAGGAATTCAACCAGGCATGGGTTTTGAGCAGAATGAAACTTGAAATTGATGCGTTGCCCAAATGGGGCGATGTGGTAACGGTAAAAACGTGGATTGTGTCGTTAGAAAACTCGCGCTCGATAAGAGCTTTAGAAATGCATTTGAACGGAAAAAAAATTGTAGGCTGTGAATCTTTCTGGGCGGTTTTTAATACCAAATTGCGTCGTCCGGAAGCGCTGGCTTTGCCTCACGAACATTTTGAAATATTCGGAACTACATTTTCTACCACTGAGCGCGTGAAAAAAATTGATTTGCCCAAAGAAATGAAAACCTTACACGAAAGAAAAGTGGTGCTGTCAGATTTGGATATTGTCAATCACGTAAATAATGTCAAATATCTGGAATGGTGCCTGGATTTGGCCGATGTAAAGTTGATTTTGACAAAACAATTGAAAAGTATCGACATGAATTTTAGGAAGGAATTGATGCTGGATGATGCTGTTTCTATTGATTCTTTTGAAGAAGAAGGCAAATTGATTTATGCTATTTTGAAAGATAAAAAGGCTTGTTTTGCTCTGGAATTGGGGTTTTAAACACAGATTCCACAAATTTTTAGAGATTTATTCAAAAAAAGACATAAAAAAAAGCTCCGATTTCTCGAAGCTTTGATGTTTTATTCTGATACAGCTGGTTTGTTTTTCACTACCAATCTGAATCCTTCTCCGTGGATGTTTAGAATTTCTACTTCTTCGTCCAGTTTCAAATATTTTCTTAGTTTGGCGATGTAAACGTCCATACTTCTTGATGTAAAATAGTTGTCGTCTCTCCAGATTTTTGTCAAGGCTAGTTCTCTCGGCATCAAATCGTTTTCGTGAACAGCTAACATTTTCAATAATTCGTTCTCTTTTGGAGATAGTTTTATTGGCTCTTCTTGTTTGAAAGTCAAGAAACGTAATTTTGAATTCAAGTGGAAATTACCAATTTGAAATTCAAATTTAGTGTTATCTGTTTTGCTGTCAGATGCTTTTCTTTGGATGATTGCCTTGATTTTCATCAACAATACTTCTGAATCAAAAGGTTTGTTCAAATAATCGTCAGCCCCCACTTTATATCCTTTCAACACATCTTCTTTCATTGACTTTGCCGTCAAGAAAATAAGTGGAATGTCTTTATTTTTTTCTCTGATTTCTTTAGCCAAAGTATATCCATCTTTGTAAGGCATCATAACGTCGAGAATGCACAAATCAAATGTGTCTTTTTTAAATTTTTCGAAACCTTCCATCCCGTTTTTTGCCAAAGTAACTTCAAAATCGTTCAGATTTAAATAATCTTTTAAAATTGAACCAAAGTTTGGGTCGTCCTCGACTAAAAGGATTTTCTTGTTTACATTTTCCATAGCTTAATTGATTAGTGGTAATTTTATAATGAAGGTGCTACCCTTCCCTTTTTCGCTTTCTACAAATATTTGACCATTGTGGTCGTCAACAATTCTTTTTACATAAGCCAAACCTAAACCGTGACCTTTAACGTCGTGACGGTCACCTGTGTGCTCTCGATAAAATTTCTCAAAGACTCGTTTTTGAGCCACTTTACTCATTCCTTGTCCTTGGTCTTTTACTTTTATCACAATGAAATCTTTTACATTTTCTGTGTAAACGTCAATGACTGGCGCTTCTGGAGAATATTTTATGGCGTTGTCTAAAATGTTTACCATTACGTTTGTAAAGTGAACATCATTGACTAATGTTGTTGTTCTTGTTGCAGCAAAATGGGTGTTAATTACGCCATGCCTGTCTTCTATAATCAGGTTTACGTGTTCTACTGCATCTTCCACAATTTCTTGAACACTCATTGGTTCTTTGTTGATTTCAAGTTCTCTTTTTTCTAATTTAGAAATTCGAAGAACGTTTTCAACTTGAGCGTGCATTCTTTTATTTTCGTCACGAATCATCTGCAGGTATCTGAATACTTTTTCAGTATCTTCGATTACTTTTGGATTTTTGATTGCATCTAAAGCCAAGTTAATAGTGGCAATAGGCGTTTTAAATTCGTGTGTCATGTTATTAATGAAATCGGTTTTGATTTCAGAAATCTGACGTTGTTTTATTAATTGATTCAAAGCACTTGCGTAAGCAATAATGATAATTAGCGTAAATGTGATGGACAAAATCGTAATTCCAATCAAATCGGTAAACAAAAATTTCTTTTTGTCAGGAAAACTTACTAGTAATTGAAATTTAGCTTTTCCTTCATTGTCTGCAAAAATTGGTGTCTGAAAAGTCGAATTTTTATCGAACTTAAAATTATCAGATTTTATTTTTGTAGCCAATCCGTCACTGTAAACTCCGTATTCAAAATGTGTTTTTACTTCATATAGTTTAAGCTCGTGCGCTAACATCTTTTGAAGTTTTTCTTTTGAAATTCTATCTTTTAACGGCTTGGTTTCAGCAATATCTTTCAAAAATGTATCGTATTGTGCTTTGACCAACATTTCCATATTACCTGATTTTTCCACAGTAATATCTGGAGTTGTTGTTTTTTGCATCGCAGAATTGTCAATCTGATTGCCAGAATAAATTTCTGTTCTTCGCTTTGCGCTGTAATTTTGAGCTTTTCTTATTGAATCCTTTTTTTTATCAAAGAACGAAAGGTTTACATTATAATCTTCAGCAATAATATTATTCGAATAAATTACTGTTTCATTAGTAACCTTATTTTTTTGAACCAACACAAAATCTAATAGTTCACTAGTATTCGGTGCTTTTCCAATGCTGTCTTTTAAAATATTATACTGATTTAATAGACTGTACGTTTCTTCTTGTTTTAATTTTTCAGAAACATTTGCGATAACTTGCTGAACGTGGTATTTAAATTGCTCTTCATTATTTTTGAACGAAGTATTAATCAAATACAATTGAACCAAAATAATTCCTATCAGTGATAGGCTCATTAATACAACTAGCAAGCGAAACAATGTCTTATTCATCGAAACAAAATTAACATTTTAACATTTAAGCAATTAATACATTAACCAAACATTAACATCTAATTCCTAAATTATTTATTCCTTAATAAAGAAAGTATCATTTCGGTAGTTTTATAAGCTTCTTGTAAATCTTCATTGATAATTACAAAATCGCTTAACTCTTTTTTCTTTTCTTCGCTCCATTGATTCGCCATTCTATTTTCAATTTCTTCTCTCGAAATGTTATCTCGATTTATAACTCTCTGAATTCTAGTTTCTTTTGGCGCTGTTACTAAAATTACTTTATCGCAATTTTTATAACTTCCACTTTCAAAAAGTATAGCTGCTTCTTTGACTACGATTTGGTGATTTTGATTTTCTTGTACCCAATTTTTAAAATGTTTGGCAACTTCGGGATGAATTATGCTGTTTAAAGTTTTCAACTTTTCTGGGTTTTCAAATACCACTTTTGACAACTTTTTTCTGTCAATTTTTTGATTTTCAAGAATATCATGACCAAATGCGTCGCTAATTCTATCGATTATTACCTTTGTTTCAAGGATTTTTTTAGCTTCAATATCTGCAATATAAACTGGAATTCCAAGCTGTTCGATATGCTTTGCAATAGTGCTTTTCCCGCTTCCGATACCTCCTGTTAATCCGATTATTTTAGGCATAATTTGAGTTTTTTATAATTTGAAAAACATTTCGGGCATTGCTTCTTGCGGTTTTCTTTTTAAAATAATTACATTATAATATGACTTTATAAAGCCAACACCATAGCCATAAAACTGCGTGGCTACCGCCAAAAGAGAAAAACTTCCTATTTTTAAACTCTTATTTTGAATTGTAGAAATAACGAAAACCAATAGAAAATACAACAAATACATTCCGAGAAAGAATGAAATTCCGAAAATTAGAAACAGCACAGAACACAAAAATCCGATTAAAAATAAGGATGGAAAAAAGAAAGTCAATTTGTTGTATTCTGGATACCAACTGTTTAAAATCGGTCTTGCTTTACCAAATTTATGGACTTGCTTATAAAATTTAGACCAATCAATTCTTCTCTTATGATAGACATGCGCATTGATGAAAAGTCGGGTTTCAAAGCCCATTTTCCATAATCTAATAGACAAATCTGGATCTTCACCCGGATGAATGTTCCCAAAGCCTTGGCTAGCATCAAAGGCTTTTTTTGACAATCCCATATTAAAACTTCGGGGTTGAAATTTGCCTATTTTTTCTGATCCGCCCCGAATTCCTCCCGTTGTCATAAAAGAAGTCATTGAAAAATTAATTGCTTTTTGCACATCAGAAAAACTAACTAAAGCTTTATCTGGCCCGCCAAAACAATCTACATAATCTTCATTTAAAGCCTTTTCAACTTCGGATAAATAATTTGGGGGTAAAATACAATCGGAGTCTAAAATCAAAAAATAGTCGCCTTTTGCATTTCTCATTCCAAAATTTCGTGAATCTCCAGGACCTGAATTTGATTTAAAAAAATAGGAAATATTCAGATTTTCTTTGTACGAATTTATAATAAATTGACAAGGAACTGAGGATCCATCTTCCACAACAACAATCTCGAAATCAGTTAAATAATTTTGCTTAGCCAAGCTTTGCAAAAGTTCGTCAATTTCGTCTGGTCGATTGAAAACAGGGATTATAAAGGAGAATTTCATAGTAGATTTTAACTTTAACAAAGATAAGTTTTAAAAATAAAAAACCACCCTAAAATTTTAGGTTGGTTTGTATTGAAATTGAGAATAAATTACTCTTTTATAATCTTAACGGTCTGTACATAATCTCCACAAAATGCTTTCAAAATGTAAGTTAATTTAGGTAAAGAACTCAAATCAATGCTGATTTGTAAATCATTTACTTTTTTAAATAAAACCCTTTGTCCAATCAAGTTATAAATTTCAATTGAACTGATTTCTTCAGAAGAACTTAAGTTTAAAACATCTTTTACAGGATTTGGATACGCTTTAAAAACAGATTTTGTAAAAGTATCTGTTCCTAATTGGTTTTCAATTCCGTGAGAAAAGAAACCTTTAAAATCAGTCGCTATTATTGGTGAAACTGTTGTTAAAGTTCCTGTTCCTACAATAGAAGCGGGTGAAAAAAGAGAATATTCACCCGAAGCCGTTTCCGATTGAACTATTTTACTCTCTGCAGAAATTGAAGCATTGACAATTCTGATATTTGCGTTTATAAAGCTGTCATTACCTAAGATTATTGCTGTTTCCCAACGATTATTTGACAAAGACGTTATGTTTTGGGGATGAGTTCCTTGATTTGAAGTAAAAGCCTCTGCTTTAAATTCAACACTTTCTGTAGCAGTTGAAGGATCAATGTATAAAGGCAAAAAGCTTCCGTTTTTTCCAACCGGAAACTGCGTAGCGCTTGAATAAGTACCCGAAGCCGTTCTTTCAGAAGTAAAAACTCTTGTCATTGGACCATTTACAAAAGTAGTATTTGATCCGCCTGCTACACTTCCACCTTGATTTATTTTTAAAATATTAGTCGCCGAAGTATTCAATAAACCATTGGTTAAAGTCATCGTTCCGCTTAATGAAACTGGAGAATTTAAAGTCACGCCCAAAGCCGATGCATTATTAATTACCAGATTATTCAAATTTGCTGTTGAAACGGTTGCTGAATTTCTCACAACACCATTATTTGTAAACTGCTGCGCGTTTATCGATGGTGTAAATCCAACAGTCGAAGCATCAATAAATCTTCCGTTTACAAAGAAAAATCCTGTTGAAGACGTTAATGTTCCTCCTGAATTTATTACTGCATTTCCGTTTAGATAAAGAGTAGAAACTCTGCTTTCTCCGCCATTATTTATGGTTAAATTTCCATATACAGGAATTTGATAGGTTCCTGTTAAGTGACGATTTGTTCCTGCAGGACCTTCAACTATTACATTACCTAAAGGCAGTCCAGAAGTGATTGCCCAAGTATTTACACGAAAACCATTGGTCGCATTTCCTCCTGATTGATTAGAAAAACCATCTCCAAATTTAATCGTATGTCCAGACGTAACATTCACATAACCATCGAATTGTCCGCTCAATCTTAAAACGTCATTTGCAGCGGTTGCAGCGTGTGGATCAACGATAGTCAATGTTCCACCAGTCCAATTTAAACTTGAAGCATTTTCAGGAATTACATCTATTATTCTTGTTCCATCCGCAACACTTGTAGCTATATTTCCTGAGTTTCCATCAACATTTATATTTCCTCCGCTTTGCGAAAAAACAGAACCATAAGCTGCTGCAATGTTTCCATTTACATTTAAATTTCCTCCAGTAACATTTAAATTTCCAAGAAGATTTAAAGTTGCATTATTATCTGTACATCCAATTGTCAAGTTTCCCGAAGTAACATTTAAAGTTCCACCAGAGGAAACTGTCAAAGATCTCGAGACATTTGATGCCGAATTTAAAGTAATTATATGACCTGAATTTACATTTACAGCTTCATCACAATTTGGTATATTTCCTTTGCTCCAGATTGACACATCATTCCAATTTCCACTTGCAATTGTTGCATTTGGCTTGTCAGCCGTTGCAATTCCAATGGTTATTGGATTTTAAGTTAACTGCTCTAAAGTAAGTCCGGTTCTTTGTGAAGACGGCAAATTTGTCCCGTTTGAGTGAATTCCTTCTAAAACTGAAGCCGTTTTTATAATTCTAGAATTTCCGTTTGAAGCCTGAAAAGTATTCTGGCCGAATAAAGCGATGTTGTAACTTTCAGAAACAGGAACATTTGTTGGCGTTGAAAAAATCCAATTTCCATCATATTTTGAATCTACGGTGTAGCTTCCATCGGCAATTGAAACGGCAGAAACTGAATTTGCAGTTGTATATTTACACGCAATCTGACCTCCTACTGTTGGTAAAATCCTCTGAATATAAGCCGAATGATTATTTCCTTGATTGTTTACAAAAGGATACCTTCCTGCTGTTGCTATTGGAAGAGCACCTGAAACCAAAGTAGTTCCTGCCGCCGTGTTTGCCCACCATCTAGAAAATGTACCTGAAACAAATCCACCTGAAGTATGAAGTAAAGCACCTACCGCATTTAAACCAATTCCAGCAGTAACACCAGTTCCCAACGTTAACGTATTGTTTTCAAGAGCCACATTTCCTTTGATAAAATTCAAATTTCCTGCAATTCTTAAGTTGTCATAATTCCAAGTAATTCCACCTGAAGAAGTGTTATTAAAAGTTAGGTTTCGGATCAAATTATTTGTGAATGTTCCAGAACCGCTTACGGTTTGAGGAATAATTCCGTTTAAAGTCAAAATATTTGTTCCAAGAGTTCCTTTTGACAAATCAATATTTCCATTGTTTATTAAATTTCTGGAAACGGTAATGCTTTTGCCTACGGCATTAAAAAAAGCATTCAAATTCCCCCCAGAATTTACTGTCAGATTTCCTTTTACATCAAAATTAGTAGCTATTGTTGCATAATTCAGCGTTCCATCAATTGCCAAATCATTTACTGCAAGATTGTTTGCATCTAAAGTTACCGTGTGATTGGTAGCAATTAAAACATTATCTGCAAGTGTAGGAACTGAATTTGTATTCCAGGTAGTTGCGTTATTCCAGTTTCCTGTGGCCACAGAAATAAAATTTGATGGTGGATTTGCTATTAGCGAAACTTCGTCAATTGCCGCGGGAGGATTTACAGCATCTACGATATCTGACTTCCAACTGAATACCAATTTATAAGTTCCGGGAACGGTTGCAAAAGAAATTAATGCCGTGTTCCAATCAGAAAAACTTAATTTATACAACGTTCCGATTTGATATGAAGGCGGAATTTGAACGCCAGCCACAAGGTTATAAGAACTTGGTACGAAAAATACTTTTAAGTTGTCCCAATCATTTAAATCAAGACCTTCACCTCCTGCTTTCCATTTAAAAGTTAGCTCCATTTTTGGCTGATCTGCTGGTACAGTAATTTCTTTAGCTAAATGTGATACCGTATTTATTTGAGAATAATTCCATATTGAACCATTATCCGAAGAAATGTAAGCCGCATTATTTCCTGAACTTGGAGAAACAATATTTCCAATATTCCAAGAATCTATAGAAGGATTTATGGCTGTCCAACCATTTGAAGAAATCGTATTTCCGTTTTCAAAACCTCCCTCCAATGCCGGATTAATTATGGTCGTTTGAGAATAAGAAAAACTTGAAATTAAAAGAAAAGAAGCTGAAATGAAAATTTGATGCAGTTTTATTTTTCTTTGACAGATGGAATCAAAGTATTTTTTTTTCATAGTAGGGTAATTATTTGGGGATATTACAACTACGAATGTATAAAAAAAAGCCACCGGTTAGGTGGCTTTTAAAAATAATTTAGAATTTAGCTTATTGCTTCATCACTTTTACTGTTTTTACTTGGTCTCCAACAGTTACTTTCACTAAGTAAGTACCTTGAGACAAGCTTGACATATCAATTTGACTTTCAGTTGCGTTTACTTTTCTGGCAAGAACTTGTTGTCCTAGTAAATTGAAAACTGCAACATCAGAAATATCTTGAGTGTAAGATAAATTTAAGAAATCTTTCACTGGATTTGGGTATGCTTTAAAGTTTGCTGTATTAAATGAAGGTGCTGAAAGACTTGCTTCAACAGAAAAATCATCAATATGGAAGTCGATATCTAGTGTAGTACTACTAGTTGTAGCTAAAAATCCAATTTTAACCACTCCAGAATAACCTGTCAATTCGATGGACTCATCTTGTCCTGTATTGCTATAAGTTCCTGCACCAGTATATGTTTTAATAACATTTGCAGCAGTCCAAGTAGCGCCATTGTCAGTTGAAACAATTACTCTCACAGTATGTGTTCCCAAAGTAGTTTGTGATACAGAACCATTATAGTTTGTAACTGCCATTTTAAATTTAACTCTAAATTGACTTGGTGATGAACCTAAATCTATTGAATTTGAGATTAACCAATCGTTATCTGGATTAGCTGTAGTTCCTCCATATAAATTAACTTTCGCTCCTTTATTTGTTCCAGCAGCAACGTTTGCAAAAGAAGTTGTCGTAGTCCAAATACTTGTTGTAGTTGATAATGTAGTACCCAATGCACCTGTAGTTTCAGACCAACATTGAGGTACATAAGTAGCAAAATTTTGTACAGCAGAAGGAGCAGCATTTACTCCACAAGCTGTAGCGAAAGTTCCCATATTTGACCAAGGACTTGTTTCAGATCCACAATTTGATCTCACCCAAATATAATGAACTGTACTGTGAGGTAAACCCGTTAATGAAACAGTTGCTGCAGTTGCTAGACCTGTAGCTGTAGTTGCAACAGTTGGCGGAGTATTTGATGTAGACAAATAATATTCGTATCCTTGAGAAGGTGTTGATGATGGTGCCGTCCAAGAAGCTGTAGCTGAAGTTGTTGTTATATCAGATACAACAATTGCAGTTGGTTCAGGACAAGCAGGAATTGGCTCCCAAACTACATCATCAATAGTTACTGTACTATAAGTTGAAGAAAATGCTGCTCTGAATGCAATATAGGAACCAGTTGTTGGTGTATCAAAATTAATAACAGTTTGCTGGTGAGAAGTCGTTAGAGTCACTACTTGTTTTAATACAAAAGTACTTGCATCGGCCGGATTTGTCATAGTTCCAACTTGAAAAACAGTTGAAACAGTACCTCTTGCATAAAATTTCAATCTATGATTTTGCAAAGGCAAATCAGTTAAAGCAGGTGTAATTCCATATAAAGTTGCAGTTGCACTACCAGAATTTCCAAAACGCAATGCTCTGTTTCCTGTATTAACATCGCTAGTACTCACATATATATATGGATCTGTTGTAGTTGAGACAATATTTCTACTCCAGCAAGAAGGCATAATTGTACTTGTTACTGTGTTTTCAAAACCTTCTGTAAAGCTTCCAAATGCACCACACGCAGTTGTAAATGAAACTGAATCACTCCAAGAGCTAATATCAGTTGCACTACAAAGGCTTCTAACCCAAACATAACGAGTTTCATTAGATGGAAGGTTTGTAATATTTACTGAAGTTCCAGAAGTTACTGGCGTACCAGCTGTTGCAGCTGTTGGAGGAGTGTTTGTTGCCGAAATATAATATTCATAACCCAACGACGGAACTGTTGTTGGTGCTGTCCAAGATATAGTTGCGCTTGTTGCAGTAATATTTGTTGCTGTTAAAGCTGTTGGATTTATGCAAGATGGCGAAAGATCTACTTTAAAATCATCAAATCCTAAGTAAAAAGGTGCACTAGTTACTGCCATAGCTTTTACTCCAAAATAATAAGTACCCGTTGTGGTAGGCACAAATGTTCTTGTAACTCTAACATAATTTGTTTGTGAAGTTGTTGTTGCACTTATTACATAAGAATCTCCCAAAACTGTTGCTCCTGTTGCAGACTGATTTGTGTTATAAACAACCTGACCGTCCCAACCTGCTCTATTATCTCCAATGTAATAAAATGAAAAATCATAAGATTGACCAGCGGTTAATTCCATTCCTGGAGTATATAAATATGCTGCGTTTGTTGTTGGATAATAAACCGTTATATAATTTGGTGCAGATCTTGGGTCGTTATACGTTTGAGAAGCTGCATTTGAGGTAGTAAATTGAATAGTGTTTGATGAACCTCCAGCTAAGCTTTTCCAGCATAAATTTGGTAAAACATTAGCTCCAATTGTTGTCATGGTGTCAAAATTTTCTGTCCAAGGAAAACTTGAAATAGCCACGCATGAAGTTACAAAAGAAGATCCTTTCCAAACACTTACATCACCAGTTCCACAATTACTTCTAACCCACACATAATAAGCAGTAGAGTTACTTAGTCCGGTTAAATTTTTTGTTGTTCCTGTTGGTACATTTCCTGTAGCAGTTGTAGATGGAGTTGGTTCTGTTGGAGATGTGCTTAAATAGTAATCATATCCCAATGATGGATTTGAAGACGAAGCAGTCCAAGATATCTCAGCTGTAGTTTCACCAATGGCAGTAACAGCTAGATTAGTTGGAGCATAACACGAAACTTCATAATCAAAACCAATCAATGGTCTTCTATAGTCTTTTGATGCTAATGTTGTTGCTAAAATTCCCGTATTATTATTTGCATACTTTGTAGTATTAGAATCAGTAGTAATAATACATGGAGCTGTGTACTCATAAGCATAAGTAATTGAATTACTTGCTGTAGCATTTGAATATTCAAAAAACACAGCTAAATTTTGCGTTCCAGAATAAGAAAAATTTGTAGAAAATTCAAAACTTTTCCATCCTGCGCTTGTTCCTAATGCCGTCACAGGATTTGAGTCATAAACAAGAGTTGCTCCCGTAATTGAAGTTGACCAATCTATTGAAGCTGTACCCCAGTTATCACTTGCTGTTTCCTTCAGGTAAATCTTAAGATTTGGAGTTCCTAACATCTCTGCTGCCGTCAATCTTTTAAAATAAATTGAAGTCAAAACTTGTTCTGCAATTGAAGTCAATTGTGCTGAAGGATAAATAACAGCTGTTCTGCTAGTTGCATTAGCTGTCGCTGTGCTATACATGGGGCCGTAGTTACTAGACCCAAGTTCTGATGAACATGATGCTATTGACCAAATCTGCCCATAGGACAGCATTCCGACAAATAACATTAATAATAAAGTAATTTTTTTCATAAAAATAAATAGTTAAAGTTAATGCGGGCTAATTTATAATAAATTAACTATTTAAGAAACATAAAACCAATAAATTGACGATATGAAAAAAAAGCCTACTAAAATGCAGGCTTTTTTATCTAATAAACAATAATATTGATTCATTCCTTTACAACTTTTATTGTCTTTACTTGTCCGTTAAAAGTTAATTTCACTAAGTAAGTACCTTGAGACAAGTTTGACATATCAATTTTACTTTCAGTTGCGTTCACTTTCCTGGCAAGAACTTGTTGTCCTAGTAAATTGAAAATTGCAACATCAGAAATATCTTGAGTGTAAGATAAATTCAAGAAATCTTTCACTGGATTTGGATATGCTTTAAAGCTAGACAAATTAAAATCTCCTGTAGATAAACTTTGGTTTGTTGATACTTCTAAACAAAAAGTCCCTCTTGAACCTGAACTATATCCAGAGACTCTTACAAAATAAGTTTGCCCTGCCGTTACTGAAGCATCTTCAATAATTGAGTTGTATGAAAATCCATTACTTAAAATTGTTGTTCCGCTATCTTGGTCACAATCTAATTCCACTAAAGCTCCACATGTTCCAGAATATAATGCAATTTCAGTATCAACTAAAGTTCCTCCGGTATAGTCTGTAGAAATATCAACTGATGCAGTTCCTGCTGGAACCAAAAATGAAAACCAAACATCGCTTAATCCTGAATTAAAACAATCGGCTTCTTCAACTCCTGAATCTGTTGCCATTCCGTTTGAACCGTTTGTCAAAACTCCATCACAAAAGTTAGCATCAACTGTTAAAGCGGTAGCTCCTGAACAATCATCATTTGCTAAAGGGCTTCCGGTAACAAAACTATACTCTGTACAACCAGAAGCATTTCCGATCGAATTGTAAGGAACAATTGTAACATAATAAGTTGTTGCTATTGTTAAACTTCCTGGAACATCATATTCAGTTACATCACCTACATCAAATAAGTTCAAAATATCTGTTCCACCTGGCGTAGTTCCAAGAGAAATTTTATATCCAGAAACCGCTCCAGTCGCTTCTTCCCAAGAAAGCAATCCTGCGACTGAATCTAACGTATCATCTTGTGGACCAGTCAATTCTGCATTACAATTTGGCACAGCTGTAGCCGCATAGCCAACTGTAATATAAAGATCAATTCCGATATAATCAGAAAAATCATCAGTATCATTTGCAGTAATTGTTAGTGTTTGAAAGTTAGTTATAACTAAACCTATCAAATCTGAACCACAAACAGTAGAAACAACTCCATCTAAATTAAGTGTAAAGTCATAATAATCTCCACAATCATCAGACCATCCGTCATCTAAATAAGCATTACTAATTGTGATAGTGTTCACTGCGCCACTGTAGCAATCTAAATCTGTTGATGTAACAGTAAGTGACAACCCTTCATCATCGTAACCATAATCATAAAAGTTTTGTGTACATGTTTGGCCATAACTTAGGCCTGAAATAAATAATAATAGTAATAAAGTAATTTTTTTCATTCTAAATATTTTATAAATTTAATTAATGCTAATATAATATATTGATTAGTATATAAAAAAAAACTTATATTATTTAACACAAACATTTTCAAATCGATTTTTCAGAGATAATTCTAAAAAAGATTAAAAAATAAAACAATTACCAATAAAAAAGCGGATTGTTTTACAACAATCCGCTTTTTATTTATTTCGAAAAATAGCTTA
This sequence comes from Flavobacterium macacae, assembly GCF_003865365.1. GTDB lineage: Bacteria > Bacteroidota > Bacteroidia > Flavobacteriales > Flavobacteriaceae > Flavobacterium > Flavobacterium macacae. The sequence goes on along the minus strand of NZ_RQVR01000012.1, from coordinate 60,074 downwards.
TTTTAAACTGTCCACTTGAATCATTTCATCAGCTTCTGCCTTGTAATCAACACCTTGAATATCAAATCCGAATAAATTGTAGAAATCTTTTCTATAACCTTCAAGATCACCAATTTCTGAAAGGTTTTCAGTAGTTGCTTTTTCCCAAAGCGCCGCTACTTTTTCTTGAATATCCTCACGCATTTCCCAATCGTCAATTCTTATTCTTCCTTTTTCATCCGTCGGAACTTCTTTTCCGGTGAACAATCGGTCTTGGTACAATCTCTGGATTTGCTCAATTGTTCCTTCGTGAACACCTTCTTCTTTCATAATTTTATACAAAATAGAAATATACAACGGAATAACCGGAATTGCAGAACTCGCTTGAGTAACCAATGCTTTATTTACCGAAACATAGGCTTTTCCGCCAATATCTTTTAAGCTGTCGGTAATTGAAAAAGCAGTCGCTTCCAAGTGATCTTTCGCACGACCAATGGTTCCTTTTCTATAAACGGGTTCTGTCACAGCAGGCCCAATATAAGAATACGCCACCGTTGTAGCTCCAGGAGCCAAAAGATTTTCCGCTTTTAAAGCATCAATCCACATGGCCCAATCTTCACCACCCATTACAGCAACAGTATTTTCAATATCGTCTTCTTTGCTTGGTTCAATTGAAATTTCTGAAACTTTACCCGTATGAAAATCAACTGTTTTATTGCTATACGCACCACCGATTGGTTTCAAAACCGAACGGTGCAAAACTCCTGTATTTGGGTTGGTACGCACTGGCGAAGCCAAACTGTATATTATCAAATCAACTTGACCCAAATCTGCTTTGATCAAATCTAAAGTTTCTTTTTTCACTTCGTTTGAAAAAGCATCGCCGTTGATACTTTTTGCATACAGAGCCGCTTTGTGGGCTTCTGTTTCAAAAGCAGCAGAATTGTACCATCCTGGCGAAGCCGTCTTTCCTTCAGCAGGCGGTTTTTCAAAGAATACGCCGATTGTCGATGCATCTGAACCAAATGCACTTGTGATTCTAGAAGCCAACCCAAATCCGGTTGAAGCGCCGATTACCAAAACTTTTTTAGCGCCTTCGATTTTCCCTTTCGATTTAACGTATTCAATTTGGTTTTTAACGTTTTGCGCAGCACCTTCAGGGTGTGCAGTCAAACAAATAAATCCTCTCATTCTTGGTTCTATGATCATAAAACTTTTCTTTAATCGTTGTTTTTTGTATTCTTTATTTTTAATGTATTTTGCAAACAAATATAATTCAAAATATTAGTTCAGCAAGGCTTTTGCGTGATTTAAGGCGGAATCAGAAATGTCTTTTCCAGAAAGCATTTGGGCAATTTCCACAATTCTGTCTTCTTTTGAAAGCAATTTTAATTCTGATAAAGTCTGTTCGCCAACTGTGGATTTCGAAACTTTAAAGTGTGCATTTCCTTTTGCCGCAATTTGAGGCAGATGTGTGATAGCAAAAACCTGCATCGTTTTGCTCATATTTTTCATGATATCACCCATTTTATGCGCAATTTCACCCGAAACTCCGGTATCGATTTCATCAAAAACAATGGTCGGAAGCTTTTGATATTGTGCTAAAATAGATTTTACAGCCAGCATAATTCTTGACAATTCTCCACCCGAAGCCGTTTTTTTCAAAAGTCCAAAATCAGAACCTTTGTTGGCTGCAAATAAAAATTCTAAATCGTCTTTTCCGTTATTATGATACGCTTCTGAAAGCGTGACATCAATTTTAAAACGAACATTTGGCATTCCCAACAAATCTAAAATCGAAATTAGTTTTTCCGTCAAGACCGGAATTGCCTTTTTTCTATTTTTTCGGATGACTTCAGAAAGCGAATCCAATTGTTTTTCACTTTCCACAATTTCTATTTCTGCTTTTTCAATTTCAACTTGCAAACTGTCCACAGAAATGACTTTGTTATCTAAAACATCTTGTATTTCTAACAATTCATGAATGGTGGCAACTTGGTGCTTTTTCTGAAGATTGTAAATATTTTGTAGCTTCTGGTTCGTCAATTCTAATTGTTCTGGATCATTCGTCAAGCTTTCGCCTACTTGATTCAATTCCGAAACAATGTCGTCAAATTCAATGGCAACACTGTTTATTCTTTCCAAAAATGAATTGTATTCTGGGGAAAACGTAGCGATTTTTTGCAGTGCAAATTTGATTTCTTTCAAATTTTGCAACACTCCAAATTGTTCTGCTTCCGAAATGGCCAAGGATTTATCGATGCTCTCTTTGATAAACTCTACGTTGTTCAATTGCTCAAAAACAACTTCCAGCTCTTCTTGTTCGCCTGATTTTAATTTGGCCGAAAGCAATTCTTCTAACAAAAAGGAATTGTAATCTTGCTCTTTTGACGCTTCCTGCAATTTTCCTTTCAAACCTGAAAGATTGCTTTTTAAGCTTTTATATTTTTTAAGAAGCGATGCATATTCTGAAATCGTATCTTGATTATTCCCAATAGAATCGATGATTGCAAACTGAAAATTTTCTTCTGATAATTCTTGTGTTTGGTGTTGCGAGTGAATGTCAATCAAAAATTCGCCAAGCGACTGCAGTTCTTGCAAATTCACCGGACTGTCATTCACAAATGCACGCGATTTCCCAGAAGGAAGAATTTCTCTTCGGATGATGGTTTGGTTTTCAAAGTCTAAATCATTGGCTTCAAAAAAAGACTGGAGATTGTACCTTGAAATTTCAAAATGGGCTTCGATGACACATTTTTCTTCTTTGTTTTTAAGCGAACTCAAGTCGGCACGTTTTCCTAAAACCAGACCCAAGGCTCCCAAAACAATAGATTTTCCGGCTCCGGTTTCACCCGTGATGATGGAAAAATTTTCTAAAAAATCAATATTTAATTTTTCAATTAATGCGAAGTTTTTTATGGATAGTGAAGTTAGCAATGCCTTAAATTTTTAAGATTGGAGATGAATTAATTAGGGACGCCCTAGCCCAGATTGCAGTGAAAATCCTTTTTCAGCGAAGGGCTATTTTTTGCTGGAGAAAAAAAGCGACCAGCGGAAGCTCTTTTTTCTTCTTGCAAAAAAAGACGTTTGCGAAAAAGATTGAAACAAAAAGCTGGAAATGGCTTCTAAAAAACTAGAACTTAATATTACCCCATTTACTGGAATTCAAAGGAGAAATTTTATTCAAATTTTCTACCATATCAGCCACGGCAATACTTGGTCCACCTGAAAAAATCGAAACTAGTTCGTCTGCTTTAGCATCAAAAAATATTCGAGTCAAAAAGGCATTTGGTCGCGAATCATAAATGGCAGAAAGCGTTTTTACCGATCTTTTAATTTTCTCTTTGGCTGCTTTTTGATTGTCAGCCATCATATCTAAACCTGAATGGTATTCGTACATCGCTTCACGATATGGACTGAAAGTATTAGAACGTATGTCATTGATTAAAAAATATCTAGAGAGATTTCCATCAGACTGATTCCAACCTTTTGAACCACCTTGTTGTGCTAAAATAGCTACGTTTTGTGCCAATTCATAATATTGATCGCCACCTTTTAAACCAAAAGTATCTGCATCCAAACCCATCATCATATAACTGTAAAATGCAACTACAGAAATTAAGTTAGAGTCATAACTATTTGGACTAAAAACTAAGGTTTCAAATTCTAAATACCTAAAAGAAAAGTCTTTATCGTTGTAATTAAAAACAGGCGATGTGTAAGATGAATTGAAAATCGGTCGTGAAGATTGCACTTGGATCGACGCTGTAAATTGATCAGAAGAATATCCTGAAACATTAATCAACATACTGCATTCAATCTTTTCATTGTCTTTAAAAGTTTGATTTGTCCATCTCGTTTTATTAATAAAATCAGTCAATGAACGCTCTAAAGTTTTAAAAATCTGAGGATTTGCATTGGTGATACGGTCATAATTTATAGAAACTTTGCAATTCAATTCTTGTGCTTGAATCGCGCCATTTACCAAAAGAAATAGAAATAATATCTTACGCATAAAAATGTTGTATTACTTTGTTTAAAATATCTGCCGCAACTGCTTCTTTCGATTTTAACTCCATCGGTTCAATAGCGAAATCTTTGCTAATGAAAGTAATTTTATTGGTGGCTTTTCCAAAACCAGCACCTTCGTCTTGAAGCGAATTGAGAACTATCAAATCTAGGTTTTTTTTCTGGATTTTCAGCTTTGCATTTTCAATTTCATTCTCTGTTTCTAATGCAAACCCGATTAAAAACTGATTTTTCTTTATTTTTCCTAAGGAAGCTAAAATATCTTGCGTTTTTTCAAGCTCGATATTCAGATCGACTGCTGCTTTTTTAATTTTTTGCGCTGCTACAAATTTTGGTCGGTAATCTGCAACCGCCGCTGCTGAAATTGCAACATCTACATTTTCAAAATACTGATGGCAAGCTTCATACATATCTTGGGCAGAAACTACGGAAATCCATTTTATAGCAGAATTTGCTGATTTTAAATGTGTCGGCCCTGAAACCAAGATCACTTCAGCACCTAATTCTGATGCCCTTCTTGCAATATCAAACCCCATTTTTCCGGAAGAATGATTTCCTATAAAACGCACCGGATCGATTGCTTCGTAGGTGGGACCGGCAGTAATTAAGATTTTTTTTCCTTTTAGGGGAAGTTTGCTTTCCAGATCCGCTTCTAGAAAAGCGATGATATTTTCGGGTTCCGCCATTCTTCCTTCACCAGAAAGGCCGCTGGCCAATTCACCAGATTCAGCAGGAATCATGATGTTTCCAAATTTTTGAAGCAGTTCAAAACTGGAAGTGGTTGAAGGGTGTATGTACATGTCCAAGTCCATTGCAGGCGCAAAATAAACCGGACATTTTGCAGATAAATAAGTCGCAATCAAAAGATTATCCACAGCGCCGTTTGCCATTTTGGACATGGTGTTTGCTGTTGCCGGAGCAATCAGCATCAAATCTGCCCAAAGGCCTAATTCAACGTGGTTGTTCCATTGTGCATTTTCATCTTCTTCATTATAAAAAGTAGAATGCACCGGATTTTTTGAAAGCGTGGAAAGCGTAAGTGGCGTTACAAAATCCTTAGAAGCAGGTGTCATTATCACTTGGACATTGGCACCTGCTTTTATGAATAGCCTTACTAAAGATGCTGTTTTATATGCGGCAATTCCACCGGAAACTCCCAGCACTATTTTTTTACCGTTTAAAACAGACATAAGGATTTATTTTGTTGTATCTCTGTGATAAATTTTATCTTCAAGCCACTCTTGTACCGCTAAAGCGTGCGGTTTTGGCAATTTTTCATAAAATTTAGACACTTCGATTTGTTCTTTGTTTTCAAAGATTTCTTCTAAGCTGTCGTTATAGGTAGCAAATTCTTCTAATTTCTCTGTCAATTCTTTCTTAATTTCAGAGTTAATTTGATTTGCTCTTTTAGCCATAATTGTTATCGCTTCATACACATTACCTGTCGGTTCTTCAATCACACTCTTATTATAAGTAATTGTGTTTACTGGAGCGGTCGTCTTTTTTAAATCCATGACTTTTATTTAATTAGAAAATTGTTGTAATTCTTTTTCGATGGCTTCCAATTTCTTGTCAACATCACTTTTATATTTTGTCGATTCATTGAATTTTATCAAAGATGCGTAAGCACCTTTAGCAAAATCTAATCTTTCTTTTTTTCTGTTTTCAACACTATTTAATGCTAAGATATAGGCTGAATCAAATCTATAATATAAGGCATCTTCTTTAAAAGGTGTTCCTGGATAATCAGCAATAAAATTATCTAAAGCTTTAATTGCTGCAGAATAATCTCTAGTGTAACCACCAATCGTGTTGTATTGCTTTGCGATTTCAAATGCTTTTTTCTCCAATTTTTCTCTTAAAACCTTTACTCTTTCGTTAGCTTGAGAAAGATAAGGTGAATCTGGATAATTGTTAATGAAATTTTGCAATTTGTCAATCGCCTTGTTAGTATCTACTTGATCCAAAGAATATCTTGGTGATAAATTTGAATAACTTTCAGCTCCTAAATAAGCAGCTTCTTCTACTTTTTCACTTTTTGGATAACTTGAAGCAAAACTCTCAAATTGGTAACCTGCTGAATAGTACTGTTTTGTTTTATAATACGATTGTGCAAACATGTAAAACATTTTCTCAGCTGCAGGCTTACCTCTATAAGTTGGTGCAATTTGCTCAAAAAGACGAATGGCTTTTGTATATTTCTCAGCCTCATACATTTTTGAAGCGACATCATATTTTACAGAAACATCTTCTGATTTTAAAGCTTTTTGGTAAGAACTGCAAGATCCTAAAGTAACTGCAATTAAAAGTATATAAAATATTTTATTCATTTTCAAGTTTGTATTAGCTGACTTCAACGCCAAAAGGCCAATGAAAAATCAACCGCAAATTTAGTTATTAATTATGATTAAAAAAACATTTTTTTTCAGAGGCTAATTCCCTCAAAAGCAAAAAAAAGATGCCATAAAATGACACCTTTTTAAACGAGTAATTTTCGTATTTATTTTGGGGCTGTAACTGGACTGGAAAAATTTTTCATTTCGTTGTCAAACAAGTACAAACCTCCTTTATCGTCACCGATAAGATTGATTTTATCTAAGATATATCGGGCGTTTGCTTCTTCTTCAATTTGCTCAGCCACATACCATTGCAAGAAATTGTGCGTTGCATAATCTCTTTCGTCTAAAGAAATTCCAACTAAATCATTGATGCTTTCTGAAACTTTGATTTCATGTTCTAATAATTGCTTAAACAAAACTTTGTAACTTGTTAAGTCTAGAACCGGCTCAACTGTCCCAAAAATTTTGGCTTGTCCGCCTCTTTGGTTCACGTATTTTACCAATTTCAGCATGTGCAATCTTTCTTCTTCTGACTGTGCAAACATAAAAGTTGAAATCCCTTCAAAACCTTGAACTTCAGCCCAAGATGCCATGGCAAGGTAAATTTGAGATGAATCTCCTTCTACCTTAATTTGTTTGTTTAATGCGTCTTGTATAGTTTGTGATAACATAATCTGTATTTTTAAAAAACTAATTTACGGTTTTTGCAACGAAATCTTTTACTCTTTTGGATAAATCTTCGTTAACATTTACCAAAGGCAAACGTACTGTATTTTCCGACAATCCCAAAGTTTTAAAGATTTCTTTAACACCAGCCGGGTTTCCCTGCTCAAAAATCATATCGATTGCATCTGCAATTTGATAGTGAATTTCATAAGCTTGGTCCACTTTTCTTTCTAAACCAAGGCGCACCATTTCAGAAAATTGCTCTGGAAAACCTTCTGCAATTACCGAAATCACTCCTGCCCCGCCCGCCAAAACCATTGGAAGCGTTACCATATCGTCTCCAGAAATTACCAAGAAATCTTTTGGCTTGTGTTGAATTATTTTCATTGCCTGAACCATATCGCCTGCCGCTTCTTTAATCGCAACTACGTTTTTAAAATCATTAGCCAAACGGATTACCGTTGATGGCAGCACGTTGCTTCCTGTTCTTCCAGGAACGTTATATAAAATTACCGGAAGCGGTGAAGCTTCTGCAATCGCTTTAAAATGCTGGTAAATTCCTTCTTGAGTTGGCTTGTTATAATAAGGAGAAACCGAAAGAATAGCAGAAAATGATGCAAAATCTCTTGTTTTCAATTCTTCTACAACTTCAGCCGTATTGTTTCCTCCAACACCTAAAACCAACGGCAGTCTTCCGTTATTGGCTTCGATAATTGTTTGTATCACCAATTCTTTCTCCTCTTTTTTCAACGTTGCAGGTTCTCCAGTCGTTCCTAAAACAACCAGATAATTGATTCCGTTATCGATTTGATAATTGACAATTCTTTTCAAAGCTTCTACATCCACAGAAAAATCTTTTTTGAATGGTGTAACAAGTGCAACTCCTGTTCCTATAAGTGACTGCATAATTATATTTTGTTTAGTATTTTTAGATATTTGAATAATTCGGATATAAAAACTTTATAATTTTCAGCATTGGTACTGATCATAAAGTGGTTTAATCTTTTGTCGATAGTTGAAAATCCAACCTTAAAATTGGCTTTCGATTTAAAAGTCGTAATCATCAAAGGTGCTTTTTCAGTGTCATAATAACTGATAAGCATGTCAAATTCTTGATTGATAAAGTTAGAAACATTTTTGTTTTCTAAAATTCCTTTGAAACTCAAATCTTTGTGGCTGAAACTCGGATAATTGATGGTTTCTTTTTTCTTGAATCGATCTTTATAAAGCAATATTTGAATGTTCTCCCGTTTGATTCCGTTGGCCAAGAGCTCTTCAATTAAATTTACTTTATTTTCAAAATAAGTTTTATCAATAAGCAAACCAACCGTTCCTACCGGATGCGTTGAGGGGATTCCCTTAACATGGAGAGCACTTTTTTTTAATATTCTTTTGGCAGAAAAACTCTTGAAAAAATTCAGAAACATAGTACTTTTGCTTGGGACTACAAATTTAATCAAATAAGCCGTAATTCAGATGGTAAATCTAAAAAACTACAACGTTATATTAAAACATTTTGTTGTAATCTTAACAATGCTCTTCGCTTTTGGTTGTTCAAATCAAAAGGAATATGTATCAAAAATTGAAGGAAAACAAATTGCTGTTACCAATTTAAATGGAGAAAATACTGAAATTGAAGCATTTGTAAGGCCTTATCGCGAAAATATCGATAAAGACATGAATGAGATTTTGGCTTACGCTCCTGAAACGCTTGAAAAAAGCAAAGGAAAATGGCAAACTTCAATCGGAAGCCTGCAAGCCGACATCACTTTGGCTTCTGCCGATAAAATTTTTAATTTAAGAGAAAAAAAATCGGTGGATATCTGCCTTTTAAATCACGGTGGCATTAGATCAATTATTCCACAAGGAAATGTAACCACTAGAACCGCTTTTGAACTGATGCCTTTTGAAAATAATTTGGTCGTAGTGGCGTTGAAAGGCGAGCAAATCTTGGAAATGGCTGATTATATTATTAAGGAAAGAAAACCGCATCCGCTTTCTGGAATACAAATCATTTTGAACAAAGATGAAAAATCGTACAAAAGCATTTCGATTCAAGGAAAACCTTTGGACTTGAACAAAACCTATTATGGGGCAACAAACGATTATCTGTACAACGGAGGCGACAGCATGTATTTCTTTAAAAAAGGAACTGCCGTTTATGATTTGGATTATAAATTAAGAAATGTGTGGATTGATTATTTCAAGGAAGTGGATACAATTCCGGTTCCCCAAATTCAAAGAATTATTGTAGAGTAATTTAAATCCAAAGAAAAAAGCAACATGAAAAGAAGAGATTTTATACAGGGAAGCGTGGCAGGTTCCGCATTATTGACTGTCGGCGGCTTGTCATTGAGCAGTTTTGACACTTTAGAAACAAAATGCATCACCGTTTTACATACCAATGACGTCCACAGCCACATCGATCCATTTCCAGCCGACCATCCGCGAAATGCGAATATGGGCGGCGTTGCCCGAAGAGCGACTTTAATTGAAAGCATTCGCAAGGAAAACCCAAATGTCCTGCTTTTGGACGCAGGCGATATTTTTCAAGGAACGCCGTATTTTAACTATTACGGTGGCGAATTGGAATTCAAATTAATGAGCATGCTAAATTATGATTTGGCCACTATGGGAAACCACGATTTTGACAATGGCCTGGAAGGATTTGCGGCGCAATTGCCTCACGCAGAATTTGACTTCGTAAGCGCCAATTATGACTTTAAAAACACAATGCTGGACAGAATCGTAAAACCCTACAAAACCTTCAAAAAAGCAGGAATAAAGATTGGAGTTTTTGGGCTTGGCGTTGAATTAGAAGGACTGGTTGACAAAAAAAATTACAAAGAAACAATCTATAATGACCCAGTTGAGACAGCCCAAGAAATGACAAGAATCCTCAAAACGCAAGAAAAATGCGACCTGATAATTTGCCTTTCACACATTGGATATTCTTATAAAAACGAACCAAATAAAATTTCTGACTTAAATTTAGCGGCAAAAACAAAAGATATCGATTTGATTATTGGAGGACATACGCATACGTTCCTAGACAAACCAACCATTGTTAAAAACCTTGACGGAATTGATACTTTAGTCAACCAAGTGGGCTGCTACGGAATTAATTTAGGCCGAATTGATTTCTATTTTGACAAGGATAAAAACAAATCAAATCACGGAAGAACGATTGTAGTTTAGATTTCTTTCACAGAGATACGCAAAGAAAAAGCGCTAAGATTCACAAAATCCAAGCGCTTTTTTTATATCTTTTCTCTTTTAACTTCTGCGAAAATCTGTTAAATAACCTAACCCAACATAGCAATAAAATCGTCTTCAGAAATTATCGAAACGTTTAATTTGGTTGCTTTTTCTAATTTTGCCGGTCCCATATTATCGCCTGCAATTACAAAATCGGTTTTAGCAGAAATAGAACTTCCCACTTTTCCGCCGTTGTCCTCGATGGCTTTTTTCAAATCATCACGATTAAATTTTACAAATACACCGGAAACCACAAAGGTTTTGCCAATTAATTTATCTGTTGCATCCGGATTGAAAACCGTTTTGGTTTCCAACTGTACGCCATAATCTTTTAATCTTTGGATGATTATTTGGTTTTCTGAATTCTCAAAAAATTCTACAACACTTTGAGCAATTCTTTCTCCGATTTCATCGACCAAAATCAAATCCATCAAACTGGCATTGCTTAAATTATCAATATTTTGATAATGTTTGGCTAATTTTTTGGCTACGGTTTCGCCAACATATCGAATTCCAAGCGCAAACAAAACACGTTCAAACGGAACTTCTTTTGATTTTTCGATTCCGTTAACCAAATTTTCAGCTGATTTTTGAGCCATTCGCTCCAACGGAATAACTTGCTCAACCGTTAAATCGTATAAATCAGCATAATTTTGAACCAAATTATTATTGAAAAGCAAAGCAACCGTTTCGCCTCCAAGACCTTCAATATCCATTGCTTTTCTGGAAATATAATGCTGGATTCTACCGATAATTTGCGGTGGACAACCATAAAAATTTGGACAATAATGTTGTGCTTCGCCTTCTTTTCGAATCAATTCAGTTTGGCATTCTGGGCAATTGGTAATGTAAACCGTTGGAAGCAAATCCAACGAACGTGTTGTAAAATCGACACCAATAATTTTCGGAATAATCTCGCCTCCTTTTTCTACAAAAACTTTATCGCCAACCCGAATATCAAGTTTTTCAATTTGGTCGGCATTGTGCAAAGAAGCCCTTTTTACAATGGTTCCCGCCAACTGAACCGGCGCTAAATTGGCCACTGGCGTAATCGCACCCGTTCGTCCCACTTGATAGGAAATCAAATTTAATTTAGTAGAAACCTGTTCGGCTTTAAACTTGTAAGCAATTGCCCAACGTGGTGCTTTTGCTGTGTAACCCAATTCTTCTTGCAAGTGCAAATTGTTCACTTTCACCACAACACCATCGGTTTCATACGGCAAATCGTGGCGGTGGATGTTCCAATATTCTATAAATTCAAAAACTTCGTCGATGCTTTTGACCAATTTTGCTTCTTTTGGAACTTTGAAACCAAAATTTCTTGCTTTTTCAAGACTTTCAAAATGGGTCGTAAACTTGACATCGTTTCCAATAAGAGTATATAAAAGACAATCCAATGGACGTTTGGCAACTTCAGCACTGTCTTGCAATTTTAAACTTCCTGAAGCCGTATTTCTCGGATTGGAATAAGGTGTTTCACCAATCTCTATTAATTCTTGGTTCATTTTGGCAAAACCTTCCAAAGGCAGAACAATTTCTCCACGAATTTCGAAATTATCCGGGAAATCTCCTTTTAAATGCAACGGAACCGAACGAATCGTTTTAATGTTGTTCGTTACTTCATCCCCTTGAAAACCATCGCCCCGCGTCACGGCACGTTTTAATTTTCCGTGTTCGTAGGTCATTGAAATCGACGCGCCATCGTATTTTAATTCGCACGTATATTCCAACGGAACATCGCCTAAAATCTTCTGGATTCGCTTTTCCCAATCCAAAACATCTTCCTTTGAATAGGAATTATCCAACGAATACATGCGGTTTTTGTGCGTAACGGTATTGAAATTTTTAGTAACCGTTCCGCCTACTCTTTGGGTGGGCGAATGCTCATCAAAAAACTCTGGATGTTTGGTTTCTAAATCTTGAAGCTCTTTCAGCTTTACATCAAAATCATAATCGGAAATCGTTGGATCATCCAGAACATAGTAATTATGATTGTGTAAATTGAGTTCTTCGCGTAAAGATTGGATGGTTTCTTGAATGTCCATAAAAAAGAAATTGGCTATTTTAGTTCCTGTAAACAGAGCACTAAAATAACCAATTTATAGGAAATAAAACGAATTATGAAGCTTCAATTATTCCATTAATTTGAAGGTATAATTGGCCGTCGCTTAAAATTGCGCCTTGCTGGATTAATTCAAAAATCGCTTCGTTTCTGTCTTTGTCATAATTTTTATGGCCTAGTTTAATTTCAACAGTTTCCGTAAACATATTGTCACTCAACCATTGCAAACCTTCTTTTGTCATAAAATCAGTTTCAGGAACCAAGGCTTTTAAAACAATTGTTTTTACTAAAGTTTCCTGGCAATGAAAAAGGAAAATAAAATTTTTAGAAAAATGCTCTAAATAATTGGCTCCCGTCAAAACACCTTCCCAAATTAAATCAGAGAAAACGTCTAATTCTTGCTCCGCCACTTCTGGCTGTTGCGCTTTAATGTTATCCCACTCGCTTTTGTCAATGGATTGTGTTGCCAAAAAATTAGCAAATTCTTGATGAAGCGCTTCGAACTGTTCTTTTGTTAGTCTTCTGTATTTCATAGTCATTGCGAGGAACGAAGCAATCTGCTCCTCATTAAATTTATTATTAATACTCTATTTGTGATGAGATTGCTTCGTTCCTCGCAATGACATCAAAAAAAAATCCCGACTTACATCGGGATTTTATATTTCAATTGAGAAATATTATTTTTCAGCAACGATTTCGTAAGGTAATTCAACAATTACATCTCTGTGAAGTCTAACGCTAGCAGCATATTTACCGGTACGTTTAACAACACCAGAAGTGATGAATTTTCTTTCGATTGGTTGACCAGCTTTTTCTAAAGCTTCAGCGATATCAATATTAGTGATAGAACCAAAAAGTTTCTCACCACCTGCTTTTGCAGTAATTTTGATTTCAATAGCTTTCAATGATTCAGCAATTTTCTTAGCATCATCAACGATTTTAGCTTCTTTGTGCGCTTTTTGTCTTAGGTTTTCAGCCAAGACTTTTTTAGCTGAAGGAGTTGCCATATGAGCAAAACCTTGTGGGATCAAAAAGTTACGACCGTATCCGTTTTTCACAGTTACTACATCATCTTTAAATCCTAAATTTTGAACGTCTTTTTTTAAGATAAGTTCCATGTTGTTGTCCTTATTTATAGAAGTTAGGTTCCGTTTGACGAGAAACCAACAACTGAGTTTTTATTATTTTAATAAATCCGCCACGTATGGCATTAAAGCTAAATGACGAGCTCTTTTTACAGCAACTGACACTTTTCTTTGGTATTTCAATGAAGTTCCTGTTAAACGGCGAGGAAGAATTTTTCCTTGCTCATTAACAAATTTCAATAAGAAATCTGCATCTTTATAATCGATATATTTGATTCCAGATTTTTTGAAACGACAATACTTTTTAGTTTTGTTTGTTTCTATGTTCAAAGGCGTTAAATATCTAATATCTCCGTCTTTTTTTCCTGAAGCTGATTGTTGTAGGGTTGCCATAATAATTACGCTTTAGCTGCTTTTAGTTTAACTCTTCTTCTTTCTGCCCAAGAAATTGCGTGTTTGTCAAGAGCTACAGTCAAGAAACGCATAATTCTTTCGTCACGTCTGAATTCAGTTTCAAATGCAACCAAAACTTCTGGTGCTACTTTGAATTCAAATAAATGGTAAAAACCACTTTTTTTGTGTTGGATTTCATAAGCCATTTTTTTTAGGCCCCAATCCTCTTTTGATACCATCTCGGCTCCTCTAGAAGTAAGAAAATCTTCGAATTTGCTTACTGTTTCCTTTACCTGTACTTCAGATAAAACGGGATTCAAGATGAAAACAGTCTCATAATGATTCATAATTGTATATTTTATTTGTTATAAAATTGGGTGCAAAAGTAATCATTTAATTTAAGTATGCAAGCAAATTCCAACTATATTCGATGAATTGCAAAAAAACACATGAGAAATTGTTTTAGTATTGAAAATTATTTTACATTTATCGTGCCCAATCTAAAAATCCTATATTATTATGAAATTGAATTGTGTCGTTGTAGATGACAGTGCCATTCAGCGGATGACTGTGACTAAGCTGGTAACTAATCACCAAAACCTTAATTTGGTAGGTGATTTTTCAAATGCTATTGAAACCAAAAATTGTTTGACAAACAAAGAAGTGGACCTTATCTTTTTAGATATTGAAATGCCTGTAATTAATGGTTTTGATTTATTAGACGGTTTAAAAATAAAACCTCAAATTATCTTCATTACATCAAAAGCCGAATATGCTGTAAAAGCGTTTGACTATGACGCAACTGATTACCTCCAGAAACCCATTTCGCCACAGCGTTTCAGTGCTGCCGTGAAAAGAGCAATGGATTTATATGTGCTTCGTAAAGAAAATATTGATGAAGACAGCGAACATATTTTCATTAAAAGCAACTTAAAAAAATTAAAAATTTTCACTTCAAAAATCAAATGGATCGAAGCTTATGGTGACTACGTTAAAGTAGTTACTGAAGACGAAAACCACTTGGTATTGTCCACGATGAAATCTTTTGAAAGCGAATTATCGAAAGAACGTTTTATCCGCGTCCACAAATCATTCATCATCAATATTGACAAAGTTGATAAATTCAACAGTAAATTTGCCGAAATTGGTGTGACAAAAATTCCATTGAGCAGAAATAAAAAAGAAGACTTGGTGAAAGCTTTAGCTTCTGTCTAATAAAAGTCAACATTTACCGCCACCTTAATCGGTCGGTATTGCGGAACAGCCTCAAAACTATTCAATATCTTTTGGATAGTTTTTTTTGTGCTTCCAAGTGGCTTGTTTGTTGGTATTTTTATTAAAATTGTTCGAATGTATTCGTTTCTGATTCTACTGATTACCGGTTCTTCCGGACCCAAAACAGGAATATCTAAATGCTGATTCATCACTTTGTACAGCCACAATGCGCCTTCTTTCAATTTATCAAAATCGCGGTGTTTCATGGTGACTTTAACCAACCTATAATAAGGAGGATATTTAAAAATATGTCGGTCGTACAGTTGTTCCTTATACATACCAATGTAGTCATTATTAGTAACTTGCTGAATCGTGTTGTGATTGGGATTATACGTCTGGATAATCACTTTCCCACGTTTTTGCGAACGTCCTGCCCTACCCGAAACCTGCGTCATCATCTGAAAACTTCGTTCAAAAGCCCTGAAATCAGGATGGTACAGCATATTATCGGCATTCATGATTCCGACCAAAGACACATTATCAAAATCCAGCCCTTTGGCAAGCATCTGGGTTCCTACCAAAACATCAATCTCCCGATTCTTAAAACTGTCTATTATTTTTTCGTAGCCGTATTTCCCGCGCGTCGTGTCCTGATCCATTCTGCCTACTTTTTTCTCTGGAAACAATTCTTTGATTTCCATCTCAATTTGTTCGGTTCCAAAACCTTTTGTGGTCAAATCTACGCTGGAACATTGATGGCAATTCGTAGGCTTTGCCATCGAATACCCACAATAATGGCATCGCAGTTGGTTTTTATTTTTGTGATAGGTCAAACTCACGTCACACTGCGGACATTCCGGAACGTGACCGCACGTGAGGCATTCCAAAACCGGCGAATATCCACGACGGTTTTGAAACAAGATAATTTGTTCGCCTAAAGACAAGGCTTCCGCCATTTGTTCCAAAAGCGTGTCGCTAAAATGCCCTTTCATCTTTTTACGGAAATACTTGTCTTTCAAGTCCACCAGTTCAATTTCAGGCATCATCACATTTCCAAAACGCTCGGTAATTTCAACCAACCCAAATTTATCATTTGTAGCATTAAAATACGTCTCCAAACTTGGCGTAGCTGAACCTAAAAGTACTTTTGACTGATGTGAATTTGCCAAAACAATAGCCGAATCCCTAGCGTGATATCTCGGAGCTGGATCATGTTGTTTAAAAGTCTGCTCGTGTTCTTCATCAATAATCACCAAACCCAAATCTTGGAAAGGCAAAAATAATGACGAACGCGCCCCAATCACAATTTTTGCTTTCGGAGAATTCTCTAAAACTTGTTTCCAAACTTCCACACGCTCGTTATTGGAATATTTTGAATGAAAAACCGCCACTTGGTTTCCAAAATAAGCAGTCAATCGACCAACCAACTGTGTAGTCAGGGCAATTTCTGGCAAGAGATACAAAACCTGTTTCCCTTCCTTTATATAGTCTTCAATTAATTTGATGTAAATTTCAGTCTTGCCACTCGACGTCACGCCGTGCAAAAGACACACTTCTTTCTCTTGAAAAGAAGTTTTAATTCCGTCAAAAGCATTTTGCTGGGCAACACTCAACTGCAAGTATTTCTCCTTAATATTTTGATCAAAAGACACGCGGTCTTCCTGAATATGGTATTCTTCAAAGATATTTTTATCCACCAAAGCCTTTAAAATCGATGAAGAAGTTTCAGATTTTTCAATCAATTGTTTCACAGCAATCGGTTTTTTGTCAAGCGCTTTCAACTGAAAAAATGACAGCACGATATCTTTTTGCTTTTTGGCATTTTTAAGCAATTCCAATAGCAAAGCCAAACCTTCATTGGAATCATATTCAGAACTCAAGCGAATGTATTTCACCAATTTCGGCTTGTATTCCTCTATGATTTCTTCATCCAAAACCAAGATGTTTTTATCGATCATCTTTTGGATAATCGGAAACACGTTCCTTTTATTCAATATCGAAGAGATATCCTGGATCTTCAATGAACTCTGCTGTAGCAGGGCATCGTAAACCAGAAACTCTTCGTCAGACAAATCGGTTTCCAAAACAAAAACGTCGTGCTTTTTCGAAATCACGGTTTCAGTTTCCAACAAAAAAGCCGAGGGCATCGCGCCCCGATACACGTCGCCGATAGCACACATATAGTAAGACGCGATCCATTGCCAATGTGTGATCTGAATTTCAGTCACAATGGGCATTTCGTCTAAAATTTGGTGAATTTCTTTAGCTTCGTATAATGTCGGTTCGTCTTGATGCAGGCCAATCGCCAAAGCCGTATAGATCTTGGTCTTGCCAAACGGAACCGCAATGCGCATTCCTTTTTTAATGTAATTGTATTCCGCCTCAGAAACCCGGTAAGTAAACGTTTTGGAAAGCGACAAAGGAAGAATGACTTCTACAAAATACATTTTTTGATGGATTGATTGAATTACAAAGATAAGTTATTGAGAGAAATGAAGCAATTCAATTTTAAACTTAGCGCCTCACCAACTTAATTAAACAAATTCTTCCTCTTCAATCGATTAATCGCGCCGTTCAATTCAAAGCCTAAAAGCAGAATCATACAGTTCAACCAGATGTAAATCATCAAGATTAAAAGTGTTCCGATAGAGCCGTAAAGCTCATTGTATTTAGCAAAACGAACCACATAAATACCAAAAACAAAAGAGGTGAGTATAATTAAAACCGTAGTAAAAATCGACCCGATGCTGAAGAATGAATTGCGTCGGGTTTGTTTGGTTCCAAATTTAAAAAGTATCGAAGTGGCTGTCAGAATCATAATCCCAACAAACACAAAACGACCGATAGTAACCAAATTAATGGTATCAAAAATACCTTGGCTTTTCATTGTTTGAATGATATACTCAAAAACAACGATAGCTGAAACCGTTATGATTAACAACAAGGCGAGCAGCATCGCAATGCCGATCGAAACTGCATACTGCCTAAAAAAACCTCTGGTAACCGTGATATGTCTTGAAATTTCAAAACCGCCCAAAATCGCATTGACACCATTCGCCATTAAAAATATCGAAAGCAGAAAACCAGAAGACAGCAATCCTTGGTATGAATTATTCAAAATATCGCTAATGATTTTAGCAATCGCATCATACGTATTTGGCGGAACGCTTTCCTCCACAAATTGCAGAAAATCGGCTTGAAAATTCTCAATCGGAATATAAGGAATCAAGTTCAAGATAAACAGCGCAAACGGAAAAAGCGCCATAAAAAAGCTAAACGCAATCGCACTCGCGCGGTACGAAAACGCTCCCTTGGCAATCCCGATAAAATAAAGTTCTAACAAATCATAAAACGACAAACCTTCTAGCCACGGCAATTTTATCTTCTGCGTAAAATGCATCAGTGGCCTGATCACCGGAATTTTCTCGAGCTTGTCTTCTATAATTTTCGTCACTTTCAGGGTCTTTTAAATGGCTTTTAAGCTTAGATCTAAGTTGTAAACCGAGTGCGTCAAAGCACCCGAAGAAATATAATCAACGCCACATTCAGCATACTTCCGAATCGTTTTTTCATTGATATTCCCCGAAGATTCCGTTTGGCATTTGTCGCCAATCAGCGCCACAGCAGTTTTAGTATCTTCAAAATTGAAATTATCAATCAAAATTCTATGAATGTCATCTGATTTCAAGATTTCCTTGATTTCATCCAAGTTTCTGGCTTCC
The DNA here is from genome assembly GCF_003865365.1 of Flavobacterium macacae. GTDB lineage: Bacteria > Bacteroidota > Bacteroidia > Flavobacteriales > Flavobacteriaceae > Flavobacterium > Flavobacterium macacae. The sequence goes on along the minus strand of NZ_RQVR01000012.1, from coordinate 41,326 downwards.
ACAATAATTTTTAAGTCTAAATTATTTTCCTTCAGATAATCCGTCGTTTTAGCAATCGCTTTCGTGATGCCACCCGCAAAATCAATATGGTTGTCCTTCAGCATCACCATATCATACAGCGCAAAGCGGTGGTTCTCACCTCCTCCAATTCGCACCGCCCACTTTTCAATAGCGCGGATACCCGGAGTCGTTTTTCGAGTATCTAAAATCTTTGTTTTCGTTCCTTCTAGCAAATCTGCAAAAAATTTCGTTTTGGTAGCAATCGCCGACATTCGTTGCATCGCGTTCAAAACCACGCGCTCTGATTTTAAAATCGACTGCGATTTTCCCGAAACGTGAAACACCACATCACCATATTTTACTGGAGTTCCATCTTCCATAAACGTCTCGATTTTCATAGCAGGATCCACATAGTGAAACACCATTTTGGCAAATTCCACGCCCGCAATCAGCCCGTCTTCCTTCACCAAAAGCTTTGCTTTTCCTTCCGCATGCGCCGGAATACACGCCAGCGAACTGTGATCGCCGTCGCCAACATCCTCACGGATAGCATTTTCTATAATTAATCGTAGTTCGTCCTGAAATTGTGCTTCTGAAATCATCTTGAAATTTTAAGTGAAGCTAAAATAACAAAATCTTTCCGACCAGCAATGTTATTTTTAAGAAGCGAATCTTCAGGCCTTTCCAGCTCTCGCATTTCCCGCTTTCTGCAGTAGCTTTTCTCCGTAAACGGAAGAAAAGGCTACTCCCGCCAATCGGGGCTATTTGAGAAACTTTCGGCATTTTTGTAATCTTCTGGATCCAGCGAAGTCGCAAAACATCGCAAAACATATTGGTAAAAAAAACTCTCCAACTTTAAAACTTTGAAAACTTCTCAAAAAAAAAGCCCCATCAAAAACTGACGGGGCTCTTACCACTAACAAACTCAAACTCTAATTCTTTGGCGGAACATTCGTTCCCGTTCCAATCGGTGTCATTCCCGTTCCGGCTGGAGTAGTTCCTGTGGGATTCGGAACCGTACTATTCGGATCCACGGTGCCGTTTGGATTCATCGTTCCTGGATTGGCAGTTCCATTCAGATTTATACTATTCGGATCCGTTGTCGTCGAAGCAGGTTCAATCGGCTGATTCGGATTACTGGTCGAATTATTACTTCTCGTGCTTCTCATTTCTGTACTTTTTTGAGAATCCGTCGTTGTCGTTGTTTTTTTCTTCTTATCCTTTTTCTGTTGCTGATCTTGTTGTGTTTTTGTTGTCGTACCTGTTGTGGTGGTACTTCTCGTTGTTCCTGTTTTCGGGTCTGTTTGTGCAGACATTACGCCAAAAGCAAAAAATGCGGAAAGCGTGATTAAATACCTTTTCATAACTATTTTATTTATTGATTTTACAATTTTCGAAAACCTAGTTTCTGTATGCTTATTACAAATTTCAGCATCTTAAGAATAAAACCTATTACAAAATATCTTCCAAAACTTTCATAATACTTTAGTTTTCAAAATAGTAACCTTTTAAAATTTAGTAAAAATCACTAATTTAAACTTTGTAACTTTGCATCTCAGCAACTTTGCAACTCTAAAAAGATGAACATTAAATTAATTGCCATTGGCAAAACCGACAATAAATCACTGCAAACCTTAATTGATGATTATCAAAAGCGATTGTTGTTTTACATCAAATTTGATTTAGAAATTATTCCCGATATCAAGAATGTAAAAAATCTTTCCGAAGCACAGCAGAAAGAAAAAGAAGGCGAATTGATCCTGGCAAAACTCACGCCAACAGACCAATTGATCCTTTTAGACGAAAACGGAAAGAATTTTTCAAGCGTCGGTTTCTCTGAAGAATTGCAGAAGAAAATGAATTCCGGAGTCAAAACATTGGTTTTTGTAATCGGAGGTCCTTATGGTTTTTCAGAAACCGTTTATGCCAAAGCACAAGGAAAAATCTCGTTGTCGTTGATGACGTTTTCGCACCAAATGGTTCGGTTGTTTTTTATCGAACAATTATATCGCGGATTTACCATTTTAAGAAATGAACCGTATCATCACCAGTAAAGATTTTTGATTGTAGCAGTGCGAAATTAGATTTTGGAATTCAGTACGGAGATATAAGGAATGTTGCCAAAATATAGCATGTAACAAAACCATACTTAAACTAAAAAAAAGTATCATTGCTGATGAAAATATTTGATAGTTTCCCAATATTTAGGATCAACTTTTTTCCAATAAATTTCATAAAAATCACTTTTCCCTTGATATTCGTTTTTTATTAAATTTGAAAAATATTCTGATATTTTTTCCTTTTCCATACAAGTCTCAGCTAGTAAGTCAATTCCGTTTTCAAAAACCATAACAGAGGCATAAATATGTTTAAATTCCTCAATTCCGTTTGCAAAAACGTCTATTTTTCTCCCGTCTGAAAATAAATCAACTTGACTCCAGACTAATATTGGATGTTTAGTACCTGTAATATATATTTCTTTATCCCATATTCCGAATTTATCAAACATGCCTTTTCGAGTAGAAGACGCTGAAGCAACGCACTCATATCGCATCTCATTCAGCAAAATGGTTCCATTACCTACATTTGATTCCTTTTTTACAAAATTAATCTTTGTGAAATTATTCTTATAAATCTTGGCACATTTTTCAGCTTTATATTTTTCTTGCTGTGAAAAACAAGTTAACGCTACAAATGTAAGAGCGAGAAAATAATTGTTTTTCATTTGGTAAATATAAAATAAATTATTTATTCAATTTCTCAAATAACATAACGCATTCCACCGCTTCTTTCACATCGTGAACCCTTAAAATCTTGGCACCTTTCATTAAGGAAACAGTATTTAAAAAAGTCGTTCCGTTTAACGCGTCCTGCGGAGAATTCCCTAATGTCTTATAAATCATCGATTTTCTAGAAATTCCTGATAACAAGGGTAAATCCAGCATTTGAAACAACTCTAATTTGTTCATTACTTCAAAATTTTGTTCCAAAGTTTTTGCAAATCCAAAACCGGGATCCACAATCAAATCATTGATTCCAAAACTTCGGGCTTCATTGACTTTTTCTGAAAAATAAAAAAGCATTTCCTTTATAATACCTTCATAATCAGTGAAATTTTGCATCGTTTGCGGATTTCCCTTCATGTGCATCATAATGTAGGGAATATTATACTTTGCAACTGTTTCCATCATTTTAGCGTCTAAATTCCCTGAAGCAATATCGTTAATTATTGATGCGCCTGCTTCAATAGAAACTCGTGCGACTTCACTCCTAAAAGTATCGATTGAAATTAAAATCTCCGGAAAAACTTTGACAAGCATTTCAATCACCGGAAGAATTCGCTTGATTTCCTCCGTTTCCGAAACATATTCGGCGTTTGGTTTTGAAGAATACGCCCCGATATCAATAAAAGTGGCGCCTTCAAAAAGCATTTTTTGTACTTTGTCAATAATGGCTTGGTCACCCTCATTTTTTCCTCCGTCAAAAAAAGAATCAGGCGTTATATTTAAAATTCCCATCACTTTGGGTGTTGACAAATCGATAAGTTTTCCGTTGCAGTTCATTGGCCTCTAACCCCAAAAGGGGAGATTGTAGTTAATCGCACAAATTTATCGAATTTATTTTACAATATTGCCGTTTCCCTTTTGGGGGTTCGGGGGCATTTGGATATATTTGTAAAAATTAGACCAAAATCAATGAATAACACTTCTCACCAATATGACAGCGTTATCGGCACCTGCCGAACTTTATTCATCAATAAAATGACTGACTACGGAAGTGCTTGGCGAATTTTGCGCCTGCCTTCCCTAACCGACCAAATTTTCATAAAAGCACAAAGAATCAGAAGCTTGCAAGAAAATGGCGTTAGAAAAGTAGACGAAGATGAAACGGGAGAATTCATCGGAATCATCAATTATTCGATTATGGCTTTGGTGCAATTGGAGCTTGGCGTTGCTGACCAACCTGACTTGAATGTGGAAAAAGCAACCGAATTATACGATGCAAAAGTGGCCCTTACCAAAGAATTGATGGAAGCTAAAAATCATGATTATGGTGAAGCTTGGCGCGAAATGCGTGTGAGTTCATTAACCGATTTGATCCTGCAAAAATTGCTTCGCGTAAAGCAAATTGAAGATAACAAAGGAAAAACGTTGGTATCTGAAGGCATCGATGCCAATTATCAAGACATGTTAAACTATTCGGTCTTTGCCTTGATTTTAATGGGTTTTGCCAAATAACAAGTCATTAACAACTATAAATTACCACAAGCTCTATTTTTGAGAAAACTTTAAAAACATGGAAAACGCAAAAAAATACTTACCGTGGACAATTAGAATCATTATTTCTGTTTTATTTCTTATTTCCGCAGTTGCAAAATTATACCCAAGTCCTTATTTCGCAATTTCAACTTTCGAAGTAAAACAATTGTATCCGATGGGATTTTCAGAAGATGTGGCTGTTTTTTTCTCTAGAATTTTAATCGGAATTGAATTGGCACTCGGAATTTTATTGCTTCAAAGTAATTATTTGCGCAGGATTATTATTCCTGCTACAATTTTAATGCTGGTTGTTTTTACAGCGCATTTGACGATTGACACCATTCAAAACGGAGGGAATTCAGGTAACTGCGGTTGCTTCGGAAGCCTGTTGCCAATGACGCCAATTGAAGCGATTATCAAAAATGTGGTTGCCATTATTTTATTGGTTATTTACCTTAATATCGTTCCGAAAATCACGAATGAAAAAAGCAACTTTTGGGTTTTGACTACCATTACTTTTGCGTCGATTTTGGCTCTTTTTATGTTGGCACCCATTCAGCCCAAAGTAGCCGAAGTTGTTTTGGAAGATATAGAAACTGCTCCAACAGAAAATGCTCTTTTAGAAGAAAACTCTACATCTTTATCAATTGAAACAGCAGTTGCTGAAGAAAATAAAACTACAGAAACTGCTACAACAGCAATTGAAAAACCCGTTTCAGACGAACCTGCTCCACAAAAATCAGGTTATGCACAATATTTTTCAAACATTGACAAAGGCAAAAAAATCTTGGCACTTTTCGTTCCGGGCTGTGACCACTGTCGCGATGTGGCAAAAGAATTAGCAGCAATGAAAGCTAAAAACAAAAATTTTCCAGAGGTCGAAGTTATTTTTATGAACGAAGAACCGGAGAAAATTCCTGACTTTTTTGCTTACGCTGGAAAAAATTTCCCCTACAAGATAATAGAAGTGATTCCGTTTTGGAAGCTTTTAGGAAACAGCAAAGACACACCCGGAATCATCTATTTATGGAATGGGAACAAAATCAAGGAATGGGACGGAATTAACGAAAAGCAATTTGTTGGTTCTGAACTGCAAAACATCTTGAAAAAGAACTATTCTGAAATTAAAAAATAATGCTGAAATACCTTTTAAATAAAATAGGATATGCTTTTCTGACACTTTTTGGAGTGGTCACGGTCATCTTCTTTTTATTTAATGTTTTGCCAGGCGACCCGGCGAGAATGATGCTTGACCAAAATGAAAATTCAGAACAATTGGCGATTGTCAAGAAAAAATATGGTTTTGACAAGCCGATTTCAACACAGTATTTTTATTACCTGAACGACCTGTCGCCTATTTCTTTTCACAGTACAAATTCAGAAGATTATACTTTTCTTTCTGAAGGGAAATACAACGCGGTTTCGCTGATTTCTATCGGAAACAATGAAGTGGTTTTAAAGTCGCCTTACTTACGCGAAAGCTTTCAAAAAAGTGGTAAAAAAGTTTCTGATGTGATTGGAAATACGTTGCCGAATACTTTTTTGCTGGCACTTTTTGCCATTGTCATTGCCATTGCCATCGGAATTTTACTGGGAATTATTTCTGCTTTATATAAAGATACCTGGATTGATCGAATCATTGCGCTGTTAAGTACACTTGGAATGAGCATTCCGTCGTTTTTCAGCGCGATTCTTTTTGCTTGGTTTTTCGGATTCTTGCTTCACGAATACACGGGTTTGAATATGACCGGAAGCCTTTATGAAGTGGATGATTTTGGTGAAGGTTCGTATATCCAGTGGCGCAATATTTTGCTCCCGGCTATTGTTTTGGGCATTCGTCCGCTTGGCGTTGTGATTCAGTTGATGCGAAATTCTTTGTTGGAAACTTTAGGCCAAGATTACATCAGAACGGCACGAGCAAAAGGTTTGTCTGAATTCCAAATTATCAGGAAACACGCGGTTAAAAACTCGTTGAATCCAGTGGTTACTGCAATTTCTGGCTGGTTTGCTTCGATGCTTGCCGGAGCCGTTTTTGTTGAATATATCTTTGGATGGAACGGTCTTGGAAAAGAAATCGTGGAAGCTTTGAACAATTTGGACTTGCCCGTAATTATGGGTTCTGTAATCGTAATTGCAACGACATTTGTGGTGATTAATATTTTGGTCGATTTGGTGTATGCGTATTTAGATCCGAAGATTCGAATCAGTTGATTTAAAATTTTTTGATTTAAGATTTGGATTGCGATTAATTGCTTTATGAAGATTGAAAACTGGGCGATTCTTTGGGAAAAAACTTTTCGATTCTTTGCGTTAAAACAACGAAAACGGTTTCGCAAAAAACTACTTCCTCCTCAAATTTTAATAAACCATTCTGAAAACTAAATATTATATTTGCTTATCTTAAAAAAGACACACAATGAAAAAAGTATTTTTATCATTACTTATTATTATGGGAACGATTTCTTGTTCTCAAGCTCAAAAAACAGAATTTTCACAAGAAGCTTTAGCTGAAAAGTTAGTGACTTTAGACGGAAAAGAAATTGCTTTCCAAGATATTTTAGCAAAGCACAAAGGAAAAACCGTAGTTCTTGATTTTTGGGCGTCTTGGTGCAGTGACTGTATCAAAGCGATGCCAAAAGTGGAAGATATGATTGCTAAAAACCCGAAGGCGGATTATGTTTTTATTTCTTTGGATAAAACCGCTGAAAAATGGAAAGCTGGAATTGAAAAATATGAATTGAATTCTGGTGACCATTATTTGGTTAAAGACGGAATGAAAGGAACTTTTGGAAAAGCAGTTGACTTAAACTGGATTCCGAGATATATTGTGATTGACAAAAAAGGAAAAATAGTGATTTACAGAGCTATTGAAACTGATTTTGATAAAATTAACGCTACATTAAAAAAACTAAAATAATGAGAACAAAGATTGTTGCAGGAAACTGGAAAATGCATAAAAATGCAGAAGAAACAGAAGATTTATTAAACGATTTGATTGACAAATTGCCAAACGATGTGGAAGCAAGAGTTATCGTTGCACCCACATTTGTAAATTTATCTTCGGCTGTTGAGCACTTGCAGTTTACAAACATCGGCGTTGCCGCACAAAATATGCACCAATCAGAAGCAGGAGCTTTTACAGGTGAAATTTCAGCTGATATGTTGAAAAGCATCGGTGTTGATATCGTAATTTTAGGCCATTCTGAAAGAAGAGCTTACTTTCACGAAACAGATGCGCTTTTGGCAGAAAAAGTAAACACGGCTTTGAAACACGATTTGGAAGTTATTTTCTGTTTTGGAGAAGAATTAAAAGACAGGCAATCAGAACAGCATTTCAATATTGTTGAAAACCAATTGAAAGACGGTTTGTTCCACTTGGAAGCAAAAGCTTGGGAAAACATCATTTTGGCTTATGAGCCAGTTTGGGCCATTGGAACCGGAGAAACAGCTTCGCCAGAACAAGCACAAGAAATGCACGAATTTATTCGTCAGACTGTCAAAACTAAATTTGGTGCAGAAGTAGCTGAAAACGTTTCTATTCTTTATGGAGGAAGCGTCAAGCCAGAAAATGCAAAAGAAATTTTTGGAAAGCCAGATGTTGACGGTGGATTGATTGGCGGTGCAGCTTTAAAAGCAACAGATTTTTCGGCTATCGTTGCTGGAATCTAAATGATTTTATTGAGATATAAAAAAGCTCAGAAATTACTTCTGGGCTTTTTTGTTTCTTAACTATTACCAAAACATTATGCCATAACTTTAAAGAAACATCATGGCTTCTCATCTTAATCTTTCTTTTATTTGCAAGTAATATTTAAATAATACGAGTGTTTGACTTTTGCGGTTATTAAACAAACCACAACTATGTCAAAAAACTACGCACAACTTGAAAGAGGAATTTTACTCCTTTCGCTTTTCCTAATGACCCAATTTTCTTGGGGACAAAATCTAATGCATTATTGGAATTTCAATAACAATGCATCCGTTTCAACAATCACAACGCCAACGCAAACTTTTGGAGGCGCTTCAATTTCTGCCGTTCCAGGAGGAATCAGTACTATCGATTTTGCTGGCGGTGTTAACCAAAATTTCAACGTTTTAAATTTAAATGCGCAAAATGATGACGCTTCAGGAACCCACTTGCGTTTCAATGATCCCATAGGCGGTGCATTGGTTTTCGCCATACCTACAACTGGTTATGAAAATACAATTGTGAAATTTGCAACGCGCCGTTCAGGGTCAGGTGCTGGAACTCAAAAATGGTCGTATTCTGTGGACGGAACTACATTTACTGCTTTTACAGATGTGATTCCTAATAACGGCGACCCAGCATTGTCCACTTTAAATTTTAGCAACCTTGCTTCTTCGGATAATAATCCAAATTTCAAATTAAAGGTAGAATTTGAACAAGGCGCTGGCGGAACAGTCGGAAACAATCGTTTTGATAATTTCACTGTCGAAGGAACTGCAATGGGTGGCACGGATACCACAGCACCAAACGTAATTTTTTCTCCTGCAAATGCAAGTACGAATAATACTATTGCTGTAAATCCTACCCTAACTTTTAATGAAAATGTAAGATTACTCAATGATAGCGCGATTACAAATTCAAATGCACCGTCACTTGTGGAACTTCGTTTGAATAATGCAACGGGTGCAGTTGTGCCATTTTCGGCAACTTTTTCTTCCAATGTACTTACGATTTTACCCACTTCTCCTCTATTGAACAGTCAAAATTATTATGTAGCTCTTCTTCCAAATTTGGTTGAAGACACTAATAACAATGTAATTACTACATTAAAATCTGCCACTTTCACAACGGCCTTTTTTGAAGCAAAAATTTCTATGGCTTCTAATTTTGTAACCGTTGAAGAAAATGCGGGAACTTTAAATTTCGTTTTAAACGCAATAAGTCCAACAAGCGGGTCTGTAAATTTAGTAGTAAAATCGGCTCCATTTAGTACGGCAGACGCGAATGATTTTACTATAGCTTCTCAAACTTTAAATTTTACAGACGGAAGTCCTCTGTCCCATACCATTCAAATTCCGATTATTGACGATACTTTAGAAGAACAACACGCTGAATATTTTGTGGTACGCTTAGAAAATCCGGTGAATTTTACCATCACTGGAAATCCTGAAGCCACCATTTATATCAAAGATAACGACAGATTGGCCCCGATTCCGAACCAAAATATTACGTTAGATTACATTGGAAGCTTTGATCCTTCTGGCACAAATTCAAGTACTTGTGAGATTGTAGTTCACGATCCTGTTTCGCAAAAATTATTTACAACAAGCGCGGTTGCTGGTTATTTGGATATCATAGATTTTTCTGATCCAACAGCTCTTTCTGTAATTAATTCGATCAATATGAATCCTTATGGTGGCGTTACGAGCGTTGCCGTAAAAAACGGAATCGTGGCTGTTGCTTCGCCAAATGCGAACGAAGCGCTTGACGGATCAGTTGTATTTTTTACAATTGACGGAACATTTTTAAAACAAGTTACCGTTGGCGCTTTGCCAGATATGATCACATTCACTCCAGACGGAACTAAAGTTTTGACGGCAAATGAAGGCCAGCCAAATGCGGATTATTCTGTAGATCCAGAAGGTTCTGTGAGCGTTATCACTATTTCTGGAGGAATTACAAACTTGACGCAAGCTAACGTAACGACCATGTTATTTACGCAATTCAATTCGCAAGAAGCTTCTCTTATGGCAAGCGGTGTTCGTAAATTAAAATCAACAAGCACATTATCGCAAGATTTTGAACCAGAATACATTACGATTAATGCAGATTCAGAAAAAGCGTATGTTGCTTTGCAAGAAAACAATGCGATTGCAGAAATCGACTTGACAAATAATACTTACAATTCTGTTTGGGCTTTGGGTGCAAAAGATATGAGCTTGGTTGGAAACGGAGCTGATATTTCTGACAATAACGGACAAATTTTAATTGCAAACTGGCCCATAAAATCGTTCTATCAACCTGACGGAATCGCAAATTATTCAGTTGGTGGTACAAATTATATTGTGACTGCAAACGAAGGTGACGAAAAAGAATACACTGGTTTTGTGGAAAGAATTGCGGTTGGCGATGCTTCTTACACTTTAAATCCTGCAAATTATCCGCAGTCTTCCATGTTGAAACAATCGTACAACGCAGGCCGTTTTAGAGTTACAGCTTTTTCAGGAAATACAGATGCTAACGCAGATATGGAGCAAATTTATGCACTTGGCGGAAGATCTTTTTCAATCTTTAATGCAGATACAAAACAGCTTGTTTATGACAGTGGCGATGATTTTGAAATGTACACCGCTTTGACTCCATCGATTGCTCCTTTATTCAATTCAAATCACGAAGAAAATGGTGCGAAATCAAGAAGCCGTGCTAAAGGTCCAGAGCCTGAAGGTGTGACAGTGGCAACAATTGCTGGAAAAACGTTTGCTTTCATCGGATTGGAAAGAATTGGTGGCGTGATGGTTTATGACGTTACCAATCCAAATGACGTAAAATTTGTAGATTATAAAAACAACAGAAGCGTTTCTGCTTACACGGGTGATCACGGTCCAGAAGGGATTTTGCACATCAAAGCTTCTGAAAGCCCAACAAATAAAGATTATATTATTGTGGCAAATGAAATCAGCGGTACTTTGACATTGTTCGAAGTAAATACTGAAAATCTTTCCAAGCCAGATTATGGATTTGAACCAAAAACTTTTGTTTTGTTCCCAAATCCTGCCACAAACGGAATCGTTTATTTTAATAGAGTTGCTGACATTGAAGTATTCGATTATTCAGGAAAATTAATTCACTCGGCAAAAGAAGCCCTTACAATCAACACGTCAAGTTTTGCTACAGGAATCTATCTTGTAAAAACTTCTGAAGGAATCACAAAAAAACTTGTTGTGAAGTAGTTTGTGAATTTCAATTGACACGCATGTTCTTTAATTTTTAAGTCGATTGAAAGCAAAAATCCCGTCGTTCTGGCGGGATTTTTTTGTTTAATCAAGTAGCTCAAAACTAAAAAAAGTGCACATTTAGCTTTTTAAAATTTATGGGTAAAATATCATTAATTAACTATGCTTCCACTACCATTAATCAATTCTTAAAATAAAAAAAAGCCCACAAATGTGAGCTTTTAAATTATATTCCGATTTCAACTTGAAATCTGACGTACCAATTTTTTTTGTTGCTTCCGTCAAAATAATTCAGGTCGTCTAAAGTCACTTCGCCTTGCAATTTAAAGGCGTGTTCCCACAAATATTTGGTTACGCCTATGCTGTATTGCTTTACATTTGGCGCTAACATTTCAATATCTTTATTTACTTTTTGAGTAGAAAATCTTCCGATAATTTCGTAATTTGTAGGGAAAAGGTAACTCGCTTGGTAGTCAAAACCGCTTCCGGTGTACACATAATTAAAGTCGGTGGCATCTTCTGGATTAAAAGTAATGGGATCATCAGCCGTTCTAGACAAATAACTTGTCATAAAAGCCCATCCGTTGTATTTTAATATGGCATCGGCAAACACCGCTTTTAAAGTTCTTTGTTCAAACAAATCTTCGCCCAATTGACCTTGTGTTCTTCTGGCGTGGTTGTTTTGCTGAAAACCTCCCGAAAGCATCAATTTTGGCTTTTCTTCACGTACAATATCACCTTCAAAATAAGCGCCGTCTTTTGTAAAAGCGCCAAATGGCAAAACTTCTACTTTTCCTGTTAAGGCAACTCCGTTATCATTGCTTTTTGTCCAGTTTCTTCCTTCCCCAGTAGAAACCGCACCTTTAAAATTATACGAGAATTTATTTGTATATTCATTCAAGTAATGCGCTTGGAAGCCAAAATCACGGTCAATTGTAAATTTTGCGTTATTTATAGACCGATCCGTTAATTGCAAACCTCCAGACGAATTTACCCTTTGTCTGTTTCCAGGCAATTTGGTTTGTCCAAAACTAAAACTCCACGTTTCATTCGGGCGATAATAGACTACCGCATCGCGAATAATGTTGACGTTTTCTCCTTCTTCAATTTCGCCTATATCTCCGGGAGCGAAAGAAAGTTGCACCGCATATAAAAATTTTGGATTCCCGACATACCCGTCAAAGCGCAAACGAAGTCGTCTAATTTGTCCGTCATAAGAAGCATCTTCATCCTCATTCTGGATGTAAGAAACTCGGTTTTGCATCCTGAAACGAATATTTAATTGAAAAATACTATCAGGAGAAGTCAAGCCGACGCCTCGACCAAAGTTATAATATGGCAATGTCGGCAATTTTAAATCATTGTCTTTAGTACTGACATTTACGACTTGTGCGCTGGAAATCGTTGCACAAAAAAGTAAACCTAAAAGAAAAAGCTGTTTCATTTTAAAAGTTGTATTTAATACAATTAAGGTAAAGTTTACTTTACATTTTAGAAACATTCAAGAGAAATTAGTTTCATAATTTTACCAAAAATATACTTAAATTATCATTGTGCAAACTTAATATTAATTTTGACGCACCAATGTTATTAGAATATTACCTTTGCAAAAAATTAACGTTATGGCAATTACTTATCTGGGATATCATTTTAAAGTAGAACCAAAAGAATTGGGTTCTGAAATTTTAGTAGCCGAATTAGGCGAAAAACCTTTTGAAAGTTTCATTGAAACTGAAAACGGTGTAAATGCATATATCCAGAAAGCGCTTTGGACCGAAGACGTTTTAGAAGATATTTTCATCTTAAATTCTCCTGAATTTACAATAAGCTACACGATTGAAGAAATCGAGCAAGTGAACTGGAATGAAGAATGGGAAAAGAATTTTGAAGCGATTGATGTGGACGGAATTTGCCACGTTCGCGCGCCTTTTCACGAAAAAACAGATGCTAAATATGATATCGTGATTGAACCAAAAATGTCTTTTGGGACAGGTCATCATGAAACAACACACATGATGATCCAGCATATTTTGGAAAATGATTTTGAAGGAAAGAAAACCTTAGATATGGGTTGTGGAACGGCAATTTTGGCAATTTTAGCTGAAATGAAAGGCGCTCAGCCAACGGATGCGATTGACATTGACAATTGGTGTTATTTGAATTCGATTGAAAATGCAGAGCGCAATAATTGCAAGCACATCTCCGTTTATGAAGGCGATGCTTCTTTATTGGAAGGAAAAAAATACGACACAATTATTGCCAATATCAACCGAAATATTTTACTGAACGATATGCAACACTATGTGGACTGCTTGAATGAAAACGGCACTTTATTTTTGAGTGGTTTTTACGAAGAAGACATTCCGGTGATTAATGCATCGTGCACTGAAAAAGGATTGACTTACGTTAAAAAACACCAAAGAAATAATTGGGTTGCCTTAAAATACGTAAATTAGATTAAAGTTTTGATTATGAGTACAAAAGAACAAATTTTAGAAGAAGTTTTAGTTGAAGAACAAGTTGGTTTAAACAATGAAATCATCGTTTATAATGACGATGTAAACACTTTTGACCACGTTATCAACACTTTAGTGCGCGTTTGCAACCACACTTCTGAACAAGCTGAACAATGTTCCTTAATTATTCATTACAAAGGAAAATGCACAGTTAAAACAGGAGGTTTAGACGAATTAAAACCACAATGCACTGGGCTTTTAGATGCCGGATTAAGTGCTGAAATAGTTTAAAAAGAAAAGGCTGTCAATTACGACAGCCTTTTTTATTTCTTAATTTTTGGTATAAACTTTTACCACCTTCACCGGAACGCCACTGACATCAGTTGTATTTTCATAACGCAACTCTGAACCGTTGAGCGTTACAATCGTATAAACGTCGTTTCCAATCGTTAATGTTGAATTATCTTTTGTCCAAGTGGAATTTGGCGCCGTATCTTCGGTACAAACTCCTTGCTGGTTTTTAAACAAAATAACGTCTCTAAAAACGCCACCTTGCACAAATTCTACATAATCTTTATTACAGCCTTCTTCGTGCTCGTTATAAGGGCTGTCAACTGGAGTTCCGCCATTAGTGCTGACAATCGTTTTGTTGTAATTCCACTTCCCGACGATACTTCTCTCAAAATCTTCATCGTCTGAATTACAAGAAATCATCGATAAGCCCGCCATAGCAAACGCACAAATCAAAAAAAGTTTCTTTTTCATATTGTTTTTATTAGTTTGAACTATAAACTGAAAAAAAGTATAAAAATTGTGATTTGCAACAATTACATCAAAGATCACTTAGCATAGTTTTGATTTCAAATCGTATATTCGTATCACCTTACCAACTTAATCAATAGTATCGTTTTGCCTAAGAAAATAATTCTCTTGCTACTGCTTTGTTCGTTTTTGGGATTTTCTCAAGAGCTTCCCCCTATTTTAAAATACGCTTCCAACACTTATAATGCTGGAAACCAAAACTGGATGATTACGCAAGACGACAATCAGTTTGTCTATTTTGCAAATAACGAAGGCCTTCTGGAATTCAACGGTTCAAACTGGTCGCTTTACCCTTCGCCAAATGAAACAATTATTCGTTCGGCAAAATCTATCGGAGACCGCATTTACACGGGCTGTTATATGGAATTTGGGTATTGGAAAAGACAATCCAACGGACTTTTAAAATACTTTTCTTTAAGTAAAAACCTGAAAGATAAAATCTTAGACGATGAACAGATTTGGAATATCATCGATTTTGACCAATGGGTCGTTTTTCAATCGCTAAACCAGATTTTTTTATACGATACAAAAACTTCAAGATTTAAAATAATTCATCCAAAAAGTGCCATTTCAAGAGCTTTTAAAACCAACGACGGTATTTATTACCAAACCTATGGCGAAGGTCTTTTTGAAATTGAAAACGGAACCGGAAAGCTGATTTCCAATAACCAAACGATACTGAAAAATAAAATCGTCAATCTATTTTCAAAGGATGGCGGGCTTTTAATCCAGACACAATTTAACGGCTTTTTTAATTTTTCTGACGGAATAATTTCCAAATGGAATACCGAAGCCGATACCGACTTATTGAACAGCAGTATTTACAGCAGTCAGCAACTGAACGACGGCGCTTTTGCTTTGGGAAGTGTTTCAAACGGAATTTTTATTATTTCAAAGGAAGGAAAACTGCTGTATCACATTACACAAAACAAAGGTTTGAGCAACAATACGGCGCTTTCCATATTTGAAGATTTTGACAAAAACCTTTGGATCGGACTGGATAACGGCATCAACTGCATCAATTTAAATTCACCCGTTCGTTCGTTTTCTGACGATACCGGAATTTTAGGAACCGTGTATACTTCGATTTTGCACAATGAAAATTTATACGTAGGAACCAATCAAGGTCTGTTTTACAAAAAATACAATTCAAACGAAGATTTTAAATTTATAAGCGGAACAAAAGGACAGGTTTGGTCGCTTTTCTCACATAAAGGAACGCTTTTTTGCGGTCACGATTCGGGAACATTTATCATATCAGAAAATAATTCGCGCCATATTTTTGCCCATTCTGGAACTTGGAAATTTGAAACGGTTCCGGGGCAAGAGGATCTGCTTTTACAAGGAAATTATTATGGACTTTCAATTTTAGAAAATAAAAACGGCCAATGGAATTTCAAAAATAAAATTGATGGTTTTGATTATTCTTCAAAATATTTTGAAATCACAAAATCGCTTGAAGTTTATGTAAGCCATGAATACAAAGGCGTTTTTAGATTTCAATTGGATAAAAATTTGACCAAAACGGCTCAATTTGATACCTACAAAAATCCATCAAAAGGAAAAAATGCAAGTTTGACACAGTTCAATGGCAACATTTATTATTCCTATAAAGAAGGAATTTTTAAACTGAATAAAAAAACAAAACAGTTTGAAAAACAAGAAGATTTAAGCCAGGTTTTCAAGAAAGACGATTATACTTCTGGGAAATTAATGGTTGACAATTCGAACCGCCTTTGGTTTTTTACCAAAAATTATATCAATTATTTCTCCTTCGGTAAATTGAGTTCGCAGTTAAAGCACAACATTGTTCCGATTCCTTCATCACTGACCAATTCGATGCTTGGTTATGAAAATATAACGCAAATTTCAAATTCGATTTATTTGATCGGGACCACCGATGGCTATTATACTTTAAACATTGACGAATTGAAATTCAATAAATATAAAATTTCAATGTCAAGCATTACGGTGAATAAAACCAATGAGAACTTGCAGTTTGCGTCCATAAAAGGGCCATCTGATTTTAAATTTGCAGAGAATAATATTACTTTTTCATATACCGTTCCGGAGTTTAATAAGTACATCAATGCGGAATTTCAGTACATTTTAGAAGGTTCACAAGAAACTTGGAGCGAATGGAGTACGAAACCAACCATCAATTTTAAAAATCTTCCGGCTGGCGATTATACTTTTAAAGTCAGGGGAAAAATCGGAAATGATTCTTCAGAAAATGTCGCCTCTTATTCTTTTACAATTCTAAAACCTTGGTACAGAACCAATCTTGCGGTTTTTATTTATATGATCATACTTTGCATTATGGCTTATTTTATCAACCGCGCTTATAAAAATTATTACCACAGGCAAAAAGAGAAATTGATTGAAGAAAACAACCGCCTTCTTGAAATTAAAGAGTTAGAAACAGAACAGCAATTGATGAAAATCAAAAACCAGCAATTAGAAGACGATTTCGAAAGTAAAAATCGTGAATTGGCGGCGTCAACGATGAGCTTGATTAAAAAGAATGAGTTTTTGAGTCGGATTAAAGATGATCTGAAGAAAGATTCTGAAGAAGGAAGCCGAAACATCAAATCGGTTATCACCACCATCAACAAAAATATCAGTGAAGAAGATACATGGAATATCTTTAAAGATGCGTTCAACAACGCCGACAAGGATTTCTTGAAAAAAGTAAAAGCACTGCACCCAACATTAACTCCCAACGATCTTCGACTTTGTGCCTATCTTCGATTAAATCTTTCCTCAAAAGAAATTGCTCCGTTGTTGAATATCTCGGTGCGAAGTGTGGAGATAAAACGATATCGTTTGCGTAAAAAAATGGAATTGGCCCATGAAGAAGGCCTTGTTGAGCACATACTTTCCATTTAAACAACTACAACACTTCATAATTTCACCTATACATCACCACAACAATAACGTTGTAATGTTATTTTTAAGACCTTTTGTGAGATCATTAGTATATCATTAAGAAAGTCTTAATTTACTGTTAACACTAGACTTGTATTATCAAAACCATAATAAAAAGGCTTTTTTTTTGAATTGTATATTTTTTGTTGTGGTTCTATTTATTAAAGTATCATATATCTAAACTAATTTTAACTATCACAAAAAACAAATAAATATGAAGTCAAACTTTTACCTCTTTACCTTCCTCTTACTATCATCATTTTGTTTTGCGCAGAATTATGATATTAGTGGAACAGTAATCGAGGCTCAAACAGGTTTAGGGTTACCTGGAGCCAATGTATCCGTTAAAAATGGAACACAGCAAACAACCGCAGATTTAGACGGTAACTTTACATTGGTAAAAGTTCCTTCTGGATCTACATTAGTTATTAGTTACATTGGATTTACTACGAAAGAAATTTCAGTTACTTCAAATCAGCCAATTAATGTTAGACTTGATTCTGATCAGCAATCATTAGATGAAGTTGTTGTTATCGGTTATGGTTCGCAAAAAAAGAAAGAAGTCACCGGAGCCGTAAGTACCATTTCAAGCCAAACCCTTGAAGTCCTTAAACCTATTAAAGTGGAACAAGCTTTACAAGGAACCGTTTCGGGTGTAAATGTGACTTCACAATCTGGTGCTCCTGGTGCTGGCTTGGATATTAGAATTAGAGGTATTGCTACTAATGGAGAAAACAGACCTACTGCGATCATTGATGGATATATTGGAGATTTAAGTCTTTTGAATCCAAATGACATTGAATCGATTACGATTTTAAAAGATGCACAAGCCGCCATTTATGGTACTATTGGGGCTAATGGTGTCATCTTGATTACTACTAAAAAAGGAAAAAGAAACTCAAAAGCGGTTATTAACTATAATGTATATACTGGTTTTCAAGAAACTAGCAGAAAATTACCAACTTTAAACGCTACTGAATTTGCATTGTATGTGAATGAAAGTTATGCTAACAACGGAAATCCACTTCCGTTTCCAAATGCGACTGGTTTAGGAAAAGGAACGGATTGGCAAGATCAAGTTTTTGGAAAATCGGTGCCAATTGTGAACCACGATATCAACATTTCTGGAGGTTCTGATAAAATCACGTATTCTGTCAGCGGTTCGCACCTTGATCAAGAAGGTCTAGTTGGTGGAAACAAATCAGGTTTCTTAAGAAATACGGCAAGAATAAGTATCAATGCTGATGTAACTGACAAATTAAAGTTGAACGCAAATGCGATTTACACCTATTTTGACAGAAAAACGTTAAATGAAAATGTGCTTGGTTCAGTTTTGTTCAATGCTTTGAACATCGCTCCTACAATTAATGCTTTTGATGACAACGGAAACTATTCCTTGGTTCCGAATCAAGCGGTTTATGGTTCAGAAATCATCAATCCGTTAGCGCAAATTGAAAACACTTATAATTCTTATAATTACAAAAAATTAAACGGAACTTTTGGTGTTGAGTACGAAATCCTTGACGGATTAAAACTTAACGGAAGAATGGGTTTTAATACTTCAAATTCTGAAGGTAAATCTTTTGCCAAGCTACTTGATTATGGCGGAAAAATTTATGACAATCCAAGAAGTAGCGTAACTCAAAATACGGTAAATGATAATAACTACTCTTTTGACTTGTATGCTGATTACAAAAAATCAATTGGTGAAGCACACAATTTTGGATTAACTGTTGGTACCACTATTTATAAAGAATGGGGAAATGGACTTGGTGCAACGGGTTATGATGTTCCGAACAATTCATGGGAATTTGCAGATATTTCTCTAACTACCGGAGCTGTAAATGCAAAACAAAATTCATCGTATGTATATGACGAAAGAAGACTTTCTTACTTTGGAAGACTTCAATATGACTACAAAGGAAAATATCTTTTCTCTGCCATCATCAGACGCGACTCTTCAACAAAATTTGGACCTGCAAACTCAGTAGCTTACTTCCCTTCCTTTACTGCGGGATGGGTAGTTTCTGATGAAGGTTTTTATGGCGATTCTCCTCTGGTAAACTTCTTTAAAATTAGAGCCAGTTATGGAACTTTAGGAAATGACCAGATTGGAAACAACAGGTATCTTGGAATTTTAAATGGTGAAGGAACGTATGTTTTTGACGGAGAATTAACCAACGGAACTGCTGGTGGAGCGATTCAAAATGCCAATGTTAAATGGGAAGAAGCTAAGAAATTTGACGTGGGTATTGATTTAAATCTTTTCAATGACAAGGTTTCTATCGTTGCAGATTACTTTATCGACACACGAACAGATTTGTTAATTCCAGCGATTCCGGTTTCAGGAATTATCGGAATTGGGGCTCCTGGAGCTAGCGCGCCGACTTTAAATGCGGGGGATGTGAAAAATTATGGAGTTGAATTTGCAATTGGTTATAAAGATCAGATTTCTGATAATTTCAGTTTTGATATCAATTATAACGTTACTTTCTTAAAAAATAAAGTGACAAGAGTTGATAACGGAACAGGTTTTTATGAAGGTGGAAACTTTGGATTAAGCACTCCAACTTCAAGAATGCAAGTAGGAAAACCAATGGGTTACTTCTTTGGTTACCAAACTGCTGGAATTTTCCAAAACCAGGCTGAAGTGGATGCACATCCGTCACAAGTGGCACTTGGCGCTGAAGCAAAACCGGGAGATCTTCGTTTTGTTGACGTAAATGGTGACGGAAAAATTGATGCAAACGACAGAACTAACATTGGTGATCCGATTCCTGCGGCAACCATGGGTTTCAATCTTACATTGAAATATAAAAACTTTGACTTCTCTGCTTACACTTTTGCTTCCATCGGAAATGATATGGTAAGAAACTATGAAAGAGATATTCAATACGGAAACAAATTGAATTATGTTCTTGACAGATGGACTGGCGAAGGAACAAGCAATTCTGTTCCAAGAGCAACAATTGGAGCCACAGGAAATAAAAATTTCTCAAGCTTTTATGTAGAAGATGCTTCGTACATCAGAATTCAAAATGTACAAATTGGATACAATATGGCTCAAGATTTATTTGGAGACTCAGGTATTTCAAAAGCCAGAATTTATGTGGGTGTAAACAATTTATACACTTTTACAAAATATATGGGTTATGATCCAGGAGCTTCATCAGGTGCGCCAATCGGCGGCGGAGTTGATTATGGATTTTATCCAGTACCAAGAACTTTCTTATTAGGTGCAAACATTAATTTTTAATTCTATGAAAATGAAAAATAATATATTCAAAGCTATTGTCGCTTTTGGACTTATAGCTTCTCTAACAGTTTCTTGCAGCGATGAATTCGTGGACAGAAAACCAACTTATTCTATTGACTCTGAAAACTATTTCAACTCAAAAGAAGAATATGATTTGGCTTTAGTAGCTGCTTATGACCTTTTGCAATCAACTTATGTCAATGTATTGTTAGGTGAAATTGCTTCTGACAATACATTAAGTGGTGGCGAAAGTGCCAATGACACTCCGGGTTTCCAACAAATTGACGAAATGATTCACACACCTGTGAACTCAAATTTAAAAAATGTTTGGGATTGGATGTTTGCTGGTGTGAACAGATGCAACTACATCTTAGAATTTAAAGACAAAACTGATTTTGAAGGAAAAGAGCAAGTTATTGCACAAGCCCGTTTTTTAAGAGCGTATTACCACTTTGAATTGGTAAAATGGTTTGGAGGAATTCCTTTGAAAGGTGATGCTCGTTTTAGATTAGGTGACGAAAGTACTATTCCACGTTCAACAAAAGAAGAAGTGTATGCTTCCATCGAAGCTGATTTGCTTTTTGCAATTGACAATTTGAGTACTATTCCTGCACAACAAGGTAGAGTAACTAAAGGTGCTGCTCAAGCATTACTTGGAAAAGCGTATTTATTTCAAGACAAATTCGCTGAATCAGCTGCTGTTTTTGAAAACTTGATTAATGTAACTGGAGGATATTCTTTAGTAACTGATTACAATACTATTTTTGAGCATGCTGGAGAAAATGGTCCTGAATCTATTTTTGAAGTACAATATACTGATATTGAAGGTGCTGGATTTGGATGTTTGCAATGTTCTGAAGGAAATGTTGCTGTAGGTTTTAGCGGCGTCAGAAATTATTCTGGTCCTTTATTTTCCTCAGGTTACAGTTTCAATGTTCCCACACAAGAAGCATATGATAGCTTTGATGATGATGATTTAAGAAAAAATGTAGCTATTTTAGATATCGTTGCTTGGGCGGCACAAACGGGCGCAACTTATGGAGAAGGTTACAAACACACCGGTTATTTCAATAAAAAATACATTCCAAGAACAAGATCAGCGGGTTCTCAAGGAGATTTAAACTTGACAAACCCTAACAATTACAGAGCAATTCGCTATGCAGATGTTTTATTGATGGCTGCCGAAGCTTTTAATAGAGGCGGCATTGATGAAACAAAAGCAAGAACTTACTTAAATCTTGTGAGAAGAAGAGCTTTTGGAGATACCAATCACGACATCAACGGATCTGGAGCTACTTTAACTACCTTCATTTGGGAAGAAAGAAGAAGAGAATTAATGGGCGAAGGCCACCGTTTCTTTGACTTGGTTAGAACCGGAAGAGCTGCCATTGAAATTGAAGGTTTTTCATCAAACAAAAACGAGGTATTCCCTATTCCAATCGAGGAAATCCAATTTTCTAACGGAAACTGGTCTCAAAATACTGGATATTAAAACATATAAACTATGAAGAATATTAAACTAATAGCGAGCATTTTTTTCGTTTCATTATTGTTGGCTTGTTCACAAGATGATTCTGATACCGGCTTTTTTGATAATGCCGATGCTCCAGCAAATATTTCAGCATTATTTACGATTACTCAAAATAATTCTGGATTGGTTACCATCGCTCCACACGGAGAAGGTATTGTAAGTTATGAAGTCTTTTATGGCGATGCGACTGTGGAATCAGTGACTTTAGCCGTGGGTCAAAAAACGACTCACACGTATGCCGAAGGTCAATATAACGTAAAAATCATAGCAACAGGAATCAACGGAAAAACAACAGAAGCAATACTCCCATTGACAGTTGCATTTGTGGCTCCAGAAAATGTGGCTGTGACGATCATTCCTGCCACCGGAGATACTTTTACAATTGGTGTTACTGCAACTGCTGATTTTGAAACGTATTTTGAAGTATGGTATGGCGAAGATCCAAGCCAAACTCCAGTACAATTTAATGAAGGGCAAACTGTAAACCACACCTATGCTGCAATCGGAACGTATGCCGTTAGAGTTGTCGCTTACAGCGGAGGTGTTGCTACAACTGAAGTGATTCAAAATGTTACCATCAGCAATCCGGTTACTTTGCCCATCACTTTTGAAAATGCTACTTTAAACTATCAATTTTCAGATTTTGGAAATGCAGCCACAAGTAAAGTTGCAAACCCTGATATTTCTGGAATCAATTTAAGTGCCAATGTTGGAAAATCAATCAAAACGGCTGGCGCTGAAGTTTGGGCAGGAACAACCATCGTTTTAGACAGTCCAATTGACTTTTCTACTCTAACTAAATTCAGAGTAAAAGTGTGGTCTCCTGCAGTTGGTGTTACGGTAAAAATGAAAATTGAGAACCTAAATAATGGCGATATCAACCACGAAGTAGATCAAGTAACAACAGTGGCAAACGCTTGGCAATACTTAACTTATGATTTTGGAACTGTAAATACTGCAAATTCATATTCAAAAGTTATTTTCTTCTTTAATTTCGGAACAAATGGTTCCGGCGATACATACTATTTTGATGACATCCGCCAAACCGATGGTGCTGAACCAAAAACGCTTCCTCTTACTTTTGAATCCACAACTTTAAATTATGGTTTTGGAGATTTCGGAAATGCTTTTGCTACAAGAATTGCCAATCCACAATCAAACGGAATGAATACGAGTGCATTTGTTGCACAAGTGGTTAAAAATGCAGGTGCAGAAGTGTGGGCCGGAACAGCAATTACATTAACTGAACCAATTGATTTTTCTTCTTTCCAAAAAATAAAAATTAAAGTTTGGTCGCCAGCAGCAGGAATTCCGGTTTTATTAAAACTAGAAAATAGTTCAAATACAGGAATCAACACCGAACTTTCTGCTACAACAACTGTAGCAAATGCTTGGCAAGAACTGACTTATGATTTAACCGGAATTAACAACAATAATAACTATCAAAACGTAGTGCTTTTCTTTGACTTTGGAACGAATGGAACTGGAGCGACCTACTATTTTGACGATGTTAAACTTTCAAATTAATCGCTATGAAAAAGATATTAAACAAATTAGGAATTTTACTGATGCTTATAGTATTGGTATCTGCCTGTCAAGACGATGACAAGTCATTCGGAAGCTTAGACGCACCAACAAATCTTTCTTTAACCTACGAAATAGTTGGCGTTGACGCTGATAATCCAAACGGAAACGGAACAGGAGATGTGATCTTAAAAGCAAAAGCAGACAATGCGATGAGCTATAAATTTATTTTCGAAGATTTATCAAACACTACCGTTTCTGGAGGTCAATTCACAAAAAAATTCACGAAAAACGGTATCAATTCTTATCAAGTGACGGTTGTCGCAATTGGTAAAGGCGGTGTCGCAAGTAGCGCTTCTTTTATTGTTGAAGACGTATTCAGTAATTTTTCTGATTTAGTAACTTTCGGATTATTAACAAACGGATCTTCTAAAACTTGGTATTGGGCAGCTGCCGTTCCAGGGCATCTTGGCGTAGGTCCAAATAATGGTGATCTTGATGCCAATCGCGTGCCTGGTTATTATGCCGCAACACCTTTTGAAAAAGAAGCTTCCGCAGATTCAAATTGTCTTTATGACAACGAATTGACTTTCACGGCTGACGGAGATGTTTTAAAATATACCTTAAACAACTTCGGAAAAACATTCTTCAATGCTTCTTATGCAGTGGAATTTGGTGGTGCTCCAGGAAGCGATCATTGCTTAAATTATAATACTGGTGGTGAAAAAATTGTAACGCTTGGACCGTCATCTTCATTAGTTGGTAGCGAATTTAAAACGGGCACTGAAATGATATTCACTGACGGAGGTTTTATGGGATATTACATCAATGCAACTTCTTATGATATTTTATCAATAACTCCTGACAGAATGGTGATTAGAGCCGTTCCCGGAAATGATCCTGCTTTAGCTTGGTACTTTATTTACAGCTCACAACCTCCTGTTCAAGGTGGTGGAAATGAGCCAGAACCAGATTATACCAACTTGGTTTTTGCTGATGAATTTGATGTTGACGGCGCTCCAAATTCAGCAAATTGGGGTTACAATATTGGAACCGGAGATAACGGTTGGGGAAATAGCGAGTCGCAATATTACACCAGCAGACCAGAAAACGTAATCGTTCAAGGTGGATTTTTGAAAATTATCGCTAAAGCGGAAAGCTACATGGGATCCAGCTACACTTCTGCCCGATTGGTTTCTGAAAACAAATTTGAATTCACCTACGGAAAAGTAGAATTCAGGGCAAAATTACCTGTTGGTGGCGGTACCTGGCCTGCACTTTGGATGCTGGGGCAAAATTACCAAACAAATCCTTGGCCGGCTTGTGGCGAAATTGATGTGATGGAACACAAAGGAAACCAGCCGAACACCATCCATTCAACGCTTCATTTCCCTGGAAATTTTGGAGGAAACGGACCAACTGCCACAACAACTGCTTCAAATGTTGGAGGCGAGTTTCATACCTACAGAGTGGTTTGGAGCCCAACTTCCATTACATTTTCTGTAGATGACCAACCTGCTTTCCACACAGTGGCCAACAATCCAGGAACACCTTTTAACTTAGATTTCTTCCTGATAATGAACGTGGCGATGGGCGGTACTTTTGGAGGAACAATCGCACCGGGATTCTCGCAATCTTCAATGGAAGTGGACTATGTAAGAGTTTACCAATAATTTTTCCAAGTTTAATAGATAAGAAGGCCATCAAAAAGCCTTCTTATTTATTTAATTTCAAATTTATATAATGAAAAACAACCTATTAAAATATGGATTGTTCACCTTTTCTTTGGCTTTTGCCATAAGTTGTGGCACTCCAAAAGCAAATTTGACCGCAAGTCAAAAAGACCCCATTGCCCAACGAGTAGATTCGGTACTAAAACTAATGACTTTGGAAGAAAAAGTCGGGCAGATGAACCAATACAACGGATTCTATGATGTAACCGGCCCTGCTCCATCGGAAGGAGAAGCTTCAAAAAAATATGAAAATATTAAAAAAGGACTGGTAGGTTCCATGCTGAATATTCGGGGTGCAAAAGAAGTCAGGGCAATGCAAAAAATTGCAGTCGAAGAAACCCGTTTGGGAATTCCGATGCTATTTGGTTTTGATGTCGTTCACGGATACAAGACGGTAAGCCCGATTCCGTTGGCTGAAGCCGCTTCTTGGGATCTAGAAGCTATGAAAAAATCAGCCGAAATTGCCGCTGCCGAAGCTGCCGCCGCAGGTTTAAACTGGACTTTCGCACCGATGGTTGACATCACGCGTGACGCGCGGTGGGGAAGAGTTATGGAAGGCGCTGGCGAAGATCCTTACTTGGGAAGCCAAATTGCGATCGCCAGAGTACGTGGTTTTCAAGGTGACAAATTTGATGAATTTCACCTTGCCGCCTGTACAAAACATTTTGCCGGTTATGGTTTTTCAGAATCGGGCCGCGATTACAACACCGTTGATGTGAGCGAAAATACCTTGCACAACATCATCCTTCCTCCTTTCAAGGCGACAGTTGATGCTGGCGTCTTGACCTTTATGAATTCCTTCAATGAGTTGGAAGGCATTCCGGCAACGGGAAACAAATATTTGCAAAGAGATTTGCTGAAAGGCGAATGGAATTTTAACGGATTCGTGGTTTCTGACTGGGGTTCTGTGGCAGAAATGATCCCGCACGGCTATGCAAAAGATCTAAAAGAAGCTTCGATGCTTGCCGCAAATGCGGGTTCTGATATGGATATGGAATCCTACGGATATTTAAACCATTTGGTGGATTTAGTCAAAGAAGGAAAAGTTTCTGAAGACAAAATCGATGATTCCGTAAGTCGCATTTTGAGAGTGAAATTTTTATTGGGATTGTTTGATGATCCCTACAAATATTGCGACGAAGCTCGTGAAAAAGAAACCACCGGAAAACAAGAATTTCAAGACGGCGTTTTAGATATGGCAAAAAAATCAATCGTTCTTTTAAAGAATGAAAATGATTTGCTTCCGCTAAAAAAATCAGGGCAGAGAATTGCCATCATCGGAGCGTTGGCCAACGACAAAACAAGTCCGCTTGGAAGCTGGAGGATCGGTGCTGATGATAACACCGCGGTTTCTTTTTTGGAAGGAATGAATATGTACAAGGGAAATCAAATTACCTACGAAAACGGGGCTGACGTGGCTGTAGGATTACCAAAATTCGTAGAACAAACCAAAATCAACATGACAGACAAAAGTGGTTTCGACAAAGCATTTGCTGCAGCAAAAAATGCTGATGTCGTGATTATGGTACTTGGCGAACACGGTTTGCAATCTGGCGAAGGAAGAAGCCGTGCTGAAATCGGACTTCCGGGCGTGCAACAAGAGCTGTTAGAAACCGTTTTTAAAGCCAATAAAAATATTGTTTTGGTGTTGCAAAACGGCCGTCCGTTGACTATTCCTTGGGCGGCAAAAAACATTCCTGCCATCGTTGAAGCTTGGCATTTAGGAACGCAAAGCGGCCATGCCATTGCGCAAGTTTTGTACGGAGATTACAATCCGAGTGGAAAACTGCCAATGACTTTCCCTAGAAATGTGGGACAATTGCCAATTTATTACAACTATAAAAATACCGGAAGGCCTTCGACAGATAATCCGGAAAGCGTTTTTTGGTCGCATTACAACGATGTTGAAAATACGCCCCAATATCCGTTTGGATTTGGATTGAGCTATTCTAAATTTGAATATTCTAATTTAAAACTAGACAAAAAATCATTTGCTAAAAACGGAACAATTACGGTAACTGTAGACGTCAAAAACAACAGCAAAGTCGATGGAAAAGAAGTCGTTCAAATGTACATCAGAGATTTGGTTGCCAGCGTAACTCGTCCGGTTCGGGAGCTGAAAGGCTTTGAAATGACTGAAATAAAAGCGGGAGAAACCAAAACAGTTTCTTTTGAAATTAATGAAAAAACAATTGAATTTTATACTGCAAATAAAAAATGGGAAGTGGAAGCAGGCGATTTCCAAGTGTTTGTTGGCGGAAGCTCTATGGCTACATTACAATCTGATTTTAAATATTCTAATTAATAAAAAATGAAAACTACTTTAATAGCCGTTTTAATGCTTTCAGCGAGTTTTTCTTTTGGTCAAGCCAAAAAAGGAAAGTTGATCTGGGAAGAAAATTTTAACGGGAAAAGTTTAAACGAGAACGTTTGGAACTTTGAATTAGGCGACGGTTGCCCAAATATCTGCGGATGGGGAAATAACGAACGCCAAATTTATACCAAAGAAAACCACAAGTTGGTGGATGGAAATTTAGTAATCACCGCTAAAAAAGACGGTGACAAATACACTTCCACGAGAATCACGACCGCGGGTAAAAAAGAGTTCAAATATGGCTATATGGAAACGCGTGCAAAATTGCCTGTTGGTCAAGGAATCTGGCCTGCTTTCTGGATGTTGGGTGCTAATATCAAACATGTAGGTTGGCCAAAAAGCGGTGAAATTGACATTTTAGAATATGTTGGAAGAGATCCTCAAATGGTGTACACAACGCTTCACACGCAAGCCAATCACGGCGACAATGCAAGTTCAAGCAAAATGAAATTTGAAAATATCGAAGAAGGTTTTCACACTTTTGGCGTGGATTGGAAAAAAGACAAAATGGATTTTTATGTAGATGCTATTTTAGTGTATACTTTTAATCCAAAAGATAAAAATGAAGACGTTTGGCCCTTTGACCAGCCGTTTTATTTCATCTTAAATATGGCAATTGGTGGCAATTTTGGCGGTCCAGAAGTGGATGACAGCATCTTTCCACAGGAATTTATTATCGATTATGTTCGGGTTTATTCGAACTAAGTTTTTGTTTTAAGGTTTGAGTTAGTAGGCATTCGCAGGAAATTCGTTTTTCCTGCGATTGTTTTTTATAGCTTTTAGCCAAACTTTAATAGGGCAATTTTTCTTTTAAAATTCCATATAAAAAAGTACCGATCAAAGCTCCGATCAGCACAATTCCGATGCCGTAAAAACCAGCTCCAATCAAGATAAAAATAGGCCCGGGACACGTTCCAATCATTCCCCAACCAAGTCCAAAAAGAATTCCTCCAATAGCATAGCTCAAAAATCCTTTTTCCTTGTCTTGAATAGAAATCGGTGTTCCCTCAATATTTTTAATATTTTTTCTTTTATAAATTTGAACTCCTAGAACGCCTACAAACATGGCGGTCATCATAATTCCAAACATGTGAAACGACTGGAACTGGAACATTTCATAAATTCTGTACCACGAAACGGCTTCTGCTTTTGTCAAAACGATTCCGAAAACAATTCCGACTAATAGATATTTTATAAATTTCATAGCTTAAAAAATTAGAGGTAAAAGAAAGTGTGCAGCAACCAAGCCTCCGATAAAAAATCCGATAACGGCAATTAAAGAAGGCAATTGCAGATTACTCAATCCACTAATTGCGTGTCCCGAAGTACAGCCTCCGGCGTATCTTGCTCCAAAACCGACCAATAATCCGCCCAAAAGCATAAATACAAAAATCTTTGGGGTAAAAATACTTTCTGCCGAAGTAAACTTCTCAGGAATTAGGTTTCCGTTTACCGGAGCATCAATTTTCATTTCTTGCAATTGCGTAATCGTCTGTGGATTGAGCTGCACGCCAGAACCGTCGCTCAAATAATTTACGGCAATAAAACCGCCAATCATCGCTCCTAATACGACAACAAGATTCCAGCGCTGTGATTTCCAATCGAAACGAAAGAAATCCGAAAATTTCCCCGCGCCCGAAATCGTGCAAAGCGTTCTTAAATTCGACGACATTCCGAATGTTTTTCCGAAATAAACAAGTGTCAGCATAACTGCTCCAAGCAAAAATCCTGAAATATACCAAGGCCAAGTGCCGTAAAAACTATACATAATGAAATTATTTTCGGCAAAAATAAGAATTCACTTCCACTCTATCGTACAATTTCGTTCCAAAATAGATTCTAAGTTAAAATTAAACCTTTAATTTTGGCTTCAGAATAAAAAAAACCTACAATGAAAAAATTTGCGATTGAATTTAAATGGGGAATCCGTTATACTTTTTGTTATTTGGCTTGGGCTATTTTTGAGAAAGTGTTGGGCGTTTTTGGAGAAAATATAAGTTATTACATGCTTTCTTCGCTACTTTTTTACGTCCTTGCTTCCATAATTTACATAGCTGCCTTAAAAGAGAAAAAATTCCGTTTTTTCAACGGAAATATGGATTGGAAACAAGGAACCGCCACCGGACTTTACATGACCATTATAATTGCATTGCTGATGCCGTTGTCGCAAGCCTCGATTCACGAAGTAATTGCACCTGAATTTTTTGAAAATATGATTGCACTTTCAAATGACAAAGTGGCTGCAGCGAGTTATTTTAATTTGAAAAGCTACATAATGCAAACTGTCTTTTTTACGTTATCCATTGGAATGGTAATTGCAGCTGTAGTTTCGTATTTCATTCAGACTAAAAAGAAATAAAATCATGAAAATAAAATCATTGTTACTGCTTGTATTTGCTGGAATGGCACTGGTTTCTTGCATCAGCGCGAAATCTACCTTAAAAAATGTGGATGAAAATGCGCCCGAACCAACGCTGACCAAAGATGGCTGGTTTTTAATCACTGAATATGCCAAAGACAAAAAATACGGCTATAACAAAGATTATCCGATTAATGTTTTTTATAAAAATGTAAAAGACGAAGACAGCAACCCAAAACGATTTTTAGACGCTTTGACCGGACCAAAAGGCGAAACAATTACCTATAAAAAAGTAGAAAGCTGTTGCCCGTTTCCAACAAAAAGAGGCGAATCTGGTGCAGGATTTTTAGACCTTTATGAAATCAATTATCCGGGATTAAAAAAACCTTTAAAACTGTATTTCAATATTTACAGTAAAGGGTATTTATTTGTGCCAAAGGGATTTGGATTGAAGAAATAATACTTTTAAAGTAGCAATGAGCTCGACATTTAGTAGTGTTTCGTTTTTTTTGCCCCATTTAAAATGTAAGAAAAATAAATGATTTGGAATAGATTTTTAGTTATATTCGTTAAAATAATTCGGATC
>NZ_RQVR01000012.1:7625-10567 GCF_003865365.1 Flavobacterium macacae | reverse complement strand
TTTCAACCGAAACAGGTGGTCAATTTGAACTGGAATTGGGTGGTCAATTTGACCGGTTTTTCCACCTCCATAATACTTCGGAGAAAAATCGGCAATAGCAGTCATGTCTAGATAATTCACCTTGCCGTCTCCGTTAGTGTCGGCAAATCGGTACAGCCCCGTATCGGGATCGATCCCTTCATAATGGTAAAGCTTCCTGATGTTCATGGGCTGGCCCACCACATAGCGGCTGGCATACGTCGAGCCTTCGAGTCCCGGAAAAGAAACCAGCTTGTTTTTTGATACCGTCAGGTTGATCGAAGTGTTCCAGCTGAAAGCAACGGTTTCGATATTTACAGTGCGGAGCGTAAGCTCGAATCCCGTATTTCTAACGGTGGCGTCTAGGTTCGCCTGCACGGTTTGAAATCCTGTCGTTCCCGGCAGTGGAATTCCCGTCAGCTGGTTGCTAGACAGATTGCGGTAATAGGCGCCTGTAATAAATATCCTGTCCTTGAAAAAACCCAGTTCCAATCCTGCTTCCAGTTTCTTGCTGGTTTCCCAGGCAAAATCCGGATTGTAAAGTCGATTGGGCTGCTGCCCGATGACGCCGTTATAAGCAATACCGCTGCTGCTGTAAGTGTCCAGGTACTGGTAGTTCCCGATCTGGTCGCTTCCTGTAAGGCCATAGCTGCCGCGCAACTTCCCAAAGCTAAAAATGCTTTTGTCAGATACAAAAGCCTCCTTGTGGAAAAGCCATGCCGCACCGACTGCGCCAAAATTGGCAAACTGCTTGCCGGGACCAAAACGGCTCGAACCGTCCCGCCTCCCCGTAAGGTTCAAGATCAGCTTATCATCAAAGGTATAGTTGGCCCTTGCAAAAAAGGCCTGGTAGCGGTAGTCGCTTTTATCATTCCCCATCGTGATGGTCTGGGATGCCGCCGCAAGATTTCCGATCAGGCTGTTGCTGGAGAACCCCACGCCCATCTGCACCAGCGACTCCCCATGCTGTGATTGGAAGGTACCACCAGCAAGCAGGTCAACGCGGTGTTTCCCCCACTGATTCTTCCAGCGCAGTTGCGGCTCAATGATCCACGAATTTCGGCTGGCCTCAGTTACGCCAATGTAAGAACCTTCGGGGCCCACGCCAATGGCAGGCATATACGTCGTCGAAGGGTTCAGGTTGCGTTCGGACAGTTCTGTTGAAGTGTATCCTAGGTTGACAGCCGCTTCCATGTTTTCCACGATAGCATAAGAAAGCTTCAGGCTGGAGAGCAGGTCGTTGGTCTCAGAAGTATAAGTGCCCAGCAGGTTGCGCAACGGATTATTGAAAGTGCTGTTTTCCCAGTTAAGATTGCCGTCCGCATCATATAATGCTGGCGCATTGGGTGCCAGGCTGATGGCTTCCGAAGTAAAATCGCTGACAGGCAGGTTATTGTCCTGCAGGGACAAGCCTGCGGAAAAGGCAAGCTTGAACTTCCCGTCTGCACTTTCATGGTTCAGGCTGGCTCTGACATCTCCAGTCTTATATTTAAAATTGCCTGCAAAAACCGTTGACTGTTCTGAAAAGCCCCCGTTGATCAAAAAAGAAGTGCGTTCGCTCCCGCCTCCTATCGAAGCCTGAACCGTGCTGAATTCAGCCATCCCGCCCAGCAGCGTTTCTTGCCAGTCGGTATAGCGGTTGGCATCCCAGGTCCCGTTAACATCATACGCATAGTCGGGATAGTCCGTGATACCGTCATTGGCGAAAGCTTCCCGGCGCATAGACAGGTATTGTTCGGTATTGAGCAGCTTCATGAATCGGGTGACCTGCCCCGCCCCCCTTGTGAATCGGACATTGAAGGCGGTCTTGCCACCCTTACCCTTTTTAGTGGTAATCAGTACCACGCCATTAGCGCCCCGAGAGCCATAGATCGCTGTCGCATCAGCATCTTTCAGTACCTCAAGGCTCGCCACTTGGTCGGGCGGGATGCTGTTGAGCGGGCTGGGTTTTCCGGCCAACACGCCCGAAGTGAAGCCGTCGGTCAGCGACTGGGCGTCGTAGGGAACGCCGTCAATAATGTACAGCGGGCTGTTCCCATCGGCGCGCAGGCTGTTCTGCCCGCGGATCTTGATGTCGAATCCCCCGCCGGGCATGCCTGTATTCTGCGTGATATTCACTCCCGCCATTCTTCCCTGCATTGCTGCAAGCATATTGGTGACAGGTTGGTTTTCAATGTCTTTAGAGGTGATTCGCGCAATGCTACCCGTGCGTTCGCTTTCCTTTACAGAATAGTAGCCAGCATTGACCACCACTTCCTGAATAGACTGCGCAGTAGCCTGCATCAAAACGTGAGCTGTCTGAGACGACGCTTCAATTTCAACAGTACCATAGCCGATATAAGAAAAAACCAAGATATCCCCCTTTGAGGCATTGACAGCATAACGCCCGTCCCCATCCGTCAGGGTCTGGAGAGTAGTTCCTTTTACAATAACAGTAACGCCCGCAAGCGGTCCCGAGGCGTCCGATACGGTTCCGGTAACCTGTTGCTGTAAGATAAAGTCGATTGAAGTAATGCCCAAAGGACTGTGCGCAAAAGCGCTCCGGGTGCTTATGAGGGCGCACCCGACAAGTACGGCGCAGAAAATGCGGTGCCCGTACCCAAATAATGAATGAATTTTCATAATTTTGGAATTGGTTATTAGTTAGTAACTGTAATCACGGTTCCCTGTGAATTTTGCCGATGCAGCAGGGAACTTTTTTTGTAAGCGTCATTACGAGGAACGCTTGGTTCGCCGTAACGAAAGAAATCGTTGTATTTCAAAAGTGTAATTATTTTACATAAGCATTCTTTTAAGGGATTAAAAGTGAAAAAAATTAGGTAACGAGGTAATTTGATAATAAAAAGCAATCACAGCACGGCATTCTACAGCTGTCAGCTGCAATCTGAAAACTAAAAAGCTGCCCCCTATTTTCACAACAGCCA
>NZ_RQVR01000012.1:3989-7615 GCF_003865365.1 Flavobacterium macacae | reverse complement strand
TTCGTTTTTCCTGCGATTGTTTTTTATAGCTTTTAGCCAAACTTTAATAGGGCAATTTTTCTTTTAAAATTCCATATAAAAAAGTACCGATCAAAGCTCCGATCAGCACAATTCCGATGCCGTAAAAACCAGCTCCAATCAAGATAAAAATAGGCCCGGGACACGTTCCAATCATTCCCCAACCAAGTCCAAAAAGAATTCCTCCAATAGCATAGCTCAAAAATCCTTTTTCCTTGTCTTGAATAGAAATCGGTGTTCCCTCAATATTTTTAATATTTTTTCTTTTATAAATTTGAACTCCTAGAACGCCTACAAACATGGCGGTCATCATAATTCCAAACATGTGAAACGACTGGAACTGGAACATTTCATAAATTCTGTACCACGAAACGGCTTCTGCTTTTGTCAAAACGATTCCGAAAACAATTCCGACTAATAGATATTTTATAAATTTCATAGCTTAAAAAATTAGAGGTAAAAGAAAGTGTGCAGCAACCAAGCCTCCGATAAAAAATCCGATAACGGCAATTAAAGAAGGCAATTGCAGATTACTCAATCCACTAATTGCGTGTCCCGAAGTACAGCCTCCGGCGTATCTTGCTCCAAAACCGACCAATAATCCGCCCAAAAGCATAAATACAAAAATCTTTGGGGTAAAAATACTTTCTGCCGAAGTAAACTTCTCAGGAATTAGGTTTCCGTTTACCGGAGCATCAATTTTCATTTCTTGCAATTGCGTAATCGTCTGTGGATTGAGCTGCACGCCAGAACCGTCGCTCAAATAATTTACGGCAATAAAACCGCCAATCATCGCTCCTAATACGACAACAAGATTCCAGCGCTGTGATTTCCAATCGAAACGAAAGAAATCCGAAAATTTCCCCGCGCCCGAAATCGTGCAAAGCGTTCTTAAATTCGACGACATTCCGAATGTTTTTCCGAAATAAACAAGTGTCAGCATAACTGCTCCAAGCAAAAATCCTGAAATATACCAAGGCCAAGTGCCGTAAAAACTATACATAATGAAATTATTTTCGGCAAAAATAAGAATTCACTTCCACTCTATCGTACAATTTCGTTCCAAAATAGATTCTAAGTTAAAATTAAACCTTTAATTTTGGCTTCAGAATAAAAAAAACCTACAATGAAAAAATTTGCGATTGAATTTAAATGGGGAATCCGTTATACTTTTTGTTATTTGGCTTGGGCTATTTTTGAGAAAGTGTTGGGCGTTTTTGGAGAAAATATAAGTTATTACATGCTTTCTTCGCTACTTTTTTACGTCCTTGCTTCCATAATTTACATAGCTGCCTTAAAAGAGAAAAAATTCCGTTTTTTCAACGGAAATATGGATTGGAAACAAGGAACCGCCACCGGACTTTACATGACCATTATAATTGCATTGCTGATGCCGTTGTCGCAAGCCTCGATTCACGAAGTAATTGCACCTGAATTTTTTGAAAATATGATTGCACTTTCAAATGACAAAGTGGCTGCAGCGAGTTATTTTAATTTGAAAAGCTACATAATGCAAACTGTCTTTTTTACGTTATCCATTGGAATGGTAATTGCAGCTGTAGTTTCGTATTTCATTCAGACTAAAAAGAAATAAAATCATGAAAATAAAATCATTGTTACTGCTTGTATTTGCTGGAATGGCACTGGTTTCTTGCATCAGCGCGAAATCTACCTTAAAAAATGTGGATGAAAATGCGCCCGAACCAACGCTGACCAAAGATGGCTGGTTTTTAATCACTGAATATGCCAAAGACAAAAAATACGGCTATAACAAAGATTATCCGATTAATGTTTTTTATAAAAATGTAAAAGACGAAGACAGCAACCCAAAACGATTTTTAGACGCTTTGACCGGACCAAAAGGCGAAACAATTACCTATAAAAAAGTAGAAAGCTGTTGCCCGTTTCCAACAAAAAGAGGCGAATCTGGTGCAGGATTTTTAGACCTTTATGAAATCAATTATCCGGGATTAAAAAAACCTTTAAAACTGTATTTCAATATTTACAGTAAAGGGTATTTATTTGTGCCAAAGGGATTTGGATTGAAGAAATAATACTTTTAAAGTAGCAATGAGCTCGACATTTAGTAGTGTTTCGTTTTTTTTGCCCCATTTAAAATGTAAGAAAAATAAATGATTTGGAATAGATTTTTAGTTATATTCGTTAAAATAATTCGGATCAAAGTTTCGTATATACCGCTATATTTGGGTAGATTGGCGAAAGTTTGTTTCGTATATTTATAAGTTATGTGCCATTTTGTTGAACACCTTGCTAAAATTAATCTTTGAAGCCAATGAATATAAAACGCATTATTCTAAAACCATTATATTTTTCTGTATTTATCCTTTTATTTTTATTCTTAATAAGTCAACATTGGGAGATTCAAATAGGGTTTGAAAACCTTGCAAAATATCTTTATCCTAACGAAGCTAATCGTAATGCTGAATTATTTAAAATATTACTAACTGTAATTGGTGGAATTGGGGTGTTTTATAGTTTATATTTAGCCTACAAAAGAGCTAAAGCAACTGATAAAGGCATAGAATTACAAGCACAAGCCATAAACAAACAAAGTGAACAATTAGAATTGTCGAGAAAAGGTCAAGTAAATGATCGATTTAAAAATGCGATAGAACACTTAGGAAATGACAAGCAACCAATTATTTTAGGTGGCGTGGTAGAATTACATCAAATCGCTAACGAAGAAAAAGAAAAATATGCTGCGGTTGTTTTTAATATTCTAACATCATATTTGCGATCAGTCTTAAAGGTGGATATTCCTCGCGATGACAATTTCTCTAGTACAGTTCCGCAAACAATTATTGATTTCTTATTTCGTGGAGCTAATAGTCATATTTATAAAGGTTTAAAGGCAAATTTAGCTCATTGTAATTTTTTATCGCTAGATATAAATGAATCAAATTTTGATTACGCGGATTTCGGCTTTTCTTTGTTGCCTAGGAATATTGTAGATGTATCGTTCGAAAAAGCAAAATTTGGCAGAGCAAATTTTACGGTTACAAACATTATTAACAGTAAATTTAATTATTCAGAATTTCACGATACAATATTTAATCAAACGGAAATAAAAAATTCTGATTTTTTTGGTGCAAAACTCTCAAGTCAACTTTTTATAAACACTCGTTTTTTTTGACTGCACCTTTTCATTGTCTAATATTTACAATTCTAAATTTCTTTTATGTCATTTTGAGAGTACATATTTCATGCGTGCTGAGTTATTAAATGTAGATTTCTGAGGATGTAACTTTGTAGATTCAGATTTTTCAGACAACACTCATTTCAGTAAGATTAATTTTTTAAGTTCTGGATTTTCTGAAACTACTTTTGGTAGTCAATGTTTTGAATGTAATTTTTCTGGAGCAAGATTAAAATATCGTTTCGATTATATTCAGCCAGAAGATTTAAAAGAAAATATTAACAAACCAATCAATAGAGATGGAATTAAAGAACTACCCGGAAATTTTTTCTTGAAGTGTTCTTGGGAAGCTTTGACTCAAAACGATTACGATTTAATTGTTAATGAATATGAAACTTCTGCAGATAAATGGGAGGAGAGATACAAACCCAAAAAAACAGAAAATCCGACG
>NZ_RQVR01000012.1:0-3979 GCF_003865365.1 Flavobacterium macacae | reverse complement strand
TTAACTAACCCAACTTTTCTATTCTAAAAACTACTTTGTAGGACGCAGGGACTGCCGTGGGGATTTTTTTTTATTATTGGATTTTTTTTTTATAGTAACGAAGCGCCTGATAGCTTCCGCAGCTCTTCATCCATCAATTTATCGAAGCATCGAAAAATCCAAAAATCGAAGTTCGCAATCGTTTGCGTAACTAGAGTAAAAAAAAAGGATATCCTCCTCATTGCAAGCGCTTTTGCCAGCCCTGTACCCTTTTTCCTAAATATCTGCTGCTTTGGGTTGTACAATTGAAATAAACATCCTACTTTTAAAGTGCGAGTTTAAAATAGAATCTATCCGTACAGCCGAGGCAAAAGTTGCAGCGGCGGGCGGGTTGTGCGAGCAATAATCAGAGAGGCTTCCCTCCTTTTTTATGCGCTGCTATGGGTTGAAGGATGGCTGTTTTTTTTTAAACCTATCCTACCCTTTTCCCACCCGAATACAGGGCGACAAAAGTCAAGGCGGCTTTATAAAGAGGGCATTAAAAAGGTTCGTTCTCATATCTAGAGGTTTTATGGAACGATGTTCTGAATGTGAAGATCCTGCAAAAAAAGCACGGAGCGGTCTCACACTTTAGACTCATGGGCGACCAAACCCATCTTAAAAATCTTTCGATTTAAAAGTTATCTCCTAAAGCTTACGTGAGAACCGCTCGCATGCCGTATGCAAAAGTAGGAAACTTTTTGACATGGAGCGATTTCACGATACTCTCGAAGATAAAATTGGTCGTTTTGAGTCGAGATTCATCGTTTTAATTATTCCAAAAGGGCTAATTGTCAATTCGCTAGAACAAATATAATAAAATAACTGGAATATAATGCAAGTTTTTTAAATAATGACAAAAAAAATTAATAACATAAAAAAAGCTATTAAAGATTCTTCTTTACAAGTCGTTGCATTAGCACTCTATCTAGATTTAGACGATACAACAATTAGTAAATGGAACTCAAATACAGCTCAACCAAGTTTAAAGCGATTAAATGAAGTTGGTGAAATATTAGAAGTCGACAACATAGATTTGATTCAATCTATTCCGAGAGAGTCAACTGGGTTGGCAACAGCTCTACAAAATGAATATAAACGATTACTTAAAATTGGTATGTCTACCAAGATTAAAATATCTGATAATAATGGAGAAATCAAGGAAGTTAACAATCCTGAATTTGTGAAAGCTCTTCAAGAATTTGTTAATGATTACAGAAAAAATAACTCATAATACGTTGGAATACCCATGCTCGTGTTCAAATCCTTTCGCGATTTTCAAATAATAT
Source organism: Flavobacterium macacae (assembly GCF_003865365.1). GTDB lineage: Bacteria > Bacteroidota > Bacteroidia > Flavobacteriales > Flavobacteriaceae > Flavobacterium > Flavobacterium macacae. Next base: position 2,672 of record NZ_RQVR01000012.1, on the reverse strand, counting down.
AAAAAAATTCGTTTACATTAGCTATTCCAAAGACCTAAGAGAAATACCGATCTCTACTTTCCCTTTTAAATTATTCTGTACTTTACGGAAAACCGTAATTAACCTATTGATAATTTGTTTATTATTGTATAAAATATGCTAAAAGTTAGCCCTATACAACCTAAATTAGGTGTATATGTCTGATTTTGTCAGACATATACACTAGTTATGTGGCATTGTGAAACGAACGAACCCAAATTAACGAATGGATAAACAAACCAAACTTATTGTAATTGTCTTTTGCTTCATCAAATTGACACTTCATTTGGTAGCTGACTTTAATTCAGGATTTCAAGGGGATGAACTGCTACATATAGAAACGGGAAAACATCTTGCATTCGGATATATGGAATTTCCGCCCTTGATTGGTGTCTTGGCATTTATCCAAAACTTACTGCAATCAGAATCCGTATTTGTCCATCACATTTTTGCACATCTTTCAGCGATTCTCGTATTAATACTTGTTTCAAAAATCACGACAGAATTAGGAGGGAAAGCAAAAGCCGTGTTTTTGGTTTTGTTATGCATTATTATCGCCCCAGCTTTTGGGCGTTCGCAACAATTGTTTCAGCCAGTTGTTTTCAGCCAATTGTTTTGGGTACTGAACTTTTACTTCCTTTTCAAATATGTTAAGTTTCTCGACAGGAAATACGTTTGGTTGTTGACTTTTTCTACCGCATTGGCATTCCTGACCAAATATGATGCTGTATTCTTTATTTTTGGGGTTTCAGCTTTACTATTTTTCAAAAAAACAAGACAAGCATTGCTTGAACACAAATTTTGGTGGAATATTCTCGTATTTATTTTATTGGTAAGCCCAAATATTATTTGGCAATACGCAAACGATTTTCCTGTCTTAAAAATGTTCAACCGACTTTATGAAACCCAATTGGACAGATTAACACCCTTGCAGGTTTTTGGAGACCTTGTAGTGTCATTAAACCCATTGACTTTGTTGGTTTGGGGAGCAGGAATAATTTCTATGTTCCACGACCAAATGAGAAGATACAGTCCTTTGATTATTTCAATTTTGCTATCAACTGCACTTTTGGCTTTTAGTAAAGGAAAAGGATATTATTTCTACCCTATTGTGCTTACGATTCTTCCTTTTGGCGGTGTATTTTGGGAAAGCATTGTGCTAACCAAAAGAAAATGGGCAATCTACCCGCTGAGTTTTGTATTGTTATCGGGGATATTTCTTATCCCATTTGGAATGCCCGTTTTCCCATTGGAAAGTTATCTGAAAAATGATTACCCCTATGAAAAAAGAGAGACGGTGCCTGGTGGGCAATATAATGTCAGATTTGAAGAACGATATTCAAAAGAAAAGTGGGATGAAACTCTCAACGAACTAAAATCCGTTTATGACAGCTTGCCAAAAACAGAAAAAGAAAACACCCTAATTTGGGGAAAACACTACGGACAAGCAGGTGCTTTAAACCTATTTGGAAAAAAGCACGGTTTACCACATTCATTTTCATTGCACGGAAGTTTCTACCTATGGTTTCCTACTGGACAGATGCCTCAAACAACCATTGCTTTGAGGTATAGTGACAGAACCGGAAAACGGTTTTTCGAGCCTTATTTTGAAGAGGTTATTCCTGCTAAATCTATATACAACCCGTATGCGAAAGAGGAAGAAGACCTCTGGCAGACGATTTTTATTTGTAAAAAACCAAAACAGACTTATGACGAACTCAAAGAGCTATTTAAAAATAGAGTATTCGAATAACAACGCCACATAACAGCAAGCAAAAATAATTGCCGAGTTTTCAGGTAGTGGGAGCTTTGTTTTCACGAAGAATATTTTATCTTGCCGACAGTACGCGGTTCGCTTTCATCGGCAACTATTCCTGCTCGCAACCGTTGGGAAAAATCGCCCTTCGGGACAATTTTTCCCAATTTGACCAAACATTGAACAAAACATTAAAATACGGACTTCTGATTTTCGGAATTGCAATAATCGCAGTTATCGGATTTGTTAGTTACGGACTTTACCTAATGGAAATTGAAGACCATTATGGAGATATACAAAACTTCCACTTTAAATCTAAAAATGGAGATTTAATAATAAATAAATCGACATCGGAATTTGGAATTGTAGAAAAAACGTGGAAAAGATTAAACATAAGAACAAACGAGAAAGACTCAACCGATTTATATTTTTGGGTTTATAAAAACGGGGTTCAAACCAAAGCAGAAGTTTACCGACCAAAAGACGGTGGAATTGAACTGAACGGGATTACATACTCTGAACTAATGAAAAAAATTGACAACTCAGAATTGAAACTAATAACTCGGAATTAAAAAACTGCGTAGAACAGCTAAGGCTTCGTTGCGTCTGAAAGACGAACAATGAAGCCTGTGTTGAACGGAACCGCTCTACATCCCTCCCTTATGGGGTTTACGATACATGAGTAAGAAGAATTTCAAGAGGCTATTGTGCCTCTTTTTTTTTGAAGTAGCTTTTCAGGTATTTTTCCTTCACTTTCGGGCACAAGTGCCCTTACCCATAAAGTTAGTTTTCACAGGGATTGGTTTTTTGGCTGACGCCAAGATACCAAGCAGGAGGACCGCGCTGGTCAAAAAGGGCTATCCGGTGTAAATTGCCCGTTCTGCAGCACGGACATTTG
>NZ_RQVR01000011.1 GCF_003865365.1 Flavobacterium macacae | reverse complement strand
TTCAACCGAAACAGGTGGTCAATTTGAACTGGAATTGGGTGGTCAATTTGACCGGTTTTTCCAGTAATTCAGCATTTGAACTTCATATACAACAGAGAATGGCCTACTTAACATCTTAATCAAATCTGTCATCCATTATATATGCTTGAGAGTTTAGAGATGTATATCGACGGACGGCATTGTAAAACAAAAAAGAGACTCGAAAGTCTCTTTTTGGAATTAATATATCTTCTATAAAAGCCTATTTGGTTTTAAGTAATTTTTCCAAATATTCAACTTTATCTTTCTCTGCTTGGACTAAACGTTCGTACAATTCAACGACTTTGTCTAATGGATTAAAAGTTGGTTGATATTGAACATTTGCATTCATTGTAGCATTGTCATGATTATTTACTGTATTTCCAATAATATTTAAAACCGCTTCTTCTGAAAAATTCTTGATCGCTTCCACACTTACACCCAAAGCTTTCGCTACTTCGATTAATTTTTCTTCTTCTATCGTCTCGCTATTTTCCATAATAGATACAGCCTGCTGGTTTGTTCCCAGAGCCTGTGCCAATGCTTCCTGTTTCATGTCCTTTAATTCACGGATGCGGCTGATTTTTCGGCCAATGTGATTTGATTTTGTTAGTGTACTCATAGCTCAAAGATAATAATTAAGAATAAAAATGAAAGTCCCTTGTATAATACAGCAATAGTCTTGTACGGTACGGGGCAAATTGATACGGTACAAAACGAGTAATCACTTACTTGCTGTGTGTTAAACAAAAATACGATTTTTCAAACAAGTATTAACTAAAAATCTAAAATTATGAATGCAATTGAATTTTTACAGCAGAAGGAATTGAAGGAAATAATTACAGGGCACATCCAAACAGCTGCCATTTATTGTTTTGGCAGGCATGCAACATCTTACAATTCGAGCAGGATACTCTGTCCTGATAAGGAAGTACAAAAAGAGCATATTCATTTATACCTCCTAGTATTCGTTTATGAAACCATAGAAAATGCCGCCAGTGACATAAGTGACAAGATCAAAACAGGGACAGAAGGTTCCTTAACCGCAACAATTCTTATACACCACGTAAAGACTCTTAAAAACCCCTGCCATGACCAGCGGTTTTTCTTCTGGCAGGTTATGCAGAACGCAGAGCTGCTATTTCAGGATAGCAACAGGCCTCCGTATCTGAATCTTACGGAAATTCCAAAAAGAAATCTAAAATCCACATCAAGCTATGTGGCAAACAGGAGCTATGTTATTGCCACAATTTGGAGCTGGGTATACAATGATGATGACGTGACCAGTTCGGATATGGTAAAGATGTCTGCCCTCCACCAGATTGTGGAGCAGACCTGCCTGTCGTTGATTCGCGTCTTTACTGGATACACCCCAAATCATTTTGCACTGGAGTACCTGTTTACGCTTTGTGAATACTTTACAACCCTGACTGCGGATTTCTTTCCACGCCAGACCACGGAAGACAAGTCCCTGTTCAAACTGCTAAAGCAGCAGCCCAGTACCTTGCGTTTCAGCAGGACCAACGATATCGATTATATGCATTATCAGCTGGTGGAGGAAAGATGCGGGAAATTCAGAATGGAGGCGGATATCCTGATCCAAAATGAGATGGAACGGCTTAGTAAAATTGAAGATGAAACCAAGAAAATGAACAATTAGAAATCATGAAAAAGAACAAGATATATTTTGAAACCAATTTTTGGGCAGCCTACGAGATAGGAAACCCATTTGAGGTGATTGATGCCTTCTTCGATTATGCACACCTCGATCATTACAAGCAGAGGTTGGGAGAAGAATTCCTTTACATCAATAGGCAGGACGTTTACAAGAAAGAGTATCCGGGGCAGGTATTTGTCTTCTATACCGCCCTTCGTTCCTTCCTTAAAGCCTGCCTGTGTCTTCAATATAAGGGCAAGAAATGGAAAGTAAAGCAATACTCTGAATGCAAATCAGTCCTTCATCAAGCTTCACTAACAAAGGAAGAGTACGCCGATCCGTTTATGGTATTCCAGACGGCATTTGCAGAGCAATCGCTGGATGAATTTGAGTTTTTCCTATCTGAGATAACCCACCTGTCCATGTCTCCCTATACCATAGAATTTGACACCGACCTTATAACGCCCTATATCCATCTGATCAAGATGCTCGATGCAAGCCAGCTCATGCGTGAGAGAGGCGTTGAAAAAATTAAAAAGAAAGCACTGCAACGATCAGAATCCGATGATGCGACGCTATCATCATAATCCCAACTTTAACAGCAATAAATTTTAAACATGAAAAATAATGAAAACAGCAAGGAAGAAAAAAAACTTGTAAGATCAATGCAACAGGCCAGGACGGTACTGGACATGTTCCTGCTGAATTCCGAAAAGAGCTTGGAAAGCGGTATTTCGGAACTGCTCGATAAATTGAAAAATCCAAACCTCGATCTATTACTGGACCGGTATCCCGATCTCCTTCGGGAATACGAGCTGGAAGAACTGCTTTCAGGCGATCTTGAAATCAGAGGTGCAGAGATGCAGGACGTGAAGACGGCAGGACTGCTTTCTTGCCTGCAACTCCTGGCTCATTTTTGTGGTGAACTGAAAGAACACCCAGATCCCGAGGATAGGCGGTTCGACAGCCTCAGGTATATCTTAAATTCCATTGCCTGCTCCCGATTCATAAAGGAACTGCTTCTTGTAATCCTATCGGTGGTTGGAACAGTCTATTACGAAAAGTTCCAGCTGAGGATTCAAAATCTGGATCTTAATCCAGAAAGCGAAGCGGAATTGGAAAAAGATCCTGAAATGAAGGAACATATCAATCTGATGACATGGTTGGCGTTAGCCAGGCTGTTCCTGGAATCGGTCTATACTTATTTCAGCACTCCCGATAAGGAAATGAAAAACACGACATGAAAAACACCTCAGAAAGTCCAATAAATAAATGAATAATCTATCTAAAACTAAAGATCATGGAAAAAGAAACAACCAACTTAAATGACCTCATTGACAACCCTGAACGTTATTTCGTATTACTGAAGCCGGCATCTGAAAGTAGAAACGATATCCATACCATAGAATTAAAAGTGGAAGGATACCGGGATCTGTTCTGCATGATTATGGATCTGCTCAAGGCTGGAATGCTTGCCTTGGAAGGAATCGAGGTCGGCAGCAATAGTCCAAGACAGTCCGAAAGATACGTTTACAGTCTTTTGCGAATAGTTGAAATGCTGATCCCTTTGGAAGAGGCAGAACTGCTGGACATGCTTTACCAAATACATTTGGGTGGGAATAATAAAGGTGACTCCAAATAACTTCTTTCGAATTGTAATGATAAAAACGCTGACTTCGGAGGCGTTTTCCAGCCCCCAGCAGGGCAAGTTGTTTTGAGATGCTGAATTCATTTCAAGCATCTCAAAACACAACTTGCCGTTGTCCCGCGACAACATTTTTAGTGATGGTTTTAATTGAAAGGGCTTCAGCCCTTTTTTTTTTGTATGGATATTTCAAGGATTTCCTGTCATGGACAGAATCATCAAAATTAGCTATGGCAGGGCGATTCGGTAATATTATTTTTTCAGGTTTATGATTATACTTCCGTTGATTCCATTATTCTTTGCAATAATTACAATCGGGACGAAGAGAATTACAGACCTCCTGTTAAATTCACATACGCATACACGCCATCCGTAGGTATTTGCATAAAAATGTCTTCCTGTAGGGCTGGCCAACTATACAGATGTATGTGTCCCTCTGGCAAGATGCACATGTAAAAACGTAAATCAATACTTATCTACTTATCTACTTACGCCCTTATGCAACTACATAGATATTTCGCTGTGTAAACAAGTAAGTAATGCCCTATCTACCTATCTAAAACCATAAATATATTTTCAAAAGAAAAAGAAAAACCGGAAAAAAGAAAAAGAAAGCAATCTTACAGGACGGGATACGCCAAAAGGAATCGGAATAAGTCCCGAAGGGTGGCTTGCGAGGTACGAGTAAGTCATTATGCCGAAGTCTTTTTGCCATACTGATATAGCCCGTCATACATTTGTTTTCTTTTTATTATTTCTTAAGGAATTATAAACTACAAAGAATTTCTTTAAATGAATGCGTAGGCAAGAATAATCCAGTGATACATTTGTCTTGACGTTTGAGGTAGTAGTACATTTTTCTTGGGCTTACTGTGGGCTAGTAAAAGGTTAAGTTTATAATGGTACAAATAAGCCATATGCTTCCAAACACTTCCAAGTATTTCCAACTTAAGTCGCAATGGCTGATTATGAGATATATTAGTTTACAAGTAATATTATTCAATTGGAGTCATGGAAAATGAAGAAAGAAAGAAACCGCACCGAGGAGGCAGGCCTCCAAAAAATGATCCTGCTGTCCACCGCTATTCCATCAGTCTTAACGATGAAGAAAATGCACGCTTCCTGACCCTCTTTGAAACATCGGGAATGCATGTCAGAGCACACTTCATTACAGCCTGTGTTTTCCAAAAAGGTATTAAAGTAGTCAAGATAGATAAGGCGGCTATCGACTATTACATGCGCCTGACCTCCTTCTACAGCCAGTTCAGGGCTGTCGGGGTAAACTATAATCAGGTAATAAAGATTTTGCACCGTAATTTTTCCGAGAAGAAAGCCTTGGCCTATCTGTACAAACTGGAAAAGCAGACTATAGAATTAGCTGTGCTATCCAAAAAGATAATGCAGCTCACGGAGGAATTTGAAAAAAAGCATCTTAAAAAGTAAGGCGCACTGCATTTAAATTTAGTCAGCCAGCGAAAGACAAGGCGCAAGTGTGCTAAATACATTGTACGTAAAACTTGTTGCAGTGAAAAATGCAATCTTCTGAAATTGATGATTTCAGTTCTTAAAATCTCCTTGTTTTTTTTAAGAATCGATTTACTCAAAAATTACTTGCGTAATTTTTATTTCAATATGGCATTCCAATCTTACACAAAGTCCGCAGTAAAATGTTGATGCTTATATATTTTGTCTCTTCAAAGTTTTTTTAAAATCACTTCTAATGTCAGTCTGTGAAAAAACTAAAATCCTATTGAGAATCGCATATTTGAATTTTTTCCTTGATAGTCCTCCGGATACTTTCTTAATTTATAGACGTTTTTTCACAGCCTGACGTTTTGCGGCTACTTGTCTGTTGCGTAAATAGGACCAGAGCATTTAATGCTACGGTAAACAAATAAGTAAAAATATAGTTTCAAATTATCTAAAAACCAACAAAGGCAAGTCGCTGTCAGCATTAGTATCATGGATAGTCGCTGTTGAAGGTAAAGTTCTCAATCTTGTATAAGCCTGATTGAATAATCCTATTTTTATATCCTGCTTTGCGGATTAAGTTTTTAATCTTTAAATATTCTTGTTTGGGAATTCTTGGATCCACAACAATTTCGTCAAAACAGTGATTTGGATCTATTTGATAAGAGTATATTTTGTCCGATTCGTCGCAATCGTCATAAGAATGAACAATTCTTACTTCTCTTTCGTGAGTAAAAGCTAGCCGCTTTAACATTAAAGTTGATGCTTGGCCTTTTCCAGATTGATCAAATATAATATTACTTACATTCTGACTCAGTAGTCCTATTAAATCGTTTTTTCTTTTATATTCAACTTTACCAATAAAGGAATTTAAAATATAAGGTAGACCATTTTTAGGATTAATGGCACTTTTTTGTGAATTAAATAGGGGTTCAAAAATTTTACCAATATTAGATTTTACTTTTACACCTATATTACCAGTTATCAAATCTCCAGATTTTTCATCTTTAATGTGCTGAGAATATATTCTCCACATAGCATCACTTTCTTTTTTTAAACTCCAACATTGCCCAAAGTATTTATCTCTTGACGATATTGTGAAAAGTTGCCCTGAAGGAAGTTTTCCAGTAGAATTTAAAATAAAATTTTCAAAAGGATCTTCCCACAATGAAGTTCTGACAAGTACATTTGTTTTATTTGTAAGTAAATCAATGAATCTGTCTAATTGATAAATCCGGTAGATATTTTTATCTAAATCTCCTTTTTGTAAGTTTATAAGATTATTTTCCATTTAGTTTACGATATTACTACTAACATTTTGCCTGTAGCCGTCAGTCGCGGATTAAAGCGAACTGAGTTGTGTCTGCCGAAGATAGACTTTCTTCGTGAAATTGCAACTTCCGGCTACTGAAATCTCCGCAATTCTGGTGAAAGGCGATTACCTGCCGTTTCAATATTTAATCTCAGCCTTTTTGATAATTACATAATCAACACTCAATTTTATAATTTGAATTTTGTATCTTAAAACTCTATTTACCGAATTGTCATCATAGTTTAAAACTTTGTCTACTTGAAATATTTTATCATGATATTTTTCAAGTAATATTTTAAAAAACTTATAGATATCATTTACGTCAGATTTTGTAAACCAAAATTTTTCATTTCCACTTTCCAAAGTCTTTTTGTGAAAAATGTGATTATTAAAAAAGACTGGTGCTAAGATTATTTTGTCAATTACGTTAATGGGGATTTCTATATTTCTACTAGTCAAATTTTCTTCGTCAATTTTTTTTTCTTCCTTGCTGATAATATCCAAAGGATTATTCATGTGTTTGAAATCTTTTTTCTTTAGTAGAAAACGCCATTCATTTTCATATTTCCAAAACTCGTCCTTAACTGAAAAACTATAAATTATTGGCAAGTTTATATCAACGGTTTGTTTAAATATACTTGTTCGTTCTTCGAAGATTGCAACTTTGTTTAAATTTAGTATTTCTAATTTTTTATAATTTATTGGAAAAAGCATAATATCTGAAGCATATTTCTCATCAAAGAAATTTTTCAACTTTGAAGAATTAAGTTCTATGCAATAACCTTTTTCATTAGTGTAATGAATCCAGAATAATTCATTTTGATATCCTTCAGTTAACGATAAAATTCCTCTATATTTCAGAAATTCATTTCTAAATTGAACTATGCTAGTTTGTTTGAAAGATTCGCTATCAAATTTAGTTTGAGTGTCATTACTATATTTTTCAATAAACTCTTCTAAATTCCAAAGCATAAAATTCCCATCCATTAAATCGTTTACCAAGTAAGCATGGGAAAAAAATAGACTTACATTTTCTAAAACTTGATTTGATCTTTCATTTAATGAATAATACTTATAGAATTTTTCGGGAATGTCTTTTTTTATTTCCACAGAAATTTCTCCGGAATTATTAATGAAAGTGACATTTTCTAAATCTAATTTTTTGACTTCATTGTCCATGATGACGGAGTTTTTTACAAAAGGTAGGTCAATTATTTATATGCGATACTTTATATCGAATCTACAGCAGAAAATTGATGTATATGCGTCGCTTTTTCAATATTTAAGCTTTACAATACTACGCAAAAGAACAATACCTTGTTGTTGTTTTCTTTAATTGAATTTATTTGATATAATATGCGAATTTCATTTTTTAGTACTTTAAAATAATGAAACAACTCCGCTCTCCAATAATGTGTTTGTTTCTCTACAGGCTAATTATATCGGGCCTGCAAAAATCATATGTCACCTGAATCATATATGTCAGAAGATAGGAGATTGCCTCGAGCAATATCGCTGTCATAAATGATGAATCGAAAAAGCAGAAATAAAGATGCTACAGCATCCCCTGGTCCGCAAAGGAATAGTATCCCTCGGTAGTTACAATCAGGTGGTCCAGCAACGGAATTTCAAGAATTTTGCCGGCCTCCTTCACTTTTTTTGTAATGTCGCAGTCGGCTTGGCTGGCAGCAAGCGTGCCGGATGGGTGGTTGTGTGCGATTATAATGCCCGAGGCATTTGCCTTTAATGCGGCTGCAAAGATCAGTCGTACGTCGGCAACGGTACCGGTAGTGCCTCCTGTGGACAATTCATACTGCCCCAGCACCCTATTGCTGCGGTTCAGAAGAAGCACCTTGAACTGCTCGATGAATTCGATTTTGTTGGGATTCCATCCTGCCAGAAGAATTTCGAAGGCAGAGGCAGACGAGCTCACTTTAGGGCGCTGTGACGGCTTAATTGCCGTCTTGTAGACCAGTTCTATTTCTGATACCATTTTCCATTTTTCTGATGTTGCTAACGTTTCCATAATTTCTAGATTTTAAGATTAATTATGGAGCACTTTCGGCAGCCGGCAAGCGAGCGCAAAAAGCAACGCAATAAAGCGAAGGCGCAGTCCGAGCATTTATGGGGGAATTTTTTGCGGCGAACCGAAGCCGTTCGGCCGAACTTTGTAAAAGAATTAGTCGAGAAGAGCCCAGCGCTAAGGAGGCGGTCACGCTAGTGAGTGGGCCAACAGATATTAACATTAAGCGCTGGAAGCCTTGGCTTATAGGTTGTTGTAGGTAGGTTTGATTTGCATCATCTGTACGAAACACGATTCTAAATGTACCATACATAGAAAATTGATAGGATACATTATTGAAATTTTTTTAATTGCTCATCATTAAAAAATAAAAGTCCGTAGCCAAGCCACACTGGTTTACCTAATAAGGTTTCCGCCGCCTATCTGTTATAGTGTTGCAACCAGTTCTGAAAGACTCTCCTAACCATTATGCCACCAAAAGACAAGGAATGCCCGTAGTGCTGATACTGCAATCACTTCCAAAATGCCTTTTTATGTTTGTAGCTTCCTATGTTGAGAAGGAAGCGAACTGAATGTAAAATTATCCAAGACCGTCATGGCGGTCTTTGTGAGCTAACCGAGACAGTCAAATGAGAAGTGATGATGATAATGCAAAAGGAAAGCTGGATGCCGAGCAGGTTCTGAAGATGCTGAAAGCAGAAGGGATGGATGTCACCGTGGAGCAGGCGCAACTGATTTTGGATTTTTTAAGAAAGCTAGCCGCTATTGCAGTATCCAATTATTTAAATACAAAACAATGAAAACGACAGCAGATCTATATGTACGGGTTAGTACTGACGAACAGGCAGACAGGGGATATTCCCAAAGAAATCAGGAAGAAGTTCTAAGAAAATATTGCCAGATCAATAACATAGCAATAAGGGACGTAATCTATGAAGACCATTCAGCCAAGACATTTGTCAGGCCGCAATGGAATAAGCTTTTAGAGAAGCTGAGAAAAAATAAAAATAAAACGGATCTCGTCCTGTTCACAAAATGGGACCGGTTCAGCAGAAATGCAGGTGATGCTTACCAGATGATCAACATACTTCGGAAACTTGGTGTTGAGCCGCAAGGAATTGAACAACCTTTAGATTTATCCATTCCTGAAAACAAGATGATGCTGGCTTTTTATCTGGCGGCGCCAGAAGTTGAGAATGACAGAAGGGCCTTAAATACTTTCCATGGAATGAGGAGGGCCAGAAAAGAAGGACGCTATATGGGTTTGGCTCCTGCTGGCTATATCAACAGAATCAGTGAAGCTGGAGTAAAATACATTGCCTTTGATGAGCCGGACGCTTCAATTATTAAATGGGCATTTATAGAGATTTCGAAAGGAATATTCAATACCGAACAGATATTTTTTAAAGCAAAGGACAAAGGACTGAGATGTTCAAGGAATAATTTTTGGAGACTGATCAGGAATCCTGTCTACTGCGGGAAGATAGCAGTGCCTAAATATAAGGACGAAGAAGCTAAGTACGTCATCGGACAACATAAGGCGTTAATTACGCAAGCCCTATTCAATGAAGTGCAAGGGGTTTTAGATGGCAGGGGAAGGAACTTTCGACCCAAAATTGTTACCAAGGAACCGTTTCCTTTGAGAGGGTTCTTTGCTTGTCCTGATTGCAATAAGATACTAACTGGAAGTATCTCAAAGGGGAGAAACAGTTATTACGCCTACTATCATTGTTCTGCCGGATGCAAATTCAGAATCAATGCCGATAAGGCAAATACTGTCTTTATGGATAATCTCAAAATGTATGTACCAAGAGCAGAAATAGGAATTGTCTACAAGAAATTGATTATCGAGGCGTACCAGGAGAGTGACAAGATGAACATTGATCATAAAACAAAGCTGGTCGAGCAAATAGATGACTATCAAAAGAGGATTTCCTACATCAGGGAGCTGCTGTCAAAACAACAAATTGACGTGTCGGATTACAGCGAAATGAACGCCAATTATAAGAATGAGACTATCAAACTTCAGCAAAAGCTATCCAATTTAAATGAGACTGGTCAAGATGTGAAGGATTTGCTCAATAAGGGGGTCTTAAACCTTCTTGAATTGAATAATTGCTATAAAGACGGGAACTGGACAGGATGCAGGGAACTAATTGGTTCAATATTTCCTGAAAATTTCACTATCGTAAAAAACACGTTTCGAACCGCCCGAGTGAATGAAGTTTTGGAGCTAATATACTTGATTAACAACTCTTTGTATGAAAATAAAAAAGGGATAAAGAAAGATTTACCTTCTTTATCCCGTCAAGTAGCGAGGACGGGAGTTGAACCCGTGACCTCAGGGTTATGAATCCTGCGCTCTAACCAACTGAGCTACCTCGCCATTTTTTTGGTTCATTGCATCCTTGAATGCGGGTGCAAATATACTACTAAAATCAGATGTTGCAAATATAATTGACGAAAAAAAATATTTTTTATTTAGGCGGTTAATTTGATTTAATTCTATATATTTCGAAAAAATTAACCGAGCTCATGGAAAACAAAGTACGTTACGAATTAGAATTCCCATTAAATTCATCGCCACAATTGCTGTATCAATATATTTCAACACCTTCTGGGTTATCTGAATGGTTTGCCGACAACGTAAATTCAAGAGGAGAGTTTTTCACATTCATCTGGAATGACAATGAGGAAAAAGCAAGATTGGCTTCTAAAAAAACAGGCGAAAAAGTAAAATTTCGTTGGGTTGAAGATGACGGCAAAGATGGTGAATACTTTTTTGAGCTTCGTATTTTGGTTGATGAGATCACAAAAGACGTTTCATTAATGGTTGTTGACTTTGCTGAAGAAAACGAAGTTGCAGAATCAACACAGTTGTGGGAGAACCAAATTTCAGATTTAAAACACGTTATTGGTTCTGTATAATAGAATTCAATTTTTAAGACTTATATTTGCCCTGCATTAATTTCAGGGCTTTTTTATGATTAATTTTAACGGAACCATCGCTTCAGAAGACAATTTATTGACCAATAACCGCGGATTGCTGTATGGCGATTCAGTATTTGAAACCTTAAAAATATTGGACGGCAAAATTCTTTTTGCTGAAGACCACTATTTTAGATTGATGGCTTCGATGCGAATTGTGCGTATGGAAATTCCGATGAACTTCACGATGGAATACTTTGAAGAGCAGATTCTTTCTTTGGCTAAAGCCCAAAATCTTGAAAATTCTTCTCGTGCAAGAGTTACCATATTCAGAAAAGAAGGCGGTTTGTACCTTCCGACAGACAAAAATATTTCGTTTTTAATTTCTGTTTCACCGCTTGAAAATACAGTCTACAATATTGAAAAAGACTTTTATGAAGTAGAATTATACAAAGATTTTATTGTAACCAAACATTTGCTTTCTACGATCAAATCTTCAAATCGCATGATCAACGTGACGGGAAGCATTTTTGCTGACGAAAACGGTTATGACAATTGCCTTTTGATCAATGACGATAAAAATGTTATTGAAGCTTTAAACGGAAATCTTTTTATGTTGATGGGCAACAAATTAATAACGCCACCAATTTCTGAAGGTTGCCTAAACGGAGTGATGCGCAAGCAGGTTTTGGCACTTGCCCGAAAAATCGAATCACTGGAAGTTGTGGAAGAACCCATTTCGCCATTTGACCTTCAAAAGGCTGACGAACTGTTTGTTACCAATGTAATTAAAGGAATTCAGCCGGTGACAAAATACCGCAAAAAAGAATATGAAACGAAAGTTTCAAAAGATTTATTGCTTCGATTAAACGCTCAAATTAGATTTAACTAATTTAAAATCGGGTTTTCTGGCGCATTAGACCAGATTACATAATCGCCTCCTAACTCCAAAATTTTTTCTTTCCAGAAATGGGTTGCTGATTTACCGATGATTTTATTTTCATACACATTTGGAGAAATAATCCAAGAATTGGCTTCCATTTCTTGCTCTAATTGGTGTGATTCCCAACCGGTGTATCCTAAGAAAAATCGGATGTTATTCTTTTTGATTTTTCCTTCGTTAATTAAATCTTTGGTAGATTCAAAATCTCCTCCCCAATAAATTCCGTTTGAGATTTCAATGCTATTTGGAATCAGATTTGGAATATTGTGGATAAAATAAAGATTGTCTTGTTCGACCGGTCCGCCATTATAAATCTTAAATCTGGCATGAATTTCTGGAATTAAATCCTGAATGGTGTAATCTAAAGGCTTATTCAAAATAAACCCTACTGAGCCTTCGTCATTATGATCGGCTAGCAAAACAACTGAGCGATTGAATGATAGGTCTCCGATTATGGAAGGTTCTGCTATAAGCAACACTCCTTTTTTGAGTTTTTCTGAAATCATTTGGCTACAATTTTTATTAAATTTAACAAATAAAAGTTTTTCTTCCAAATTATTTCGATAAAGTGTACAAAAAAAGCCTCTCAGTTGAAAGGCTTGATTTATTTTTTATTTCGGAATGAAACTATTTAGCGTTTACTGAACCTTCTAATTCAGCACCAGCTTTAAATTTCACTACGTTTTTAGCAGCGATGCTGATCGTTTTTCCTGTTTGAGGATTTCTTCCTTCTCTTGCAGCTCTTCCTGAAACTGACCAAGATCCGAATCCAACTAAAGATACTCTTCCACCTTTTTGTAAAGTTCCACCTACATTAGATAAAAAAGACTCTAAAGCCAATTTTGCAGCCGCTTTAGAAATTCCTGCGTCAGCAGCGATAGCGTCGATTAATTCTGATTTGTTCATAATATTAGTTTTAATTGTTGGTTAAACATTCTATGCTATAACAAATTTAATAGGATTTCCTTACCGTGCAAGACATTTCAATGGTTTTTCGCCTATTTGTTGATAACTTTAGGGTTTTGTTAACAAAACCGTCTTGTTTTTATGAAATTCACCGCCACTTCACTGTTTACACGGGATTAGAAAGCTTTAGCTTCCTCCGAAAACGCAATACCATTTAAAAGTTCAAATGTCTTAAGATTCTTCTTTCCCGGAAACTGCAATTGTACTATTTCGATGTAGCCGTCTTTTGTAGCGATTTTCATTTCTTTTTTTGTCGTTGTAATCTTCCCGATTGTTTCAGAATGTCTTTCACGAGTAAAGCGTGCCTCATAGATTTTTACATTCCATTCTTGGCCTTTATCTGCAAAATAAGTCCAAGCCGCAGGATAAGGCGAAAGGCCGCGAATTAAATTGTGAATCTCTTTTCCTGATTTAGTCCAATCGATCTTACAGTTTTCTTTGTTTAATTTATATGCCGTTTTGATATCGTCCGTATCAGTCTGTACTTTTGGATCTGTATTTCCATTCTCGATTAAATGTAGCGTTTCAACCACCGCTTCACTTCCTAAATCCATTAAGGTATCGTGCAGATTGCCAGCATTTTCTTCAGAAGAAATCGCTACTTCTTTGCTTAAAATAGTAGCTCCGGTATCAATTTTATCGTCTATGAAAAACGTAGTGACTCCTGTTTTTTCCTCTCCGTTAATAATCGCCCAATTGATGGGCGCAGCACCGCGATAATTTGGCAGTAACGAAGCATGAAGGTTAAAGGTTCCGAATTCAGGCATTTCCCAAACTGCTTTTGGCAACATCCTGAAAGCCACAACCACTTGAAGATTGGCATGCAAGCTTTTCAATTCTTCTAAAAAAGCCTCCTCTTTTAAATTTGCCGGTTGCAAAAGGCGCAAGTTATTTTCTAGCGCATATTCTTTTACCGCCGAATATTTTATTTTTTGGCCACGACCAGCAGGTTTATCCGCAGCGGTAATTACGCCCACAACTTCAAAATTATTTTTAAAGATGGTATCTAAAATACCCACAGCAAATTCTGGGGTTCCCATAAAAACGATGCGTAACTTTTCCATTTATTTCAAGGTATATTTATTGTTTGGCAAAACTTCAATCTTATTTATTTCGAGCAATTGCTGGATGGCAAAGATAATCGCATCATCGGGGAATTTCGAATACATTTGGATTTCTCTCGAACTCATCGGACTTGTTTTCAGCAAATCTATTATTTTTGCAGCAACAGAAGACACTTTGGCCTCGGTTTTATTTTGTTTGATACAATAAGAACAAATCCCGCAATTGGCACCTTCTTTTTCTCCAAAATAACGCAATAACTGTTTGCTTTTACACGATTTATCATCAACTACATAATCCAAAACCGACTGCAACTGCTTGTTTTTCAAATCATTTTGGTTTTCCAAATATTTCGAAACCCTATTGATGGTTCGGTCATCTTCACGAACCTCATTAAACGTAATTGTCGAGTCGTTATTTTTGGCATGATAGTCTATAACTTGTCTTTCTTGTAATTTATTCAAAACCGCGACCACTTGATTTTCTTGGCATTTTGCTTTTTTTGCAATCAGCGAAATATTTACAGGAGTACTAATTTCATAAATCCCAGAATAGGTCCGAAGCATTGCCAAAACAATCTCTTCGTCTTGCGGATTCAAGCTCGTGTATCGTATCACTTCTTTAGATTCTATCACAAATTGAACGGTCACTTTTTCAGAAAACTCTTGCGAAAGCGTGATAATCCCTTGTCGGTCTAAAAACTGCAAGGCGTTAAATGTTTTCAGAATTGGAAAATTATATTGCACACAAAATTGATTGATATTGAATGAAAACTGCTCGTTAATACCTTCGCCGTAGGCAATCTGAAAAAAATTACACAGCTTCACATACATTTCTTTCAAGGATTTATTATCCGGAAGGTTATTCAGAATCTGGCTTTCAGAAGACTGGACATCAGACGGACTGTTGAGCAAAACCGCAAAAGCTTTTTCGCCATTTCGTCCTGCCCTACCCGCTTCTTGGTAATAATTTTCAAGATTTTCGGGCAATTGGATGTGAATTACCGTCTTTACATTTGCCTTGTCAATTCCCATCCCAAAGGCATTTGTCGACACCATTGCTTGAACTTCTTCATTCATCCAAAGCTTCATGTTTTTATCTTTCTCCTTTATATGAAGGCCTCCGTGGTAAAAAGTAGCTTTGATTCCAAGCGAATTTAATTGGGAAGAAACATCAATGCACGCTTTCCTGTTTCGAACATAAATGATGGAAGGTTGTGGATTTTTCTTTAGAATTTGCTCCAAACGAAACAATTTATCTTCCACATTAAAAACCATATACGCCAGATTTTCGCGGGCAAAAGATTTCTGAAAAACAGCCGGATTTTGGAGATTTAATTGCTTCGCCACATCTTCTTTCACTCGTTCTGTGGCGGTTGCGGTCAATGCTAAAAAAGGAATTTTAGGGAAATGTTCTTTCAGCGAAGCAATTTTCAAATATGCCGGACGAAAATCGTGTCCCCACTGTGAAACGCAATGCGCTTCGTCAATGGCAATTAAATTTATCGGAAGTGCTTTGATTCGGTCTAAAATCCAATCTGATTGAAGACGTTCTGGAGATAAATACAAAAACTTATAATTCCCGAATTGGCAATTATCTAAAAGGTCGCTGATTTCATCAGAAGAAATACCGCCCGTCATGGCAATTGCTTTGATATTTATTTTTTGGAGATTGGCCACTTGGTCTTTCATCAAGGCGATCAAGGGCGAAACGACAAGACAGATTCCGTCGTTCATCAGTGCCGGAATTTGGAAACAGATCGATTTTCCACCGCCGGTTGGCATCAAGGCAAAAGTATCTTTGCCTTCTAAAACCGAAGCAATGATTTCGGCCTGAGGCGTTCTGAATGAGTCGTGTTTCCAGTATTTTTGAAGAATCGAAAGCGCTTCTTGCATATTTCTAGTTCGAAAGATGCCCCAAGATAAAAAGAATTCTGTTATCGACAGTATCTTTTGGTACTTCAATCAAGTTGTAGCCATAACTTTCGTAGGTTTCTTTCAAATGTTTGTAAATCAAAGTGGCCTGTTCGTAGTTTTCATATCGGGCGTCATCACTTTCGTAAATGGCTTCCCAAGGCGGCAAAATAAAGATTTTGGTATATTTGTGTTCCCGGCAAGCTTCGTCAAAAAAGGCAGGATAAGCGTCGCCGATGTAGTGCATGTAAGCCAAAACGTCTGGAATACCGCGGTCAATAAAAACCACCGGGTTTTCTTCAGCAACGGCTTGGTGGTATTGTTTTTTTCGTCCCTCGAGAAGCAATTCACTGAACAGCAATGGGTTTTCTAAAAACAATTGCTCAATTCCCTGTTTTTTTGCTTCCAAGGTGATTTCGCGGGAGATTTCGGGCAGGCAGCAATTGCCACGTTCTAATAAACCGTCAATGATTGTGGTTTTGCCTGTTCCTGGACCTCCGATAATAACAATGATATCTTTTTGCACTTTTGAAAAATAAGGGGCAAATTTACTTAAAGATTTTCAGATACTAAAGGTATTTTTAACTTTTTAAAACATCGCCTTCTCAGGACTTATTTCTTCTTTTTTCAATACGTATTTTGGCGCAAAGATTATAAATAGGCAAAAATACTTTCAAATAGCCTCGATGGACGACAATTGAATACCAGAATCAAGAATCCATTCAAATTCCGATTTCAAATTTAAGCACAGGAACTTACATCGTAAAAATCCAGACCACAAAAGGCAACTTAAGCCAAAAGATCATTATCAAATAATTGTAATTATTAGGGATTATAATTTAGTTTTTAGAACGAAAAAGTCCCGCTGTAAAGGCGGGACTTTTTTTATTTTATTAAATCTTATTGCAATAGATCTTTCAATTCCTCAAAATTCAAAGTCAATTTATCTCCGGAGACTAAATTTTTCACGCTGAACGTTTGGGTCTCCATTTCATTATTCCCAATCATGACAGCAAACGGAATCAGGCGCTTTTCAGCATACTTAAACTGTTTGTCCATTTTTGCCTTGTCAGGATACAATTCTACTTTGATATTTTCGTCACGCAATTGCGAAATGATTTTCATAGAATAAAAAGCTTCATCGATTCCGTAATTAAAGAAAATCGCTTTTGAAGAAGTCGTCACCGTTTCTGGAAACAGATTCAATTCTTCCACAACCAAATAAATTCGGTCTAACCCGAAAGAAATTCCAACGCCACTCATATTTTTTAACCCGAAGATTCCCGTCAAATCATCATACCTTCCGCCACCGCCGATAGAACCCATTGCTACCGTTTTTGGAGGTGCCACTTCAAAAATAGCTCCGGTGTAATAATTCAAGCCTCGAGCCAAAGTCACATCTAAATCTAAAATTGATTTTTTTAAACCTAATTCCGCTACCTTTTCACAGATGAACTGCAACTCTTCTACTCCTTTTTTTCCTTCTTCAGAAGCAGAAAGCAACTCCGAAAGCTGGTTTATTTTCTCGGAAATACTTCCGGTAAAATTAAATAAGGGCTGTACTTTTTCAATCGCTTCAGCAGAAATCCCTTTTTCAAGCATTTCTTTTTTCACGCCGTCTTCGCCTATTTTGTCTAATTTATCTAAAGCAACCGTAAAATCAATTAATTTATCTGAAGCACCGATGACTTCAGCAATTCCTGATAAAATTTTTCTATTATTGATTTTTATGGTAACACCTTCCAAACCTAATTCCGTGAAAACAGAATCATACAATTGTACCAATTCAATTTCTTGAAAAAGCGAAGTCGAACCCACAACGTCAGCGTCACATTGGTAAAATTCCCTGAAACGCCCTTTTTGAGGATTATCAGCTCTCCAAACAGGTTGGATCTGGTATCTTTTAAATGGAAATTCCAATTCGCTTTGGTGTTGGACCACATATCTTGCAAACGGAACTGTCAAATCATAACGCAAGGCTTTCTCAGAAAGTGAGCTTGAGAATTTGGCTAAATTTCCGTTTTCCAAAGCGTTTAAATCTGCTTTTTTTACTTTATCTCCAGAATTCAATATCTTAAAAATCAATCGGTCGCCTTCTTCCCCATATTTTCCCATCAAGGTCTCAGAGTTTTCAAAAGAAGGTGTTTCTATGGGCTGATAGCCGAATTTCTCAAAATTATTTTTGATGATTTGGATGATATGCTGTCTTTTTGAAACCTCTATCGGAGAGAAATCTCGAGTTCCTTTTGGAATGCCTGGTTTTGCCATTTTTATTTATGATTTTTGATTTTTTGATTTCAGGTGTAATCGTCATATAGAGATTCTGAAATCTTAAATCTTGCTTCTGAAATTTTAAGTTGCAAATATCTTACTTTATTTTTAGAAATTAGTTTTTAGAATTGAGAATTGAGCGTTACATTTGACTTTAGAGTTTAGACCTTCGACAAAAAATTAAAATTATGCTGAAACTGCTGAGAGAAAATGTAAGTATTGCGATGGGTTCCATCAGGACGCAACTGTTGCGGACGATTTTGACGGTGCTGATCATTGCCATCGGAATCACCGCTTTGGTAGGAATCCTGACTTTAGTTTCGGCTTTAGAAAACACCATTTCAGGGAATTTTTCGTCGATGGGCTCCAATACTTTTTCGATGAGCCAATATGACGCTTCGGCTCAAATTAATCGAAATAACAGTATTGAAAAGGTAAATCCGATTATAAGTTATCCACAAGCGAAGGCTTTTCAGGAGAAATACCAATATCCTTTCACGACCACTTCTTTATCTTTTACAGCAACTTCAACGGCAGAAATTAAATACGAAAGCAAAAAAACAGATCCCGATATTTCAGTTTTGGGCGTGGACGAGAATTTTTTAGGAAATTCAGGTTTGGAAACACAGTTAGGGCGAAATTTCACGGGCTTTGACATCCAAAATAACAATTACGTCTGCCTTGTGGGTTCTGACTTTTTGAAAGGGCTTTTAAAAGACACCAACCCGATTGACAAGGTGATTTCGATTCGCGGCGCCAAGTTTAAAGTGATTGGCGTTTTAAAAGAAAAAGGTTCTACGTTTGGGAACGCACAAGATTTGCGCGTGCTGATTCCGACACAGATTGCACGTTCGCTATTTACTTCGCCAAATATCAATTACGATTTAAAAGTGATGATCGATAAAAAGGAATTGCTTGATGCGGCGGTCGATGACGCGATTATTACGATGCGAAGAGTTCGAAAACTGAATCCCGTGGAAGAAAATAATTTTGGCGTTACCCGAAGCGATGAATTGCTTCAAATGGTAATGTCGCAAACCGCAGCTCTGGGAATTTCGGCTTGGGTGATCGGTATTATTACGATTTTTGGCTCTTCGATTGCATTGATGAATATTATGATTGTTTCGGTTACCGAAAGAACGCGTGAAATTGGCGTGCGAAAAGCACTTGGAGCCAAACGTTCTACCATTGCTTTCCAGTTCTTTACCGAAAGTTTGGTCATTGGCCAATTGGGCGGTTTTGTCGGAATTATCTTGGGCGTTTTAATCGGTTGGGGAATTTCAACTGCATTAGATTTTGCCTTTGTAGCACCTTGGATGGCGATTTTTGCGGCAGTCATCATTAGCTTTTTTGTAGCTTTGATTTCAGGCTTGTATCCTGCGATTAAAGCGGCTTATTTAGATCCGATTGAGGCTTTGAGATATGAGTAAAGTAGGAGTATTCCATTTTGACCTGTCAGTTTCCTTTTAAACTTTTAAACATCTAACCTTTTAAACTTTTCTACCAAAAATCATTCGGTCATTGTCATAAATATCTTTTCGCAATTCGATGTTCTGGAAGTTTTTTAGCTCTAATAAATCGATCATTTCACTTCCTAAATATTGATTGATTTCAAAGTAAAGCTGTCCGTTATCAGATAGATTTTTTTGTGCCAATTCTGAAATTTTTCGATAAAAAACCAACGCATCATTATCTTCTACGAACAAAGCCAAGTGTGGTTCAAATTCTAAAACATTTTTTTTAATTTCTACCATTTCAAGATTTCTGACATAAGGCGGATTCGAAACGATAATATCAAAATGCTGTTCTAAATCTTCGGTTTCCAAAATATTTTTCAATAAAAAAGTAACTTCCACCTTGTTTTTTGAAGCATTCCTCTTGGCAGTTTCCAACGCTTTTTTAGAAACATCAATGGCAAAAACTTTCGCGTTTGGAAGATTTTTAGCCAAAGAAATCGCAATGCAACCCGAACCTGTCCCGATATCCAGAATTTTTATTCTATCAGAAAATTCATTTTGCTTGATAATCCATTCGACCAATTCTTCTGTTTCTGGCCTTGGAATTAACGTATTTTCATTGACTTCAAATTCTAATCCGTAGAAATGTGCATTTCCTAAAATATATTGAATCGGAATTTGATTCACCAATTGCTCTAAAACTGAATTCCACTTTTCTACTTCAGAATCCGAAAACTCAAAAGTTGTATTTAGCGCCAAATCAATTCGTTTCATCTGATGAAAATCTTCCAAAATGATATAAAAGAAACTTTCGGCTTCAAGCACATCATATATAGGAGTCAATTTTTTGATAAAATTATTTCTGTATTCTTTGGCGAGCATTTTTTTTGGATTATGGGTTTTGAACAATATGATTTAAGTGGAAATTTGAAATTTGAAAGTTATAATTTTTTAAGCATCCAAACCGGACAAGCATTGTGGCCTGTATTTCCCAGAGGTTTTTCTAAATATTCAAAGCCTGATTTTTTATATAAATTTTGAGCCTTTGCCATATAAGGCATTGTTTCTAAATAGCATTTTTTGAATTCGAATTGGCGTGCTTTTTCCAGACAAACTTCCATTAATTTGGCACCCAATCCCAGACCTCGCGCTTCGGACAGAAAATACATTTTCTGAAGTTCGCAGATTTCTTTCGGACCATTTTCTAGCGGAGCAATTCCGGCGCCACCAATAATTTTCCCCTCCATTTCCACCACAAAATAAACTGATTTTTCTGTTGCATAGTTTTCAAACATAAAATCAAGTGACAGATCAGCGTAAGCCGTTCCTACTTTTGGAACATTGTGTTCGATTAAAACATCACGAATCACTTGGGCAATCGCAACATTGTCAGTCTTTTGGATTTCTCTAATAATTATCGCATTCATTTTGACAGAAAAAGGTATTTTTGTGATGTGAAGATACACGAAAAATACATAAAACGATGCATTGAACTTGCCAAAAATGGCTTGGGAACGACCTATCCAAATCCATTGGTGGGAAGCGTAATTGTTTGCGACGGAAAAATTATTGGCGAAGGTTGGCACCGAAAAGCTGGCGAACCCCACGCGGAAGTCAATGCCGTAAATTCGGTAAAAGACAAATCATTGCTTTCAAAATCGACGATTTACGTCAGTTTGGAACCGTGCAGTCATTTTGGAAAAACGCCACCGTGTTGTGATTTGATTATTGCAAATAAAATTCCAAATGTCGTGATTGGCACAGTTGATCCGTTTGCAAAAGTTTCTGGAAACGGAATCAAAAAATTGATGGAAGCCGGACGAAATGTAACACTCGGTATTTTAGAAGCCGAATGCAACGAACTGAACAAGCGTTTTTTTACATTCCATCAAAAAAAGAGACCTTTTGTGATTTTAAAATGGGCCGAAAGTCAAGACGGATTTTTGAGCCCGACATATAAGGAAGAAAAAAAACCGGTCTGGATTACCAATGCATTTTCGCGTCAATTGGTTCACAAATGGCGAACGCAAGAACAGGCGATTTTGGTAGGGACTAAAACGGTTTTAGAGGACAATCCCAAGTTGGACGCGCGTGATTGGAAAGGAAATAATCCGACAAGAATTGTTTTAGACCGAACCGGAAAAATCTCGGAAGATTATTTCGTAAAAGACAATAAAATCAAAACAATCATCATTACTGAACAGGAAAATTTAGAAAATTCATCCCATATTTTCTTTGAAAATGCTATCTTTGATAGTAACCTGCCTTTTTCCGTTTTGGAAATTTTGTATAAAAACAACATCCAATCGGTTATTATTGAAGGTGGAAAAAAGACGTTGCAGACTTTTATTGATGCCAATCTTTGGGACGAAGCACGAATTTTTAAAGGAAAAAATTCTTTTGCAAACGGAACAAAATCTCCTGATTTAAAAGGAAATTTGGTTTCCAAAGAAGCCATTTTGAATGACGAACTTCTAATTTTCAAGAACTATGATTAACACGATAATTTTTGATTTTGGAGATATTTTCATAAATATCGATTTCAAGGCGATGGAAGATGCGATGAAATCGCTTGGCCTTACAGCATGGAACGACGATTTAGACAAACTCAATTATAAATTTGAAAAAGGAAAAATTTCAGAACAAGACTTTTTAAAAGGCATCCAGAAATACATTCCCCAAGCTTCTTTAGAAGAAATAAAAACCGCCTGGAGCAAAGTGCTTATTGACTTTCCTTTATATCGACTGGAATTCCTTCAAAATCTTTCGCACAGCTACCAGCTTTTTCTTTTGAGCAATACCGATGCAATTCACGTAGAGCAATTTGAAAATATGGTTGGCGAATCGTTCAGCCGTGATTTTTACCAATGTTTTGAAAAAGTGTATTTCTCTTTTGAAATTGGCCAAAGAAAACCAGAACCCGAAGCTTTTAATTATATTATCAACAAACACGAACTGCAGGTAAAACGCACTTTGTTTGTGGACGACAAAAAAGCAAACACCGATGTGGCCGAAAGTTTAGGTTTTAAAGTCTGGAATTTGCAGGTTGGCGAAGAAGATGTTGTAGATTTGTTCGATAAAAAAATTATCCCGCTTTAGATTTTGGAAATAAAAGATACCTACAGAACGTTAGATTTTCCTAGCGAAGAAGTTTTATACAAAGAAAAAAACAGCAAATTTTTTGGTTACGCCTACCCTATTTCTTCCGAAGATGAAGCAAAAACCATTTTAGAAGATTTACGAAAACAGCATAATTCGGCAAGGCATTGGTGTTATGCATTTCAAATTGGTACTGAAAAAATTTATTTTAGGGCAAATGACGATGGCGAACCTTCTAATTCTGCCGGAATGCCGATTTACGGACAAATCCAGTCTTTTGACGTTACTAATGTCTTGGTTGTTGTAGTGCGTTATTTTGGCGGAATCAAGTTAGGTGTCGGCGGATTGATCTCTGCGTATAAAACAGGGGCGCAAATGGCCTTGGAGACATCTGAAATTGTCGAAAAAACAATCGACATTCATTACATCATCAAGTTTGACTATAAAAACATGAATAAAGTGATGCGAGTGATCAAAGAAAAAAACTTGGATATTGTGTCACAAAAGATGGAAATGAGTTGTGAAATTGAAATCAAGACCCGAAAAAAAAATGCCGAAATGATATTCGACATTTTTTCTAATTTATACGAAATTGACATTAAAAGGAAAGAATAAATTCCAATTTTGCGAATTCTATATCAATCTTCAACAAACGTTAAAAGTTTCTCAGAAACATACTTTGGCGGAAGCGTGGGACGGCCCGTTTTCATATCCACAAAAACCAACATTGAAGTTCCCGTTGTTAATAACTCATCCTTTTCATTGAATATCTCATAGTCAAATTCTATCTTCACAGACGTCTGGCTTTTAAAGATGGTTTTTACCCGAATCAAATCGTCATACCGCGCCGGCTTTTTGTAATTCATTGTCAAGGAAACTACCGGAAGCATGATTCCGTTTTCTTCCATCCATTTGTATGACAACCCCAGGTTTCTCAGCCATTCAACGCGTCCCATCTCAAAATATTGGGCATAATTTCCGTGGTAAACGACTGCCATTTGATCGGTTTCTGCATATCTTACTCTTACTTTGAATTCAAATTCTCGCATTTTGCTTTATCTTATTACATTAAAATTAATGTAGTCATTTTCTGAAACTACTTACAACAATATTTTTATAAAATCAATCCCTATTTAATTTTTTTTTACAGATTTTTGTCACATATTTGTTCTCCCAAAGAAGTTACAAAAGATGTACTTTTCTTTTGTAGGATTTACTTTTAACAAACATAATAATTTAGCTCATAATATGAACAAAACTGCGCAATCGGTATGGGAAAACTGTCTATTATTTATAAAGGACAATATTCAGGACCAAGCTTATAAAACTTGGTTTGAACCAATCAAATCGGTTGAGCTAACTGATAACGCTTTGTATATTCAAGTTCCGAGTAAATTCTTTTACGAATGGCTCGAAGAACATTATGTTAAATTATTAAAAGTCGCTTTGACCAAAGAACTTGGTAAAAATGCAAAGTTACTTTATAAAATTAAAATGGAAAACACTTATGGCAACAAACAACCGTTTACGGAACAATTGCCAAGTGCCCACAGAAGCCCTGTAAAACCACAGGATGTCGATGTGCCATTGCAAAATAAAAACCCAGAATTAAAAAATCCTTTTATTATTCCTGGAATCAGAAACGTGAAAATCGAGTCGCAACTGAATGCAAATTACAGTTTTGACAATTTTCTGGAAGGTGATTCCAACCGTTTGGCGCGTTCTGCCGGTATGGCTGTAGCCAATAAACCGGGAGGAACTTCATTCAATCCGCTGTTGATTTTTGGCGGAGTTGGTTTGGGTAAAACGCACCTAGCACATGCTATTGGTGTGGAAATAAAAGATAAATATCCTGAAAAAACGGTACTTTATATTTCTGCTGAAATTTTCACGCAACAATATATTGAGTCTGTAAAGAAAAATACGCGTAACGATTTTATCCATTTTTACCAATTGATTGACGTTCTTATTATAGACGATGTTCAATTTTTATCTGGAAAGACCGGAACCCAGGATGTATTTTTCCATATTTTCAACTATTTGCACCAAAACGGAAAACAGGTAATCTTGACTTCTGACAAGGCTCCTGTAGACATGCAAGATATTGAACAGCGTTTGCTTTCTCGTTTTAAATGGGGACTTTCTGCTGAATTGCACCAGCCTGATTATGAAACAAGAATTTCGATCTTGAAAAACATCTTGTATCGTGACGGCGTTGAAGTTCCAGAAGAAATTTTGGAATATGTGGCGCGAAATATCAAGTCAAACGTTCGTGAATTAGAAGGCGCGATTATTTCATTGATCGCCCAATCTTCTTTCAATAAAAAAGAAGTGACGCTTGAATTGGCAAAACAAGTAGTTGAGAAATTCGTTAAAAATGTAAAACGCGAAATTTCAATCGATTATATCCAGAAAGTAGTATCTGATTATTTCCAATTAGACTTGGACATATTACAATCAAAAACAAGAAAACGCCATGTGGTGCAAGCGAGACAGCTAGCAATGTTTTTTGCAAAAAAATATACCAAAGCTTCGCTGGCCAATATCGGCTCCCAAATTGGCGATCGTGATCACGCAACCGTACTTCACGCTTGTAAAACGGTGGACAACTTGGTTTCTACTGACAAACAGTTCAAGAAATTCGTAGACGATATAAACAAGAAATTATCTTTATAATTATAGATTTTAAAATCTAAGATCATAAATTCTCAAAAAATGCCTGTTAAAATCTTAATGGTCTGTCTCGGAAATATCTGCCGTTCTCCTTTGGCAGAAGGGCTTTTGCAGTCTAAACTTCCGAGAGAAAAATTCATTGTAGATTCTGCCGGAACCGGAAATTGGCACGTTGGAAAACAACCCGATGCTCGTTCTATTGCTATTGCCAAACTCAACGGGCTTGACATTTCCTGCCAGCGCGGAAGACATTTCAGCAAAAAAGATTTTGAAGAATACCATTATATTTATGTAATGGACAGTTCTAATTACAGCGATGTGATTTCTTTGGCTCCCAATTCTGAAGCAAAATCAAAAGTCAAAATGATTTTGAATGAAATATTTCCGGGCGAAAATGTTGACGTTCCAGATCCTTACTTCGGACTTGAAAATGGCTTTGCTAATGTGTATGCAATGCTTGATGAAGCTTGTGATAGTATTGCGCAAAAATTGATTGCCAAACATTTTTAAGAGCACTACTTTAATCCTCCTAAAATTAATCTGCGAATCTGTGGTTTATTTTTTATAAAATTTCGCAGTCGTTTTTAGAATACCTATTTTTACATTTCTAATAAAACGAAATAATTACAATGAAAGCTTTAGGAAAACTATACTTAATCCCAACAACTCTTGGCGAAAGCGATCCGATGGACGTCTTGCCTCAAACCGTAAAAAGAGCCATTGATTTCATTGATTACTATATTGTTGAAAACGAAAAAACAGCCCGAAAATCAATCAAAATTGTTCATCCTGAAAAGAAACAGCCTGATTTAAAACTCAGCTTGTTAAACAAACATACTGACGCAAAAGAGCACGCTACAATGATTGCGCCTTGCCTTCAAGGAATCAACGTGGGACTGATGTCAGAAGCAGGTTGTCCTGGCGTTGCAGATCCTGGGGCGGCGATTGTAAAAATTGCCCACGAAAAAGGAATCCAGGTGGTACCGCTGGTTGGCCCTTCTTCCATTTTACTGGCGTTGATGGGTTCTGGAATGAACGGACAGAGTTTTGCTTTCAACGGCTATCTTCCTATTGAGAAATCAGAAAAAAAAACAGCTTTAAAGAATTTAGAGAAATTATCTTCTGACAAAAACCAATCGCAACTTTTTATTGAAACTCCTTACAGAAACAACAAATTATTAGAAGATATTCTGCAAGCTTTACAGCCCAATACGCACCTTTGTATTGCCTGTGACATTACATTACCAACCGAATACATCAAAACTTTTAGAGTTGCCGATTGGAAGAAAATCAAAGTCGATTTACACAACAGGCCTTCTATTTTTATCATTCATAAGACGAATTAATTTCAAAATACAACCAAAAAATAATCCACAAAAAAAGGAAGACTGATAAAATCAATCTTCCTTTTTTTTTGAATTATAAAAACCTAGTTTAACTTCACTTTTGCATTCATATTTGCAACAATATGTGAAGTATCATAACCTCCAAATTTCTTGAAATAGCTTTTTAAAGAAGTGCCATACCCATCCTTAAACTTATTTTTCCCGTTGCTTCTCAAATAGCTTTTCACAGAACCTGCACCACCTAAATGTGCTGCAGCCAAAATACCTGATTCGGTAATTTTTATGCCATTGATAATTTTCCCCTCGTACTTCTCGATTTCATTTTCGAGCATCGCTTTGTTAATGGATAGCAATGCTTTAAATGCTTTTTCTTGAAGCCTTGGATTGTTTAGGAAATCTCTTTTATCTTTAATCCCAATCGAACGCAAGGCAGCACCACCAAATTGGTATTTCCCCATGTATCCAAAAGTATTGATTAATTTGTATTGTCCTTGAGATTCTCGAATGGCGATTGCCTGTTTGAAGCCGGTATAAGATTTGCCGGTAAAAGGAAGTTGCAGATTGACGTATTCACACTCATCTTGCGTTGGGACTGTATAGATGATCTCTTCATCTTCTCCCACATAAAACCAAGAATTTTTTTCGGATTCTTTAGATGTAAAACCTAAAGTAATAAATGCGACTGAAACGATCAGACCCGCAAAAAAGTAACATTTTTTTATCATAAATTGGATTTCTCAAGCACTGTCACCATCTTGAAATTTCTAGGGGGCAAAGATACGACAAAAAATATAATATTGAAAATCAGGCTGTTAATCTTTTCTAAAAATAGATTAAGTGTCCTTTTAGACCGCCTAACTCCCTGAACTCTAAAGTTGGAGCAGGAACTTTAATGGAGTTAAAAACCGAAAAAAGGGTCTTTAAAAAGTGGTTTTCAGTCTTAATTTTGGTCAAATCTAAATCCAAACTGACATAAAACTGTCGCGTCCGTTCCTTTTCAGGAAGAAAAATGGTGTTTATCAAACCGTCTTCTGCACCCAACATTCCTTCAGCTCCATAACCGATTGCCACATTCAGCCATTTCGGTATTTTTGATTCCTTAAAAAAGGAATGCATATTTACCGAAAGCCAATAAGTCTGTCCGTTATAATCTTTTAAAATTTCTTCTGATAAACCATTACCCAAAACTTCAGGTCTTGCGCCAGCATAAGGCGTTTGGTGAAACGAAAATTTCGGAACGATGCGCTGTTCGTCCCAAAGCAATTCTTGACCTACATATAAAGCCGTTCCGGAAGCGTTTGCCACAACATCGCCCCAAGAAAAGCCCCATTCAGCAGAATAACCGTCCATAACCTCAACGGCTGTTAAAAACACAAAACCCGTTGTAGCGCCATAAATCAACTGGTCCTTCTTTGAAACACCGCTCCAGTCAAGCAATTCTGCGCTAAACCTGCCGAGATGGTAAGACGAATACACATGACCGGCCTTGTCCATCTGCAACCAATGCGTATTGTCATTTTTAAAATGAAAATCAGATTTTTTATAATCTTTATACCAAAGCTGATCCAAACCAACCAAAGCACCGCCCAAAGCCACCGTTTCTAAAAGAACCACAGTATTTCTTCGGGCCACTCTTAACGAATCAGATGGCGTGAGAAAATCTTGGAATCGATTTTGCGCCACACCATCTGACAATGTTAGTACTAAAAGGAGAAAATAAATTTTAAGTAACTTCAAAACTATCTTTTAATTCCTTGTTTGCTTACCCAAGCAATATATTTTTGACGGTTGACCTCGTGCTGTGCCGGAGTTACCGCAAATTCGTGGTATCCAAAATTAGTTACGCTGGCGCAGAAAAAAATATAATTGTGCTTTTCAGGGTTTAAAACCGCATCAATTGCCGTTACATCCGGCATTGCGATCGGTCCTGGAGGCAAACCAAAATTTCTGTAGGTGTTATAAGGAGAAACGGTTTCTAAATCTTTATATAAAACTCTTTTAATTACTCTTTCAAAATCATTCTCCGATTTTTTTACAGCGTAAATTACCGTTGGATCTGCTTCTAATTTTATTCCCTTGTTTAACCTGTTTAAGTAAACTCCTGCAACTCTTGGCCTTTCGTCTGTTTTTACCGTTTCTTTATGAACGATCGAAGCCAATATCGAAACTTCGATCGGCGTTAATTTTTGAACTTCTGCTTTTGCTTTTCTTTCGGCAGTCCAGAATTTCCTGTATTCTTTTGCCATTCTTTCACGGAATTTTTCTGCTGAAGTATTCCAGAAAAAGTCATACGAATTGGGGATAAACATTGCCAAAACGTTTTCTTCAGTGAATCCGTTTTCTTCTAAAAACTTTTTATCAGTAAAAGCTTTCATCAAAGAGGTACTGTCAGCTTCAATTTGCGAACCAATTCTTCCTGCAAAATCTTCTAATCTTTCTTGGTTGTTGAACGCCAGTTTTGTCTCTACCGGCTGGCGCAATGAATTGATGATATCATTGTTGTTCATATTATTTTTCAACAAAAACTTACCCGCCTTTACATTCGTTACATATGATTTTTTCTCAGCTACCATTTTAAAATTGTCCATATTTTCAATATACGGCGCCACAATTTTTTCTACTTCTGCATAATCTGAATCTGTCGGGATGTAGATAAAAACCTCTTTTTCAGCAAACTTGGTGTTTGCCGAGAAGATTTTTTTGTAAATCATATATCCATAAATAGATAATCCAAGTACCAGAAGTACTGAAAATATAGCAAGGATTTTTTTTAGTGTCAAAGTGGTAATTTTTAAAGTTGGTGATTGATTAATTGAAACAGCGCTTCGTCATTATAAACGCCATTTACGAGGTTCCATTGTTTTTTTGTTCCGATTTTTTCAAACCCAAAATTAGTAAAAAGACTGATACTGGCTTCATTCTGCGGATTGATATTTGCAAATAATTGCTTCAGATTTAATTGCCTGAACGAATAATCGATTAAAATTTCTAATGCCTGGGAACCAATGCCTTGATTTCGGTTTCCTGCTTCCTTAATCAAAATCCCGATTCCGGCGCGATTGTTTCTGGGGTCAAACTCAAATAAATCAATCAAACCCACGGCTTTAAAATCTTCATTTTTGCAAATCGCCAAGCGCAATTGTTTGGCTTCATAAATATCTTGGTGTGCGTTTTCAAGATATTGACGAATTAAAAATCGGCTGTAAGGGGTTTGCGTGTTGCTAAATTCCCAAATGGCTTGGTCGTTTTCAATATCGAAAACAAATTCCAAATCTTCGGGCTCGAGCGCACGCAAATAAATATTTTTTCCTTGTAATGTAATCATCTGGAAATTCGATTTCTTAAATTGTTAGATTTTTGGACTTCTTATACTTTATAAATTGTAGAAAAGATTTTAAAATTTAAACCCCAATACTTCCTTCAAAAACAAAAGCCGCTGGTCCTTTTAAGAAAACATCCATATATTTTCCAGAAATTTCTTTAAAAGAAACTTCTAGCTTTCCTCCTTCTACGTTTAATTTTATTTCGTTAGAATCTGTTTTGCCGGTCGCTTTCATGGCTATGGCAACGGCAGTGACGCCGGTTCCGCAAGACAAAGTTTCATCTTCGACACCTCTTTCATAGGTTCTTACTGAAAAAGTGTCAGTGTCATTTTGATGTACAAAATTAACATTGCTTCCGGCTTGGCCGTATAATTTTCCGTAACGAATTTCCGCCCCTTTTTCTTTTATTGGGTAATTTTTTAAATCGTCCACCAACTGAACGTGATGTGGAGAACCGGTATCTAAAAAAACATAATCTTCTTCAATATTCACATTATCAACATCTTTCATTTGCAAAGAAACAATTCCGTCATCTGAAATTGTGGCGTGGTGCAAACCGTCTGTTGCGGTAAAAGTGGTTGTGTTTTCTATAACACCGAGTTGCTTGGCAAAGGCAACCAAACATCTTCCGCCGTTGCCACACATCGAACTTTGGTTTCCATCAGAGTTGTAATACACCATTTTAAAATCGGTTTCTGCATCATTTTCTAATAAAATCAAGCCATCCGCTCCGATTCCGAAACGCCTGTCGCACAGTTTTTCGATTAATCTGCTATCGTTTTTGGCAAAAGTTTCCTGGCGATTGTCAATCATTATGAAATCGTTTCCGGTACCTTGGTATTTGTAAAATGTAATTTCCATTTTTTGTCTGCGCAATTTTGGTAAGAGTTTAAAAAATGCCTTTTGTTTGTTTAATAGCCCTGATGCTCCCAAATATCCTTTTGTTTCCGGTGTTCGGAACAAAAGATAGGGCGAAGCAGCAGGAAAATGATAAAAACGATTCCAAATGTAGTGCTTCTAAAAATGACAAACAAAGCTTTACAAAAGTATGAATATTAATGAAAAGTTAATCATTGTTAATCGTGCGTTAAAGCGAAAATAACGGCACAGTTTTACATATATATTTACATCAAATAACTTAATTGCTAACGTACTATGAAAAAATTTTCGAGTTTATTTCTAGTGTCCTTATTAAGTGGCGCAACCACTTTGGGCGCTTATAAGCTGTTCATTGAAAATGACGGCTTTTTATCTGAAAACAAAAAAACAATTGTGACTTCGGCTCCTCCGAGCTTTAGCAAAAATGTGGGACTTGGGGCTGAAACGGTCGATTTTACGGCTGCAGCTGACAATGCGGTCCACACGGTTGTTCACGTGAAGAATGTGACGTACCGCACCATAAATAATCCGATGCTGGAATATTATTATGGCTATAAAGGCGGCCAGCAGCAAGCACAAGTTGGGACGGGTTCTGGCGTAATTATTTCTGAAGACGGATATATCGTCACCAACAATCACGTAATCCAAAATGCGTCTGAA
Source organism: Flavobacterium macacae (assembly GCF_003865365.1). GTDB lineage: Bacteria > Bacteroidota > Bacteroidia > Flavobacteriales > Flavobacteriaceae > Flavobacterium > Flavobacterium macacae. Next base: position 106,956 of record NZ_RQVR01000011.1, on the reverse strand, counting down.
CTGGAAGTTACCTTAAATAACAAAGATACTTACAAGGCAAAATTGATCGGGACCGATTCAAAAATGGACATTGCTTTGCTTAAAATTGATGCTGGCAAAAAATTGCCTTACGCTGCTTTTGGAGATTCTGACGGCGTGAAAGTCGGAGAATGGGTTTTGGCTGTCGGGAATCCGTACAACTTGACTTCAACGGTAACGGCCGGAATTGTTTCGGCGAAAGCCAGAAATTTAGACCAAAAAGGGATCCAGTCCTTTATCCAAACGGATGCGGCGGTGAATCCGGGAAATAGCGGTGGCGCCTTGGTGAATACCCGTGGCGAATTGATCGGAATCAATACCATGATTACTTCAATGACCGGTTCTTATGTAGGTTATTCTTTTGCTGTTCCTTCGAATATTACCCGAAAAATCATTGAAGATATTATGGAATATGGAAATGTGCAGCGCGCCATTCTGGGTGTTGAAGGAGGGGAACTGAACGCTGCGGTTTCTAAAGAATTGGGAGTGGATCGCTCGTCAGGGTTTTATGTAAATAATGTGACTAAAAATTCTGGCGCTCAAAAAGCAGGGTTGGCCAAAGGCGATATCATCATCAAATTAGACGAGACCAATGTGACTTCTTTTGCTGATTTATCTGGGGTTGTAAATACCAAGCGTCCCAATGACGTATTAAAAGTGACGTACATCAGAAATGGAAAAGCGTGGGTTGTGCCGGTGACGTTAAGCAAAAACGAATTTTCGTCGTATGAATTTAACGGAATGAAACTAGAAGACATTTCTCCGGCGGATGCCAAAAAATACAATTTGAATTACGGCGTAAAAATTAAAGAAGTCGAAAATGATTACAATGACTTTTTGAAAGGAAGCATTATTTTGAAAATTGACAATGAAAAAATCGAAAATGTGGAAAGCGCTTCTGAAATCTTGAACAAAAAGCAAGAAAACCGAGCGATGAAAATTGAATTGATTAATAAAAATGGCCAATTGGAACGCTATATTTTACAAACAAGATAATTTCTAAAACTTTTAAAAATGGCCAGTTTAAATGACTGGCTTTTTTTATGCAAAATTTTTGGCTAAATACTTTACGAAAACGTTTGAAATCTATACTTTTGCATCGGTAAAAAAAACTACAACACACGAACTACACTTATTATTTATCATGACAAAAACAATTTTATACGAAAAAGAACTTTCTTTTCAGGCCGACAGGAGAAGAGCTGGAGTTGAATTCATCAAAATCATCAGCGACCTTTGGTATGACAAATCGATTGAATTGGTATTATTTAAAAACCAACTGATCAATACTAATGTCAGCGACATTATCAATCTTCACGAATATGCGGGAGAATTTGTTGGAAAACCAATCAATGTTTTTGATTCTGTAGAAATTGCAAGAGCTTTACTATCTCTTGATTTGCCTCCTGCCAAGTTAGACATCGGGAAACTGACGTATGAATACCATTTAGAAGACAATAAATATAATGACGCCAAAGCTTTTGTAATTGACAAATTGAGCAATGCAAAAGAATACAAAAACAACAAGCCGAAAGATGTGGTTTTGTATGGTTTTGGGCGTATCGGAAGATTATTGGCTCGTGAATTAATGTCAAAAACAGGAAAAGGTACGCAACTTCGATTGAGAGCAATTGTGGTTCGTGAGAAAAATGACGCTACAAGTTTGGAAAAAAGAGCATCCCTATTAAGATATGACTCGATCCACGGTGATTTTCAAGGTTCGGTTTCGGCTGATCCAGAAAACAATGCCTTGATCATCAACGGAACTACGGTTCACATTATTTCTGCCGGAAGCCCTGAAGATATTGATTATTCTGATTATGGAATTAAGGAAGCTTTGGTGATTGACAATACAGGAGCTTTTACTACAAAAGAAGCTTTAGAAAGACATTTGAAGTCAAATGGCGTTCACAAAGTTTTGCTGACTGCGCCTGGTAAAGGGATTCCAAATATTGTTCACGGTGTAAACCACAAGGAACATAATCCTGATGAAGTAAATATTTTTTCTGCTGCGTCTTGCACGACCAATGCCATTACCCCTATTTTAAAAGCAGTGGAAGATACTTTGGGCGTGGTAAAAGGGCATCTAGAAACGATCCATGCTTATACAAACGACCAGAATTTAGTAGATAACATGCACAAAAAATACCGCCGTGGCCGTGCTGCCGCTTTAAATATGGTCATCACAGAAACGGGTGCGGGAAGTGCCGTTGCAAAAGCACTGCCTTCACTTGCTGGAAAATTAACTTCAAACGCCATTCGCGTTCCTGTGCCAAATGGTTCTTTGGTTGTCTTGAACTTAGAAGTAAGCAAAGAAACTTCGGTTAATGAAATTAATGAAATCATGAAGCGTTATGCCCTGGAGGGTGAATTGGTGGAACAAATCAAATATTCTTTGAATAACGAATTGGTTTCTTCTGACATTGTTGGCACTTCTGCTCCGTCGATTTATGACAGCAACGCAACAATTGTTTCAGCTGACGGAAAAAATATCGTGCTTTATATCTGGTATGATAACGAATATGGATACAGCCACCAAGTAATTCGCTTGGCTAAATATATTTCTAAGGTAAGAAGATACGCTTACTACTAGGAAATACTTTGAATTTTAATTTTGGTAAAAAGGATCCGTTCTAGAAATAGAACGGATTTTTTAGTTAAAACATTCTCCTATCGAAACTTATCCCATACTTTAAAGTCGCATTATGAGAATTTTTTGATTTTTTTTCTTATTTTTGAAAGCTTCCTAATTTGAGAATATCATGAAAAATCTTATCTTCTTTCTACTTTTTTTTCCATTTATTGGATATTCCCAAATTGGAATTGGAACGGAAACTCCAACGAGAACTCTAGACATCAATGGAGATTTAAGAATCAGAAATACACCCGCTACTAATCGTGAAAGCGCAGCGAAAGATTCAATTTTAGTGGTTGACCTGCAAGGAAACGTCGACCGGACCACTTCGCAACAAGTCATTTACAGCCATTTTAAATCTTTTGTCAGAGGAAACTTTGGGACTTCAGGAAATACGAGTATACCTGCTTCGGGAACCGGACTAATGAAATTCAGCAACAAAGATTTTGATCTCAGCAATGATTACAGCTTGTCTACGGGAGTTTTCACTGCAAAAATCGCAGGCATTTACCACATCAATATTTCACTAAAATTTGCATCCTCTGTCTTGTCACTTACAGGAGACGTGGGTGTTGCTATTCAAAAAACCACTTTAGCCGGTATAACTGCCACAAAAGCAAAAGCATCATTTTCAAATATTGCAGTACTCGGAATAAATGTATCACCGACAACTCGAACAACGGAAACGATTGTGGAACTTAATCCTGGGGACACCATCACTTTTTTAGTAATAGGACCTTCTACGATTACAGTTGTAAATGAGGAAACATTTTTCTCCATTGAGCAGGTAAGATAATAATTAACATGTATTATTATGAGAAAAATATTTTTACCGTCAGTACTATTATTTCATGTTATCTGTTTTTCACAAATTGGAATTGAAACTGCACAACCGACCGCAATGCTGGATATCAATGGCAATATGAGAATTAGAAATATACCATCTATAAGTAGAGAATCTGTCGCAAAAGATTCGATACTGACGTCCAATATAACAGGAAACAGTCATCGTGTATCTTCAAAGACTGTGGTTTACAGCCATAAAAAATCATACGTGGCCGGTTTTTTTGCAGGTGGCGAAAGTCCTTCGTTGTCATTAACGAGTTCAAGAGCTAAAATTCCATTTAACGCAAAAGAAATCGATCTCAATAATGATTTTAATGTTTTAACAAATACATTCACTGCGCCACACAGCGGAATTTATAGAATTGGAGTACAAATTGTTTCCACTTCTGCAGTCGGGGTTACAACCGATTTCGGGGTTCAAATTGTGAAAAACGGAACTGCCATTTTAGCGAGAAGTAGTTTTGCAAATATTGGCGTCGTGGTACTTTTTGTAAATATTAATGTGACGCAACCCTTGAGAAATTTATCTACAACGGTTTCTTTAAACGCTGGCGAAACAATTACATTTGAAACTAAGAGCGCACTTCTCAACATTTCCTTATTAGGAAATAATGACGAAAATTTCTTTTTCATCTATCAACTGCAGTAAATTTTAATTAGCTAATGCTTAAATTTGTAACTAAAATCTAAAAAATGCATCCAAATCACAATTATCAGCTTACCCTTAAATGGACCGGAAACAAAGGAAAAGGAACTGAAAGTTACCGTTCTTATGATAGAAACCACGATATTTTAATTGATAATAAAGTCATCATCAAGGGTTCTGCTGACCCTACTTTTCACGGAGACAAAAGCGCGCACAATCCTGAAGATTTGCTGTTGGCCTCACTTTCGGCGTGCCACATGATGTCATACTTGCACGTTTGCGTAAAAAACGGAATCGTGGTTACAGATTACATTGACAATGCCACCGGAATTATGAAGGTAAACGATGATGGTTCCGGCCAATTTATTGAAGTGACTTTACACCCGATTGTGACAATTACCGACGAAAAATTTTTAGCAAAAGCAAATGAATTGCATTTTGAAGCGAACAAATTGTGCTTTATTGCCAATTCTGTAAACTTTCCCGTGAAGCATATTGCGGAAAGCAAGATTTGATTTTATGGCAAAACAATAACTTTCAAACGAAGCGCAAGTCTCTGAGTATATTTCAAAATTAGAAAGTTCAATTGGAGCAATAGTAGGATTTTTGAGAAAACGATTTTAGAAATAAAATCCTTTGATCTAAAAGAATACATAACAGATTTGCTGGTTTTAAATACACACAGAAAAGAATCCGTTATAATTGTATTTCCTACTGGAAAAATAATCACTTATGAATTGGGATTTTGAGAAGAAATTATCCAGACGGAGGAAAAATTAATAAATAAAAAAAACTCCCGATTTTCATCGAGAGTTTTTTGTTTATAAACAAAACTATTATTATGCGTTTCCTGCCGCAGCAATCAAGTTTAATGCTGAACCTGCTTTAAACCAGCCAATTTGCCCTTCATTATACGTGTGGTTTGCCATAATAATATCCTTAGTTCCATCCGCGTGGATGAATTCTAAAGTCAATGGTTTTCCAACTGCAAATTCTGTCAAATCGGTGAAGTTGATGGTATCATCTTCTTGGATCAAATCATAATCTGCTTCGTTAGCAAAAGTCAGGCCTAACAATCCTTGTTTTTTCAAATTCGTTTCGTGGATACGAGCAAAAGATTTTACAAGAACCGCCTTTACGCCTAAGTGGCGTGGCTCCATAGCTGCATGCTCACGAGAAGAACCTTCGCCATAATTGTGGTCACCCACAACCACAGTTGGAATTCCTGCCGCTTTATATTCTCTCTGAACCGCCGGAACTGCGTCATATTTGCCGGTCAATTGGTTTTTTACAGAGTTCGCTTTTTGGTTGAATGCATTGATCGCGCCAATTAGCATGTTATTTGAAATATTATCTAAATGCCCACGGAAACGCAACCATGGTCCGGCCATAGAAATGTGGTCAGTGGTACATTTTCCGAAAGCTTTGATCAGCAATTTCGCTCCTGTGATATTTTTTCCATCCCAAGGTTGGAATGGCGCTAATAATTGAAGTCTTTCAGAAGTTTCGCTTACCACTACTTGAACTCCAGAACCGTCTGCAGAAGGCGCTTGAAAACCGGGATCTTCAGCATCGAAACCTCTCGGAGGCAATTCGTTTCCGGTTGGTTCGTCAAGCATCACTTCTTCCCCATCTTCATTGATTAATTTATCTGTCAAGGGATTAAAACTTAAATCTCCAGCAATTGCCAGCGCCGTTACCAATTCAGGAGAACCCACGAAAGCCAAGGTGTTTGGATTTCCGTCCGCACGTTTTGAGAAGTTTCTGTTGAAGGAGTGAACGATGGTATTTCTTTCTTCTTTTTCAGCACCTTCCCTGTCCCACATACCGATACATGGCCCACAGGCATTGGCAAAAACCGTTGCACCAATTTTATTAAAAGTGTCGATAAAACCATCACGCTCAATGGTATAGCGCACTACTTCAGAACCTGGAGTAATTGTAAATTGAGCTTTAGTTTTTAAATTTTTATCTGAAACTTGTTTTGCTAATGAAGCGGCACGAGAAATATCTTCGTAGGATGAATTGGTACAAGAACCGATCAAACCCACTTGAATTTGTAATGGCCAATTATTTTTGATCGCTTCCTCTTTCATTTTAGAAATTGGCGTAGCCAAATCTGGCGTAAAAGGACCATTCAAATGTGGCTCTAGCTCAGAAAGATTGATTTCAATAACTTGGTCAAAATAGTGTTCTGGATTTGCGTAAACTTCGTCATCACCAGTTAAATAAGAAGCGACTTTGTCAGCAGCTTCAGCAACATCAACTCTATTGGTAGATTTTAAGTAACGACGCATTGAATCGTCATAACCAAAAGTGGAAGTCGTTGCTCCAATTTCGGCACCCATATTACAGATCGTTCCTTTTCCGGTACACGACATTGAAGTAGCACCTTCGCCGAAATATTCAACGATGGCACCCGTTCCACCTTTTACAGTAAGAATTCCTGCTACTTTTAAGATCACATCTTTTGGAGCTGTCCATCCTGATAATTTTCCTGTCAATTTGATTCCGATCAGTTTTGGAAATTTCAATTCCCAAGCCATACCAGACATTACATCAACCGCATCAGCACCACCAACGCCAATGGCAAGCATTCCCAATCCTCCTGCATTTACAGTATGGGAATCCGTACCAATCATCATTCCGCCTGGGAAGGCATAATTTTCAAGAACTACTTGGTGGATAATTCCAGCGCCTGGGCCCCAAAAACCGATTCCGTATTTATCAGAAACTGACGAAAGGAAATCGAAAACTTCATTACTTTGTGTTTTTGCTCTAGCCAAATCGGTAGCAGCATCTACTTTGGCTTGGATCAAGTGATCGCAGTGAACTGTTGTAGGAACTGCAACTTTCGGTTTTCCGGCGTGCATAAATTGCAATAAAGCCATTTGGGCTGTTGCATCTTGGCAAGCCACTCTATCTGGTGCGAAATCCACATAATCCTTTCCTCTTGTGAAAGCTTGCGTAGGATTTCCTTCCCAAAGGTGGGCATATAAAATCTTTTCAGAAAGTGTTAACGGACGGCCCACAAGTTCACGTGCTTTATCAACACGTTCTGCCATAGTGCCGTACGCTTTTTTTATCATTTCAATATCAAAAGCCATAGTTTATATATTTGTATTGTTATTACTATAAATTTACGAAAAATAAAGCTGTTATAAAAAGAAAGCTCAAGTTAATAACTCAAGCTTTCTCATAAATTTATATTATAAAACTGTTAATAATTTGCTAGAAGGAACAAACTTTGTCAAGCTGATGCCTTTAACTGCTACTTTATATTCTTCAATTGTTGGAGTCCTGCCTAAAATTGTGGACAGCACTACAACTGGCGTTGAAGAAAGCAAGGACTCTCCTTTTTTACCTTCCGTGTCTTCCACAACCCTTCCTTGGAAAAGACGCGTTGATGTCGCCATAACCGTATCTCCTTTAGAAGCTTTTTCTTGGTTCCCCATACAAAGGTTACAACCTGGACGCTCTAGATAAAGCATATTTTCATACTCCGTGCGGGCTGCTCCTTTTGGCGCATTATCGTCGAATTCAAAACCAGAATATCTTTGCAAAACTTCCCAATCGCCTTCTAATTTTAATTCATCTACGATATTGTAAGTTGGCGGTGCCACCACAAGGGGCGCTTTAAATTCCACTTTGCCATATTCTTCTTCGACATTTTTAAGCATCTGGGCCAAAATTTTCAAATCGCCTTTGTGGACCATACACGATCCGATAAATCCTAAATCTACTTTTTTGTCTCCGCCGTAAAAAGAAAGTGGCCTGATGGTATCATGCGTATATCTTTTAGAAACATCTTTATTATTTACGTCTGGATCTGCAATCATTGGCTCTGCAATTAAGTCAAGATCAACAACTACTTCTGCAAAATATTTAGCATTTGCATCAGGAGCCAAAGCTGGCTTTTCATACGTTTTAATCTCTGTAATACGTTTGTCTGCCTTGTTAATCAAGCCTTGCAGCACTTGTTTCTCGTTATCCATTCCTTTATCAATCATGATTTGGATTCTGCCTTTTGCAATTTCCAAAGACTCGATCAAAGTATCATCTTCTGAAATACAGATAGAAGCTTTTGCCTTCATTTCTGCTGTCCAGTCTGTAAATGTAAAGGCTTGATCGGCAGTAAGCGTTCCCAAATGAACCTCAATGATTCTTCCCTGGAATACATTTTCTCCTCCAAATTCCTGCAACATTTGCGATTGAGTAGCGTGTACCACATCACGGAAATCCATGTAGCTTGCCATAGCTCCTTTAAAAGTAACTTTTACTGATTCAGGAATTGGCATGGAAGCTTCTCCTGTAGCCAAAGCCAATGCAACCGTACCCGAATCGGCACCGAAAGCAACCCCTTTTGACATTCTTGTATGTGAATCACCACCAATTATGATGGCCCATTCGTCAATTGTGATATCGTTCAAAACTTTATGGATAACATCCGTCATGGAATGGTACACACCTTTTGGATCACGCGCTGTAATCAAACCGAAATCGTTCATGAACTTCATCAATTTTGGAATATTAGCCTGTGCTTTTTTATCCCAAACAGAAGCCGTGTGGCAACCTGATTGATACGCTCCGTCAACGATTGGAGAAATGACAGTTGCCGCCATCGATTCTAATTCTTGAGCTGTCATCAATCCCGTGGTATCTTGCGAACCTACGATATTAACTTCTACACGAACGTCAGAACCTGCATGCAACACTTTTCCTGGAGCGATACCTACCGCGTTTCTGTTGAAGATTTTTTCAACAGCAGTAAGACCTTGACCTTCGTTTGAAATTTCTTTAGAAGGGGCAAATACTAAAGGCGCCTCTATATCTAAAGTCTTCGCTGCAAATGTTTGGATTTTTTTACCAAAAACAATCGCATACGATCCTCCGGCTTTAATGAATTCCATTTTCTGAGGCGTAAAGGCCTTTGAAATATCCATCAATTCTTGATCGCCGTTGTATAATTTTTTAGTTTTTGTATTGATTGTAAGAACCGTACCCGTTTCAACAGAATAGGCTTCTTCTAAAACTGGATCGTTATTTTCATCACGAACAACTTCTCCGTTAGCATCTAACTTTTTTACCCAGTTTTTAAGGTCCAATCCGATACCTCCGGTAACATCAACAGTTGTCAAGAAAATTGGAGAAATTCCGTTTGTTCCTGCCACGATTGGAGCGATATTTACGAATGGAATAAAGGGACTTGCTTGCTTTCCTGTCCAAAGCGCCACGTTATTTACGCCTGACATTCTGGAAGAACCCACACCCATTGTTCCTTTTTCAGCAACCAGCATCACACTTTTATCTGGATGCTGTGCCTGCAATCCCCTGATTTCAGATTGTGCTTGGGGAGTAATCATGCATTGGCCGTGAAGTTCGCGGTCAGAACGGGAATGCGCTTGGTTTCCTGGAGAAAGCAGATCGGTAGAAATATCCCCGATTCCTGCGATAAAAGTTACCACTTTAATTTCTTCTGGAACTTCTGGAAGCTTGGTAAAAAATTCTGCTTTGGCATAGCTTTCCAGGATTTCCGCAGCCAGTGAATTGCCCTCTTTATAAGCTTGCTTTAAACGGTCAGTATCCGCTTCATAAAGAAAAACTTGTGTTTTAAGAACTTCTGCAGCCTGTTTTGCAATGGAAAGATCTTGACCAAGAGCTAAATCCAATAATACTTCAATGGAAGAACCGCCTTTCATATGGGAAAGCAATTCAAAAGCAAAAGTTGGTGTTATTTCTTCAACTACAGCTTCGCCAAGAATAATTTCTTTTAAAAACCTAGATTTTACCGTGGCCGCACTTGTGGTTCCAGGCAAGGTGTTGTATATGAAAAAATTAAGCGAATCTTCACGATTTGCATTATGTGTATCTTTGATCTGCCAGATAATTTCACTTAGCAATTCTGCACCGTCAATTGGCTTTGGATGAAGCCCTTGTAATTTGCGTTCTTCAATCTCTTTAATGTAATCGTTATAAATGTTCATAATATATATGGAAGTCTTTTGAAAACACACCCCTTATCAAACCATTTTGATATGTGAATTGTGCTTTTTTGTTTTGTTTATTTGTTAGTGCAAATTTACATAATTCCCTTCATACTTAAACTATTTTTAGCAAAAGCCGTGTTTCAAAAGATTATTATTCGCAAAATCTTAATTTTAATGATTATTATTAAATTATAATCGGAAAATAATTAAATTTTTTAGATTTTGTTAATTAACAAAAGATTTTTTAGCAAATTCGGAATTTACAAGACATAAAAAAAGGTTCTTAAAATTAAGAACCTTTCTAAATTAGAATTTTGACATTATTACATCAATTTTTCAATAATCATTTCTTCTGAAATGTCTTCGGCATCTGCCTTATAGTTTTTGATAATTCTGTGGCGTAATATTCCTGTTGCAACTGCTTTTACGTCTTCAATATCAGGAGAAAATTTTCCGTTGAAAGCCGCATTTGCTTTTGCTGCTAAAATCAAGTTTTGTGATGCTCTTGGGCCTGCTCCCCAGTCTAAATAATTTTTCACAAATTCGTTTGAAAGCGGATTATCCGGACGCGTTTTGCTTACTAAAGTTACCGCATATTCAATTACATTATCTGCCACCGGAATTCTTCGAATCAAGTGCTGGAAATCAATAATTTCTTGTGCTGTAAATAATGGATTCACTTTATCTGTAAAGTCAGAAGTTGTACTTTTCACTACTTGAACCTCTTCAGCAAATGTTGGATAATCTAGTTTAATTGCAAACATAAAACGATCTAACTGCGCCTCTGGCAAAGGATAAGTTCCTTCTTGCTCAATTGGGTTTTGTGTGGCCAAAACAAAATAAGGCAATGCTAATTTATAGTGCTGACCCGCAATGGTAACTGATCTTTCTTGCATCGCTTCTAATAAAGCAGCTTGCGTTTTTGGAGGTGTTCTATTGATTTCGTCTGCAAGAATTATATTGGAAAAAATAGGTCCTTTTATAAATTTAAATTGACGGTTTTCGTCTAAAATTTCACTCCCTAAAATATCAGAAGGCATCAAATCTGGGGTAAATTGAATTCTTTTGAAATCCAAACCTAAAGCTTGAGAAATAGTATTTACCATCAAGGTTTTTGCCAATCCAGGAACACCTACAAGCAATGCGTGACCGCCCGAAAAGATACTCAAAAGTATTTGATCCACTACTGCTTCTTGCCCAATAATGATTTTAGAAATTTCTTTTTTAAGCTCAATTCTTTTCTGAACCAGATTTTGTATTGCTGCGACGTCTGACATATTTTTTAATTTGAGTTGGAATCACTATTTATAAATCAATACAAATTAGCTTATTTCTTTAACCAATTGTTCGTAAACGTACAGTTTCTATATTCTCCGTTGACTTTAATATAGGTTTCTTTGATTTTCTCTTTAGTCCATTTCCCAATAACTTCGATTCTTTTTTCACCTAAAGCCAAATCTTTAATTTTTAAATAATCTGTAGCATAATCAGCTGTGTGCGCATCATATCGTCTTGTTACTGTCAAGATTTTATAGGTTTTTCTTCCTAATCTATCCTCGTCCATGAGTGGTTGCGAAACTTGACCCATTTGCATATCTGCAACCTCATTGTAAAGTGATGGATCAATTTTTGTCAATTCAAAACGTGGATCTAAACTTTGTGGATTTGTCAAAGCACCACCATTGGCTCTTGTTTCTTTCTCATCTGAAGAACTTCTTGCTGCATCCGCAAAAGAAATATCTCCGTTAACAATCTTGTTTCTGATATCTGTAATTTTATCTTTAGCCTCCTGTAATGATCCATCAGTCACCTTTGGAATCATTAAAATGTGACGCAAATCAATTTCTTGACCACGAATTTTTTCAACCGTCACAATGTGATACCCATATTCTGTTTTAAATGGCGCAGAAATCTCACCCTCTTCCAAACTAAAAGCAGCTTCTTTAAATTCTTTTACCAGTCCGGATTTTCGTGTAACACGCATAAAACCTCCGTTTCTAACAGTTCCCTCATCTTTTGAATACAAAACAGCTTTACTAAAAAAGCTACCTCGTCCTTCTAAAACGTCTGTTTTCAATTCATTCAACTTGTCAATAACCTTTTGCTCTTCTTCTTTAGAAATGATTGGATTGATTACAATTTGAGAAATTTCAACTTCAGCACCAAATTGTGGTAATTCTTCTTTTGGAATTTTTCTAAAAAAAGTTCTAACTTCTTCCGGAGTAATTTCTACCTCTTCAATAATTTTATTACGCATGGAAGAAGTCAATTTTCCTGTTTTTAAGATATCGAAAAAATAAGTTTTAAATTCTTCTTCGTTTGGCTTATTGTAATATTTCAAGAGTTTTTCCATTGATCCAGCTCTTTCAACCAAAGCATCAATTCTTTCTGCCATCATTGAGTTCACTTCACTATCTGTCACCACAATACTATCTTGAATAGCTTGATGCGCATATAATTTGTCTTCCATCAATTTACCCATAAGTTGGCATCTTGTAATCTCTTTAACATCTCCTCCTTGGCTTGAGATTTCAATATAAGCAATATCAATATCTGAATCTAAAACTACATAATCACCTACAACCGCAATCACACCATCGATTTTCTGCTTGCCTCCTACAGGTTTTGGGGTGACCGTTTTTAAGGTATCCTCCTGAATAATTTCCTGTGCGTTCACAGTGCTGAAAAGCGCTGCGAAACCAAAAACTAGGCAGGCGTTTTTAATTATAGATTTCATATTTTTTATTTTTAATGGCATCATCGGTAATCTCTTTTTCAATTTTTTTTATTAATTCTAATTTTTTGTTATTTAAAATAACTTGTTGCAACGTCGGCTTTATATATTCAAACGGACTCACCTGATTCCTATCGATAACTTTGGTCACTTTCACAAGATAAACATCTAAAGAATCATTTTTTTCAATCGATTTTCCTTGCGAAATATATTCTGTTCTATTGTTATGCGTGATAAATGGCAGTTTTTTATAAATCTGATTCATTTCAACCCACACAGAATCGTTCAGCACGAAGCTTTTAAACTGCATTCCATAAGTGTCCCAAAATTTCTTATCCGTTTTTTTGTAATCAAAAAACTTACTTTTTATCGTTTGGTATTTTGGATGCTCTTTTGGCAAATGAATGTATCGCAATTTAACTAACGTTCCATCTGTTTTAAAATTATCCTTATTTTGATTATAATAAGATTCTAATTCGGTATTGCTTATAATTGTATCAACTGTAGTTTTCACCACTTCTTCAATATAAGCTCTGGTGTACAAATCAATTTTATACTGTTTAATCAGTTGGTTAAATTCCTCTTGTCTTTCCTCGCTCAAGTTCATTTCTGCTGCTTTCATAAGCAACTTTTGCGAAGCCCATTTATCAATAAAACTTCTTACAATAATCAAACTATCTTCTTTTGTAGTTCCCGCAGGAATCAAATTTTTGATATCTTCTTTAAACAAATATGAATCATTTACTCTTGCAATATATTGCGGTTTCTCTTCTGGCTTAAAATAATCGCAAGAAGAAAATAACACCAGCAAAAGTAGCAGTAAGATTCTTGTCATTTATGATTTCATTTCACTCTTTACACTTTCAAAGACAGGCTGATTGACCCTCACTTTGAATTCATTTTTCAAATCTCCAACCCACTTTTCTTCCAGAAATTGTTGGTAATCATTAATCACTTTTCCTTTTGCTTCCTCTAATGTTTTTGGAGCAGCCGGAAGATGTTTATTTATTTGTACAACAAAATAATATTCTCCTTCTTTAATCACATCTGAAATTCCGTTTTTTCTTTCAATACTTTTTGGTAGAGCATCACTGTTTTCGTCAAAAACTCCAGCATTTGACATTACATTTACGGCGTCTTTGATATTCATTTGTTCTTTAATCTGATCTGCTGTTTTTCCTTGTTTTAAAAGTTTTTGCGCTTTTTTTGCAAAGTCTTTATTTGTGGTAGAAAGCACAACGGCATCGATTCTATTTCCCCACATATAATTTTGTTTATGTCCTTCATAGAATTTCTGCAAACCGATTGTGTCTGTTTTTGCTTTTTCCCAAATTTCTTTTTCCATAAGATCAAAAAGCAATAAGCCATCACGGTATTCATCCATCACGGCAGCAAACTCAGGAAATTCACCTTCTAAATTTTCATTATAATGTTCATTTAATTTTTGATCCACAAATTGCTGATACTTTGCTTCCACAAGTTTTGCAATCGGTTTGATCGTATTTTCTGATTTTTGCTGACTATTTAAAAAGTTTAAGAAATCAGTACCGCTAAACATTTTACCGTCAATTGTAACAAGATTGGCGTTAAGTTTCACATCTGTGGGAACACTCCATTCTCCAACATAAAATTTATCATTTACCGCTTTTGCAGTCAAGGCATAAACTTTATCATTCTTTTTAATTGAATATTTTTTCTTTAATTTCTCAGTCATTGAATTCATGATCAGCCTTGAACGCTCATCTTTTCTGATCTTAACATCCAAATCAGCTTTCATTTCATCTAACGTTTTTACCGGATGTTTTTCCACCAATTTGACAATATGCCATCCAAAAACACTTTCTATCGGAGTAGAATAATCATTTGGATTTTTTAAAGAGAAAGCAACATCTTCAAATTCTTCTGAACTTAATTCACCAGAACCAAAACGATTCATTACGCCCCCTTTTCCTGCAGATGATTTATCTTGAGAAAATTGTTTAGCAAGGCTTTCAAAACTTTCGCCTTGTTGTAATTTTTTGTAAATATCTTGAATTGTATTTTTGGCAGCAGCCAACTCTTCTGTAGTTTTCGCTTGTGGCTTTAAAATCATAATGTGGGCCACTGTCAGCTCACCACGATTTTTCCTCACATCTTCTACCTTAATAATATGGTAACCAAAACGTGTTTTTACAATTTCTGAAACGCCTCCTTTTTTAGTATTGTAAGCGGCACTTTCAAAAGGATAAACCATTCTAAATGCAGAAAAATAACCTAATTCTCCTTTGTTTTCTTTTGCCGATGGATCTTCAGAATATTGCAATGCCAATTGACCAAAATCTTCTCCTTTTACTGCTTTTTCTCTAACCTCAACGGCTTTTTTATACGCTTTTAAAGTATCTGCTGGCGTTGCATTTTCATCTACCAAAAACAAAATATGCGCTGCTTTAATTTCTTTCAAAGACCTACCATAAGCTTCCTGAATCAATTCTTCAGTAACTTTTGAGTCTGTAAGATAATTTTTTGAAAGTTGTCCTCTGTAAGATTTTAGCTCTGATTGATAAGCCTGTCCTTCTTGTAAACCCAGTTTATAAGCCTTGTTTATTTTTAATTTATACCCCACAAATAAATCTAAATACTGGTTTAGATCTTTTTGCGATTCATCTTTTACTAAATCTATATTTTTATTATAAACCCTTTTAAATTCATCTGTATAATAAGGTTTATCATCAATTGTAAATAAAACTTCCTTGTTAGCATTTTGAGAAAAGCCGGCAAAATTCACAGAAAGCAGTATTCCGAAGAACAATTGTTTTAAATTCATTATGTAAATTCTATAAGTTGGAAAATTAATTTTTACGCATAAGGTTGCAATCAACAAAAGTAACAATTCAATCGCATTAAACAAGTAGTGCCCTTACTATTAACAAAAATTTATTAACAAATAATTAAAGGTATTTTGGTTGATTCTACTACAGTTGTAACAAAAAAAGAGAACTCTTTTTTTCTCTTATTATTATACAATGATTATTTGTTGAATAAATAGTATTTTTGCAATCCATTTTATACAGGATATGAGTTTTCAAAAAGAAATAGAAAGAAGAAGAACCTTTGGGATTATTTCCCATCCCGATGCCGGAAAAACGACACTGACTGAAAAATTACTTTTATTTGGAGGTGCCATCCAAGAAGCTGGAGCGGTTAAAAATAATAAAATAAAAAAAGGCGCCACGTCTGATTTTATGGAAATTGAGCGCCAAAGAGGTATTTCGGTTTCCACATCGGTATTGGCATTTAACTACCAAAACAAAAAAATCAACATTCTGGATACACCAGGACACAAGGACTTTGCTGAAGATACTTACCGAACTTTAACTGCTGTTGACAGCGTTATTGTGGTAATTGACGTAGCAAAAGGTGTTGAGGAACAAACGGAGAAATTAGTTGCCGTTTGTAGAATGCGAAACATTCCGATGATTGTTTTCATCAACAAACTTGACCGTGAAGGAAAAGATGCTTTTGACTTGATGGACGAAGTGGAACAAAAACTGGGATTAAGAGTTACTCCTTTAAGTTTCCCTATCGGAATGGGTTATGACTTTCAGGGAATTTACAATCTTTGGGAAAAAAGCATCAACCTTTTCAGTGGCGACAGCAGAAAAAACATTGAAGAAACCATCGCTTTTTCAGATGTTCAAAGCCCTGAATTAGAAAAAATTATCGGTCAAAAACCAGCTGACAGACTTCGTGAAGAATTAGAATTAATCAATGAAGTCTATCCTGATTTCAATAGAGACGAATATTTAGATGGAACTTTACAGCCCGTTTTCTTTGGTTCTGCCTTGAATAATTTTGGGGTTCGCGAGCTTTTAGATTGTTTTGTAGAAATCGCTCCATCACCAAGACCCAAAGAATCTGAAACAAGATTGGTTGATCCTTACGAAGAAAAATTATCTGGATTTGTTTTTAAGATTCACGCAAATATGGATCCGAAACACAGAGACCGATTGGCTTTTGTTAAAATCGTATCCGGAACTTTTGAAAGAAACAAGCCTTACTTACACGTTCGTCAAAAGAAAAATTTAAAATTTTCGAGCCCGAATGCATTTTTTGCAGAGAAAAAAGAAATTGTTGATATTTCATATCCTGGAGACATTGTTGGTCTTCACGATACGGGTAATTTCAAAATTGGAGATACATTGACTGAAGGAGAAATGATGAGTTTTAAGGGAATTCCGAGTTTTTCTCCAGAGCATTTCCGTTATATCAATAATGCTGATCCGATGAAAGCAAAACAGCTTGACAAAGGAATTGACCAATTGATGGACGAAGGTGTGGCACAGCTTTTTACTTTAGAAATGAACAATCGAAAAATAATCGGAACGGTGGGAGCGCTGCAATACGAAGTAATTCAATACCGCTTAGAGCACGAATACGGCGCTAAATGTTCTTATGAAAATTTCCCGGTTCACAAAGCGTGCTGGGTGAAACCTGACGATGCCAAAAACGATGAATTTAAGGAATTCAAGCGAATCAAGCAGAAATTTTTGGCACATGACAAATATGGCCAATTGGTCTTTTTAGCCGATTCTGATTTTACGATCCAAATGACCCAGAACAAATATCCAAGCGTAAAATTATTCTTCACCTCTGAATTTGAATAATTTCAAACAATTATTTTTTATAAAATAAAAGAGCCGTATCAATTGATACGGCTCTTTTTGATTTAACTAAAATTACTTATTTCGCAACTTGGAATCTATTTTTCATTTTATAAAAAACATAAACCAAACCAATTATGGCTAAAACCCAGATGTAATCTGAAATTGGAGCCGCTGGTTCATCCGTTGGATTCGTGTCTGCTGGATCTCCTCCAAAATCCCCTTGTGCGAATGCAACAGTACTCATTAAAAAAGCAATAACTACTAAAAAACTTTTTGCTATATATTTTTTCATCTTCTTAAATTTAAAAAATTACTTTAACTGTTGCTACTTCGCCATTTTCTGATGTAACTTGAACAAGCAGTACTTGATTTTGAGCACTCAAACCTTGAGCAGTAAAATCTGCCGCATTGATGCCTGATTGCTGAAATATCAAACGTCCTCTTACATCAAACACTGAAACTGCTTTCATTGAATTTCCTTTTGTTTGAATGTTTAGTTGTGCATTTTTAACATAAGCAACTACCGAATTAGAAGTAAAAGCATTTTCAGGATTTGAAAGATTTACTTGATAAACAATTTCAAAACGATTATTGAACGTTCCTGCTTCTGATGTAAATGTGTATGGTGCTATTTTAATATTATTTACAGAACCATTTTCATTGTCTTTTACATATACATTTTGATCACCAGCAAAAAGTCCATCCTTATCTGAAAGCGAAATGGTATAATTCCCAGGAGTTATTGCCGTTAATCCTAAAGGAACCACATCTGTGGGATTGAAAGGCAAAGCTCTACCTTGAATAGTGAAATCTTCGTTGTTTAATCTTGAAGACAAAGCGCTCCCTTCGTTTCCAAAAGACAAACCGTCATAAAGATTGTCAACCTCTTGCGTTGCTCCAGCAACATATCCAATCAAAACTTGATTAAAAGTTGTTCCTTCCGCATTTGTTAAATTCAACCACAATCTGTGCTTTTCAGTCTCAGATGTAGTCTGAACTTCAGAAGCTAATCTGAAAAATTGATTTCCGTTACTTGCTTCACGCATTGCATTAGTAAAACTAACACTTCCGGAAGCAGTTGACTTCACAAAAAATCCTTGCCCTACTTGAATTTTTCCGTTTGGAACCAAAGCCGGAACTCCTGACGTCCCTACTGATGCTGCTGTTTGACCAGTTGCATTCCAAAGTGCATAATTTGTACCTGTTGGAAACGTTCCTGATGGACTCATTGTTAATGTATGCGCATAGAAATATAGCGTTCCGTTTATTCTAGCACTATTGGCTGCAACAAATAACGAAGCATCAATGACAGAAGGATAAGGATTTCCAACAAGATTAAATCCTGTTCCAGTTGTTACTAAAGTAAATGATTTACTTCCATTATTTGGATTACCTGTAAAAGATCCCATCCAAGTTGCTGGAGTTGTTGAATGATCGTTTGGAGCACGAACACCATACCCTTTTCCAACTACAAAGTTGGTTGTAGCAGAAATCCCTGTTGTCACATACGTATTTGTCGGCGTATTGTAAACATAAAAACGATTAGTCAACGTATTTGGCGAAAAAGCATATAAATTTTGAGTCGCTACGGGTGAAGACCAAAGTGTATGATCTAAACGAACCAATTGTGCTGATTCTCTTTTTACTGTAATGTTTCCAATATTTGTTCCTGTTGCTACCTGTACTAAATTTGCATTACTTTCTAAAGTCATTGATGCCGTTGAAGCAACATTAACTAAACCATTTACAATTAAATTACTTCCTGAAGTAAATGTAACTTGAGAAGTTCCGATTATGTCTAACGCACAACTTTCAAATCCTGGACCAGAGTAATTGCCATTAATAACAGCTACTATTCCCGCTACTGGATTTCCATTTGACCAAGCTGTTCCATCCCATCTTGTTTCGATACCACACGCTGGTACAGATGCTTTAATTTTAAACGAACCGCCACTTCCGTTATATCCCCAAGCTCTTACATAAATTGTTTCTCCCGGAGTCAAAGCTGTTAGATTTAATAGAGAAAATAATCCATCTGGTGAATCATCATCATCACATTCAATAGAAACTAATGACCCGCATACACCTCTATAAGCTTGTATTGCCTTGTCAGTAATGTTTGTATCTGAATTATTGGTAGTTTCAATATCTAATCGAGATACATTTGCTGGAACTACAACGCTATACCATATATCTTTAGCTGTAGTTGCGAAATTAAAATCACCACATGTAGGCACTGGTTCTGGTGATTTGGTTGCATATGCATTTGATGTCACGATTTGTGTACCTAATGTTAAGGCTACCGCTCCTGAACATTCATCGTTTGCAGTAGGATTTATTGTCAAAACACCACTATTAAATGTTGTTCCATCCCAAGTATTTCCGATACCCGCAGTATCGATCCCTCCATATACATAAGGTCCAAAATTCAATTGATAACGAGTCGCATAATAATAAGTACCAGGTGCTAAGTTTGCGCCAATAGCTAATTGATATTCGTCATTATTACCTACATAAGCAGCATTAAAAGTTGCTGGAGTCCATGTTGTCCAAGTATTTGGATTTGTATTTTGTCCGGCAGGGCTAATACCAATCCAAGCTACAATACCTGTTGCTTGTCCAGAAAGACCTGGCTCCACATCAGTTAAACCCGCTTCATAAACCTGACCATAAACGGTGGTTGAAATTCCTGGCTGTGTTGATGCTACGACTGGCGATTGAAGTCCAAAATAATCTGGAGTATCTGTTGGCTGTGTTACAATTGTTATTTTATAATCTTCAGTTTCTGTACGAGTTCCTCCATTGGTACACGGATCAGGACTCGCTGCATTGTAATCTGTTTTTATTCTCAAACGATATTCTCCATTTAATGTTCCTGCAGGAACATTAATAGATGCTGTATAAGATCCTGCTTCAAGATATGCTGCTGAATTAATAACTCTCTCAGAGGTTTCAAAAACAAAATTTTTATTCCAGTCAACCCAAAATGCAACTCCAGTTGTACCTCCTACAATTGATATATCGGTATTAATTACCCCTGCGGCGTAACTGGTTACAGTAGTTGATGCATAATTATTTTGATAGCCACCTGCAGTATATCCTGAAGCTAAATTAGAAATGTTAGTGATAGATCCTGTCGTTGAAAAACTACTAATGTAAGTCAAGCTGGTTGCATTTGAAGCTGGCATACAATATCCTGTAAAGAAAGAACCAGATTCACTCCATGTACTAAAATCTCCACTACCACAATTTGATCGAACGTACAATTTATACGATGTGTTTGCTGTTAATAATACTGTCGTTGCTGTAGTTATCGAAGATAAACCACTATCAGCCAGCCCAGTTGCACCACTTCCTCCTGCTCCTGTTGTACGAACTTGCCATTGATACCCTGATCCTGGAGATGCAGTAGGTGATACCCAAGAAAGAGTAGCTGAAGATACTGAAGTCGGAGTTCCGGTTAATGCTGTGGGTACAAAACAAGAAACTGGTGTTGAGAAAGTTTTTGGTCCAACCCATCCACTATTTCCGTCAACTCCACACACTTTTCTTACATAAAATTCATAATTTGTATTTGCCGTAAGAACTGCATCAGAATAACTTGTTCCTGAAACCGCAGTTCCTGAACTTGCTGGAACACCTGCTCCAGCTAATTGTATTTTAATTTCAAAATCATTACCTCCATTTGTTAAAGTAGCCCAACCTAAAGTTGCAGTTGTTGCTGAATTGACTACTGAAGTCAAAGCTGTTGGAGATGGGCAAGCTTGAGCAATTCCACCTAACACAACATCTGAAAGTGTTGTCAACCTTGTACCTGTTGGAGGACTTGTTGGATTAGGATTTGTATTATCACTTCTATAATATATCCCCCTATTATTTGAACCATAACTAGTCGCTTTCCAAGATACGACAGTTCCATAATCTGGTGTATTTTCATCAATTGCTACTACCAAATTATCTATATTATTATACGCAAAAGGAGTAGTAAAAGTAATAGTCACGGCTCCTAGCAATGCTGCTGGAAAACTTACAACACCATTAAATACTTGAGTCAATCCTGTTACCGGAACCCAGTCAGTATTTGAAGCAAACGCTGTTTTATTAGTATGTCCCAAATAAACAACCCAATCTTTACTAGTATTAAAGTTCCCAGCAGCTATAGTTGTTGTTGGGGTAAATGTGATAGAGGTAATATTTCCCGTAGCATTTATTTCGGATTTCAGAAAAATTTGCTGCGTGTAATTATACCCCCAATTACTTGCAATTGGAAAACTTGATGAAGTTGTGATTCCTCCTCCAATTGTAACTTGTGCATTTACACCAATTGATGTAAAAAACAGAACACTTAAGATCGACAGTAGTTGCCAAGTTTTTTTTTTCTTAGCAATAGCACAACTAATCTTTCTTTTCAAAGACAAATATTTAACACTTTATCTTACATTAAAGTAATAATTTGTCATAAATTTTTGATTTTTAAATAATCACCCAAATTAATTAAAATTAAACATATTTACTATTAATTAACTTAAAATCGACTAAAGACATATTAATACGATTAAAAACAAATGATATTTTTGCTTTTTTTACTAAAAAAACAATTATACAAAGGCATGTAACAAAAAAAAGGCTACATAATTAAATGTAGCCTTTTTGAAATTTAAAGAACTATTACTAGTTTGTACCTTGGAATTTATTTTTCATTTTATAAAAAACATAAACCAAACCAATTAGGCCTAAAATGTAGATATAAGATGACTAAAAGAGGTATTATAAGTACCAACAAATGCTTCAGGTGTTACAACAGGTGGCGCAACTACAGGAATAGTATATGTTATTTCAATACTCTCTATCCTTAATTGTGTATTAGTGGTGTTTGCATTTCTTATTCTTAAACTTGTTTCAGCTGATATCCCTGATATTGTATATACACTTCCCGACCTTGAAGCCGTTAAGTCTCCTAAACCATTTATATTGTATTTTACAGTTGGAGTTGTCGCAGCTGTTATTTTAACTTGCGTAATTATAGCTCCTCCAGAAGGAGATAGCGTAATTGAACCTCCATTGCCACTGCTTGCATAATACAATCTTAACTGACCACTATTTATTGCTGGAGAAGTACCAGAACTGTTTTGTTGTGATGTATAAGAAATATTATCGTCAATGGTTCCATTTGTATCTGAAAATGTATGATTAACTGTTTGCCCCCAAGCAACGTTAAAAAATAAACCAAACGCAAGTACGATAAGCGTCCGTAAAAATGTAAAATGTAAAGTGTTTTTCATAAAATAATCTTAAAAATTTCTAGGCCAAAGATAGCCATTGATTTGTAATATAAAAGCCATTAATATTACTAATAAGTTAAGAATCACCCAAAAGCAAAAAAATCAGGTTAAAATGCAGAACAAATCGTATAAAAAAAAGCCTCCCGAAAGAGGCTTTTAAATAATCAAAATACTATGAATTATTGATTCTTAAGCAACTTAACCATTTTTGATTGCACACCTGAAGATACTTCCAGCAAGTAAGAACCTGCCGGTAAATGTGACATATCAAGTTGTGTTTCTGTTGAACTAACTTTTTTATTCATTAATTCCTGACCCACCATATTGTACAATTTCAATCCTGTAATTTCTTCACTGTAGGAAACAGTCAACACATTATTTACAGGGTTTGGATAGTATTTCAATGATTTGAAACCAAAACCGTCCACTTTTAAATTATTACCCGCCGTTATAGGAAGCCTTGTCGGACTTTCACATCCTCCAACAGTTTGTGATGCATAATAAGTCACGCCAGAAACCAATACTGTTGTAGAAGGCAGAACATTTCCTCCAGTTGCAGCGTCATACCAAATAATTCCTGTTCCAACTACAACAAAGTCAGCAAGCGTATTTCCTGTAGTATAATCTTGCGGCGATGTACCTGTTGGCGCCGCAGTAGTTGTAACTGTTACACTTAATGTTTGTGTAGTGGCACATTGTCCCGCAGTCGGTGTAAACACATACGTTCCACTTGCTGTATTGCTAACCGTTGCCGGACTCCAAGTTCCTGTAACTCCATTTGGAGAGGTAGTTGCTAAAGTTGGAGCTGCAGATCCTGAACAAAATGCTGGAATTGCAGCAAAGTTTGGAGCAACATTGGCATTAACCGTTACGGCCACCGTTGCTGTTGTTGAGCAAGATTGAGCCGAAGTTCCCGTTACAGTATAAGTAGTTGCCGCCGAAGCTGCAGTAGCCTTAAAGTAAACGGTACTTGCATTTGTTCCTGCAACATAAGCGGTTGTGGCTGCAGCATCAGAATAAAGGTTTGTTATTGGCGACCATGCAAAATTAGTATTTTCTAAAGTAGTAATTCTAAGATTTGGACGATTCGTCGCACTAACTGGAGCAGTTGCATTAGAACAAAAATCAGCAATATTGTCTTGGGATCTATATAAATTTAAACCCGAAGCAACTGTAGATGACTGTATTGAAAGCGACGATGCCGAACCATTTCCGCTTGTACCGTTATTGAAACAAGTTTCAACTAAAAGATTTGAAATACCATCCCAAACTAATGGCGTAGCAATAGAAAAATCCAAGTTGCCTGTTCCTGTTGAAGGAGTATAAGTTGCCGGCGCATAAACTAACGTACTTGCACCAGAAATAAAGGTAGTACCTAAAGTGGTAGCGCTGACAAAACCTGCAGAAATCGTAAAGTTATTGAAAGCCGATGGAGTTCCTGACAAAGAAACATAACCAATTGAGCTTACTTTTTGTCCTGCTTGCAAACCTAATGCAGCCAACTCAGCAGCAGTATAAAGTGCTTGAGATTTTGACCCACCCCAATTACCTTTGAATGGAGTAGTTGTGTTATTTGTAGCAACACCAGAACCTATTTTACCTACAACACCTGTAATATTCCCTCCAGAGACAACAAGAGGAAGTATCGTATTTTCACAAACGCTTGCTGGTGATGGAGCAATTGTAATTGGTGTCGGTAAAGCATTTACAGATATTACGACAGAAGCTGTCGTATTACACAAGGAACCCGCACTTTGTGAAGCTGTCAAAGTATACGATGTAGTTATTGCTGGATTAAAAACCCAACCTGTAGCTGCATCACCTGAAACTCCTGTCGAAGGAGACCAAACATAAGTATCATAATCTGAAGCAGCAGAAGTTACTGTAACAGGCGTTGAAGATTGTCCAGAACAGATTGCCACAGGATTTCCGCTTAATGTAAATACTGGCGGAGTTGTCACCGTTGCAACAACTTCTACTCTTGATGAGCTACACGCTACTTGCCCAGCAAACACCACATTAAGTCTATTATTAGACAATGTTCCTGTCGTTGGTGCTGAAGCTGTAGAATATAAAACTTTTGAATCAGTCGTTGCAGTAAAGTACGTTCTTGAATTGTTAATTGAATTAGCACCGCTATAGCTAACATGTACAATAATATTTGAAACTCCATCCCATACGAAAGGTGTTGAAAAATTAATTGTTTGCCAACCTGTAGCTGTATGCGTGTATGTTAAAGGTCCATATACTGAAGTATAAGCCGTTGTATTCAAAAATGTACTATTACCAAAATTATTAGCTGCAATAGTACCAATTTTCACATTAAAGTTTGCATTTGTTGCTGCGTCCCCTAAAGTTGTTATATCATAAGCCATTGAGGTAATATTACCTGCTCTAAGTCCAAAAGAAATAAGCTCAGAAGCAGTATAAATAGTTTGACTTGTATAATTTGCCCATCTATTACAAAATGCAGTTGGTTGTTCTATATCTCCCGTTAAAGTTGATGCCGTACCTACTCTCATAAGCCCAGAAATAGCACTTTCAGAAGCCGCATAAAAATTAGTGGTTGTGCTAATTTCAGGTGTTGTAAATGTAGTACCTGTCCCTAACAAATTACCCCCTGTGCTTGCGCTGTACCAATTAACTGTTCCTCCTGCATTTGGAGTTGCCCCCAAACTTACCGTACCCACTCCACAACGTGTTGCCGGAGCAGTTGTTGCAATGTTATTTGTAAATGTAATTTGAACCGGAACAGAAACACCTGTATTTCCGCTACAAGTAACAGAAGCTCTGTAAAACATTGCTCCTGATGGAGTCGCTACGTAAGTTGCAGCTGTAGCTCCAGTAATTGGTGCGTAAACCGTTCCGTCAACAGAACTTTCCCATACGTAAGTTACACCTGTCCCCACAGTTGCGTTTTGCAAAGACAAAGTTACTGAACCTCCTAAACAGATTGTTGGTGCAGAAGCTACAGTATTACCCGGAGTTGGTGTTCCTGAACAAGTATTTGAAGTTGCATACCCAATAAATCCAACATAATTTCCTGCACTCATTGGACTAATTGACTGAAGCGTATTTGGTGTTCCTGCCACATAAGTTCCTGTAGATCCAAAAGTTGCAGCGTAAGCACCTGTAGCTGTAGCGGAATGAACCGGAATATTAGCACTCACGATTCCTGCATCTTCAATTTTTACATTCAAATCGGTAATAGTACCCGATACCAAAGGCACTTCCCATCTTCTTGTTTGGTTTAATCCAATGATAGAAGGATCTTCTGTTCCTGGATTAGTATCAAATGTTTCCGCTTTAAAATTAGTAACCGAAGTCGTCGTAGGCGCTATTGAAATAGGCGCGTATGCTACTTTACCAACGGGATATAAAATATAAGAAGTATTAGCATTTCCTGTTGCAATTGTTCTTGCAATCGGACCATTGATGTAAGAAATTGCAGAACCTCCTGTCAATGTTCCTGCAGCAGTTGCGCTTCCTAGTGTCAATAAATTAGCATTTGTTGTAGTAAGGTTTCCCGCTGTCAATGTCAATGTTGTTAAAACATCAACCGGACCACCAGCTAAAACAACACCATTTGTATTATTGACCGTCATCGTATTTACAGTTCTTGTTGATGGAATTTCAAAACCTGAAGTTCTAGCTACAGATTCTTGCAAATAGTTTACAGAAAATGTTCCTGTTCCTAAGTTAAAAACTGGTGCAGAGTCAAAATTCCCTCCAGAAGTTGCCAATGCAGCATCACCAATGTAAACGCTTGCTGCTAAAGCTGCTCCTGATCCAATTGTAAATTTACCACTATTAACAACAGTTCCTGTTATCAAATTAATTCTCAAAGCATTAATTCCAGTGATTGCCGGATCTAAAGTTAGATTACCAATTCCTGTATTAACAGTAAGAACCCTTAAACCTGGAGTAACAATTCCGGTACCAGTATAGGTTTGACCTGCAGCTGTAGTGGATAAGAAGTATAATGCACTTGATGTCGCAGTTCCAGTTAGCGTTCCGTTATTTGTTAGAACAGAACCTCTATTAGTATACGTATTTCCATTCAAATTTAAAGTAGAGCTTGCAGGAACTGTAACATCTAAAAATGTTGATGCATTACCTGAAAGTGAAAGTGAATGATTTGCCGAAGCATTGTTTATTGTGAATTTTGGAATGCTTCCTGTAAAGAAGAAAGTTTTTGCTCCTCCTGAAGCTGTTGTCCCAAAATTAACTGACCCTCCAGTTAATGTAGGATTTGCTATTGAAGTTCCTCTCACGTCTCTTGGTCCACTAGTTGCAGTATTTGCCAAAATAACATTAATATTCCCCCCAGTTATTGACACTGTTGAAGCAACAGAAGTACCCAAATCAAAAGAAGCAAATGTTGTATTTGTATTTCCAACTGAATTTACATTAATTGTTCCACCTGTTTGTGTGAAGTTCACAATATTTGCAGCTGCACTAACAGCAATACGAGAAGCAGAATTTACAGTACCACCTTCAATAATTACTTTTGAATTACTCAATAAATTTAATGTATTTCCCGCCACTGTTCCAACATTATAGGTTCCTGCAGAAACACGCAATAATCCTTGTACACCTGCAACACTACTCATAGCGTTTACAGTAAAATTTGGATTGTTTAACCAAAAACCGTATCCAACACCAATCGTATAATTTGCAGTATTCCATAACGTTCCGTCAAATGTATTTGTCCCACTAAATTTTAAAGTGCCTGTTTCAGTTCCATTTAATAAAGCACCTGTTGACAAAGTTGACAAACCTCTTACACTAAAATTAGTAAGGTTTACCTCTACTAAAACCGAAATTGACGATTTAGATAAAGACAAACTATACAAGTCATTAACAGAACCTGTACCCGTAAAATTAGACGTTAAAGTGCCATTGAATGTTAAAATCACTCCAGCAGTGTTTGTACTAAGATCCAAAACACCATTATTAACTAAGTTGCCTCCAACTGTTAAACCGTGAGTAACCACAGTCCCTGTTGCAGGACCTGTCAAATTTCCTGTTGAATTAATTGTGACACTATTACCAACTACCAAATTGGCAGCAGTAGTAGCTGAATAAACTAAATTTCCATCAACTGTCAAGTTGTATGATTTTGCAGCTGCATCATCTTGAGTTACTGTTAACCCAGCTGGAACTGTAACGTTATCTCCTTCATTTGGAACTGCACCAGATGACCAAGTTGCTGTATTACTCCAATTTCCAGAAGCAATCGCAGTATTTGAACCTGGTAATGTTGTTGCTTGTGAACCTATAACTTCAATACTTTTACCTCCTTCACTTATGGAAAATATTTTCCATGTGTAATTTGTATTTGCTACTAAATTTGAAACAACATATGAATTAGTTCCAACGTTAGTTGTATTAAAAAAATTGTAATTGACACCATCTGTTGAAACATAGATAGCATATTTTAAAACACCTGTCAAAGGGGATGCAGGTGTCCAATTTAATGTCATACTCACGGGACCAACTGCCGTAAAATTTAAAGCTGTTGGTGGTGCTAAAATAGAAGCGATTGAATTCCCGGGATTACCAATAGGAATAAATGAAAAAACTCTTCTACTTCCATTCGCACTAGAACCTAAATTTGCAATTAAAGGGGAACCTGTAGTCGTTCCAGATCCAGCAGCAAAGGTATTTGCGACAAAAGTAGCTGCTGCAGTAAATGTGGGAGTAGCACCTAAAGTAATATATCCAGCTGTGGCGGCAGTATTACTAGAGGATAACCCAATTGAACGAGTTACTGTAGCGTCATCTGCATTATAAATGTCTCCGTAAACATATTCTATTCTTCCATCCTGATGAAGCCATACTTGCATGTTTCCAGCATTTGTAATGTCAAAGAAATAAGCATAAAATTGAGTCCATTCTATTACTGCTTTTGTACCAACCATTTTAAATTTCATTCCATCATTGACCTCATTATCTCCTGTCATCGGAAATAAGGTAACCATGTTAGCGATAGGCCCTGTAACATTCGTAGGAATCGCTGTTTCTGTACTACTTTGATGCAATCTCAATTGCCCATTTGAATTACCACTAAAATGAGTGTATTTAGTACCCATAAAATAAAAATCAAAGCCAATTGGAAAAACACCTGTTGCAGCGGTATCTCTATTACCCGTCATCAAAACCGTAGCACCCACTGTTAAATCCTCTAAAGAACCATCAGTCGTGGTACTAAAGGTGTAATTAGTGATCGATTGAGCAAAGGAGGATAATGGTGCCAAACAAAGCATCATTAATAAAATCAAACCCGTCGCCAAACATTGCCTTTCTTTCCGCAAATATGGTTTGTTGGCCGGCTCAATTGTATGTTGGGACTGAGGTTGTCGCAACACATTAGAGTAGTTTGTAATCATAGTAAATATTTAAGTTAAATTGAAAATTCGAAAATATAACATTTAATTAACACTTTTGTTGTTTTAACAAAAAAGTTATTAACGATATATCTATTAAAATAAAATATTTTAAATTTGATATTTTACTCCCTAAAATTATACATAAAACACATTTAGTAAACAAAAATAGGTTTCATCAAAAAACTTTAATCATTTCTGTAAAATATCAAAAAAACCTCCAATTCTGCTTGGCAAAACAAAAAGAAGGGCATTTCTACTTAACTAAAAAACCTTACTATGTGTAACTAAATTTATAGATCAACCAAAAAGCCCCACACTAGTAAAAATCAATAAAACAAGAACGACTAAAAATCGGATAATTGTATTATGACTAAAAACTGTTTCAATGTATTCTCGAGATGTTTCCGAATAAAATTTCATTTTCAAAAATTGATATAATAATTAATATCTTCGGGAAAAACATATTGACTTGTGGTATATCAATACTCTTTTGAGTTCAAAATTTTAATTCTGAGATAAACATAATTATTTAAAAACAACAGAAGAAATAAAGTCGACCAAGATCCTTAAAAGTCGTTAAAATTCAATTTTGCATAAAAAAAGCCTCTTGATTTCTCAAGAGGCTTTTGGTTTAAGCTTGTCCAGCAGGACCAAAGTTTAAAGGAATTGGAGGTTGCTCCGTGTCTTTGATTTCGCCGTGGGCGCTTTCAAATCTGTGGATATTTTCTCCTATTGCTTTTAATAATCTTTTGGCGTGCTGCGGCGTCAAAACAATTCTAGATTTCACTTTTGCTTTTGGAATTCCGGGCATAATGCTTACGAAATCCAATACAAATTCTGATGCTGAATGGTTGATGATCGCTAAGTTAGAATAAATTCCTTCCGCTGTTTTTTCATCCAGTTCAATATTAATCTGACCTTGCGGTTGTTGATTTGAATCGCTCATATCTTAATAATTATATTCTTCTTTTGTAGCCATCAATTCGTTGTACTCATCTTTTGAACCTACGATCACATTATCATAGTCTCTCATACCTGTACCTGCAGGAATTCTGTGGCCAACGATAACATTTTCTTTCAATCCTTCTAAGTAATCGACTTTTCCAGCAACTGCTGCTTCATTCAATACTTTTGTAGTTTCTTGGAACGACGCTGCAGAAATAAATGATTTCGTCTGTAACGAAGCTCTTGTGATACCTTGAAGTACTGGCGTAGCCGTAGCCGTGATCACATCTCTTGCCACAACTTGATTTTTATCATTACGTTTCAATAGTGAATTTTCATCACGCAATTGACGCGGCGTAATAATCTGTCCTGGTTTCAAGTTGTCAGAATCCCCAGCGTCTTCAATTACTTTCATACCATAAAGCTTATCATTTTCAACGATAAAATCTTTTGTATGGATCAATTGGTCTTCTAAGAATAATGTATCACCTGGATCTTGAACCCTAACTTTACGCATCATCTGGCGAATTACAACTTCAAAGTGCTTGTCGTTGATTTTTACACCCTGAAGACGGTAAACTTCTTGAATTTCATTCACCAAATATTGCTGCACCGCTGCCGGTCCTTGGATTCTCAAGATATCATCTGGAGTAATAGCTCCGTCAGACAATGGAACTCCTGCTCTTACGAAGTCATTTTCTTGAACAAGAATCTGGCTTGAAAGTTTCACAAGATATTTCTTGATCTCACCAAATTTAGATTCGATAACGATCTCACGGTTACCTCTTTTGATTTTTCCAAAAGAAACAACTCCATCAATTTCAGAAACCACAGCAGGGTTTGAAGGATTACGAGCCTCAAGAAGCTCTGTAATTCTTGGAAGACCTCCGGTGATATCATTCGCTTTTGAGGAACGGCGCGGGATTTTTACCAAAACTTTACCAGACTTAATTTTCTCACCGTTTTCAACCATCAAGTGGGCTCCAACTGGCAAGTTATAAGAACGGATCAATTCGCCATCTTTACCATAAATCAATAAAGTTGGGATTAATTTTTTATTTCTTCCTTCAGAAATTACTTTTTCTTGGAAACCAGTCTGCTCATCGATTTCAACCATGAACGATTGTCCTTGTTCTAAATCTTCGTAAGCAATTTTACCCGTAAATTCAGAAATAATAACTCCATTATATGGATCCCATTTACAAACAACAGCTCCTTTTTCAACTACATCTCCGTCTTTAACGAAAATACTAGATCCGTAAGGAATATTGTGCGTATTAAGGATGATTCCTGTTTTAACATCAACCAATTTCAATTCAGTTGAACGAGAAATTACAATATCTGTAATATTTCCTTCAAGGTCTTCCCCTTTAACTGTTTTCAAATCTTCGATTTCAAGACGTCCGGCAAATTTCACAATGATGCTCGATTCTTCAGAAAGTCCACCCGCAACCCCACCGACGTGGAAGGTACGAAGTGTCAACTGTGTTCCTGGCTCACCAATTGACTGTGCAGCAATTACACCGACAGCTTCACCTCTTTGAGTCATTTTTCCAGTGGCAAGGTTTCTTCCGTAACATTTAGCACAGATACCTTTAGTAGCCTCGCAAGTCAATGGCGAACGAACTTCCACTTTTTCAATTGGAGATTCATCGATTGCTTTTACGATCGCTTCGGTAATTTGTTCCCCTGCTTTTATTAAAACTTCATTAGTCAAAGGATTGACAACATCTTGCAATGCCACACGTCCTAAGATTCTTTCTCCTAAAGTTTCAACGATTTCTTCGTTTTTCTTCAAAGCTCCAACATCAACACCTCTTAAAGTACCGCAATCAACAGTGTTTACGATAACATCTTGAGAAACATCATGAAGCCTTCTTGTCAAGTAACCCGCATCGGCCGTTTTCAAAGCCGTATCCGCAAGACCTTTACGAGCACCGTGAGTAGAGATAAAGTACTCAAGGATCGAAAGTCCTTCCTTAAAGTTAGACAAAATCGGGTTTTCAATAATTTCACCACCGCCAGCAGTCGATTTTTTAGGCTTGGCCATCAAACCACGCATACCGGTCAACTGACGAATTTGTTCTTTAGATCCCCTTGCACCAGAGTCAAGCATCATATATACCGAGTTGAAACCTTGTTGGTCTTCACGGATATTTTTCATTGCCAATTCTGTCAATTGTGCATTTGCAGAAGTCCAGATATCAATAACTTGGTTGTAACGTTCGTTATTGGTAATAAGACCCATGTTATAGTTGGCAGAAATTCCTTCTACCTGTACACGTGCATCAGCAATCAATTGTGTTTTTTGCTCTGGAATTCTAATATCTCCTAATGAGAATGACAATCCACCTCTAAAGGCAAATTTGTATCCCATATCTTTCATATTATCAAGGAAGGCAGCAGTTGTTGGAACATCTGTTACGCTTAAGATTCCACCGATAATATCTCTCAAAGATTTTTTAGTCAATACCTGGTTGATATATCCTGCTGCTTCTGGAACTACTTCGTTGAAAAGTACACGTCCAGCTGTTGTTTGGATAATCTTGTACACCAATTCTCCAGCTTCGTTAAAATCTTTTGCCCTGATTTTTACACGAGCATTCAATTCAACTCTTCCTTCGTTTAATGCAATATTTACTTCTTCAGATGAATAGAAAGTCAAATCTTGACCTAAAATTTTGTGATCTTCTGTAGAGATACGCTCTTTGGTCATATAATATAGACCCAAAACCATATCCTGAGAAGGTACCGTAATTGGAGCCCCGTTTGCAGGATTCAAGATATTGTGTGAAGCCAACATCAATAGTTGCGCTTCTAGAATAGCTTCCGGCCCT
The DNA here is from genome assembly GCF_003865365.1 of Flavobacterium macacae. GTDB lineage: Bacteria > Bacteroidota > Bacteroidia > Flavobacteriales > Flavobacteriaceae > Flavobacterium > Flavobacterium macacae. The sequence continues at coordinate 73,991 of NZ_RQVR01000011.1, read as the reverse complement.
AATGGCAAGTGGACTGCCATCTGGTCACCATCAAAATCCGCGTTAAATGCCGTACAAACCAATGGGTGAAGCTGGATCGCTTTTCCTTCGATTAATTTTGGCTGGAACGCCTGGATACCAAGTCTGTGCAAAGTAGGAGCACGATTCAGCAATATCGGGTGTCCTTTAATTACATTTTCAAGAATATCCCAAACTACCGGCTCTTTTTTGTCTATTATTTTTTTAGCTGATTTTACAGTTTTTACAATTCCTCTTTCGATTAATTTACGAATCACAAAAGGTTTGTATAATTCGGCTGCCATATCTTTTGGGATACCACATTCGAACAATTTTAATTCTGGTCCAACGACGATTACCGAACGAGCAGAATAATCCACACGTTTACCCAAAAGGTTCTGGCGGAAACGACCTTGTTTACCTTTCAATGAATCAGAAAGTGATTTTAAAGGTCTGTTTGATTCTGTTTTAACAGCAGATGCTTTTCTTGTATTATCGAATAACGAATCTACAGATTCCTGCAACATACGTTTTTCGTTTCTCAAGATTACTTCTGGAGCTTTGATTTCCATCAATCTTTTCAAACGATTGTTACGGATGATTACTCTTCTGTACAAATCATTCAAATCTGAAGTCGCAAAACGACCACCGTCAAGTGGCACCAACGGACGTAATTCTGGTGGAATAACTGGAACCACTTTCATGATCATCCATTCTGGACGATTTTCTCTGTTCAAGTTAGACTCACGGAACGATTCCACAACTTGAAGTCTTTTTAAAGCCTCAGTTTTACGTTGTTTTGATGTCTCGTTGTTAGCTGAGTGACGCAATTGGTATGATAATTCATCCAAGTCAATTCTTGCCAACAAGTCCATAATACATTCAGCACCCATTTTGGCGATGAATTTATTTGGATCATTGTCATCTAAATATTGGTTTTCCATTGGAAGCGTATCTAAAATATTTAGATATTCTTCTTCTGTTAAAAAGTCAAGTCTTTTTAATGATTCTCCTTCTGGGTTTTGTGCAATACCCGCTTGGATTACTACGTATCTTTCGTAGTAAATGATCATGTCTAATTTCTTAGACGGAAGACCTAAAATGTAACCAATTTTATTTGGTAGCGAACGGAAATACCAGATGTGAGCGATTGGCACAACTAAATTGATGTGACCAACTCTGTCTCTACGTACTTTCTTTTCAGTAACTTCTACACCACAACGGTCACAAACGATACCTTTGTAGCGAATTCTTTTATATTTACCACAAGCACATTCGAAATCTTTTACTGGTCCGAAGATTCTTTCGCAGAAAAGTCCGTCACGCTCTGGTTTGTGTGTTCTATAATTGATCGTTTCTGGCTTCAAAACCTCACCTCTTGACTCTGCCAAGATCGATTCTGGAGAAGCAAGTCCTATCGAAATTTTATTGAACCTTTTGATTGGGTTCTTGTCTTTATTATTTCTGTTATTCATCATAGTTTTTACTATTGATTTATTTGCAATTAAAAAATTGATTCTTATTTAAGCCAAAATGACTTAAAAACTACCTCGGATTACTTCTCTAAACCTCAAAATTTTTGAAGTGCTAATTATGAAAAAACTCATAAAAAATCGGAACGGTTTACGGGTATAAATCCTGAAAACTATTTAAAAAAGTGATCAGTGTTCAGTTTGCAGTTTAAAAACTGATTACCAAACACTGATTACTGAAAACTATTTATTCTTCTAACCTGATGTCTAATCCAAGACCTTTCAATTCGTGCATCAATACGTTGAACGATTCTGGCAATCCTGGTTCTGGCATAGATTCTCCCTTAACGATAGCTTCGTAAGTTTTAGCTCTACCAATTACGTCATCTGATTTAACAGTCAAGATTTCTCTTAAAGTACTTGAAGCTCCATAAGCCTCAAGTGCCCAAACCTCCATCTCTCCAAAACGCTGACCTCCAAATTGAGCTTTACCTCCAAGTGGCTGTTGTGTGATCAACGAGTATGGTCCGATAGAACGCGCGTGCATCTTGTCATCAACCATATGCCCTAATTTCAACATATAGATAACTCCAACAGTTGCTGGCTGGTGGAAACGATCTCCCGTTCCTCCATCATAAAGGTACGTATGTCCGAATCTTGGAATTCCAGCTTCGTCAGTCAATTCATTGATCTGGTCAAGAGAAGCACCGTCAAAGATTGGAGTTGCATAAGTGCGTCCCAATTTTTGTCCAGCCCATCCTAAAACGGTTTCATAAATCTGACCGATGTTCATACGTGAAGGTACCCCAAGTGGGTTCAGCACGATATCAACTGGTGTTCCGTCTTCCAAGAAAGGCATATCTTCATGGCGAACGATTCTTGCAACAATACCTTTGTTACCGTGACGTCCCGCCATTTTATCCCCAACTTTCAACTTACGTTTTTTAGCGATATATACTTTCGCTAATTTCAAGATTCCAGCTGGAAGTTCATCTCCAACAGTGATCGTGAATTTTTCTCTACGCAATGCTCCTTGTAAATCGTTCAACTTAATTTTATAGTTGTGGATCAAGTCATTCACCATTTTATTGGTTTCATCGTCTGCAACCCATTGGCCTTTGCTTAAGTGAGCGAAATCTTCAACAGCGTTTAACATTTTTTGAGTGTATTTTTTACCTTTTGGCAATACTTCTTCACCCAAATCATTCATAACTCCTTGCGAAGTTTTTCCGTTAACGATGTTGAAAAGTTTGTCAACCAATCTGTCTTTTAATTCTACAAATTTAGTTTCGAACTCCAATTCAAGAGCAGCCAAATTATCTTTGTCTTGGCCTCTCTTACGTTTATCTTTTACCGCTCTCGCGAATAATTTTTTGTCTAAAACCACACCGTGTAAAGAAGGAGACGCTTTTAACGAAGCATCTTTTACATCACCAGCTTTGTCCCCGAAGATTGCACGAAGCAATTTCTCTTCTGGAGTTGGATCAGATTCTCCTTTTGGAGTAATTTTTCCGATTAGGATGTCGCCAGGTTTCACCTCTGCTCCAATTCTAATCATACCATTTTCATCTAAATCTTTAGTAGCTTCTTCAGAAACGTTTGGAATATCATTCGTTAATTCTTCGTTACCTAATTTAGTATCTCTAACCTCTAATGAATAATCATCAACGTGGATAGAAGTAAAAATGTCATCGCGAACCACTTTTTCAGAAATCACGATCGCATCCTCAAAGTTGTACCCTTTCCAAGGCATGAACGCTACTTTTAGGTTTCTACCTAAAGCAAGCTCTCCGTTTTGGGTTGCATAACCTTCTGATAAAACTTGACCTTTAACAACTCTGTCTCCTTTTCTTACGATCGGTTTCAAGTTGATAGAAGTACTCTGGTTCGTTTTTCTGAATTTGATCAAATTATAAGTCTTTTCATCGCTGTCAAAGCTTACCATTCTTTCTTCTTCAGACCTGTCATATTTAATAGTGATGATATTAGCATCTACATATTCAACAGTTCCGTTACCTTCAGCATTGATCAAAACTCTAGAATCAGACGCTACTTGTCTTTCTAAACCAGTTCCAACAATTGGAGCTTCTGGTCTTAACAAGGGTACCGCCTGACGCATCATGTTTGATCCCATCAACGCTCTATTCGCATCATCATGTTCCAAGAAAGGAATCAAAGAAGCCGAAATCGAAGCGATCTGGTTTGGTGCAACGTCAGTATAATGAATTTCAGATGGATCAACAACCGGGAAGTCACCTTCCTCACGGGCAATTACTTTATCAGCAGTAATTTGTCCAGCGCCATCCATTTCGATATTTGCCTGGGCAATCATCTTTCCTTCCTCTTCTTCTGCACTTAAATATACAGGAGTCGATTCAAGATCTACTTTTCCGTTAGTTACCTTACGGTAAGGCGTTTCGATGAATCCCATTCCGTTTACCTTAGCATAAACTCCAAGAGATGAAATCAAACCAATGTTTGGTCCCTCTGGTGTTTCAATCGGGCATAAACGTCCGTAGTGCGTATAGTGAACGTCACGAACCTCAAAACCAGCTCTTTCTCTCGAAAGACCACCAGGTCCAAGGGCAGACAATCTTCTTTTGTGCGTAATCTCAGCCAATGGATTCGTTTGATCCATAAATTGAGACAACTGGTTTGTTCCAAAGAAAGAGTTGATAACTGACGATAATGTTTTAGCATTAATCAAGTCAATTGGTGTAAACACCTCGTTATCTCTAACGTTCATTCTCTCACGAATGGTTCTTGCCATACGAGCCAAACCTACACCGAATTGAGCAGAAAGTTGTTCACCAACTGTTCTAACACGACGGTTTGACAAGTGATCGATATCATCAATCTCTGCTTTAGAGTTGATCAATTCGATTAAGTATTTTACAATAGTGATGATATCTTCTTTGGTCAAGACTTGCTTTTCCATCGGAATATCCAATTGTAATTTTTTGTTCATTCTGTAACGACCTACTTCACCTAAGTTGTAACGTTGGTCCGAGAAGAACAATTTATCGATAATACCACGAGCAGTCTCTTCATCAGGCGGTTCTGCATTACGCAATTGTCTGTAGATGTGCTCAACGGCTTCTTTTTCAGAGTTGGTTGGATCTTTTTGAAGCGTGTTGTGGATGATGGCATAATCACCTTGATTTGCATCTTCCTTGTGCAACAAAATAGTTTTCACATTAGCCTCGATAATTTCTTCCACATTATCTTTGTCGATAATGGTGTCACGGTCAAGGATGATCTCATTACGCTCGATAGAAACTACTTCGCCAGTATCCTCGTCAACGAAATCTTCGTGCCAAGTATTTAAAACACGCGCAGCCAATCTACGGCCTACGTATTTTTTAAGACCCGTTTTTGAAACTTTGATTTCTTCTGCAAGGTCAAAAATTTCAAGAATGTCTTTATCTCTTTCAAAACCAATTGCTCTAAAAAGAGTGGTAACTGGTAATTTTTTCTTTCTATCGATATACGCATACATTACGCTGTTGATATCGGTAGCAAATTCTATCCAAGAACCTTTGAAAGGAATTACTCTGGCAGAATATAGTTTAGTTCCATTTGCGTGGAAAGATTGTCCAAAGAAAACACCTGGAGATCTGTGCAATTGCGAAACAACAACACGTTCAGCACCGTTGATTACAAATGTACCGCTTGGCGTCATGTAAGGAATTGTACCAAGATAAACATCTTGAACAATTGTTTCAAAATCTTCGTGCTCTGGATCTGTACAATATAGTTTTAGTCTTGCTTTTAAAGGCACGCTATACGTAAGTCCTCTTTCAATACATTCTTGAATTGTATAACGTGGTGGGTCAACAAAATAATCAAGGAACTCTAAAACGAATTGGTTTCTAGTGTCAGTGATTGGAAAGTTTTCCATGAAGGTGTTATAAAGACCTTCGTCGCCTCTTTCGTCAGATTTCGTTTCTAATTGAAAGAAATCTTTAAAAGACTTAACCTGAATATCCAAGAAATCTGGATATTGAGGAATATTTTTAGTAGAGGCAAAATTCAATCTTTCAGTCTGATTTGTTATCATCTATGGACAAAATTTTGATTAAAAAAAAGTGATTTGTTGTGTGTTAGCACTATGTAAATCCATACTTTCTTTTTTAAACCGATACATCTATAAAAAGAACCAAGTTGAAGCTCTTTCTTTCTTCGTAGCGATTAAAAGCTTTTCGTATTCAACTCAATGACTAATAAAACTGGATATAATTTTATTATACGAAAAATGGTTTAGGCCTTTGGAAGTATATCCAAGACCTAAACCTAATTCTTAAAACCGAGTGAAACTATTTAAGTTCAACTACAGCTCCAGCTTCTTCTAATGATTTTTTAAGACCTTCAGCCTCATCTTTAGAAACACCTTCTTTAACATTTGCCGGAGCACTGTCAACTAAGTCTTTTGCTTCTTTAAGACCTAAACCTGTAAGTTCTTTTACAGCTTTAACTACAGCTAATTTAGAAGCACCAGCTTCTTTCAATACTACTGTAAATTCAGTTTGCTCAGCTTCAGCTGAACCACCGTCTCCACCACCTGAAACCACAACAGCAGCTGCAGCTGGTTCGATACCGTACTCATCTTTTAATATTGTTGCTAAATCGTTAACTTCTTTTACAGTTAAGTTAACCAATTGTTCTGCGAATTGTTTCAAATCTGCCATCTTTTCTATCGTTTAAAAATGATTTTGTAAAATATAATTTTGTTTTGCGTACTGATTAAGATTCAGCTCCTTCTTCGTTTGCGAATTGGTTCTTAAGAGCAGAAATAACTCTTTGAGCCGGAGACTGAAGCAATCCGATGATTTCTCCGATAACCTCTTCTTTTGATTTAAGAGAAGCAAGAGAATCTAAAAGGTTATCTCCAATGTAAATTTCATTGTTGATATAAGCCCCTTTAAAAACTGGTTTGTCAGATTTTTTACGGAATTCTTTGATGATTTTTGCAGGAGCGTTCGCCACGTCTGCAAAAAATATAGAAGTGTTTCCTTTCAAAGTTTCTGGTAATTCACCATAGTTGTTTTCAGAAGCTTCCATTGCTTTTGCAAGCAACGTGTTCTTAACAACTTCTAATTTGATACCAGCTTTGAAGCAAGCTCTTCTTAAGTTTGAAGTAGTTTCTGCATTTAGGCCAGAAATATCTGCTACATAAACAATGTTTGTACCAGCTAACTGTGCAGTTAAATCTTCAATCGCGATTGATTTTTCTTCTCTAGTCATACTAAAAATTTTTAACTACCAATTATACAGCTTTAGGATCTAAAGCTATAGCAGGACTCATCGTTGATGAGATGTGGATACTTTTAATGTAAGTACCTTTCGCTGCAGTTGGTTTCATTTTGATTAATGTTTGAATAATTTCATGCGCATTGTCAGTAATCATGTCAGCTCCAAATGAAACTCTTCCGATTCCAGCATGAACGATACCAGTTTTATCAACTTTAAAGTCAATTTTACCTGCTTTTACTTCCGTTACAGCTTTCGCTACATCCATAGTAACAGTTCCTGTTTTAGGGTTTGGCATAAGACCTCTTGGTCCTAAGATTCTTCCTAACGGACCTAATTTACCCATAACAGCCGGCATAGTGATGATTACATCAACATCTGTCCAACCGTCTTTAATTTTTTGTAAATAGTCATCTAAACCTACGAAATCCGCACCAGCAGCTTTAGCTTCAGCTTCCTTATCTGGAGTTACCAATGCCAATACTCTTACGTCTTTACCAGTTCCGTGAGGCAATGTTACTACACCTCTTACCATTTGATTTGCTTTTCTTGGATCTACACCCAATTTAACAGCGATATCAACAGACTCATCAAATTTTGCAGAAGCAATAGTCTTGATTAATGCAGAAGCATCTTTCAAAGAATATAGCTTGTTTTTTTCAATTTTAGATGCAGCCTCTTTTTGTTTTTTTGTCAATTTTGCCATGTCTTTTCTTAATTAGAAGGAGCGTCTCCAGTTACAGTTATACCCATAGATCTAGCCGTTCCAGCAATCATGCTCATAGCAGACTCAATTGTGAATGCATTCAAATCAGCCATCTTGTCTTCAGCGATTGCTCTAATCTGATCCATAGTAACTTTCGCTACTTTTTTACGATTAGGCTCACCTGAACCAGATTTCAATTTTGCCGCTTCTAATAGTTGAATAGCAGCAGGTGGTGTTTTTACAACAAAGTCAAAAGACTTGTCTTTATACACAGTAATTTGCACAGGGCAAATTTTGCCAGCTTTATCTTGTGTTCTAGCATTGAACTGCTTACAGAACTCCATGATATTAACACCAGCAGCACCCAGAGCAGGTCCAACCGGTGGCGACGGGTTCGCAGCACCTCCCTTAACTTGTAGTTTAACTACTTTACTAATCTCTTTAGCCATTGTTTAAAAATTTAACACATCATCATGGAAGCGATGGATGTGCGGTTTATTTATATATGTAACAAAAATTATACTTTTTCAACCTGCATAAAACTTAACTCTAAAGGTGTTTTTCTTCCGAAAATCTTAACCATTACTTCAAGTTTACGCTTCTCTTCGTTGATTTTCTCAACAGTTCCATTGAAACCATTAAAAGGCCCATCGACCACCTTGATTGTCTCACCGATTGTAAAAGGAATTGAGTGAAGATTATCTGTCTTAACAGCCAATTCATCTACCTTGCCCAACATTCTATTTACTTCAGAAAGCCTTAATGGTACAGGATCACCGCCTTTAACTTCACCTAAAAAACCAATAACACCAGTTATAGACTTAATAATATGAGGTATTTCGCCGACAAGATTCGCTTCCATCATTACATAACCAGGAAAATAAACTTTATCCTTGCTGATTTTCTTCCCGTCCTTCACTGTAACTACTTTTTCAGTAGGCACAAGAACCTGAGAAATATAATCAGACATTCCTAATCTGTTGATTTCAGTTTCGATGTAAGCCTTTACTTTATTCTCTTGCCCGCTTACAGCTCTTACAACATACCATTTTTTCACATTATTATCAACCATCTTTTAATTATCCTTTTATCAAATTAAAGAAACCAGCCAATACTTTTGCAAATAAAACGTCAACTCCCCAAGTAGCCAAAGCGAATATTATAGAAAAAACAGCGACAACAATTGTCAGACGCTGTACTTCTGCCCATTCTGGCCAGGTAACATTATTTTTCAATTCTCCGAATGCTTCGGATATGTAATTAACAACTTTTGCCATTGTAATTTGTTTTTGCACGGGCGGAGGGATTCGAACCCCCATCAACGGTTTTGGAGACCGCTATTCTACCCTTGAACTACGCCCGTTTATTAAAAGCCAGTGTCGCCAAAAAGCGACACTGGCTTTATAAAATATTTATAGAAATTATTCTAAAATTTCAGTAACCTGACCAGCACCTACTGTTCTACCACCTTCACGGATAGCGAAACGTAAACCTACAGTCATAGCGATTGGACTCAACAAAGATACATTGATAGTCAAGTTATCTCCTGGCATTACCATCTCTACTCCTTCTGGCAAAGTAATAACTCCTGTTACGTCAGTTGTACGAACGTAGAACTGTGGACGGTAGTTGTTATGGAATGGAGTATGACGTCCACCTTCTTCTTTTTTCAATACATAAACTTCAGCTTTGAAGTTAGCGTGTGGTTTTACTGATCCTGGCTTAATGATAACCATTCCTCTTTTGATAGATTCTTTATCAACACCTCTTAACAATAGACCTACGTTATCTCCAGCTTCACCTCTATCAAGGATTTTACGGAACATCTCAACTCCTGTAATTGTAGAAGTCAATTTGTCAGCACCCATACCGATGATTTCAACAGCATCTCCTGTATTAGCAATACCAGTTTCGATACGACCTGTAGCAACAGTTCCACGACCTGTAATTGTAAATACATCCTCAACTGGCATCAAGAAAGGTTTTGCAGTATCACGAACTGGCTCTTCGATCCAGTTGTCAACAGCTTCCATCAATTCAAGAATTTTAGGAACCCATGTTGGATCAGCATTCAATCCACCTAAAGCAGAACCTTGAATAACTGGACCATTATCTCCATCATATTCGTAGAAAGACAATAAATCTCTGATTTCCATTTCAACTAGCTCTAAAAGCTCAGCATCATCAACCATATCCACTTTGTTCATGAAAACAACCATTCTAGGAATACCAACCTGGCGACCTAAAAGGATGTGCTCACGAGTTTGTGGCATTGGTCCGTCTGTAGCAGCTACAACAAGGATAGCACCGTCCATTTGAGCAGCACCTGTAACCATGTTCTTTACGTAATCCGCGTGACCAGGACAGTCAACGTGTGCGTAGTGACGGTTAGCAGTTTCATACTCAACGTGAGATGTATTAATTGTAATACCTCTTTCTTTTTCTTCTGGAGCGTTATCAATCTGATCGAAAGATTTAGCTGCATTTTTAGAAAAACCCGCTTCAGTCAATACTTTAGAGATCGCTGCAGTCAATGTAGTTTTTCCGTGATCTACGTGTCCAATTGTACCTATATTTAAGTGCGGTTTGGAACGGTTAAAATTCTCCTTTGCCATTTTACTTAATTTTAATCTTAGTTATATATTAGTGTTCAAATTCAATACTTTCTTGAGCCAATGACGGGAATTGAACCCGTGACCTCTTCCTTACCAAGGAAGCACTCTACCCCTGAGCTACACCGGCAGGGAATCCTGATTTAGGACTTATGATTTCAGACAACCAAAATCTTATTTCACAAATCATGTGGGGAGAGCAGGATTCGAACCTGCGAAGTTCACACAGCAGATTTACAGTCTGCCCTCGTTGGCCGCTTGAGTATCTCCCCTCTTTTCATTTGTTGGCCCGGCACCGAGTGCCGTCTTGATTTAGAGCCGGCGGAGGGACTCGAACCCACGACCTGCTGATTACAAATCAGCTGCTCTAGCCAACTGAGCTACGCTGGCAAATACAAAATAAAAAGTCCGCTATTTCTAACGGACTGCAAATGTATATCTTTTTGTTTCTTTATCAAAATATTTTTGAAAAAAAATTCATATTATATATGCGTTCTTATTTTTTCTTTTCTTTTAAGAAGAACTCTTTCCAACGATTCTCCGCACAAATCAACACCCTCCTCAAAGGTCCTGCATTGTTTTTTAACAATAAACTCATCTCCAGGGACATGAATCTTTGCCTCAACTACCTTATTTTCTTTATCACTCGTTTTTTCTACTTTTAAGAAAACATCCGCCGAAACTACCTTGTCGTAATATTTTTCCAATTTATCCATTCTCTCCTGAATGAATTCTAAAAGTTTTGCGTCAACATTAAAATTAACTGCTTGCACATTTACCTTCATAATAAAAATTTTATAAGATTAAACATTGAACTATTTCAGATTTCGCGGATGCGCATCGCCATACACTTTTTTAAGCGCCGCCAGACTGCTGTGCGTATAAATTTGAGTAGATGCCAGGCTCGAATGCCCTAATAATTCTTTTACCGAATTTAAATCTGCCCCATTGTTCAGCATATGAGTCGCAAATGTATGCCGTAAAATATGCGGACTCTTTTTTACCTTCTCTGAGACATGACTAAAGTACTTATTTATTAATCGATAAACAAGAGAATCATTTAATTTAACGCCTTTTAACGTCAGAAAAAAGAACGTCCCGTCCTTAACTTGCTGTAAATTATTTCTTTCGAAAAAATACAATTTCACCTGCTCTTGGATGATCGGCAAAATAGGCAGGATCCGCTCTTTGTTCCTTTTTCCCAAAACCTTTATCTCGCCCTTGGCCAAATCAACATCAGCCGTTTTTAAAGCTATTAACTCCGCCCTCCTGATGCCCGTCACATAAAACATATCCACAATCAGCTTATCACGAACCCCTTCAAAACCTCCATCATAAACCACGTGATTCAAGACATCATCCAGTTCTTTTTCAGAAAATGGGATTTGGAGTTTTTTTGGAGTCTTGAGAACCTTGTGCCGTAAGAGAGGACTGGCGTCAATTTGTTTAATTTTTAGCAGAAATTTATAAAACGATTTCAAAGAAGAAACCTTCCTGTTGACAGAAGCATTTGAAATTCCGGAATCCACCAAAGAAACAATCCAGCTTCTAATTGGACCATAATTCACCTGCACCAAATTACAGCCTTCAAAAGTCGCAATTAAAAAAGCCTCAAATTCAGCAATATCATTACAATAAGCCACAACAGTATGAAGCGAATTCTTCTTCTCTTTTTCTAAATAATCGCGATATGAATCTTTAAAATTTTGCATAAAAAAAGCCGTCAGCATCAAAGTTATAAAACTTTAATTGCTAACGGCAATATGTCCAAGAAAATTATTTTATTAATTCTCTAATTGGTCTCTCATATTCTGGATGTAGCCCGCTTTTTGAAGCTGTGCTCTTTTCACTACAGAAGGCTTAATGAAAGCTTGACGTGCACGTAACTGACGAACAGTCCCTGTTTTATCAAATTTTCTTTTATAGCGCTTTAATGCTCTATCGATATTTTCTCCGTCTTTAATTGGTATAATTAACATAATATTGACACCTCCTCTCGTTAAGGTTGCAAAAGTAAAAATTATTTATCAATTAAGACGTATGATTTACAACTTATTTTACCGCAGGCTTATAATTTTGCTTGTCGATGATCATTTTTGACAAGATTTCTTTCAAAATTTCGGATGTTCCACCGCCAATTGGCCCTAAACGGCTATCTCTTAACAAACGTGCCAAAGGATATTCTTCCATATAGCCATAACCTCCCAACATCTGCAGACAGCTGTAAATGGTTTCATCTGCAACTTTTGTGGATTTTAATTTTGCCATGGTCGCTTCTTTAACCACGTATTCTTTTTGGTTCAATCTGGCAACAGCCGCATAATTAAATATTTTGCAGTGTTCCACATCAGTTGCATGCTCTACGATTGTATGCCTTAACGCCTGAAACTTATCTATTGTTTTTCCAAAAGCCTCACGCTCTGACATATATCCAATTGTATACTCAATTGCATATTCTGCTCTTGCGTGCGCATTGATCGCCATAATCAAGCGCTCTAATGCAAAATGCTGCATGATATAAGGAAAGCCTTTTCCTGCTTCACCCATTAAATTTTCAGCTGGAATTTCAACATTATCAAATGCGATTTCAGCAGTATCTGAAGCTCTCCAGCCTAATTTGTCTAATTTTGTAGCCGCAATTCCTTTTACATTTGCGTCAATCAAAAACATGCTTATCCCTTTGTTGCCCAATTCTGGATCTGTTTTTGCCGCTACTACATAATAGTCTGCATAAACTCCATTGGTTATAAAGGTTTTCGATCCATTAATGATATATTTGTCCCCTTGTTTTACTGCAGTCGTACGCATTCCTGCAACATCGCTGCCACCAAATGGTTCCGTAATGCACAAGGCGCCAATTTTATCTCCTAATATACTTGGAGCCAAATAGTCTTGCTTGATTTTCTCACTGCCTTCTGCATTCAAATGGGTTTGTGCCAAGTAAGCGTGCGCCCACATTGCTGCTGCAAAACCAGACGACTTAATCTTTTGAAGCTCTTCTAAAAAGACAACCGTATAAAACAAATCCAAGTTCATTCCACCGTAAGCTTCCGGATAATTGATTCCGAAGAAGCCCATGTCTCCAAATTTCTTCCAAATAAAGCGTTCAATCGTTCCTGTTTTTTCCCATTTCTCAATGTGCGGAACCACTTCTTTCTGCAAAAAATCTTGCAAACTCTTTCTAAACAATTCGTGTTCTTCAGTAAAATATATTGAATTCATATTTATAATAAGGTTGTTTTTATATGCTATTTTAGAATCCAAATATAAGGCAATTATTTTTTTATATTCAACAGAAAATATATTAATTTTTGTCAAATCCGCAATTTAACAAATCATTTGCATCTTAATCAACAATTCAAAAAGGGAATTCAAACGAGACAATTGCCAATAATTTAATATTCAAGGTATTTTTCGATAATTTTTATTTTCTCTATCGGAAATCCTTTAATTTTAGACAGATCTTCGCTGTTTTTAATTCCATTATTCATGCTTCGATAGGTTACAATCTCTTTATTTAGAGGATATCTGAAATAAGGAAACAATTGCAACTCTTTGGCGGAGGCGTCATTTATTTTAACTTTTTTGACATTTGGAACAGCACCCACATTAAACTGACCCTTTAATTTTTCAATCACTTCTGATGACAAACCCCAAACATCTTCCATTTGGTCCATGCTAACAAAACCGCCCAGAATTTCTTTTTGCTTTAAGATTCGTTCTGACAAACCTGGACCAATTCCATATACTTTTATCAAATCTTCCTGCGAAGCAAGATTGATATCAATGATTGGTGCTTTTTCTTTTTTGGCATAAGCCTGATTCGGATACTTCTCAAACTCCTTTGCTTGCTTTTTGTTTTTTACCCAATCTGGAAATTTAAAATAAGGCTCCATGGTTGCCAGCAAAGAATCAGAAACTTTTGTCAAAGATTGAAACTCTTCCGCAGAATTGACATAAAGATTTTTCTTCCGAAATTCTAAAAGCCGGTCAATTTCAGCCGTTGACATGCCAAGATTGTAGCCTTTAAAATCGGTAATAAAATTTGGATTGAAAGGATATATCGTGGGTTTGTAATTTACCTTCTCGATTTTCATCGTATCAATTTGCGACTGTAAGGACAGCCATTGCTGTTTTTCTAAAGAAGTGTCTTCTTCAAATTTGATTTCTCGAAAATAATACGCCACTTGAATTCCTATAATAATAAGGAGCAGTAAAAAAATTCCGGCACGCTGGGTAGCCGTGAACTTAAAAAAATCGTTTTTTGGCATAATTTACTTATTTTATCTTTCACGGAAATTTTCCTTGGCAATAGAATTATAAATCAAAAACCGAACTTCGTTTGGTGTATACCAAATCTTTTAACCTGACCAGAAATGCCAGAGTCAAATAAACGCCAAACCAGAGCCCAACAGTGAAGAAAGAAATATAGATAAAAAAAAGACGCACGCTTGAAGCTCTCATCCCCAAACGGTCAGCCAATCTTGAAGAAACTTCAAAACCGTGTTTTTCAAAAAAATGCCTGACTTTTGTTACCATCTATTTGTTCTATTTTTCAAAATTACTAAAAAAATCTAACTCTTCATTAATTCCAAGCCGATTACACATTCCAAACAGCGTTTTTGATTGCAATATTCATTCTTTAACTGAAGCAACGCTTGTGTTTCAAAAGCATTTTTCGCTTTAATTCCAAAATCAGAGTACTTTTCTATAATCACATTTTTTTCAGCGGGAATACTTTCCAATAAAGCAATCAGTTCTTCCGAAATATCTTTTCCCTGAGATTTGGCATAAGCAAATTTTATCGGGATGATGGTATTTATCAATAATAAATCCACAAAAGAAGCCGTCAATGCTTTTTTCTTCTTCGGAGAAATTTTATCAAACTGGTAATGCGTTTTCCAATACTCTGAAACTTCTACATTAAAAATTGCGTAAAACTCCGGAAGCGCTTGTGCATTAATTATACTGGAAAATAAATTTTTAGAAATGTGATATAAATGAGCCAATTGCGACAACCGAATCGTGGGAAAATTATCTGGTCGATGCTTGAAAAACTGAATCGGATCAACATAAACTTGCTGTAGTTTATATTTTGTAAAAGCATAACCATACCTAAATTTTAAATCCTTGAAATACGAATCTTCGTTATCGGCATCCAATAATCCGCTTCTTCCAAAGAATAATGCTTCCAAATTTTCAACTTCAAAACTTTCTTTTCGGATAATCGAAAACGGAATAGATTGTGCTATTTTAAAAAATATTTCACCATTGGTATTCAGCCCGAAGCTTTTTCCCAAAAGACAAAACAAAACCGTTTCCCAATCGTTTTCCGTTTCCTGCAATATTTTTTGGATGGGAATTGACTTTCTTTCGAGTCGCTCAAAAAATAGTTTTTCCTGCCAATTTTTAAAAACAAAATCATCAATAGTTGCTATTTCTTTCTCGCAAAAAATCCACGATTTTAAAGAAGCCAAATTCAGATATTTTTCTAACGTTTGGTTGGATACATACTTTCTAAGTTCTAAAACCGGAATTTCAGAATTGTCTTTCCTAAAAACTTCGGTATCGTGTTCCCAAACTACGTGCAAAATCACATTGTCATAATTCGAATCATTTTCGTGATGATGCACATACCAATCTGACGACTTTAAATGTATTTCCACATTTCCAGCCCATTTTTGTTCTCCGATGCTTAATTGCGAATTGAAAAAATCAGGCCCAGCCAGTTGCAGATAGTGTCCTGAATTAAATAAGATCAGTTTTTCACCTTGCACTGTTTCTAGATTTGAGAAGTCAAATTTCTTGAATTGCCAGATATAATGCAGAAAATCTTCTTTCATTTTGTCTCGATTTTAAATTATTCTTTTGGCTTGTATCTCGAAAGATTATTTAAAAGTAATAAATTTTTTATAACGAAGGAGTTATATTTGTAAATAACTCAATTTCTAAAAATGAAACAACTACTTACCTTATACCTACTGGCTTTCACAACGTTATGTTTTGCACAAAAAAAACCGAATGCTTTAAAAATCACCTACGAAAAAAAGTACAACGGAAAAATTACAGAAGAAAACAATCCTATTTATATTTTTTCTGATGCCAGCCAAACCGTACTGACTTCTAAGGAGATTGTTGACAACAAAGCTGGTTTTCCCTATGAGAAATCATTCATTGACAGAAAAACAAATTTTCATATACAAACGGCAAGACTTTCAGATTCAAATGAAATTGCTACCGTGGACAGTCTTGGCATTTCAAAACAACAATTTGAACTTTTAAAGGAGACAAAAACCATTTTGGGATACAAATGCAAAAAAGCGAAAACAATTATAAATTCAAATACGATAGAAATATGGTACACCAACGATTTAGGAATCAAAGGCGCTCCGAGTATTTTGGGTCAAGATTTAGGATTGGTTTTAGAAATGAATCGAAACAATAATTTTATCATTACAGCTTCAAAAATCGAAAAAATCAAAGCGATTCCAGAAAATGTGTCTTTGCTAAAAACAGAATTAAAAACATCAGATCTATTGACGTACCGCGATTTACTTTGGAAATCAAGATTCACCACGATCAAAATTTTTGAAAATGAAATTATTAATTTTTCACATGCCTCAAAATCTAACGACAGCATCTTTCGATTCGGAAATGGAACGATTATCGTCAAAAAAGTAAAAATTCCTAAAATCAATAACGGAAGCCAAATTTATATTGATCTTTCAGAACAATCAAATGGAGATGCGTATGACAGAACGGGTTCGGTTTTTCTGATTCCGATGGATGGAAAAATTTCTTTTTTAGACGGATTACAAAAAGGAATCAAAGAATTGCCGGCGTATGAAAATGGCAACGGAAAATCGTATTTGGGAATGGTGCGCACGGAAAATTATTCTCCTTTAATAGAATTGATGCGTTTTTTCACGCCTTTTGGAATCAAACAATACAATCATATCCAGCTCAAAGACAAAACTTGGCACGAAACAGTTTCTTACCGCCAGGAAATTTCAGAGTTAGTTTCGGCTTTAGACAATCAAGACGTTTACATTGGAACATTCATAGGCAATTATGACAAAGGCGGTCACAAAATCAGCTTGAATTTAACCATTCACAACGAAGAAAAGCAAGTTGCAAAAAGCACCCTTGCGTTACCTATTTTTAATTCTACAAACGTGATGGAAATGGCCGGACAAGAGTATGCTACGCTATTCAATTCTGAAAAAGGGCTGAAAGTTTCCTTTACTTTAGACAAAGATTTGATGAATGCAAAATTGAGATATATCACGACCGGACACGGCGGTTGGGAAAACGGAGATGAATTTCTGCCAAAGAAAAACACGATTATTTTAGACGGAAAAGAAGCGTTTAGCTTTGTGCCATGGAGAACCGATTGTGGTTCGTATCGGTTGTACAATCCGGCTTCTGGTAATTTTGCAAATGGATTATCGTCTTCCGATTACAGCCGTTCGAATTGGTGTCCAGGCATGGCAACAATCCCTAATTTCATTGACTTAGGAGATTTAAAAGCGGGAAAACACACGATTTCAGTAAAGATTCCGCAAGGCGAGCCGGAAGGTAACAGCTTCAGTTTCTGGAATGTTTCTGGAGTTTTGATTGGAGAATAAATTTACATTAAAAAAGCCTGACATTTAACTGTCAGGCTTTTTCATTCTTTATCTATTTAGATTATTTTATCGAACCGATAATATCGTATTTTGTAATGATATGGTGTTTTCCGTTTCCTAAATCTACAAGGACAGCTTGATTGTCTTTTGTAAATAATTTAGAAACCTCTTCGATAGAAGTTCCTGTTTTTACTATTGGATATGGTTTACCCATAATGTCTTTGATTGGTTTATCAGCTACATTTTTATCGGAAACATAACTTTGAAACAAATCTGTTTCGTCAACAGAACCTACAAATCCTTTGATGTCAATCACCGGAATTTGAGATATTTTGTATTTACGCATTCTTTCGATCGCATGTGAAACCAACTCTTCTGTACGAACTACAACCAAAGGTTTGTCAATGTGATCTTTGATCACATCTTCTGCTTTTGTAATTTCTTCGTCAAGAAAACCACGTTCGCGCATCCAATCATCATTGAACATTTTACCGATATAACGGCTTCCTGAATCGTGAAATAAAACCACAACCACATCTTTTGGCTTGAAATGTTCTTTTAATTGCAAAAGTCCTTTAATGGCAGAACCCGCTGAATTACCCACAAAAATCCCTTCCTCTAAAGCAATTTTTCTAGTGTAAACTGCAGCATCTTTATCGGTTACTTTTGTAAAACCATCGATTAATGAAAAGTCAACATTTAATGGAAGAATATCTTCCCCAATTCCTTCGGTGATATAAGAATAGATTTCATTTTCATCAAAAATTCCGGTTTCGTGGTATTTTTTGAAAACAGAACCATAGGTATCAATTCCCCAGATTTTAATATTTGGATTTTTTTCTTTCAAGAATTTTGCAACGCCAGAAATTGTTCCTCCTGTTCCTACTCCAACTACGAAATGCGTAATTTTCCCTTCGGTTTGTTCCCAGATTTCAGGCCCGGTTTGTTCATAATGCGCAATTGAATTGGATGGATTATCATATTGATTTACATACCAAGCATTTGGAATCTCGGTTGCCAATCTTTTTGAAACGGAATAATAAGAACGTGGATCTGTTGGTTCTACATCAGTAGGACAAACTACCACTTTTGCGCCAACAGCACGAAGAATATCTACTTTTTCTTTAGATTGCTTGTCTGAAATAACACAAATTAATTTATAGCCTTTTACGATTGCTCCTAGCGCTAAACCCATCCCGGTGTTTCCAGAAGTTCCTTCGATGATGGTTCCACCTGGTTTTAATCTTCCGTCTGCTTCAGCGTCTTCAATCATTTTAACAGCCATTCTGTCTTTTACAGAATTTCCAGGATTGAAGGTTTCTACTTTTGCTAAAACCAAAGCATCGACTTCTTGGGTAACTTTATTTAATTGTACCAAAGGCGTGTTTCCGATGGTTTCTAGTATATTTTTTGCGTATTTCATCTTAATTGAATTCGTAAATTTGATTGCAAAGATAGCTTTTAAGTTGCAGAGTTGCAAAAGTTGTAATTTACAAAGTGTGTTTTGCGTGGAGGATTGTAGCGTAAAGCCCGGAGCAAAAAGGATAAAATTTCTTGTTAAAAAACAGCGACCGAAGGAAACTCGTTTTTTAACTTAGAAATTTATTCTTTTTTGTGAGAACTTACAGCGGAAAGCCTGGTCGCTTTTTCAGCGACACGCCAAAAATATTAAGAGAAGAAGTTCCAGACCAAACCAAATCTCACAATAAAATCTCGGTAAGGATAATTTGGTGCGCTATAAAAATTATTTCCGGTAAAGCTGGAATTGAAATGTTCTGCTTTTAAGTAGATTCTGGTGTTTCTAATTTTAGCATTTAAGAAAAAATCAACCGTTGGGAAACCACCAATTTCTCTTTGGTTTTGGACGAAAAACTCGCCTAAAACTGGGTTGTAATCGTTGGCGAAATATTTTGTAAAGTAGCTAAACGTAAATCCTGTTTGAAAGTAAAGTGCTTTTTTGAAAATGTGATCTGAATAATAAATCGTATTTCTGGTCACAAAATCTGGCACGTTTAAAATATCATCTTCTTGATCTACTTTTTGGTATAGAAAAGTATTATCTATAGCAAATTTTCCGAACTTGAATTCTTTAGAAACCTTCAAAGACAAATAATTTATGGACTTTGAATATTGAAGTGGTTTAACCGTCAACACGTCAAAATTTGCATTGGTATCTTGAAAATAAAGGTGATCTTCATAAGACGAAATGTTCAGCGCTGCCGTTGCCCACTGCGTATTTGCAGCTACTTCGATGGTATTGATCTTTTCATTCTCAAAACTGTTTTGCCAATTGTAATCAACATAACTGCTTTGAAATAAATTATAAGAATGATCAGGAACCTTACTTAAATTTTGATATCTGAAATGGATATTATTTCTCTCATCAAATTTATAGGATGCCGACGCATCAAGGTTTGACATTTTTTGGTTTGAAATAGAATTTGAATATAAGAAACGACCGTTCCAATTGTTCTTTTGGTAAATGTATTGCCCACCAACGATATTAAATTCATCGCTTAAAAGATTGCCTATTGATTCGGTTTCATTGATAATTGTTCTGTTGTAAAAATAATTATATCTGAAATCTTCGATAAAAAACTGAAATTGGCCAAGCGTAGCATTTTCGTAAGTTGCCCCTACTTTATTATACATTCTGTTGTAGCGTGTTTTGTCTTTTATGTTGCTTGAGTTGTAGGAATCGCCAAATCTCGAGATCACTCTGTCACTAATATCATCAGAAATCTGCGTGAAAATTGTGGGCTGATTGTATTCATAAAACTTATTTTCATAATTGAATTGATGGTTTATGAATAAATTATTGTTTGTTTTTTCTTTATTGATTCGGAAATAATGGTCTACAAAAAAACGATTTCCCTTCATAACCGAATTCGCATCAAGAGCATAAACATCTAATCTTGGTCTGTCGTTAAAATCTGGATCTTCGCCTTCAAAATCGCTCAAATTAGAAATCCCGCCATTTTCCCCATTTGTCAAATCTTGACCGGTGAAATGGGCTTTCATAAAATAGCGTTTGTTTTTTGTATTGTAACTTGTAATGAATCTGAAATTTCCATTGCTTGAAAGTTGATTTACATATTTTCCTAACGAACGCAATCCGCGATAACCGATTGCAAAATTTAATCTTTCGGAAGTATTTAATGTAATGAAGGCATCAATCATCTGGCCTTGCTCCATAACTGTTTTGAAGTACAATTCAGTCATTGGCGTTGCTACATTATAGTACTTTATATCTTCAACTTGCATGTAATTAAAATGCTTTCCCGAAAAGCCAAATTGAGGATAAGACGAAACTGAATTTAAGCTGTATTGAAGTCTATTATAGGTTTGCCCTTCGTTTGAAAAAGGCAATAAACCAAAGTTATCTTTTCTTAAATAATTAAATTTATATTCTTTTTGGATTGTTAACGACGTATCGACATAGGTCGTGTCGTTCTTAAGGCTAATAATTTTATATTGATCAATTGTAGCGATTGAATCTGATTTGGTAAGCTTTTTATTAGAGGTCGTTTTTTCAGATTTTCTTGAATCTGATTCATTACGTTTTAAAAGCAAAGAATCTTTTTCTTGAGACATCGCCAAGAAAGGTAGGAAAATAAGAATAATTAAAAGTCTCTTCATTTTTTTGAAATCGTTTGAGCAAAGATACTTTTTTTAAGCAAAAAAAAAACATAAAAAAAACCGCTCATAAGAGCGGTTTTGATTTATTAAAAAAGATATTATTGTTTGGTCAACACTACAACATTAGGTGTAAATGTACCAACAGAAACTCTAACTCTAAATTTCAAAGTCATAGTCAGAGCACAAGCATCAACTGTACTTGCCCCACCATTTGCTTCAACAGATGCAGCTCCATAATCTGGGTGATTAAATAAATAATTTTCACTTGCAGGAGGAAATGTCAAAATTGTACTAGCAGAATTTCCGCTTAAAGAAACTTTAGTTACAGAGTTTGGATCTGCATCCCAAATATTACTTATAATAAAATCATTAGGACCAGCACCAGCAGTTACTTCACAAACATAGGCATAATTTCCTGGATTTTCAATAGCATCATAAGTTCCTAAGAAATCATTTCTGAAAACTGGACAAAATTGAGAAAGCATAACAGTGGCAGTAGTCTGACCATCTATTAGTCTAGCACCAGGTACATCCTCTAAATTAAAAACCAAAGTTTTTACAACTAATGGAGGAATTTCGTCAAAATAACCTGTAATTTTAATTAATCCATTATACTTCCCAGCAGGAATTACTAAAGTTGCTTGATCCAAAGTATACTCATTTGGCAAAGCAGTTGACTCAGGAGAAAGTTCTATATCAATAACTCTATCAACATTTGAAACAGTAGTTACATCAACTACTAATTCAATTGAAGAAACCCCTTCTTCAGTAACTGGCAAAGAATAAGTTGCAGAACGAAACCCTGCAATAGACTCTCCATTTTTACTGTCAAAAATCACTTTATCTTCTTCACAACTTCCTAATGAAGCAATGAAAAGACATAAAAAAGCGGATTTTAAAATGTTTTTCATAATTTTAATTATTTAATATTAATAACCAGGGTTTTGCTGAATAGTCGGGTTTGCAGATGATTCACTTAAAGGAATCGGCATTACAAATCTATAATCAGAAGAACTTAATTCACAAAAACCGTTAAAAGCACAATCTCTAGGATCTCTTTGAACACCTAAACCTGCTAATGGTCCTAGACGTCTAAGGTCAATATACCTATGTCCTTCAAAGGCTAATTCTACACGTCTTTCATTTAAAATCATAGCCCATGCTTCTTGAGCATTAGCCGGAGTAGCCATAGTTTGAACTGAACCGAAACGAGCAGTACGAATTGCACCAATCTCAGCAGCAACGTTAGCAAAATCATTTACACTAGCGTAATATTCTGCTCTAATCAAAACCATTTCAGACATTCTAAAAACTTTAACATCTGCTAAAAGATTTTGAGATTCTGTTGCTGTGTACTTACCAACAGGCAATACGTCATTTTGTTTGTAATCTGCATCACTAACACTAGGATCATTGTAGTTTGGCATAATCAATGATGTAGCGTCAGCTATAATTAATCTTCTTACATCTGACGGATTGTTAACTAAATTGAACAAAGCTCGGTTAACTTCAAAAAACGGAGATCCACTAACAGAACTGTTAACTGAAGACCAAAATTGATAAAAGTTACCTGTAGCAGCAGTACGTGTTCTTTCTAGTTTGAAAATAACTTCACTTCCTGGTGTTTCAGAATCTAACCAAATTGCAGCATATTGCGCTTTTGGAGTTAGGTTGTAAGTTGCATCTAAATCATCAACATAAGTTTTAGCTAAAGCGTAATCTCCTCTATAAGCAGCCATACGCGCCCTGAAAGCTTTAACAAAATTTTGACCAATGAACGTTCTGTTTGTTACAAGAGTAGTTGCCAAATTTGCATCTGCAAAAGCTAAATCTGCTTCAATAAATTCAAAGATTTCTCCTGTAGTACTTCTTGGTGATTGATCTGTATTTAATGGAACGTAATCCAATAAGATAATACCTAAGCTTGAATCATCTTTGATATTTTCAGAAAAATAACTTAAAAGTTGAAAATTTGCAAAAGCTCTGATTGCGTGTGCTTGACCAAGAATAACATTTTTCTCAGTTTCTTCAGCTGTACCAGCTTCAACATCAACATTTTCTGCACCAAGTATTAAACGATTTGCAAAGTTGATTGCTGCATAATTTGATAACCAAATAGAAGCAGCATCACCTGAAGTGTTGTTTAGCATAAAAGCCAATTCACCATCAGTACCTTGACCTCCATTTGAACGTCCTAAAGCTACTTCATCTGTAAAAAGAGAAGTAAAGTAAATCTGATTCTCACCAGGAATAGCTGCATATACTCCATTTAAGCCTAAACGTAAATCAGCAACTGTCTCATAAGCTCTTTCAGGAGTCAGTTCTGAAGGCTGCTTTATATCGATCGCATCTTGACAAGAAGCAAATGATGCCATTGCTACGATAACAATTAATTTTATTTTTTTCATAATCATTTTTATTTTTTACAATTCTATTTCAAGACCTAGAGAGAAAATTCTTGGTGTAGGATATTGATATTGATCAGATCCACGTGGGCTCTCAGCATCCCAACCTCTCCACTTAGACCAAGTAACCAAGTTTTCAACCTGAGCATACGCTCTAACTCTGCTTAAAAATGTTCCTTCTAACATTTTTGGAGAAAAATCGTAACCAAAACTGATATAACGTAATCTTAAGTAAGAAGCGTCTGTTAAATATCTATTTGAATTAGCATCTGCACCTTTGTTTGTTAAGAACAAAGAAGGAATATTAGTGTTTGTATTATCTGGTGTCCAAGCGTTTAACAAATCTGTAGATTTGTTAAAAACTCCAATATCAGTAGGATCTTGTAATCCTTCTAAATCGTAATCGATTCTCCAGATATCAGCAACATAAGAAAACTGAGTCGTCAAGAAGAAACCTTTGTATTTAGCATCAAACCCAAAACCTCCTTGGTAAACTGGAATTGGAGATTTACCTGAACGAACTCTATCAGTGTCTTGATTAGGATTTTCTGTTAAACCACCATTTGCATCTAAGAACAACAAATTACCATTTGCTGGGTTAACACCCGCATATCTAATTAAATAATACTGACTAAGAGGACCACCTTCTGCATTGATTGTCAAACCATTGTCAACAAACCCTGTAGTACCTGGAATGTCAGTGATTTCATTCTTGTTATAAGAACCATTAAAGTTCAAAGTAAAAGTAAAATCTTTGTTACTTACAAGATCATAAGAAACTAAAGCTTCAACTCCACTGTTTCTCATACTTCCGTTGTTTGCACTAATTGTGTAAGTAGCATTAACTGCAGAAATTGGTGAAGATTGGTAAAGATCATTAGTTGTTTTTCTATAGACATCGAAAGTACCTCTAAGTCTATTGTTAATCAAAGCAAAATCAAGTCCGATGTTTGCTTGCTCAATAGTTTCCCATTTCAAATCAGCATTACCTAATTGTCCAACTACATAAGAAGGAGTGTTTCCATATCCTGTACCAGAAGCAAACAATGTTCTTGATAAGTTTGGCCCAGTAAAAATACTTTGTCCAATAATGTTTTGGTTACCTGTTGTTCCATAAGAAGCTCTTAATTTCAACATATTAAAAGTTGAACCTTCTAAGAAAGCTTCTTGGTCAAGATTCCATCTTCCTGAAACTGACCAATAAGTTCCCCATCTGTTTGTTTCAGAGAATCTATATGAAGCATCTCTACGGATAGATCCACTCAAACCATATTTACTATCATAATCATAATCTACAGTTCCAAAATAAGAGAACAAACCTGCTGTTCCTTTACCTGAACGTCCAATTGGAACATAAAATTGAGGATTAGATGATGGATTGTGAGGAATAAAACCTGCACCATTTCCTGGTTCAAAAACTTTTGAATCTAAACCATTTTGAGTATAGCTAAAAGATTTCAAGTGACCTTTGTAGTATTCTGTAAATACCGAAGCTTCAACTGTATGCTTTTCAGCAAAAGTTTTTGCGTAAGTCAAAAATGCATTTACATTCACTGTAAACTCATGTGCATAACTTTCAGTTTGAAAACCTAAATAATCTTCTCCTGGATCTTGAAACAAAAGTGAGTTAAAAGAGTTTGGATCTTGAACATTCAACCCAACAGCTTGAGTATAATCTGCTCCAATTGTAGTACCTACTGATAAATCATCAGTTATTTTATAACTACCTTGCGCACTAGCAATCATTTTAAGTTCATTTGTTCTCAATGTTGCAGTACTCATTCTATCCAACAACATTAAAGGAGAAGTCAAGAACGAACCAGCGCCTCCAATTCCTGGAATACCATTATTAAACAAATCAAAAACTCCGGCACCGTTTGTATATAAGTTTGGATCAACATAAGGAACACCATTATTAGCTCCAATAATTGGGTTAATATTGATAGACCCTGCCCCTAAAGCCGAAGCTTCGTTTCTAACTGAATAGTTAATAGTAGTAGTGGTAGAATAATTGAATCTGTTATTATCACTCTTACCATTCAAGTTGTTTCTGAAATTAAATCTTTTCAAATCTGTATAATCTACAACACCTTCTTGTTCAAAATAACCCAATGACGTAAACGAACTTAAGTTTTTACTTCCGCTTGACAAACTCAAAACCTGACTAGTAGAAACACCAGTCTTCATCAATTCGTCATACCAATTAGTATTTACACCATTGTAGTTAGCAATTTGTTCATCAGTTAAAGTTGAACCATAACCCTGACCGTAAGCCTTCTCTAAACCAAGATATTGTCTCGAATCCATTTTGCGATAATCATTATCTTGCAAAGTTGAGAAACCTGAAACAGATGTAAATTTCACTTGCAAAGGAGACTCATAAGCTCCTTTTTTAGTTTTAACGATAATAACACCGTTAGCTCCTCTATTTCCATAAACAGAAGTTGCTCCAGCATCTTTAAGTACAGAAACTGACTCAATATCACTTGGATTGATACTTCTAAAGTTATCAACATTCAAAGGAACACCATCAATAACGTACAAAGGCTCCACATTACCATTAATAGAACCATACCCTCTTAAGATAACTGTACTATTAGAACCTGGCTGACCTGAACCAGTTGTAATATTCAAACCTGGAATTTGAGCTTGCAAAGTCTGCATAAATGAAGCATTTGGACGTCCTTCAATTGTTTTTGAAGTAACTGTTGTAGATGCAACATTCGATTTAGCCCTTGTGGTATTTCTAAAAGCCTCAATAACAACATCATCAATTGTTTCTACATCATCTGCCAATGTAACTGACATTACAGACGTAGAAGCATTGACAGTAACTGTCTGAGTCTTCATTCCAATAAATTCAAATACCAATTTTTGACCTACAGACGCTTTGATAGTATACCTACCGTCCATATCTGACTGAGTCCCCTGCGTTGTACCCAAAACTTTTACTCCTACACCCGGTAAAGGCATACCGGTAGTCTCAGTAACTACACCTGTAATAGTTTTTTCTTGAGCAAAGGAGGACTGAATAAAAAACGCTAATAAGAGCGTAAAAATCCAAGTAAACTTTGATTTCATATTTAATTAATTTGAGTTAGTTATAAATGCAAATCTATTAATTAATTTTAATATAACAAACTTTTAACACTCCAATATTCTGCTTATTTTTTAAAAAACACCTCATTAATATAAGGTTTTCATAGACTTTTGAATAATTGTATATAATTGCAACAAAAAAAGCAACATAATATTAACAAATATTATGTTGCTTTTCATACATGTAAAAAAATTTATTTTACAATCAACTTTTTCGAAATTGTTGACTCTTCATTTTTAACTGTCACAATATAAACACCTGAACCAATTGTAGCTGTTGAAATTTGATTTTCTGTCGCATTTAAAGAACCGCTTAAAACTTCTCTTCCTTGAATATCATATATTGAAAAACTCGATAGCTGATCTGAAGATTTCATAGAAATATTTAAAATATTGCTAGCAGGATTAGGCCACATTTTAAATGATTCTGACGCAAAACTATCAGTACTTAAAACCGCATCCGCATCAATACCTGTTACTATCAATGAATAATCTTGTGACGGAACACCTCCCGCTTTTGGATTTGACAATGTAGCTCCTTTATGCGTAACAGTTATAGTATAAATACCAGCCGGATTCAAAACCTCTACTTTTTCAATATTATCTACAGTATTATCTCCTTTTACAGCCGCAGCAGCTAAAGAATTACCTAATTTCCATGGAAAATTCACTACCCCGTCTTTTGTAACTCTGACGTCTAAATCATTTACCAATACTGGTGTAGTATTATTTACCGTACCGTTACTAGTTGCTCCTGCTGGATCCGTCCATGAAAGAGTTGCTATAACTGGCTCAGTACCTAATGCCAAAACATTAAAAGTATAAGATTGATTTGGCAATAAAGTAGCTTCTCTAATAACAGACTCTGTTCCTTTTCTAGAAATTGCTTCTGCCGCCTTTTTAGCGTTCATTAATCCCCATCCAAATTTACTATCTGGTCCATCAAAAGCTCCTGCTTCATCCGCTGAGTGAGCAACTAAACCTCTTACAGTTGAAGACAACATATAATCTCCCGCATTCAAATTAGAAAAATGCTGTTGCAATAATAACAAAGCACCTGTAACCCCTGGAGCAGCCATTGAAGTACCCTGCATTGGACCATAACTAATGTCAGTCTGAAAAGTAGCAGATACAACCGCCACCCCTTTTGATGAAATATCTGGCTTTACTCTATTATCATCTGTTGGACCCCAACTACTGAATCCAGCAAGAGACACAGACGAAGCCCCTGTATAGTTACTAACCTGATTTACTGCCGCTACAACAATTGTATTTTTTGCAGTCGCCATACTTGTTAAGTGATCATAATTACCATCACCATCATTTCCGGCCGCCACAACAGGCTGGTAACTAGGAGCGTTAAAGGTAAGCAAATCTACAGACCTAGAATTACCCGTATATGCTCCAAAAAAATAAGCTGGCAAACCTGCCGCAACAGGACCATAAGAATGATTTGATAGCAAAAGACCAAAAGACGCTTGTAACGTCATTTCCCCCATATCATTGTTAAAATCATTAATATAACCATATGCTTCCGAAGCAATTCCTTTAGCATTAGCATTTTGAGCACCCGCTCCAATAATTGTCCCTAAAACATGTGTTGGATGATTTTCCAGCTGAGTACCCGGACCATCTTGCGTTGTAAAACGTCCAACAAAATCCACATGAGAAGTCCTAGGATATTTCCCATCCCAAACCCCAACATACATTCCTGAACCTGTCAAGTTTAATCCTAACGAACCTCCTGGCTGTAAATGATTCGCACGTGAAGTCAACGCCGAACCGACATTATATGTACTATAATAAATTGGATTACCTTCTTCAGTTACGTCCATCAACTCAGCATAAGAACCTTCCTTAGAATAAGACAATGGCCAATTATTAATTTTCGCCAAAGATTCAGCTTTTGCTTTCTTTTCAAAAAACTCAGTTTCAAATTTAGTACTAAGCTCTTTCAAAGCATTTAGGTCATAATTCTTAATTATTCGCTCTCTCTGTTCCTTAGTTTGAGCAGTACCATAAAAAGCACCTCCAACTATAAAACTTAACATTAAAAACTTTTTAAATGTAATTTTCATAACATATATTTCTTTATAAATTTATAAATTCTTACTCCTGAATTATAAACACGCAGAGCTCAATATAATTCAAAAATAAAAATTATTTTTGCGAATATAAAAATCTTTTAGAAAAGATTGACATTATTAACACTAATATCTACGATTCTAAAAAAAATTCGGTTTTATGCTCCTACCAAATTTTTCTTCCTTATCATTTGAATGCGGCACCGACGAAGCAGGACGAGGCTGTCTTGCTGGTCCCGTTACAGCAGCAGCATTGGTTTTGCCAGAAAATTTTTTAAATGAATTGCTGAACGACTCCAAACAGCTTTCCGAAAAAAATCGAGATTTGTTGCGACCTATAATTGAAGAAAGCGCACTTTGCTATTCTGTTACACACATTGAACCCTTAATAATCGACGAAATAAACATTCTCAACGCTTCCATTCACGCGATGCAGGAATGCATTAAAAAATTAAGCCCGATACCGAATTATATTATCGTGGACGGAAACCGTTTCAAGCCCGTTGAAAACATTCCGCACAGCTGCATCATCAAAGGCGACAGCAAATACTTAAGCATTGCAGCAGCTTCTGTTTTGGCAAAAACCTACCGAGATGATTATATGAATAAAATTCACGAAGAATTTCCAATGTACAACTGGAAAAAAAATAAAGGCTACCCAACAAAAGAACATCGGGAAGCCATCCGAAAATATGGCACTACCAAATACCACAGAATGTCATTTAGGCTTTTGCCCGAACAACTCGAAATTGATTTTATCGAAAAAGCTTAAACCGTATCCGCTTTAAAAGAAACAAACTCTGATTCAAAAAGTTCGTTAAAATGTTTTAAGATTTTTTCTTTCACTTCTTCTTCGTTGACTTTTTCAACGCCAAGCTCCACATTTAAAGTCGAGACCGCTTTACCACGAATGCCACACGGAATAATATTGTCAAAATAACCCAAGTCTGAATTTACGTTCAAAGCAAAACCGTGCATCGTCACCCAACGGGAAGCACGAACCCCCATCGCACAAATTTTTCTAGCAAACGGCGTTCCCACACCAATCCAAACTCCGGTTTCGCCTTCACTTCTTATACCTATTATATGGTAGTCTGCCAAAACGCGAATAATCACTTCTTCCAGAAAACGCAAATACTTGTGAATATCCGTAAAAAAATTCTCCAAATCTAAAATTGGGTAACCCACAATCTGACCCGGACCATGATAGGTAATATCGCCACCACGATTAATTTTATAAAAAGTAGCCCCTTTTACCTCTAACTGTTTTTCGCTCAAAAGCAAATTGCTCAAATCCCCGCTTTTCCCCAAAGTATAAACGTGCGGATGTTCCACAAAAAGAAAATAATTTGGGGTTTCCAAATCCAGCTCCTCCCGCCTATTCCTGATTTTTAAATCAACAATGTCTTTAAAAAGCTGTTCCTGATATTCCCACGTTTCTTTATAATCTTTCTGGCCCAAATCCAAAAGCTGAATTTTCTTGTTCATTTTCTCGCACTTTTAAGAATTACAAAGTTACAAACTAATATTCTTAAAAACTGCAAAAGCTTTTGGAGCGAATGGCCGGAGATTTTTCAGCAGTCCATCTTCCCGCTGTCCTTCCAGCACTTTTTATTCGCAAAAAAGCGAATAAAAAGGCGCTTCCCTCACATCGGGGCTATTTAGCCATTCTTAGCTCTGATGCAGTTTGTCGATTTTGATTGTGTAGCGTTTTTTTCATATATTTAGCACTATGAAAAAATTACTTTTTTTATTCTTCTTATTTGCTGCAATAAACAATTGCAGAGCAGAATGCGCAATGAGTGTAACCTCTTATTATCCTGTAAACAGAAACAACATTAGCACAAATTCGTTTTTTATCATTCATAGTTATGGAATGAGCATATCAACTATAAATAGTTTTAAAGACCGAAAAATATTTTTAGAATCGAAAAACGGAGAATTAATCGAATTAAAACTAAAAGAAATCTTGACCGGAAAAGGTGAAAATCAAGCCGTTTTTTTTCCAATTTCAAAATTAAGCCCTAATACAAAATACCATCTTAAATACACAAACGAAACAGAGTCAGAAACACGCGAGCTTTCAAATTGGAACACTACAACGCAGCGTCGAGAAAAAATCACTTGGACAACAGGTTCAGAAACCAAAAGCCCTTTAAAAGAAGACACTACATTTCGTTTTATCAAATCAGAATCAAAAAGTTACGGCTGCGGAAACTCGTCGAATGCAATTTTTGAAACCAACGAAGCAAATGTTTCAGAAATCATCTTCAGAACTGAACTTTTAAATGTTACCACAAATAAAATTTCTACATTTTATATTTTCGCAAATCAAAAAATGCTTCAAGTCGGATATGGAATGTGTTCTGGAGGATTTGACCTAAAAGACAATTCAAATTACAAAGTGAGATTTACCGCAACAGACAGCACCGGTAAAGCAGCCAAAACATCAGACTGGAAAGCATTTAAAAGCGCAAAACAACCATTGTTTTAAACTTTAGTCTTGCAAAAGTAACATCGACACCTAGTTATCTATAATCTTGGTCCAAAAATTCACAAACACAAAAGACCTTTCTCAAATAGCCCTGATGCCGGAATTGTTTGAACTCTTACACCTGCCAGCGAAGCAGGTTTAAAGCGAGTTCCTGAAGCAGGAAAATGGTTTCCAAGAATTCACTGGCTTTTCGCTTCAAAAAAATCACAAAATAAAAGTAAAAATTTATAAATCTTCAAAACTTAACGACTTTTAAACTTTGCAACTCTGCAACTTATCGACTATCTTTGCACGCTTAAAATTAACGCACTATGCAACTTTCAGAACAAGAAATCATCAGAAGAGAAAAATTGGGCAAGTTGAGAGAACTCGGCATCAACCCTTATCCGGCAAATTTGTTTCCAGTGGACCACACTTCGAAACAGATAAAGGACACTTTTGAAGAAGGCAAGAAAGTGATTGTTGCAGGCCGTGTGATGAGCACCAGAATCCAAGGAAAAGCGTCTTTTGCCTCGTTGCAAGACAGCGAAGGTCGTGTTCAGATTTACATCAATCGTGATGAAATTTGCCCGGGTGACGATAAAGATTTGTACAACGAAGTTTTCAAAAAACTGATTGATTTAGGCGACTTTATCGGTGTGGAAGGCGAATTGTTCACGACGCAGGTTGGTGAAAAATCAGTTCGCGTGAGCAATTTTACGCTTTTGAGCAAAACATTGCGTCCCTTGCCATTGCCAAAAACAGATGCTGACGGAAACATCCACGATGGTTTTACTGACCCTGAATTGCGCTACCGCCAACGTTATGTAGATTTAGTGGTAAATCCGCAAGTGAAAGAAGTTTTTGTGAAAAGAACGAAATTGTTCAACGCCATGCGTAATTTCTTCAACACGGCAGGTTATATGGAAGTGGAAACTCCGGTTTTGCAATCTATTCCTGGCGGTGCAGCAGCGCGCCCGTTTATTACGCACCACAATTCTTTGGACATGCCTTTGTATATGAGAATTGCGAACGAATTGTATCTAAAAAGATTGATTGTTGGTGGTTTTGACGGTGTTTATGAGTTTTCAAAAAACTTCAGAAATGAAGGAATGGACCGCACGCACAATCCAGAATTTACAGCGATGGAAATTTATGTAGCCTACAAAGACTACAACTGGATGATGGAATTTACAGAAAATTTATTGGAAAATTGTGCTAATGAAGTAAACGGAACGACTGATGTGACTTTTGGCGAACACCAAGTGAGTTTCAAAGCACCGTATGCTCGTGTAACAATGACCGATGCTATCATAAAATATACTGGTTTTGACATTTCTGGAAAAACAGAACAAGAAATTTTCGAGGCCGCACGCGGCATGGGAATTACCGTTGACGCGACAATGGGGAAAGGAAAATTAATCGACGAAATCTTCGGAGAGAAATGTGAAGGAAACTTCATCCAGCCAACGTTCATCACAGATTACCCGAAAGAAATGAGTCCGCTTTGTAAAGAACACCGTGACAATCCGGAGTTAACAGAGCGTTTTGAATTGATGATTTGCGGTAAAGAAGTAGCGAATGCTTATTCTGAATTGAATGACCCGATTGACCAAAGAGAGCGTTTCGAAGCACAAATGAAACTGTCTGAAAGAGGCGATGATGAAGCAACAGGAATTATCGACAACGACTTTTTAAGAGCTTTAGAATATGGAATGCCGCCAACCTCTGGCTTAGGAATTGGTATGGACCGTTTGATTATGTTCTTGACCAACAATGCTTCGATTCAAGAAGTGCTTTTCTTCCCTCAAATGCGACCAGAGAAAAAAGCGGTAGAATTATCAGAAGAAGAAAAAGGAATTATTGAGATATTGAAAGCCAATGAAAACGCAATGAACTTAAATTCTTTAAAAGCGAACGCGGGTTTAAGCGGTAAAAAATGGGATGCCGCGATGAAAGGCCTGGCAAAACACGCTTTAGTAAAAGTAGCCGTGAACGGCGAAGAAAAAATTGCTGAATACGTGGGATAATTTATTTCCAAATTATATTCAAAACAGAAATCGAAAGGTTTCTGTTTTTTTTATTTACATTTCACTTAGTTAAAAAATAAAAAATATTTGTTATTTTAATAAAATGAAGTAGATTTGGACTTCTATAAACTACAAAAAACTAAATTATGAAAAAAATACTTGCAACCTTTGTTTTGTTTTTAGCATTTTCAATCAATGCTAATGCTCAACGCGAAGAAGCTTTAAAGGATGTTGAAGCTTTAAAAGCTGTTGTCAAAATTGACCCAGCTAAAGAACATACAATCCAATCTATTTTTTATAGTAAACATAAATTTTTATTGCAAAGCAATCTTTCTGAAGATATGAAAAATGATAAATTCAAGGATACAGAAAAAAAACTTGAAGCAGCTTTGCAACCAAGCGAATTTGAAAAACTTAAAGCAAACGCAGAATTATACAAAAGACTGACGCGCTAAATAATAAAGAAGGGAACTCAATCGAGTTCCCTTTTTTTATTTGTTTTACAGCGAATAATTTAAATTTACTGACCATCGATAATTGGCTTCCACTCTTCCGCCCGTTAAATTCTGACTGATCGGAAGCATTGCATTTACTCCGAAAGAAAAACGATCTTTTCCGGCTTCGACACCTACTTTTCCAAAAAGAATATCGCCTTTTGTGTCCCGAATATCTTCGCCATAAATTTTATTGGTAGCATAAGTTTCTCCAGCAATTCCAGCTTGTGGCACGATTTTAAAACTTTCTTTTTCAAACTCATAAAAAACCGCTGTTCCATAAGAAAGTTGGTTTCCAAATTGATAATGATCTTGATTCTCCGTTTTAAAAGTATAATTCAGCATAGAATTCAAACCGATATTTTTTCTTTTAATTGTGTGTTCCACTGCCAAAATATAATCCCAGCTTCCGGTTCCTACTTGAAAACTTGGATTTACGCTTCCTTTATTTTCAGTGTCATATTTTCCGGTAGGCGCTTTCAATCCCCCGCCAAGTTGCAATTGATTGGTAAAAACAGCCGAATCTTTTTTGGTTTGATAAATCGTATAAAAACCTAAAACGGTAATATCTCCCAAACCATCAATATTTTGTTTTCCGGTAGAAAGTTTGCGGTTGTGAAAATGGTATGGAACCAATGCTGAAACTTGGATTTTCTCGGTAATCGGAATTCTTGCCCAAACTTGAACTGTATTAAAATTTTCATCAATCCACGGCGAATTATTAAAAAGACCGTCCCGGCTCGAATAGCTTTGGTTCATATACCGGATTCCAACAAAATTTTGATTTAAAATCGAATTAAAACCCATGCCACCGCCACTTGCCGAACAGCCACAAGCGTCACAATCGTATTTAAATAAAAAGCGTTCATAGGATTTAAAACTATTTTGAATCGTGTCTTCGACTGTTTTTGCGCCTGAAAATTGGGTTACAAAAAGCAATAGTAAAATGTATTTTTTCATAATTATGTCTGAAAATAAAATAACGGATTATTGATATATTCTTGATCCGTCAAAGTTTTTAAAAAGGCGATTATTGCTTCTTTTTCGGAAGCTGAAATTGGAATTCCCAAAACTCCATTTTGATTTAAAATTGGGTCTAATGTTTCCGAATGTGAAACTCCGCTGGCATAAAAATTTAAAACCGATTGAAGCGAGCCAAATCTTCCGTCGTGCATATAAGGCGCGGTTAATTCGACATTTCTTAAACTTGGAACTTTAAACTTATAACGATCCGTTTCAAAACCGGTCACTACTTCCCTACCCAAATCATTCAAAAAAGGATTGGCGGGCAAACCATTATTTTTAAACGAATTATCGGCAAACAAATCAGTAGCATGGCACGAAGCACATTTGCTTTGGAACAAATTCAAGCCTTGTAATTCTTGCGAATTTAAATTTCCTCCAGATTCATTTCTCACGTATTTATCATAGCGTGAATTGCTGGAAACCATCATTGTCATAAATTGCCCTAATGCTTTCAGCGTATTTCCAGTAGTGATTTCTCTGTTTTCAAATGCTTGTGCAAAAAGTTTTACATAAGTTGGATCTTGCTTTAATTTCTGAACAATATTTGGCAACGTTTCGTCCATTTCAACTGCATTGTGAATGGGAACAATGGAAATCATTTCAAGCGAATTGGAAGCTCCGTCATAAAAATAATCACTCTGGAATGCTAAATTTTGAATGGCCGGCGTATTTCTGTTTCCGATCAAATTATCAATCCCGTGGCTAAAATCATGGCCGTGATGCGTGAATGCAGAAGATTGTTCGTGACAAAAAGCACAGGAAATGGTTCCGTCGCGTGATAATCTGCCGTCATAAAATAATTTCCTGCCAAGTTCAAAACCTTTTTTGGTGGGATAATTCAGGGAAATATCTTGTGCCAGATCAGGAAAATTATCGGGAATATTAAATTCTAAATTTTCGTTTATTTCTATGTAGTCGCTGTCATCATTTTGGCACGAAAAAAGCACAGAAAGGATACTGAAAAAGAATATTTTTTTCATAAAGTATGCGCGTTTTGTGAGTTACTGCCCCAGATGGAAGCGGAAACCCCGGAGCTCAAAAA
This sequence comes from Flavobacterium macacae, assembly GCF_003865365.1. Classification (GTDB taxonomy): domain Bacteria; phylum Bacteroidota; class Bacteroidia; order Flavobacteriales; family Flavobacteriaceae; genus Flavobacterium; species Flavobacterium macacae. Next base: position 38,034 of record NZ_RQVR01000011.1, on the reverse strand, counting down.
GCTATTTTTTCCTGGCTCAAAAAAGCGACCGAAGGAAGCTCTTTTTGTGGCGTAGAAAAAATGCTTTTTGAGCGAGGAGTTATAGCAAACAGCTGGATTAGGCTCTAATAAAAATGATATTAATGTTCTGCTCCGCCTGCGTGAACGTGATCCACAACAAACATGGAAGTCGTATTGCCCGCGATGGTCATCAGTTTTTCGCCACCCATGACACTTGCTGAAGTCCCGGCCAGATTCATGGCTTCAGAAAGCTTGATTTTTGAGTTTCCGTCCAAGATTTTATTGGCGTCTGCGATGAAGTGAACGCTTGGAGATTCGTTGGTTCTCACGCGTGCTGTGTTTGGCAAAGTAACCGTAATTTCTCTGTAATTATCAGTCGCCGTGTTGCTTCCTTGATGTACTTGAAACGTTTTTTCACCTGTTAAAGTTGGTGCTGTAAAAGTTCCTTCAAAATTGATAAAACGGTAACCTGTTGACCACGTCCAAGTCATATTGTTGGCGTCTGCCAAGTCCCAGAAACTTTGCTGTGCGGTTTCACCCTGAAGGTAACGTTGCTGGTCTACGCCTAGGCCAAATCTGATTTTTGTGTATTTCCCAGCAGGAATATTTTCAAGATTTATAGTGTTTAACTGTGCCTCTTCGCTGATGATGAAATACGAACTTTCTTTGTCATAAACGACTTCAGTTCCGTCTTCTTTAATTAATACAAAATTGCTGACGATGTAATTAAATCGGTTGATTTTTAGTGTTTCGTTATTAGAATTTGTATAAGTTGAAGCGCCTAAAATCAGGTTATCTCCGTTTACAGAATTGTCAAAATAAAGCTCCATTTCGCCGTTTCCAGAAGCCATTTGCGAATCGTCATCGCTGGAACAAGAAGTCAAAAAAGTAAGTAGCGCTAAAGTAGCGACCTTGTTTTTTATAGAAAATATCATTTTTTTATTTTTTAAAATAGTTTCGCAATAAATTGATTTCAAAGTGATTGTACTTTAAAATAAATATTTTGCATAGAAAATTAGGAATGTTTTCAATTTGCATTGAATCATTCGATTGGTTTCAAAAAAGTATTTTAAGAAATAAAAGCAGGCGGGTGAAAAATAGCATGACAATTTAAATGAGAATATAAATTGCTATAAACAGAACTATTTGGAGTGATTAAAACCGTAGCATTTGGGATAATTGGGAACGAATTTAGTTCCTCCAAAAACAAAACTTCCACTTGAGCTTGGTGATTTTTCTTATCGGAAGAAGAGGGCTTTTCATCTTCAGAAGCTTTTGCCAGCTCTTTCATCAGGTGGCATTTTCCGTTACACTGAAGTTCTGGCTTTTCTTTGTTGATACAAAGCACTTCAGAAATATATTGATAATCTAAAACATACTGAAACACCGGAACGATTGGTTTTACCAACATAATAAACGATAGTATGAACAGATATTTTTTCACGGTGCAAAGGTAAGTGACAATCATAAATAAAACTAAAATTTTCATCAGAATTAAACCTTTCTCTTTTTTGACGGTCTTAACTGCAAACAAAAAAATTAAAAAGAAGATTATGAAAAAAATGTTTATGATTGCAATTATGATGATCGGATTTTCATCTTTTGCACAAGAAAAAAAGATTAGCGAAAACAGACCACAACGTTCTGAAAGAGGCGACGTTCCTCAGATGGAAAAATTTACGCCAGAGCAAAGAAAACAATTACAGTTAAAAAAAATGACTTTGGCATTAGATTTGAATACTTCTCAACAGAAGGAAATGGAAAAAATTATTTCAGAAGAATCTGCGAAAAGAGAAGCAAAAATGGCAGAGAGAAAAGCGTCGAAAGAAACTAAAAAACAATTGACATCTGACGAACGTTTTGCTCTTCAAAATAAAAATCTCGACGAACAGATTGCCATGAAAGCCCGAGTGAAAAAGATTTTAAATGCTGAACAATTTGAAAAATGGGAAAAAATGAAATTGCAAAAACATCACAGAGGCGATAAAAAGAAATTTCACAAAAAGAAGTTTAATGGTGAAAAAGGCTTGATTGACAAAAAATAATTTTGAAGTATTGTTAAAATGATTTAGATTTGACATTCTATAAACTAAACCAAACTATCATGAAAAAAATATTTGCTCTTTTGACTTTGTTTTTTGCTTTTACTATGAATGTTTCAGCACAAGATAAGGGAAATGTAAATGAACTTGCAAAAGCAGACATTGCTTTACTTGGTAAAACAGTGAAATTAACGGCACAAGATCAGACGAATCTTACGGCACTTTTTGCAAAAAAGCATGAAGTTTTATCAACTCCGAATCTTTCAGAAGAAAGAAAAAAAGTGGTAATAAAATCAATTGACGCAAAACTGAGAGCTACTTTATCTTCTGAAAACATGGCTAAAGTGGATGCAAATCCAGAATTATTAAAACAATTGACGCAACATTAAAAGTAAATTTTAATACAAATAAAAAAGGCTTTCCGATTGGAAAGCCTTTTTTATTTTACAACTGCTTTGCTATTTTGTCCACAGCATTTATGGTAAAATCTAAATCTTCATAAGTCAATGCATCGGTGATGAACCATGTCTCATAAGCCGATGGCGCGATATATATTCCTTCTTGCAATAATCCATGAAAGAATTTTTTGAAGGTTTCATTATCGCCTCTTGAAGCTGATTGAAAATCAGTTACTGGCGCTTCATCAAAATGTACCGAAATCATTGAACCAACGCGATTTATGGTAAACTTCACCTTGTTAGCGGTTAGTTTTTCTGCAATTCCTTTTTCAAGATACGCTGTTTTTTGCTCTAATCTTTCAAAAATCTGAGCGTCAGCATTTAAAGCTTTCAGCATTTCAAGTCCGGCAGCCATCGCTAATGGGTTTCCAGATAAAGTTCCGGCTTGATAAACCGGGCCAAGCGGTGCCAGATAATTCATAATCTCATTTCTTGCTGCAAAAGCTCCGACTGGCAGGCCACCACCGATTACTTTTCCGAAAGTCACGATGTCGGCCTTGATATTAAACAATTCTTGAGCACCGCCTTTTGCAAGGCGAAATCCGGTCATCACCTCATCAAAGATGAACAAAGTTCCGCTTTCATCGCAAAGCGTCCGTATTGCCTCTAAAAAACCTTTACTTGGCGGAATACATCCCATGTTTCCTGCCACCGGTTCGATAATAATGGCTGCAATTTCATTTTTATTGGCTTCAAATACTGCTTTTACATTTTCGATATCGTTGTATTTTGCAAGCAATGTATCTTTTGCGGTTCCTTGTGTCACTCCTGGGCTGTTTGGCGCACCAAAGGTGATAGCTCCACTACCCGCTTGGATCAAAAACGAATCGGAATGGCCGTGGTAGCAACCTGCAAATTTGATAATCTTATCTCTTTTTGTAAATCCTCTTGCCAAACGAATGGCGCTCATGCACGCTTCTGTTCCGGAGTTAACGAAACGAATTTTATCAATATTTGGAACCATTGAAACCGCCAATGCTGCAATTTCAGTTTCTAAAGCGGTGGGCATTCCGAAGGAAGTTCCCAATTTGGCCCTCTCGATTACGGCATCAACCACCGGTTCAAAAGCGTGGCCTAAAATCATCGGGCCCCAAGAATTGATATAATCGATTAATTTGTTTCCGTCTTCGTCAAAAAGATACGCTCCTTTGGCCGATTTGACAAATATTGGTGTTCCTCCAACGGCTTTAAATGCACGAACTGGTGAGTTTACGCCGCCTGGAATTACTTTTTCAGCTTCGGCAAAAAGCTGACTGCTTCTTTGATATAACATAGTTTTTATTTTTGAAGGTGCAAAGGCGCAAAGTTACAAAGTTGAATGCTTTTGCGATAGTGTTTTGCAGATTAGTTTGGAGAGACGAAGATTCCAAAAATTAAAATACTTTCTCCCATAGCCCCGATTGGCGGCAGCAGCTTTTTTTTCCGGATTTTTCTCCGGAGAAAAACTACTGCAGAAAGCGGGAAAAGGGACAGCTGAAAATGCCGGAGCTTTCGCTTCTGCAAAAAAAAAGCCTAATCGAATTGGAACAATTAGGCTGTATGCTTATTTTATTTTGATGGATTGCCCTATGGAAATGGCATTGTCTGACATGTCGTTTAATCTTCTTAATTCGTCAACGGTGGTGCCAAAACGTTTTGAGATGGAATACAAAGTATCTCCTTTTGTTACTTCGTAATAGCCTTCGCCTGAATTTTTAGGTGGTTTTGGTTTTGAAGCAACCGGTTGGTTTCTTGTAAAGGGCGTAAAATCTTTTCCGAGAACCTCAGCGTCATATTGGTGCAAATTGTAACGTTCAATATAACTGATCAACTTGTCCGGATATTTGGGGTCGGTAGCATAACCTGCGGCTTTTAGTCCTTTTGCCCAAGCTTCATAATCGCCTTTTTCAAGTTTAAAAAGACTGGCATAACGGCTTCTTCCTGTTAAAAACTCAGCATGATCGCGATACGATTCTGCCGGGTCTTTGTATTTTCTGAAACATTCTTGAGCGGCGTCGTCATCGTGGCGAACGCTTTCTCCGGTCCAACCCGTGTGGCATTTGATACCGAAATGATTGTTTGAATTTTTACTTAAAGTTCCCGCACCAGCACCCGATTCTAAGATGCCTTGCGCCAAAATGATACTGGCCGGAATGCCGTATTCTTTCATATTTGACTTTGCAATGTCTTTAAATTGACCTACATAATTATTCACCACATCGCTATACACTACCGTTCTTGAAGTAGACTCGATCACCTCGGTATTTCTATTTGATGCCGAAGCTGAAGAAGTAGTTCTTGTTGCCGTTGGTTTCTTTGTTACAACTGTCCTCTTTGGTTTATAAGCTGTTTTTTTTGATTTTGATGACTTCGAAGAACCGCAACTTACTAAGGTTGCAATTGCCAAAAGAAATAAGACTTTTTTAAACATTTGTGATTATTTTGGGTAATTGTTTTTTCTCTAATAATTGATTCATTCCTTGAATTCCCTGCAGTCCGCCGGTGTGAATGAGCAAAATTTTTGAATGGGATGGAAAATAATTCTTATCGATCAAATCGTAAATTCCAAAGACCATCTTGCTTGTATAAACGGGGTCTAGCGGGATTTTATTACTTTCGCTGAAATTATTTATGAAATTTACCAGCTCCAGATTTATTTTTCCATAACCTCCAAAATGGTAATCTTTAATCAGTTGCCAATTATCGGTTTTTGCAAACATACAAATTTCTTCTCGCAAGAAGTCACCTTTTAACGCTGGAAATCCCAAAACTTTTTGATGTGGCAAGGCCGAATTAATCAATCCAGAAATGGTACCGCCGGTTCCAACCGCACAACAGATGTAATCAAACTGCGAATCTTTATGGTTTAAAATCTCCTTACAACCTTTGACGGCAAGTTCGTTGGTGCCCCCTTCTGGAATCAAATAAAAGTCTGCGAATTTCTGTTTTAATTTTTCTAAAAATTCAGGATTTTCTTTATTGGAATAATCGCTTCTGGAAACAAATTCAAACTGCATTCCGTTTTCTTGTGCGAATTTCAGTGTAGGATTTTCTAAGATTTTTTCTCGTAGCTCCTCACCACGAATGATTCCGATTGTCTTGAAATTATGTTCTTTTCCAGCAAAAGCGACAGAAGCTATATGGTTTGAAAAAGCACCTCCAAAAGTCAGTAAGGTTTTGTGATTTTCTTCTTTTGCTTGAAGCAAATTGTATTTTAATTTTCTGAATTTGTTTCCAGAAACAAAGGGATGAATCAAGTCTTCACGGCGAATGGCGACAGTTATTCCGTTTTTTTGAACGGGAAGATAGTGTGTAGGGATTTCCAAAATATTTTAAATGTATTTTCTAAATTTCCAAAAGGAACGCGTTTTTAAGTAATCTAAATTGCTTTCGTTTTGATAGGATTCTCTTTCAAAACTGATATTTCTGTAGGCTTTGTTTCGATCTTTAAATTGAAGCAACCGAATCAAATATTCTAAAAAATAAAGCAAGAAAAACGGCAAAATCAAAAGCTCTAACTGCTGGCGAATGTGGATTTTTTCGTGGTTTAAAAGCACTTTATTTTCTTTGTCTAAAAAATCCCGAAGAATTACAAAAGGAAAAAGCGTCAGTCCGCGAAAACCTTTTGGAATTAAATATTTGGAAACGATTAGAAACATTAATTATAAAGTTTATATTTTTTTCTCTGAGTTTTTATTTTTGCCCAAGGAAAGAAGAACCTCGGATAAATTTAATTATTTTTGGGAAAATTAAATTTATCTGAAGTTTGTCTACTATGAATGAGCAAAATAATGAAAATAAATTAAAAGAAGGCGAAGATTTTTATTATACTCCCGAAGGATACAAATGCTTTACCGAAAAACACCATTTGAAACGCGGTTATTGCTGTAAAAGTGGCTGTCGCCATTGTCCGTACGGATTTGATAAAAAAACCGGAACGAATAAAAAATAAGCGAACTTATCAATTAGATAATTCGAAAATGAGATAATTTAGACCAACAAACTTTAAAATATAATGAATTTCAGACTTCGCAACTTAGCGACTCTGAAACTTAGCAACTTTAAAAAATGACTTTCAAAGAACAAATACAACAAGGAATTCCCACAATTCTGCCAGAACCAAAACCCTACGAAACAAATATAAATCACGCTCCGAAGCGAAAAGAAATTCTTTCTGACGATGAGAAAAAATTAGCTTTAAGAAATGCGTTGCGTTATTTTGAACCGAAAGACCATGCGGTTTTGATACAAGAATTTCTAGAAGAATTAAATACCTACGGAAGAATTTATATGTACCGTCTTCGTCCGGATTATAAGATGTATGCACGTCCTATTGAAGAATATCCTGGAAAATCAGAACAGGCAAAAGCAATTATGCTGATGATCCAAAATAATTTGGATTATGCAGTCGCACAACATCCGCACGAGTTAATAACCTATGGAGGAAACGGTGCAGTTTTTTCAAACTGGGCCCAGTATTTATTGACGATGAAATACCTTTCTGAAATGACTGACGAGCAGACTCTGACGATGTATTCGGGCCATCCGATGGGGTTATTTCCTTCGCATAAAGAAGCACCAAGAGTTGTGGTAACGAACGGAATGGTGATCCCGAACTATTCAAAACCGGATGATTGGGAAAAATTCAATGCTTTGGGAGTTTCGCAATACGGACAAATGACGGCGGGAAGTTATATGTATATCGGTCCGCAAGGAATCGTGCACGGAACCACGATTACCGTTTTAAACGGATTTAGAAAAATAAAAAAATCCCCTTCTGGTGGATTATTTGTGACTTCTGGTTTAGGAGGAATGTCTGGTGCACAGCCAAAAGCTGGAAACATTGCCGGATGCGTGACCGTCTGTGCCGAAGTAAATCCAAAAATTACCAAGATCCGCCATTCTCAAGGCTGGGTGAATGAAATTGTTTCAAATATTGAAGATTTGGTTCCAAGGGTCAAAAAAGCATTAGAAAATAAAGAAGTGATTTCGATTGCGTATCTAGGAAATGTGGTCGATGTTTGGGAACGTTTTGACCAAGAAAACCTGCATATTGATTTGGGTTCCGACCAAACTTCGCTTCACAATCCGTGGGCTGGTGGCTATTATCCGACTGGATATTCTTTTGAGGAATCGAACGAAATGATGGCGAATAATCCTGAAAAATTTAAAACTGAAGTTCAAAAAACATTACGCCGTCACGCCGATGCAATTAACAAACATACCGCAAAAGGAACGTATTTCTTTGATTATGGCAATGCTTTTTTATTAGAAGCTTCTCGTGCGGGAGCCGATGTTTTTGCACCAAACGGAATTGATTTCAAGTATCCGAGTTATGTGCAAGATATAATGGGACCCATGTGTTTTGACTATGGTTTTGGGCCTTTTCGATGGGTTTGTGCTTCTGGAAAACCTGAAGATTTAGCTAAAACGGATGCGATTGCTTCAGCTGTTTTAGAAGAATTAGCCAAAACCTCTCCGCCAGAAATCCAACAGCAAATGCAGGATAATATCCAATGGATCAAAGGCGCTCAAGAAAATAAATTGGTTGTCGGCTCGCAAGCCCGAATTTTATACGCGGATGCGGAAGGAAGAATCAAAATCGCCGAAGCATTCAATCAAGCGATTGCCAAAGGCGAAATTGGATATGTGATTTTAGGGCGTGATCACCACGATGTTTCGGGAACAGATTCACCTTACCGTGAAACTTCAAACATTTACGACGGGTCAAAATTTACCGCTGATATGGCTATTCAAAACGTGATTGGCGACAGTTTCAGAGGCGCTACTTGGGTTTCCATTCACAATGGCGGTGGGGTTGGTTGGGGCGAGGTTATTAACGGTGGCTTTGGCATGGTTCTTGATGGCTCTGAAGAGGCCTCAAGACGCTTACAATCAATGCTTTTCTGGGATGTGAACAACGGAATTTCAAGAAGAAGCTGGGCGAGAAACGACGAAGCTATTTTTGCAATAAAAAGAGCCATGGAAACGCAACCTTTATTAAAAGTTACCATCCCTAATAAAGTGGACGATGCGCTTTTGAATTTTTAATATTTCTTTCAAGTATGTCAAAATTTAACAGTATATCATTCCTAATTATTGGACTTAGCTTTTTTATTTTAGGTCTTTTTTCAGAACATCTTTATTTAAAACTGGCTCTGCTTTTTATAGCCGCGGTGTTTAATATTATCGGTGCTGTGAAAAGCTTTAAAGACAAGAAAAACAAGCGCTTTTAATATTAGCTTATTACTTTTAAAAAATTCATTATGAAAACTATTCAAATTTTACCTGTGTTTTTACTCCTTGTTTTGACCTCTTGTTCATCAGTGAGAGTAGCTTCTGATTATGATAAAAATGCTGATTTTAATCAATACAAAACCTATGCTTTTTTTAAGTCTGGCATTGACAAAGTGGAGATTTCTGATTTAGATAAAAGAAGAATTTTAACTGCAATTGATACCGAGTTGGCTTCAAAAGGATTTACCAAAAGTGAAAATCCTGATTTATTAATCAATATTTTCACCAAATCAAGACAGCAAGTTGACGTGAACCAATTTAACGCCGGATGGGGTTATGGCTGGGGATGGGGTTGGAATCCATACATTTGGGGCGGACGAAGCACATCTGTGTCTACATCAACACAAGGAATGCTCTACATTGATTTAATTGATGCCAAAAAGAAAGAATTGATTTGGCAAGGGGAAGGTATTGGTATTCTGAATCAAAACATCGACAAAAAAGACGAGCGAATTCAGGAATTTGTTCAAAAAATATTGGCAAAATATCCGCCAGAGAAAAAATAATTTTCACGAACTTATCTTAAAAAAGCCACAACTTTACTTTTGTGGCTTTTTTTATTTACGTAATATAATTTAGAGACTTTATGCTTAGTTAATTTATGTAAAAACAGCTCATTTATTTTTAAGCAAGTGTAAACCAATGTTCTTTTAAAAAAAAAACTAATTTATATGAATCATTCTACTACTTTAATTATAATTTTAGTGGTTTTGAATATAAAATCAAAAAAAAAGCTGTCCGAAGACAGCTTTTTATTCTCAAATTAAAGTAATAAACTATTTTTTACCTACAATTGATTTTCCTTTTGCCAAAGCTTCAGCTTTAGTTGTTTTTACAATTTTAGCATTTTTCCCAACAGCTAATTTTCCTGTAGCAGTTTCATCAGAAAATCCGAAATCTCCTTCAAAATCCCCACTGATTACTGTTCCGTCATTTAATGTTGAAGCGTAATTAAATGACCAGTTTTGAACAGTTGAAGTTGCTGTAATTGCTGTTAAATTAAAGTTTACTGTATTTACATCTGTAAATAAAGCATAATCTTCGCTATTAAGAATCAATTCAACATCAAATATGTTGTTTACTGCAGTTTCAACACCTTTTGTATAAGTTGTAATAGTTGGCAATTCTAAAGTTGTTGTACTTACTTGAGCAGATGTGATATAAATAAATACGTCATTTGGATAAGTAGCAGCAGCACCCGTTCCAACTTGATTATAAGCATTTACAGCCCAGTAATTGATATTACCTTCAGTGCCTAAATAGTACAAAATCGATTTATCGGTAACATAATTAACACCATCGACAACAATTGAATTGTCAGCTTCAACAATAGCTGGCGCAGTAACTGTAACAGTTACCGGAGCACTTTCTAAAGTACCATTTTGAGCTTTTACTGTAAAAGTACCCGCTTCAGTTGAAGTAAATACATTGCTTTCAATAGCAACATTATTTACAAGAAATGTGGATGTAGAAGTTACATCAGCAGCTAAATCATCTGTAACTGTAAATGTAAATGCACCACCTACTTCAACGGTTTCAACATCTGAAGTCAGAACGATTGATGTAGCAACAGGAGCTACTGGTGTAGTTGTTCCATTATCATCGTCGCTATTACAAGATGTAACGAAAGTTGTTCCAGCTACTGCTAGAAAGAAAAAAACTTTTTTCATAATAAATTTATGTTTGGTTAATAAGCTGTAAAAATAAACTTTCAATATGGAGCATCCAATTCTTTAACAAATCAATCTAAACACATTTAAAAGGTTAAAAAACAACAACAATAATTATTATTTTAAAAAAAAAGAACACAAACAACAATATAAAACACAATAAAATGAGAATGTAAAATTTAAAAAAAATATCAAATGAAAATTCATACAAATTTTATGTTATTTGTGATTTTTTTACCATTTATTAATAATTTAGTAAGATTGAATTTCTTATTTCTCAAAAAAAATAAAAAGCGTACTTTTACAAAAGTCAAATTTAATTGATAAAACATGAGCACAATTGAAAGCAACCCACTAATTGACAGGCTTCCTGAACACTTAAGGCAATTTATAAAACCTCAAGACTATACAGATTACACTCCGATAAACCAGGCAGTCTGGCGTTATGTGATGCGAAAAAACGTGGATTATCTTTCAAAAGTGGCCCATAATTCTTATTTGGACGGATTAAAGAAAACTGGCCTTGAAATTGAAAACATTCCAAATATGTATGGAATGAACCGAATCTTGAAAGAAATCGGCTGGGCTGCCGTAGCCGTTGACGGATTTATTCCGCCCAATGCTTTTATGGAATTCCAAGCTTACAATGTCTTGGTAATTGCTTCCGACATTAGACAATTAGAACATATTGAATATACTCCAGCTCCAGATATCATTCACGAAGGTGCCGGCCACGCTCCTATTATTGCCAATCCAGAATATGCTGAATATTTAAGACGCTTTGGCGAAATTGGCTGCAAAGCGATTTCTTCCGCACACGATTATGAAATGTATGAAGCGGTTCGTTTGCTTTCTATTTTAAAGGAAGCCGAAGGAACGCCTCAGGACCAAATTGATGCTATCGAGAAAAAAGTTGATGATCTGCAAAACAATATGGGCGAATTATCTGAAATGGCTTTAATCCGAAACCTGCATTGGTGGACTGTGGAATATGGCTTGATTGGAGACATCAACAACCCAAAAATTTATGGCGCCGGATTGCTTTCCTCTATTGGCGAAAGCGCTTGGTGCATGACCGATAACGTAAAGAAAATTCCTTATAACATTGAAGCCGCGTATCAAAGTTTTGACATTACCAAACCGCAGCCGCAACTTTTTGTTACGCCAGATTTTGCCCAGTTAAGTTCTGTTTTAGAAGAATTTGCAAACACCATGGCACTTCGAACCGGCGGATTATCTGGATTGGAAAAACTCAAAAATTCAAATGCTTTAGGAACTATCGAATTAAGCACGGGAATCCAAATTTCAGGCGTATTAACTAACGTTATTGAAAACGAAGGAAAACCAGTTTACATCCAAACCATCGGAAAAACGGCTTTGTCTTACAGAGAAAAAGAATTAGTCGGACACGCGACTTCCTACCACGCAGAAGGTTTTGGAAGCCCAATTGGAAAACTAAAAGGAATCAATTTGGCCATTGAAGACATGAGCCCGAGAGATTTGCAAGCCTATGCTATTTACGAAGGCGAACGCGTGACTTTAGAATTCCAAGGCGACATTACTGTCAGCGGTGAAATCATCACAGGAACTAGAAATATTCAAGGAAAAATCATTTTGATTAGCTTTAAAGATTGCACGGTTACGCACAACGACACCGTTTTGTTCCAGCCTGATTGGGGAATTTATGATATGGCTGTTGGAAAAAAAGTAGTTTCTGCTTTTTCTGGCCCGGCTGATGTGAGCAGTTTTGACTTGATCAATCACGTTCCATCAAGTACAACGATTAAGGCGAAAAAAAGCACCGAAAGAGAAGAATTAGAACGTCTTTATTTAAATATCAGAAACATTCGCGAAGGAAAATCGCCGTTTATGTCGATTGAAAAAACATTCGAAAACTTGAAAGAAAACCATCCGAAAGATTGGCTTTTGGCTGTGGAAATCGCAGAACTTTTAGACAAAGAAAACGAAACCGAATTCCTTCAAAAAGTTATTCTATACTTAGAAAAACAAAAACAAAACCGTCCAGAAGTGGCCCACCTGATTTCTGGCGGATTAGAATTGATTTTCGAAAACGAAAGCGTTTAAAAACAACCTCAGTTTCGCGATTAAAAAAGTAATTTAATTTAAATAAAAAACCGCAGACTCACCGATTGATGTAATCTTTGAATCTGCGGTTTTCTTTTTTTGTGCTTCTTGCTTCTTTTCGTTCTAAAGCAAAACCTTATCTAAAGTTGCTTCATTAACCGTTTCACCATCATATTTCAGCGTCCAGCCCATTGAATTGGTGGTAATCAAAATCTTTGAAAGTTCGCTGACCAGTCTGTTTTTGGCATTCGATTTGAGCGTAGATTTTTCTATTTTCTTGGCTAAATTCGCCTTGACCGTTTTATTTATTTTGTTATAATCATCGCCAGTAAACGGATTCATTCGGCTTTGGTTCACGTCATAAAACTTAATATCTGGATTGATTTTTATTTCTTCCTTTGGAATATAAGTGATCGTGATCGTCTTGTTTTTTTCGTCAATATCATATTTCATTTGGCGCAAATCATACGCCACAGTCACATCTGCATTGACAATCACCAACGCTTTTTTCTCGAAAGAAACCATATCCATCAAGTATTTATCTTGGTCTTTGTAGGTCAAAACTTCTGCAAAATGACCTTCGGTGACAATCAGTTTTCCAACATTCACGATGCGTTCCTGAATCAAATTGCTTCCATATTCAATAGTCGAGTCGTCGTCTTTTTTGAATTCGCAAAAGCGGAAAGCCAAAAAGATGGCTAAAATGATTCCTGCAAATAGGAGAATTCTGCGCATAGGTTTTTTTATAAAGTTATCGAATTAAAAAATAAGGAACTAAAATCTTGTTTTAAATTACTCCTAAAAAGCAACTATCAAGCCAAATTTTAAAATTTCATAAAAGGAAACTGTCTTTGCAAAACAGCAATTCGATTTTGCAATTTTGCCAAGAAAATCAAATGCTGTTCTGATTCGCTATTAAACGGACGGTGATGTAAGCCTTTTTGGATATTTTCAACTTCTTGCATTACCAGAAGCGTTTCTTCTGAAATCCACGCTTCTGAAAAGCGTTTCCAGATATAATTAATCGCAGTTGGATTGGGATGAATCATATCTTCGGCATAAAATCTATAATCGCGAAGCTCGTCCATCATAATTTCATAACTGGGGAAATAGTCAGTATTCAGTTTGCAGTGTTCCGTTTGCAGTGTTTCGAGCAAAGCAGAAATCAGATTGGCTTTGCTCCATTGATTTTCAGTAAAACCATCTTTGATATGACGAACCGGCGAAATCGTGAAAATCATTTTTGCTTTTGGATTCACTTTAGAAATTGCACCAATAATTCGCTCCAAACTCTTTTTTGAAGTTTCCACAGAAAGCAATTCCTTTTTAAACTGGGTTTGCGGGACTTTATGACAATTGGCAACAATCGAGTCAGAATCTATTTTTCGGTAAACCCACGACGTTCCTAACGTTATAATGATATGTGAGCTTTTCATTAAATCAATTTCCAACTTTTTTAAATTAGTATTCAATGATTTTAAGAAAGCTTTTTTATCCGAAGCGCTTAAATCAGAATGCACATCAAAGGAATGCCATCTTTCGTTATGAAAAAAAATGTCATCTTCCGTAAACTCTTCCTTCAAAATTGCTTTTGAAATAATTTTTTCCAAAGCCAAAGGATGAAACAAAATCCCAAACGGATTCAGACTATTCTGAAATTTAAAATAGTCTAATTTCTCGCCCATATTTACCGCAAAACAAGAACCCAGTGATACAATTTTAGAATTGTAACCTATCTGAAAATTACTTTTTTGAATGGGGATTGGCGTTGTGAATTGCATAGTTTGAGTTTGTGAATGGTAAAGATACAAAGTTGAAATTTCATCAAATCTATTTAAATTTGTAAAAACAAGCAAAAATCAAAAAATGGAAAATTTAAAAGAAAAAATTACGGTAAAAACCACCGTCAACAAACCGATCAATGAAGTGTGGAAGAGCTGGACATTACCAAAAAATATCGTCAACTGGACATTTGCTTCAATCGATTGGCATTCGCCAGAGGCAGAAAACGATTTAAAGATTGGTGGAAAATTCAGAACCAGAATGGAAGCCAAAGATGGAAGTATGGGGTTTGATTTTGAAGGAAAATATACCAATGTGGAACTTCACAAAATCATTGAATATGTATTGGAAGACGGACGTGAAGTTTTGATTTCTTTCGAAGATTTGAATGAAAATACATTGATAACCGAAACATTTGATCCGGAAACTGTAAACTCTTTAGAAATGCAAAAAGACGGCTGGCAGGCCATTTTAAACAATTTTAAAAAATACACCGAATCACTTTAAAGCAAAAAAACCACAACATAATCGTTGTGGTTTTCTTTAATCTATAAACTAAATCTGCTGTCTATTTCACAAAATCAATTGCTTTTTCTAAAGCTTCCTTGATTCCGGCAACGTTCTTTCCTCCTGCTGTTGCAAAGAAAGGTTGTCCGCCACCGCCACCTTGGATATATTTTCCCAATTCGCGAACGACCTGCCCAGCGTTCAGGTTTTTTTCTGCGACTAATTCTTTCGAAATATAGCATGAAAGCATCGGTTTATTTTCATCGGCTGTAGCCAAAACCAAGAATACATTGGTTCCTAAAGTTCCTAATTCATACGCCAGATCTTTTGCACCTTCTGCATTCAAATCGACTTGTTTTGCTAAGAATTTTACGCCATTGATTTCCTGGATTTCAGAAGCCAATTCGCCTTTCAAGTTTTTTGCTTTTTCTTTCAATAACGCTTCCACCTGTTTTTTCAATTTGGCATTTTCATCTTGCAATGAAACTACTGCTTTTACCGAATCTTGCGGATTTTTAAGCGCTTCTTTTATTTCTTTTAAAGTGGCTTCTTGCGAGGCAAAAAATTCTTTTACACCTTGGTTTGTAATCGCTTCAATTCTACGGATTCCCGCAGCAACAGCTCCTTCCGAAACAATTTTGAAATGCCAGATATCCGCGGTGTTTTTCACGTGAATGCCACCGCAAAGTTCCATGCTTTCTCCGAATTTGATGGCACGAACATTGTCGCCATATTTTTCGCCGAACAAGGCCATTGCGCCTTCTTCCACCGCTTGCTTAAACGGAATATCGCGTCTTTCGATCAAAGGCAATTGCTCTTGGATTTTTTCGTTTACGAAGTTTTCCACCGATTGCAATTCTTCCTCAGTTACTTTTGAAAAATGTGAAAAATCAAAACGAAGGTAATTTGGAGAAACCAACGACCCTTTTTGTTCCACGTGCGTTCCTAAAATGTGACGCAAAGCCTGATGTAACAAATGGGTAGCCGAGTGATTGCTTGCCGAATTGCTTCTTAATTTTGTATTTACCAAAGCCATGAATTTCCCGGAAGGATTTTCTGGCAATTCTTTTGTAAAATGCAAAATCAAGTTGTTTTCTTTCTTTGTATCTAGAATTTCAATGGCTTGGTTGGGTGTAAAAAGTGTTCCTTTATCGCCAACTTGGCCTCCTCCTTCTGGATAAAAAGGCGTTGCATCTAAAACGATTTGGTACAATTTACCGTCTTTCTTAGAATCTACTTTTCTATATCTTGTGATTTTTACTTCTTTCTCTACTTCGTCATAACCTACGAAAGTTTCTGCATTTCCTTCCACCAAAATCGTCCAATCATCCGTTGATGTTTCTGAAGCCGCTTTGGAACGGTTTTTCTGTTTTTGCAACTCTTCCTTAAAGTGAGGCTCGTTGTAAGTCATCCCTTTTTCTTTCAGGATCAATCCGGTCAAATCATCTGGAAAACCGAAAGTATCGTACAATTCAAACACTTTTGCACCAGAAACTTCTTGCCCTTTCGTGTCTTTTACGACATTTTCAAGCAATTGCAAACCTTGGTCCAATGTTCTCAAAAACGAAGCTTCTTCTTCTCTGATTACGTTCGTTACCAAGCTTTCCTGTTTCTTGATTTCTGGAAAAAATTCGCCCATTTGGTTCGCCAAAACAGCAACCAATTTGTAAACAAACGGTTCTTTTGTGTCTAAAAATGTAAATCCATAACGAATTGCCCTGCGTAAAATTCTTCTGATTACATAACCCGCGGCGGTGTTGGATGGCAACTGTCCGTCAGCAATTGCAAAGGCAACGGCGCGAACGTGATCCACAACCACACGAATGGCGATGTTTGTTTTATTTTGTTCTTCTGAGATATTTTTTATTTCGTTTGAAGTATAATTTCTTCCGGTGATTTTAGCAACTTCTGCGATTAGCGGTGTAAAAACATCGGTGTCATAATTGGAAGTTACGCCTTGCAAAGCCATACAAAGACGCTCAAAACCCATCCCGGTATCAACGTGTTTTGCAGGCAATTTTTCAAGCGAACCATCAGCTTTACGGTTAAATTCCATAAAAACGTTGTTCCAAATTTCCACCACTTGCGGATGGTCATTGTTTACTAGACTTTTGCCTGAAACTTGTGCTTTCTCTTCTGCAGTTCTCAAATCAACGTGTATTTCAGAACAAGGACCACACGGACCTTGCGCTCCCATTTCCCAGAAATTGTCTTTTTTATTTCCTAAAATAATGCGGTCTTCATCAATCAAGGTTTTCCAGATATCCCAAGCTTCTTGGTCAAATGGCACATTTTCTGCTTCGTTTCCTTCAAAAACTGATACGTATAAATTTTCCTTCGGAATTTTATACACTTCTGTCAATAATTCCCAAGCCCAATTGATCGCTTCTTTTTTGAAATAATCGCCGAAAGACCAATTTCCCAGCATTTCGAACATCGTGTGATGGTAGGTGTCAAAACCGACATCATCTAAATCGTTATGTTTTCCAGAAACACGAAGGCATTTTTGCGTATCGGCAATTCGGTTGCTTTTTGGCGTGGCGTTTCCTAAGAAATATTCTTTGAACTGGGCCATCCCTGAGTTGTTGAACATCAAGGTCGGGTCCTCTTTTAGAACAATCGGAGCCGAAGGAACGATCAAATGTCCTTTGCTTTCAAAAAATTGCAAAAATTGCTTTCTAATGTCTTGTGATTTCATTGAAAATTGGTTTAAGATGCTGTGCTTAAGACTGAAGTATTTAAAAAATCAACTCAAATTCCCGCATTCTATTATATTTGGCTATACATTTCGTTTTTCTAAATTTACGTTAATATCAAAATAATAAGTTGAA
The DNA here is from genome assembly GCF_003865365.1 of Flavobacterium macacae. Taxonomy (GTDB): domain Bacteria; phylum Bacteroidota; class Bacteroidia; order Flavobacteriales; family Flavobacteriaceae; genus Flavobacterium; species Flavobacterium macacae. The sequence goes on along the minus strand of NZ_RQVR01000011.1, from coordinate 20,383 downwards.
GCAGTGAAACATTTAGTAAATTTGTTCGTCTAACTAATTATCCGTTGTGAATAAACGTTTTTAAAGGTGCAAAAATAGCATATTTTAAAATATGAAAAAGGTAAAATATTATTACGATTCAGAAAATCTCGCGTACCGAAAAATAAAACCTAAAAAAGGACGAAAATTAGGCGTAATTGCGATGTTTTTATTGGCTTCGGCATTATTTGGATTTATTTGTTTCGTAATTTTGATTAACACGCCTTATTTTGAAACTCCGAAAGACCGGCTCCAGGCCCGAGAAATTGAGAATATGAAAATCAATTATTCTATTTTAAATAAAAAAATGGACCAAGTTGATGAAGTTTTAGAAAGTGTCGCTGCACGGGATAATAATTTATACCGCGTTTATTTCAACTCTTCGCCTATTCCTAACGAACAGCGAAAAGCAGGTTTTGGGGGTGTGAATCGATACAAAAATTTGGAAGGTTATGACAATTCAGAATTGGTGGTCAGCACGACAAAACGGGTGGACATTATTTCAAAAGAATTAGTGATTCAGTCAAAATCTTTAGATGAAATATTGAAATTGGCGAAAGAAAAAGAAAAACTATTAGGTGCCATTCCCGCAATTCAGCCTGTTAAAAACGAGAATTTAAAACAGATGGCATCAGGTTTTGGCTACCGAAGCGATCCGTTCACAAAAATCAGGAAGTTTCACGCCGGAATGGATTTTTCTGCCAAAACAGGAACACCGATTTATGCGACGGGAGATGGCGTTGTAGAACGCGCGGACAACACGGCTTCTGGTTATGGAAACCACATTGTAATTCGGCACGGATTTGGCTATGAAACATTATACGCACATTTGAGTAAATATAAAGTCAAACGTGGCGAAAAAGTAAAACGTGGTGACGTGATTGGCTACGTGGGAAGCACGGGCCGTTCAGAGGCGCCACATTTGCATTATGAAGTACACAAAAACGGGGAAATTGTAAACCCCTTGAATTTTTATTACGGTAATATTTCGGCAGCAGAGTTTGCCGCCATTTCAAAATTAGCGAACCAAGAAAACCAATCTTTAGATTAATGCATTTAGACTTACCACCAGACAAAAGATATTATAGCATTGGTGAATTGGCCAAAGCTTTTAACGTAAATGCCTCGCTGATTCGTTTTTGGGACAAAGAATTTGATATTCTGCAACCCAAAAAGAACGCAAAGGGGAATCGTATGTTTACTCCCGAAGATGTGAAAAACCTGCAATTGATTTTTCATTTGGTAAAAGAACGCGGTTTTACGCTGGAAGGTGCCAAAACACATTTGAGAGAAGGCCAGAAAAAAACGTTGCATAAATTTGAAGTAATCAGCAAATTAGAATCTATCAAGGCGCAGCTGAGTAATATCAAAAACGCATTGTAGTATCTGTTAGCAAAATTTATTTTAGAAACAACAACAAATACAAATCAATAAATAAACTCTAAAAACAAGAACAAAATGAAAAGATGGTTAATACCTGTAGGAATTATTATTGCGTTAATAGTAATTGTCGGATTCTGGGTTGTGGGAATTAAAAACACGGCTTTAAAACACAATCAAGCCGTTGGAAAAGAATGGGGTAACGTGGAAACAGCCTACCAAAGAAGAAATGACTTGATCGGAAACTTGGTAAACACGGTAAAAGGTGCCGCTGATTTTGAAAAAGGAACATTGACAGCAGTTGTAGAAGCGCGTGCAAAAGCAACTTCAGTAACAATTGATCCAGCGAATGTAACGCCAGAGCAAATGGCACAGTTCCAACAAGCGCAATCCAATGTTTCTTCAAGCTTGTCAAGATTATTGGTTTCTGTGGAAGCCTATCCGCAATTAAGAGCGAACGAAAGCTTCATGAAATTGCAAGATGAATTGGCAAGTACTGAAAACCAGATTTTAACATCAAGAACACGTTTTAACGAGTCAGTACAAGTGTACAATGGTTATGTGCTTACCATTCCAAACAGCTGGTTCTTAGGCGGGACTTATCCTGAAAAACCATATTTCAAATCGGTTGAAGGTGCTGAAAAACCAGTGGAAGTTAAATTCTAAAAAGCCTTAAAACCTTGAAAAAGGGAATCAAAAAAAAGTAACTAATTATGTCAAAAGTAGAAGATTTTCTAACTTCGGAAGAAGAGGCCGAAATTGTAAAAGCGATTTCTCAGGCGGAAAAAAATACTTCAGGAGAAATTCGCATCCACATTGAAGATCATACAGAAAAGCCTCCGCTCGAAAGAGCTCAGGAGGTTTTTCACACTTTAGGTATGGACAACACTTCTTTGCGAAACGGCGTGCTTTTTTATGTGGGAGTTGCCGATCACGCTTTTGCCATTATTGGTGACCAAGGCATTGACAAAGTCGTGGAAAGCGATTTCTGGGATTGCACAAGAGACATTGTCATTTCACATTTTAAAGAAAAAAAATATAAAGAGGGTCTGGTTGCCGGTATCTTAAGAGCCGGAGAAAGACTAGAACAGTATTTTCCTTTCACAGATGGCGATAAGGACGAACTATCTAACGAAATATCAAAAGGGTAATGAAAATTTTAAAATTAAAAAACACGTTCTTCTTATCGGTATTTTTATTGATTCAAAGTTTGGGTTTTGCGCAATATGACATTCCACCTATTCCTAAATTACAGACTAGTGTGTATGATTACGCTGCGATAATGAATGCTTCAGAAAAAGCAAATTTAGAGCAAAAACTGATTAAATATTCTGATTCGACTTCCACGCAAATTGTAGTGATTACGATTGAATCCCTGAAAGGCGAAGACATTGGAATTCTGACTCCAAAATGGGGTCAGACTTGGGGAATCGGCGGATCAAAAGAGAATGACAATGGTATTATTGTTCTTTTGGCCAAAAAAGAACGCAAAATTTGGATCTCAGCTGGTTATGGAGTTGAAGATCGATTACCGGCAGGAATCATTGGGGAATTGACCCGTAATGTAATTATTCCCGAATTCAAAGCGGGAAGTTATTACAAAGGCTTGGACAAAGGAACCGATGCGATTTTTGATGTTTTAAAAGGAAAGTACAAAGGAAAAAGAAAACAAAATTCTGGAGAATCAAATCCAGGCGGTTTGATTTTCTTTGTGATTATTGTGGTAGTCTTAGTAGTGATTCTTTCAAAGAATAAAAACAACAGAAACGGTGGCAATAGCGGCGGTGGCGGATTGGATTTGGCTGACATTATTATCTTAAGCAGTTTGGGTCGCGGTGGCGGCGGTGGCGGCTTTGGAGGTTTTGGAGGAGGTTCTTCTGGCGGCGGCGGATTTGGCGGCGGATTTGGCGGTGGCGGCTTTAGTGGCGGCGGCGCCGGAGGAAGCTGGTAAAAACTGGTTTTAAAATAGTAAAGCCTTGCAAAATTTGCAAGGCTTTTTTTTGTTCTTTCGAAGATTCTGACGAAAGTCGCGGGTTTATTTTTATTCGCTATTTTGTCCGAAGCTATTGTCGGACTGACGGTTACTGAAGTTAAAACGGCTTTTCTGATAGCCCTGATGCTGGAATTGCGTGAGCTCTTAAACCTGCCAGCGCAGCAGGTTTAAAGCGAGTTCCTGCAGCAGGAAAATGATTGACTAAAAGGCGGCAACATTCGCTTCAAAAAAAGAATAAAAAAAGCCGGGCGAACCCGACTTCAAAATCATTTAAAATGTGAAAGCACCACCTCCGTCTTTTTTCTTGCCTCCAAATTTTTCAATTTTATAAGTCAGCGAGAACATGGCATAACGTTTTAAAACGGTGTTTTGAATGTCTTGAATCGACTCCGGGTTTATGTAGCGAACAGCGCTCTGGTTTTGATTTAAAAGATCATACACTTTTACTTTGAACAATAATTTGTCGTCCATAAAATTGTATCCTAAACTGGTGTTCAAAAGGAAAAAATCTTTTTTGAATCCGTCAGAGATGTTAGAGTTGTAAGTGTATCCAAAGTCATTTCCGAAGACAAAATGCTTTGGCCAATAACTTGTGGTTTGGACCTTAAAATTGTGCGTAAAATTTGAAGATTCGTCAATGGTATAATTTGTATAACTGGTTTTGTTAAATCCGTAAGTGTAAGAAGGCTCGATGGTTAGCAACTCGCCGTAATCCCAACCTAAACTAACATTCGGCTCCATCGTGATTCTGTTTGCTTCATAACCAAGGTTGTTCGTCAATCCTTTATCTAAACTGTAATTAGTGCTAAGCCCAAAACCGACACGAAAGGTATTGGTTTCTTTTTTGATGGTTTTATTCCAGTTTATACCTGCGTAACTGTAATAGCTATTGTTGATATTTTGATATGTTGCTCTATTAATCAAATCAATTAGATCAAGATTTCTTGCCAAAGTAATTTGCTGTTCATAAAAATTCATACCCGCATAAGCATAATATCCTGACTTTGTAGCATAATCATAATTGTTGTAATTCAGATATATATTGTGTGACTTAACCGGTTTGATATTTGCATTTCCAGAAATTTGAGATAAGGGATTTGTCAGATCTATAACTGGCAAAATCTGTTCAGCCGTTGGCATTTGTAGTCTAAAATTATAATACATATAAATCGACTGAGACTTGGTCAATTTATAGTTCATCCATGCATTTGCGGTTGGATAAATGAAATTTTGGTTTATCACACTACTTTCTCCGTTGTACAGAGAACTATTTCGAAAATCAACCACTTGTGTTCCCAGAGACATTCCCAACCCATATTTCTTCTTTCTTAAATTTAAAGAAACCGAAGGGTTAAACGTGCGTGTTTTTGAATTCATAGTATATGAAAGCAGGTTGTCAAAATCGCTGTATTGATTGGTACCTCCATTGAAATTATATGTATTTTGATCTTTATTGTAATCTTTCCATTCGTAGGAAGATCGCAACGTTAAAGTAATGGAATCTGTAACGGGCTCAGAATACCCAAATCTAGTGTAATATCTGTTTTCTTTCACGTTATCAAATTCTCTTTGGCGACGAATATCGTCTGGCAAAGCAGCGTCTTGATAAAAATAAGTTTCTGAATTGGTGATATCATCAGCATCATTTGTCTTGTTAGAATTGTCAAATGAAAAACCAAAATTTCTTCCTTTCTTTTTAAATTTTCGGCTTAAATAAAGTTCATTTTCAAAGTTTGACGTTTTGTTATCTCGAAAATTTGCACTCGTACTTTCATTGACCAAACCTAAATCATTAAAAGAAGAACGTTCTGATTCACTTTCAAATGACGAATTGTTTTTTACAAATGTTGGTCTTACCGAAAGCGTTGTCAAGGAATCAATTTTATATTCAAACTCAAAACTCATATTATGCCCTTCGGTTTTATTTTGAGAAGTTCCGGTAGATTCTGTTATAAAGGTGCTGTTGGTTCCGTTTTCTGAAGTCAAAAAATTCTCGCTCCGGCTTTTGGTTTGGTTATCTGTTGTCGAATTTGTGTAGAAATAACTTCCGCTTGGCTCAAATTTTTTGAACCATTCATCCGCAAAATTCACTCCGGCCATACTTGACTGTGTGATTCCTGAACCACCTCCAAAATCTACACCGTTAATATTAAAACTACCGTCTCCTCGAGAAAACATTTGACGGTTTCTTCCACCACCCATGGCGTCAAAAATCTCATCCATTGAAAATCCGGTAGCATTGATGTTATTTGAAGAGCCTAAAAAGCTAATTTTCTGTTTGTCTTTAAAATAATTCAGCAATCCGCTTGATTCATATCGATCATCGGTTCCATAGCCTCCCGTAAATTTTCCAAACAAACCTTTATTTTTATCTTCTTGAATGGTTAAATTAATGGTTTTTTTATCCGAACTTGAAGCTTGTCCTGACAATTTTTCTTCGGTAGTTTTCAAATCAGAAACTTGAATTTTACTGATAATATCGGAAGGAAGATTTTTAATAGCCACGGCTCCATCTTTTCCAAAAAAAGATTTTCCGTTGACTAAAATTTCATTCACTTCTTTTCCATTTACCGTAATTTTCCCCTCTTTTGTAATCTCAACACCAGGCAATTGTTTTAGCAAAGCCTCAACATTCGCATCGGGTCGCACTTTAAAAGAAGTTGCATTAAATTCTAAAGTATCGCTTTTAATACGAACCGGCGGCGCTTCGCCCACCACAACAACTTCGCCTAAAGTCGTCACGTCGTCGTTAATTAAAATTTCTCCAAGCTCTAAATTGGCGTCTAACTTATCATATATTTTTTGATAAATTTCATAACCGATTGAGGAAACTTTGATTGCAAATGGTTTTGCCTGTTTTTTAACCGAAAAATTAAAATTTCCGTTTTTATCAGAAATCGTGTAGTCGATCATTGTAGAATCTTTTGCAGAAGTCAGATAAACCGTTGCCGATTCAATTGGTTTTTTATCAACAGCACTCACGGTTTTTCCTTTAATTAAAAAGGTTTGCGCAGATATAGTACTAGAAATTAAAAAAAATAATACGATGTAAATCTTTTTAGACATCAACTTGAGGGATTTTAAGTTATCGTTTGTAAGAATTTTAAAACTGCGAATTACTAATTTTATTATCCAAATAAATATTTTCTTACGAAATTTTTAACTTTTTCAATAAATTTTACTTTTTAAATTGTAGCGTTATTTTTTTTATGCAAAACAAATTCTTTCTAAATAAATCTCAATGTTTTAAATTATCAATTAATTGACTAATAAAAAAAAATACTTAACTTAGATCCTAATTGAAATTAAATCAAGTGGTTATGAAAAATTTTGCAATTAAGATTATAATACTGGCTACACTTTTTTTTCTAGGATTTGTAGTTTACACGCATTTTGAAGTGATTCCATGGCTTTTGCTTACGCTATTTGTCATTGGCCATTTGTTGATTTTGTATATGGTTTTCAGCGTACTGAAAGACCCGTACAAAACAAAAAAGACATTTAAGGATTGGTATGAAGACCGACCTATGAAACATTCCTCAAGCGAAATCTAAATTATTCTAAATAAAAAACCGAGACGTTCATCTCGGTTTTTTTTATTATTTCTCTCTAATATAAATATCGATCGGTACACCTGAAAAATCCCAGTGCTCACGGATTTTATTTTCCAGGAAACGTTTGTAAGGATCTTTTACATACTGTGGCAAGTTGGCAAAAAACACAAACTGAGGTGTTGGCGTTGGCAATTGCATACAGAATTTAATCTTCACATATTTTCCTTTCAAAGCTGGCGGTGGATAAGCCTCAATCAATTTCAACATATAATCGTTGAATTTTGAAGTAGCAATTCTTTGCTTTCTGCTTTCAAAAACTTTTACCGTTTCTTCCAACGCTTTCAGCAAACGCTGTTTGGTGATTGCTGATGTAAAAATAATCGGCACATCTGTAAAAGGCATTAATTCTTTGCGGATTTTCGCTTCGTATTCTTTTGTTGACATCGTGTCTTTTTCAACCAAATCCCACTTGTTTACCAAAATCACGACACCTTTTCTGTTCTTTTCAGCCAACCAAAAGATATTTTGGTCCTGACCTTCAAAACCTCTGGTCGCGTCAATTATCAAGATACAGACATCAGCGTGCTCAATGGCACGAACCGAACGCATAACCGAATAAAATTCTAAATCTTCCTTCACTTTTGCCTTACGGCGAATTCCCGCTGTATCGACCAAGTTAAATTCAAACCCAAAACGGTCAAACTTTGTATCAATAGAATCACGAGTTGTTCCCGCAATATCAGTCACAATATACCTGTCTTTACCAATCAAAGCGTTGATAAAGCTTGATTTTCCTGCGTTTGGACGACCAACAACAGCAAAACGTGGCAATTCAATTTCTTCTTGTGTTGGTTCTGGCTTTACAGGAAATGATTCGATTAACGCATCTAACAAATCTCCCGTTCCGCTACCTGAAATACTTGCAAAAGTGTAATATTCACCTAAACCAAGGTTGTAAAACTCCACGGCGTCTTTTTCACGCATCGCGTTATCTACTTTATTTACCGCTAAAATAACCGGTTTTGTAACCTTGCGAAGCAATTTCGCAACGGCATCATCCATCGGAGTAATTCCTTCTTCAACGTCCACGACAAAGATGATTACATCTGCTTCGTCAATGGCCAATTCGACCTGTTTTCTGATTTCGCCTTCAAAAACGTCATCAGATCCGCGAATATATCCGCCCGTATCAATCACAGAAAACTCTTTTCCGTTCCATTCGCTTTTACCGTAGTTTCGATCTCTGGTAACTCCAGAAACAGAATCTACAATAGCTTCTCTTCTTTGTATCAGCCTATTGAAAAGGGTTGATTTCCCCACATTAGGTCTTCCTACTATCGCAACAATATTATTCATAATTTTTTTCAAATATTTTGCAAAGGTACAACTTTTGGCCAAGCTTTTACGCTGTAACGCAGTAAGTTGTTGTATTTGCCAATTTCATTCAGCAATGTTTAACTTGAATTTAGCTTTTCTTTAAAAATAAAATTTTCGTTTTTGGGTTTATATGTATATCATTTTCAACGAATATGGAAAATCAGAAAAACATAAAATTGCGTCTTCGATTCGAAAGATTTTCGTCAAAAACTGCCGAAGAAATTAAAGCAGGCATCGAACGATTGAGACAATCTGAATCAGAAAACTTTAAGCTAAACAATGCGGGAAACCACATCTGGCTTGGCATCGGAATGTTGCGACGCGAGTTTTGGTCGCCAACTTTGCATATCGAATTAGACAAATATGAAGACGGAAGAACGCACGTAAAAGGCACTTTTGGCCCCGACCCTATTTTGTGGTTTGTGTTTTTAGCGCTTCACTTCGTTGTTGGTGTCCTGTTCGTGATTTTCGGAATTATCGCGTATTCTAAATGGAGTCTAGAACAATCGCCTCAATTTGATTTGGCCGTGATGTTTGCGTTAGTAAATGCTTGGTTTGTATTGTATTTTTTGGCGCGATACAACAGAAAAAAAGGAGCCCGCCAAATGGACGAACTCCTTAATTTATCAGAACAATTGATTTAATTATTATCCCTTACTAATAAAAGCCACAGATTTTATAAATTAAATGGATTCTGTAATCCCGAAATTATTAAAATCTGTGGCTTCATCTTTTTTATAAAAACAATTTATTTATTATTATACCCAAATCTCTTTAATTGATACGCACTGTTTCTCCAGTCTTTATTGACTTTCACATACAATTCAATATGGATTTGTTTTCCGAAGAATTTTTCTAAATCTTCACGAGACTGCATTCCCACTTTTTTCAAAGCGCCACCCTTGTGCCCAATAATAATTCTTTTTTGGGTATCTCTTTCAACCATAATTACAGAACGGATGCGGATGATTTTTTCGTCTTCCAAAAATTCTTCCGTTTCAATTTCTACCGAATACGGAATTTCTTTTTCATAATTGATTAAGATTTTCTCACGAATCGTTTCGTTTACAAAGAAACGTTCTGGTTTGTCTGTCAACGCATCTTTTGGATAATACGCCGGAGATTCTGGCAAAAGCGCAATGATTCTGGCAAAAACTTCTTTGACGTTAAAATTCTCCAGCGCCGATATCGGATGAATTTCAGCATTCGGAACTTTCTCTTGCCAAAGTGCAATTTGTTCTTCCAAAACATCTTGGTTTGACTTGTCAATTTTATTCAAAAGCAACAATACCGGAATTTTAGCGTGGATAATTTTATTAAAAAATGCTTCATCTTTCAACTCCTTTTCCCCGATTTCTACCATATAGATCAAGATATCGGCATCTTCAAACGCAGATTTCACAAAATCCATCATCGAAGATTGCAATTCATACGCTGGTTTAATAATTCCCGGCGTATCTGAAAGAATGACCTGAAAGTCTTCTCCGTTAACGATTCCAAGAATTCTGTGACGTGTTGTCTGTGCTTTTGAGGTGATAATCGACAAACGTTCCCCGACGAATGCATTCATCAAAGTTGATTTCCCAACGTTCGGATTACCTATAATATTTACAAATCCTGCTTTATGTGACATTTCAAAAATAATTTATTCTGCAAAGGTAATCATATCAGTTCAATAGAAGAAATAAAACATTTTTCAATAAAAAGCTTGTTTTTTCAGATATTCGTCGTAAATTTGCACCCGAAACATCGCGGGATAGAGCAGTAGGTAGCTCGTCGGGCTCATAACCCGAAGGTCACAGGTTCGAGTCCTGTTCCCGCTACTAAGTTTTACTGATTCAGTAAACAAAAATACATTTTGAGATTACAAACGCACATCGCGGGATAGAGCAGTAGGTAGCTCGTCGGGCTCATAACCCGAAGGTCACAGGTTCGAGTCCTGTTCCCGCTACAAAGGAAAGCTTCAGAGAAATCTGGAGCTTTTTTTGTTTCTATTATTTCTAAATCTCTCCTATTTCTGCCAAATGTTAGAAATTCTGTACCAAGACGAATATATTATTGCCATTAACAAACCAAGCGGATTGTTGGTTCATAAATCCTTTTATGCACGCGATGCAACAGTATATGCTATTCAAGAACTGCGAAATCAAATAGGGCAACATGTTTATCCGATTCACAGGTTGGACCGAAAAACATCTGGCGTCTTGTTATTTGCGCTAGATAAAGAGACCTTGAAAATTATGAATGCGCGTTTTGCCACACGCGAAGTCGAAAAAAAATATTTGGCCATTTTACGCGGTTGGTCGCCCGAAAAAATGACAATTGATTATGACTTGATCAATGATGATGACATTACGCAAAACGCAGTCACCTACTTTCATCGTTTGCAAAATGCCGAAATTGAACTTGAATTTAATAACAAACCAACGTCAAGATATTGTTTGGTAGAAGCGATTCCTGAAACGGGACGCATGCATCAATTGCGAAAACATTTCAAACATATTTTTCATCCCATTTTAGGAAGCCGTCCCCACGGTTGCAACAAGCAAAATAAATTATGGTTGGAAAATTACGAATTGAAAGGAATGATGCTTCACGCCCATCAGCTGATCTTTAATCATCCGATAAAAAACAAACAGCTGATCTTGAATGCAAAGATTAATGAAGAATTCAGCAGAGTTGGCGTTATTCTTAATTTAGATTTGGGCAAATATCAATAAAATAGCATTTTGAGATTACCTTAAGAACGTGGCTTAGACAAGTTTCTGTCATACATAACAATCGTTCCCGCCACAGCTACATTTAAACTTTTTTCAGATTTGAATTTTACTAAAAAGTGGCATTTGTCCATTGCTTTTTGAGACAAGCCGTGGTCTTCGGCACCTAATAAATACACACAGCGTCTTGGATGTTCAAAAGTTTCTAAATCGACCGCTTTTTTATCTAATTCAACCCCCACCAATCGCGCTCCTTTTGGTAAGTTCTCAAAAAATGCTTCGAAAGTATCATAATGAAAATAAGGAATTGATTTTACGGCATCATGCGTATCAGAAGCCTGTTTGGCATAACGATTGCCGATCGTAAAAATAAAAGTAGCGCCTAAATTTTGAGCCGAACGCCACAAAACCCCCAAGTTTTCAGGAGTCTTGCCATTTTGGATTCCAATCCCAAAATATTCATTTATAAAATTATCATTCATAACGCAAAAATACAAACTGTTTTGAATATTTTCCTGATAAAAAGAAAACCATCAGCAAACGTCAATGGTTTTTTAATTACTAGGTTTTCCTTAAATTTGCTTCGCTCCTATTTACCTAAATTCACAATGAAAAATTTACTTTTTGTTCTTTCCGCAGTGGCTTTTATTTTCCTTTTAAGCTGTAAATCACAAGCCCAAAAAAACTCAAATGTCATTGAAGTTCAAGCGCATCGCGGTGACAGAGGTTTTTATCCAGAAAATACGCTCTCGGCATTTTACAGTGCGATTGATAAAGGAGCCGACGTAATTGAACTGGATTTGGTGATTTCAAAAGACAAAAAAGTGGTCGTTTCTCACGATACTTTTATGCATTCGGCTTATATTTCTTGGCCAAACGGAAAACCGGTTACTAATGAAGAACAGAAAAAATCGAATTTGTACCAAATGACGTATGATAGCATCAGAAGTTTTGACGCCGGTTTAAGAACAAATCCTGCTTTTCCGGATCAAAAAAGTGTAAAATCATACAAACCATTGCTTTCTGAAATGATTGACAGCATCGAAAATTATATTGTAAAAAACAATAAACAGCGAATTCGTTACAACATCGAAATCAAATCTGGTTCGGGAGATTACGGAATCAAGCAACCGAAACCTGAAGAATTTGCCGATTTGGTTTTGAAAGTAATTCAAGAAAAGAAAATTGAAAAATTGAGCAACGTGCAGTCTTTTGACCCAAATATTTTAAATGCAGTGCACAAAAAAGCTCCGAAAATCGTCATTGCTTTTTTAACCGGAGACAAAAGTTTGGATCAAAATTTAGCCAAATTAGATTTCAAACCGCAAATTTACGCACCACATTTTGGCTTGGTAAATTCGGCATTGATTGATTCCGTTAGGGCAAAAAATATGAGAATTATTCCGTGGACAGTCAACGACCAAAAAGATATTGACGCGATGATTGCTTTAAAAGTAGACGGCATTATTACCGATTATCCGGATAGAGTTATCGAGAAACTGAAAGCCAATTAATACTCATTTGGTTCAATGTGAATCAAAATATGTCCCAATTCTGGGATTTCAATTCGCAAAAAATCTTCTAAATTGTGCGCCAAAAGATGCCCTTCTTTTACCGAAATATTTCCGTCAACGATAGCGTGAAGTTCTAAATGATACTTCATTCCTGCTTTTCGGATAAAACATTTTTCGGTATCTATGATACCTTCTACTTTAACCGAAGATTTTCTGATTTCCAACGTCAAATCATCATACAAATGCTCGTCCATAATTTCGCCCAAAGCCGGACGGAAAATCTTGTAACAGTTAAACAATATAAATCCAGAAGCAAAAAGTGCGGCCCAATCATCTGCAGCTTCATAACCTTCTCCAAAAGTCAAGGCAATTGTAATTCCAATAAAAGCTGCAACAGAAGTTATAGCATCACTTCTGTGGTGCCAAGCGTCGGCAGCTAAAGAAGAACTTTTGGTTTCCCTGCTCCTTTTCATAACCAAGCGGTATGATATTTCCTTCCAAATAATAATACCGCCAAGAACGATTAACGTCCAAGGTTTGGGCAATTTGTGCGGGGTTTGGATATTTTCGATACTTTCATAAGCGATCACTGTAGCGGAAGTTATCAAAAAGCCTACAACCAAAAACGTAATTAAAGGTTCTGCACGACCGTGGCCATAAGGATGGTTTTCATCGGCAGGACGGCTTGCATATTTGATTCCGAATAAGACTAAAAAAGACGCAAAAATGTCTGAAGTTGATTCAATGGCATCTGCAATCAAGGCATACGAATTCCCAAAATATCCCGCAAACCATTTGATTAATGCCAATGCGGCATTTCCAAAAATACTGAAATAAGTAGCTTTTATTGCTTTTTGTTCGTTTGTCACTTTTTAATTTTCAATTACGCTTTACAGCAATTATCTAAACCTTCATACGCAACTGGGTCTGCTTTTATTTCATCAGCATCATAGCCAAATTTTGAAATAGCGGTTTTTATGGAATTCAAAGTGGTTTTCTTTGAATTAAAAACAACTTTTATTGTCATTTCTTTTTCATCTAGTTCCACCATTTGGATCCCTTTTTCACGCAATAACGTTTTATTGAATTTTTCGCCGCAGGTTTCGCAAGCTTTACAGTGATCGCAATGAATCACAGTTTTTATTACAGCAGTCTGAATCGTTTTTTGTGCAAAAGCCGTGTTCGAAAATGCAATCATTCCGATAAACAGCAATAAAGATTTTAAAAGTGTTTTCATCGATTTAATTTTTTACAAAGATACCTTTTAAACTTTCATTTTTTGGATTCTGACCGCATTTAATATTGCCAAAAGTGCCACGCCAACATCAGCAAAAACGGCTTCCCACAAAGTCGCAAGACCTCCAGCACCGAGAATCAGCACAATCACTTTTACGCCAAAAGCCAAAGCGATGTTTTGCATCACAATTTTTCGGGTCAACTTTCCTATTTTGATAGAAGTGGCAATTTTTGTCGGCTGGTCATTTTGAATCACAATATCCGCCGTTTCAATGGTGGCATCGCTTCCCAAACCGCCCATTGCCATTCCGGCATCGGCAAGCGCGATAACGGGCGCGTCATTTACCCCATCGCCCACAAAAATAATCGTGCGTCCTGCGCTTTTTAATTCTTGCACTTTTTCGACTTTATTTTCAGGCAAAAGATTCCCGAAAGCGCTGTCAATATTCAAGCTTTTAGCTACATTTTCAACGATGCTGTGCTTGTCACCGCTCAACATTACCGTTTTAATATTCATTTGATGCAAAATTGCAACCGCCTGTTTGGCATCTTCCTTAACCGCATCAGCGATGGTGATGTAGCCCGCATATTTATTTTCAATTGCAACAGCCACAATCGTTTCCGGATTTGAATCGATACTTTTATCGTAATCAATATTGAATTTTTGGAGCAATTTTGCATTTCCTGCTAAAACCTTTTTTCCATCAATTGTTCCAGAAAGGCCGTGCCCTGGAATTTCTTCTACGTTTTCAGCGATCCTCTTTTTATGGCTTCCTTTAGCAAATTTCACAATCGCACCGGCAATGGGATGCGTTGATTTACTTTCTAAACTTGCGGTTATTTTAATTAATTCTTCTTCAGAAATTCCGACTGCATCCACTTTTTGAACTTCAAAAACACCTTTGGTCAATGTTCCGGTTTTGTCCATCACAACGGTATCAACTTTTGTCATTACGTCTAAATAATTGCCTCCTTTAAACAAAATTCCGTTTCGGGAAGCCAAACCAATTCCACCAAAATAACCCAACGGAATCGAAATCACCAAGGCACAAGGACACGAAATCACCAAGAAAACCAGACCGCGATACAACCATTCGTTAAAGATGTAATTTTCTACAACTAAATAAGGAAGAAAGACAATTGCAATAGCCAGAAAAACCACAATTGGCGTGTAAATTTTAGCGAATTTAGAAATAAACAATTGTGTTTTTGATTTCTTGGCAGTTGCTTCCTGAACCATTGTCAAGATTCGGGAAAGCTTGCTGTCTTTGAACAAAGCCGTAACTTTTACTTCTGAAACGGTTTGGAGATTTATCATTCCGGCGAAGACTTTTTCGCCTTTTATTTTAGAATCCGGTTTGCTTTCTCCGGTCAACGCCGAAGTATTGAAAGAGGCTTTTTCAGAAAGTAATTCGCCATCTAAAGCTATTTTTTCTCCCGATTTTACTTGTATTGTTTCTCCGATTTTAACTTCGGAAGGAGTAACGACAAAAAATTCACCATTGCGAAGTACGGTCACTTTATCAGGACGAATATCTAACAATGCCTTGATGCTTTTTTGGGCTTTTTCAACGGCTGCATCTTGAAATAATTCTCCAACGGAATAAAAAAGCATGACGGCAACTGCTTCAGAATATTCGCCGATTAAAAAGGCGCCGAAAGTGGCAATGGTCATCAAGAAAAATTCAGAGAAAATAGTGCCGTGGCGAATTTCTTTTAACGCTTGATAATTTACTTTTAAGCCGACAAAAGCGTAGGCAACCGCATACCAAATTAGATTTATGGGATTGTTGAAAAAAGAAACTTCGGTGTGTTCCAAAATAATTCCTACGACTAAGAGCACAAAACTGAATAATGCTGGAAAATAGGTTTTAAACTTGCTATCGTGATGGTGAGAATGTCCAATTTCGCTGTGATCGTGTGCCATATTTTTTGAAACTGATTTTGATTAAAGTTACAAAAAATAGCGGCAGCAATTCTTCTTGAATACTACTAAACACGATTTCCATTTTGATCTTCAGCTATTCTTAATTTTTTCACAAGTGTTTTTTCCTTTTTCTTCGGTAATTTTAACTTCTGAAAATTTTTTCTAACGACTTTCCTTTTGCCAATTCATCAACCAATTTATCTAAGTAGCGTATTTTCTGCATCAAAGGATTCTCAATTTCTTCTACTCGATATCCGCAGATTACTCCTGTGATTTTTGTTACGTTTGGATTCATTTTAGGCGCTTCTGCAAAAAAAGTTTCAAAGTCTTTTTTAGTTTCAATTTGATCGGACAATCCTTTTTCATCATAACCGGTAAGCCAGAAAATGATCGAATGCACTTCTTCTTTTGTGCGTCCTTTTTTGACTGCTTTATGGATATAATGTGGATACACACTTGCAAATGAAGTTGTAAAAATTCTGTGCTTTTCCATTTTATTGAGATCTATTTTTTTTTATTATTTTATTCTCTTTGTATAATGCTGCACCTTTTTCAGTGTAACTAAAAAAATCTACGAAAATAAAAAGCGCCCGAAACACTATCAAACAAGTATTCCTACTTATTGAGAAACAGTTTATTTTTAAACTCCGCTATATAATTTAGTTTAAGCTAGGATCCTTCGGTTTAAACAAAGGGATTAGCGTCTCTCCTGAAAACACCATTACTTGTAATGCAATTAAGATCATAATAATGATGGCAAATGCAAATTGTGAAGATGCTTTGATTGTTGCGTATTGCGATTCAACCTGTTGCATTATTAACTTCGATTCCTCTAATTGGATCGCCGAGAGTTTATTTAATGAAGAAAGAATTTCATCAGTGTAAATTGAAGGAGCATTTTTATCTTTTAAAATAAGTTGTTCCATTTTTTTAAAGTTACCGATCAACGCCGCGGCAGTTGTTTTTTCAGTTTCTGTAAGTTTCGTTTTTTTATAAATATCAAAGGTTACTTTAAAATCTGTGCCTAATTTGTTGATCGCATTATCTTTTAGATCTTGGCTTTTATCACTCATTGCCATTTCTCTAATCTGATACACATTTTGGGTCATTTTCAGAATGTATTCTTCGACAATTAATCGATCCTCATACATTGTAGAGATGGAATTTTTTACATTTTCAGTATGCAATCTATCCAGATAATTACTCAACAGCACCAGCAAGCACAACGCCAATAAAACCATTGATGCCGTAAATTTATTTTTGATGCCGTAAGTCCACTTCATACGTAATTTTGGATTATTTTAAGTTTATAGTTCTTTTACATCAAAAACAAAATCGTGTCAATTAGGGAATATGCCCGCTTTGCCTATAACGTTTTTTAGCTTTTTTAGTACAAATTATTTTCGTCAAGGAAATCCCAATCTCATTTTATTTAAATGATAATAATTCCGGTCCAATGCATAATAAGCATGATTAAAACTGTTATTCCGAAACTGCACAAAGTAAGGATTCTCCAATAAGTGGATCGTCCATTCCCGAATCTCCAAATTTTCTCTCCAGCTTCTTTTCTGTTTGCTTTTAGAGTAAATGATGACAGCAGATAGGTGGAAGCAATAAAAATCACGACTGCAATTGTCCAAAATTTTATCATAATGTGTAATTTTAAATTGTAATTAATTCACTTGTTTTCAATAAAATTAATAGGACTAATTTATAAAAATAAACTTTTATTAATAAAAAAGCAACAGTAAAAAAACACTATTGCTTTCTTCTGGTTTGTTTTATACTAGTTTGAAACTGTTTTTATTTTAATCTGCAAGAGCATTCGTGATGTTCACTGATGTATTTAATTGACTCTAAACATATTTCTTTTAATGCAACAATATCGATATCAGAAAGTTTTTTCACATGAATACAAGCCTTACTCATTTTAAATTTATCAAGATCAGCTACTCCCAATTTGCTTTTTTCAGTCTCAGAATACACATAGAACGTTAGCGCTGTTTTTCTTGGTGAAAATGCAATAACCGGCGCATCTCCTTCGTGTCCGCTTGCATATTTACCCAAAGCCAATAATACTTGGGCCCCACATTTTAGGTTCAGATTCAGACCAATCTTGCATTAACTTTAAAAGAAGAAAACTGTCCTGCTTTTTTTGTTCGTTATCAACGTAGGTGTTTATAAAATCGATTACATTTTGTCCGGTGAAAGTTGTTTTTGTCTTTCCCATAGAAGATCTATTCTTTACTTTATATTTCAAATAAATTGAGGGTTTTATTTCGTTTTAAAACATTTACAACGAGCAAATTCAAGGATTAAAAAAGTATAAAATTTTTCATCAAACCATCAAGATCGTCATTTGATTTTGGTTCCTTTCTGAAGCCAAGATTTAGAATTAACGACTGTTTATTGACAATTCCTGAAGCATATATAACATACCCATAATCATTTACTTTGTACTTTTTTCCTGAAAAACCCTCCCCTTTTGACTTAAATGTTACAGTTCCAATTTCTGTTAAAGGCAATTGGCTTTCCATTTGAGCTAGTATCTGATCTTTAATATTGCTATAAAACATTTCGGAACTAAGATACATCGATTGCGCAGAAAATAAATCATTTCCAATTTCAAATTCTGACTTTGCTATATAATTTTCAGGAACAGCTATTTTTAGAGCTGCGTAATTTACTTCCAAATTTTTAGTTTCTTAAGAAGACATTTTCAAAGAAATCATTAAAAATAGAAAAAAATATTTTTTGAGTTTTATACTTTTCGTTTTTATTATTTCGTTGTTTTTTTGAGGTTATAAAATAGCCGCTACCATGATGTGGTCTAAAAGATTTGCGAACTTTAAAAGTTGATTTAGCTCCGCTCATATAAAATTCACTTCCTAAATAAAGAAATTTCCAATTACCAAAAGAAACCTTTATTTCGTCAAATACAACTTAAACAAACGTCTTAGTTTTGTTTGTCGTGCTTTACCCACAGAAGATCGCCAGTATTGTATCCGCTATTTTCGGCCACTTTTAAATAGTCTTTTTTGATGTCTTCAGGAATGGTGGTTTCCCTTGATAAAATCCATAAATACTTTTCATTCTTTCCTGCTACTAAAGCGTATTTGTAATTTTCATCAATGGCGATTACATTATAGCCCGAATAAAACGGACCGAAAAAAGACACTTTAAGCATTGCAATATTTTCGTCTCCTACAAATTTTGCTTTTCCAACGGCTTGCGTCCACTTTTTCTCTTTGACGTTATACCCTCTATTATCAACTTTGATTTTCCCATCTTCCCTTAAAGAATATTCTGCCGTGGTATTGTTTAAATCTTTTTCAAATTTGAAATCGATCCTTGCAATTTCATACCATTTTCCAAGGTATTTCTCTTTGTAAAAGGGCTTTACTGCTGAAGCTTTTTCAGGAATTGTACTGCAAGAATATAAAAATACAACTGTAACGAATGTCATCAATACATAAATTATTTTCTTTGTTTTCATATTTACTTTTTTTTACTGTTTTTTTTATCAGTTCTCTTGGCACTCCTCTAACGTTTTGGGGATTTCGAAGTACTAAACCCGTTATTCCATAAAAAGCAGTTAGCGGTAGGCAAATAGTCTCATTTCTATTTATTTTCTAATTGTGCATATAAGCCCATTCCATGAATTGTGAATGCGGGATATTCTATCAAATCAACATTTGGCAAATAACTCACATAGTGTATTTTATCCATCAAATGAAACTTTTCAATACGGTATAGTTTGACTTTTTTATGTAGCGGTTTTACAAGATTTCCCAGTTGCTTATTAAGTTTTGAGTTCAACAGAAACTGATTTAGTTTTTCATAATTGATACTTTTTTGTCCAAATTGCTGTTCGTATTCAGTGGACAAGTCGTTAGCTAAATCTAAATAATAAATAGGCTGTCTAAAATAGAAAGAATTAAATTTTGAAAGATCGAAATCTATCTCAATCTGGGGATAACATTCATTTATTTTGGTCAGCAGAGACGCAAAAAGCATCGGGTCTTTATGATGTACGCCTAAATGCAGTGTACTGTCTCTGCTATATTCTCTAACATTCACTACAATGTCCAATGTATCTTTACCCACAAGCCAATAATAGGAATGTGATTTTGACAAAAAACCAACTTCGTAAGACCTATTTAAAGCCTGTTTTTGCTTGACAATGATCGTATCTTGGATGTTTTTAGAAGTTTTTGCACTCAGATTATTAGATTTTGTTTCTTTAACACAAGATATCAAACCAAGGGATATGATAAAAAGAAATAACCATTTTAAATACTTACCTATATTCATATTCGTGTGTTTGTTGTTTACGTTCCGCCTCTATTGAGCTTTTATATGGTGAGAAAAACTAATAGAAAGTTCTCACGTCTGGTGCAAACGAAGTTAGAAAATCAAAACGTCATTTCATAGTTTAAACTAGCAATAATGCTTGACTCTCTGGCATCACCAGTAAGGCGTGTGTGTTTTTAGTAATTTTTTGATTCATTAAGTTGCAGTAAATAGTTAGCTATGATTTCTGTCTCTTGTATTGAAAAACTAAGTTTAAAATATGCTATGTAATTGCGAAGTTCTTTTAATGTCCCCGCTCCCGCGCGAATCCCTTCGCGTGGACAAATTACAACTTAAAGTTCTGAAAAACGCAA
>NZ_RQVR01000010.1:321-162671 GCF_003865365.1 Flavobacterium macacae | reverse complement strand
CTCGATCAGGTCTGCATCCACCTCTTCAAACAGGAGGTCCCTGTTCTTGAGAAATTTCTCGAAATGCTTGATCGCACTTTCCCAAAGGGCCAGGTTTTTGCCGGTGCGTAGCGAGGCCTCCTTCTTAAAGAAATCCAGGAAAGACTTTCTGCCTATTTCCTTTTTCTTCAGCTCTTCCAATTCAAACGGGGTGTAGATAAATTCCTTGTTCACCTCGTTCTGCCTTCTGGAACAGATAAGTTCCGCCCGGTGCAGGTTTTCGGCATTCAGGATCTTCTCGATCTGGCTTGACGGCTTGGCTATCAGGTACAGCTTTAAAAATTCACGCCTCGAATAATTTCCAGACTCGGAATTAAAGAAGGGTGGGTAATAATCAAGGTACAGCGAGAGCTTCCCATTTGATATACTTTTTTTTCGCAATGTGACTCTTATCCTTTTCATATTCTGGCACAATTAAGAATTAGATCAATGTCTGTTTTTGCCACATAGGTGTACTTGCCCACGGTATATTTGCTTATTCCCTGCCGCTGCAGCAGAAGGTAAAGCCCTGCTGGCGAAATGCTGAATTTCTTTTGGATCTCTCCTATGCTGTAGCAGTTGTCAATCCCAGGAAATTCCTGCAGGGGTTTCATCGTCGCTTCGACTATCGGTATGGCGAAGAAGGTTTCGAGATCGCATTTTCTGACTACCGATCTTGTGCCGTACTTGGCGATGTTCAGTTCTCCTCGGTCAATTAGCCTGTAAATTGTCCGCCTGCTAATTCCTAAAAGAAGGCTCGCTTGGGTAATATTCAAGAATTCTCGTAGCCTAATCCTTTCCAAATCGGCACTAAAATTTGCTGCGGTTTCCTGGTTGCTGGCTTCGACTTTTTCATTACGGTCCTTTAGTTTATAGGCCCTGCTGTTGCATCGGTGCGAACAGTATTTTGTACGCGTCGTTTTTGCGGTAAACTGTTCCCTGCAGAATTCGCAAATTCTGATAATTTTCATGTTTGAGCTCATAGATGGCTTTTTGTGTGCCAATGTGTCTATGTGTGTCTCTGTGTGCCATAATTTCGCCGAAAAATCTTGATTTTGAGAAGATTTTTTTCGAGGTACAAATGGGGTACAAAAAAAGTGTGAACATCTGCAAACACCGCAAAGTAGCTGCAAATGAAAAACCAGCTAAATTGCTGTTTTTAAGACAATTTAACTGGTTTGTTTGTTGTTGTTTTGTGTTGTTATGTGCTCCCTATTTTCCGATACAGAAAGTAACTTTCCTTTGCTGGCAATTGTTTACAGATTTCGAGGTACAAATTAGGTACATATCAGACAAAATTATTTAATTAAAGAACATCATTTGTAAACTATTCAATACTGTCTTTTTTACATGATATTTAACTTTTCAATAACATTAAATGGATGTAAATTAAGCTTAGTGAATGATAGTTTGTATCATCCTAGTGATACTAAATGAGGGCGATTAACAGAAATAATTCATTTATTTGAAGTACCTGCATCTGAATCAATATTTTCGTTGGACTTTTTTAAAGCCTTCTCCCTTGCCTCTTTAAAGAAGTCCATTTCCATCCAATTTTGCATATTTGAATGCAACCGTATCCTTTCGTCAATCGTACTCAAGTCTATCCTGTTATTAGGCAGCGCTTTCACCTTCTTAAGGCTAGGGACGATCGAATGAAATAATCCGGGATCTCTTATTTCGTTCTCAATTTTGTATCGAACTTCCTCAATGGATAAAAAGATGTTATGCTCAAACTCAATACGCGTTGAGGGCGGAGGCATTCCGCCAAGATTTGTTTTTTTCATAATTAGTCCTCGTTATTCACACCTTCAAAATTTGCTGTTGAATTTGCAGTTAGTCTTGCCAATTCATCTACTGTATGGAAATCTATTCGGCCATTTGGTAATTTTCTCACTCGATGCAGGCTCTCCACGCTTTTTCTTGTTTCCTCAGAAAATGACATCCGCCCATGGCGTAACATTTCTTCAAGTATACAAAAATTTCTTTCGAAATCTTCGCGAGACGACAAAAAATCTCTTCTAGTTAGATTTTTCATATCAGACATCAATTTTATCGAAAACATCTTCGATATTTGCCAGCGAAATACGTCTGTTAATCGCGATGTTTAAAGAGTGTTTTACAATATATTCAAATCTGGAAAGTCCGTTGGTGCTTTCATAGAAGCTTCTATAAACATATCCATCCGATCTGATGAAGTCGGATATTGTGAGGGGTGCTACGCAACTTCCTATCGTGTCTAATAGCGTACGACAAAATGTGGCGTCAAGCAAATTCATTTCATTGAGCCTCGCAATATTCCAATCAACAGATTCTAAAAAGTCATAGTCAAGGTCTACTTCGCCCGTAGTTGCAACTGTTTCGGGGATGTTTGAAATTATTTGATCGTAAAGCGCACTGTTGCCGTTTTCCATTAAAACAATGCCGATTCTGTAAAAATTATACCTGACAGTAAAATTGCTTATTTCTTTAAATGAGGATACACCCATTTTTTCGACAGTCTTGATCAGACAGTCCGCCTGCGTGCTGGAAACTTCGTACAGAATAAATGAGGATCTTTCTGTAGAAGACAGCGTGGTGTTACTCAGCGCATGAGTAATAAGTACCGGAATAATAAGGTCAGGATCTGTCTGGCAAAGTAAGACGGTATTTTTATAAGCTCCTTCAGAAATTCGGTCAGTTGGATGATTTAGCAACCACAGCAGAAATGATGCAATTTGCTGGTCGGGAGATTCCGAAGTATCGTTGATTTCTTCAAACCAGCTGTAAGTGTCCATGCTTTCTTGGTCCGGCTGGATAAGCTCATTGAAATGATCAGATATCAGGCCATAAATATCCTTGGTTTGCGTGGCTGAAAATTTACCATTTAAGAACCATAGCAATTGACTAACGACAATCCAGGGTATTTCATCAAATTCTTCAATAAAAGGCTTTAGGTGAAGTAGTGCTTCTTCAGGATTTGATAACAGTCCCTTGATGTTTTCTCTCGCATCACTGATTTCCGTTGAAAAGTTCCCATGCCATATCATGTATTTTTTTGCCATAAAGGCGTCTACGCCCTGTTGTAAAAGCGCTTCCTTTTTTCCAGTAACATTTTTAAGCATTGTGGCCTCAAGATTGAACGCTGTAAGGGGAGTGTCATTTTTTTCTCGATATTTGGGTTCAGATGACTCTTGTGTTTGGACATCTAAATTGTAGTTGATACCTTTTTTCTTTAATAAGTCCTTAAATATTAACTTGTTGGCATGATCCAGTATTTCAAAAATTGTCGTAAGGTAGTAGTTAGCGTCCTGACCTGCTGGAAGTTTTACCGCGGTGTCTGCTGCGGAAGACAGGAATGATGCTACCTGATTCGGAAATTCCGGTACGATATTTTCTAATGCCTGCGCTAGGATATCGGTATACCGCACGCTGTATCGGTCCATATCTGTATTGATTACGAAAACTTGGGAGAATGCCCATTGTAACTGGGGCGATTTAAGTTCTACGTTTTCGAGTATCTCCAGAACTGCCCTTTCCTCGGTTAGGCTGCCTGCTCCTAAAATATAACCGTTACCGGGTAATGGCGCATCGATAGCATCCTGCTCGGCATTTTTAATAACCTGCTCGGCTGGGGGCAAGACTTCGAACTTATAATAATCAAGTGCTTCCTTAAGTCTTCCGTTTTTTATCAAAGCTCCGATAAAGTGTTCTTTTTCCTGACGCACATATCTTTGAAAGGTCATCTCCCCTGAGGCAAATTTCAGTAGTCCTGCAAACGATCTTAATTCTGACATTTGCTCATCCTCATGGTTTTTCAAGGACATGGCACGGCTGATTAATGCAAGCTGATCTTCTTTATACCAGCTCGGCCCCATCGATGATTTCAACATCTGCATAAATGTTGCCAGCGCTTTTTCACCTTCATCCGCGAGGCCATAGATTTCCATGATCCTTAATAGTTCTGGCGCCCTTTCCCACCTGTTTTGAACGCTCCCCGATACATGGGCTTCCCAAATCTCCAGCAAGACCAATAATGGCTCAATATTCTGCGACTTAACCAAAATCTTGCAAATTTCGTGAAGAGTGCTTCGAAAGCCTTCCGAGTACAGTCCCAACTGCATTTGCATTCGGGACATCAGCTTGGATATCATCGGTTCAAGTATCTCGGGGGCGAAAGCATCGGCAAGCTCGATAGCCTTGGAATATATAATGGGGAATAGGTTTTCCGGAAGATGATATGCCCTTTCCCAATACATCCGTTCATCAAACGAGAAGTCTATTGCTGAGAACGCCATCAAGAGTTCAGTTGCTACCGGTGCCGTCGGATCGCCTTTAGCCTTGCAAAGTAGGAATCTGCCTTCGATGAAACCCAAACTTTCCAAAAGTGACATGGCATAGGTTTCCCAATTCTTATGTCGCGGAAACTTTGCTGCCGTTTTCGGGAAATTGTCGGATGTATCAACATAGCCCTTGTATCTTGAATCGGAGACTATTTTATATACCTCCGAATATTCCAAGTCGACGCCATTCGATTTCCTCACATTGAAGGATTTCTGTTCGTCTTCGATAATTTCCGCAAGGATTTTTATCACCAGCGGATGGTTCTTGCTGTTATTCATGAGTGCTAATGCTATCGCCTCAGTATGCTTTTCCTGATAACCGTAGTCGCTTACAAGATTTTCGAGATCATTTACCAAATGCTCAAAGTTTTCACTTTTCGACTTGATATCAGAATTGTACTCACTAAAATCGTCGAAAATCAGCACCGCAAGGGCCCGAAGATTCGCCCATCCGTCATCTATGTCGAGGCCTGTTTGTTCTTTCACCTGACTGGAAGACGCAAAAAAATCGAATTGCCGCAAGGCATAAGCGTATAACCAGGATGAGTTTTCCTCACGCACCTGGTAGAGGGCGTCGGCGGTATCGGTTTCTCCTGCATCGCGAGCGCCATTCTCCATATTTTTTAGCATCGATAGAAGGGAGGTGCATCGAAGATATCCTCCTTTAAAATCCTCATTCATGGAAAGCGCGTTTGCCTTTACCATAACTCCAAACATCCCTAGGCTTATACCTTCTTCAGAACGTGAGGCCTCTTCGACAAATTTACGGTACTGTTTCTCTAAGGCCTCATAAAGGATGCCAGCCTCATAGAACGCTTCGCGTTCATAAAATAATTGAAGAAAGAAAATGGCATGATAATTACCTATCAGCAAGTCGTTATCCCTGACGAGGTATTTTATTGCCGCACCATAATTTTCAACCGCAATCAATGCCTGGGCGATCAGGTTTGCATGTTCGGTAAACACGCTGTCATACCGAAAATCGATGCGTTGTAGTAGAAGTAGCAGCCGGATCGTATCTGTCGTCCGCTTAAGGTCGATGGACAGACTTATGATTTGCTTGATGTCATCTAAAACAAGGTCCGGTTCAACATCGTTCAAAGCGCATTGGTCAGCCCATTCCTGATTGCAATAGTCGACAGCTATGGATTTTTGCGAGCTTTCCGAATAGTGGTACAATAGGTTATTTGCCGAAAGATCCGATTCCGGATTGGCCTGCAGATAATTTGCGATATAGTCATTTGCCAGAGCGCTCTCACTCGCTGTTTTTGATTTTACATATCTTTTGAAAGAGGTGTGATAGACCTCAAAATAATTTTTCCCGGAGAGCAGAAATTTTATCGAATCAAAAACAGACGTAAAGCTTAGCTTAAGAGATTCTGGTAGAATCTGATATGCTTCGTCTTTTGAGATAGGCTGCCTAACGTGGGAAAATACAATGATGGTCCACAGCATAACCGGGTTTTCATAAAATCTTTCCCATATTGAGTTGTAATAATTGGTAATATCACCTTGTATCGTGGGTATTTTAGACAGCCACTCATCTAACTGGTCGCTGAAGAATTCCGGATCGGTATTTTTCAGGAAACCTATCAGGTACCGCAGATAAAGAGGATGTCCCTCTGATTTTTCCGCCAGATGCTGCGTGGCATCTGCCGACAGAAGTTCCGGGCCTAATTCTTCCAAGATCAGCCCTTCGCATTGTGCCATAGACAGAGGCGTAACGGCAATCATCTGGTCAATATCGAGAAGACTCCTGTATACTGAGGGCAAAACCTGGACTGAAGTGGAAGAGAGGATAATCTTTACACCTGTCGGAAGCGTTGTCGGTAATATTCCGAGAAACTCCTCCAACGAAGCGACTTCGTCCAGACCATCGATAATCAGGCATCCGATTAGATTTTTCTCCATATAATATGCTCCTAGTTCCGCCAAGAGATCACCAAGTCGTGCGAGCCTTTCCTCGAATGAATGTTCATCCTTTGGAAGTCGCTGGCCGGTGATGGTTGTTGCAATAACATTTTCCAGAAACTCCAGGAAATACCCTTTCGACCTGCGTAAGGCTAAAGGTTCGTTGTCATTAGGAATTTTTAGAAAATACCTGCCGGTAATGACCAAAGATTTATCTTTTGGCATAAAGGACGCCGAAAGCGTTGATTTTCCTGATCCTGGAGATCCATGTAACAAAAACCAACTTTTTTCAGTCAGCAGGGCATCTTCCAATATTTTAATTACCGCACGATTCGGTCTTGCGGAAAGCACATGGTCCTCAAAACCTTTTGGAATATCATAGGTAGGAATGTTCTTCTCAAATTCCAAATCATTATCCTCTAAAAATTCGGAAGCTTTTTGGATGCTGATTAATGAGAGGCGATCGTTAAGCTGTCGTTGGATGACCCCTGTAACCCTTCCTTCAATAAAAACAGGTGCGCCCGATAGTCCCTCGTAGTCAAAGTTTGGGTCAATATCAAGATCACTGATAGTGAAATCGCTTATCTCATCTTTCAGGTTTTGACTGATCTTTCCATTGAAGCTTAGTATAGACGGAGTGGAAGATTTAAGCGGAAACCCAAAGATCTGAACTGATTCCCGCAACCGGATGATGCTTGCTTCCAATGGCAATGGTTTGAACAACTCCTCGCTGTAACCCAATATGCAAAGGTCAAGTTCTATTGAAAAAATCAGGACGTTACAATCCAGAACCTTCCCTCCAGTTTTAATGAATACTTTGTGGCCGTCGATATGGTCCACGATAACGTGATAGCAACTTAAGATTTTATTTCCGGCAACGACAAATCCGGTCCCTCTTTCATCGCCACAGTGTATCTCCAGGCAGGATTCCATGGCTTGGGATGGGCTAATTATTTTTTTCATTGAAATTGATGCTTATCGCTGTACCATGGGATACAACACATTCATAATTGTACTTTTCCTTGAGTGGATCGATGTTTATATTTTTGATGATTTGGACGGGATAATTAAAGTAAAGTGTTCTTTTGAAATCCGTTTTCCGCGCCACAACTCGTGCTATAGTTTCAATATCCGGATGATCAGATGAGTTCCCGTTTGTTGAAATTAAATACTTCTGCGAGTCGACTAAACTCAGCAGCTCATTGTTTGTATTGAGTGCGCTCCCATGATGCGAGATTTTGATTGCATCGAAGAAAAGTGGAAATTCCTCAATTGGATAAAGGAGCATCAGGCTTTCCGAAATAACCGAGGGGTGTGAATCCCCGAGGAATAAAATTCTAGCATTATCAGACGTCAATATAAAAGAAATTGAGCTACCGTTCGCGGCAGCGTTGTCTTCGATAAAATCCGTTACCGAAAGCGCGTTGAGATCGACGGATCCGGCCGAGATGTTTTTCTTATCTAAAACCTTGGTTTCTTTTTCACCGGAGACTACGAATTCAAAAGCATCATCGATAAACCCGGCAGCACTGTCATCATTCACATACCCCAGTTTGTAAAGGGCTTTTAACCAGTATCCCTTCAATTTTTCAAGTTTTTGCTGGTTGGGTGAAAGCAGCTGAATCTTAAAACTACCGATTTCGACAGGTTCGTTCTGAAAAGAAACAGCAGCGTTTCTGAATTGTTTGTTCCAATTGTATTTACCGTCATGTACTAATTTTGCCAGGGTCGAGCCTTTTTTTGCACTTACGTTTTTTGGCGTATCCGGGATATCTTCTTTTATGATAGCCATGATATTTAACTCGCTGACCTTCTTTAACGAAGGAGCTTCAAATTTTTTTGAGTCCTCGGGTTTTATTTGCAGGTGACGATAGGAATTATGCCAGATATTATCAATTTCTATAAACCTATTGTCGTTGTTCTCTTCTAGGAGCTTGTTTACACCAGATATGTGGTCCCTATCAATGTGGGTTATCACAACAAGATCCAATTTTTCCTTCCGTCTAGCGATTTCCTGCAACTCCGTTTTTAAGAAATTTCGATAGGTGTTTACGTACCCACCGTCTATTAGGATATTTGTAGCATTTGAGGATACCAGGAAGGAATCGCCATTCAAGGCGGGAAAAAAATTAATGACAGTTTCACTTTTCATTTTTTGAATTTAGTGGTTAGGATGGAAGTTTGAAAAAAATTCAGGGATTTCTCCCTAAAGTTTTTTAAAGACCTAAATTTAAGTGATAAACTATATCAAACGATTTTAGCAAATAAACTCGTTTTGCTTTCGGAATGATGGAGCACGTTACCATAACTAGATTGAACATCAGACAATTAATTGTCTTAAAGATCAACTGGATTGCACTCGACAATGCGATTGCTATTCTTAACGCCATCCCAATGCTGGGGCAACATGGTCAAGGATTGAAGACATCACGTGGATATTGTATTCAACACCAAGTGTGTTTGGAATGGTCAGCAGAATCGTATCTGCTTCCTGCAAGGCTTCGTCCTGTGCGAGCTCTTTTATCAGCTGGTCCGGTTCGGCCGCAAAACTTTTTCCAAAAATGGCACGCTGATCCGCTTCAATATATCCAAAACTATCTGATCCTTTTCCTTGTTGGCCAAAGTACAACCTATCTTGGTCATTTATAAGAGCAAAGATCGAACGGCTAACCGATACCCTCGGTTCGCGCTCGTGTCCGGCTTTTTTCCAGGCATCTTTGTAAAGCCTGATCTGTTCTGCCTGCTGGATGTGGAAGGGTTTGCCGCTCTCGTCAAATTTTAATGTTGAACTTTGTAGGTTCATGCCGTGCTCGGCGGCCCAAACTGCTGTAGCATTTGAAGCTGCTCCCCACCAGATACGATCACTCAATCCGTCAGAATATGGTTCCAGTCGTAGTAGCCCTGGTGGATTGGGAAACATCGGATTTGGGTTAGGTTCCGCAAAGCCCACACCTTTCAGTCTATCTAGAAATACCATCGCCTTTTCTCTTCCCATTTCGGCATCGCTTTCACCTTCGGCCGTTTCGTAACCGAAATGGCGCCAACCTTCGATCACCTGTTCGGGCGAGCCACGACTGATACCTAGCTGAAGTCTACCTCCGGAAATCAGGTCGGCAGCTCCGGCGTCTTCCACCATATAGTATGGATTCTCATATCGCATGTCAATTACACCGGTCCCAATTTCAATCTTACTGGTTTTGGCGCCTATCGCAGAAAGAAGTGGAAATGGCGAAGCCAATTGCCGAGCAAAGTGATGCACTCTGAAATATGCGCCGTCCATACCGATCTCCTCTGCAGCGACAGCTAAATCAATGGACTGCAGCAAAGTGTCAGCCGCGGTGCGTGTTTTGTAAGCAGGATGATCCGCCCAATGTCCGAATGATAAGAATCCTATTTTTTTCATCTTTGTCAGCTATTGTATGCAAATATAAGCATTGAAAATGTTTTTTATTTTAATGGGACGTTTCTAAGTAAAGTCAGCAAATAAACTTTGAAAGCCTCGATGCTTGATGATTTCTGTGACATTGATGGCTTACCGGACTTCAATCGGTGAATCTTTTAATTGTATGGCTCTCTTTATCAATTATAAATTCTTCTTCAATCGACGGTCCTAACGCCATCAGGTCTTAATTCTTTTGACCGTGATAAATTTGCCGTAGGTCCATCGATAAAATATGCAATTAAGATTTAATTGCCGGTAATCACTTTCAGATTCCGATAATCCAAAAGTCTTTCCATATGCCAATAAAAATTATTTTCGCAAATATATTAAGAAGTGAATGAGAAACGTCTCTAAACTAGACACTTTATCCTTTATTACACCACACATATTTATCAATCTGTAAATTTATAACGGTCAACATACTTTATTTCCCCGTCGCCATAGAAACCTTCTTCTTGTCGTAAGGCTTCTTCCAATTCTTCATCGTGTTCCCAATCATGTTGTGCAAATCCCCAATTCAGATTGAAATATTCACCATCCTTATAGGCTGAAACGCCCAAACACTTGCTTAGTTGCCTTTTATATTTGTAAACGTCTATAGAGTTGAGAAGGGCATTTTTCCATAAGGCCGCAACGTCATTCATCAATGGTATAAATACGAAGCCGCAACCTGTTCTTGATACCATAAAGCGATATGGAACCGAAAAAGAATTTTCTTTGACATGCTCAATCATCTTCGAATACCTCTCCTTGAACATTGCTAACTCATTGCGGTTTAATTTAGCAATTTCCCTAATGATAGGATAATATACGTCGGGACTTCTATCACTTTCTACTGGTATTTTATCAACGAAATTTTCAAGCATAAATGATAAATCAAAATCATCAAAATCAGATTTCAGCTTCGTGAATGATTGAATGTGTTCTGGATTAATTGTACTCACATAATCAGTTTTTAAAAAATGCCCTAAGATGTATTGTTCCGGATATGATGTAATTATTTCCGGATGCTTTAAGAAAATTTTCTCTCTAAACTTTAGGTATTGATCAAGTTCAGAAGGTGTTATCAAAATTTCACATATTCCCAAGTAATCTTCAACATCAAATAAGTGAATATTTCCAATTACGCTACTGCGGCAAAATTTAAGCGATCTATTTTCAGCAGCGATTAATGAACTGTTTGACTTATAAATAATCAATTTATTTATTCGCGTAGTATCGGCTTTGGAAATATCGACAGTATGATTTCGAACATTTTTTACTTTAATTTCAGTATATAAGCTAAAGAAATTGAGAGAATCTTTTACTTGATTTTTTGCCTTCTTTAAAACTGTATTATCAAACCATTTGTTCTCCTCCAGTTCTGTTTTAACATCCCTTATGTTTCTTTCTTTAACTTGGATAATAAACAATAAATCATCTATCCACATTACGTTATCTGCCAATTCCTTTTGCCCGTCGGGTGTGATGAAATCATTCTTGTGAAAAGTGAATTCCTTATAAAAAACATTCGAGCTAATTTTTGTAACGAGATTTTCTGATTCAGTTTGCATATTACATCACTATTAATATCATATAATAAAGGCGGCTTCCATTAATTCTTGTTCTCCTCTTGGAATCCCGATTTTTTTTGCAATTGCTTTCCAGTTGCTGACTGCGGACGTCACTTCATTTATTATATCATCCATCTGGGTGTTATTTAAGCGGAAATAGTCTCCGACACTCCTAGCCAAATTATAATCAAGAGCATTATTATCGGTATCGATATTGAGTGCCAGGCCATCTTTGTCTATCGAAGGATTTATGTCATAAGCGGGTGAGAGGATCCAGCCTTCATCGGTCAATATAAATCCGTGGTTACGCAAGTGGTCATCGGTATTGGAAATGGCGATGTTAAATACAATCCTGCGCCATAGTTGGTGCAGGTTTTCAGTGATTTTTGCCCCATTGTTCTGAATGAAGTCGGCGATATCAAGATAACTCGCCGTATTATCGCGAATGGTGTCCTCATTGTTGCCGGTCATTGTCATCGCAGAAGCGAAATGTATCCTTTCACCATTTTCGCGGTCGAAGCGTTTTGTGAAAAAGGTATTGTAATTGCCGGCAATCTTTTCTATCCTGCTGGGTGCCATTTGTACACCGGCATTTATGGCCAGTTCGTAAGCGAGCATTTCCCATGCTGCCTTATCGATGGTATCACTCTTTGAAGGAAATTTGGCAATCCAGGGTTCTTTATGTGGGTCTAGTATATTGGCCTTTGGACGTGCTCCGCCAAGCGACGAACCCGGAGCCATCAGTACTGCGAGGTATTTATATACGGATTCGCTGTCTTCATCATTTTCCAGCATTTTGGCCGCATTTTGGAGTTCCCTGATTGACGACCATGGCGGGGTAGGATTGGCATTATTGTCATCTAAAAACGGTCCGTCGGGGTCAGTTTTAAAACGTAATGCTCCCATACGGCTTTCATCATAAACGCCTAAAAGGTAGTCTATGTCATAAAGCGTTCGTGCTTTTTCTCCACTCGCTTTTGCCTCCTGGCTTACACGCCGTTTCATTAGCGTGCGTCCCCAGGTATCGGGCATGCTGTCGAGAAATATACCGAAATTTTCTTTGTTGTTTGGAAATTGCGGACCTGAATAAAACTGAATATCGGGATCGAGCAGCATTTGCTGTTTTGATTTAATCCATTCTTTGTCGTATTCAAAGCTGAAAGCTTTCTTGCCTTTGGCAAAATGCGCAGACAGGATACCCGTCAATTCAGGTTCCTGCATGCCTTTCCAATGGGCGTAAACGTATATGTCATATTTGTTCTGTGCCATCTGTCCTTATTATAATAGCTCCAAGTCCTGCAACTTCCTTCCAAAAACATCATCTGCGGCAAGCTTTAGAAAATCTTCCTGAAGACCCAATGCACGAAGTACATTAAAATAAGCACCAATAGATACACCTGGATTACCCTGTTCTATAAGATAAAGAGTAGACCTGGCAATATCTGCCCGT
Organism: Flavobacterium macacae; assembly: GCF_003865365.1. Classification (GTDB taxonomy): domain Bacteria; phylum Bacteroidota; class Bacteroidia; order Flavobacteriales; family Flavobacteriaceae; genus Flavobacterium; species Flavobacterium macacae. Next base: position 149,975 of record NZ_RQVR01000010.1, on the reverse strand, counting down.
TCTGACAATTGAACGGTAGTAAGTTTACGTCTTTTCCTTGCCAGTTTTATATTTTCTCCCATCTGTTCCATCATCTTCTCATACTTAGGATAGATGATCTGTTTCTTCCTATTCATGCTCTTGTTATGTGTAATATGTTTGTTATTACATACAAAAATATTCATTTTGTCTGAAATAACAATCATTTTTATCTTTATTTTATGTTTATTTTCCTTATCATCTTTCTGTGCAGGCTGCTGTGCATAAAAATATTTTAGCTGATAATTTGAGTGAGTTCAGTTTTGAGGAAAAGCGTGATTAGTTGAATGCGACAAAAGCACTCATTATTTTACCTCTTATGGCAAACCCTGTTTTCCAATACTCTAGGCAATAAGCTTTTCTATTCTTCGTCAAGTGCATAGCGTTGTGATACTAACCCTCAGTAGTTTTGATGTTTTTCGCGGGTTACGAGTATAATTTTATATTGACATTGCAAACCGTAGGGCTACGATTTGATTTACGCTTTAAGTTTGGGTGAGTTCCTGTAGTCACGAGATTATGGATCACGCTTGGCAAAGGATGACTAACACGATTGCCAATAGCATACTTTATGAACAATTTAGGACATTGGGTATAATTAAAGCAGCCGACTTTTTGCCGGCTGCCTTAATATGCTTTTATAGTGTTAAACCAATAACCTTAGCTCGGTTATTTTGCTAAATAGGTCATCCCTCCATCTACGATAAGTTCCGCTCCAAGCATAAATGAAGAATCATCAGAAGCGAGAAAGACTGCCGTCTTGCCAATGTCAGATGGTTGTCCGATCCTACCAATCGGCATTTGGGCAGCAAAGTGTGTCTTTGTAGCTTCAATTTGTTCTATAGGGACAAACTTTTCAAAGGCCGGAGTATCTGTCGTACCTGGCGTAATTACATTTACTCTGATCGCCCTGGATAGGAGGTCATTTGAAAATGCTTTTGCAAAAAATATCACTGCGGCTTTGGCAGCGCCATAAAGCCCGAATGAGGGATATGCGCGGTGAGCGGCATTTGACCCGATTAGAATAATTGAGCTGCCGTTGTTCATATATGGGAGTGCCTTGTTAACCGTGAAGTAGACACTTTTGAGATTTAAGTTCATTGCCATGTCATATTCTGCTTCTCCCAGATTTTCTACAGTCCCAACCGTTCCAGCTCCAGCATTGGCAACTATTGCATCGATCTTACCAAATTTTTCAGATGTTGCTGCAAAAACTTTTTCCAAGTCGGCAATATTCGTCACATCAGCATTGATTCCGATAAATTGTTCTCCAAGCTTTGCTACAGCAAGATCCAAAGTCTCCTGGTTTCTGCCCACAATCACGCCTTTTGCACCTTCATTTTTAAATTCTTGTGCAATGCCAAGGCCAATGCCACTATTGCCGCCGGTAATTACTACTACTTTATTTTTTAATTTACTCATTTTATTTATTTTAGACTGTTATTGATAAAATTTAAAAACCATACAAACCACCCGAAACGGCAATATTCTCTCCCGTTATCCATGCCGCATCATCGGAGCCAAGAAATACGGCAGCTTTTGAGACGTCTTGAGGCTGACCCCGTCTGCCAAGGGGTGTGTTGTCTATAAACATTTTTTCCGCATCACTTCCAGCAGTAACCCCTGCATTGGTTGCGCCTTCAGTTTCCGTAGCGCCCGGCAGAATGGAATTGACGCGAATATTTTTTGCGCCAAGTTCTTTCGACAATGAAATAGTCATGGCGTTTATCGCCGCTTTAGTTGCGGAATATAACATGACGCCAGCCATCGGCAGTTTTGCCGCAACCGAACTGATGTTTATTATACTGCCACCCTTATCACCAAACAGGGGCAGGGATTTTTGGATGGCCAGAGCGGTGCCCAAAACATTAGTATCGAAATGCTTGTGGAAATTTTCTACCGTGACCTGTTCGATCGGCAGATATTGTTGATGGGCAGCGTTGTTTACCAAAATATCCAATGTGCCAAAAGCTTTCTTTGTTTCCTCAAATAGCCGGTTTACATCGGTTTCTTTTGATATATCGCCTTGTACCGCAATCGCAATACCACCATTCTCAGTTATGGCTTTGACAACTTTATCCGCAGCCTCCCTGCTGGATGCGTAATTTATTACAACCTTTGCGCCTTCGTCGGCAAAATGTCTTGCGATAGCCGCACCAATTCCTTTTGAGCCGCCAGTAATGACGGCAACTTTGTTTTTTAATCTGTATGTCTTCATAGTTCCTTAATTTATTATTTTGTTTTGATAAGATTTAATGTTGCTAATTGTCCGCCTGGGAAACGTTGAAATTTTCCGCCTTCATTCAGGCTTCCCAAGTCGATACCTGCGAATCCGATGCGACTTATAATGTCCAAAACAGTGCTTTTTGCATCCTCATCATTTCCTGAATAGAAAATCACTCTGTTGCCATTATCGGTATGCGGATTTTCTGCCAGCACATGAGCATACAGCGTATTAAAGGCTTTAACCACTTTTGCACCCTTTGCCCATTGGCTCACAACTTCGCTGGATGTTTTTGAGCCTGGCTCTGCCAACACAAATTCTTGTGGATTTGCATTGGTCATGTCAATCAGAATTTTACCCTCAACTGAAACGGCAGAGAGTGCTTCCTGTGCGTGTTCCCATCGAACCGCGAGAAATACTACATCGGCTTGTGCTGCTTCCTGTGCTGAGCCGCTACTGATTTTACCGTTGATTTGATTCACTTTTTCCGTCAGCGTATCGCCACCGCGGCTGTTGCTGACAATTACTTCATAACCTGCTTTGGCTAGGTGTTTTGCGATTGTAGTACCGATTGATCCGGCACCTATAATTCCTATCTTCATTTTTAAATTTAATTGTTAAACAATTTTCATTACTTTTGTTACGCAAAGATACTATCAATAGTTTATATTTGTAACTAATATGTTTCATTCTAGTTACCGTCAGGTAACCACAAAATATAAAAGACATGAGAGACGAGAAATTTTGCAATTCAAATTGCCCCTTTACCAGAGCCATTGGCACTATTGGAAATAAATGGAAACCCATGATCATAAACGTGATCAGCACCCGTACTATTCGCTTTGGCCAGATGGATGCCATAATACCCCATATCTCTAGGAAAGTACTCACCGAGCAGTTAAAAGAGCTGGAAGAGGATGGTCTTTTGGAAAGATTGGCTTATAAGGAATTACCGCCAAGAGTAGAATATAAATTGTCTGAGAAGGGATTAGCATTCCTTCCTATATTAGAGGCAATTAAAGAATGGCAGGGTAAGTTTGAGATAATGCCGCCTGTGAACAGCAATTGATTTGGAGCTGGCATTGATTAAAGCCTGCCTTCAATACTATTTCAAATGACCTTAAATTTGAGCCAACATGCCCATTCAGAAACTTATAAACTATTTCGGCAGCATTCTTCCGCTGAGCGACCAAGAAATTGAAGCTGTAGCAAGAGTATCGATTGAAAGAAAAATCAAGCGGAGGCAATTTATTTTGCAGGATGGAGACCGCTGCAGGCATTATACTTTTGTCGTTAGTGGTTGCTTCAAGATGTATAGTGTTGACCCAGAAGGCAAAGAACACAACTTACAGTTTGGTGCAGAAAATGCATGGCTGACGGACATGGCGAGCTTCCATTCTATAAAGCCGTCTGATCTTAAGAATCCCAATGCAGGGATTCCCAGCAGATTATATATTGAAGCCATTGAGCCATCATCAATAATCCAGATAGGCCTTATGGATTTGGTTTTCCTATTTGAGAACTTCCCAAAGTTCAACAGGATATTTAGGATAATTATTGAAAATAATTTTATTGAACTTCAAGAAAGGGTGTTGCAAAATATCAGTTGCACTGCAGAACAACGCTACTGCGCATTCCTAAATCAATATCCCGAACTTTCAAAGCGACTTCCGAATACTCAGATCGCTTCTTTTCTTGGAATAACTCCAGAATTTTTAAGCAGTATAAGAAAAACGATTGCCAACAGATAGGACTATCCTTAAATTATATTAACCCAATTTATTTAAATATCTTATTGGCTGGTTCTTAAAAGTAATCTAACCTTTGCGTCATACATGCAGTATTTAAAATTATGACAAAATTGACAGCACCTCTCAAGCGCCAAGATGTTCTGATTCAAATGGATGGTTAGAAAATGCATCTGCATTTTTGGAAGAACATAGGTAATTGCCAGACCTTTAAAAATATTAAGGATTCGAATATGCCCATTGGCTGTGTGTTGAAAGCGTCAGTTGGTTGACGCCAGGGAGAAATAAAAGAACGATTTACATTCATATAAAAAAATAAACGATCATGAAACAGCTCATTACGCCACTGTTGGCACTTATGCTCCTTAGCGGCTGCAAAGTGCAAAATCAAAATAACCAAAAAACAAACCCTATGACTTCCAAAAAAAACAAAGAGGTGGTGATCAGGTTCAACAAGGAATTTTTTGAATTAGGAAACACTTCCATTACAAAAGAACTGCTGGCTGATTCCTTTATAAATCATACTGCCCCGGCAAATACCTCAAAAGACGCAAGCGTGATGATTCAATTTATAACGGGCTTTCATAAGGGCTTTTCGGATATTTCCGTGCAGATTAACGAAGTGCTGGCCGAAGGCGACAAAGTTTCCTTGCGGAAAACGATAACTGCTACACATACCGGTGACTTTATGGGAAAAAAAGCCAGTGGAAAAAAATTAGAGCTGAATGTCATTGAGATTGATGTCCTCAAGGATGGCAAGATAACTGACCATTGGCGCAAAAACGATTTTGCTCAAATTTTGCAAGGGCTTTAAATCTGAAACTTTGTAGTTTCATATTAGCCTTTCGCGTATCTATAGATCAAGTATGATTCGAAACTTCTATTACAAGTACTTTGTACGGTGCCCCACTAGTTCTTTTAGACGCTGGGATTAAATACCTTTACTCATAAAAGTTTTTCATATGACAACAAACACTTTTGTTTCTTAACTTGTTCTATCTCTTCCATCTCATTGAGGTTATCATCATTGAACTTTTAAACGCCTCTTTACAGAAATTTCGGTATCATTTTGGTTTGTGTTGATAAGAAAAATTTTGTAGTTTTTATATTTGTGTAAGGCTTTTTGTTTTTCCACTACTAAACAAGCGGATGAGGTTCTGTCCCGTCATACTTGTTACTGTAATAGTACCTGTATTGTGGAGATCATGTTGCCAGATGGAATAGTGTTGGAGTTTAAGCTTCGGTAATAGAAGAAAAAAGTATGGGGACAATAAGCAAATTGGGTTTTGGAGGAGGTTGCCACTGGTGCACCGAAGCAGTGTTTCAGGCTTTGCATGGTGTTGAGAAGGTCGAGCAGGGCTGGATCGCTTCTGACGTCCCCTTTGATAATTTTTCTGAAGGCGTTGTCGTAGATTTTGACAGCAGCATTATTTCCAGCGATGTCCTTATCGAAGTGCACCTGCTGACCCACAGCAGTGCAAATGAGCATAGCATGAGGGATAAATACCGTTCGGCGATATACTATTTTGACCAGAAGGACAGTCCGGTCCTGCAAGAAAGCCTGGCACGTCTCTCCATTGAGAACCAAAGCCGGTACATCACTAAAATATTACCCTTCAGGAAATTCCGCCTGAACGCGGAAAATCAATTGAATTACTACAGCAAAAACAAGACAGCACCATTCTGCCAAGTTTACATCAGTCCAAAACTCGCTGTTTTGAGAAGCAGGTTTGCGGCTAAAGTGAGAGATGATTTCTGATTGCGGAAAATGAATTTTTCATTCACCAAAACAATTTAAAAGTACAAAGATTAATCCCGACATTAGGTTGCTATGCAACTTCCGGCCATAATTGGCCGTTTTTGTACAAATTGCGAGATTATAACTTCCTCAGTTGTCCCAGTTTCCTTTTTTTAGTACTGATTAGTTAAGTTGCTGGCTATTCAGTTGCATGTTGGCCATCACTCCCGGGAAGATATTTACAACTTGCCTAAAACTCCTAATTCCATTATTGAAAAATGGATTTTTAGGCATTTTGCCATCCTCATTATCAGGTAAATTTGTTTCGCTCCTATTCGATGGTTGCGAAGGATATATGACATGCCTGGCCTTGCCAATGTATGGAAAAATTGCTTTCGTGATTGGTTCTGAAGGGATGGTGAGGTTGCTTAGGAATGTGTTTCAAAAGTATTGGCAACAGGTATACAAGTCGTCGCACATTGTTGTTGGAAAATAAGGCTATCATTTGCCTGCTGCAAGTCTGCGCGAGATGTCACTGTGAAGCCATACCGAGGCCATCGTTCCCAATACCCCATCAATAATATCTTCAGCGCGCCGGTCAGGGGCCAAACGATTTCCTTTTGGAAAGGCACCCTGTTACCGCTGCCGTACTAGGAACCGTAAGCGGATACCGGCTGTCAGGATATTTTTCATCTACGAGGGGCATAGATCAGTAAACAGACAACACAATATAGATGTACAAAGGATCAGATCCAAATGAAAAATCAAGAACCCTCCTGGATCCAAACTCCTGGGTGGAATTATATGCAGACTATCTTTACGGCTACTCCCTGACGAAAATAAAAAGTACCGAGGTCGCGAAGGACCTGGTCCAGGAAACGTTCCTGTCAGCGCTGCAGGGAGCCGATAGCTTCCACGGACTGTGTTCGGAGAAGACCTGGCTTACGGCTATTCTCAAGAACAAGATTGTGGATTTCTATCGAAAAGAGGCCGCAAAATTTCAGAACCGCCCCGGGCCGGCTGCCGCTGAAAATCAGGCTTTTTTCGAAGCTGAAGATGGCCGCTGGGCTGCGCAGCATTACCCTGTCGGCAACTGGGACGTGCAGCCGGACGCGATGCATACCCTGGAGTTCCAGCAAATACTCAAGGCGTGCATGGCGAAGCTGCCCCCACTATGGTCATCGGTATTCACGATGAAACACCTTGATGACGAGGAAAGCGAGGCCATTATGAGGCATCTGAACCTAACCGCGTCAAATTATTGGGTGATCATACACCGGGCGAAGGTCAATTTGAGGTCTTGCCTGCAAAAGAATTGGATCTAACTCAAGACTATGAAAAAATTAATAGGGGCGGAGCCCCCGAAAACACTGATCGGCTGCCAAAAAGCGACCTACCTGATTGAAAGGCAACAGTTGGAGGACATCGTACCGGCGCAGGCCTCATGGCTGGAACTTCACCTCGGCGGCTGTGCCATCTGTGAAACATATATGGAGCAGAGCATCCTTATCAATAAATGCCTAAAGGGGGCATTGCAGATTACCGATGTCAAACCTGAATTGGAATTGGAGTTCAAAGAAGCATTGCAGGAGCATATCGCCGCATTTCTTGAAAATAAAAAAAATGCAAGATTATGTATGTCAAAATCTTTCAGAGGTCCGGCATATTCACCCATCGTTAGGGGAAAATACAGGAATATTCGTTATCCAGCGCAGGCACGCGGAAGAGAGGCTGCCATTTCTGAATTTTCTGTCCAAGAATCCTTCTGCACCGTTATGCCAATTGGGGATATCCAAATCTGAATCCTTTTAAACAAATGAACGCCGGACAGAATTTGGTTGGGCTGGCTAGCATACTCAATATCGATTAAACCATGATAAACAAAATAGCAGACAGTAATGAATATGGCTTTGAGTGGCTGGATATCATTGAGCCGTCAGAAGAGGAATTTGCGGAAGTTGCTACCAGGTACAATCTTCATCCAGCCTTGGTTAATGACTGCTTGGAGCCGGACCATTTGCCCAAATTTGAAAGGATGCAGCACTATTCTTTCGTACTGTTCAGGATATGCAGCAAAGATGACACACCGGAAGTGGAAAATGTCCAGGACCTTACCAGTACGATTGCAATATTTTTTTGTGAAAAATTTATATTGACGATCCATCGCAAAAAGCAGTCTCTTTTTGAAGAGGTAATTGCGTCCATGGAAGAAAAGATGTCATCCAGCAGCAGGGAACTTTTAAATATCTTGATCGCCTCCTGCCTGAATACCTACGAGGATCCATTAAAAAAATTGTCTGACTCTGTGGATTATTATGAGCGAATGGTTTTTCTCAAACCTAAAGACGGGCCCTTGCTGCAAGGCGTCTATTATCTGAAAAGGAAAATAGATCTGCTAAAGCAGATGCTTATATTATCGTATGACATTATCGACAAGCTGGATTCCAAGGAGGAGGGAAATGTGGAAACCCGGGATACGAGGGATTTATTCATCAAGCTTCAGAGTATGCTTATTGCGAGGTCTGAAAACATTAAGCAGCTGCTTGATATTTACTTTTCTGCTTCCTCGCAACGTACAAACGAGACTATTCGCGTTCTGACTATTTTTTCCGTGTTCTTTATGCCAATGACTTTTATTACGGGCTTATATGGAATGAATTTTGAGGTTATGCCGGAACTCAGATGGAGGTTCGGATATCCTGGTGTCATGCTACTGATGACTGCCGTAAATGTCCTTATATATGTCTGGTTCAAGAAGAAAAAATGGTTGTAAGTTCGCTTCACATATTGGTTTGAAATTAGATGACTCCGACACTGGCAATACTTCTAGAGCCGGCCTCTACTGCCTTGCGGCATTTCCGATTGTGAAGTAGAAAAGAACGTATTCTTGATGTATCTGGTATCGGGCATCAAATAACTCAAAGCATCCCAGCCAAATCATTTTAAGAAAAGGATGCACGGCCATCCGATAACGAGGGTAGTGTACCCAAATCGGTTCCGCCAACTTTCCATGGTCCGAATTAATGGCTGTAAGTATTGGAGTCCAAAGTGATTGTGCCAGGAAGAATCGCTAAATCATCGGGTAAAAGTGGTAAGGGAAAGCAATCACCTGTGTCCTAAATTTGCACTGTAAGAATCAGGCTAGCCAAAATACGATAGCGATTATTAACTTCTTAAAATCCTCAGTCATGCTAAATTGGAATGATATCATCAGGTTTGTGAATCACGGTAATCCTGAGCCACTTAAAAAGGTGGTAAAAACCGATATGGAATGGAAGGCGCTTCTCAGTGCGGAATCCTATTCCATCACAAGACAGAAAGGTACCGAGCAACCGCACAGGTCTGCGATGTGCACGCATTTCGAATCAGGAACGTACCAATGCATCTGCTGTGACGCGCCCCTGTTCGATTCGGGTGAAAAATTCCACAGCAAATCAGGTTGGCCATCATTCACCCAGCCCGTAACCATTGAAAGCGTCGGTCACATCAAGGATATCAGTCACGGCATGATCAGGGTGGAGGTAACATGCAATACTTGTGATGCGCACCTTGGGCATGTATTTCCAGACGGACCGGCACCCAGCGGACTGCGTTATTGTATCAATGCCGCTTCGCTGAAGAAAACGGATTTGTAAAACAACATATTCCACCCAGTGGGCAGTGGATGGAAGAATATTAATCTAAATACATATTTTATGGAAAATTTAAAAAAGGCATACTTGGCAGGAGGCTGTTTCTGGGGCATGGAAGAACTGTTTAGGGTGCGTCCCGGAGTAAGGGATACCGAAGTTGGATATTTAGGGGGAACAAACGAAAATCCCACCTACCGGAACCATCCACAGCATGCCGAAGGCCTTGAAATCACTTATGATGCCAACGAGACGTCATACAGGGAGCTTCTGGATTATTTTTACAGGATCCACGATCCGAGCACTGTAGACAGGCAGGGCAACGACCGGGGATCCAGTTACCGTTCCGCCCTCTTCATCCAAGATGAGCAAGAACGAGAGGATGCGCAGGAAGTCATCTCAATTGTCGATGGATCAGGGCTCTGGCCGGGCAAAGTTGTAACTACCTTGGAGCCCTTTACCAAATTCTGGCCTGCGGAGGATAACCATCAGGATTACCTTGTAAAGTTCCCGCATGGATATACCTGCCATTTTGAGAGGCACGGTACGTTCTTGTAAAGCCGCCAGTGCTATGGCATGTCAGGTCTGGGCAGACTTGGCATGCCATTTTTTCTAACAGCAGCACAGGACGGCAAAAATCTGTTGTAAGGAATTGACTCCTTATCCTACTAAGCAGGTAAGGGATTCAAGAAAAGGGCACAGCAAACGCCATGATTCATAATCCATTTTAATAAAAGGGCATCGCTGCCTTGCAAACGCAATAAACGTACGACATTATGAAAAATCAAGCAATAGAAGATCAGGCATTTGATGCGCCTGAGTTTAATGTAAAGAATTGGATCGATGCAGATGGCAATAAAATAGACCAGATAAGACTGTCGGATTTCAAAGGAAAGTTCAAGGTGGTCTTTTGTTTCCAAAGCTGGTGCCCAGGCTGTCACAGCATAGGCTTTCCTACCTTGCAGAAAATGGTAGAGGCGTTCAGGCACAATGGCAATGTGGCATTTCTGGCAGTCCAGACGGTCTTCGAGGGCCATCACGAAAACACCTATTCAAAAATGGTGGAGACCCAGAAGAAATATGGCTTAAGGATCCCATTTGGGCACGATGCCGGGGATGATGGCAAATCCCGTTCAAACTTCATGCAGGGCTATCGAACCGGCGGAACCCCGTGGTTTGTTTTCATAGACCAGAATGACAAGGTGGTATTTGCAGATTTCCATATCAATGTCGATGCGTCAATAGAAGCCTTAAGAGCTTTATCAGCGTAGCGTCACACGGAACCATATGCGAATATATCTATGTCCGTCCACAGATAGTTGATAAAGAAGCAAATAATTTTAAAAAACTGAAACAGATGCAAACAAGGACAGACCCCAGAAATCAAAATATCGAACTAGGGAAGGTAACATGGTTGAGAGACCATGACGAAGCCCTAAGGCTGAGCGAGCTTACAGGCAAACCTGTACTGTTGTTTTTCCAGGAAATTCCAGGATGCGCCACATGCGTAAATTTTGGACGGGACGTCCTAAGCTATCACCAAATGGTTGAATTTATTGAAAATGAATTTGTGCCCTTGGCAATTTTCAATAATATACCTGGCAAGGACAAAGATGTACTTGCGATGTATAACGAACGGTCCTGGAACAATCCTGTGGCCCATTTTGTAGACTTCAGGGGCCGGGACATCATTCCCAAACTGGCAAACAACTACAAGCCGTTGAGCATGTACAATAAAATGGTGGAAGTACTTGATAAATTAGGGACGCCCATACCCAAATATGCCGCCCTTTTGGGCGAAGACTTAAAGATGGAGTATGGGGAATTAAAATCCACAATCTACGAAACGCCATGTTTTTGGTCTGGCGAAACCTCAATGGCCTTACACCCGGCAGTCAAGTATACGGAAGCCGGCTGGATCAAGCATGCGGAGGTGGTAAAGGTTTTTTTCGACGATTCCCAGGTTTCCCTGGGTGACCTCAATAGTTATGCAACCAACGAAGGCTTCTTCCTGATTGACGACCATCGAGGCTATCGGATTGATGAGAGGCCGCAGTACTATCTTTCAAAATCACCATTTAAATTTTTGAGATTGGGTAAAGCGCAGCGCTCGCAAATCAATGTAGCCATCCCATATGGTGGTGAGCCAGAGCAATATCTGAGCCCAAGACAGAAAGTCCAATACGAGGATATTCTAAAAGCGTCCGGACACAATGGCAAAAGCAAGAATTACAAACAAGATACTTTTAATTCCTGTTACTGGAATTGATAGGCAAAATTTAATTTCAGATGATGGGCAAGATAAACAAAGAAATATGGCTGGTATCGGGCCTGAGAACCCCCTTTGTAAAGGAAAACAGGGAGTTAAAAGATATTTCGGCGATAGCGCTGTCGGTTTCGGTGGTAAATAATATGAGACACAAAGAACCCATCAAGCCGGATTATCTGGGCTGGGGAACCGTAGTTCCCAATCTCGCGTACAGCAATATTGCCAGGGACATTGTACTGGAATCAGAACTGGCGGATCAAACTGTAGCCTTCTCGACTACTATGGCATGTGCCAGCAGCGTACTGTCTACCATCCAGCTTGCATCGATGATAACGGATGACGAGACGGCCATTTCAGGAGGGGTTGAGAGTTTTTCCAACGTACAGCTCGGACTTTCAAACGAAACTTCAAAGTGGGTCAAGGGAGGCAGACAATTGCACGGGATAATGGCCAAGCTGAAGTGGGCCTGGGAGATATTTAAATTTAAGCTATACATCCCGCCAGGGGTAAACAGGATTACAGGCAAGAGCATGGGGCAGCATGCCGAAATTACTGCACAGCGTCTCGGAATTTCGCGTAATGCCCAGGACGCGCTGGCCCTGGTCAGTCATAAGAATTATTTCAAGGCCAAAAATGAGGGGTTTTTCAGCGATTTGATTTTTCCTGCCTTTACTGTGGCTGAAGATCTGATCCCCAGAAAGGATACCACAATGGAGAAACTTTCAGCGCTTAGTCCGGTATTTGATCGAACATCTGGAAAGGGCTCCATCACCGCTGGCAATTCAAGTTTATTTACCGACGGTGCCGCGGGTGTCTGGGTAGCAGGAAAAAATAGGATTGATGAGTTTCATTCCCCTTACAGGGCAAGGTTAACAGATTGGGAAACGGCTGCGGTAAATATAGAAGAAGAGGGGATCCTGATGTCGCCAACGTTTGCCATTGCAAGATTATTGGAGCGGAACAAGCTTACATACAACGAAATAGATATCTGGGAAATCCATGAAGCGTTTGCGGCACAGGTATTGTCGACGATAAGCATTCTCGAAAGCCCTTCACACCTGGATCGGATGGGGGTTAAATCGAAGTTGGGAAATTTTCCCATGGAGAAGCTCAACATAAAAGGCAGCAGCATCTCTATAGGGCATCCATTTGGTGCAACGGGCGCGAGGATAATCAGCCAGACATTGAAACAATTACATTTGGCCGGAGCAAACAAGAAGGCGCTTATCAGTGTCTGCGCAGATGGAGGTTTGGGAGCGGTCATATTACTTGAAAACTGATGCAGGCGATTCTGTATCCTTGAACAGGCAAATGACTTATTATATTACAAACCCCGTTTTTATGAATAATAATGCTGTTGATATAATAGACACACTGGATGTGTGGCAGTTTAAAAATTTCTGCTCTACATTTTTTGCATCATTGGGAATTTCGAATGTCGAATCTGTCCTGCAGGGAGGATGCGGATGGATAGTGGGAAAAGGAACTATAGAACTGGGCGCATTGATGTCCTACCATTTTGCCTTTTTTGGAGTCCAGCATTCCGGTACGCTCCCCGATACGATAATCAACGAGTTGCGCGACACAATGGACGGCCAGACCAACAAGGGTTTGCTGCTGACTACCGGTTATTTTAGCCGCGAGGTCAAAAGGCAGGCGAAAAGCAAAGGGAAGATACCAGTCGATCTGATCGATGCCAAGGATCTGATCTATAGATTGAGAAGCAACAGCCTGGAGGTTTCAATGCAAACCGGGGAAGTCTTTAAGGCAAATAAACAAGGGGAACTATGAATTCTACGGACCAAAAGTTGAAAATTTACAATTCCCTTTCGGGTGAAAAGGAAATATTCACTCCGATAAGTGAGGGATATGTCGGGATGTATGTCTGTGGACCGACCGTGTATAGCAATGTGCACCTGGGCAACGTCAGGACGTTTATGTCGTTCGATATGATCTACAGATACCTTCTGCACCTCGGGTATAAGGTGCGCTATGTCCGGAATATAACAGATGTCGGCCATCTGGTGGGCGATGTGGATGAAGGGGAAGATAAGATCGCCAGGAAGGCCCGTCTGGAGCAGCTTGAACCGATGGAGATCGTACAGCGTTACACGATCGATTTCCACGACATCCTCAGAAAGTTTAACCTACTGCCCCCAAATATCGAGCCGTCTGCCACCGGGCACATCATCGAGCAGATAGAAATCATTCGTAAGGTAATTGACAAAGGCTATGCATATGAATCAAATGGCTCGGTGTATTTTGACGTCTCAAAATACGATCAGGAGTTTGGTTATGGAGTGCTCAGCAATCGCAGTCTTGAAGATATGGCGGGCAATTCCCGTAAACTGGACGGACAGTCGGACAAACGCAACGATCGGGATTTTGCCATGTGGAAGCGTGCCGAGGCGGGGCACATCATGCGCTGGCCCTCACCATGGAGTGATGGTTTTCCGGGCTGGCATACCGAATGTACCGCTATGAGCACCAAATACCTGGGAGATAGATTTGACATACACGGCGGAGGCATGGATCTGAAGTTTCCGCATCACGAAAGCGAGATCGCCCAGGGAAATGCCTGCACAGGCCATGCGCCGGTCAACTACTGGATGCACGCGAACCTGCTGACCCTGAACGGAAAAAAAATGGCGAAGTCCGGCGGCAACAGCATACTGCCGGGTGAAATATTGAGTGGCGGAAGTCCTCTGCTCAGCAAGGCATTTTCAGCGTCTGTCGTCCGGTTCCTGATGATGCAGGCCCATTACCGCAGCATCATGGACTTTTCAGAGGAAGCGCTCCTTGCAGCGGAAAAAGGACATAACCGCTTATTGGAGTCGGTTGATGACCTGATCCGGTTGGAGTCCGGTGCGCAATCAACACTTGACATCCCTTCATGGGCAGCCCTCTGCTATGAGGCAATGAATGACGATTTCAACACACCTATTCTCATATCGCACCTTTTTGAGGGCGTACATTTCATAAATCTGCTCAAGGACAAGAAGGCGTCGTTAACAGAATCAGACCTGGACCTTTTCGTGAGTACTATTACAGATTTTACTTACAATGTACTCGGGCTGGTAATTCAGCCCGTATCAGGTGAAGAGCACGATGACAAACTAGACGGAACGATCAGGCTGCTGATAGCACTGCGCGATTCTGCGAGGGCAGACCGGAACTACCTCTTATCGGATCAGATACGCGACGCATTGGCGCTCTTGAATATTAATCTAGAAGATGCCCGTGACGGAACCAGTTTCAAATATTGAAAGCTTTATATTTGCCCGGTGTATTCATCCCCATTACGATTTGTTTGCGTAAATTTAGTGCTTGTAAAAAAAAAATAAAAAAGTTTGTAAGGTTCTTTCGGGTTTAGCGACTAACCTGAAATGCGCAAGCAAAAAGTGTATCGGTCAATCGTGGAGAGCTTCCATAGCTTTCGGCAGAGGGCCGGATACTGGAAGGCATGCGTATGTTTTACCAACAATAACAAACACAGACCACTATGCTAACTACAACCAACACTCCGGACTCAAAAGCTGGGGGACCAAACCTTTGGGTGGCGAATTATGCCGATTATCTTTACAGCTATGCCTGTTCCCGCATCGATGACAATGAACTTGCACGGGATCTTGTTCAGGAAACCTTCCTGGCGGCTCTGGAGGGCTGGGAAAAATTTGACAGGAGGAGCTCTGAAAAAACCTGGCTGACCGCGATCTTGAAAAACAAGGTGTTCGATGTCTATCGCAAGAAGTCCAAACTATCCCAGAAAGAGACGGTATCGTTCAATAGCCCCGGTGCCGACGAGTATTTTGAGGAAAGCGGACACTGGAAGGAAGGACGCTTTCCAGAGCCATTCGGCATCGAGGATGTCGCTTTGGAAAATAACGAATTTGACGGCATACTGACATCGTGCATGAAAAAGCTTCCGCCCTTGTGGAAGTCAGTTTTCACCCTAAAGCACATCGATGAGGAATCCAGCGATGATATTTGCGCCCAGCTGGAGCTGAGCTCTTCAAATTTCTGGGTTATCAGCCACCGTGCGAAGGTAAGCCTGAGGGAATGTCTCCAGAGGAATTGGATTTAGATATAAATAAAATAATTACTATGAAAAATTTAACGGATCAGGAGAAGGGCGACATGCTTGACAACTGCAAGAAGGCAACCTTCCTGATTGAGAAGCAGCAATCGGGAAAGATAGGATTCAAGGAAAAGTTGGAGCTGGAATACCACCTGAGTATATGTGAAATGTGCAACACTTTCATGAAACAGAGTGCTGCAATCAACCAGTTTGTCAAAAAAGTCTTCCAGCGTGGAAAAACAGTGAAACTGGATGATGGTTTCAAGGCAGAGCTTCAAAAACAAATTGATGCAAAGTTGGACCAGCCCTCAAAAAATTAATAAATCCTCGGTATAGAGTGTTGCAGCTCAAAATCTCAGCGGATTCAAGGGCAGACCTTGGCGTACTTCCGATCTTAAATTCCCAGGATATTGATTGGATTGAAATGTGCACGATAGCCGGATAGGCACTATTTAAATTAAATTTCTTACGTCAGGAGGATGGACTGGAATAGCGAAATACTTAAGAACGTTTCATGGCCTGTGCCGATAAGCAACCGCAAGAGCAAGCAGAAAGTTGCCGAGAGGATTGCTTCCAGGGTCGTCGATGGCGACATCATAGGCGTAGGATCGGGTTCTACATCCTACCTGGCGGTATTGGCCATCGCCGCAAGGGCAAGGGAGGAAAGGCTGCACATTATGGCTCTGCCCACATCTATCGAAATGGCACTTACCTGTGCAAAAATGGGCATACCCGTTACCAGCCTGAACGAAAACGGGCCGGACTGGTATTTTGATGGTGCTGATGAAGTTGATCCCAACAGGCACCTGATCAAGGGGCGGGGTGGGGCGATGTTCAAGGAAAAGCTTATGATGAGCGCAAGCAGGCAGAACTACATTATTGTTGACAACAGCAAGCTTGTCGAGAAGCTGGGCTCAAAATTTCCTGTTCCAGTAGAGGTCTTCCCCGATGCCCTTATGCACGTGGAAGCAGAATTGAAAAAACTTGACGCCTATCAAATAGTCCTTAGGCCTGCGCAAGGCAAGGACGGGCCCGTACTGACAGAAAACCGCAACCTCATACTTGACGCAAAGTTTGAAAACATTGACCGGGACATGGAGTTTAAAATAAAATGCATTACAGGCGTGATTGAATGCGGGCTGTTCCAGAATCAGCCGGCAGAGATAATTGTCGCCTGAACATAAATCCATTGGCACGAATTGCCATCAGCCTTATTCGATTTAGGATCCATTCCCTCAAGGCGACCCGTTAGCTCCGTAGTGTCTTAGCATCCTGGCTGAAAAATTGCCGAGCAAAGCAAAATTTCTTACATCACTGCCCCTGAGGGGCGTCGTGGTGCTTTCCCCAAAAAAAATCTATTTCCTTTATTTTCGCATCTCTCTTCTGCTGTTGCAGATTCTTTCCTATTTTCTAAAAATAATTGTAAGGTTTCGCTTTTTCTCCCGACTACGTAAGTAAACACAATAAAACAATTATGGGAGATCTAGCAAGAGTCAAAAAATCAATAAGTGAGGAAGTTCAGAAGGCATTAAACGACCAGATCAGAACCGAGGCGCATGCGTCCTCCACCTATCTCGCCATGTCCGCATGGTGCGGGGAGAAGGGGTATGACTTCAGTGCCGGCTTTTTTGAAAGGCAGGCCGAAGAGGAGCGTGCACATATGTTAAAGCTGTTCAAATATGTAAATGACCGGGGCGGCCGGGCCATTTCTCCAGAAATAACCAATATTTCAACCGACTTTACCACATTCCGTGACTTATTTGAGCGGACCCTTGAAATGGAAACACATGTGACGGACCTGTTCAACGACATGGCCGAGATATGCATCAGGAACAAAGATTTTGTCACGTTCCAGTTCATACAATGGTTCCTGGAGGAGCAGATCCAGGAAGAATATGTTGCAAGGCGTATCCTTGAACTCTTTGATGTCATAGGGGAGGAAGGAACGGGCCGTTGGAAAATTGACGAGCAGGTGCAAAAGGTAAAATACGAATCTTAGCCGTTTTTCAGGCAAACTCCCCGGATTATGAAAACAGCGACTGTAATATATTCTCTCCTTTCATGGACTTTGGCCCTTAGGTACGGCCTGGCTGTAACCCTGATTTGCATAGGGATGCTAAAATTCTCCCGACATGAAGCCGAAGCCATTCGTCCTCTGGCTGAAAGCAGCCCTTTTTTTTCCTGGGCCTTCAGATTGGTGAGCACAAGAATGTTCTCTATCATCGTAGGCGTATGCGAGATAAGTATGGGTATCCTTATCGCCTTGCGGCCACTATCGGCGAAGCTTTCGGCTTTGGGAAGCATCAGCGCAGCTATCACTTTCCTGGTGATCCTGAGCTTTATGGTGTCCGGCCCGATGCATCTCGACAAAGGGCTTAAGATACCATTCACTGAATATTCCCCATTGCAATTTTTTATCATCCATACACTCTTTTTAGGAGCTTCCGTACTGACCGCTGCAGAAGCACTGGCAGCCGATCGGGTTGCCTAGCCGCATACAGGAGCTAGTACTTATACGATAGGGATACTAATGAAAAAAAAATATAGTTCAATATTCTAAACAATCATGAAAATAAAAAGAAACACTGAAAATCAATTGGCAATCGGCCTGCTGATAGTGGGAACCATCCTGATGTTTGCAACTCCTTTGCTCTTTCCAATATTGAGTGTAAAGAATCTTAAAAATGTTGGCGAAATCGGATCCGCATTTTGGGACATTGCAGCGCCAGTGGCCCAACTGGTAGGTATAATACTGTTATTCCTTGCCCTGCGTGAGCGCAGGACCGCCAACAATATCGTGCAGATGCAGGTGGAGGCCAGCGAGCGAAGGGAAATGCAGGAGCGGACCGTAAAACACCTTCACGAACTCTACACGATACTGGAAAACAACATCAGCAATTTCAGCTACCAGAGCAATTTCGATTCCAATAGCGAGATAAAGGTCCTGCGGGGCAAAAGGGCCATCAGGTGTTTTATAAATGACATCGAGGAGATGAATATCGACCTGCACGACAACAACCTGCTGCTGCAGAAGGATGGCGTGCGCGAAATACTGAGTATCCTTAGGATAGCCGAACACATTTTTGAAAAGATCAAGGAAGCCAATATTGAGGAAGCCGACAGGAATTTCTACCTGAATATCATGAAGCACGAACTTATCTTCAGCATATTTCCCTATACCGATCTGGATGAATCTGCAAATCTTAAACTGGAGATTTGCGAGGATTGCCATGAACTCCATGGCAACTACCCTCCGCTGATCTTTGACAAGATGCAGGAATTGAAAAGACATTTTCTTAAAGAGGAGCGGTCAGCGGAATGATTGGCATTCCCGGTCTGCATACCCAATCCGTTCCCATTGATATAAATAATTGAGTAAAGAGCAATCCATGCACAGCAACAGCATTACATTTCATCAGAAGATTACACTGGCTGGTTCGCTGATCGCCGTGGGCATTGTCTTTGGTGATATTGGAACCTCGCCGCTCTATACACTGAATGCGGTTTTCCATAATCGCGTCATTTCTGAAACGATAGCACTTGGAAGCCTGAGCTGTATATTCTGGACACTTTTTTTCCAGACCACCCTAAAATATGTCATCATAGCGCTCCAGGCTGACAACCACGGGGAAGGGGGTATCCTCTCGCTTTATGCACTCATCAAGAGGTACTGGGGCAGATGGCTCCTGTTCCCTGCAATGGCCGGCGGCGCCTTCCTGATGGCCGACAGTATTATCACGCCCCCCATATCGGTGGCCTCGGCAATCGAGGGCGTGCAGATGGTCATCCCCGGCTTTGATACCGTTCCCGTGATCATTGCCATCATAATCGGGATATTCGTATTCCAGCAGTTCGGGACCGACAGTATCGGCAAAATCTTTGGACCTGCAATGGTAGTCTGGTTTGGCTTCATTGCCGTGATCGGCTTCATTTCCCTGATGGGAAATCTAAGTGTGCTGAAAGCACTCAACCCGTACTATGGGTACAAGATGCTGGTAGAAGAGCCCAGAGGGTTCTGGCTGCTTGGCAGCATTTTCCTCTGTACTACGGGCGCTGAGGCACTTTACAGCGATATGGGACACTGCGGACGCAACAACATACGGGTCAGCTGGATTTTTATAAAGACCGCACTTGTGCTCTGTTATGCGGGACAGACCGCATGGCTGATGGATCACATCGGTGAAAGTATAGGAACAGTCAGTCCTTTCTACCATATCGTGCCCAGGGAACTATTCTGGCCTTCGCTTGTTATTGCAACGGTCGCCGCAATCATAGCTTCGCAGGCCCTCATCAGCGGCTGTTTTACCCTCATCAGTGAGGCCATCTGTCTTGGATTATGGCCGAGGCACCGGGTGCTGTTTCCTGGAAGCATCAAGGGGCAGCTTTACATACCGGCAATAAACTGGGCGCTGATGGGCGGATGCTTATTCATGGTGCTCTACTTCAGGGAAAGCATAAAGATGGAGGCAGCATACGGCCTCAGCGTGACCCTTACCATGATCATGAGCACCGTACTTATTTACTGCTATCTGCGTGTGAAGAGGGTGCCTTTGGTGTACGTGATGGTGGTGACGTTGCTGTTTGCATGTATCGAATTCAGCTTCCTGATTGCCAATTTGCAAAAAATTGCCCAGGGCGGATGGATCACCCTTGGTATCGGATCCACGCTGTTTCTCATTATGTTCATCTGGTGGAAGGGCCAGCGGATACGGGCAGCGCTGATAGAATTTACGGACATCGCGGCCCATCTGCCGTCGCTCCGCAAATTGCGTTCAGACAGAGGCATCCCGAAGTTTGCGCCCAATATCGTATTCCTCACCCATTCGAAAAGCCTGCACAGGCTGGAAAAAAACCTGATCAACTCCATTTTCAGTTACGGTACGCCCAAGCGTGCCGATAACTACTGGTTTCTGCACGTGAACGTGCTTGAGGTGCCCTACGGCGTAAGCTATGAGATAAGCTCGATTGCAAAGGACTGTGTCCACTTCGTCAATTTTGATCTGGGATTCCACGAAGAGCCCAGGATCGGATTGTATTTCAGGCAGGTCGTGCAGGAAATGGTCGCAAGCAGGGAGGTCGTCATTTCAGAAGCCGGAGCTTTCCAGTACGGGCAATCCACGGCTGGGGATTTTAAGATTATAATAAGGGACAGCTTCCTGTCCTATGATAACAATATGCCGCTCCTAACTGATTTCATCATGAAGGGCTATTATAACCTGAAGCACCTCTCGGTAAAGGAAGAAAGTAATTTCGGACTTGACCAGAGTAACCTGGTGGTTGAAAAATATCCGCTTGTGGTGACCCTGCATCAGGGGTCGGAACTGAAGAGGAAATCTTTCGCGACGCATGAAGCGGACATCTGACGGGCTGTCAATCTCCAAGGATCCCAATCGTTCCGAAGGGAAGTTACAGGGCCGAAAAATGCAGGAAATCCGTCAAAAAAAAGTATTTAAGAGGGAAAAGAAATATTTTATATAAAATACACTACGATGATAAAACTCATACAACACCGTCTACCGATACAGCAGCGAGACTTACCGCGCATGACCATTTTATTTTCGCTTCTTTTCCTGCTGGCCACTGTGATGGGCAGTGCCCAGATCCTGGAGCCAGTAAGTTGGACCTCAAGGATTGAAAAGAATGCAGGCGGCAATGCGGTGGTCATTTTTGAGGGAACCATTGAAAAGGGATGGCATATGTACTCGCAATATACGCCCGAAGGTGGGCCGCTTGCGATGGAAATTGCATTTAAAAATCAGGAAGGAAACTATCGCCTGATCGGAAAGGCCAAGGAAGGACCCACCAGGACCGCCTACAACAATGTGTTTGGTGTCAATGAAACTTTCTTTGAAATGAAAGCGCATATCGAGCAGCAAATCCAGATCATAAACCCAGATTTAAGGACCGTTGAGGCCGCATTTGATTTTCAGGTCTGCAAGGAGGCCTGCATCAATTCAAGCAAGAAATTCTCAATAGCCGTTCCGTCGGATTTTAAAACGTCCGCTGTTGGTGCAATGCCGGCGACTGGAATAACCAAGACTGCGGCGGATAGAACACGTAGTGAGGGCATCGGAAAGGAACAACAATCAGGCGGACCTGCAGCTGACACAGCTGCTCCAGGACAGGATCATGCCCTTCCTGCAACCGGGAGAAGCCTTTGGTCAATCTTCCTGGTTGCATTTATTTCTGGTTTTGCAGCACTGCTCACACCTTGCGTCTTCCCGATGATCCCATTAACGGTGAGTTTCTTTACCAAGCAAAGCAAAAGCAGGGCGGGAGGAATCCGAAATGTAATTTTCTATGGCATCTCGATCATAGCAATCTATGTGATGCTGGGATTGGCCGTAACGAAGATTTTTGGGGCAGATGCATTGAATGCCCTGTCAACAGATGTGTGGTTCAATCTTATCTTCTTTGCGATACTGGTGGTCTTTGCCGCCTCATTTTTAGGCGCATTTGAAATATTGCTGCCCGCTTCATGGGCAAACAGGGCAGACCGTCAGGTGGACAAGGGCGGAGTGACCGGAATATTGTTTATGGCCTTGGTCCTGGCAATCGTTTCGTTTTCCTGCACAGGGCCGATTGTCGGAACCTTGTTGGTGGAAGCGGCTTCCAATGGAGGAATTGCCCCGGTTATAGGGATGCTGGGCTTTTCATCGGCGTTGGCCCTGCCGTTTATGCTGTTTGCCCTATTTCCCGGCTGGCTGACCTCATTGCCGAAATCAGGCGGCTGGCTGAATACTGTAAAGGTTGTCCTGGGGTTCCTGGAATTGGCGCTGGCTTTCAAATTCCTGTCAAATGCCGATCTGGTGTTGCAGTTGCACCTCTTGGAAAGGGAAATTTTTATCGCAATCTGGATTGCTATTTTTGCCGCCTTGACCCTTTACCTATTCGGAAAAATTACGCTGCCGCATGATGGTCCTCTGCCGCACATATCAGTTGGGAGATTATCTCTGGGGTTGCTGACGCTTTCCTTTACCGTGTATCTGATCCCGGGACTCTGGGGCGCTCCGCTGAAACTGATCGGCGCTTTTCCGCCACCTACAACATACAGCGAAAGCCCTTTGGGAATCGGAGCAGCTAATCCCGATGGAATTGGGGCGCCTTTGCGAAAACTCCCCAAAGGTGCTCAGCTGGGACCCCACGGAATTATGGCCTTTCACGACTATGAAGACGGGTTGGCGTACGCCAGAGAAATCAAAAAACCGATCCTTCTTGATTTTACAGGCCACGCGTGCGTAAACTGCAGGAAGATGGAAAACAACGTCTGGTCTGACCCGAAGGTTCTTTCGATACTGAAAGACGATGTGGTGCTTATCTCGCTGTATGTTGATGACAAACGGGATCTGCCCGAGGGAGAGCAATATGTCACTCCCGGGGGATCTGAGATAAGGACAGTTGGAGACAAATGGACTGATTTCATGATTTCAAAATACAGGACAAATACCCAGCCCCTATATGTGCTTACTGACCTGGAGGGCAATAACCTGAACGGCCTGAAGCCGACGATAAGCTATGTCGGTTCCGAAGAATATCGGCAATGGCTTACAGAAGGCATTGCAGGTTTTAGATAGCTGCATGCAGGAAACGCTACAAGAAGACAACCTTCCCAGCTTTCGAAATTCCACCCGCAGGGAAACAGGAATAGAGACACACCGGATTTAAGGAATACAAGCCGTGCGGGGATCGTAAGTTAAATTGTCCCCCGGTTATTCGGCAGGAAATTCAAGAATATAAAACTCAATTAAAAAGAGCAATATCATGAACAAAAAAGAACTGAAAAAATTTCTAATCGAAAATGAAAACCGTACGATTGGAAACACCGAAGAAAGATTGCTGGAATTCGTAAAAGGTACGATGCTGAATCGAAATGACGTCATAGACCAGGACGACCAGTCACACCACAGGCAAGAAGAGAGGTTAAGGAAAAAGCTGGACGATCAGGTCCATGACCATCACCACCATCTTGAAGAAATTGAAGCGCTAAGCTTCAGTCCCTCCGATGTGGTGGAACCTGGAGCTGTCATAAAAGTGAACGGCAGGTATATGGTAATTGCGACTGCCGATGGCAGTTTCGAGTTTGATGGGAAAGATTTTATCAGCATTTCTACCAAGGCTCCAATATACCAGTGCATGATGGGCAAGAAAAAAGGAGATATGTGCAGTTTTAATAACAACGATTTTACAATCGAAGAAATATACTGATTATGAAGGCAATATACAAAGGGGAAATAATTGCAGAGAGCAATGAAACAATAGTAATTGAGGGAAATCACTATTTCCCGCCAAATAGCTTGAAAAAGGGCTACTTAAAGGAAAGCAGCACACATTCTACCTGTCCATGGAAAGGGCTGGCATCTTATTACACCATTGAAGTAGATGGCACGGCCAATAAAGATGCTGCCTGGTTTTACCCAAATCCTTCTGACAAGGCTAAGGAAATAAAGGACCATGTAGCTTTTTGGAAGGGAGTTGAAATAACGCAATAGATTTATAAAAATGAAAGATAGATTTATTGAAACCAGAAAAAAATCAGAAGATTTATGCAAACCGTTACTCGTTGAAGACTATTCGTTGCTGCCCTCGGAATTTGTTTCGCCCCCAAAATGGCACCTGGCACATACCAATTGGTTTTGGGAAGAATTTATTTTGACAAAATACCTCAAAGGATATACGGTTTACGATCCTCATTTTTCATATCTGTTCAACAGCTATTACAATGCTGTCGGGAACAGGGTACTGAGGGCCGACAGGGGCCTTATGACGCGACCGTCGGTTGAAGAGGTTTACAGGTACAGGCAACATGTCAGTGAGGCCATGGAAACCCTACTTTCGATCAAATTTGACAAAAAGCTTTTAGAGCTGGTCGAAATCGGTATTAATCACGAACAGCAGCATCAGGAGCTTTTCCTATATGACATAAAATATATTTTTGGCAACCAGCCCACTTTCCCATTCTATGGCAGTTCCTATGGCCTGACCGAACAGGACATAAAAAGAGAATTTATTAAAATCCCGGAAGGCATCTACACTGTGGGCCATCAAGGTGAAGGTTTTAGTTTTGACAATGAACTGGGTGTACACAAAGTCCACCTGAGTGATTTCGAAATCTCAAGCCAACTGGTAACCAATGGCGAATTCATAGGTTTTATTGAAAATGGAGGCTATAACAATTTTGAGTTCTGGCATGATGAAGGCTGGCACTGGGTAAACAGCAATAAAATAGATGCACCGCTATACTGGCATAAGGTAGGTGGTGAATGGTTCAAATATGACCTGGATGGATTGCAGAAAGTGAATTTTTCCGAGCCGATAAACCATATTAGCTTTTATGAAGCTTTTGCCTTTGCAGAATTCAAGGCAATGCGCCTGCCAACAGAATTTGAATGGGAGATTGCTTCGGACCAGTTCAGTTGGGGACAACTTTGGGAATGGACCCACAGTGCCTATCTGCCTTACCCTAATTTCAATAAGGCTCCGGATGCCATCGGCGAATACAATGGAAAATTCATGATCAATACAATGGTTTTGAGAGGTGCATCAGTTGCAACTCCCGCTGGCCACAGCAGAAAGACCTATAGGAATTTTTTTCATCCGAACATGCGCTGGCAATATTGCGGCATCAGGTTGGTGAAAAAACCAGATGCAATAAGTACCAATAATTAATAAACAAAAACAAATACAATGAAAAATATTTTTGTCGGTACCTATCTGGAGGCATTGAACATTAAAAACTTACTTGCAAACTACAAAATTGATGCGTTTTTGTTAAACGAAACTTTGTCAAACATAGAACCAGTGATCACTGCAGGTGGGCTTAATACTGCAATTCTTCAAGTTAGGGAGGAGATTTTCGAAAGAGCGGCCAGACTCCTTCAGGAATACGAACAGGGAAACCTGGGCTTAGATAAAAAAAGCTAAAATTACTATTGGTAAAATTGGCCCGTGTTACAAGTAACCTTATTAAAGCCAAATTGAACTGTTCTGCAATCGCAGATCGATTGTCAAATCAGCTTGTTGTATTTTTTGAGGTTATATAATTTTAAATATCAAATGTAAAAAATGGAGAAAGAATCGGTAGTAGAAAGGCTAATTGAAGCAGGCTATACGACAAATTTTACTTTAGATAAGGATTGTCTGTACTGTTCAAATACTTGCAATACTTATATGCTTACATCCTTCGACGTTGACCAAGAAACAGGCTTTACCGAGGATGGAGTAATTAAAAAAATCAGAGCTGTAAGTTCACAGGAATATGGTATTAAAGGATATTATTTATTTTAAATATGAAAAAAACAGAATTACCAATAAAAAACAAAAACGGGGAATCTTTAGCTGCCCACTTAATAACTCCGGTGAACGGAGAAATCAACAGCATCGCCATTTTTGCACATTGTTTCACCTGCTCGTCGAGTCTGGCTGTAGTTAGGAACATCTCATCGGAACTAACCAGCCATGGGATAAGTGTTTTAAATTTTGATTTTACCGGACTTGGGCATAGCGATGGAGACTTTAGCGAAACTACTTTTTCCAATAACGTTTCTGACATTATAGCTGTCAATGAATTTCTAAGTGAAAATTATATTGCACCAACCATATTGATCGGACATTCTCTTGGTGGCGCGGCAGTCATCATTGCTGCAAACTCATTATCGAATATCCGGGCGGTGGTTGCCATTGCCGCGCCATCTTACGTAAAACATATAACCAGACATTTTCAAGGTTTGGATGACACCATTAATAAAAAGGGCGAGGCTGTCCTGTCAATCGGGGGAAGGCCTTTTAAAATAAAAAAACAATTTCTTGATGACCTGGAAGCCCACAATCTGGAAGATGAGGTGAAAATATTGCACAGGCCATTGCTGCTGATGCATTCTCCCCAGGATTCAATAGTAGGCATTGAAAATGCAGCAGCCTTATACCATAAGGCACATCATCCAAAGAGTTTTATCAGCCTTGATGGTGCCGACCATCTGATAACCTATAAGAAAGATGCCTTCTATGTAGCAGAGGTTATTTCAAGTTGGGTTAAGCGTTATGTTGAAATCAAGAAAGCAGGAAATGAGGTAAAGGATACTGAGGGAGAACAGGTGCTGGTATATCACGAAACCGTCGTTCCCTTCACAAACCACATATATACCAAAACGCATCATATCTATGGCGATGAGCCTGTCGAAGCTGGCGGCGACGGCCTGGGGCTATCACCTTACGAACTGCTAAATGCGGCGATTGGTTCCTGCACCGTGCTGACATTAAAATTGTATGCCCAAAGAAAGCAATGGGATTTGAAGGAGGTTTTTGTCTACTTGAGCTATTCCAAAAAACATTCGGCAGAGTTAAAACTGGATATTGAAGAAATGGGACAGTTGGACCACATTTACAAAAAAATCAAACTCATAGGCAACCTGTCGGAGGAGCAAAGGGAAAAGTTGAAAGAAATTGCGTCAAAATGTCCGGTGCACAAAACGGTGGCGAACAAAGTGTACTTTGAAACGAAATTAATCTAAAGTGTCGGAAAACTCAAATTCATATCCAATGATGCCAGAAAATTTTATCTATTGTCTGGAAAAGGTACCAGACTCTGAAATTGGACAGAAAACGGAAGTCCTTGCCAATTTGGAAAAATTGGCACTGGCAAAAGATATTACCAGCATTTATAAGTCATGCGATTCTATTGAGGGACTGGAAGAAAGCATAAGTGAACTGACAAGAAGCGATGATAACTTTAAAAGTTACGATATTATCTATTTTGTGCTAGAAGGCGAAGGAAACAACATAGTTATCAATGACTACAGCTACAGCCTTCAGGAAATTGCCGAGCTTTTTGAAGGAAGGATGAGAGGCAAGGTGATACATTTTGCCAATACCAAGACTTTGGATCTGACAGATGAAGAGGCAAGATATCTGCTGGACGTAACAGGAGCACAGGCAATTTCGGGTTATGGTAAACTAAATGGCATAAGCAGTACGGGCCTTGACTTTGATTTCTTTACCCAATTTTATGAATTTGATCGTATTGATGATGTATATCAGGAGTTAACGGAGCGCCACGGAACAGTATGCATACTTTTAGATTTCAAATTGTACTATTGATATTGAAGTCGAGCCAAATTTTAATTTGGCATGTTGTGACTAGAGGATCTAATATTTATAAAATAATTATGCTGGAAGAATTTAAAAATGATGTCATTGAAGGATTGAGCAGAATCACAAACAAAGCGCTGCCTTCGAAGTACTTCTATGATAAGAGGGGGGATGATTTGTTTGTGAAAATAACGCAGCTTCCTGAATATTATCTCACGCGTGCTGAGATGGAGATTTTCCAGAAAAGGACTGCAGACATCATTGCTGCCTTGGATCTCGATAGCAAAAAAAGATACAGCCTGGTAGAGCTTGGAGCAGGAGATGGAACCAAAACCGTACATCTGTTGAGAGCGCTGGTAGAGGGGAACTTTGATTTTGAGTATCTGCCTGTTGACATCTCTAGCGATGCCCTGGATGGGATTGCGGCTTTTCTGAATGCTGAACTTCCAGCATTGGCCATTAAGCCGAGCCACAGCGATTATTTCAAAGCATTGGAAAACTTCAAGCAAGACGGTACGGCCAAGATA
This sequence comes from Flavobacterium macacae, assembly GCF_003865365.1. Classification (GTDB taxonomy): domain Bacteria; phylum Bacteroidota; class Bacteroidia; order Flavobacteriales; family Flavobacteriaceae; genus Flavobacterium; species Flavobacterium macacae. The sequence continues at coordinate 121,660 of NZ_RQVR01000010.1, read as the reverse complement.
ATTCTTTTCTTGGGATCAAACATTGGAAACCTGACAGACGACCAGGCGACCGAATTCATATACCGGCTTGGCTCCAGCCTAGGTGTAGGAGATAAAATTATCCTGGGTGTCGATTTGAAGAAAGCCAAGGAAATTATCCTGCCCGCCTACAACGATCAACAGGGTGTCACCGCAGAATTTAATCTGAATTTATTAGACAGGATGAATAGGGAATTGGGAACAAATTTTAAAAGGACTGGCTTTATCCACGCTCCAATTTATGATGAAGAGGTGGGGATTGCCAAAAGCTACATAAAAAGTTTGCAAAGGCAATCAGTGACACTAGGCCGGCACCGATTCAGTTTTGCGAAAGACGAGTTGATCCATTTGGAGGTTTCAAGGAAGTATGATGATGATGTTGTGAAACAAATCTTGTCCAGGACGGATATTACGTGGGAGCACAAGATCACCGATAGCAATAATTTCTTCGCAGATTACATTTTGCAAAGAAATTAGGGCAGGGATAAAATCCATTTCCAATGCAGCGCGCAGTGGGGGATGATCTTCCAGTGATATAGGCGGCAGGCTCCCATAAATAAATTTTGACGCAATAAGAAATTTCTAAAAAGGCTAAAAAAAATGAATGTTGGACTAAGGAATAATTGACAAGCATTGGGGAAGTTTGAATAAGCAATTAAATGTACTTTGGGAGTAAATTTGTACTGTAATTAAATAGCAGAGGGATCATGGAAAATAAAATGCTCAATTGGAGTGACATATTAGGTTTTGCGGATATGGGCAACCCAATACCGGACAGGAGGGTGGAAAAATCGGACGATGAATGGATGCAGCAACTGTCCGAGCAAGAGTTCTACATCACACGGAAAAAGGGGACAGAGGCTAAATTTTCTGGCGAACATTGTTCGGGCTATGAGCCAGGAAAATACGGATGTATCTGTTGCGACAATGAATTGTTTGATTCGGGTGAAAAATTTGATTCCGGTACGGGCTGGCCAAGTTTCAGGCTGCCGATCAAGGAGAATGCGATAAGATATCAAAGGGACGGCTCGTTTGGAAGGGCGAGAATCGAAGTGATGTGCAATGTCTGCGACAGTCATCTCGGGCATGTTTTTCAAAGCGGTCCACAACGCAGCGAATTAAGGTTTTGCATTAATTCGGTATCGATAAAGAAAATGTAGGAGCATAATATTAAAAATAGTAAAGATGAAAAATGTACAATTTGCCACATTTGGGGGAGGCTGTTTTTGGGGTGTTGAAAAATTTCTGCAAGAAATCCCTGGCGTGATAGACGCGGTTTCCGGCTATGCAGGAGGGGATCTTGTTGATCCTTCGTATACCGATGTCTGCGGAGGGCGTACGGGGCATGCAGAGGTCGTGAATGTAGAATTTGACGCAGCGGTGATTTCCTACAGCCTGCTGTTGGAAAAGTTCATTTCAAAATATGGAAAGACATCGAGTTCCAATCTGGATTCTGTCTCACAATACAGATCTATCGTACTCTACCGGGATAGTGAGCAGGAAGAAGCGACAAAAAAAGTATTCGCAAAAATTGAAGCAAACGGCGGAAAAAAAATAGCAACGCAGATAGCCGCATTGGAGAAATTCTATCCGGCAGAAGATTATCATCAGGATTATCATGGCAGTTGTAGGAAGGAGGCCTAACTTGTAAAGAATATATATATGAAAACAATGCAATCAGCCACATTCGGCGGAGGCTGCTTCTGGTGTGTTGAAGCAGTGATACAAGGACTTAAAGGCGTCGTGAAGGTGGTTTCGGGCTACACCGGTGGAATTACCATCGACCCAACCTACAAAGACGTCCGCAATGGAGATACAGGCCATGCGGAGGTCATCCAGGTAACTTTTGATCCAAGCATCATTGCTTATGACGAATTGCTCGCAATTTTTATGGTAACCCACGATCCAACAACATTGAACAGGCAGGGAGGTGACTATGGAATGCAGTACCGATCGGTGATATACTATCATGATGCAGGCCAGAAAGCGGCAGCAGAAGAAGTATTGGCACTTATCAACCCAAGTTTCGATAATAAGGTAATAACGGAGCTTAGCCCGCTCGGAATCTTTTATACTGCGGAAACGCATCACCAAGACTATTACAGGAAAAACAGCAATGCAGGATACTGCAAAGCAGTGATCACTCCAAAGGTAGGGAAGCTGAGAGAAATGTTTGCGGACCGATTAAAAGAAAACGAATAAGATATCATCTTGATTCAGTGCTACTGCCATTGGTTGCAGTGGGTAATTGATCTACAGTCAAAGCAGTAAGGCGATTACCGGAGTAATTTTACCACTGATAGTGCGATGGTACATCTTGAGCACGCGGGGTAGTTTTTTTATAATTGGTTAGGTTAATTGATGTATTCTCCCAGGGTTAAAACTTTGGGAGATTACTTTCACTAAAAAAAATGGGAATGTTGCATACAGATTACAGCCCAACCGGCTTGGCAATCCTGCCGGAAGTGGAATAATTTGAAAATATACTTAAAAGGATAAAATATGGAAACATCAGAAATACAACATTATCCGGACTTAAAAATCTTTGTAATGAAAGTCGGCGATGATTTTGCCAGAATTAAATACGAGGAAAAGGACAATTGTTTTTATCTGACACACTCCGAGGTGCCCGACCACTTGAGAGGGAAGGGAATTGGCAAAGAACTTGTCGAGAAAACTTTTGATTATCTGCATCACAATAAAATCAAGGCGATCGCAGTTTGCTCCTATATCAGGGCGATTGCTGTGAGAAGCAACAAGCTCCATTTGCTTGCATAAAAGATAACCACCTCATGAGAAAGGAATTTGAAGTCGAAAGATCGGAAAGCCCGTTACAGCAAATGATAATTGTATCGGGGGGCATGTCCATATTGCGGAATTCGTTACACTGGATAATGGAATCTGTACCATGCCTGCCTGAAATGCAGCTATAATTTAAAACCAACTATAATGAAACTGGATATCAACGATACATTTGCTAAAGAATTGCCAGCAGACCAAGATGAAACAATCTCAAGACGCCAAGTCCTAGGCGCCTGTTATTCCTATGTGAGCCCCAGGATGCCGGCTAATCCTGAACTGGTGCATTATTCTGACGAGCTGGCCAAGGAACTCGGCTTGGAAAACGATACATCTTCTGCAGCATTTTTAGGCTTGGTTTCTGGAAGGACAGTTTATCCGGGAACCAGTCCGTTTGCGATGTGTTACGGAGGACATCAGTTTGGAAATTGGGCAGGACAGCTGGGTGATGGCAGGGCCATTAATCTTTTCGAGATGGAGCATGGGGGCAACAGCTGGGCAGTGCAATTAAAAGGTGCCGGCGAAACGCCTTATTCGCGGACTGCCGACGGGCTGGCAGTTTTGCGCTCATCGGTAAGGGAGCATCTATGCAGTGAGGCCATGCATCATTTGGGAGTTCCAACCACGCGGTCTCTTGCATTAGTGCTTTCAGGAGACCAGGTTCTCAGGGATATTTTATACGATGGCAACCCAGAGTATGAAAAGGGTGCGATCGTTACCCGGGTTGCCCCAAGCTTCATCAGATTTGGGAATTTTCAAATCCTGGCATCAAGAAACGATGTCACCAACCTGAAGCTCCTTGCCGATTACACGATCAGACATTTTTTTACCGGGATCAGTTCTGCAGGAAAAGAAAAATATCTGGAATTCTATCAGGAAGTGGCCGGCAAAACCTTGGAAATGGTTTTGGATTGGCAACGTGTAGGTTTTGTCCATGGTGTTATGAATACAGACAATATGTCAATTCTCGGCTTGACGATCGATTACGGACCGTATGGCTGGATGGAAGATTTTAATCCGGATTGGACGCCAAACACGACAGATGCACACAAAAGAAGGTACCGCTTCGCCAACCAGCCACATATTGCACTGTGGAATCTGGTACAGCTTGGAAACGCTTTGTATCCATTGATTCAGGACGTGCCCGCAATGGAAAAGATATTGGATGATTGCAACAGCCGTTTTGACACACGGTACCATCAGATGATGCAGGCCAAGCTGGGTTTGGTAGGTAATTACGACGATACGCTGCACGATGAATTGCAGACGGTATTAAAAGCATCCGAAACCGACATGACCATTTTCTACAGAAATCTTTCCAATGTCTCAAAGTCCGATCTTGCGGCCGATGCCCTGGAAAAAGTCCGCGATGCCTTTTATAAGCCCGAAGAAATACGTGGCAAGATAAAGGCAGGCTGGATCAGATGGTTCACCATATACCTGGAAAAAGTAGGTCGTGAGCCCATATCGGATAAGGTCAGAAAAACCAGAATGAATCTGACAAATCCCAAGTATGTCTTGCGAAACTACATGGCCCAATTGGCGATAGATGCGGCGGAGAATGGAGACTATGCCGTCATGGAGGAATTTTACGCCCTATTGAAAAATCCTTATGGCGAACAGGCAGAAAACGAGAAATGGTTTGCAAAAAGACCTGAATGGGCAAGGCACAAAGTTGGCTGCTCCATGTTGTCCTGCAGTTCCTAGTATATACCAATAATAAATAATACAACCATGGAGACAAACAAATGGAAGTCCATTACCACAGAGAACGATGTTTTGGATATTATAGAGAAGTCGGTCGCAAGGGCTCAAATTATTTTCAAGGATAGCGTCAGTTGCGGTATAAGCGCCTTTGCAAAGGAAAGGCTTATTGACGGCTTTGGACTGATTGAAAATGTAGCCGACTTCAATTATCTGGATCTACTTTCCCACAGGGGTGTTTCAAATTTTATAGCAGCTCGATTGGAAGTGATACACCAATCACCGCAGATTATTGTTCTGGTGGACCGTAAAGCTATTTACAGGGATTCGCATCACAGCATTGATGCCAAGAAAATAGCAGAGAAGATCACTAATTTTATAAAATGAGCAAACTATGAAAGCAGTATTTAACAATCAGATTATTGCGCAAAGCGACAAGACTGTCTCGTTTGAGGGAAATACCTATTTCCCAAGGAGTGGAATAGTTGAAAAATATTTCAAGCCAAGCAAGCGAAGTTCGGTTTGCGACGAGAAGGGGGTTGCACAATATTATAATATTGAAGTCCACGGTGAGTTCAGGGACGATGCTGCATGGTGCTATCCGGAAGTTTCGGAATATGCCAAAGCGATAGAAGGCTATGTAGCCTTTTGGAAAGGCATAAGGATATCGCACGATCTTTAGACTGCTTTCGTCACATTTTAAAAACCTAGGAGAAATTCCGGCCCCGATGAGCGTTCTGCTGCCAGGACGACAGCAGTGCCCCTACAGTCACACTTTACCGCCGCTGGGACAAACGTTGATATTGTCAGCATAAAGTGCGCGTGCATGGCAAAGGGTAAATCAATATTCATCTTCACAAAAACGCTACAAAAATAAAGGTAACATCCAGGTCATGGCTTCGATATTACCATCATTTCCTATCCTACATACATTTTGCCGAAAGCCGCCGGCTAAAATTGCGACAGCGTATGCCCGGGACCCATCCTTTCCCGGCGACGCAATCTTATCAATGAGCACCTCATGCATCGTTTCCGATATTTTCTCAATTCTTGGTAGAAGATCTCCCAATGCCATATCAGTTAGGAGATAACCAGTATCTTTCTGAAAGATAGATGATTATATAACGGTACAGCTATCGTCGAAACGAAACATCAGCAAGGGCGGACTGATGAATTGCATCGAAACATCCGATAGCAGTTCCGCTAGATACTTCCTTTTAAATAAAAATTAAAAATAATCTGTAAGGAACTGTTCATTTTTTATACTAAGCCTTTAAAGACGAAGAAAGCGTAGCTGTCATTCCTCTTTAAACAACCTATTAAAAACATTTTATTATGAAAGCAATTAGCAACAACACAGAATTTGAACAAATTATTGCCGGCGAAAAACCGGTAGTCCTTGACTTTTATGCAGACTGGTGCGGTCCTTGCAGGGCGTTACTGCCTGTACTGGAAGCCGTAGAAACCGACTATGCCGAGCATATCGTGGTGGCAAAGGTCAATGTGGACCAAAATCCAGAGCTGGCGGCAAAGTTTGGCGTTAGGAGCATCCCGGCCGTTTACCTGATGAAAAATGGCGCCGTGGTAGATCAGTTCACAGGTGTCCAGGGCAGACCTGAAATCAACAAGAGAATTGATCATCTGATTTCCGCAGACATCGACAACACCAGCAAATTAAATATTATGCCTCATTAAGGGATGGGTTAACACTGTAGGAATTCAGCGCGGGATATCAGAGATGCCTGCGCTGAATTATTTACTGTCTTTACGTTAACATGCGTTATGAAGGTATTAAAAGTAACGGTGAGCTAAGATATGAAAAACAAGACTGTAACTTTAGGCGGTGGGTGTTTCTGGTGTACAGAAGCCATTTTCAGGGATACCGAGGGAGTGCTTGGCGTGAGGAGTGGTTTTAGCGGCGGATTCATCAAGAACCCTCCGTACAGGGAAGTCCGTACCGGGCGTACCGGGCATGCGGAAGTAATCCAGATAAGCTACGATCCTGAAAAGATCAGCCTGAGGGAACTTCTGATGATCCACCTGACGACACACGATCCAACCACATTAAACGAGCAAGGTGCCGACAAGGGCAGCCAATACCGGAGCATTATTTTCTACGGCGACGATGACGAGAAGGCAATTGCTGAGAAGGCAGTTGAGGAGCTGCAGCACAGCTACAATGATCCGATAATCACCGAATTGCAGCCCTTTACGGTATTCTACCAGGCGGAAGACGACCATCAGAATTATTATGCGGAAAATCAGGAGGCATATTATTGTCAGATGGTCATCGCACCAAAACTAGCAAAATACAGGGAAAACCTTAGCAGATATAAAGGAGATTGAATATGTGATAGGGCCATGACGGATTTCCATCCTGGCTTATATCTCGAAAGAAATGTAAGGTTCAGGGCGTTGATACGACAAAGAGAATGGGGCGGAATTGCACAATGCAGCATGCCCAGATGATATTCAAAGCAAAATAGGATTACAATGGATAAGATAACCGCGGAAATTTACCAACAGGAACCAGGGCGATACATCCTGGTATCGGGCCATGAGCAAGGTGCGCCTACGTGCTCGTTCGGCAACGTGCAGCAATGGGTCGGATATGACACTACTGATAAGAAATTCATCAGGTTTACAAAATCAGTTTTCAAGCAACTTGTTCAACAGAAAGAAAATGAAACAAAATAAATATATGAAATCAGCAAAAATTATACTGTCCGCATTTATGCTAGTAGTAGGCATCAGCAGCTGCATCAACAGTACTGGGAATAAATCCCTGAGTGAAAAATTGACCGTTGCCGATAATCAGGAAAAAAAGGACAGCACCAGTATCATCTATTTTGCCGGGGGATGCTTCTGGGGGACGGAACACTTCTTCAAGCAGGTCGAGGGCGTTACGGCAACCGAAGTAGGTTTTGCCAACGGTCATTCTGAAAATCCGAGCTATCAGGATGTGATCCGCAAAGAGACGGGATATGCTGAAACGGTAAAGGTGACATATGATCCCAAAAAAGTTGAGTTGGACCTCCTGCTGGATCTGTATTTTCTTACGATTGACCCTACGAGCCTTAACAAGCAGGGAAATGACAGGGGTGACCAGTACCGTACGGGCATCTATTATACATCAGAGCAGCAGCTGCCGTTTATAAATGAAAGGATAAAGTCAGAGTCCTTAAAACACAGCAATCCCGTAGTGGTAGAGGTTACTCCGATAAAAAAATATTTCAAGGCAGAAGACTACCATCAGGATTACCTTGAAAATAATCCCGGCGGATATTGCCATATCAATCCTGCGCTGTTCAAGGTCGCGAAGGATGCCAACAAGAAAAAATGATCAATACTATATAACATAACCTAAAAAACAGAAATTATGCTTAACTGGAACAATGTGCTTTCATTTGCCAATAATGGCAATCCTGCACCGGACAAAAGAGTTGAAAAAACTGAAAATGAATGGAAAGAACTCCTTACTGCTGAACAATTTTTTGTGACGCGTCAACATGGTACTGAGCGTTCCCACAGTCACGACCTTTGCAGAAGCTGGGACGCCGGAATCTATTCCTGCGTATGCTGCAACACGCTGCTGTTCGACTCTACGGAAAAATTTGAATCTGGAACCGGCTGGCCAAGCTTCACGCAGCCCATTAAGGAGAATAGTGTCAAGTACATCAAGGACAGTTCTTTCGGCATGGTCCGCATAGAAGCCCAGTGCAATGTGTGCGATGCGCACCTTGGACACGTATTTCCTGACGGCCCTGCGCCGAGCGGGTTGCGCTACTGCATGAATGGCGAGGCGCTGACCAAAGAGGGAAAAGAGTAAGGGAAATAATTACGTTTGCAGAATGACAGGCAGAAGTGTAATTGTTTTGGATCGAAACCGGTATCAAAAGATACAATGCATGAGAGTTCCGGGGCTTCGTGCCTGATTGCACGGCCACGAACACCATAACCCATGTAATAGAAAAACAAATGTTGTATCGGGAATAATTTTGAAAACCCAGGCTTTGGGTCCAACTGGTTCCAAAACTAAACTTGGTTTATTTGCCGCTTCTTGCTTTTTCTTACAGAGAATTTTGCTTAAATCTGAAAATTATGGATGACATTAAATTTAAAAATATCCGTTTTGATCCCGAACAGTCTCCCTTTGATAAGCTGGCGGGGAAAATGGCTTATGCTTTCGGATATAAGGCTGAATTGGGCACGGACAGAGGCCTTGCCCAACTTCTCCGCCTGCGTGTGGCCCAGAAAAATGAATGTGCATACTGCATAATCCTGCACGCGCAAAGGGCAAGGGAAATAGGCATCCATCATGCCAAGGTAGACAACATATCATCCTGGTGGAACAGCCTGCTGTTTACCGAAAAGGAAAAAGTTACGCTGGCCTACTGCGATGCACTTACAGTCGGCACGCACAAAAATTTCCAGCAGTACCATGATGCGATGCGCGAATATTTTGATGAATCGGAAATCGCCGAGATTGCCGCCATCGTTATAAATATGAATGTCTGGACACGTTGGAAATTGGCACAGGGCCAAATGCCACATCTCAAATAAACTGGAGCAAATGGAAGGTATAGGGCTTGGAACAGCGGCGATTGGCCGTCCGGTTTACATAAACATCCGACATGAAAAACCGGGAGAGGTCCTGTCCGTTCCTGAATTCAGGAAAAGGGGCCTCGCGATATTGGATGACGCATATAGAAATGGCGTCCGGTTTTTCGACACCTCGCCGGGCTATGGCCTGGCAGAATCGCTCCTTATGGAATGGCTCAGGGGAAAGGACGATCCCCGTATCAGGGTCGCTACAAAATGGGGCCTTAGCTACGCGGCTAATTTTGATAGGCATGCAAAGGTGCACGAGATAAAGGAGCATACCCTAGAACGGCTCGATGCGCAGTGGGCGTTTTCAGAAAAACTATTGCCCTATCTTACGACATACCAGATCCATTCAGCCACTTTAGAAACCGGAGTGCTTGATAACAGGGACATACTCCAGCGCCTTCACCATATCAAGAAAGAACACAATATCCGCATTGGACTCACAACCACGGGAGCGAACCAGGTTGAGGTACTGAAAAAGGCCGTAGATATTATGGTAGAGGACGAACCCTTGTTCGGCTCATTCCAGAGCACGTACAATATCATGGAGCAGTCCCTGCTACAGATGAAAGAAATTTTTGCCCAAACCAACACGCAGCTGATAATCAAGGAATCCTTAGCGAATGGGCGCCTGATGCCCGGCTTGCCATCCAAGGAACATAATGGCCTGTACAGATACATAACGACCCTGGCAGAACAATATAATGTTGGGGCTGATGCCATCGGCATCCGGTTCTGCCTGGATAGTTTTCCAGGGGCACTGGTCTTGAGCGGCGCCAGCAGTTCTGACCAGCTTCATTCCAATCTGGAAGCAAAAACTTTCAAGCTGCATGAAGATGAGCTGGAAATGCTGGGGAGTTATAAAATTGAACCGGCAACGTACTGGGACCGGAGAAAGCAACTGCCCTGGCAATAGCCCAGCACCACTTCTAGAATCGCCATACCAGGCCAGCCCAACAGAATCTTTAAAACGTTCCAAAATTTGGCCGATCTAATATAGGACTTCAGCATTCTTACCAGACCCTGCATGCCTACCAACTTCGGCACTTAAGCGGATCCCTCCCATAGTGGATAGTCAGATTATCATACCATTTGGAACAGCCTGCAAGGTCAGCCATACAAAGTTCAAATATCCTGTAAGGAATCATCTGCTGTGGCGACTAAAATTGCAGAGGATCGGAGGCGGTTTATTGGTGGAAAAATTTGGGCTTTTATACCAGCACATCAACCCCGCCGACTATGCTAAAATCTAATGTAATGAGAAACAGTTTTAAATTATTGATCTGGATCTATAAATTATGTGTCATAGCATTTATGACGGCATTGGTTATTGGCTTTTGCAGAGCGATGATTGAAGAGTTGACGGTAAATCAAGCGCGCACAGGGCAGGGGACTGCAGACGTAGGCAGATTGCCGATGAAAAAGCTGCATCGATCGCATAATATTATGAATAGTAACATCACTAAATACCAATAGATATGGAACAGGGAAGCGAACACGTCAAATGCATGATCATTGGCTCGGGGCCGGCAGGATACACGGCAGCAATCTATGCGGCCAGGGCAGATCTGGAGCCTGTCCTTTACACGGGCCTGACTACGGGAGGCCAGCTTACACAGACTACCGAGGTTGACAACTATCCTGGCTACCCAGACGGGATTATGGGCATTGACATGATGGAAAATTTTCGCAGGCAGGCTGAAAGGTTTGGTACCGACATCAGAAATGGCATAATTACCGCGGTAGACTTTTCAGCCCCGCCATACAAGGTCACGACGGACGGCCAGGTAACCATCCTTTGCGATTCGGTGATAATATCAACCGGGGCGACAGCGAAATGGCTGGGCCTTGAATCCGAGCAGATGTACAATGGCAAGGGCGTATCGGCATGTGCCACATGTGACGGCTTCTTTTTCAAGGGGCAGGATGTCGCCATCGTCGGCGCTGGCGACACTGCTGCTGAAGAAGCAACGCACCTTGCCAAGCTTTGCAGGAAAGTGTACATGCTTGTGCGAAAAGGTGAGCTGAAAGCCTCCAAGGCTATGGCGCATAAGATAGAGATCACTCCGAACATAGAGGTGCTGTACCATACGGAAACCACGGAGATCCTGGGAAACGGCAGGGCTGTTACCGGGGTCACGATATACAACAACAGTACCAATGCGTCAGGGTTACTGGATGTTACCGGCTTGTTTGTAGCCATTGGCCACAATCCCAATACGGGGGTATTTAAGGACTGGATAGAAATGGATAACAACGGTTATATCCTTACGGCTCCAAAATCTTCCAGGACCAATATACCAGGGATATTCTGCTGCGGCGATGCGCAGGATCCTACCTACAGGCAGGCGGTGACCGCTGCCGGCAGCGGATGCATGGCGGCACTGGACTGTGAGCGATTTCTATCAGGCATCGAACACGGGTCGAAATAATGCGGATCCATTTCTTCGCACTTCCGAAGACCGATTACGCCGTCCGTCTTTGACAACGCTCTCAAATATTCAATAACAATACCTATATGTAAGGTTTTCAAGCTAAAGCGGACCAAGTAAAAAAGGAGGGATCGATAGGAGCTTCCGAACCGGAAACAAATCACTAATATTAAAATGAAATAAAAATGGAAAATGTAACCAAGGTTCCTACAAGGGAACAGGTAAGTCCCGCAAATCAGGAAATTTTTGACACCCTCAAGAAGTCATTGGGCTTTGTCCCGAACCTTTATGCCACCATCGGCCACTCAGGAAATGGCCTAGCCAGGTATCTGGCCTATCAGAATGCCAAGACCTCGCTTTCCAATAAAGAGAAGGAGGCCGTCAATCTGGTTGTAAGCCAAGTAAACGGATGCGTTTACTGCCAAAGCGCGCACACAGTCCTGGGCAAGATGAACGGGTTCAACGATGAGCAGATATTGGATCTTCGCAAGGGCCGCAGTGAAAACGAAAAGCTCAATGCGCTGGTTCGGCTTGCAGCAGAGATTACCGAAAACAGGGGCCGTGTCGATGCCGGAAGCGCGGCAGCGTTTTTCCAGCAGGGCTATACCAATGAAAACCTTGTGGATCTGGTACTCCAGATCAGCGACAAGACCGCGATGAATTACCTGCACAATATGACAAAAATCCCAGTGGATTTCCCGCAAGCCCCAGAATTGTAAAGACGCGAAACCATTGAATACTTTTAATGTGGCGGCAATTTCAATTCCGGATACGCGTACGATAGAGGTTGCGGCATCCTGAGAATTATGGGAATTTCTGAACGGGAAATGATACTGGTGCTCCTTTCAGCCCTATTGCAGCGACAATCTAAAAAATAATATCATGAAAAATTTAAAGTTCAGCGCACTCGTCGTTACGGTCCTTTTTTTCGTATTGCTCGCGCCCGTGTGGAAAGCCTCTGCACAGATGAAGAAGACTGCAGCTACTGAAATAAGCTTCACCACGAAAGGGTACAGGCAGGCGCTGGTACTTGCAAAGACATCTCGCAAGAAAATATTTATTGACGCTTATGCCACGTGGTGCGGGCCATGCAGGCAATTGCAGAAGACTACCTTCAAGGATGCAAAGGCGGCAGCCTACTTCAACAAAAATTTCATCAACCTCGCAATTGATATTGAAAAGGGCGAGGGCACCGACCTGGCAAAAAGATGGAAGATTGAAGCCCTTCCCACACTGCTTATCCTTGACGAGAAGGGAAATATAATAGCCGACCATGTTGGTTATGTCGATGGCAACGGGCTGATTGAATTTGCAAAGCAGGCATCGGTCAGGTGATAAGTCTAGCAGGTACGGGAAAGCCTGCAGTGCGATTTTTCCCAAGCCGGTTAGAGCCAATATAGTATCAACTAAAAAAAAACAAAGGCATGAAAAAAATAATTTTGGGCTGCATAATGGCAGCGATTTCAATTGGGGGCTACGCCCAGAACCTTAAGTCGGACAAGGGACACAAGAAGAATCCATATTATTCGACTACCGATACAAAGAAGGTGAACATCTCAAACGCGGAGTGGAAGAAAATACTGCCAGCGGATCTGTATGCCGTAGCCCGGGAAAAGGATACCGAACGGCCCTTTACGGGGAAGTATCTGAAAAGCAGTACAAAAGGCACCTACTACTGCGCTGCCTGCGGCAACAAGCTGTTCAGATCAGATGCAAAGTTTGCCAGCAGTTGTGGCTGGCCAAGCTTCTATGAGCCGCTAAAGAAGAACAGTGTAAGGTATCAGGAAGACGGGTCCCTTGGAATGAGCCGTACCGAGGTACTCTGCGGGCGATGCGATGCCCACCTCGGGCATATATTTGACGACGGTCCCGCCCCGACCTACAAAAGATTCTGCATGAATTCCATCAGTCTTGACTTTGATCCTGACAAGACAGTACGTTGATAGGGGCTGCTCGCGTGCGAGGAACGGATGCCACCCCCTGGCATCAAGCATTCACAAATGAATTCGATATTGGCCTGACCCAGGCCATAGCCTTATGGCCAAAGGTGGCTGTTTTAGCCGCAGAAAAGGCTTGGAGATGGGAATGGCCAGTAATAGAAAAGAAGGTAATACTTCTTTTTTTTATTTTTTGTAAGGTTTGCATGCTTGCCGCTACCAAGTCATTAGAAGCACCGGCGATCGGGGGGATAAAGAAAAGCGCTACAATGGCGTTTCCGGAGCGTCAGATTATTTTTATTTACGGGGATAATTAAAACAGAACAACAATTAAACACATATCATTATGAAAAGAATAGCAATCAACGGATTCGGCCGCATAGGCAGGTCAGCACTGAAGGTAATTTTCGATACCACCGACCTGGAGGTTGTTGCCATAAACGATCTGATGGACATAGAGAATGCAGCGTACCTTCTAAAATATGACAGCAACTATGGAAAATATGCAAAGGATATCAGACACGAAGGCAATAGGATCTTTGTCGGTGAGAAGGCCATCATGTATTCAAGCATCCGTGATATTACAGGCCTGCCCTGGAAAGACCTCGATATTGACGTGGTTATTGAAAGCACGGGCCTGTTCACAAGCCAGGGTGATGCGGAAAAACATATTTCGGCAGGTGCCAGGTCGGTGGTGATTTCGGGTCCTACCAAGGACACCCCTACGGTGGTCCATGGCGTAAATACGGAAACGGGCAAAGTCTCCATTTTCTCCTGCGCGAGCTGCACAACGAACAGCATCAGTCCAATTATCGAAATACTGGGCAGGAGGCTTGGTATAAAGAAAGCGATACTTAATACCATCCATGGCTATACTGCTTCGCAGGCCCTGGTTGACGCTCCGTCAAAAAGGGAGCCTAGAATGGGCAGGGCAGCTGGATTCAACATTGCGCCCGCTGCTACCGGTGCGGCAATAGCCACAACAAGGGTACTGCCGCAATATGATGGAAAATTTGACGGCATTGCGCTAAGGGTGCCAGTTCCCGTAGGCTCAATATCCGACATTACTTTCATCGCCGAAAAGGCAACGACCGTTGAGGAGATCAATCAGATACTGACCGAGGAATGCGCTACCGCAAGGTATGAAAAAGTAGTTGCGGTAACATCGGATCCGTTGGTATCGACTGATATCATCGGGAGTCCTTTCGCCGCAACGATAGATTTGGAGATGACAAGGGTTGTCGACGGTGACCTGGTGAAGATAATGGCCTGGTATGACAACGAGTGGGGCTTTACCCATCAAATGATCAGGCAGATACAATCCATGTTTTCGGATAGCCATGCACATTGACGGCTGCAGGTGAATATTATTGAACGTAACAAAAATCTAGTCTGATATGATTCCCCGGCAGTTTAGACCGGGGTTTGATCTAAAATAATCTTATATGGAAATCTTAAACAATGAAATCCAGCCATGGCATCTGGAAAGCGTGGGAAGCGACAAAGTACCGAATCCTTCGGACTTCAGGGGAAAGCCGCTACTGATATTGTTTTTCTATCTGGGGTGCCCAGGTTGCACGGGAAGGGCCATACCGTTTGCAAACAGGATGGTATATGAGCATGGCGAAAGGATCAGCGTACTGGGCATCCATAGCAATTTTGAAGGACCGGAATACAGTGACGAAGAGATTGCGGGAAAACTGCAGTCATTGCACGCAAGATTTCCTTTTTTCAGAGATTCCGGACTTGCCACCACCTTCCATGATTACCAGGCCGCAGGGACACCGCACTGGATACTTCTAGACAAAGAGGGAAAGGTTATACGATCGATATTTGGCTCAGACCCTGACCGTGCACTGCTGCGGCTGGATTATGCAATCATTGAAGAAACAGGAATTGTTCCCTAGATGAAGACTGCCATCTGCGGCGGCCTGTCTTTCTTCAAGTTGGGAAAAAATGCCAATACGTCGGGTAAAACCGATAAGACGACAGCTGCAGTTAAATAGTAAATTTGTACCATAAAGGAACAATAATTTAAAACACTAACAATGAGGATTATTAATGACATGCAGGAATTCGATCAGGTAGTTGGGCAGGGAAATATTGTCATCGCAGATTTTTATGCAGACTGGTGCGGACCGTGCAAGGCGCTGCTGACAACATTGGACAGCCTCTCTGTAGAATTTGAAGGGAGGGCGGATGTAATAAAGGTCAATATTGACGACCAACACGAGCTCGCTTCCCGATTCGGCATAAGGACCGTTCCTACGGTAGTCTATTTCCAAAACCAGAAGGTGGTGGACAAGACGGTGGGGCTTCCAACAGTGGGAGAATTGCAGGCCAGGGTAATGGCAATGGAAGCCAATAAGAATTAGGATGTGCAATCCATAAGGGTTGATGAAAAAATTGCAGCTTCTTGAACAAGTAATAATTATAAATAAATATAGAAACATGGAAAATTTAAAAAAAGCATATGTGGCAGGTGGCTGCTTCTGGGGAATGGAAGATCTATTTCGTGTGCGCCCCGGCGTGAAAGATACTGAAGTTGGCTATCTGGGAGGCCTGAATGATAATCCTACTTACAGGAACCATCCCAACCATGCCGAAGGCCTGGAAATTACATACGATGCCAATGAGACATCGTACAGCGAAATATTGGATTACTTTTTCAGGATCCATGACCCGAGCACTGTGGACAGGCAGGGCAATGACAGGGGTTCCAGCTATCGTTCGGCACTGTTTATCCAGGACGATGAGCAAAGGAGCGATGCGATGGAAATGATCCGGATAGTTGACGAATCAAAAAGATGGCCAGGGAAGGTGGTGACCACGCTGGAGCCCTTCACGAAGTTCTGGCCCGCCGAAGACGACCACCAGGACTATCTGGTAACGTATCCCAACGGATATACCTGCCACTTTGAGAGATTCGGGACCTTCCTGTAGGCCCGCTTCAAGTAATCAAATTGTGCAAATCCCAAGTGTATATGTGGTAGTGTTGAGTGCCCTATTCCATCAGAAGGGTTTAGGGCCCGGCACAGATTTTAACCAAAGAAACAGAAACGATGATTTATCAAGGAAGGCAGAACGAATATTTTGAAATCCAGACCGTGGATGATAAAACATACAGGAGCTACAGGCCTATTGTGAGCGGTGCCTTACAGCTCTTGTGGTTTTTATCTGATGGCAACAGGATCACCATAGACGGGATATCGCACAACTTTGATGCAAATCAGATCATCAGCCTCTCGCAGCATCACCAGGTGCAATATGAGGCGATAAGTTCCATGAAGATGCTGCGTTTCAATGCGGAATTCTACTGCGTGCTGAATCATGACAGTGAGGTAGGTTGCAAGGGCATACTCTATTATACACCGGCCAAGATTCCAGTGGTACGGATTGAGGGGAATGACCTTGCGGTAATGAATGATGCGTGGGATGTCACCGACATGGAGCTTGAAATGAAGGACAGCCTGCAGCTTGAAATGCTCCAGATGCAACTGAAGCGGGTGCTGATACTCTGCACGAGGATCTACAAGAAGCAGGACAATATGGCCTGCATAGATGACAGCCAGCACGATCTGGTACGAGAGTTTAATTTCCTGGTAGAAAAACATTTCAGGGAATTCCACGGGGTAGCGCACTATGCGGCATTGCTGCACAAATCACCCAAGACAATTACAAATACCTTTAACAAGATAGGAGAGAAATCTCCGCTACAGGTTATCCACAATCGGATATTGTTAGAATCGAAAAGGCTGCTGCATTACACTAAGAGGGATATTTCTGAGATCGCCTATGAGCTAAATTTTGAAAATGTACAGGGATTCAGCCGTTTTTTCAAGAAACAGACAGGGATTTCACCCTCTGATTTCAGGATTAGCTTGGAGAAGTGAGTTCATATCTTGCGGACGACTGGCCGCAAGCGGCCTGATCATCTGGATGGTGCAAGGCAACGGTCGATAATATTAAGGAAAGAGAAACGCTTAAAGCTTTGCTTCGGATTTGGAAATACCAGGCCGTTGGTACACCTGCCGCCCACCAGGAAAGCACAACCAATTCAGGTCTGACACGTGGGTTCGCAGGTTAGGTAAAACCAAAACTAAAACACCGCAAATAGATGTCTTGGCGATAAAGCCCATGATCGGATTTCGTATCCATTGCAGCAGATCAACCATCAATGCCCCGGCCCGATACGTTTGGAAAATTTAAGGATTGTAATTTTTTACAAATTGCGATCACCCGGGACATATGCCTCCTCCTACGACATGCCATTATGATGTTACAGACAGTAATATCAAGCTACAGGGATGTATCACTGTAGGAATAGGCAATTTTCTAAGACTAATGTGCATTTGCCGAAGAGTCTGTTAGTCTACATTTAGTGACAAAACGTGCTGCGCCAGCTTGCTGTAAAACGAGCTGTGTATGAATATGTTGGAAATTTGAGAAGACGCCGGCAAGGTTTTCATGCTGCTTATCTTGTCGTTGATTTCCCTTTGCAAACCGCATCCGTTTTTAAATAGCAACCAAATCTTGTAATTCCATCAAATATTGGCAGCGTGTGCCATTGGCCGTGCGTTGGGGCCAATTGATTACAGGTGTAAAAAATAGTATGCCATGATCCCGCAAGAACATAACAATGAACTACTTGCACTGATAAGCAAGCATGCCGTTAGGGACGGCCTGACACAGACCAAAATACCTGGGGTATCACTGTTCAGGTCTTCGGTAATGGACGTGCCGGTTCCGTATTTCTACAACCAGTGCCTGTGCATCATCGTACAAGGAGAGAAAGAGGTGATGCTTGACAACGAGATTTATCGCTACATGCCCTCCCAATACCTTACAGTTTCAGTCGATCTCCCGCTGATGTACAGGATAACCAAGGCATCAAGGGCAAAGCCAGCGCTGCTGATGAAAATTGACATCGACCTCAAGCTTCTCTCTGAATTGCTGCTGCATACCAATCTGAATGTAGGGGAAACACCCACGACCAAGAGGGGAATATTTGTTGGGGAGTTCGACAAACCCATGCATGACAGCGTCCTAAGGCTTGCAAGGCTGATGAATTCGCCGGCGGATATCCCAGCGCTGGCGACCCAGACCATGCGTGAGGTGCTTTATCGGGCCCTGTGCAATGATTATGGAGACGTGATTGCGCAGATAGCGAGGAAGGGAAGCCGCATGGAGAGCATCGCTAACGCCATTCGCAAGTTGAAAAAGGATTTCCGTCAGACCATAACTGTGGAGGAGCTCGCCGAGGTGGCCCACATGAGCGTCTCTTCATTCCATTCCCATTTCAAGTCCGTCACTGCCATGAGCCCCCTGCAGTTCCAGAAATCGTTGCGCCTTATTGAGGCACGCTCCATAATGATATCGCAGGATATAGATGTTGCCAACGCCGCGTTTTGGGTCGGATATCAGAGTCCTTCACAATTCAGCCGAGAGTATGCGCGGAAGTTCGGGCGCCCGCCGGCCAGGGATGTCAGCATTATCAGGCAGCAGCAGTCTGAGACGGAGCAATAGCAATGCGCCCCGGGTATCCTGCAGGCATTAGGTACGCGGAGGCTTTTTACGCGCCAAAATCGACCGAGGATAGCTCCGGCCCAATGATAAAATTACGGGGATTCGATCAACCACGTTGGTTATCGGCTTAAACTCTAAAAATATGATCTACCTGGGAAAACATAACGAATATTTTGAATTTCACGCTATCACATCCCATAGCCAGAAAGGCCTGCGTCCTATGGTCCATGGTACGCTGCAGCTCCTATGGTTCCATTCGGATGGCAGCAGGCTGACAATAGACGGCATTGCGCATACCTTCGGTCCGAACCAGATTATTGCCCTGTCGCCATTCCATCGTGTACGGTATGATAGTGTCAGTTCATTTAAGCTGCTGCGTTTCAACGCTGAATTTTATCGCATGCTGAAGCGCGACGGCGCAACTTGCCGCACGGGCTTGCCTTTCCAGGCCAGGATAAGTATTCCGATGTTGCATGTTGAAGCTGCAGAAGTCAATGCGATGGATGACGCCTGGCAGATAGCCGACATGGAACCGAATCTTGGAGGCCGCCCGCAGGTTGAAAGGCTGCAGATTAAGCTGACAGGCATCTTGGCACTGTGCACCCGCCTCTGCAAAGAGCAGCGCATGGAAGGTAGGGATGACGGGCAGCATGTCCTGGTTCAAAAATTCAACTATCTCGTAGAGCAGCATTTCAGGCGCGAGCACGGAGTTTACTATTACGCCAGCGTACTGAACCGGGCCCCCAAGAC
This sequence comes from Flavobacterium macacae, assembly GCF_003865365.1. Taxonomy (GTDB): domain Bacteria; phylum Bacteroidota; class Bacteroidia; order Flavobacteriales; family Flavobacteriaceae; genus Flavobacterium; species Flavobacterium macacae. The sequence goes on along the minus strand of NZ_RQVR01000010.1, from coordinate 101,886 downwards.
GATTGCCAACCGATTCAAGGAGATAGGAGAGAAGCCACCGCTTCAATTGATACATCTCCGCATCATGGTAGAGGCCAAGAGGCTGCTGCGCAACAGCAAAAAAGATGTGTCGGAGATCGCATACGAGCTCGGGTTTAAAAATCTGCAGGGCTTTAGCCGTTTCTTTAAGAACCAGTGCGGGATGGCACCTTCCGACTACAGGTCATATCCGGTCGAAAGGCATAAGCAACGTACCGCTTCAATTGAGGCTGGTTCACGACAGTGAACCCAAACATATCGCGTGGGAGCTGCCAACAGGTTTTGGCAAGACAAAATCGGACTGGGGAAATGGAGGGTAGCTAGGATTCCAGCCTGTGGAATTTTCCCTCGCAGCTCGGCACCCTTCTTTCATGCTGGTCGTTCCACGACTTTATATGTTCCAGTATCGGAAGGAAGGCCAGCCCCTTGTCGCTGAGCCGGTATTCGACCCTTGGAGGGATTTCCTTGTAGGCGACGCGAAGGACAATGCCATCTTCCTCAAGTTCTTTGAGCTGCTGTGTAAGTACCTTGCGGGTAATATTGGGAATGATGGCATCGAGCTGGCCAAAGCGGATTGTCCTGGATTGCATCACATAGAGTATTATGGGCTTCCATTTACTGCCCACGGTGCCGATTGCGCGGGTGAGAGAACATTGCGAAATGCAGAATCTTTCGTCCTTCATAATTATAATTTTCTGGTTACCAATTGGAAACCACTATTCTTTAAAAGTGTATACAATGGATACTATCGATAGTATCTTTGTGATACAAATATAAATATTTAATTCTTAAAATCATGAAATTACAAGACAAGGTAGCGTTGGTTACGGGCGCATCAAAAGGAATCGGAGCAGGAATTGCCAAGGCGTTTGCCAAGGAAGGCGCAAGAGTGGTGATCAATTACGCAACGGACAAGGCCGGGGCAGAGAAGGTCGTCGCAGAGATTGTCGGAAATGGCGGAAGTGCCCTGGCAGTCCAATGCGATGTGACAAAGAGCGAGGATGTGAAAAGGCTCTTCAGCGAGGCGGCCAATGCATTTGGCGGGCTGGACATTCTGGTCAACAACGCAGGGGTCTTTGCATTCGAACCGTTGGAGGCGGTTTCCGAAGAAAGCTTCCACAGACAGTACAATACCCATGTACTTGGCAACCTGATGTGTTCGCAAGAAGCTGTGGGGATGTTCGGAGAACGCGGCGGCAGCATCATCAACATCAGCTCCACGGTAAGCATAAATCCGATGCCCGGCCTTATCGTATACTGCAGTGCAAAGGCGGCTGTAGATACCTTCACAAAGGTCCTGGCCAAGGAACTGGGACCAAAAAATATCCGTGTGAATACCATAGCTCCAGGCGTTACCGACACTGAGGGCAACCACACGGCGGGGATCATAGGCGGGGATCTTGAGAAGCAGATGGTTTCGATGACGCCACTTGGGCGTGTCGGACAGCCAGAAGATATCGCAAGGGTAGCCGTATTCCTTGCCTCTGATGACGCCAGATGGGTGACAGGAGAAAGGATTACCGCCAGCGGAGGCCTGCTATAATTGGAGGATTGTATACTATTAGTGTCTACAGTGTCTGTACTGACATCTGATCGGACATTGGTGTGACGGTGCTTGCCGGCACATAAAATGGCCGATTTCTGATTGGGTGGCATCGAAATCGTTCTGGTTTGGGTCTGGTATGCAGGGAGTATTTCTCCCTGCATCGATGACTGCTATTTTTTTGGTATCCAGGCTTCCATAGTCGCGCACTGCCTTTTCAAGCTTCTGCGAATCCGTACCCCGCATCTTTTCTTTTAACCTCTGTAGCACTTCGGTCGGATCCTCGGCAGGCTGATCCAAGATTGTTTACCAGGGCGATAAGCAGCAATTCAGCGTAGGCCGAGCATTTTTAAGAGATCGTTGGATTCCTCCATGATCCATTGGTCATTTTCGATCAGCTCTGATATCAGCTCCTTGGCTCGCTCCGAATATAGGCATGGGTCCAATCCGGAGAGGGGCTCGTTGTTCCATAGGCTCGCGTGCTTGGTGACGGAAATGCTTCTTGGGGTGCCGTCGGGTATAAGCAATTGGATCCCAGTTATCTTTTCACTAACCGCCTCGAAGATTTTCATTCCGTCATAGTCCCAGTCGCAGGAATAGTAGACCGGCCATTCGGGGGTTCCGGTATAATCTAGCTTCGCTATATTCTTTCCTCCGGCGTACCACAACTCGACGTTGTTGGCCCTTGGTGCTGTCGGCCTTTTGAGGAAGTCCAGGTTTTCGCACAGGACAATCCGTTGCGGGGCGTGGCATTTTAGGACGTATAGGTATTGCTGGTCCTTATCGTTTGCCAATGTATCGATCTTCAGAATCTGCTTGACCGCGTCGACGAGCGAGGACCTGCCTTCGAGGTATTTCTCATCCCTGAAGAACATCTGGGATACACCGCGGACTGTCTCCTCATTGGATATTATCTGCGCCCTTATCGGGTCCAGCTCTCCGTTTTCCATACGCTCATCGAGATCCATCAGGATTTTCAGGTCGCTTTCCTGGAAACGGCTCTGTGGCCTGAGCAGGCCACGTGATTCCAAGAATGTTAAGTACCTTCCGTAATTGGAAAGGAACCGATTTTCATAGAGGAGGTCGAAGCCGTCGCGTTTGACCAGGTCATTCCTGTATTCTCCAAGTTCTTTTGTATTTTTCAGAAGGTGCAGGATATCCTGGTCCTCAAGCAGCGAAGTCTTTTTCTTTGTCTTTCCGGTACGATAGATTTCGTCCAGGGATTTCAATACTGTCCAATTCATAGGCTGGTTGTTAAGGGATGCTGGTCCAAGGGAATCGATTCGGTATTGGTCTTGAAGTAACTGTTTGACACTGGGAAATTGATGTCCGTGTCTTCGATACCGGGAATAAGGTGGTGCAAGATCCAGCCGCCCTGTGCATCGGATCCATAAGGTTTTGGGGTCATTGTAATGATCTGGTAGCCGTGTTCATTTGCAAGGTCTGGGAACGTGCTGAAATTCGTGGCGTCGAGGTTCGCCGTCTCCTCCAATATGATAAACTTGATCCCTTTGCGGGTCTCGGTCTGGACCTTGGAAAGCCTGCCTATGCCAAGTAGGACCACTGCCGCGTAGGTTTCGCCGGTACTTCCGGGTGTCTCCTTGTCTCCGGCCTCGTTTTCAAGCTTGGCCTCAAGCGCAAAATAGGTCTTGGGATCGAGCAGCTCGCTGAAGTTGATCCTACGGCGGTAGCCGGTCGCGGATCTGAAAAAATCTTCCACGAAATTTTCCACGGTAATATCTGAGAAAGCCAGTTCGCCTGTCTTGTAGGCCGCCGTGCTGTGATTCTGCAACTGGTAGATCCAGTCAATCGAAAAATCCTTCTGCGGAACAAAATGAATCTGGAAGTAGTGCTTCTTGCTAATTTTAGTGCGCTTGAAAAAGGTGTTCAGGTCCCTCACGGTCGTTCTGTACAGCTCGTACTTATCCCTGGTCTGGACAAATATTTTCAGCATCGTTTCAAAAATGGTGTCTACTATGCCGAGGCGCACCCGATTAAGTTCCCGCACATTTTCTGCAATGTTGTCTGTATACCGGATTTTTGGTCCCAGAAGTCCCAGTTCCAAGACATGGAAGCTGAATTTCCCTTCGCGGACCTGCTCCCTGATTTCCATGTTGCTTCCGGCGGTGTCCTCAAACCGTGAGAGGACCATCTTATATTCGCTTACATAGTCCTGCTTCGCCTTCTGGTTTGCGTCCGAAAACTGTTGCGTGCGGTCCTCGCGGGAAATGACAATCTCTTCGGTGGCCGCCAGCTGCTCCTTGCTGTAAAGCTTTTCAAAATCGGAAAGGGTCTGGATATAATTTGCCTGGGCCATCTCAAGACCCTTCTGGTCGGTTTCATTGCCAGCGCTCTTCACTGGAATCAGGTCATCCTTCAAGGACTTTAACCGGGACTGTTCCTTTGCGATCTGGGCTGTGCAACGGGTGATTGCCTCTGCCTTCTGTTCGCTGCAGTTTTCAAAATATTCCGCATCCCGGTTTTTGGAGATCTTGTACGGAAATTCGATGGCAGCTTGAGCTTCAAGAAGTATATCCTTTTTTTCTTCTATACGTTCAAATCTCCTGTGCAGGTTGACGATAAGCTGGGCTGTCTTTTCAAAATGCTGGTAGGCGGAAAAGTCCTTCAGCTGCGGATCGAAATCATAATCGACCTTTATTATTTCAGGATCGAAGGAAAAACCCTTCTCAAATTTTTCCAATTCTGCCAGCTGGCTGCTGTAGCCGGCGATAGCTGTTTCAATTTCCGCCTGCCTTTTGGCAAATGCTTCCGCCAGTTTGCCGGTGTCGTTGAAAAGCCTGGACTGCTGAAGCTTCGGGAAGTATTGCCGCAAGTGGCCAAGCTCCAGCCAATAGCCTCCTGCCTGCGGGTCGGCCTCAATATTATGCTCGGAGAGCAGTTCCAGATTTTGGGTATACGTACTTTGTTCCAAAGGGTTGTCGGGCTTTCCCCAAGCTGTGGACAGCAATCCGAACAGTACGGCCTCCTGCATCTCTGAAAGGGGCTTTTCCTGTTCCAGGATTTTTGAGAAGAGGGTGTCTTTCTTGTTGTGCATGATAAGGGAGAGGATGTCGTTGCTTCTCTTGATCTGGCCTTCAATACTGCTGCGCTGCTCCTGTATGATGTTTTTCTGCTCTGCGACCTTCTGGCTCATCGCTGACAAGGAAAGGTATTTTCCAAATATGGACTTGAATTCGTAGATCCTTTTCAGGAGTTCGTCGGTGTGGAAATCATCGATGTCAACATCGGACGCCTCGATTTGCCCTATCTCTGGTGCCTCGCACGCGGACAGCCTACCGTGCTCGTCTGTCAGTGCATCTATTTGCTGCTGGTGCTCCTGGAATTTCCTCAGCGCTGCAGTCATCAGCTTTAAAGATGCGCTGTCTGTTTTCATCTGCAACAGCACTCCCGAAAGGCGTGGAGCACGGTCTTCGAGGCACAGGCATTCTTTGTGGAAATCAGAAAGTATATCCAGGCCCTGCTTGTATTTGGTTTGGAAAGTCGAGATGCTGGCCGATTCAAATCGCAGCTTGTAGCCCAGGTAGGCGAGGTGGGAGGCACCGGCCTGCTCCTGCATTTCCTTCAATTCTACGAGACTTTGCTGTTTGGACTCAAGCTGTCCGATTTCCACTTCTAGGCTTTTGTAATCGAAAAGCTGTTTTTCCAGTTCAGTCTTGTGGGCTGCAAAGGTTTCCTGATAGCTTTTTTCAGATTCCTCAAACAGGAAGTCCTTGAGGTTCTGAGAATTTTTGATGTTCAGGGATTTCGCCCTTGAGAAGGATTGGATAATCTTCGCAAATGATTTTAGATTGCTCCTGATGCTTAGATTGATCGACAGTATTTCCTTCTTGTACAGGAACGCGTAATAGTTGCTCTTGTCTTCGGCATGCACGAAATATTGCATGTACAGGGAGTGCCTGTCCCGCAGGTGCCGCGTGAGCTGCTCAAGGCCCAGGAATTCCCCCTCGTGGATAAAGGAGGCATGCGTGGGAAGCTTGGAGGAAGCGAAGGACAATTCCTTTATATCCTTGTTAAGGTCCGTATCGCGCAGGATGACAAAGGGCTTGAGCCTTCTGCTTTTTTTGTTGGGGATGCATACTCCGATGGTGACAAAGGCACCCTCTTCGACCTCAATATTCATAAAGGCATAGGCCTCACTTGTTCCTTTTGGGAGCGTGTAGGCACTACGGCCGTCCTTGTCCATACTGTCTGTCCCGAATTCGATAAGGCTGTCATCCGATATAAATATCAGTTGTATAAGGTCGGCAAGTATGGATTTTCCGACGCCGTTGTTTCCTGTAAAATCAGTCCTTTCGGGGTGGAAGAGATAATCCTGGTTGTAATGCTTGACTATCCCTACAGTCGAGAGGGAATATATTTTTGGATAGTTCATTTTGATTGTTTTAGATAGGCGGCCACAAAGTCGTCGAAGTGCACCAGTTCCTTTTCGTATAATTTGGCAAACCTGTGTATGCTTTCCCTGATGGTGAATGCTAACTCTTCGGGGCTATGCGAAGGGCTGCGTGTAATCCAGCCCAGGTTTTCGAACTCCCTCAGGCATCCGGTTATGCGTTTGCGCACCAGCAGCCATTCCGCCTCGGAGTAGAACTCACGCACCTGCTCGAAAAAGACAGATTTGAGCTGGGCACTGTTTTCGGAATCGCTAATCTGCTGCTCGATATCGGTCCACTGTATCATCTTCTGATATTCAAAATATTTGTCGTAATACATCTTCAGCAAAAGTATGCCCATGACGATATTCAGGGGGGTGAGTTCGCGGTGCCTTTGCTGCCTGGAGAGCTTGCCTTTACCTTGCTCGGTAAAATCCAGGTAGTAATAGGTCTCATTTGCGTTGAAGTCACGCACGAGTTCCAGTCCATATAGCGAGCTGTAATAATTCCGCAACGGTATTTCCTTTTCCTGAAGAAGTGCGTATAGGTATACGGCGTCCTTCTGGATGTGGGCGCCCCTGAGCAGTTCAATGTTAAGGTCAGCGAAGTGATGCTGAACAAATTCCTCCGACAGGAATGCAAAATCTACTTTTGAATGATGTTCGTCTGCCATGATTGTATGTTGGTTGCACCCGAGCTTGCCAGAAGTCCTGGGTCGATTATCAGTTTGAATTCCTTTGAGTTGTGTGCGAATATTACCATTTCGTAGCTCACGTTGATTGCGACTTCAACATCACCGTCCTGTTCCAGCATCGCATGGAACTCCTTGGTGAAGTCCATCTCCTTTGCCTGCTGCAGCTTTTGCTTGTAGTGGGACACAAGCGCCGCAATGCGCTGCTGTCGCGTAATTTCCTTCTCTATCTTTTTCCTTTCCGCGTGCTGGTACTCCCTGTCCAGGGGAAGCTGCTGTACCATCTTCCTGATAGGGAAAAACACTTCCAGGTAGTGCACGATGGTATACTTGAACTTTTCCGAAGGTATCGACTTGACAGGAAATCCTGCGGGCATTACTGGACCATCCTTGGAGTAGCCGGCTTCGGACAGTACAAAGTCCAAAAACCGCTTGATGTTGAGCTTGTAATTGCTCTGGTAACGGAAGTTGTGCTGCAGGTCGTTCAGTTTGTTGCTTGCAAATATGATCTTTTCCCTGAGCTGGCCAATCTTTGAGTCGATCACCAGGAAGAAATTCCGCACCTCCCTTTGGATGGATTCGGACTTACGGTAGTCCTCCATGGCCTGCAGGTAATCCGTGCCGGTTACCTGGCTTCCGGGCTGGAAGGAATCAGCGCGCTCGTAGAAATAGTTTACCACGGCATTGATTTCCCTTTCCAGATTGTTGCCCAGACGCAGGGTGTCGCGGATCTCTTCGGTCTTCTCATTCAATCCCTTGAAGATTTCTGTAAATTCCGAAATGGTTTCCAGGATATCTTCGCTTTCGTTATAGAGAAGCAGGTTCAGGTCCTTTATGGACTGGTTGACATCGTCCTTGAGCGCCTCAAGGTGATCAATTATGCTTTGCTTGGTGGTGTTGTTAAATCCCTGCTGGAACCAGCTCTCGAACTGGCTGATGGTCTGAATCTCGCCGGCGTTGAAGCTGGTGTAGCGCTCAAAACTTTCACGTAGCGGAAACTTTCTGTACGGATTGTTCAGTTTCTGGTCGACCATCGCGATGAATTTCAGGGCGTATTCGGTCAGCTTGTAACGCTGTTTCTGGTCGGGGGGGCGTTCAATAAAATAATTGAGCAGGTTTTTCAGGACGGCCTCAGAGTGCGGCACGGTCCAGGACCCCAGGTCGGCGGTTTGCCTTACTGCCTGCTTGAAATCACCGTAGGTGAATTGTTCGTCTATCTCACCCTCGATGATTTTATGGTTCAGTAGGAACACCACCATGCCATCTTCCCTTGACGGTAGCAGGGGCTCGTAATATTGAAGTACATTTTGGAGGTCTAGACTCATTTGCTTGCGGGTGCAGATAGCCACACATGTGGAATCTGTGATCAAATATATGCAATTTTAACAAATTAATATACACTGTCCGAAGCATTTGCAGCTTCGAGGGCACCTATCCGGCACTTCCCAAAAAAGGGGCCTAAAGGGCCCCCTGGTCAGCGAACGAGTAATAACCCTCCGGACTTATAATCAGGTGGTCCAGAACCGCTATGTCGAGCAATTTTCCTGCCTGGCTTACCTTCCTGGTAATATCGCGATCGGCCTCGCTTGCGGTAAGGTTCCCCGACGGATGGTTGTGGGCCATGATGATGCCTGTGGCATTGGCCTTGAGCGCGGCCGCAAATATCAGCCGCAGGTCAACCACCGTACCACTGATGCCTCCCGTGGATACTTCGTAGATTCCAAGGACCTTGTTGCCCTTGTTCATCAGCAGGATCTTGAACTGCTCGACAAATTCGATATTGTCGGGATTCCATGCGTGCAGCAGGATCTGGTAGGCCGAGGCCGAGGAACTGATCTTTGGACGTTCTGACGTTCTGACCGAAGTCCTATAGGAAAGCTGTATTTCTGATACTGCAAGCCAGTTTTCTGTTTTCGATAACTTTTCCATAATTTCTATTTTTTAAGGTTTAATTATGGAACTGCCACGGCATTGGGCAAGCAAGCGCAAAAAGCAACGCAATAAAGCACCGCGAGCCGGTGAATTTATGGGGGAATTTTTTGCAGCGAACCGCTGCGCGATGCCGAAATTTGTGATGGAATTAGACAAAAAAAAGAGTCTCCGACGCCAATACTCAGATCTGCATGCAGCATCGGTGCATAACGGAAGGAAGTAGAAGCCGGCGGTGGAAAAGCAGATGACAACAGGAGAAAGGCGGGTAACGGTGCCAGAGGCGTCTAGGTTGCCATTATTAGAGCTGGACTATTTCCTGATAACGAGATAGGATAATGCAGGGTCGGCAAGCAGGCGTTCCATTTCCGATTGGATTATCTCCTGTATGTCTGCCTTTACCTGCAGGTAGTTGTGCTGGACCATGCTGTTGTCTATCCTGCGGATAACCTCGATCTCGCGGTAGCCGTCCTGTTCGCTCTTCAGGGATTGGTGGTCGTTTAGGATGTCGCAATGGAATGTCTTGAGTGCTATCTTCATATCCGGATCATCGGCGACCATCCCGACAAATTCGCCGGAACTCAGCGCAGAGATCTTCGAGGGCGGGACGGCGGATTCAAGTTGCTTCGAGCGGCTGATGGAGGTATCGGCGCTGTTTATTGAGAGCGATTCCCGGTCCTGCATGATCTTCCCGAACCTTTCCGAAAGCTGCTTTGCGGTATCGCCGGTCACTTGTCCGCTGACAATGTTTCCGGTAATATTCATAATGACATCGGCCTGCTCGCGGCCGTAGTCCTTGCGCAGCTGGCTGAAGTCCTGTATGCCCAGGCAGGTGGCGACCTTGTTGCTTCTGGCGGTAGCGATCAGGCTGTCCATGTTGTTGAGATAGATTGTCGGAAACTCGTCGAATATCAGGCTGCTTTTGAGCTTGCCCTTCTGGTTAACCTGCTTGACGAGCCTGCTTACAAAGAGCGAGAGCACTGCTCCATAGATCTGTATCTTCTGTGGATTGTTGCCCATGCAGACAATCTTAGGATCTTCAGGATTGTTGATGTCGAGAGTGAAATCGTTACCAGAAAGCACGTAGTAGAGCTGTGGTGAGGAAAGCCTCGCCATTGCGATCTTGGCCGATGCGATCTGTCCTTCGAGCTGCTCCATGACATCGTTTAGATAGGCATTGACAAACGGGTTGATGAGTACCTCGATCTCCTTCTCGGTACGCAGCAATGTGAAGAGGTCGTCGTAGTCGGCCTGCATCAGCTCGATGACATGCGGCAGGGTACAGAAAAGCCCGTCCTTGTACCTGCGGAGATACCATATGATCGCGGTCAGGAAATTGATCGGCGACTCCACAAAGAAATCCCCCTGGCGCTTGATCCACTCCCTGCTCAGGCCAAGCAGGATTGTCCTGGCGGATTCGGCCGCATCTGTGATATCGCTCATGGCGGAAGGCTCAAGCGGATTGCAACGGTGCGTCCGCGCGAGGTCGTCAAAATTGATGATGAAGAACCTAGGCGGCTTCTGGTAGCAATGCTGGTTTTGCAGCCATGTATTGTATGCAATTTTGGAAAGGTCGTCGAACTTGAAATCGTATACGAACATGGTAAATCCCTTGCGTATATGCTGGGTGATCACGTGGCGGATTACGAAGTATGATTTTCCCGACCCAGGTGTTCCGAGAACCATCAAGGCCCTGAACGGATTGATGATATTGATCCAGCTCTTGCGGGTCTTGTCCTTAAGCCTGTACTGTGCCGGGAGGTTGATTGAATATTCATTTTCCAGCAACCGTTCTTCCTGTGGGAAAGTCTCATTCTCCCGGTTGAATACATCATTGCTATTGAGACGATTCCTGATGATACGGGAGAGCAGGGTGCCCCCGGTCAGCACCAGCAGGAAACCGGCGGAGCAGAGTAATATGTAGAGCAGTGCAGCCGGCCGGAATCCCATGTCGATTTTGAGCACAAGGCTGCTTATGAAATATACCAGCAACCCTGTAAACAGATAGGCGGACGCTACCTGGTAGTTTAGCTTTTCGTTCTTCTTGCCTTTGGCTCCGATAAGCGAGATGGCAAGGAAAACCAGGGCAAAAAGTTTTGATTTGTGGAAGCCGCTCAGGAGCCCGGTCTTCTGGATATTTCCAAGTATCTTGTCTGTAATCATTGTGGTCAGCTGCCACTGGCTGAAGGCAGCATAGCAAAAGAAATAAAAGTGGATCACCAGTATGGTTATGGCTATCAGCCTTGTCATATCCAGTATCTTTCTGAGTGCCTGTTCGTTTTCCCCGGTCTGCATATTTTCATATTTTTAAACGTTAATTGCCGTCCATGCCGCCTCTCTTTTTTTTCTTTTTTTTCCTGCCCTTCAGTTCCCTTGGAAGGTATTCGCTGTCATATTCAGGATCAATCAAGGCATCCAATATTTTCAAATCTGCGGGCGGTATCCTCGGACCGATTGTTGCGGCAACAGGTACAGACTCTTTTTGATTTTTTAATTTTTCTCCCTCAGGCGTAGTGCTTTTGGATCCGTGCGCAGTGGCACGTGACAGGGTCCGGTTTCCTGTCATTTCTGCTTCTTCGCCACACCTTTGCACAATGGCCTTGGCGCTATATTTCTTGCCAAGAGCGCTGCCGTTGAAGACACATTTGGAGGTGTGGTCTACGTAGGTGATACCATACAGCAATCCCGATGCATTTCTGCGCTCTACAACGGTAATGCCGAGCGCCTTCAACGAGGCGACCATCTTTGGAAAATTAGTCGTGCCTGGGGTAAGTAACTGGACGTCCAGGGCATTTTTGATCCTTTTGGAATGCACAGTCCTTGAGACCCTGCCTTCTTCGAACCTGCGGGCAAGATATTTCATGGTTGGCTTCATGAAAAAGCTGCTTGCCTTTACCGCAACACCTACCGGTTTCTTGTCCTCGCCGTTGACCTGGTATACGATCCCATTGTGTCGGAAGATCCTTGAATCTTCGCTGCCCTGGGTTGCCGAAACGTTGTAAAGGTTCAGCACGGCATTGAGCTCCGCCAGGCTCCCGTACTGGTAGTGCGGAAGTACCTGACGTAGTACAGCCGACAGGGCCCTTTTGGTATCCCTTGTGCCATACTTCACCACTGCAGAATCGATCGGGCTGAGTTCATATCTTTCACGATCATGGTGGTCACCGGCTACCACGAGCCCAAAGGATTTTTCAATCTCCTTGCGTGCCGTTTCGGATTGGTTACGGCCGATGTTCTGCATGTCGATCCGCTTTCCGTCGGGTCCGATCTTGACCGAGACGATGTGGATGTGTGGATGGCCGGAATCGTGATGCTGATAGACCAGATAGGGCTGTTTTGCAAACCCGATTCCCTCCATGTAGGTATCGGCGATGGCCATGAGTTTCTCCTTTGAGATATGTGTCTCGGAAGTATCAAAATTAAGCGAAATGTGGACGCTGTTGCGCGTTACATTCTGGTTCAATTCGGCTTGCTTTGTAAGCCTTCTGAGCTTCATTTCGGGACCCATCTTTTCGATATCCGCAGGGTAATTTCCCTGCCCGATGCACTCGGCCTGGCCGCTTCGGACCTTCTTCTCATTGTAGTTGAAAATACCACGCAGAGAGTGCCCCGTATTAATTATTGCAACCATTTTTCGGCAATGTTTTGGATGCGTTTTTTAATATCATCGATCTTGTTGGAAAGGATCCTTTTCTCCAATTCGTATGCGGTCAGCCACTGTCGGAACTCATGAATCTGGTTGAGCGTATGGAGTCTCTTCACTGTCTGGTTCAGGTTGTTGCCGATGGCGTTCAGTTCCTTCCTGAGTATGATCATTTCATCCATGAAATCATCCAGTGATCGATTCCTGTAATTGTTTATCAGGGGCTTCTTCATAAGGTGTCTCCTGAGAAAATCGCTCATCTTCAGGCAGGCCGATCTGCGGAATCTTTTCTGCAACTTTTCAAATTCTTCAGGCTTAAGCCTTACATGCAGCCATTTTGTGCGGTTGTTTTGCTGGTCTTCCATGGTTGTGTCATTTTAGCAGGATGGGTAGGTTTTAATTTTGAATATGGCTCTGCCCACGAGTCCCGAGTGAAAGGCAGCAAGATTCGGTTGTGATACAACCGGACATCTTGCCGATTGCAGGAACGTGGCAATCCTTGAGCTGACGTGATTTAGAAAGGCACTCATATTTCTAATCGACCTGCCTTTTCCGTAAGGGTTCAGAGCTGGCCGCAGCCACATCAGATCCGCCTGCCTATATTTTTTTTCCGTTGGTCTCCGTCCCTTGCCCAGTATTCGTTCAGATCCTTGTAGCCCTTGTAGGCTGCACTTGCGTCGGTGTATTTGGAACATAGGGATAGCGCCCGCAGCGTGTGCGCTTTTCCAGACTGGTCAAGGTCGAGATAGAGCCTTATGCTGGCGTGTTTTTCCATGAACGGACGGGCCTTTTCGAAAAAGGAAACGGAGTTCAGTACTAGGTAGTCGCAGTTGCTTTCGGGTTTGCCCCTGAACATCGCCCGGAAGGAAAGAAAATCCATGAATCCCTCAAAGACCGACACCGAATCCGAGCCGTTCTCAACCGTTGAAATTGCCTTGGGGGAGCTTCCCGATTTGAAGTACGGATTGCGGATTTCATATCCTCCCATATCGTTCCTGAAGCCGATGCCATAATAGGTTTTTTGATTGAGTTCATAACGTACCTCGACGCAAAATTCAGCGGCGATATCCTGGGGTATCCTGCGCTGTTCCAGATAGCGTAGAAGCGATGGCGAACGGATCGGATGCGCACTGGAAACCTTGATCCCGGCGTCGTCATTTTCAGTACGTGAGGGTTGCCTGAAAACGCCCTTTGGTTCGACCCCATTTCCTGACAGCAGGTGCAGCATTTCGCGCAATGTACAGCCGTGGTAAAGCATTCCAAAATCGATCAGCGTCCCGCCCTTTCCAAGCCCGTGATCGTACCAAAGGTTGAGCCTTTGGTCGACCTTGAAGGAGGGATCGTTTTCGGTACGCAGCGGGGAGAGGTACCAGTGATTTGCACCCCTGATCCTGACCGGTTCAAAACCGATCGACTGAAGGTATCCGACCATGTCGACGGACCTGGCATCCTGGATCGTGAAGGGGCTTTGCGGATCTTCCATAACCTGATTCTTTAAGCTATTGATTTTTATTGATTGCTAAGGTACAGTTGTGCCGCACGCTGTACAATCATGGCCAGATTATGACCATGAAAATGTGGAAAAGCCTTTCTAATTTTGTGGTCAATAATTTAAACAATAAGCGTATGACAACGAATGATGTGGCCATGGTTTTTGATACCATATTGAGTATCCCTGGCATGAACGAGGTAGTGAAGATCGACATGAAGATCTCGCGGAAAAATGTGCTCCTGCTGAACCATGTTATCAGCCGGGGGCTGTCCACCAAGGACGATGCCAAGGACATGAGTTTCCTGGCAAACGTACCGCAGGAGAGCCTGGAAGAATTGAAGCTCCTGGCCGAGGAATGCCTTCAGAAGGCGGGCCTTATCGAGCTCAGTGAAAAGCTCGTATCGCTTGGAGCCCAGAAGTAATTTGCGTGGCGGCAAATGGAGCTGTCGCATGGTCCGGGAGCTGTGGCTCCCAGATGTGCGGCTGCAGCGAACCGAGAAATAATTTGGCCCGCGATGACGGCTTTTATATGCTGGGAGACGGCTAATTGTTTTTGCCGTCGCCGCCGTTTTGAAGCACTCCAAGGAGCTCCATCTGAAAATTATCCCTGGCCTGGATGAAGGCCACCTTTGGGAGCACTGAGGCACCCATTTTCCTTTTCTCGAAACTGGCCGTAATCCCGAGGTGGATCCGATTGCATCCGGATCTCTTTCCTTGCAGTATGGCCTGCAGGAGAAGCTGGCGGTAAAGGTTATATTTGCGGGCTACCGAATAGTCCATCCCTACCAATGCGGGAACATAGGTACCTGTGCTGTTCCGGTAGCAGAACAGGATGCCTGCGGCCCTGTTCCGATCATGTCCTGCTGCGTCATCCCTTAGATAAAGCAGGATAAATTCCCACTGGGGGTGCAGCGACATCTGGCGGAAGATTTCAGCCGGGTATTCAAACAAATTGAGCCCAAGATTGTTTTTGCTGACATTGGCATACAGCTCATGGGCATGCGCGATCTCGGCTTTGTTCAGCTTGTGTTTGACCCGGACCTCGAAGCTGTCGCAGAATGGAAGCACCTCTTTCCTGAAGTGCGCGCGCGATCTCTTTGACAGGGAGCCTGCAAAACCTTCAATATCGTTCCACCCGGTGCAGTCTACGATGCTTGTTTCAGGCATGTCTATTTTTACGAAACCATGGTCGTGGAACTGGCTAAAGTATTTCTGGGACGGATCGAAATCCCGCAGCACTACCATATCCGACCCGACGGTGGAACTGAGCGCCTCGACCTGGTCCAGAAGCTCTGCGAGTGCCTCGGTGGCCAGGGGATGATCCTGGTCAAGATACCAATGGTCGCCTTCGGTGAAAAGGCTGCCCATTGAGAGGACTTTTGAAGTAAGGTAGAGGGGGTCCGTCTTCCTTCTTTCCTCCAGTTGAAGCGAAACGGATTCCGGGGCGAGCATGTCGTCCTTCCAAAGCGACAGGGTCAGGGAAACAAGCAGCACAGCGGCACCCTTTGCATCGGTTATCAAAAAATAATAGAAGCTCCAGCCGTTTGCGGGATCCTGGGGATTATGGAATGCCTGCTGCAGGAATTTCATGCCCTGCCAGTCCATATTGGCACTCTTGCCAAGGCAGCCATCCCAGGTCATTTGATCGATGCCGTCAATGGATCGCAGGCAGTCCACTTTAAGTGCTTTGCGTGGTATGGCAGGGGAGTCCCTCAGCAATTGGACGGAAGGGAGTCCAAAGGAATGGCGGACCTTTTCCAAGCTGTTTTCTGTTTCTTCCAGGGCCTTTGGAAAGTGGTGCTCCAGGGCATTAAACAGGGCGCGGATATCTTCAGGAAGATTGTTGGCGGAGACGGTCATTCTCACGCCGGTATTTTTTACAGGAACCGCCGGATAAAGCGCCGGATTGACAAAGAAACCTTCCCTGAGGAGCCTCTGCACTAGGTTATAGGCGGTGGCCGGCTTGGCGGTTCCAAGAAAGAATACCGGAGAATCGTTCCTGGCAATCATAGGCAGTGACGAGCGGGAAAGCAGTGCGTTGAAAAGCCTGATCTTTTCTGCCAGGTCGTGCTGCAGAACGGCGATCTCTTCCGATAGGTGTATCGTGGCAGAGGCGATGGCGGCGCCGACCGACGAAGGCTCAAGCTGCGCTGAAAAAGTCAGGGGCCCGCCGAAGTTGCGTATCCTTTCGCGCAGCGCCCGATCAGGGGTCATTAGCACGGCGCCGCTTGCCCCGAAGGATTTGCTGAGGGTGCCAACCACGACGACATTTTCAGGCAGCGGGCCGATGGTGTCGACCACATATCCGGTCCCGTTTTTCCCCCTCCAGCTCATCCCGTGGACATCGTCAAAATAGAGATGGAGCTGCGGATACCTGGCGCACAGTGCCAGCAGGTCGCTGATCGGCGCATAATCCCCGAACATGGAGTAGACGCCATCAGCCATGTACCATATCTTGCTGCATCGGCCGGAGTGTTCGCGGATGCGTTCCTCAAGCATCTGCATGTTGTTGTGCCTGATGATCTCGACAGGAATTTTGCGGATCTTCAGCAGCAGGCATGCGTTCTGTACGCTCCAGTGTACCTGGTGGTCCATGATCACCGCATCCTCGTCACGCACCATAGTGGGTATGGCCGAGAGGTGTCCAAGGGTGCTGTTCTTGGTCACGATCGGGGGAATCCCGTACATGGATTCGACCTTGTGCTCAAGCTCCGAGTATAGCGGGTGGGAGATATAGGTCTTTGAAAGCGGGAACTGTGTCCCGTATTTCATGACGGCTGTTACGGCTGCCTGCTTCAGCCTCAGATCGTGTTCAAGTCCCAGGTAGCTTGTCGTGGCGAAATGGGAAAGCTTCCGGCCGTCGACCTGGATGGTCCTTCCGCTGAATTCATGGTCCTGTGCATAGAGGTGGATCGTTCCGTTATCCTTTGCCACGCTGAGCATCTCGGCGACGGTATCGATGAAATTGTTGTGTTTGATTTTTGCCATAGCATGTGTTTTTTTTAGGATTCGGAAGCGTAAATTTCCACATTTTCAGATCCCTTTAAACTGCCCGCCCTGTATTTATCCTGTTTTGATAACACAAACTCCATTTTTCGGAAGTGTAATTTATTTTGACGCTTTATCATTGTATTTTGCATTGTTTTGGCAAATGCAGAATTGCAAAATCGCAGTAATTTGCGGGGTTATACCTTATCTAGTGCCCTATGGAAAATGACGGCTTTGAGAACGAACTGGCAACCTGCTATATCAGCGACGGCATCCTCATCTACCGGTACAGGGAGGGAGCGGTCATCAACCTTCGCAATGCCATACGTATTGTTGCCGAGCGCCTGGAGCTCCAGGATGGACGTTCCCTTGCGGTTTTTTGCGATATCAGCGGCATTGCCGATTCTGACAAGGCGGGCCGTGACTATCTTGCACAGTACGGGTCAGTCCTTACAAAGGCAGTTGCCCTGTACACCGAAAGCCATCTTCTGCAGATAATGACATGCTTCTACCTAAGGGTAAGCAAGCCGCAGGTGCCGACAATGATCTTTACGGACGAGAGGCAGGCCAGGCTGTTCCTTTCACGTTACATATAACAAAAAAATAGCAGCCATGGACAAGCTTGCAGACGAGGACCGTGTGGATGGTATCTTCCGGATGATTATGGAAATGGCCGGGGGCAATTTTGCAGGCCGTATTTCCAGAACCCGGAATGTCGACGAACTTGAGGCCCTTGGCGTACTGACCAACTGGCTGGCTGAGGAACTCCACGGCTCGTATTTCCATATGGGCTTTGTCAACCCGCGGACCGATTACCGGTACGGCACCAGGAGCATCCTGGTACTTGATACGGGTCTTGTCATCACGGATGCAAGCCCAGATTTTATCCGTTTCTCCGGCTATGGCATCCCGGAGCTTCGCGGTCTTGCCTTGGTTGACCTGCTTGCGCGCGAATCAAGGCTGGAATGGGATGTGACACTGGGGGGATCCGTAGAAGATATTTATGCAGGACCGCCAAAACCGGTCATGCTGATCGGACATGGAGGAACCCCGCTCAGTGCCTATCTCACCCTTTCGCCTCTCGCGGGAAACAGCGCCATAATTGCGAGCCTTTACAGCTCTACGGGCGGGGCACTGAAGGATGCTCCCGCGATTCATTTGCAGGCGGTGGACTTTGTTACAAAATATACCTACGATCCGCGTCTGATGCAGAAGGTGCACGACCACATACTGGCAAACATGGATTCGAAGCTGCCGACCCTGCGGGGAATGGCAAGGCTATTCGGCACCAATGAGTTCAAGCTCAAGAACGGCTTCAAGCAGCTGTACGGGTGCACCATACAGCAGTTCTACAACGGGGAGCGCCTGAACCGGGCACAACTTCTGATTGCCCACACCATTGTCCCACTGAAAAATATCGCCCACATGGGGGGCTTCTCGACCTATCCGAATTTCTCACGGGCCTTCAAGATCAGGTTTGGATATTCGCCAAGCGATGTCAAGAGGCCGGACCGACAGGGGCAGGATGGAAGCCTGGATTCCAACCGGTAAACTTATCCACTTTTAATAACGCAAGGTACTGATCTGATATCGATCCAAGGCATCTTATTGTCCAACTTTACAGCATCCAAATCAGCAAAACCATGGCGGCAAAACATACCCTCAGAGAATACCTTATCACATCAGTCTGCATCCTCCATGCATTGGTCTTCGTGTATGCCGCAGCAAGCAAGCTTCTGGACTTCGAAATGTTCCAGGTCCAGCTTCGGCAGTCCCCGCTGCTGAGCTCCTTTGCAGGGTGGGTGTCCTGGGCTGTGCCCGTGTCTGAATTTGCGATTGCCGGATCGCTGCTTTTTCCACGTACAAGGTTCTGGGCACTGTTTGCCAGCTTCGGGCTGATGGTAATGTTCTCGGCCTACATCTATATCATGCTGCACTACAGTTCATTTGTTCCGTGCTCATGCGGCGGCATACTTGAGGACCTTAGCTGGAACGAGCACCTTGTCTTCAATCTCGCACTTGTCGTGCTGGCGGCTGCAGCTGTATTTTTGGAGCTGCCCCATGCAAACGGGCAATCCGCCATGTCGGCGTCCAGGCGCCTCTCGGGTCTGGCCATAATCTCTACATTGGGCATCGCCTCAGTAGCGGGGCTGTTCCTGCTCTCTGAGGAAATGATACACCACAACAACAACTTTACAAGAAGATTTGCCCAGCATCCCATTGTCGCAGCCCATGACATCGACCTGGGCTATAATTCCTATTACTTTGCGGGAAGCGGTAATGGAAGCATCTATCTCGCCAATTCGACGGCCCCATCGCTGATGACCGTGATAGATACGGCACTTTCTGACAGGATCGAGCATACAATGAAACTGGACAATGACAGGTTTCCCTTCAGGGCCCTGCAGGTCAAGGTGGCACCTCCGCATTTTTACGTGCTGGACGGCACCGTGCCGCTTATCTACCAGGGTGACCTGTCGGATTGGACTGCCCATCTCAGGGGATCCAAGGGGGCGTATTTTGATCTGGCGGTCCTGACCGACAGCGATCATCTTGTTTTCAGGATAATCGATCCGAAGACCTCGACGAACGTATTGGGCAGTTTCGCCATAAGCAATACCAGCGCGGCCACCTACAAGAGCGGCCTTCTGGAGAAACAGGTGGATGGCATCTTTGATACCGACGGGATGCTGCTCTACAGTCCGGGGATCGGCAAGGTGGTTTACCTGTATTACTACAGGAACCAGTTTATCGTTGCAGATCAGGACCTGAACCTGGCCTATCGCGGCAACACGATCGATACCACTTCCAGGGCAGACATCAAGGTTGCGGTGCTGAAGAAACATGCGCAGTCAAAAATGGATGCGCCTCCGCTGCTGGTCAATAAGTCCTGCGCGGTATCGAACAATCTGCTTTTTGTGAATTCCGACCTTCCCGGAAGGCACGAATCCAGGCAGATGTGGGACAAGGCCGCAGTGGTGGACGTGTATGATCTCAATGACAACTCCTATCTGTTCAGCTGCTATGTGGAGAATGTCAAGGGCAAAAAGATGAAATCGTTCATCGTCACCGACCAGCACCTTTTCGCCATAATCGGTGACCATCTGGTATCCTACAATCTGGCGGCAAGTATTAGAAATAAGTTCAAGCCCACAACACCTGAAAAAACGAATTAGAAGACATACCGGCCGGTATCCAGGGGTAAGATCGAAAACCTGTAGAAAAGAGTAGATCGGATAAATAATTAAATATTCAATATCATGAAAAACAGAATTTCAAAATTGATGATCCTGCCATTGCTGGTATTTACCGTTGCAATCGCAAGTGCTTTCACGACAAGTGACAGAAAGCAAGGTAATGCAAAGGTGGCGATGGTCCAGGGATGGATCCAGCATGCGGGCCAGCCCTGCACGGCTTCTATCCAGTGCCGCACCGAAGTGAACCCGTTCTGCACGGCTCCCGTATCAGGAGTGCGCCTTTATGCAAAGGATCTGACCGGGGACTGCCCAACACCGCTTTACAAACAATAGCGGATGGAGCATAAGACCTTTGGCAAAGCAATGCAGCCCTGCTAGGGGCTGCATTGTCTTTTTAAATATTCAACTGACCTCTTAAATACTCACAAGTTATGAAACATATATTCCTTTGCATCGGGATCTTTGGGGCCGCCATGCTGGCGGCATCGCATCCCGGCAACAGTCAATCCGATCAGCCGCCACTGGTTCAGGGCTGGATCAGCCTGCCCAACGGTCTGTGTATCGCCTCGATCAGCTGCGCCTCGACCGGCAGTGTCTTCTGTACCGCGCCGACTGGCGGGCACCGCCTTTATGGCAAGGACCAGGCAGGAACCTGCACCATTCCCCTGTACCGTCCTTAGCCTATCCTAATCGGATATTCCCTTTAGTATCCAGTCAGCTCCCGGAGCGCCCTTGAGGTGGTAGTCAAACCAATCCTCGATCCGGTGCGCCAGATCTGCCTGGTTTTTTTCCTCTACCAGTGCGTGGGTCTCCCGTGGATAGATCAGCATGATGGTTCTCTTGTCCAGTCGCCGGAGAGCCATATAGAAGGCAATCGTCTGGTGGTAGTGCACATGCCGGTCTTCCTCACCCGTCCATAGGAGGACGGGCGCGGAAACCCTGGCCGCCCCGGTAATCGGCGAATTTCTCCGGTAGGCTTCGGGATCCTCGAACAAGGATTTTCCAATCCTTAGCTGATTGGTCTCGGCCTTCCATATCTGCGGCATGCTGAAGGACCAATCGACCGTGAGGTATTCGCTGGTCAGGTCGCTCAGGCCGGCGCCCGATGTGGCTGCTGCAAACATATCGGTCTGGGTCACGATGAAGTTGGCCTCATAGCCACCGAAGGAATGCCCGTCGAGCCCGATCCTTTTCGGATCGACAATTCCCTTGTCAATGACTGCCTGTGTAGCGGCGATAACGCAACTTGCAGCGGATAGTCCGGGATTTCCGATCTCGAAGACAATATCAGGAAGCAATACGAGGTATCCCCTTGTGGTAAAGTTGCTGACGTTGAACCCTGCCATTTCATGATCTGAAGGATTGATGTAGCGGTTGACCAGCTCCGACTGCTGCTGGTAGATATGGACAACCATGGGATACTTGATTTTGGGGTCGTAACCAGCAGGATAGAACAGGGCTCCCCTGAGGGCTTTGCCTCCCGCCACGGCATAGTGGATTATTTCCGACTTCCCCCAATGATAATCTGCCTGCTGCGGGTTGCTTGCCATCAGGAGACTGGAGGAGCCTCCATCAGTCGCCATGAGGACAGGAGGCCGGTCGTAATCCTGTTCGCGAAATATGCATCGGGCGCTGGCAGGGCCGTATGTTACCTGGTCGATGCGTCCCGAGCTGCTGGCCATTTTTACTAGCGGCGTATTTTTTTTCCAAAACCATATCGAATTGCTGTAGTCATCCAGGTGGGTTGCCAGCAATGGGATCCCGGCTACGGGGTCCAGCACCTTGCCGGTCATCAGGTCACGTTCAGGATCCGCAGCCACGCTGCCAATCGTTCCGCCTATCCTGTAACGGGTATTGGCAGGCCTTCCATCGGTAATCCTCTTGGCACCAGTGCACGGAACAATTTCCCAGATATCGTAATCGTCGTACAGGAGCAGCGAGGCATCATTGGCCGTCCATCCTACCACGCCGCAGCTGGTGACCTCTGGAAAATCATTCCGGGAGTCGGTAAAGTCGATTCCGAATCTGGCGCTCAGGTCGGAGTGCATGCCTGTAGCGATAGTGTAGAGCCACCAGTGGCCTCCCTTGAAATAAAGGATATATTTTCCCGAAGGCGACGCGCTCATCTGGCTGGGATCCCTGCTGTGATTTTCAAACAGCGGCCTTCTGGCGCCTGACTTCAGGTCGGTAATGTAGAAATCGGAGGGATCAGCGAACCCGCCATTTGACTTGCTCTGGTAGGGATTGTGCGTAATGGCGTGCCGCTGCTGGCCATCCAGAAACATAACAGGCAGTTCCTTCGAGGTTAGCTGAAGTATCCTGCGCTTCTCGGGATACCAGGCCACGGTTTTTTCCACCTTGTGCCAGTTGCCGATCTTTTTAAGCTCGGGATAAAGCTGGTTGTCGTTGCCGTTCCATACCTGCACGTCGCTGCCCTCCAGATCGGCGGCTTCCTCCTGGCCGTCCCTTACCGGAAAGAAGACCCTCTTGCCGTCGTTGGAAACCGCCAGCGGATTGATGCCGGAGGTGGCGATCGCCATGCCCTTGGGAAAATCGGAATAGTTTTCAGGCGAGCAGGTGGCCAGGGTACCCGCTCTTAAATCATAGTAGCAGACTGCATTGCTTTCGGGACCGTGGATCCCGGAAGGGGCCAGCCGCAGAAAAGCAAGACCGTTCCCTGCAGGGCTCCACTTGAAGCCCGCATATTCCGCAAGACCGGTCGCTACGGTAATTGACCGCTTTTTCTTCAGACTGTAAATCCCAAGTTGGTTCTGGCTGCCCTGAACCGCAAACACGAATGAAGAGCCGTCGGGACTGACACTGAAGGTGGCGCCGCCAGGGATGGTAGCTACGGGCCTGCCGTCGCGTCCGCGGATTTCCAGCCTGTTGTTGCCTAGGGAATCCCTGCAGGCAACTACGATTCCGGTGGCGGTAGGAGCGTATGAGACAGCCTCCTTCACTGCCAGCTGCCAGCCCGTGGCAAGGTCTATCACCATCAGCCCTTCCGTTTCCTGCATGCAGTAAAAGTAGGAGTCGCCTGAAAAACTGGAAGCGTATCCGTTCGGGAAATCATAGGTGCGGCCGCCGATCGTGCTCGTGACCCAGAGTGTGTCCTGCCCCGACCCGTATTGGACCGTGTAGCTGGCCCACAGTGCGGTGGCCGATGTCCTGTCGATGTCAAGGGTTCCCCATAGTGCGTAATCCCCCTTGGACAGCATCTTCTTATGCGACTCCTGTCCCAAAGCAGGGAAGGTGGACGCCATCAAAAGGACAAGGATGCACCTGCGGATACCGCTATGCCTGATTCTGTTTTTTTTCATCACTGCCAATATTCATGAATTAATATCCGGGGTTCTGTGGCTGCAGGTAGGGATTCGCATTGAGCTCCGTCAGGGGCAGCGGGAATAATTTGTCGGTCGGGTTCCATCCTGCCTTTGCCAGGCCAAGTACCGTATCGATAGCTCCTGTGCGCTTCAGGTCGAAAAAGCGGTGTCCGAATTCGGTAAAGAATTCCAGCCTCCTTTGGAGCTGCACCGCTGCAATGATTTCCTCTGCGGAGTCGGCGGCAGTGGGCGGCAGTCCAGCTCGAAGCCTGATGGCATCCAGATCCTCCTTGGCACCGATCAGGTCACCCTGCCAAGCCCGTGCCTCGGCACGTATCAGGTATTGCTCTTCCATCCGCAGGACGACAGTATATTCCACCGAACTGCCGGTATTCTCGCGCTGCTTGTATTTGTTGGCATAGTGCCATGTGCCCGTCCCATCGGTCACCGTACCGATCCAATGCGATCCTCGGAGGTCGTCCGGTCCAAAGAGCGCAACGAGCCCAAGGTTCAGTCCCACAAAGGGAGGTGGCCCGGCGGTGAAGATGTAGTTCTGGGCGTCGTCCGTATTCCTGCCCTCGGCTGTTGTCCCAAACTGCCACAGTGTTGACCGGCTTTCCTTTAGAAACACTGCGTCCAGGTCTCCTTCCAGCACGTATTCGGTATTGTTGAGTACTGCAGAGGCGTGGTTGGAAGCCTCGTCCCAGGCGCCCGTGTACAGGGCAAGCCTTGCCAGCAGCGCACGTGCGCACGACCTGTTCGGACGGATCCTTGTACCCACGCTGTAATCCTGTGGCAACAGCAGGGCTGCATGTTCGAGATCCTGACGGATATTTGCGTAGGCCTGCGCGGTGGAAATCCTCTGTACCGTGCTGTTCAGCTGGTAGTCGGTTGTCGTGACATAGGGAATATCCCCATAAAGGTTGACGAGGTAGAAATGAACCAGCGCCCGTGAAAACAGCGCCTCGCCCAACAGCACGTCCTTTACTGCCACTGGCAGTTCGTTGGAAGCAGCTAGGCCCTCCATGACCGCGTTGGCGCCATAGATCTGGCTGTAGGCGGCATTCCAGTAGGAAGCAACCGTATTGTTGGAGGCGATAAGGGAATTGTTATGGAAGAAGAACGAATCGTTCACGCTGTCCCCGTAAAAGTCCAGCTCGTCGGCGTAGAGTCCCATGCCGCAGGACATGCCTGCGGGGCCGCCGGAGAGCATGCCGTTGTCCCTCATCTTCGAATATATCTCGGTCATGGCTGCATTGGCCGTGGCAACGTCCGCAAACACGGCAGGAGAGGAGAGCTGTGAATTGGGAAGTTCGACGTCCACAAAATTGTCACAGGAGTTGGCAGTGCCGAATATCAGTACTGCCGATAGTATCTTAAATGTCTTTTTCATGCTTGTAGGATTAAAGAGTTAGTTGTATTCCTGCAGTAATCACCCGCAGCGGTGGAAGGAACCCCGATGACACAAATTCAGGATCGGCTCCCCTGTATTTTGTAAAAAGCAGCAGGTTCTGTCCCTGCACCGAAAGCTTGCAGCCGAGGACACCGGTCCATTTTTTTGGAAGCTCGTAGGTGATGGCGACGTTCTTCAGGCGGATGTAGGAGGCGTCGGTAATGGCCCTGTCGCTCTCTAAATAATTATAGAACGCCACCACGGCATCCCCGTTGAGGCCCGTGGAGAACTGCTGGAATGGCGCATTGTCCCCAGGCTGCTGCCAGCTGTGCGAGACTTCCGACGCATTGTTTGACGGCGCGCCTGGAAATCCAAGCACTGTTGCCGAGCTGTAATTCTGCTGCTTTACAAACTGGAAAAGGAAATCAATCGCCAGGCCCTTGTAGGAAAAGGAATTCTGGAGCCCTCCAAAATATTCCGGGCTCAGGTCGCGGGTGACCTGCCTGTCGTCAGGCGCCGATATCACGCCGTCACCGTTAAAGTCCGTAAACCCGTAGAGGCCTGTCTGCGGATCGACACCCGTGCTCTGGAAAAGCTTGCGGATATTTACGGATTGCCCGATTACGTATTGGTTGGCATAAGGGGAGGATTCCAGTCCGGGAAAGGAAACGAGCCTGTTCTTGAGAAAAGAGATATTGAAGCTGGTTGTCCAGTTGAAGTCCCTCCCTTTTATATTGGTGGTGCGCAGTGTCATCTCAAGCCCGCTGTTTTCAACCGTAGCGTCCAAATTGGCTTGCAGTGAATTGAAACCCGTTGTCCCAGGCAGGGGCAGGCCGACGAGCTGGTTGGAGGACCTGTTGGTGTAATAGGCGGTGGTCAGGAATATCCTGTCGTCCAGGAATCCGGTCTCCAGGGCCATCTCTGCCTTGGTGTTGGATTCCCATCCGAAATTTGGATTGAAGAGCCTGGTAGGCTCCAGTCCGCCCATTCCCTGGTAGCTGTGTCCCGACAGGCTGTAGGTATCCAGGTACTGGTAGTCCCCGATCTGGTCATTGCCGGTGGTCCCGTAGCTGGCGCGCAGCTTCCCGAAGCTCAGGAAGGTAGCATTGTCCTTCAGGCCATCTTCCTTGGAGAAAACCCAGGCGGCACCAATGGCACCGAATGTCGCAAACTGCCTTCCGGGCCCGAAGCGGCTCGAACCGTCACGGCGGGCGGTAGCGTTGAGGATATACTTGTCCTCCCAGTTAAGGTTTACGCGTCCAAAGAATGCCTGGTATCTGTAGACGCTCTGCTCGTTGCCGTACACGATGTGGATGTTTGCGGCGGCCAGGTTGTGGATCAGGCTGTTGCTCGCAAAGCCGAATCCGCGCTCGACCAGCCGTGCGCCTGTCTGGTTCTGGAAGGTCGTACCCAGCAGCAGCTCTGTCTTTACCCTCCCGAATGCCCTTTGGTAATTCAGCTGGGGCTCGACGATCCAGGACTGCCTCTGCACGTTGTTGAAAAACAGCGACGAGCTTGCCGATGTCACCCCGAATGCCGGATCGTACATGGTGGAGGGCATCGTCCTGGTCTCGGTGAAATTGAGGTCCGTGAACCCGAAGCTCGACTTGAATTCAAGTCCTTCCAGGAGCCGGTACGACAGCAGCATGTTGGATACCAGGTTGCCCGACTTGGTGCCGTACCCTGCGGCAAGCGCCCCGAGCGGGTTGGTGAAGGTGCCGTTTTCCCAGTTCAGGTTGCCTGCCGCGTCGTACAGCGACGGGGCGTTCGGCGCAAGAGTTATGGCCACCGGGGTCAGGTCGCTCCATGGCTGCCTGTTGTTCTGAGACGTGTAGCTGCCCGACAGGCTGGCCTTGAACCGGCGGTCGTCCGATGCGTGGCTGATATTAAAATGCACATCCCCCTTCCTGTACAGGAAATCCCCTGGAAACACGGTGGTCTCGGAATGGTAGTTGCCGCTGATCAGGAACTGCGTATGCTCGCTGCCTCCTGAGACCGAGGACTGGAAGGACCTGATCTGCGAAGTGCCCCCGTAGAGCTCCTTCTGCCAATCCGTATAGCGGCTGGGATCCCAGGTTCCGTTGACATCGTAGGCGTCGGCAGGGTATTCGGTTATGCCGTCGTTTTCAAATGCCTGGCGGCGCATCGAAAGGTACTGCTGGGTGTCCATGAGGTCCATGTAGCGCGTCACGTGGCCCCAGCCGCTTGCGGCGCTCGCACTGAAGCGGGTCTTCCCGGCCTTTCCCTTCTTTGTGGTCACCAGCACCACGCCGTTTGCGCCGCGTGAGCCATAGATTGCGGTGGCATCGGCATCCTTGAGTATCTCAATGCTCTCGATGTCCGCAGGGTTGATGTTTGTGAGCGGGCTGGTAAGGTTTGGCAGTACGGTCGAGGTCTGTGCAGATCCGATGGGGTCGCTGGAATAGGGTACGCCGTCGATCACATACAGCGGGGCGTTCCCATCCCGTCGCAGGCTGTTTATCCCGCGTATCTGTATTGCGAATCCCCCTCCGGCCACGCCTGATTCCTGGGTTACGCTGACTCCGGCCATGCGTCCCTGGATGGAAGCAAGGAAATTGGTTACGGGCTGCTTCTCGATATCCTTGGAGGATACCTTGGCTATG
The DNA here is from genome assembly GCF_003865365.1 of Flavobacterium macacae. GTDB lineage: Bacteria > Bacteroidota > Bacteroidia > Flavobacteriales > Flavobacteriaceae > Flavobacterium > Flavobacterium macacae. Next base: position 74,654 of record NZ_RQVR01000010.1, on the reverse strand, counting down.
CTGCCGGTCCGCTGGCTCTCCTTGACGGTATAGTATCCGGCGTTGACCGTTACTTCATTCAACGCGGTTACAGCTTCCTCCAACTCGAAACTGATGCTGGAAAGGCCAGATACGGGATGCTCGATCGTCTTGAAGCCAATAAAGGAAACGACGAGTACCTCCCCAATCCTAACGGTAAGGCTGTACCTTCCATCCGCATCTGAAATCGCCGAGCTGCCCGAGCCCTTGGCAATGATGCTCACACCCTGCATCGGCATCTTTTGAAACGTTACAAAGCCGCTGACCGTTATGTCCCTGTCCTGATCTGAACGATCATCAATAGCTGCCGCATGGGATAGCGGAATACAGAGGAACAATGAAAAATATATGAGGTATGAAAGCAAATGCCGATACCCCAATAATGAAAAGATTTTCATAATTTTGGAATAGTTAATAGTTATTTGAAATTTCTGTTGGCTACGGTCCTCTATACAGTTGTCCAGACAGGTAGAGGGCCATTTTTTTTGTTATATATCATCCTTTCGGATAAATATGTTGGACCATTCAGTCCAAGGGATTCAAGTTTTTGCGGTCAGGTATGTTTCATAGGCACGCTGTTTGGTTAAACAATTCGCGAGACTCTATAAAGCAGCTATGAATCGAGAGTTTGCAGAAATAAAAAGGCGCGGAACTCAGCTTAAACGACTTGAGGTACTGGTATACCCGCACACGAATAAGAGAGCCCACGCCAGTAGAGCGTGAGCATCATACTTATCATCCCGTGTGCAAAAATTACCAGTTTTCAAGTCGGGATTCAAAGCGAATGCTTCAGATATTTTATGTGAAGTATCGCAAAGATATATTTATTGCGTCAAATATATAACATTAAATGTAAAAGACACAAATTTGTGTCCTTTATTTTTTGCATGATTATTGACCTTTAGCATGTGAAAACAGATGAAGAAAATAAATTTTTAAGATCAGTAGGTGTAAGGATAAGAAGTGAAAGAGAAAAGCTTGGTATTTCTCAAGAAGCGTTAGGTCTTGAGGTCGGACTTTCGAAAAATCAAGTTGGAAGAATTGAAAGAGCTCAACATGCGACATCTGTACTTATTCTGCATAGAATGGCGATTTTTTTTGAGATAGATATTAAAACTTTTTTCGTCTTTGAATATGCCTAAGTAACTTTTTCTTACTTACAAGTAGTTACGTATATTTGCGAGTTACCAGCAATTTTAAACACTGTATAATCTTCACAAATATGGAACACATTCAACTATTTAAAAACAAACTGAATCGACAAGTTGGGCAGAATGAAAATATCACATTTGATTTCTTTATTGCATTTTCAAGAATGGAATTCGCTCTGAAACACACTGGATATGCGACAGGTGACAGAAGAAGAAACGCAATGGCTGATTGGGATAGATTTGGAGAAGATAACAACGAAGTTTTCCAAGAAAAATTGAAAAATCCCGAAAACAAACTTTTAATTGAAGCTGCAAACTATTTATTTGTATCGCCTCCAAAAAAACTGAAATTCAGAAATAATGAACTAAGTTGGGAAAATCGACCACCAATTGGAAATAAATCCTTAAAAGAAATGTTGTTGATTATTAGAGCAATTAGAAATAACTTATTTCATGGAAGTAAAAGACTTGCTATAGTTGAAGAATCCAGAAATAGAGATTTATTAAACTTTGGACTTATCATTCTTAATGAATGTTTGAATATTGACCAAAATGTTAGACAAAAATTCTTAGATGATTTAGGCTAACTATAAAACACTGCTGGTAACAGTGAATTTGCGTGATTGTTGTTTTGTGATAGAACTTCATTTCTTTTTCATAATTTCGTTTATCCAGTCGAAAGTATGCAGGTCAATTTTTCGCAACTCCTACGAAGCTACAGGACGTTAGCGGAAATCACAAATCGTTTAAAATGCAATTTACACCCTTATTTAATATTTTAGAGAATTTCGATTTTGACTTATTGAACCATCCTGATTTTAAAGAAGATTCTGTAAGAGAAGAAATCATCTTACCAATAATTAAAAACTTAGGATATTCAGCAAGCCAGCCCAATCAAATAATTCGTAGCAGAAATCTAACCCATCCATATGTCTCAATAGGCTCACAAAGAAAAAAGATCTATATAATTCCAGATTATATATTTGAAATAAATGGAAAGCCTGGTTGGATTTTGGATGCCAAATCTCCTTCTGAATCAACGATAAATTCAATTCATGTTGAGCAAGCATATTCCTATGCTATACATAGTGAAGTTAGAGTAAATTATTTTGCCTTATGTAATGGAATCTATTTTACTCTTTATAGCATAAGTAAAAGTGAACCGCTTTTACATTTTCCAGTTAGAGCTATTCCTGGTTACTGGTCACAGATTAGAGAGTTTCTAAGTCCGGAGAATATTTTTAAAAATGCTGAAAATATTATTAAAAAGGATTTTGGGTTACATCTAAAACGTTTAGGCTTTGATCAATTTGAAGAAATGATATTTCCTCAAGTTCCAATTTTCCATATTGGACAATTGGATCCAAATGAATTTACTATGTCTGCGGGAGTTACTGTTGAAAGTGAAACTTATATTGCGACCTTTGATTTTGAGGAAAAGCAATTTGAACAATTAATAGACAAAATTCCAACAGAAGCAATTGATAAATTATCTATCCGCACTGATGGCTCAAGACAAGTCGTTAAGTTTGCAGATCGAATTTATTTTGTCAATATAAATGCTAAAGTTGGTGACAAAATGGAAGAAAATCAGCAAGAGATTTTTTTACCACTTAGAGTAAACAAATTTATATAGGAAATTAACAGCAATAATTATGAATACTACTCCAAAAATCACTTCAATAATAATTATTTTTCTGTTGTTGTGCATATCATGTAAATCCCAAACAATTATTACTAAAGTATCATACATTTCAGCTGGGATGGGCGGTTATGAAATTGTTCAAGTAACGAAGGATTCGGTTATTGGAAAGATAGTAAATAGGCGAAAAAAAATATTTATTAATGAGAAAACACAAAAGAAGTTTTGGAATTCATTAATCCAGTCAATGACAGTAACCGAATTTCAGGAAGTGAAACCGCTAAAGAGAGTTCAGGATCATGACGAGGAAAACACTACAATAAAGATTGAAACTACACAAGGAAACTATTCGTTACTAAATGGAGATTTTGATCCAATAAAAAATAAAAAAGTTTTACAATTCGTTGAAATTTTGCAAGCAGAATTGAATAGAATCTATTTAGAAGAAAAGGACAAATAAACCTGCTGGCAACAGCGGTTTTGTTTGACTGCTGTTTCAGTTGTAAAAGTTCGTTCCTTTTTTTAATAACTTCGTTTTGTCCAGCGGAGAGTATGCAATACTAATTTCCGCGATGAGCTTCAAGCCGCAGGATGTTAGCGGTAACAAACATCTATATACAAATTAAAAAATGTAATCCATTTTGAGAAATAAACGTGAAAAAAATGATTGATTTATCAAAATTGAAGATTAAAAAAACAAATGAACTTAGTTGGGAGATTACTGTAGAAAAAGAAATAAAACTACCTAAATATCTTGATGGCAGTAAGGTTATCTCTGAAAAGGTTGAATTTGTTTATTATAAAGATAAAAAAGGTAATTACTGGCTTGCCAATTGTAATGTTCCTGAAGAATATCAAAAACAAGGTATTGGCAGGATGATGATAAAAAGTGCTATTGAAGAATATGGACAAGTTTACTTTTCTAATGCTGATAGATTAGATTTTAATATAAGATATCCAAATCATGGATACGATTCTAGGTATCTAACCGAACAAGGTGAAGCGATGGTTAAATCTCTAATAAGAATGAAAGATATTCCAAGTGAGTGGTTTAGGTTTCCAGAAATTTAAAACAATACAATTAAATTTGTGCTTAACAAAATAGCAAACCTTATAACTTGGAATGTTTTGAAAAATAAGTTCGAGTATAACAAAAAATGACCAGCCGCTAATAGCGGATTTGCGCGATTGATGTTTGTGGCAGATTTCGTTGCTTTTTTCATAACTTAGTTTCCTACAGCGGTGCTTAAGCAGTTTAAATTTCTGCAACAGATGCAAAGCCACAGGACATTATACAATAATCTAACAAAATGAGTAAAATTGAAAGTCATTCAGTTTTTGGACATTATTCTCAAACTGAAAATAGAGTTACTGCCGCTCTATTACAAATCCTTAAAATGGGAGGAACAGAATTTATAGGAAAAGTAATTTCGGAATTAGATGATATTGAATTTCCTTCTAGCGAAATTAATATTGTAACTCAGGAAAAAGAAAATAAAAATGTCTACGACGGTTTATTAGAATGTAACTTTTCTTTTAGAGTTCTTGTAGAAAGCAAGATTAAGCAAGAAACGATTAATGTAAGACAATTGGAAGGTTTAATTGATAATGCAAAAAACCCGAATGATTACATCTTATTTATTTCACCAGAAAACAAAAAACCCGAAATTTTGAATAGTTACTCGAATAAAATCTATTGGGCAAATTGGAAAGGAATTCTAGGAATATTAAAAGACCTTAATCCTAAAAGTGAACCGCTAAATTTTTTAATTTTAGAATTTGAAAAATATTTAGATTTCCTAAATCTGTTAGAAGTGGTAACTGATGATGAAAGAGTTCAAATAGCTGCAGGTTCATGGGGAGAGCCAGTAGCTCTGAAATATAATTTTTATGCTTGCCAAAATAACAGGACTATAAAGAAGAGTAGATTTCTTGCTTTTTACAATAATCGAGGAATTCACACGATATTTGAAATACTCGGAGATCCAAAAAATAATGTGAATTTATTAAAATCTACCGATCCTGATGTAATTAATTATTTGCATGAAAATGAACCTAATTATCCATCTAATGAAGAAAGGCAATTTTATAAATTAAAATTATATAACGGTAATTTGGACATAGGACATTTTGGGAAAAATAAAAAAGGGAAAAAAACAGCTTACACAATGGGAGTCTTTAGATATACTACAATTGACAGGATATTGAAGGCTAGAACAACCGAGGAAATTTAATTACTGGTTACAACGGAGACTTGAAGGACTTTGCCAGCATACGGAATTGCCAATTCAGAAAACTTACGCAACACGATGAACTTTGAAAAACACTTAATCGAGGCAATACAGAAAGAAAGGGTATTACAAAATGATTTTGCCAATCTTGTAGATAAGTTTGAAGATAAAATTTCCAATTTTGATTTTGAAAGAAATTCAATATTAATTGATGATTATTTTAGTTTTGGGAACGGTCAAAGAAATATTTTAAAAAAACTTATTGCAGAAAATAAAGTCACTGAAGCAAACTGCAGAAAATACGAAACAAAAGATAAGAATATTAAGTATGATTTTAAAGGGATATACTTCTTCTTGCTTGACAGTAAACCTTTTTATGTCGGAATATCAAAAGGAGTAATTGGGCGAATCTGTCAGCATCTGAAAGGAAAAAATCACAATACATCTTCACTAGCCTACAAGTTGGGTTTATTACGATATGAATACCTCAATGGGGAAAAATATTCGGGAAGCCGAAAAGAATTAAATTTCGTATCTGAAGTCGAACCGGTGAAAGATTTTCTAAAAAAGCAAAGAATAGCTTGGATAAATATTGAAAACGACGAAGAATTATATTTGTTTGAAATTTTCTGCTCTATGAAATTTAAGACAATTTTAAACAGCTTCGAAACTCACTAATTAACGCAACCACCAGAAACTATCTCGGTCTAAGGGCCAGTGATTTATAAGATTTAATTATAATTTTCTAACTTCGTACAATCTTACCGAGCGAACTCAGATGCAATTTCTGCTATGGTCGCAAAGCCTGAGGAGGTTAATTGTAATGATAAATAAATGAGCGTAGAAGAAATCAACCAAATTATTGATTCCATTGAAAACATATCGGAGAATGATGAAAACGCCTATGAAAAAATTATTTTTCAGCTATTAAAAATCAAGAGATTTCCGGTTCTAATTTATGAACTTCCCCACGGTCATTTCTTATTTCGAAGTCGAACCCACGATAACGAAGATTTTTTTACATCTATAAACGATATTTCAATAACCCCTAATAACCTTATCCATTCTTTTGGGAGGTGTAATCGACCACATCAATCTAAATTTTATGTGTCTGAAAATAGGCCAACTTCATTTATGGAACTTGCAGAATATTGGGCAGTGAATAAAAATGTGGGCGACAAAATTAATGTAACAATTGGTCGTTGGCAAATTCTCAAACCGCTTAATTGTATTATAATAACTACCCCTGATCTGGAAGAGAGAATTTCTGCTTATGATATTGATAATGGAGAAATTTTAGATTCGTTTATTGAAAAATCTGATGAAGATATTAGAGAGGCTACAAAACAAGTTTACAGATACTTTTTCGAAAAATTTAGGAAATCATCAAAAAATGATTTGAAAAATTATCTTGTAACTGCCGCTATTACAAATGTCTGTTTAACAGTTGCCAATGATAATGCAGATTGTATTCAATATCCAAGCGTTCCTTTTGGTGGAGAAGGAGATAATTTTGCAATAAATAGAGATTTCATTACTGACGAGAACATTAAGTTAATTGGAGCAATAATGAATGAATTAACTATTGTGTCTGAAAATGAGAATGGCACATTTAACTTTGAACAAACGAAAAATATCTCCACAGATAATATCGACTACAACAACCGAACAATAATATGGTAGCAATAGCTAAAGCTTACAGCAACTTGCGCTATTGTTCTAAAAGTTACAGAATTAAATTATATTTTCTAACTTCGTGCAGTTTTGCCAAAGAGACTAAGTGCCAATTTACGCAACATGCGAAAGCCGCAAAATCTTAGTAGCAACGATAACTCATTTATCAATGACAACAAAAATAATTTCTGAAATATCTCAAAAGCAAGTAAACCAAATCATAAAGCTGGTTGAAGATGATGCAAATTTGATAAGCATAAATGTCTTTAATAAACAAAGTCCCATTTATGATTATCTTAAAGTAAGAGAATGTGAAAAATGTAAAATATATCTTTCTAGAGTTGGAACTTTTGGTCTTAATGCAACTAATTTAATAATTACAGAAGATTCAAATGAGGATTTGACCGGATTTATTCTGTACCATAATGTAATAAATAAGCCAAGAGATATTGCAATTATTTCTACAATTGTTTCTAAATCTCAGCGCAAAAAAGGCATCCTGAGAAATATGATAAATATTTTAAAAAGTAAACATGATAGTATTTCATTAAGCTGCTTTACAGACACTGTTGAAATTTACACTAGATTAGATTTTAAGCCTGCATTACAATGGGAGACTCAAATTGGCATGTACTATGGATACATGGATGATGGTCAGATTGTTACAATTGACGATAATGATCTAAATCAGTTTCCTTCCGTTAAGAAAGCCTTCCAAGATTTTCAAAGTAACAATATTAATACCTGGGAGAATATAATAGATAAATTGAACAGTGACAATGGTGCTGAAGAGCTTAGGGCTCTCAATTTTATGAAACATTTTACTAATTGACAGGACGCCAATTATAGATTTAATTTATAATATTCCGACCTCGTAATCTTGCTGGAGGGACTCAGTTCCAACTTTGCGCAACTATTGCAGTCCAAAAAAAATTAATAACAATCTTAATAATAAATTGTGAAATCAGAAAAAGCAAAGGAGTCGGTATATTTTGAAAAAATTGAAAGTGAAATTACAGATGAACTTAACAAGATACTTCCCGCAGTATTAAAAGATTATTCTGAAATTAAAGGTTATGCTGCCTCACTTTCTTCACTTCACGGAACAATTAGTTTAAATAAAGCCGAAAATCTTGACATGGTACGTGGAAAGTGGATGACATACGAAGATTATATTGCGGACTGGTTATCAGGATTAAAAGATTCAATTGAAAGTGGCAGACCAAATATGATGCAGAAAATGTTCAAGATTGAATCCATTCGCGGATATGTCCTTCTCTTTTTAGAGCGAGATTTTTACAGGCATTATAACATTAGAATTAAAGATAAGCCTCAAGAAAATTTATGGTCGATTTGGTTTGGATCCGAAATTTTATTCTGGGGTTTATTGATTGCACCTAGATTTTACGATGATAGCTGGCAAAATAAGCCAGGACGAATCAGAAAAGTTGATTTTGGCTATTGGACTATTGGTCATGTTTTACAAACAGGTTTAGTAGATCCAGAAAATAATGCAATATTTGAATTCCGTGATCTTGACGATCTTTTAATGTTTTACGAATCTATTCTTAAAAGAGTCTCAAATTCAATTTATGAAAAGCAAGTTTTCGCGTTTTATGCTGAATACATAAGGAAATCAGCAGAACCTTTAACGGAACCTTTCCTTATTCCTGAATTTCGCTATGAAGGAATTAAACAGAAGCACAAATATAGATTAGATTTCACAATCTTAAATTGTCACACCGGCGAACGGATTGGTTTTGAACTAAGCCCTCAATCAACACATATGGCGATTTCTGGCATAAGAACAAAAACACAAGTCGAGATGAATAAGGACTTAGCTGTAAAATGGGGGCGTGAAATGGAAAAAAGGAATGAATATTTTCAACAATACGGTATAACAACAATAACTTTTACCGATGAAAATCTTTTAGAAATGAGAAACTGTTTTAAAGCAATGGAATATTTTCTTTCAAAGAGAAAGCCTGAACGTAAAAGTGTTGATGAATTAATTAAAGAGATCATATTATTATAAAAAAATCAATGTTAAAAGGTATTGCGCATTACTTACAAAGTTGAATTATAATTGCATGACTCCAAAAGTAACGCCGGGCAAAATAAGTTTTAATTTCCGATGACATATTATAGTCAGAGGACGCTTTACATAAAATCAAAAATATTTTTAGCATGATAAATGAATTTTTTGATTAAAAAAAGGGAGCCAAACTCTTTAAGGCATTTAAGATAGCTAGATATCAGGAAAAAATATAATTTCGTCAATAATTGTTTATACAATAAGGAGATTCAACTCTTATGATGTGACTAACAAGTACTTTCTAAAAAATTTTGTTAACATGAGTAGAGGACCTACAGGTAAATAAAGAACTGCGACTCCACATTTCTCAATAATTTTGCCACCCTGTCTTTTTAACTTTTAGTATTTCCGAAACTGAAACCGTATATTTATAGCCGAAACAAAACAAGCTAATTCGGTGATCGATAAACATAATTTTAAAGAAGTTTTAAAACAACTTGATTTTTCAGTAAAAGGGAACATATGGCATAAGGATTTTCCTAACATAGATGCGTATCTAAAAGTCGACTTTAAAAGTGAAAAATTAATTTACCCCACAGATAAAGGTTTTGTGGTGAGCGGTACATTTACTTCAAGTTTTACACAAAAAGAAAATTTTATTGTATTCGAGTGCATCCACAGGCTTTTTGCTCAAGGTTACAAACCAGAGCACATTGAACTTGAGCCGAGATGGATTGTGGGGCATGGTGCAAGTGGTGGTAGGGCAGATGTAATGGTAAGGGACAATACTGGTAAATCATTATTGCTTATTGAGTGTAAAACTCCAGGTAGGGAATTTGATGAGGAGTGGAAAAAAACCCTAAACAATGGAGGACAAATTTTCTCCTACGCTAAACAGGCTGGAAGCACACAATTTGTTGTACTATATACCGCAGATTTAGTAGATGAATATCTTTTGCACAATTATTATTTAATAACTCTTAAAGACAACGAAAAGCTTCTGGAAGAGCTTTCAGATGGAAAGGCGGAACCGTTATCATATGCACAAGCTAAGCTTTTGGATAAAGAAGATATTCATCTCGCCTGGAAAGAGACCTATGCATTAGACTATTCTACTAAAGGCCTATTCGAAATCGATATATCTCCATACGAAATAGGTAAGACAAAATATTCCCTTGCGGATCTTAATGCTATTAATAGCAGAGATATACAAGGTAAATATCATCAATTTGCTACGATTCTTCGCCAACATAATGTTTCAGGTAGGGAAAACGCTTTTGATAAACTAGTTAACCTTTTTTTATGCAAAATTGTTGACGAGACTAATAATCCAGATGAACTGAAATTCTACTGGAAAGGAATTGCGTACGACACACCATTTGATTTAGTTGACAGATTACAAAAATTATATCAGGAAGGGATGCAACGTTTTTTAGGTGAAGATGTTGTTTACGTTAGTACCAACCAGATTGAAGACGCATTTAGATTTTTCAAGAAGGATCCCGACGCAACAAGGGAAACTATAAAGAAATTTTTCAAAGAACTGAAATTTTATAATAATAATGATTTTGGTTTTATTGATGTGCATAATGAAAAACTATTTCATCAAAATATCCAAGTGTTAATTTCTATAATTAAGATGCTACAAGACGTCAAGCTAAAATCCGAGGAAGGACACCAATTCCTGGGAGATATGTTTGAGGGGTTTCTCGATCAAGGCGTAAAGCAATCTGAAGGCCAATTTTTCACTCCAATTCCGATAGTGAAATTTATATTGAAATCTTTGCCATTAGAACAAATAATGACAGACAGTGACCAAATTCCCAAAGTCATTGACTACGCCTGTGGTGCGGGACATTTCTTAAATGAGTACGCTCAGGAAATCAAAAGCATAGTTGGAACTATTCCAGATGCAGAAATATCAAATTATTATTCGAGTTCTTTGGGAATAGAGAAAGAGTATCGTCTTTCTAAAGTTGCAAAAGTTTCTGCTTTTATGTACGGCCAGGATGATATTAAGATTGTTTATGGTGATGCACTTGCTACTTTGCCAAATGTCAAAGATGGGGAATATTCAGTACTTATTGCTAATCCACCATACAGCGTAAAGGGTTTCTTAGAAACTCTGCCTGAACCGGATCGTAAAAAATTTCAGTTAATTCAGACTATATCTGATAAGAGCTATTCAAATAACAACAGTATTGAAACATTTTTTATTGAACGTGCGAAGCAGCTGCTGAAACCTGATGGAGTGGCAGCGATAATTGTCCCTGCCTCTATATTAACAAAAGGTAAATCGAAGAGCACTTCAAGATCAACAAACATTTATACTGCAACGAGAGAAATTATTATCAGCTATTTTGACATTGTTGCAATTTCAGCATTTGGAAAAGGAACTTTCGGAAAAACAGGGACAAATACTGTAACTCTATTTCTAAGAAGAAAAAAGGAAAACCCTGCCCCTTCATTGCATTTTAAAAATAGGGTTGACTTATGGTTTAAGGGTGAAACTATTGAAGATAATATTTTTGAAGACGGACATTATATTAAGAATTATTGCATTTATTTAGAATTAGACTTTGAGGATTATTTAGAATTCTTGCGTGGGAAAATAAATAAACAACTTCGTGATACAGATTTATTTAAGGAATATTCAAAAGAATTTAATAATTGGGCAGATCTAAAAAATAGGATACGACAAAGCACGTTCAGAGCTTTATCAAAAAGTCAGCAACAGGATGAATTAGATATACGCTTTTTTCATTATGTATGTGAATGTGAGAAGGACAAGTTATACTTTTATATTTTAGCGAGCTTGAATCCTCAGGATGTCTTAATCATTAAGAGCCCGACTAAAACAACAGAAATAAAGGAATTTTTAGGATATGAATGGAGTAGTGCAAAAGGTAATGAAGGGATCAAATACATTGGAGATGTAACAGTAACAGATTTAAGTAATATTGAGGATGTCGACGATGCGGAGGAGGGAAACATTATAATTGAGGAAGATGACAAAAGGGTTTTAAACAATATTTTTAATTTAAATAATATTGACACACCTTTATATGATCCTCAAGATACCGACAATTCTGAAAAGATTAATTTTTTGATCTCGCAAAACTATGAAGGTACTAATTTTAAAATTTCTGACGATTTAAAAGATTATGTCACTACTTCGTCATTAATAGAAATGATTGATTTTAAAAAGGTTGACTTTAATAAATCGATAACCTTGACACCTAAGACGACATATAACTTTGAATCCAAATGGCCACTTACCAAGTTAGGTATGATTTCAGATCTGAACCCTTCAAAAACCCAATTACGAGACCTTGATAAAGATACCCTGATTAGCTTCATTGATATGGCCTCAATAAGTGACAATGGCTTTATAATCAAAACAGAGCAAAAGCGATATGCGGATGTAAAGGGTGGAGGATATACGTATTTCCAGGAGGGCGATATTTTAATTGCAAAGATTACTCCGTGTATGGAAAATGGAAAATGTGCTGTAGCTATTAATCTACCCTCGAAAATTGGATTTGGCAGCTCGGAATTTCACGTGATTAGGTGTAATGATTTAAATCAACGTGATTACATTTTTGCACTGCTTAATAATTCATATATACGGAAGGTTGCCGAACAAAATATGACGGGATCCAGCGGACATAGGAGGGTTCCAGAAGATTTTTATAGTGATCTCAAAATTCCAATTCCGGACCCACCAACGCAAAAGCAAATTATTAAAGAGTTCAGTCATCTACAAGAACAGTATATTTTGTCAGTTAATACAATTGAACAGGAGAGAGTGAAGCTAAACATGATTTTTGAAGATGCTCATTCGAAATCGGATAAGGTATTTAAGCTAAATGACGAAGAATATTTCAAAATTTCTATTGGTAAACGTATCCTAAAGAGAGAACTTAATAAAAACAATGAAGGCATCGATGTATACAGCGCTAATGTCTTTGAACCTTTTGGTAAGATCAATAAGAATTTACTTGAAGGCTTCAACACACCTTCAGTAATATGGGGAATCGATGGCGACTGGATGGTTAACTGTATTCCGGCTAATAGTCCATTTTATCCTACGGATCATTGTGGGGTGCTACGTGTAAAGAAGGATGATGTCCACCCTAAGTATCTTGCATGGGCACTTGGGGTTGAAGGTGAACGTGTTCAATTCTCCAGGACTAATCGTGCATCAATGGATAGCATTAGAGCACTTTCAATTAGGGTTCCGTCCAAAGCCATACAGAAAAAACTTATTATAGAAGTTGATGAAATTGAGCAAAGAATTTTAGAAGCACGATTATCGATCCAGAGAATCGAAAGTAGCAAAACTAAAATTTTAAATAAATATCTTTAGACACTCTAAATTTGGACAATAACGGTGTAGGGTGTTAGACAGGTAAAGATTCGTTTTGCCCCGGAATGATGCTACTTAAATATTAACGATAAATTTTCCAAGATTTTGTTGGTACATAATTTTGATTCGAAAACACTTGAAAAAATATATACTCTGCAGCAAGGTTTTTATATTAGTAATACTACCGACGGTAAGGTTATACTGTCCATAAAACCGGACACGGCCTTGCTAACGTCTTTGATCAAAGGTTGTCCAATTTTATTCACATTATACCGTAGCGCATCCAATATCAAGCTAATTATAGAAGATAATAAATCTTGTCCGTTTTTTTTTATTGGTAAAGGTTTCAGTGAAAAAAGTAACAGTTATGATAACTTTGAAAACATCGTAATTGAACTAGTAAAATCTGAAATCATTAGAGTTGTATATTTTAATGAAGCAAACTACCAGATATTCTGTATAGATTTGGTAAAGAAATCTTGCTATGATAATTTTAAAGAATGGCTGATAAGCAGTGAAGAACAGTTTATCATCAGAATTCAAAACAGAGATTGTTCGGACGAACCAAAAACTAATTACATCGATACCCTGCAGAACATAATTTGGAATGATAATCTGATTGATGAGAAGCCCTATTATAATTTTAATGAATATCTTAAGGATGGCAAGCATGGATATAACCAAGAATTTGCAATCAGGACAACGCTATCAAATTTTTTTACACCGAATGAAGAATTATTCTATTCAGAAAAAAAGACGAACAAGGAGGAACTGGCAGACTTTTTAATAGTTTACAAAAAGGCGATCATAATTATTGAATCAAAATTTACAATCAGTACAAAGCAAAACAAATTCAATGACGCAATCGTCAAGGCAATCTCACAATTAAATGAAGCGGAAAATATAATTTACGATAAGCCCGAAAAAATTCAAAATATTTTGATAAAGGACAGTTTGAAAGAATTGCAAGTTTGCCTAAAGATATGTCTTTTTAATAATGATGGACGAGATCTAGCTAAAGCTTTCAAAAATGTAGGAGCTAGTTATAATAAGGATCTACTTCCAATTTTTATTTCTGTTTCATCGTTTAATCAATATTTGGGATATTCAAAAATTCAGAACGAGCTACATTACAAGCAGAATATCATCCAAAATTTGATTTCAATTAGATATAAATTTAAAGATAAAGAACTCATTGTGATTGATGGGTTCAATTCCGAAATTGGAGCCGTTACTCTTTTGTAATAAGATCTCTTTCCAAAGATTCCAAAAGTTTAGTATTGATTTTAGAAAAATGCTTTAAAGATTCAATTCTATTTTTAATTTTCTCAATTTTTAAATTCTCCATAAAAGCAATGTTTGATTCATCGTCCTCAAGTTCCAAAATAGGTGTCCGTTCCAAGAGAATCCTTATTATTTTGCGGTCTGCATTATCGGTCAGCATTGATGAATTTTTCAACCATTCCTCGCTCAGATCAGTTTCTGAAACTTCTGTGGCTTTACCAAGAGAATACTCAATGCCTAAGCGTGCGATTTTGTCAAGCTCTATAGCAATGTCCAGCCACTCGCGTGAAGCCGCCCCTTTTTTTAATTTCTTCAGGTCATCATCCTTAAACCTGTCTACATAAAAAGATTTTTCCTTATCAGGATCTAGTTTCTGAAGCACTTCAAATAATAATTCGAAATTTTCAAGAGGTCTTGATCCACGTTGCATTGTCCATCGGTGTTTCCATAAAGCTAGAATAGTGTCAAAGCATTCCTTATCCAACTTAGCCTTTTGTTTACCAACTGCACTTTCAGCATTGGCCATCTTTTCAGCAATATAATGTGCCATCCACATTGACAGCATATCATCACCTGCTTTTAGCTTCAGTTGCTTTACAAATAACTTACCTAAGCTGAGTGCTTTTTTCTGTACTTCTAATTTTTCCATTTGATGATAGTATAAAGATTTTATATGCTGGTTCGCGATACTTATCCTCTTTTGAAGATCCGTGTCTGGTCTGTACATGATTTCTGCCAATTTGGACTTTGATTATAAGTTCACATTGAAGCGTTGCACAAAGGTATTTTAAAAAGGCCAGTGAACATTCAAGTACATTGCCTGACTGGTCGGCTTCCTCCCTGTTAGATTCCTGATAACTCTTCCATATCTTATTTATTATTGAAGGCTGGGATGATACCGGAGATAGCCATTGTTGCTCTACAGCACTATCAATTACTTTTAGTTTTTCTGCGATATTTTTGCCAATGGAATTTGGAGGGTAGGCTATTTCACCCGCCAATGGATCAAATTGATCAAGCTCTTTAGAGGTTTCTGGGCTTTTAATCCAGCCTGAGAGTATGAAAGGGGGTGAAATAATTTCAGAATCATTGTCCTTATACGAAGGTAGAATCATGTCATAAGAATTCTTAATAGTCGTAGACACATTTAAGAGTGAAGGCGAACCCTCTGATGATACCAGTGCTGACGAAATATGATAGGTTTCTTGCAGATAATGGTTTTTTTCTTGCCAGTCACCACTAACCTTAAGCCACAGGTTATCATCCTGCTTACTTTTAAGGCATTCTAAAAACTCATCTTCATTTATCTCCAACGGTACTGTAGCGAGTAGCGAATAATCAATTGTTATCCATGATGGTCTTTTAAGCGGTACTGGACTTCTTGCGTCAGATAACCATTTTCCGTCGGATCTTGTCAAAAGGTGCCTTGAAACCCATTCAAGCCACTCATCTTCGCAATAGTCTCTTTTAAATAGTACCGGCATGTTATCCAGTAAATCAGAAGCGACCATAAGCATTGAGTGGTAAGACAGGTAAAAGTCATAGCGGTCTATTTTGGGATAGCTTCCATGATCGTGATGGGTGTTGTTTTCACCATATGAATTATTCCAAAGTTCTACTCTTGGGTCGTTATTATAACCCCAGGCAACATTTCCCCATCTTTTATCAATAATCATTGCGGCCAGTTCCATTACTTGCTGTTCATGGACACCGAAAACCTCGCCTAAAGGTTTAAACCAGTAATGGTCAAAGTCCCAGCCAAAATGAAAGTCAATATCTTTCTTTACTTTACCTTTCGAGTGTAAATAACTATCAGTGGTGTAGTTATATTTTACATTCCTTAGCGGATATTTCGTTCTGCCGATGTTTTGTAAAGCATGTATGGCTTCATTGTCATAAGTTGCAATTGAGTTTTTGCAAATGTTTGTAGCAATATCTTTAGCGAATTTCTGGATAAGGATGTGTTTCCCTTCTAGCGCAAGTGCAGAGAACAGATCCGCATATTTTTCTAGAAGTTTGGTATCATCCATTGATATCCTCGAAAGGGCTATCAAAAAATATAACTTGGCATGTAAATCATAAAACGGGTATTTTTCAGCACCATATGCCCCGGCGTTATCATGACCATAGCATATAACCAACTCATCTAATATTTCAGTACAATTGAATTTCGCAAGGTTTAGTATATAGTGTGCAGCACCCCAACGGATCGAGGCCTGCGGCGATCCTAGAGACGACCATATGTAGTTGGCAATACTTTGATCTATACTTGCTATTGGACTAAGGGATTCGCTCCACGGGCCGTCCCCAAAATCTTCAGGGAGATGCATTTCAAAGCGTGATAAGGAATAATCCAGCAAGTTTCCTATTTCCTCTACATTGATGCGATTTGCCGCGGTAGCTACAAATCCGAAAAACATGTCTGCATTTGCAAATTCATTTCCGCTTGACAATCCTTCAAAAATTCCATCTTTTAAATGATATTCTAAGACAGCATCTAAGCCCATTGCAGTCTTAAAAGAATTATAATGATAGGACGTTGTTAACTCGTGAGCAAACATTTTTCCAAATTGTTTGATAATGAGGGGATACTTTTTCTTAGTACTGACTTTATTTCGCCAATCATCTGGCAATAACCTGAAAATTTCTTCGATATCATCTTGACTTAAAAAGCTCGAAGACAATAACAAGTCTACAAAGCCGGATATGTTTTCCCCTTCAACTTGAGATACGACCTTAGACCAAAAAACACTTAGGGGCACCCAGAATTTGCGATCTGAAATCTTTTCATGGAATAGTTTAATTGACTGCGATAGCCCATATGAGGTTTTTACATCAAAGTCTAAAAAAATATTTTGCCAATTGAATTTTACAAGATCACGCGTAGATTTAAATTTTGTTGGTTTTTCAGGATTGAAAATTTTTGTACCTCCAAGGGATTTCATGATAATCGATAGCTTTTCATTGGCGATGTGATGGTCTTTGGCATAATTGAAAATTTGTTTCCAGCGATCTAGATTTAAACCCTCAACTTCAAAGCGTGGAAGCAATTCATCAAAAATTAGCGTCTTGTCGGCATTGGAAATAGGCATCTTTAAACAGTTTCCAAGCAAACTAATGGTTTGGCTTTGGTCAAGAAATCTCGATAGTGATATTCCATTAGTTACGGATATCTTATTTGAGCTGATGAGCTCTACTATCATTCCTGAATGCAGCCATCCAAATCTTCCGACGCCCCTTTCTCTCCAACGGCTCAAAGTGGCGATTCCGGTAGGAGCAGACATCCTTATACATATATTGATTGCTTTACTTCGATCCCAATATTTTTCTCTAACGTTCACACCCACAAGTTCTGCTACCCTTATGAAGCGATAAGCCAATTCTTCACAAGCTTTATCAGACATCGCTGCCTGTTCTGCCAGAGAAGCCACGGCATCCCATCTTTGGATGATCTCATCTCCAAACTTTGATACGGCTTCAACGGCTTCTTCGAAATAGACACTCGCATCTTCAATTGAACTGACCAATATGGCGCGGGAGAGCATTATGAACCTATTTGCAATTTCATCCGGAGCGTCATCCGTTTTAGATTTTATCAGTTCATATGTGAAGATTTCTAATTCGTTGCGCAGCGTTTCAAGATGTGTTGAACGATGCGCAGATCTTGTTGCGGATATGAATCTACTCGTTTTTAGGCGCTTGTTATTTTTAAGAAACGTATCGAAGAATTGTTTTACGTGCGATTCATTGGAACTACTTGAAAGAACAAGAATTGACAAGCAGCATGATGCAATCTCCTCGGGCAATGAATCATAGCTTTTATAACGGCTTTTCAAGCCTTCATTTGACTTTTCATGCGCAATCTTGGCTGATTCAAGCAGATTATGGCAAGTACCGGAAATAACATTTATTCGCAACGTATACCAAGGTTCCAAGCCCATAATTATTTGCTCGAATTCTTTAATATTTTCAGCGTTTTCGTAATTTTTATCTTTCGATTTTAATTTGGATGGTAAAATATTTTCAATCGTCAGCTCTGTCGATTTAGAAATGAATGAGCGTAATGCCAGAGCTCTTAAAAATGTGTCACGCTCATTAGTGGAATGCGAGCTGTAAACCATTTGTGATGCTTCTTCAGCAACATAGAATTGTAAGGCCTTGAGTATTTTTTCATTAGGGAGCGTTCGATAAATACAAGCTTCTAGGAATGATAGAATGGAAGGGGTGATATTATCTTCGAATATTTGTTTGGGCAGCTTAATTCTGGTCCTCTGGTTGCTAAGCATTTCAAGGGCCTTTTCAAGAATATCATTGACAGGAAACTTTCCAATCTTTGCCAGTTCACTTGTAATGGCAACAAAGAAATAGATATTTTTTGTGCACTTGGACAGCATTTCGTCAATCAATTCGTATCGGCTGGTATCAATCAAACGAGAGGTTAAATTGGCCATTATCCTGAAAACAGCCAAGGGTGGCTTCAGCCGTGATAAGAATTTAAGGCATCCGTCTACACTATTAACGTTCAGGTGTGCATATGCTAGTTCAAGAATGTCACCATCCTCAAGTTTATTTTCGTTATTGTAATCCTTTTTGATTTTCTTTGCTTCAGTGAAGTAAATATCCAGCCAGTTGTCTGCAGCGCGTAAAAAGCCTCTCGACTCACCTCTATAATCCTCTATAGAAGATAAAAGGGATGCGCTGAAAATATTTTCCGAGCCGTTCCATTTTCCTTTGAGTAATCGTTTAAAGGCAATTTCTTTTACTTTTTCTTCGCTCTGTAATAAAACAAGAAGATCAATATTTTCCTGTAACAGTTTCAATTGGCGTTCGTCTCCTGCAACTTCTTCGCCCGCCCGCATTGCCAATTTTACGGCGTCATTATATTGCTTGAGTTTTAGGGATGCTTTGAAAGCAAATTGTAATCGATATACACGAACGTTTCTTGAATCGATCGGATTTTCATTTGGCAAATATTTATCTGACAATGCAATATCAATAAGTTTTGAATATTGCTCTGCCTGTAAATATAATTGTGGCAACATCAGGGCTGCATATGCTGAATTTTCTGCTAATGGTTCAAGGGCAGTGATATATTTTTTAAAATCAGCTGTCCTGGGACAGAATTTTTTCCTGAACCAGGTTTCGGTTGGCTCATCCCTGAATTGCACGGAATCATCAGATATCCATAACGGCCGCCCGATATCGGCGACAAAACTTTTTACCGAATCAATGTCAACGTTGGAAGCCTTTGCTAATATTTCAATCGGGATGTGTGGTGTCAGACTGGCCAGCCCTAGACAGATTGAATCAATGTGACTATGGAACTGTGTAGGCAAAATATCCTTCGTCTTTGATACGGCACGTTCCAATTGTAATTCTATTTGACTTTCAACGGTGCTTCCTGAGGGTCCAAGACTTGTAAGTAATGCGGATTCCGAAATGAATTTGGCATCTAATGCATTAGCTTGAACACGAGGATTGCCGTTAGTTAACCTATGAAATTCCATTGCATCCTGTTCGGTTGCATCTGGGTAATGGTTCTTTAAATTTTCTTCTGTTTCATCTTTAGAAAAAGGCTCAAGTTCAAACTTATCATTTGTACTTAATGGTTCTAATAAATCAATCCTTTCAGTTCTGCACAGAAAAACTATTTTACAACCAGGTGATAATTTTTCCCTTATCAATTCATGTGCAAAACAAATATCGCTGAATTCTCTTGCAGCCATCTCCGCATTATCTGCCGCGTCGATGATTATTACCAGATTTGCTGAATTTTCCGATTGTCGCAGTGAGTTTGCAGCGGAACCGATACGTTGAAGAAAATCCCTCATTATATCATTGTTCAGGGTTGTATCCATCACTAGCAGTGGGTCACATAATCCCTTTGTAGCAAGCTCATTGGCTATTTGTACTAACGCGGTCCGGTGCAAATGTCGTGTAGTGCTTCGGTTTCGATAGCTTCCCGCCCCAAAGCAATCATATGCTATTGCGAGCGACCCTCCGGAAAGTGATTTTACGAGCTGCCTCGTGAAGACAGATTTTCCCACGCCGCCAGCCGCATGTATTATAACCGGATTTACGGATGCTAAAATCTTGTTTTTTAAATCATTATGTTGCTCGCGTATGATCGTCTTGTCTATTTCTTCCCAGACAGTCTCGGCAGGATACAATTTCTTTTCAGAGGTAATTCCAAAACAGCGCAAGATATCTTCTTTTAAAACTGTTCCGTTAGAGTCAGGAAGCACCTTTTCCTGAATCAGCGAAGTAAGGCTTGCGAGATGTGAATTGTCTGTGGCACCCGTTATTAATTGATTTATTTCAACTTTTAATTCGTCTTTCTGTACATTGTAATCTCCTTCGCCGTCTTGAAAAACAAACTTGCAGCAAAATTTCTGAAGTTGGGGGCCAGATAGTTTGGTATATCTTATCAGCGTATTTAGAAAAGCTTTGTTGACAGATCTATTTTCCGCTACAGCAACTATACCGTCTTTTAAGGAATCGTCTATTTTTCTATTTGTTATTATCGTGAATTGGAAGTCAAAATTTTCCTTTTTTCTAGAGTGTTGAGTGTATCTTAAGGCAAAACCCTCCAGCGTTTTTTTAAAATCGCTTAACTTAAAGGGTTTTTCTTTTTGAACGGTCGAATGTTTAAGTTGATAGTAATTGATTTTTTCATTACCAACAATATTATCACTGTATTCCGCAACATCGATAACATATTCTCCTGCCTTATCCAAATCTGCAGAACCTTCAATAATTACTTTTTTTAAAGCAGAATTAGGCAGAACCAGCCCTAAGCATCTCCTTGCAGCCCAACGGTAGTGGAACACATCACCAGCCCTAGAATATCCAACCAGATCATTAGCCATTTTTATTTTTTTTAATGCGGTAAATATCGGAACTATTTACTTCATTAAAAAATTAGTGGCAGAGACAAAATTTGACGTTTTCGGAAGGACTATTATAATCAAATTAGAAGTGAAAATTTTGCAGTAACGTGGCAATAATATGCAGCCTTTATCTAATTCAGCTTTTTAAAAGATATGGAACGATTATCCTTTCTTCTATGATTTCTAGAAACCGTATAACAATTTCATAAATATAATCCAGATTAAAATCCTGGCCTTGTTGTAATGGATTGTGAATATTGAGCTTGAATATAAATGCCGTATTCTCCTTACGGCTTGTCATCTTCTTAAACTCGACATTATTGATGACTGATCTTGAAAATGCAATTATTTCATTTAGAAATACCTTATCCTTTGTAAGCCCATAAAATTTGAGCTCGCCGTTTTGAACCTGCAAAAGCAATCTTTGATCATTCAGGATCCAGTGTTCGGGTACTATATCCATCAGTGGAATACTTGCATTTCCATTTCCAAAGCCTATTCCTACAGTCATACCCTTTTCCGCAAAATATCGGTCAAGTCTTATTTTCAAATGTGAATAGAGCAACCTGAGCCAGAATTTATTCTCGTTCTCAGACTGGTTCAAGAATATGCAGGATGAAGATTTTAAATAGGTCTCATATTTCTGCAGGTAATCCTTTAAAAAACTGTAATAATGTGTTATAAAAAGTTTCTTGTCGCCATTGTCCATTCCATCAAGATATTCCGCTAAATAGATAGACAGATCGCTGTAATCTTTCACAATCCAATCCCCATGACCAGCAAAGAGGTTCTTGTCAAAGCACAATAGGAATTTGACTTGATGCTTACCAGGATGCTGGCAGTCCAGTACCTGATCATAATGCGCCAGCTGCGCGGTATCAGGAAAAGATTTGAATTTATTTTCAATTATAATGATACGTTGTCCGTCAACGATTTCTATGTCGAGCCTGCAACGTCTATTCTTGCCACGTATATCCAACAGGTATGATTTTTCCAGAGAGATGACTTTCTGGGGACCGAAGGCTTCAATGCCGAGAAATTTTTCGGCAAACCTACTGTCCTCACCAAGCAAAAATCGCATGAAGGAAGAGTGAATCAGTTCCTTGTTATCTTTTTCCAGAACTGTAAAAAAATTAAAATCCATTTATCTAATGTGTATCGGTTTTAAGCCACAGCAATTTTGAATCTTGCCCGGCTAGTAATGAAAAGTTATTTCCACAAGATCTGATTCAGCACGAACACCGATATCTATCCAGTTTTCTAGGCTTCGCGCTTTATCTATCAACCGCGAGAAGTCCAGATCAGATCCTTCTTGTTTCAACAGGGAGATACCATCTTTTTTAAATTCTATGCATATTTCGGTAAGTATCTTAATATCCGGCAGTTTCAGGTCCTTGTAGATTTTGAGTGGTTCGATGGTATCGATAACAGCCAGGATATAGAAAAGCGGGAAATCAAGGAATCTAACTTTTTGAATCCCAATAAGCATCTCCAGATTGTTATCCCTGTATATCTGCTCGGTAGCTCGCGTGGGCATCCATATGTTATGCAACGATATGGCGTTTGCGGCTTTCAGGTATTGGTTCACCAGCTTACGTCCCCAAAACCTGTTGCCCTTGTTTTCCTTTTTCTTCTCAGCCCTGATCTTGACCAACCTATCATACAGCAAGATGCTGCCCAGTATGCCGTGGTCAACAACGCCGGATACCCTTTTCCGATATAAAAAATAATTTCGTCGTGAATCCAGCAGGGCCCGGTACCTGCAATCAACTATCTTATCAAGCAGCAGCTCCGCGATATCGAAATGGCGGCATAGTTCTTCCACGCTTTGGATTTCGACCAATTTGTCCCGTCCTTCCATTTCGTAAGCATTATCGTGATAAAGCGCAATCAGAAACCAAATAAAGGGGAAGCTCTTATATCCGGGGGCATTGTTCTCAAGTTTGTATTTCCTGTGAAGGGATGTATTGTTATAGACCATAATTCCAAGAAAGAAAACAGAATTGATATGGTTTGGCAACCGAAGATTATCAAAACTGAGAGCTACAGATTCCATCGCCTCCGCCTTACCGCCGCGCGTGAAATACTCCCGTATAAAATAATTATGCTCCGCTGGCTCACCTGTAAAAGGGAACGGAATCCTGACCTGTTCGTCAATATCGAAATAATAGTCCCATTGATCAACGGGAATTGAGCCATATGATTTGAAAAGATTATCCATCTCTCTTTTTTTAATGATTCGACATAAGTTTTGAGTATTGCATTTTCCGAATGTCGACAGCTGATAGGTCTGTTCTACCGTCTCCATTCAATCCTTTCTGCATGCCCCGTAGCCCATTTGGACCCGGTGAGTAAAGATTGAAGATATATATCTTATACTGATTTCCATCAAGCAGAAAACAAAAACTAACCTCCAGGCACGGAAATCCATTATGTTCAGTTGTTTTAGAGTGCAGATCACGGACCACCGGTCTGAGCTGTTTCAGTATGAGTGAAGTCACCATTTTACTGGTAGTATAGAAGGACCTGCACGGACAATTTTGTATTAAATGAATGAAATCAAGTTGCTCCACTATGGCAAGATCCTTGTCTTTAGAGCTGCGGTTGACTTTCCGGTAGCATTTTTCTATCATATCGATTATGCCAATTTTGTTTTCCATCAGAAAATCCTGAACCACTTCCTCATCGATTTCAAAACTTTTTCCCATAGCCTCCTGCAACAAGTCCCAGAAGCTGTTATCTCGGCTTCCGTAATAGAAATTCATCTGGACAGATTTGCTATTTACCACCTCGTACGCAGGAAAGGTTCCCACAATAATTCTGGAAGTATTATGTCCGATTGAAAGTGCCCCCACATTGCTGTTGAATGGATGCCTCTCTATATGCAATTTTGGAGGGGGTGTCTGTTTTCTTCGTTCCATGCTTTTTATTGTATTTGAAAATTATTGCTTCCAAATTATTGGGTCGAGTCAAGCCCTATGCGAGTTTAATTACCGCAAGCCGATTGCACTATATTGGCAATGGTTCCAGAAATATACCTGTCGCAATTTTACTTAATGTACTAAGAATGATCTGTCATATTCCTACCCATACACCTGCCGTTCTAGAATTGTTGGTTAAGCAACTCTAGTGTTTTACGGTCAAGGGCCCCATCAAAATATTTTTCCAGTACCAGCCTAAAGACGGGATCAGCATTTTCGACATTCGAAAATAGCGTCATGCACGATCGGAGCTTGAGATTGTCCGTAGGCCCGAATATCTGCAAAGAAGTCCTGCCATTGACGTTAAGCAATGCGAGGCTGATCTCCACCAGGTGCTTGCCCAGTATCGGATGATGAAGATAGGCGGTAGCTTCCTGCATGTCCCTGATCCCAAAATATCTTGCATTCTCGCTTCTTCCAAGTCCTTTTAATTGTGGAAATATGAACCACATCCAATGTGTGGACTTGGAACCTTTCCTTATTTCGGAAAGTGCCTTTAGGTACACCTGGTTCTGTGCTGCGAGGAATCTAATCAAGTCTTTATTGTCAGCCATTATTCTTTAAAATTCGGCCTTTGCCGTCAGTGGCGAAATTACCATTTATAAATAGTTTCTCCATAAAACTCCGAATATTTTTTGGGATAGGATGGACGCCATCCTGTAATTCCCCGTCTGCCATCCTGTACCGCGGCAGGTTGATTTCGTGTTCCTGCGGGTAGGGTGCCCGCTGGGTCATGCTGACGTCCTCATTTATCAGATCGTATACCTTGAATTGCTGGCTGCGGTGCTGCTCGTACCTTGGATCCGGTATAAAAGCGAGTTTTCCCATCCGGGTTACGGTTATGGTAGGGAAGTGGTAGTCAACCTCGACGATACCTTCAAAAAGATAGCAGCCCCCGCCCCTGAAAGGCGATTCCTGAAGGCAGTCCGGAAAATGAGCAGTGTCAAAATAATTGCCTTCCACGTCGACCCAGGTTCCGAAATACATCGTCCCCTTTTTTGTCGGGACGTGCTTCCGGGAAATAAGATAGGCCACCATACGGATTTTCTGCTTGTGGAACTTGTGCAGTTCTTTGGCCATGACCTCACCGCGATACTTTGTTTTCAGCAGGTCGAAAGGAGTGAAGGACGTGGCGAAGGAAAGCAGTTCGATCTCATCGTAGGCATCTTCCAATGGCGAACGCTCCAATACGGGAATTTCAAACTCCACCTGCGGCTCTTCAAAGAGCAGCATGGCGCCGGGGTTCCTTCTGTAGTTGTTGAGTATCTGCCGCGCCTTAAGTATCAATTCATTCTTACCGATTCCCGTGAACCGGAAGGCTCCGATAAAGATCAGGATCTGTACCGATTCGATCCCTATCGGCACCCTGCTGATGAAGTCCTCCAGGGATACGAATTGTCCATTGCTTTCCCTTTCACCTTCTATGCTGATGGCTGTCTCGTTCCTGAGGCTCTTCAGGTGCTTGAATCCAAGGTAGATGTCGTCGCCATAGAGTGTGGTTTCAAAGATACTGTTGTTCACGCAGGGGTTGTGGATAGCCGCTCCCGACATCCTGGCCTCATGCACGTAGACTTCGGTCCGATAGAATCCCCCGTCGTTATTGATCACGGCAGTCATAAAATCAATTGGGAAATACACCTTCAGGTAGAGGCTCCAGTAGCTTTCCACAGCATAGGAAGCGGAATGCGCTTTGCAGAAGGAGTAGCCCGCAAAGGATTCGATCTGTCTGTAGATCTCCTCGCTTAGTGCATCGGGATGTCCTTTCTCTCTACAGCATCTCAGAAAATCTCCCCTTATCCTGTCCAGTTGCGCCTTCGAACGCCCCTTGCCGCTCATTGCGCGTCGCAGTATATCGCCGTCCGATGCGGGCAGGCCTCCGTAGTGCAGCGCAATCTTGATCACGTCTTCCTGGTAGACCATTATCCCATAGGTCTCTCCGAGCTGTTCCTCAAAAACCGGGTGGAAGTATTCGAACCTGTCGGGATAGTTGTGGCGGAAGATGTATTCCTTCATCATGCCCGACTGTGCGACCCCGGGGCGAATGATGGAGGAAGCCGCCACCAGGGTCTTGTAATTGTCGCATTTGAGTCGGCGCAGCAGTCCCCGCATGGCAGGGCTCTCAATATAGAAGCAGCCAATGGTCTGGCCACGTCCCAGATATTGGTTGCACTCTGATTCGTTCTTTGTAAGCTTCGTATCGGTAATGTCAATATCGACATTACGGTTGCGCCTTATCAGCTGCACCGCATCCATTATGCTGCCGATCCCACGCTGGCTGAGTATGTCAAACTTCTCCAATCCGATTTCTTCAACAGTATGCATGTCGAATTGTACTATTGGAAATTGTTTCGGGGGCATCTCCAGGGCGGAATAGCAGGTGATGGGCTTCTCAGAAATGAGCACCCCGCAGGAATGCATGCTCCGCTGGTTTGGAAATTTTTCCAGCATGCGTCCAAACCTGTGGATATCCTTTACAACCGGATTGCCGTCATGGATATCCATCGGGTTATTTGCCAGGAAATCAATTTCTGCTTTGGGCAATCCGAAGACCTTGCCGACCTCGCGCATTATCGAGCGGTACTTGAATTCCACATTGGTTCCGGTGAACGCAACGTGATCCCTTCCGTATTTTGTAAAGATGTAGGTCAGTATCTCATCGCGTTCCTTCCAGGACCAGTCTATGTCAAAATCCGGCGGACTTTTGCGGTTGACGTTTAGAAACCTCTCAAAGTACAGATCCAGTTCCAGCGGACATATGTCGGTTATGCCCAGGCAGTAGGCGATAATGCTATTGGCGCCGCTGCCGCGGCCGATGTGTATGAATCCCCGCCGCGTGCTGTACTGGACGATGTCCCAGGTTATCAGGAAGTAGCCACTAAATTCCAACTGGTCGATTACCGCAAGTTCTTTCTCAACCCGCGCCCGGGCTTCGGTGCTGTCCGCACCGTATCTCCAATCAAGGCCCTTCATCGCCAGAGAGGTCAAAAGCCGGATATCGGATTCCCTTGATCCCATGTAGTACTTCTTGTTTTTGGGTTCCGAAAAATCAAATACATAGTTGCATTCGCTGACCAGCCTGCGTGTATTTGCGACAATCTGGGGATATTCGCAATATCTCCCTTCCAGTTCCGTCTGCGAAAACAGCACTTCATCAGCGCCGCAGCAATCCTCATCCCTGAGCATGGAAAGGAGCTTGTTGCCGTCGATTGCCCGCAGTATCCTGTGCAGGTCGATATCTTCAGGAGACGTTAGCGTCACCGGATGAAGCATCACCATCTTCGAAATCAGTTTCCGAAGTTCCGGTCTGAAAAGCTGGTAAAGCTGATCGGGACGGATGCCCACATACTCGTCATCACCGAGGCAATCAGGAATATTTGTCACAGGATAGACGACAAAGGTATTTTCAAAGCCCGATGGCGTTGCCGGTATCTCTGATTTCTTAAAATTGTGCCCGGTAAGGAATCGGTTCATTTCCGCAACCCCATCCGCATTTTTTGCAAGCCCTATGAACTGGCAGCTGCCGCCGTTTCTGAATTCGATTCCAACAAGCGGCTTTATGCCCGACGCATTGCAACTTCTGTAGAATTCATAGATGCCGGTGACCGTGTTAATGTCCGTCAGGGCCAATGCCGTCACCCCGCACTGTGCGGCTGATCGGACCAGCTCTTCTACGGAAATAGTCCCGTAGCGCAGGCTGTGGTAGGAGTGGCAGTTAAGGAACATTATCTCCTGCGCATTTTGAGATCGAAGCCCACACCGCGGGTAACCGCATGAATCCCGTGCTTGTTTTTCATCCTGTCCATGGCCAAGTAGAGCTTGAGTATCTGTTCGGTATCCTCGAACATGTTGATCTGGTAGGTACCTCGTACAAGTTTTGTAAAGGTAATGCCGATCAATCGCACCCGTATGCGCCTGGTGTACAACTTGAAGAACAAATCCCGGGCTACCGCATCCAGTTTGTGGTTCGCCGAAGTGTATGCCAACGAGGATTGCCTTGTCTGGGTATCCATGTCTGAATATTTTATCTTTACCGAAACCGTCCCGGCCAGCCAGGTTTGCTCCCGGAGCTGATGCGCCAGTTCCTCGACCATCTTCGACAGGAGCACAAGCATCATGGAAACATCTATGGTATCGGATTCAAATGTCTGTTCCCTGGAAATCGATTTTTGTTCCTTGTAGGGCTCCACAGGAGCGTTGTCGATGCCGTTCGCCTTGCTCCAGATTGTCCTGCCGTTCTTCCCGAACTGTTCTTCCAGGATCCTTACCGGCATCCTGGCCAGGGTCTCTATGGTCCTGATGCCGATGCGGGTGAGCAACGCGGCGGTCTCCGAACCAACCTGTGGAATCCTTCTGATAGGAAGGGGATTCAGGAAGGGCTGCACCATATCCTCGGTAATCTGCAACTTTCCTACAGGCTTTGATTCCGCGGATGCGATCTTTGCCACTGTCTTGTTTGTGGAGAGCGCAAAGCTGCCGGGCAGCCCTGTCTCTCTTCTGATCAACTGCACCAATTCTTCCATCCATCTGTAGGTGCCGTGAAACTTGTCCATCCCCGTAACATCAAGATAGAATTCGTCTATGCTTGCCTTTTCTACCACTGGTGCTTTTTCCTCAATAATCTGGGTAATCGTCCTGGACATCCTGGCGTAATATTCCATATCACCCTTTATCAGGATGGCGTCCGGACACATCGCCTTGGCCATTTTTAATGCCATCCCAGAACGGACATTGAAGCGTCTGGCCTCATAGGTACATGAGGCAACCACGCCACGCTCGCCGTTGCCAATAATCACGGGCAATCCCTGCAATTTTGAATTTGCAAGCACTTCACAAGAAGCAAAAAAAGTGTCCATATCGATATGTCCAACTGCACGTGCGCCCATAATTTAAAATTTTGAAGTAAAAAGATATTTGCAAAATTAGGAACGATATTACCAAAGAATATTATATTTGTTGTGAATTATATTACCATTAACATATGTCTATATTTTCCGATAATCTCAGATACCTTCGTGTAAAGCACAATCTGACACAGCAAAAGGTAGCGGATGCGTTGAAGATATCGCGTGAACGTTACGCGAAGTATGAAGCAACCACAGACCCGCCGCTGGACTGCCTTCAAAAAATTTCACGCTTTTATTTTGTCAGCATAGACCTGTTACTGTCATTTGATATCCGGCGTGTGCCGTATGAGGATCTGCTGCAGCTGGAAGAGAACAGGATACTGCTTCCGATCACCGTTGACAGCAATGGCGAGAACAGGATTGAGATTATTCCGGAAAAGGCGCGTGCGGGCTATCTTGCAGGATATAGTGATCCGGAATTCATAGAAGCACTGCAGCATATCTCCCTTCCTTTTTTAAGAAATGGGAAATACCGTGCATTTCCTGTAAGCGGGGATTCAATGCCTCCGCACAAGGAAGGTTCATTCGTCGTCGGTGAATATATCGAGCGCCTGAGGGATGTAGTGGACGGCAAGACCTACATCATTGTGACGAAAACCAACGGGATTGCCTACAAGCGCCTTGTCAGAAAAGGCAAGAATTTGTTTGTAGCCAAATCTGACAACACAGTCTATGAGCCTTATGAGGTAAAGGCTTCCGAGGTGCTTGAAATCTGGCGTTATGCGTGCAGCATTGCGACAAAAGAATTCGAACAGGACGATCTGGGCGTAATGAGTGTCAAGGACCTCCTACAGGGAATCAGGGAAGATTTCTCTGCGCTAAGGACGGAATTTGGCCAGCGGAAAAGATAATCGTAAGAGATTACAAACATTTGCTAGGGCAACGCAATACCTGAATTATTGCGCATAATGAGAACGAATTAATCAGATTTCGGAAAAACAATCTGATACGTCGGGCGGTCTTCGAAAGAGATAGGCACTGAGGTTTCTGTCCCACTACCGGATCATGAGCATTCATCTGCATCGCCTTTCCTTATCTGCTGGAGGAAATAGCTCGGTGAGATCTTTGTCTTCTTGGTGAACGCTTTTACGAAACGCTGCGTACTGCTGAAACCAGCCTCTTCCGCAAGCGCCTCATTGGTATAGTTCCTGTAATTCCTTTCGTTGCGTATCAGGCCGATAATGTAAAGCACGCGAAGTTCGTTGACATAGTCGACAAATTTTATCCCCCTGTATTGGAAGATAACCTTTGAGAGGTATTTTGTATTGGAGCCAAACGAGGCCGCGAGCTTCACAAGTGTAAGATCCCTGTCAAGAAACCCCTTTTCCTTCTCGAAGCGGGAGAGGTGTTTCAGCATCAAGGCCGACGCCTTTTCATTTACGTCGAATGGCGCCCTTGCGGAAAGTTTCCTTTCCTCCAGTTTCATATGCTCTTCCTTGTCGCGCATCAGCTCCTCAAACCTTTTCCTATACTGGACCTTTCTTTTCAGATACCAGTAGGTTATTGCGACAAGGCAAAGGAAAAGCATGGAAATTACCGCCAGCGCAATATTGTCATTGTGCCGCCTGGCCTTGAGGGCTTCCAGAATCTCCTTCTTCTCATCCAGCAGCTCCTTGGTATCATAATCCTTGTGGATCCTGCCCGAGAGATACTTGAAAGAGGTGGAAAGCACGCTGTCGGCCTTGATGAGCCTATCGATGTAATAAAGCTGATTGGAAAGTTTTCCGGTGGATTTGTAATGCCTGATCAGCAATTCGTAATTCTCGCGCAGGTCCGGCCGTATGTAGTTCCTTTCCTTGAAAACCATATCCACCTGCTGAAAGTATCCGACCGCCTTATCCCTGCGGTCCAGAGCCCAGTGGCATTTGCCTATGTAGAATTTGCCTACCGTCTGGTTTGCAAAATCCCCATTGCGCGCGATTTCCGGAAGCGCACCATTGATCTTTTTGATTGCCAGTGCGTAGTTATGCATGAAGTATTGGTTGATGCCTTCCGAATGCTCAAAATAGGCAACCATATCAAAATTTTTCAGCCTTTGTCCTTCGGCAATCCCCAGGGCATTTGTCTGGGAGCAAAGTCCCAGGTCGCCGACCCTGTTGTAGCAGAGCCCCAGGCAGTGCAGTGAATTCAGATAGCCCCTGGAATCGCTGCCCTTGAAAAATTTTGCGCACTCGTTGAAAAGTGAAATGGCTTCGTCATAGAATCCCAAATAGTACTTGATCTGGGCGATGTTGTATTTCACCTTGTATACCAGGTACGGTTCCTTGGACTTTGATATATAATTGTTTGCAATCAGGTAGTTGTCCAATGCCAGGTCGTTTTTCTTCTGGCCGTAGTATACGATTCCCTTGGAAAGGTATGCCGAACCTATCAGGGCATTGTCATGGGACATCTTGGCTGCATGGACCATACTGTCTGCGTAGGTCAGCTTGAGCCTTTCATCGGAATGATGGACATAATTCTTATAGCCGTCGATCCTATCTTCCCAATTTCGTCCAGACTTTGCCCTTTGAAGGAAGGATTTCAGGTACAGGGCCTGTAGCGGACTTCCGCTTTCCGCATCCTCGATCCTTTGAAAGAGGTAATCGAGGCTCCTTCCCGTGAGGGAATCGGTAAATTCTTTTTTCTGAGCCGAGACGACATTGACAACCGCCAGCAGCAGCAGCAGTGTCGGAATATTCTTAATCATTTGCAGGTTGGTTTATGTCGCATCGCCCTGGATTCCAGACAGGAAACATGTTGCCGGCACGACGGATTTGGCCATTTGGGAATTGCCGGCGCAAATGTAAAACAATCGTGCAGACCAGCGGGAAAAACGGGAAAAAGTGGTACATATTTTCACGAAATCCACAGTGTAAATGCCGTAAATGCCAATCAATACGGTTGCAGGACACATCTGCCCCGAATAGATTTGTATCGAATTCAAAAGCAAAATATCGGATTGCACTCCGATGGAAATTCTGCTTACCCGGGTAAAATGAATTGAAAGAAAAAGTATTCAATAACATTTTAAAAGACCATACCATGAAAAATATTTCACTTTGGATAATCATCCTATCGGCTTTTGCTGTCTCATGTGATACAGAAGATAATATCTTGACACAACATGAGGGCAGCCCAGGAAGCTCCCAAATGCTGTCGGCATCATTTAAGGGCCAGGCGGAATTGCCGCATAATACCGCAAATCCGTACGATGCCTATGGGAATGCCCACAACGATATCCTTGCGCTTTATGAAAGGGGAGCCTACCAAGGCCAGGATATCGATTCAATCAGCACCCATGTAGAATCCATAATTTCGGCAAACGACGGTTTTGGGGGATTGGAACTTGACCAGGGCCTACAAGTATCTGCCCCATCAATAACTTTGATCCTTGACGCTCCGATGGAAAGGGCCGGAACTGTCATCGAGAACTCGCAAATGAGTACAAGTGCAAAAGCCAGCATGGCGGGCTTCCTGAACTACATCTTCCTTCATGAAAAGGATGGGTATGAGGAAATTTACAGCCACATAGTGAGCTACGAGGCAGGAGTGTCTGGCACTGCTGATCTCAGTGCTGCAGACAAGGAAAAAATGCTTGTTACGGCCTCAATCGTCCGCCACTCCCTCTACCGCTCAAAAAAGCGGAAGGACAAGGACTGGGAAACCTCGGTGGGCAATATCGCCGGGTCCGCAGAGGGAAGTATGGAGAATCCGGTCTCTGCAGTCAAGAAAGCAGCCATTGCCGGTTTGGCCCTCAAGGCCTCTTCAGCCAAATGATATGTTCAAGTTATTGAAAAACGAGCCGCGGGTCAAGTCCCTCGTCTGCAGCCTGCTCATTATAATCAATGGCGTATGCCTGTGCTTCACTGCACAGTTGCTCTCCTACGACCAGATTACGGGTTATGCTGCCAACGGAGAGGTATCCTTCCACAGCATACGATTTCTGGGATGGCTGCTTTTCTGTGCAACGCTGTCAAATCTATCGTTTACAACGATAGTGCTTATGGTCGTATCGTTAGAAAAAGGCAAAGCCTGACGTCATGGGAAAAGCAGGTACTGCATGCCCACCGGGCATACGATATTCCGAAGGTCCGGATCTTGTTGTATACGAGTCGATTCCCGCAACGTTGGAAGAGGCGCAGCAATTGTTTGTGGCTTGGCGATTCACAATACTTATCGTCGGCAGCGGGTCGCTGCAGGTAAGGATCAATCAAAAAGACTTCGTGCTGCCTAAGGGCAGCCTGGTTGTCGCCCCGATCAGCAAAGTGGGCAAGGTGACGTCACTTGAAATCGGTACCGTGCTCTCAGGAATAAGCTATACGAGTGGATTCGCTTCCGAGAACAGCCTCAGAAGCCCCCATGCAGGATACTTTGATTTCTTTATCGCTGATGAGCCGACACTGATGACGCTCCCTGTTGGAGAAATGAGATTGGTGATCCTGCACTTGAAGCTATTGAAAAAGCATATGCATGTGCCGTCTGTACTGCAATCGCCTTTCAAGAAAGAACTGCTGCAATTCAGCTTCAATCTGTTCATTTACGAGGTCGCAAATTTATTCCATTGCCACGGCCTTTATGTCAATGCGCGACGCGGCCGCAAGGAAAGGCTGACCATGGAATTCCTTCACCTGGTTGAAACGAAATCTAAAACACATCACGATGTAGCCTTCTATGCTGACTCGCTATTCATTACGATGGGACACCTTAACAAGACAGTGAAGTCTGTCACTGGCAAGACGGCAAAGCGATGTATCGAGGATGCGGTTATCGGCCATGCGAGAACGCTTTTGCAAAAGGATATGACCGTGCTTGCGATATCAGAAGAATTAAATTTCAGCAACCCGGCCTTCTTCAGCAATTTTTTCAAAAAGCACAGCGGGCATACCCCGTCGGAATTTCGTTCGGCCCTATAGCAATTTTGCAGATCGAACTTACGCGGCATTATCATTTTGAATATTAAAATGAAAGATCATGACTAGGACCTATCTTTTGGAATGGCTTGACCAGACATTGATGCACGACCTCAATCCGAAGAAAAATAACGTAGGTAATCTGACCCCAGAGCAATCCGAGGCTATCCGCAAGGAATTTGAAGGGCGTTTAGTGAACATACGGATCCAGTTAAATGCGCAGGTATTCGAGTTGAGGTCAAGGAGAAAGATAACGACCTTGGTGCAGAACTACCATTTTGCATTGACCGCCCTGCTCGATATGGCCGTCCAGAACCTGGGCAACCCTGAATTTGAGCGTGGGGATCTGAACGGTACCATGCAAGAGGTCATAACCGGGCTGGATGAGATGCTGACTTTTCTTGACAAGCACTTTCCAAGCTACCTGAGCAGTAAGAATCGGGTACCGGCCACGTATCTTGCAATTGCAAGGAAAAAACTGCAGGCAAGGCTTGACAGGATAAGGGAAAGCGCCGCATCCGATAGCGGCCAGCTGCCTGCCGCGGAGATCGTGTTCAAGAACCTATCGTCATTCCTGAATTCCAAGCGAGGCAGCAGGGCTACCTTCAGGGAACTATACTACAGGAAAGGCTTGATAAAGGAACTGGAAATATTTTTCAAAGGCGCACAGCATGATGCTTCAGGACTTGACGACCTGCTGATCTATATGAATTTCAACAGCAGGTCGTATCTCAAATTCTATACCGGTTGCATTGCAGAAAAGGTTAACAGCATTGATGGCGCTGGCGAGAAGATCGAGAATCTATCGTACCACTTCAAGGAGTTCCTCCAAAAGCAGATAAGGAAGGGAGTGATCCTAAATCCGAGACGGAAGAAACTTTCCACACTGCTTGGCAAATGGTTCCGCTCCGAGGTTCGCTATCTTGAGAACAGCCTGCGCCTGCGGGTACTTCCGATGGGAACAGGCCCAGGTGAGGATGAGGCGGCTTCAATCAATGCCAAGCCGCTAAAGGTGCTCTGCAGGCTATCAGCTGATCAGATTGCAATTATCATCAGGGCTGCCGACGAGAGCCGGCTGCTGATCGCCAAGTCGATGACTGAGGTCTTCAAAAGCATAGTGCCACATCTGTCGACCCAGCACAAGGACGACCTGTCGTACGACTCCATCCGCAGCAAATCGTACGCCGCGGAGGACCGTGACAAGGAAATTGCCATTGAGGCACTTGAAAAAATTATAAGGAAAGTAAGGAGTTACTAGGACACGGTTGCGCTTGACCCTAATAAAGGAAGCTATATCTGCAGTGATTTGCAGTATTTTAGGGATGCTGCTATTTCAAAATAATGTAATATTTTTGTCCTGTAAACCAAAGCAGAACACTGATGCAGATACACTACATATGGGTCAAGAACTCCGGCCACCTGAGAAACGCAGGGATAAACCTTTCATCCCGCTTCGTAATCGAAATGCGGGAGTCTTCGGATCCAAACGCCGCTACGCGCGACCTCGTAATCATCCATAACAAGGACTATATTCCTGATTTCTTTAAAAAGCACAATGTTGAAAATGTGACCGCCATTATCGGGAAGAACGGCGCGGGAAAATCCAGCATCCTCAAGTATATCAAATCGAATATGCCCAGGGGACTTGAGGCAAATGTCCAGGACGACCTGTTCGCATATTCGATTTTCAAAGATGGCAAAGAGCAGTTCCGCATCATTGAGCCCCAAAGCTATCCCTGCAATCTAAAAGACGAGACGGGCCTTTTTGAAAAGGAGACCTATGGCGAGCTGGTTGGTATGGACGGCTTCCGATTTACCGGTGATCTCTCCCGTGCGGACTATATCTATTACAATTACTTCCTTGAGTACGGAGCGGATTCCACCAACTGGCAGGGCCTTCGGGACATTTCCACAACCGGCCTTATGGCTGCCGAAAGAAGGCGGATACTGGAAGATAATAGGGACATTGAGTCAAGAGCACAGGTGCTGCTGCAATCTAGCGACCTGGAAAACCTGGAACTCAGCGAGGTTGCGAAAGCGATACAGTTCTTCAATTCCGGGGAGTCTGCAAATCTTCCGTTCAATAAGCCAGAGGAATTATTTATCGGAATCAATAGCACATCCGCGCTTTTTTTTACTTCCACCAGCGACAAAGACTCCCTGGTCGGCACAATCCTGGAGGCTCTGGAAAATAAGATCTCGAAACGAAAGCCAAAAGATGCGATCCTGTCGACGATGGACGACCTCTGCTACGCCATGCTGGTAAATTACCTGCTGGACGAGCGGAAATACAGCAGCAGCAATCCCTACAACCATCCCTTGAACGATCCTGATAATTATGATAGCGTCACTGAATACGTGCTGGAATACTTCGCCACCATGCAGGAAGCCAAGGTAGAGCACGACGGTCGAGTTGCGGATATTACAAGGCTTCAGGAACTTTCAAGGACGGTCCCAGAATTCATTCGGTTTATTGAAGATCTCCTGGAGCGGAACATCCTGTTACCGGTAGGCCAACACAGCAAATACTTGAAGCTTCCTCTTAATGCAGATACGGAATTCGAATTTGAACGGCTCAGGAAAGGCTACATGGAAGTGAAGGGCATAAGCACCTTTTTTGATTTCAGATGGCGTTCGCTAAGTGCTGGGGAGCAGTCCTACCTGTCAATGATGGCCAGGTTCTACCACATAAAGAACCATGATTATACAACGCTGAACAAGCACCTGGTGATCCTTATAGATGAGGGCGATGCAGGATTCCACCCTGAGTGGCAGCGGCGCTTTTTCAACATAACGCTGAATTATCTGAGCGCGCTTTTCGAAGGGCATTCGCTTCAATTGATCTTTACGGCAAACACGCCATTCCTGTCTTCCGACCTGCCAAAATCACATATCCTGTTCATAGAGAAGATGGAAAATAATCAGATCATCTTTCACGGCATGGACAACAACAGGGAGGAAACATTTGGTGCGAACATCCACACCCTGTTTTCGGACTCGTTCTACATGGACGGCATCCTGATTGGCGACTTCGCCAAGAACAGGCTTAATTCCATTATCAAGTACCTCGGGAATGAAGAGATCACGTTACCGGATGAAAATTACAAGAGGACGATCGATCTGGTAGGGGAGCCCGTGCTCAGGAAAAAGCTGCAGGATATGTGGTTTGAAAAATTCGGACTGGATGAGGAGCTGCATATGCTGGAAAAAAGGATCCAGGAGATCAGGGATATTAAGGCAAAAGGAAAACAGTTATGATAAGATCACCCCACAGTGCAATCAGCCTGGACAAGATGGCTCTTGCGTTCGAAAAGGATATATCCGCGGAATTCACAATCAAGGCCCTTTTGGCGGCATGGCCGCCTGACGAGCTCAAGCCCGTGATGACCTACCTGCACGACAACCTTCACGGGATCCTGACCGACCGTCCCGCTGAGCTCGAAGATCACATCGGCAGGCTGCAGCCGTTGATTGACCAGGCCAAGGCAGATTATCTTGCCGCAGGACACGCTATGCTGAACCCTAAGACAGGGGCTGTAATTACCAATCCCGCAAGCATACAGACCTATCTGAAAAATTGGGTCAATAAATCGATAAGGGCGATATTCAACTACGACAACGACAACCAATCCTTTATCTCAAAGGACAGCGGCAGGCTGGCCTACAGACATGCAAGGCACCTTAAGGTGGATTCATGTCCCTACTGCAATGCGAATTTTACCTTTACGATCAAAAACAAGAGGATGAAATGCCGTCCGCAATTCGACCACTTCCTGAACAAGGGAAGGCATCCCTACCTTGCGCTTTCCTTCTTTAATCTGATACCGAGCTGCGCGCTCTGCAATTCCGGCGCCCTGAAGGGCTCCAAGCCCTTTTCTATAACCACGCATGTCCATCCCTTCCTGAATGACATGGAAGGTTTGTACAACTTCAGGGCCGACGTGGATGCTGTTGATTTCCTGGTCAATGGAGATGACTTTACCCTGGTGCTGAAGCCATGCAAAGGCATTTCGAGCGCGCAATATAAGAAAGCGCAACAGAACATCAAGGCATTCGGGCTGGACGACCGGTACAGCTATCACAAGGACATAGCATCGGACGTCATCAAGAAAGCCTATTTTTATAACAAGTCCACCGTGGAAGCGCTTTTCACCTCTTTCCAGATCGGCAACGAGAATATCTTCAAATCAGAAAGCGAGATCAAGGAACTGATCCTTGGCAACTACATGCATCCCGATAATTTCCACAAGCGCATCCTGTCCAAGCTCACAAAGGATATCGCTGAAGAGTTTGGCCTGACCATCTGATCAAATTTCTATTTCTCAACTGTTCGATACTGTCCTGCTGCCACCCGCATCAACAAGGGTACAGAAGGGTACAAAAAAACTTGTACTTGTAGGCCGCGCATTCTCATTGTTCCTTTGCCATGTCTTACTGACAAAGCGGTTTCTTTTCAACCGCAATTGAATTGATAGAATGTCGAACGAAAAATGAGAAATTATGCTTACAAACATTTCATGGGGAGAGTACATGCTCGTAGTTTCCCTTCTGCTGGCAGGCTGGTACCTGTACGTGGCCTTACGGTTTTATTTGGGCGAGATCAGGGATCTCGTCCGAGGAAAACAAAAACTTCTATTTGGCATCGGCTCTGTGCAGCCGAGCGATACTTCTCCCACACAATTTGAATTCCAGCCCACACCCAGCAATGATGTTCGGGAGTCTGCCTTCTCCGAAGCAGACCCCACTTTCCAGGACGTGGACAATCTTGTGGAAAGGCTGAAATCGGTCATCTCTGAAGCTACACAAAGAAATCTTTTAAGGCAGGAATTCAAGGACTACATAGCACTTGTGCTAAAGGAATACCCCAATGTTAAAGAGTCCCCTTTCCGTGCCTCGGTCAGCGAGCTTCTGGTCTCCGAGTGCGAAAGATTTGAAACCCTCCGTTTGGACCAGAACGAGGCGGAAGCTCTCTGGGACTGACAAAAGACAAATCTGCAAAGGAACAGCCCCTGTCCATCCCGATGAGGTATGGCTTGATGTGACAGAGGAGGGGCATGTGACGGCGGCCGGACCTTTGCTTTTTTATACTTCTTAAAAACCTAAATATCTCCTTTATGAAAAATTTTCATTCAAATCACAGAAGAATTACCACAACAAGGCCAATCACGCTTTGGGCCGTTACCGCGCTGCTTGTATGTTGCCACGCGGCTTTTGCACAGGACGGACTGGCAGGAATCAACGAGGCCAACCAGCAGGTAAGAAGCTATTTTGACGCCGGAACCCAGCTGATGTATGCCATCGGCGCCCTGCTTGGGCTGATCGGCGCCGTAAAAGTATACCAGAAGTGGAACGCCGGCGATCCCGATACCGGCAAGGTAGCCGCGGCCTGGTTTGGCAGCTGCGTCTTCCTGGTAGTGGTGGCAACGGTAATCCAATCATTCTTCGGAATATAAATCCTACTTGCCATGCGCGACACACTCAAGAAGAAGCTTTGGGCCTATCTGGCCCAAAGCAACCCGGAGCTGGTGATCAGCCTTCAGGAAAGCCAGTCGGTGGATTCCTATCTGGAAGACCAACTCGACGGCATCCAGGCGCTGCAGGATGAAATGCTGGAGCAACGGCAACCCGCGTACATCATGGAGGAGGCCTGCTTGAATACGCTCACACAGAGCATGGGTCCCTCACGGTTCCTGCTGCTGAAATCGATACTTGAAGAAGAATTTCCGGAGACCCATTTACAACTTGAACAGGCAGGCATACTCGCCTATGAGACACTCAACCTTATGGGGGAATGCCGTGAAATTTTCGAACATTTCGGACTGACCGAAGACAACCAAGACGATCGGATGCTACGGAACGCCATCACGGGTCAGATTTCCGACTATCTAAATGAGGCTACAGAAAACATGGACGAGTAAAAGATGCAGACATGGCTTACAACATATCCCAGAAACTAAAAGGCAATCTCGCAGCAATCAGCGCCGCCATCGGCTGGCAGAATGGGGAAGCCCTGACCAAAGAGAATATTTCGGCACTAAGGGAATATTCCGGCTTCGGAGGCATCAAGGCGATCCTGTATCCCGTGGGCACGACCCAGGATTGGCTCAGTTCGGGATCGACAAGGGACGAGCTCAAACTGCATGCGGACATGCAGGCCCTTCACGTTCTGCTGCGCAACCAGTATGATGGGAAGGAATATCGGGAAATCCTCGCTTCGCTTCGAAATTCCGTACTTACTTCCTTCTATACCCCATCATTCGTACCGTCAGTCCTGTATGCCGCTTTAAAAGACAACGGCGTGGAGCCGCTGCGGATCTATGAGCCCTCGGCCGGTTCAGGCGTTTTCGTATCAGAAGCGGCAAAGCTGTTCCCAAATCTTATGGAAATCACGTCCGTGGAGAAAGACAGGCTCACAGGGCTTATACTATCGGCAATAAACAGTACCCTTCCGATCAAAAACCATACGCACGTCACCGGGCTTGAGGATACCCCTGCAAGCGAGAATGGACAATATGACCTAGTGGTCAGTAACATACCCTTCGGAAATTTTCCGGTATTTGATCCGGGATTTACAGACAAGGCGCTTTCTGGCAAGATACACAACTACTTTTTTGCCAAGGGGATTGACAAGCTCTCCGATGGAGGGGTGATGGCCTACATCACTACTGATGCGTTCCTGAACAGCCCATCAAACCTGAGGGCCCGCGAATACCTTTTTTCCAAATCTGATTTGATAAGCGTTGCGGTCATGCCTGACAACCTGATGAAGGATACGGGCAATACAGAAGCCCCTAACCACTTGGTGGTCGTGCAAAGAAACTTTGCCAAGGCGGATCTTTCGGAAATCGAGAAGGAGATGCTGCAGACCGTTAGATTGGAAAATGACTACGGGATGTTTGATATCAACAGCTACCTGCATGCGCACCCCGAAGTCATCATGGGAAATGAGGTCACTCCGGGCAGGAACCAGTATGGACAGGCGCACCAGAGGGTATGGCAGCAAGGAAGCATCGAAACCCTGTCCGGCAAGCTCGCGGAAACACTCGGACGCGATATCGGAAAGCATATAGACATTGCACGCTTCAAGTTGGGCCTGCAGCAGGCCATGTCCCCGACAAAGGATACGGCAAGGCCACGTTTCACCTACCTGCCGGTGCCGGAAAATGCATCTTCAGGAATTTCGGTGCAGCTGGGCCTGTTTGATACCGTTCCAGCCGAAAACATCAACCGCGCCATGGATTACATAACGCCCCTTGATGAAACGGTTGTCGACCGAAAAACCGCGCGCATCCTGAGTATGATCAGGACATCGGACAATCCGGGACACGAAAATGTGGTCCTTCTGGCTGCGCGCCAGGTGAAATCCAGCAAATACCTGTACAAGCTGTATTCCAACGTAAGGGAGATCGACAGCTTCTCTGCAAATTGGATGAATGGTGCGCTTCTGCCACATAAGATCCTTGCCCTTGCAAGCGAGCTGCAGCGGTTCGAACACTCGTATCTGTACGAAGGTGACAAGACACTTGAGCCCGCCTTCAACCTGGAACGCAGAATGTTTGGCGAGGGTGCTGCATTCGAGTCTTTCTACAAGGAAGGAACACTGGTAAGCCTTCGCGGGGAAATCGGCATCATCAGCGAGATCAACCATGACCATAAGCAGGCTTTTTTCCAGCCACTGCTAGTACAGGCAAGCGTGCCGTTTTACGAATCGTACATCTCCATACGGGACGCCTATCTGGATTATTCCAGCATTGACCAAGCCGTCACAGATGGTGCAGACGTCAAGCGTCAGGAGCTGGCAAGCCTCTATGATCGCTTCGTCTCACAGTACGGCATTCTCAACAGTACTGAAAACAGAAGGCTGATCGCCGCCGATACAGCCTTTGGATTCACGATCCTGTCCTCGCTGGAGCGCAGGGATGCCAGCCTGTATGTCCGCGCAGACCTGCTGACCCAATCGCTGATGCCGAAGAACGAACGGTATCTTACCGACAATCCCTCGGAAGCACTGGCAAGAAGCCTTAATGACAACGGAAAGGTCGACCTTGATTTTATAGCCGCCTCATCGCAGATGGAACCAGGCGAGGTAGTTGAGAGGCTTCACGGACAGATATTCCTCGACCCCGGAACGGCAGAATGGCAGCCTTCTGACCTGTACCTGAGTGGCAACGTGGTGGAAAAAATGGATCGGGCCTTGGCTGCTGTCGCTGAATTTCCTGAAAGCGTGCATTATCAAAAAAGCCTTGAGGCTATCAAAAGCGTCCAGCCCGAGAAAATCCCGTTTGAGCTGTTGGATTTCAACCTCGGCGAAAGATGGATTCCCCTCAGGTACTACGAGGATTTTGCCCGCCAGCTTTTTGAGCAGGACACCAGGATAAGCTATTTCCAGTCCCTGGATACCTTCAAGGTAAGCACGGGACACAACACAAAGATTGACAGGGAATTTGCAGTAACCCCCAAGAGCGGCAGGACAACATACGGCTATACGATATTGGAGCATGCCCTTGAAAACACCTCTCCATATTTCACCTATGAAGTTCCCGGACCAGAAGGCAAGCCGATCCGCATGCCGGACGCGGAGGCAATACAGCTGGCACATGAGAAGATAGAGACAATAAGGGGCGGCTTCATCGAATGGATGAGGGACTTGCCGGCAGTAGACAAGAAACATCTTGAAAAGCTCTACAACGACACCTTCAACTGCTACGTACTGAGGCATTATGACGGCAGCCATCTCAGATTTCCAGGACTTGACAAGGCCGCACTCGGGATCAGTGACCTGTACAGCTCACAGAAAGACTCAGCCTGGCGGATCATACAGAACCGGGGAGCGCTGATTGACCACGAAGTCGGTTTAGGAAAAACCCTGACAATGGTGGTGGCTTCGTACGAGATGAAAAGGCTGGGCATCGTGCACAAGCCGATGATCCTTGCTTTGAAGGCAAACGTCAACCAGATCTCGGAAACCTACCGGAAGGCTTATCCAGGTGCAAGGTTGCTTGCCCCTTCGGAAGGCGATTTCACACCGGCCAGGAGGCTGCGGCTCTTCCATGAGATCAAGAACAACAATTGGGACTGTATCATACTTACACACGACCAGTTTGGCAAGATACCGCAGTCGCCGGAGATCCAGAAGGAGATTTTTCAGAATGAGCTGTCCAATATCGAGCGGGATCTTGGGACACTTAAGGATCTTGGCGGTGACATCTCAAAGAAGGTGCTCAAAGGACTTGAGATCAGGAAGAGCAACCTGGACGGCAAGCTTAAAGGCATACTTAGGGATATTGAAGAGAAGAAGGACAGCGGTGTGGACTTTAGGGAAATGGGAATCGACCACCTCTTTGTTGATGAGGCGCATAAATTCAAGAACCTGACGTTCACCACGAGGCACGACCGCGTTGCGGGTATAGGAAACATCCAGGGAAGCCAAAAGGCACTGAACATGCTTTTTGCAGTAAGGACACTGCAGCAGCGCTTTGATTCGGACCTGTGTGCCACCTTCCTGTCGGGCACGCCAATCTCAAACAGCCTGACCGAAATGTACCTTCTGTTCAAATACCTGCGGCCTAAGGAAATGGAACGGCAGCGTATCGAGAATTTCAACGGCTGGGCCTCCGTATTTGCGAGGAAAACCACGGATTTTGAATTTTCGGTGACCAACGAGATCATTGCAAAGGAGCGCTTCCGCCATTTCATCAAAGTTCCCGAGCTGGCGCTTTTCTATAATGAGATTGCCGATTACAAGACCGCCAGGCATATCAGCCTGGACAAGCCAGAGCTCGACGAGTCGCTGGTCAATATAGCTCCCACGCCGGAACAGGGCGAATTTATCAGGCAGCTTATGCGGTTTGCCAAGACCGGGGACGGCACGCTCATTGGGCGGGCTCCACTGAGCAGGGAAGAGGACAGGGGAAGGATGCTCATCGCGACCAACTATGCGAAGAAGATGGCGTCTGATCTCAGGCTGATAGATGAATCCAGATACAGCGACCACCCGGACAACAAGCTCAATACTTGTGCCAGGAAGGTTGCAGAACTGTACCGAGAGACGGCCGAGCACAAGGGAACACAGATCGTTTTCTCGGACATCGGCACACCGAAGCCCGGCGCCTTTAACATGTACGATGCATTGCGGGACAAGCTTGCCGGCGACTTTGCCATACCGCTATCAGATATAACTTATATCCATGACTGGACGGACAGGCAGAAACCGGAGCTGTTCCGAAAAATGAACAGTGGTGAAATACGCATCCTGATAGGAAGCACAGAGAAGGCGGGCACGGGGCTAAATGTCCAGC
This sequence comes from Flavobacterium macacae, assembly GCF_003865365.1. Classification (GTDB taxonomy): domain Bacteria; phylum Bacteroidota; class Bacteroidia; order Flavobacteriales; family Flavobacteriaceae; genus Flavobacterium; species Flavobacterium macacae. The sequence continues at coordinate 30,285 of NZ_RQVR01000010.1, read as the reverse complement.
AGCGTGTGGTTGCGATGCACCATCTCGATATTCCATGGAAGCCGTCTGAACTCGAACAGCGCAATGGCCGCGGGGCGAGGCAGGGCAATGCCATCGCCAAAGAGTTCTATGGCAACAAGGTCAGGAATTACATCTATGCCGTCGAGCAGTCACTGGACAATTACAAGTTCAACCTGCTGAAAAACAAGCAGACCTTCATCGGGCAGATGAAGAACTGCGAACTCAACGTCAGATCTATAGACGAGGGATCGGTGGATGAGCAGAGCGGCATGAACTTTTCGGAGTATATCGCCGTGCTTTCAGGTGATACCTCGCTGCTTGAAAAATCAAAACTGCAGAAGAAAGTGGCGGTGATGGAAAGCTTGAAATCCGCTCATTACAAGGAAGTCTCGCGTATGAGAAACCAGGTCGAATACCTTCGGGAGGAAAGGGACATGACGGAAAAGACACTGAAAAAACTCACCATCGACCATGACGCGTATAGCACGAGGTTGCAATACGAGCCTGATGGGTCGAAGGCGAATCCGGTAAAGTTGGCAGGACTGCATACGGCGGATCCAGAGGCTGTCGGCAAGCATCTGATCAGTCTCTACAAGGATTGGAAGCCCGGTACGGCTGAATCAGATGGGAAACAGATCGGTGAGCTTTATGGCTTCGGGCTGTATATCCGCCGCGAACGTGAGACCTTTGAGGCACAGGGACAATTCCAATACCGGTTTTCCAACAGCTTCTTTGCCCAGCGCGGAGACGGTGTTAAGTTCACCGCCAGCGGCGGAACCCCGAATGTAGACAACCCCAAGCTGGCAGCCCGGCATTTCCTCAATGCCATCGACAAGGTGGGGCATCTCAAGGAAAAGTATCAGGTCACCCTTGCCGATATTGAAAAGCGCCTGCCGGAGCTTGAAGATCTGGTAGCGAAGGTCTTTGTCAAGGAACCCGAGCTCATGCAAATGAAAACGGAACTCGCAAGACTCGAAAAAGAAATTTCCGAAAAGATTGCAGAGGCGAGCAACCGTCTTACTACAGATGGAAATGAAAAAGAAGCCGAATCAGTACAACATGAAGTGAAAGGTGATGTAAATGACGTTAACGTTATGAATATCATAGCACATAATAAGGTTCTGATTTCCGAATCCGACCGATGCGATCAACAGTCTTACGCACAAGTCAGGCGTGGAAACAGGATGAAATTTTAAAATTACAGCACATGTCGAACAACATATATCCAATAAACAAGGGAATCAACAAGAGTATCGAGTTCAAGGGACTCAAGGCGCAATACATATGGTATCTGGGCGGAGGGATCGTACTTCTAATGGCTGTATTTGCAGGCCTTTATATCCTTGGACTTCCATCCCTGCTTTGCATGGCCATACTGGGAATCACGGGGACGGCATTTGTGATGAAGGTATACAGCCTGAGCCACAAATATGGAGAGTATGGAATGATGAAGGCCCTTGCAAGGAGGCAGCTTCCCAGAGCTGTCAAGATGTACAGCAGGAAGGTGTTTTGTGCCCAGGAAAAAATCAAGGAATAACAAACAGTAAATTCAAAAATGGAAAAGTCAATAGAAAACATACTGCCGATAATGGATATAGAACACGATTGCATCCTTTCCAAACAGGGCGACGTGACCGTTGCATTCAGGGTAGAGCTCCCTGAAATATTTACGCTCTCTGATCAGGAATACGAGGCTTTCCACCATGCATGGGTGAAAGCGATCCGATTGCTTCCCAAGTTTACTGTCTTTCACAAGCAGGACTGGTTTGCGGAAAGTGGATACGCACCGGATTTTGCCAGTGAAGACAGCAGTTTTTTATCACGAAGCAGCGATCTCTTTTTCAACGAGCGGCCATTCCTGGACCACTCGTGCTACATTTTCCTTACCAAAAAGCCCACCGGACGCAAGGCGTCAACCTCTCTGTTTTCAAACCTGATACGCACCTCGCCTGTTCCAGAAGATGTGATAAAAATGTCCGTCCTCCAGGAATTCGTAGACAGTACCGGCCAGTTCAGGAAGATAATAGAAGACAGCGGTTTCGCCAGGCTTGAGCGGATGACAAACGACCTGCTCCGCAGCCGTCCAAGGGAAATGGGCGTCATCGAACGCTATTGCACGCTTACGGAGAATCCAGGATCCTTCCTAATGGGCGACATTGTATTTGACGACGGTCTGAAGGTAGGGGACAAGCATTGCCAGATATTTACACTTGGTGATGCGGCTGACCTGCCGGCCCTTTGTGGCAGCCGTATCAACTTCGACAGGTATTCAACGGACAAGACAAAGTTCAGCGTGGGATTTGCATCGACCCTTGGCCAGCTCCTGCCTTGTGGGCACATCTACAACCAGTATGTGTTTATCGACGACGGCCAGAAGACCCTCCAGAAGCTGGAAAGCAAGAGGCTACGGCTGCAATCGCTGTCTGCCTACAGCAGGGAGAACCTGCTTGCCCGCGATGCAACCAATGATTTCCTGAATGAGGCTATCAGCCAGCAGAGACAGCCCGTCAAGGCGCATTTTAATGTTATGGTATGGACCGAAGATAAGGAAAAGAAGAAAGATCTCAAAAACATGGTCTCGTCCGCCCTTGCACAGATGGATGCGGTTGCCAAGCAGGAGACCGTGGGTGCCGCGCAGATCTACTGGGCCGGTATTCCGGGCAACTCGGCAGACTTTCCCATGAACGACACATTTGACACTTTTGCCGAACAGGCAGCATGCTTCCTGAATCTCGAAACGGGCTATCGTTCTTCTATAAGTCCCGTAGGCATAAGGCTGGGAGACCGACTTACGGGAAAGCCGGTTCATGTGGATATAAGCGATGAGCCTATGGAAAAGGGGATCTGCACCAACAGGAACAAATTTATACTCGGTCCGTCGGGCAGTGGCAAGTCCTTTTTTACCAACCACATGGTGAGAAGCTACTATGAACAGGGAACGCACATCGTATTGGTAGATGTGGGCCACAGCTATAAGGGACTGTGTGACATGCTCGGGGGATACTATTTCACATATGACGAGAAGAATCCGATACGCTTCAACCCCTTCTACATCGGCCAGGGCGATCAGCTTGACACTGAGAAGAAAGAAAGCATCAAGACCCTCCTTCTGGCTCTCTGGAAAAAGGATAATGAGACGTACAACCGAAGCGAGTATGTGGCACTTTCCAATGCCCTGCAGCTGTATTATGAAAAGCTGGGAAATTGCGAAGGAATTTTTGCATGCTTCGATAGCTTTTATGAGTTCCTCCAAGAAGACTTCGTCAAGGTACTGGAAAGGGACAGGGTCAAGGAGAAGGACTTCGACGTCAACAATTTCCTATATGTCCTGCGACCATACTACCGCGGAGGCGAATTTGACTACCTGCTCAATGCAACCGAAAACCTGGATATGCTTTCCGAGCGCTTCATCGTCTTTGAACTCGACAACATCAAGGACCATCCGATACTGTTTCCTGTGGTGACGATCATAATTATGGAGGTATTCATAAGCAAGATGCGAAAGCTCAAGGGGGTTCGAAAGATGATCCTTATTGAAGAGGCATGGAAGGCTATTGCAAAGGAAGGTATGGCAGAGTATATTAAGTATCTGTTCAAGACGGTAAGAAAGTTTTTCGGGGAGGCAGTCGTGGTTACGCAGGAGGTTGAGGACATTATTTCCTCACCGGTGGTAAAGCAGGCGATAATCAACAATAGTGACTGCAAGATCCTTCTGGACCAGAGCAAGTACCAGAACAAATTTGAACAGATACAGGAGCTGCTCGGACTTACCGAAAAGGAGAAGGCACTCGTACTTTCGGTCAACAAGGCCAACGATGAAACCAAACGGTACAAGGAGGTATTCATCTCACTGGGAGGAGTCCTCTCGAAGGTCTACCGTACCGAAGTATCCATGGAGGAATACTTGGCCTACACGACGGAAGAAAAGGAGAAGGTGAAGGTACATGCCTACACCGAAAAGTATGGCGGGGATATAAGGAAGGGCATTGCTGCCTTGGCGAATGACATGAGAAACGTAATTTAAACGATATGATGTATGAAAACGAGAAAACGAATTCTGATCTGCGTGGCATGCCTCCTTCTGGTAGCCACTCCGGCCAGGCCGGCAGAAGCGACCGCCGCGTTACCGATCATTGGGTTGGTAAAGGCGGCGATTAAGAAGGTGATCAAAGCGATGGACCTCAGGATCCAGAAGCTTCAGAATAAAACGATATGGCTGCAGAATGCACAGAAGAAGCTCGAAAACACCCTCTCAAAGTTAAAGCTTGACGAGATAGCGGATTGGACCAGAAAGCAGAAGGAACTGTACAAGGACTACTATGAGGAATTGATGGAAGTAAAATCAGTAATAAGCGATTACAAGCGTATCCGCGATATCACCCAAAAACAGGTCCGCCTTGTAGACGAGTACGAAAAGGCATGGAGCCTGTTTCAGCAGGATACGCATTTCAATGCGAATGAGCTGGACTACATGGAAAAAGTATATGGGGGGATACTTGGGGAAAGCATCAAGAATATCGAGCAGATCCTCCTTGTGCTGGATTCATACAGCACGCAGATGACGGATGCCAAAAGGCTGGAACTTATCAATTCGGCGGCAGACGGCATCGACTCAAATTACGACGACCTCAGGCTGTTCAACAGGCAAAACATCTTATTGAGCCTGCAGAGGAGCAAGACGGAAAAGGACGTTGAGGCGGTAAAGGAATTTTATGGAATACCTTAAAAAACAGGATCATGGGAACTAAAAAAATAATGCTGTTGCTCGCCCTATCCTTTGCCTGGAACTCCAGCGCACAGGCTAAGCAGACACGCGTCCAGCTCGAACAGATTGGCGCACTGAAAATCTATATAGGGTATGCAAAGAAAGGCTATTCTATCGTCAGGCAGGGTCTAAGTACCATCGGGGATCTCAAGCAAGGGGATCTGAACATCCATACAGGATATTTCAGCTCCCTGAAGAAGGTCAATCCGAAGGTTCGCAACTACGGCAAGGTGCTCGAAATCCTGCAATTGCAGGAAAAGATCATGCAGGCGTGTGCCAACCTCCCTACAGAGCTTCGGCAAGACACTATGCTGTCAGATGCTGAGATGGACTATGCAGGGAGGGTTTTTGAGAGGCTGAACAAAAGCTGCGAGTTGGACCTGGAGGTGCTGGAAGCCACGATAACCGATGGAGTACTTGAAATGAAGGATGACGAGCGCTTGCGAAGAATTGATGAACTGTATTGGCACGCATTGGACAATTACACCTTCTGCCGGGATTTCAGGAGCCAGTTGCGGCGGCTGTCACTGTCCAGGCGCAAAGATATAAATGATGTAGAATCAGGTCGCTCGCTGCACGGCCTAAAAATGGAATCAAGATGAAAAAGCTATTAGTTATTTGCATTGCCCCATTGGTGATGCTCGTTCCGAATGCGGCCAACGCTCAGGCCCAGGAAATGAAGCAGCTTGCTCTGAACATTGAGAAGCTCGCACAGTTCAGGCAGATACTGAAGGATATGAAGAAGGGATACGAGATCCTGAGTGGCGGCTACAACACGATCAAAGACCTGTCACAGGGAAATTTCAACCTGCACAAATCCTTTCTTGACGCTTTGCTGCAGGTAAGCCCCGTGGTAAGGGATTACAGGCGGGTTGCCGACATAGTCGATTATCAGGTGGTCCTTGTTAAGGAATACCGGAGCGCCTATGAAAGGTTTCGCAACAATGGCAATTTCAATGCGCAGGAGATTGCCTTCATCGACAGGGTCTATGATAATCTTATGGACCAGAGCCTGCGAAACCTCGAAGAACTTACAGATGTCGTCACTGCCAACAAACTGAGGATGTCAGACGACGAGAGGCTCACCGCGATCGACAGGATATTTGCCGACATGCAGGACAAGCTACTTTTCCTGCGAAGCTTCAATAATAGCGCAACAGTGCTATCGTTGCAGCGCGAAAAGGAGGCCAACGATGTACGGTCTATGCGCAGGATACATAACACGGACAATTAAAACTGTAAACTATGAAAAATCTTAAAAATTCCGCTCGCTGTGCGGCCGCAGTGCTGCTACTACCATTGCAGGGAAACGCACAGGGCCTGGCCGATGATTTGGGCAGCCTGCACTTAGTACTGGAGCAGCTTTACGATGAGATGATGCCCTTATGCAGCAATCTGATCGGCGTAGGCCAGGGGATCGCTGGATTCGCTACGCTATGGTATATTGCTTCGAGAGTCTGGCGGCATCTCTTAAGTGCCGAGCCGATAGACTTCTACCCGCTATTCAGGCCCTTTGTCATCGGTTTCTGTATTATGGCATTTCCGTCGGTGCTTGCGATGATCAATGGTATCATGAAGCCCACGGTTACGGCCACGGCAGATATGGTGGAGGGATCCAACGACGCGATTGAGGAACTGCTGCAAAAAAAGCAGGAAGCGATCAAGACGACCGATGCCTGGCAGATGTATGTCGGAGAGGATGGCAACGGGGATCGTGACAGGTGGTACAAATACACGCATGACAATGCCGATCCTGCGGGGGAAGGCATAATGGAAGGCATCGGAAACGACATCAAGTTCGCCATGGCCAAGCAGTCTTTCAATTTTAGGAATTCCGTGAAGGAGTGGATGAGCGAGGTACTCCGCGTTCTTTTCGAGGCAGCGGCCCTGTGCATCGACACGCTCCGAACATTCCAACTGGTGGTTCTTTCCATATTGGGCCCGCTGGTGTTCGGTATAGCGGTTTTCGATGGCTTCCAACATACACTCACCGCATGGCTTGCCCGCTACATCAACATCTACCTATGGCTACCCGTGGCCAATATCTTCGGCAGCATCATTGGCAAGATCCAGGAAAAAATGCTGCAGATCGACATTGCCCAGATCAGCGACACCGGGGGCACGTTCTTCAGCCGGACTGATATGGCTTATCTGGTGTTTATGATAATCGGCATAGTGGGATACTTTACCGTACCATCCGTGGCAAATTACATTGTACATGCCGGAGGCGGAGGCGCCCTCAGTCAAAAGGTGACAAGCATTTTCAGCAACTCCACAAGCTCGGCAGTCAGCATGGCCGGATCAGGGACTGTAATGGCTGCTGAAGCAGCAGGGAAAGCTGCCGGCCGGATGGCAGAAACCATGTCTGGGGGAGGCGGACAAGCGGGAAATAGGAACGGGCATATGGGCGAGAGGCTCAGGGGAAATCAATAACCTAAAAACTTGCAGATCATGTTTAGCAAAATGAAAAACATAGACGTTGCCTTCAGGCACGTCCGGACCTTTACAATGCTTGTCATCATGGCATGCGCACTGGTGACCTGTTTCGCACTATACAGGAGTTTCAGTCTGGTCTCTAAGATGCAGGACAAGGTTTACATCCTTGCCAATGGCAAGGCACTCGAAGCCTATGCCTCGGACCGCAAAGACAATGTGGCCGTGGAGGCCAGGGATCATGTGAAGACGTTCCACAAGCTCTTCTTCACGCTTGACCCCGACGAGAAGGCAATCAGGGAAAATGTCAACAAGGCATTCTATCTGGCGGATGAAAGCGCCAAGCGCATCTACGACGACCTAAAGGAGAACGGCTACTATGCAGGAATCATATCAGGAAATGTCAGCCAGACCCTGGTCGTGGACAGCATCAGGATAGACACGGACGAATATCCGTACCAATTCGAATGTTTCGCGACGCAGAAGATTACCAGGACAACCAGTGTTGCCTACAGGAGCCTGGTCACAAAAGGTAACCTTCGAAATATTTCACGAAGCGACAACAATCCCCACGGCTTTCTCGTGGAACGGTGGAAAACTTTGGAGAACAAGAACCTACGTACTGAAAACAGGAAATGATGGAAAAGGTGAATTTACATAAGAATCAAGCAGACCGGCAGGGTAATAACTCCGGCCTTATCCGTCATCAACTAGGCAGGCTTTACTCCTTTACGCAGTCCAAATGGTCGGAGTGGATGTCTGCAACTGCGCGACGTCTGTCACGGGCCCAATTGCTTGCCATCTGGATCCTCCTTACAATTTCTACGGGGTCCTATTGCATGTACCTGATTGTAGACAGCGCATTTTCAGTAGGAAGTGAACGGACATTGAAGGGTTCCGATTTTCCCATCATGAGGGTCAATCTGAATCCTGGGCGGCAGCAACAGATCGCTCTGCCCGATAGAAATGGATATGAAGAGACGGCCAAACTGCGTAGGTATTTCGACAGCCTGGGCCGAAGTCCAACCGGCAGCCTGCAATATGACAGCATCAGGAACGCTCGTCCTGGGCTGCTGGACACGCTAAAACAGCTAGAAAATTATTACAAATCAAATTAAAAAATAAACCATGGAAAATTCAATCTCAATAGGAACAAATAGGAAGCGCAGGCTTTACGTGGCACTGCCATGGCTGGTGCTGCCATTTTTAACGGTCATATTCTGGGCATTTGGCGGCGGCCGAAGCACTGTAGACAAGAATGCTACAAATCACCCTGGTTTCAATCTCAACCTTCCCGATGCACTGCCTGCTGATGTGGATGGGCTCGACAAGATGAGCTATTACGAAAAGGCGGCACTGGATTCCACAAAGCGCGAAGACCTTATCAGGAAGGATCCGAACTATATTAGTGATCCTGCCGGTGCAGGTAGGTCAACAGACACGCTGCCAGACAGCAAGAGTTCCGCAAGCGGAGTAATGGTGACGGAACCCGTTAGGAATTCAAATGAAGAAAAGGTGTACAGTAAACTCAAGGCGTTGCAAAGCGCAATTCGCAACGAGCCGACCAGACTTAAACGCAGGTCCGACCAGGCTCCAATTCGCGGCACTAGTCTCGGGATGGAGGAATCCGGTGAGATGGAACGACTGGAACAAATGATGCTGGCGATGAATGCGCCAGGTCCCCAGGATCCAGAATTGCAGCAACTCAATGGGATGCTGGAGAATATCCTGGATATCCAGCATCCGGAAAGGGCCCAGGAAAAATTAAGAAAGGCGTCGCAGGCAGAGCGGGGCCAAGTCTTTGCAATTTCTACGAGCTATGCCCAAGATCCCATATCGGGCTTTCAGGGCGACACCCTATCGGAAATTATTCCGCAGCATCCCAGAGGCAACGCATTCTACTCGCTCCAGGACGAAAAAGTGACGGCCGTTCCGCAAAATTCAGTTGAGGCTACTGTATACGAGACACAGACAATCGTAAATGGATCGACGGTCAAGATGAGCCTTGCCAATGACATTTTCATCAATGGCGTGAGGATTCCCAAAAACAACTTCATTTACGGGACGGCAGCTCTGAAAGGGGAACGGCTGACGGTCAAGGTCAGCAGCCTGCGGTATGAAAGTTCTATATTTCCGGTAGATCTGTCGGTTTTTGATCTTGACGGAGTTGATGGGATCTACATTCCGGGAGCCATCAACAGGGACGTCGCTAAGGCATCTGCCGACAGGTCCGTGCAGACGCTGGGAGTCGCAACGCTTGACGACTCATGGGGCAGCCAGGCGGCGGGAGCGGGTATTGAGGCCGCAAAGAGCCTCTTCAGCCGCAAGGTAAAACTAGTGAAGGTCGTCGTGAAAGCGGGCTACAGGCTGTTGTTGCGCGACCAGAAGCAAAAACAATAATACTCACTTAAAATCAATGTTATCATGAAAACTTCAATTTTACGGCTGACGGCGTTACTGTTCGTATTCGCAGCCACTGGCGCCCAAGGGCAAAACTTCAGGCAGAACTTCACTGCCTTCCCGGATACACTGAGTATCGCCTTCTCCAAAACAACCAACCTTGTCTTTCCATATGGGATAAGAAGCGTAGATCGCGGCAGCCTTGATCTTCTGGCACAGAAAGCAAAGGGAATGGAAAACATACTGCAGATCAAGGCGGCCCATTTTGGATTTGAGGAGACCAACCTTTCGGTCATCACGTCCGACGGCAGGCTTTATTCCTTTATCGTTACCTATGATGAACATCCGGCGGCGCTGAATTTTTCCTTAGCGAGGCCGCTGAGGCTTGGGCAGGATATATTCCACTCGCCGGGAAGCCTTGACGAGGCAGAGTATAAGGCATTCAGCAAACAGGCACTTCATTCCAGGAAGAAAGGCAACCATTCGCACGAAAAAAGATATGAAATAGAAATGTCGCTCGATGGCCTTTTCATCCGTGGAGACCTGATGTATTTCAGGATTACAGTCCATAACCACAGCGCCATATCTTACGATATTGACCAGATGCGCTTCTTTGTTAGGGATGCCAAAAAAGCGAAACGCACCGCTTCGCAGGAGATTGAAATCCTTCCTGTCCACATAGAAAACGATATTGGGACCATCAACAGTGACGCTTCAAATACCTTCGTCTTTGTGCTGCCCAAATTCACAATTCCCGAACAAAAATATCTGCTTGTGCAGATGGTGGAAGACAATGGGGGCAGGCAGCTGGAAATGCATGTCAAAAACAAGCGGCTGGCCAAAGTTGTAAAACTTCCAGCACAATAAACTACTAATAATTTAAATTTTAGAAATCATGAATGAGAAAAATCTTGAATACTTGAGTGACCAGGTAAAGTACACCGGATTTGGTGAGGGACTGGCAGGGGATCTAAGGGAAAAATTGCAGGAACAGAGTTCAGGCTTCACCCTTACGTACAATGCGCAATATGGACAGGATACCGCCGTGGCAACGTTAAACTTTCGTAAAAGCGACCAGAGCGACATGTATTTTTTCAATTCCTACAAGGTAAGCCTCCAGAAAGCCGATGGAAAGGATGCACTGGAACAGACCTTTTACATCAACAAGGGAAACAATATCACAATGAAGGAGGCCTACAACCTTATGGAGGGGCGCGCGGTAAACAAAGATCTTACAACCAAGGAAGGCGAGGTCTATAATGCATGGGTCCAGATGGATTTCAAGGAGGCCGACGCCGCAGGCAATTTCAAGCTGAACCATTTTCACCAGAACTACGGTTATGACCTTGAAGCGGCAGTTTCCAAGCATCCGATCAAGGAATTGGATACGCCGAGATACAAGGAAGATCTTATGGATTCTCTCAAGAAGGGAAATCTGCAATCCGCCACATTTATAAAAGACGGCACAGAAGTCAAGCACTACATCGAGGCCAATCCGCAATTCAAGACAGTCAACGTATATGATGGCAACCAGCAGCGTCTCGACTCAAGACAGTCGAAAGCAGAGAAGCAGGCAGAGGGCGAAGGAAAGTCGGAAAAGAAGGAAAACCGCAAGAAACAGGATTTAAATGATGAAAGCGGTCCTGACGTTGCCGGAGATGATAAAAAAAAACGAAAAAAACAGAATAAATCACTCTAACCAAGTTGAAGACCACAAAACCCTTATCTGATTTCTTTACTGCAGTGAGGCATGACTACCGGATCAGCGTTACGCATATCGGTATTTACGCTGCCTTGCTACAGTTTCGCGCGGATAAGGGTTTTATAAATCCCATTGAAGCGTACAGGTATGAAATTATGGAAATCGCCAAAATTTCTGCGCCATTCACCTATCACAGATGTATGCAGGACCTTAATAATTATGGCTATCTCAAATACCTGCCTACCAAGAAGAGGAACCAGAGGAGTAAAATATTCTTCCTTAATGTATAACCTTAACGATAATGCTATGAAAAATTTCACTTTTGAGGAATTGCCCGAAGCAGTTGGCCAGCTCTACGAGAAGCTGGAGAACATAGAAAGGCTTTTGCAGGACAAAATTGCCGGCGCTGAAAAAAAGGATGATCAGATGTCCGTTAGTGGGGCGGCCAAATTCTTGAAACTTTCAATATCAACCATCTACACCAAAGTCTGCAAAAAAGAAATTCCAGTCAACAAACAAGGAAAACGGCTCTATTTCTACAGATCGGAACTCATCAGCTGGATCAGGTCCGGACGTAGGAAGACCATTGACGAAATCAAGAGGGACGTGGACAAGAAGGGAAAGTAAAGGGCTGGTGTCTACTAAATTAGGGGAATTATATTTTGACATATATTTCTGAAACCAATCAGTCCAATCACAATTTTATCCTGCTTGCCGCTTCATGCTTTCGCTGATCGACAATCTTCGCATATACCTGAGTGGTCTTGACATTTTTGTGACCCAGCAGTTTTGAGACTGTGAAAATGTCTGTCCCGGCAAACAATTGCAAAGTTGCATAGGTATGCCTGAAGCAGTGGAAGGTGATATGTTTAACGATCCCTGCATCTTTTACCCATAGCGGTACTGACCTGTCGAAATCCCATTTCTTGAGATTTTGGAAAACCTTTTCGTTTCCTGCCTTTCTTTCACCAAGCAATAGGAAAGCCTGCTCTGATATGGGAAGCGTTTCCTGTCCATCAGTTTTCTTCTGCTTGAACCGGATGAAGTATCCGTGCTCCTCCATATGTTCTATTTCGGACCATTCCAGTTTACGTATGTCTGAGAAACGCTGACCGGTAAGAATGGCCCAGAGTCCCACTTTCTTCACTATCGGTTTACTGCAATCTGTAGCGGCCAATTTTCTGGCCTCCTCGATTGTTAGGAAATTCTTTTTAGACTCCTTTTCGGCAATTCCACCCACTCCGGCATTTACGTCTGTCCTCAGTTTTCCTTCCCTGTAGGCTTGCTTCAATGTCGCTTTTACTTTATTGAAATAGGAAAGGGCGCTGTTGTTGGAAAGTGACTTTTCAGGATTACGCTTGCTTTTGGCGGTAAGAATATATGTCCGGAAACCTTCAATCTGCGCGACAGTTATTTTTGAAAATTCAATGTCGCCAGTTTTCAGATAGTCTGTAAAATAGCCGATTGCCAAGTTCCAAATGTCTTGATTGCTACCGATTTTTTTGGATGCCTGCTCCTTAAAAAAGCTCAGGAAGGATTCTCCGCCAACCTCTTTGATAGCCAGTCTCTCCTTTTCAAATTCACTGTAGATATTATCTTTATTGAGTTCAGTTTGGCGCCTGATCTTGATAAGCTCAGCGGATCTGATGTTCTCGTCATTTTCCAATTTGTCAATGGGTGTCCTTGGCTTTACGGTCATGTAGAGCTTAAGAAACTCCCTTCTTGTCGGTTTTCCAGTCTCTGGACTGATAATGGGAGGATAAAAATCCAAGTAAAGACTTTCCCTTCCTTTGCCGATGCTTTTTTTTCTCAACGTTACATTTATCCTTTTCATAATCTTTCATTTTAAAACAATGCCTCAATATCTTTTTTAGCCACGTACGTAAATTTTCCCTCGGAGAACTTATCAATGCCCATCTTCTTCAGCAGGTTATACAATGCCCCATTTGAAATATTAAATTTCTGCTGTATTTCCCCGATGGAATAGCAGTCCTCGACTTTTAAAGCAACTTTTTTCTTTTCAACTGGCCGTATCACAATCTCGTAAGCGGGTTCAGGCTTTTCGAATAGTGCGTCGATGTCGGAACGTCGTATCAGAGTCTTGCGTTCGGAAAGTTTGTGGAAATTGATCTTATCCCTTTCCAGGATTCGGTAGATCGTTTTTGAGGATGCACCCAATAGGAGGGCTACTTCTTTCACGCTGAGAAATTCCTTCCCAATAAGATTCCCGAGAGGCTTGGTTTTCAATTTTGTAATTTCCGCATTGCTGGTTTCTATCTTCTGGTCTTTGAGACGCTTTTTGCTTGCCCTGCTTGCACAGGTGTGGGAGCAGTATTTGGTTACCGTTGTCTTCGCGATAAAAACGGAAGTGCAAAATTGGCAAATTCTTTCCACCTTGATATTTGAGCTCATCTGTCGGTTTTATTTTAATGATAATGTTGGACATTGGAACCTTTAAGCCGAAATAAGATGAACTAAGGGTAATTAAGGGACATAATTTATCCAATCAATTTTTCCATTTTCAATATTTGATTTCGAGGTACAAATGAGGTACAAATTTAAGCATAATAAAAACAATAATCACAATAGTAATTACATAAAAAAAATGCTAATCTTTTATAGATTAGCATTTTAACAATTTTTATAAACGTTTAGTTTGTCTTATTTTGATCAATTATTTTCCGATACAGAAATTAGCAAATATATTGCCAAGCAATTCGTCGTTCGTTACTTGTCCGGTGATTTCTCCAAAATAATACAGCGCTTGACGAATATCAATGGCCATCAAATCGCTTGAAATGTTGGTAGCAATTCCGAATTTTACTTTTTGAATTTCTTCAAAAGCTTTAAGTAAGGAATAGTAATGTCTTGAATTCGTTACAATTGTTTCGTTATTTCTCAGAGCTCCGGTGTTTACAAAAGACATAAGTTGATTTTTTAAATCTTCAACACCAATTTTTTCTTTTGCAGAAATTGTCTCAAGTGTAACGTTTAAAGTTTCAAGTTGCTTACGAATTATTGCTACTTCTTCGGTTGAAAGCAAATCGACTTTATTAATAACCACAATAAGCGGTTTTAGCGGAAATTTATTTTTTACTTTTTCAATTTCTGAAATATATTCTGAGCTTTGAACTTTAAACTTTAAACTATCAAACAAATAAAGAATTACTTGGGCTTGCTCGATTTTTTCAAAAGTTTTTTTGATTCCGATGCTTTCTACAATGTCTTTTGTTTCGCGAATTCCGGCCGTATCAATGAACCGGAAACCGATTCCGTTGATGACCAATTCGTCTTCAATAGTATCACGAGTCGTTCCTGCAATTTCGGAAACAATCGCCCTTTCTTCGTTCAATAAGGCGTTTAAAAGCGTAGATTTTCCTACGTTTGGCTCACCAACAATGGCTACAGGAATTCCGTTTTTAATTACGTTTCCAACAGCAAAAGAGTCGATCAGGCGTTTTAAAACAAATTCAATTCGATTTAGCAGATCATTAAATTGCGTTCGGTCGGCAAATTCAACATCTTCTTCTGCAAAGTCCAATTCTAATTCAATTAGCGAAGCAAAATTTAAAAGTTCTTCTCTTAATTTAGAAATTTCGTTTGAAAAGCCACCGCGCATCTGTTGCATTGCAATTTGGTGCGAAGCTTCATTTTCCGAAGAGATCAAATCGGCAACCGCTTCGGCTTGCGATAAATCCAGTTTTCCGTTGATAAAAGCTCGTAACGTAAATTCTCCCGGCTCGGCCATTTTGCAACCCTTACGAAGCAATAATTGGATGATTTGTTGTTGGATGTAAGTAGAGCCGTGGCAAGAGATTTCCACCACATTTTCACCTGTATACGAATTGGGGCCTTTAAAAAGAGATACTAAAACTTGGTCGTAAATCTTTGGGCCATCCACAATATGGCCCAAATGTATGGTGTGTGATTTCTGTTTCAAGATATCTTTTCCAGAAACCGATTCGAAAATCGATTGCGAAATTGTCAGCGCTTCTTTTCCCGAAACCCTGATAATGGCAATCGCTCCGGCTCCCGAAGGTGTTGCTAAAGCGACGATGGTATCTTGTGAAATCATAAATTTATTTTTTGGCAAAGATAAGCGGAAACATGCTATCTGCCAAAGCGTTCTTTTTTATGAAATGTTTTGTTAAAAATTTAAAATTTTGAAGGGATTCTGTTCCCGAACCTTTTGTTTTTGTAACTTTATAAGTACAAAAGACAAAACAAATGAAACGAATTCTCTTTCCTACCGATTTTTCAGAAACTGCAAAAAATGCCTTTCAATATGCTTTGAAAATGGCCGATTCATTGCAGGCAGAAATTTTATTGTTGCATACTTTTGATATGCCGATTATTGACGGAGCTGAAATTCCAATTAATTTTAAGGAGATTTATGATACTTTAGAGGACACACAAATGGCTCATTTTAAAGATCATATTCCAGATTTGAAACACATTGCAGATCATTCTGGAATGGGACATATTCGCTTGACACACCTTTTAAAATCGGGTGATCTGACCTATGCGATGAAAGAGGCGATTGCAAAACAAGACATCAGTTTGGTCGTAATGGGAACCAGCATAACTTCAAATAATTGGTTTGACTCCCTTTTTGGGTCACACGCTGGGGAGGCGATAAACGCGCTTACGGTTCCGGTAATGAGCATTCCCGCTGAAATGGAATATCGCAAGATCAAGGAAATTGCTTTCACAAATTTGTATCGAGAAAAAGATTTCAGGGCTTTGCAAAAGTTGGCGGTAATCGCTTCAAAATATAATGCATCTATCAAAAGTCTTTTCGTAAAAAAATCTAATTCTGAGGTAACGGAGGAACAGATTAAAACTTGGGAAGCGCGTTGCGCCGATTTACCAGTGCAGTTTTTTGTTATTCCTCACGATGACGTTCGCCAAACTATTGTTGATTTTATAAACAACCAGCACATTGATTTATTGACGATGCTTACAGAAAAAAGAGGTTTTTTCGAAGACATTTTCAGTTCAAGCTTAACGCAAAAAATGGCTTATAAAATTGATATTCCGATGTTGGCTTTACATGAAGAAGATGTGATTTCAGATGTTAAATAATAACTAATTGATTTCCAGTTGATTTTTACTATGGCTAACTTTAAGATCATAATTAAAAAAATCAGCTATGCCATTTATTAACGTCAACCAAGAAGCTTCACAAGAAGTAAAGATTTATTATCAAGATATCGGACAAGGAAAACCTGTTGTGTTCATTTCGGGTTGGCCTTCGAACAGCCAAATGTGGGAATCGCAATTGGATGTACTTCCAAAAAACAATATCAGATGCATTGCGTATGACCGTAGAGGCTTTGGAAAATCAGACAAACCTTGGGAAAGTTATGATTATGATGCTTTAACTTCTGATTTAGATGAGCTTCTTAAACAGTTAGATTTGAGAGAGTTAACGCTCGTTGGGTTTTCAATGGGTGGAGGAGAAGTGGCTCGATATCTCTCAAAATATAATTCAGAAGGTAGGGTTACAAAAGCAATTTTGGTAAGCACTGTTCTTCCTTTTTTATTAAAGACGGATAACAATCCGGAGGGTCTTCCACAAGAAATGTTTGCCCAGATAGAAAAAGAAATTTACGCAGACAGGCCTAAATTTCTGGCTAATTTTGCAAAAGATTTTTACAGCGTTTCGCTTTTGAATAAAACGGTAAGCGATGATTTTTTGAATGCAAACCAAATCATTACGCTCCAGTCCAACGGAAATGCAACTGTAAAAGCGATGCGTTCTTGGTCAACAACCGATTTCAGGGAAGATATAAAAAAGATAAACGTCCCCACGTTGATTATTCACGGAACCGATGACAAAACGGTGCCGATCGAAGTTTCAAGCGATCGAACAGCAGATATGCTTCCGCAGGCAAAATACATTAAATATGACGGCGCACCGCACGGATTATTTTACACCGAAAAAGAGAAATTAAACAACGATATTTTTTGGTTCGTCAATGAATATCAAAGCATAAATAGTTAATACAATGGCAATAGAAACAATCAATCCATACAACAACAAATCGGTTAAAAAATTTGATGAACTTTCTGAAAAAGAATTGGAAGGCAAGATCGCAACGGCTGATAAAGCCTATTCAAGCTGGAAAAGTAGCTCTTTTGCTGAACGCAAAAAGCTATTGAATAAAGTGGCTTCGTTGATGAAAAAGAAGAAAAAAGAATTGGCAGAAATGATTACGATCGAAATGGGAAAATTAATTGCCCAAAGCGAAGCCGAAATCGATATGTGTATTTCGGTGTATGAATATTACGCAGAAAATGGCGAAGAATTTTTAAAAGACAAAGACGTTGAAGTAAAAGACGGAAAAGCATTTATCAGAAACGCTCCAATAGGAATCATTCTTGGCGTAATGCCTTGGAACTATCCTTTTAACCAAGTAGCACGAATGGCCGCGCCAAATATTATGGCTGGAAATGTGATCGCGATCAAACACGCTTCAAACGTGCCGCAATGCGCCAAAGCCATTGAAGATTTATTCTTAGAAGCAGGCGCTCCTGAAGGCGTTTATACAAACTTGTTTCTGTCAAGCAAAAAGATTGCAAAGATGGCTGAAGATTCCAGAATTGCGGGAATGTCTTTGACCGGAAGCGAAGGAGCTGGCTCAAGTTTGGCGGAAGCGGCTGGAAAAAATTTGAAAAAATCAGTTTTGGAATTAGGCGGAAGCGATGCATTTATCGTCTTAGAAGATGCCGATCTTGAAAATGCGGTAAAAAGTGCCGTAACCGGACGATTTGGAAACATGGGACAGGCGTGTACTTCCTCCAAAAGAATTATTGTAGTTGAAGAAATTGCAGATGCCTTCCTAGAGAAATTCAAATCAAGATTAGAAGGTTTAAAAGTCGGAAATCCATTAGAAAAAGATACCGAGGTCGGGCCTTTGAGCAGTGAGGAAGCGGTGAAAACAATTGAGAAACAAGTTAAGGAAACGGTAAAAGCGGGAGCAAAAGTCGTAATCGGCGGAAAAAGAATGGACAGGGAAGGCGCTTTTTTTGAACCTACAATCCTGACCGATATTAAAAAAGGAATGACGGCGTATCACGAGGAGATTTTTGGGCCTGTAGCTTCTTTTTATAGAGTGAAGGACGAAAGCGAAGCCATTGCTTTGGCAAATGATTCGTCTTTTGGTTTGGGAGGTTCGGTTTTTAGTAAAGATATCGATCGTGCCATCAATGTGGCAAGCCAAATTGAAACAGGAATGGTTTTCATCAATGAACATACGGCTTCTCGGCCAGATCTGCCTTTTGGGGGAACCAAACGGTCTGGTTACGGCCGTGAACTTTCCGCTTTAGGAATTGAAGAATTTGTCAACAAGAAATTAATACGAATCGCGGAGTAAAACCTAAATTGCATGGCAACCAATAAAAAAACCGTAGCTCATTGAGACTACGGTTTTTTTATTGGTATAAAGGTTTGGATAAAAGCTTATGGATTTACATTTGAATCTGAAAAAATTCCACTGTATTTTCCTGAAAAAATTTGCCCGTCTGTTCTTGTAAACGAAAAAGTCATATCAACGTTATTTTCAGTAACTGAATTAATTGTCACATTTTTTTCTGTTGCAGTCAATCCAGATTGTGAACTGTTTAAAAGATACGTTCCATTTGTGTAAACGTAAGTCGAGTCTAATGCGTTAAATTCAAATTTTCCGCCCACTTCAATATAATAATCTGAAATAGTTGCAATTGTTCCCGCTGTTAAATTAATGTCAGAATATTTAAAATATAATTTTGAAACATTTGATACAGCACTTGAATCAGCCAAATTTACATTTGAAAGCGTAACTGAAATTCCTGCCGGAAGACTATCTAAAATATCTTCATCAGTAACAAAAGCATTGTTCAGCACATAAAATGTTTCATTATGGCTAAAACCATTTTGTCCCAAATCTCTTCCTGATTCCTCTTCTGAACACGAAATAAAAAGCGAAAAGGCTAAAAGGGAAGCTACTTTCAAAATGTTTCTCATAGAAATTTAGTTGTTAAGCATTACGGGCATCACCAACATTGTTACCGTTTCACCATCTTCCAATCCGTCAACAGGAGTAAGGATTCCGGCTCTATTTGGCAATGACATTTCTAACATAATTTCGTCAGATTGCAAGTTGGTCAGCATTTCTGTCAAGAAACGTGAATTGAAACCAATTTGCAAATCGTCGCCTTGATAATCACACGTCAGGCGCTCTTCCGCTTTGTTTGAGTAATCAATATCTTCGGCAGAAATATTTAATTCTGCTCCTGCAATTTTCAAGCGAATTTGGTGTGTCGTTTTATTAGAGAAAATCGCAACACGACGCACCGAACTCAAAAATTGAGAACGCTGGATCAGCAATTTGTTTGGATTTTCTTTTGGGATAACCGCTTCATAATTTGGATATTTCCCGTCAATTAATCTACAAGTCAAAACATAATTGTCAAAAGAGAACGTCGCATTTGAATCGTTATATTCGATTTTTACATCTGCTTCTGAAGTTCCAAGAATACTTTTTAAGATATTCAAAGGTTTCTTTGGCATAATAAAATCAGCAACTTGAGACGCTTTTACGTCAGTTCTTGCATATTTTACTAATTTGTGAGCATCCGTTGCAACGAAAGTCAAACCTTCTGGAGAAAATTGAAAAAATACTCCCGACATTACCGGACGCAAATCATCATTTCCTGCAGCAAAGATTGTTTTGCTAACCGCAGTCGCTAAAACTCCAGCCGGAACAATTGTTGAAGAAGGATCGTCAAGATTTACAGATTTCGGAAATTCTTCTCCAGGAGCATACGCTAAAGCATATTTTCCAGAATTGGAGCTGATTTCAATCGTGCTGTTTTCTTCAACCGTAAAAGTCAAAGGTTGCTCTGGAAATGTTTTTAAGATTTCTAAAAGCAATTTTGCAGGAACAGCAACGCTTCCAGTACTTGTAGAATCAATTTCTAAAGTAGCAGACATTGTCGTTTCTAAATCTGAAGCAGAAACAGTCAATTGATTGTTGTCTAATTCAAAAAGAAAATTATCTAAAATAGGCAAAGTGTTACTGCTGTTGATAACGCTACCTAAAACTTGCAATTGTTTTAATAAGTACGAACTCGATACTATAAACTTCATTTTCGTTTTTTTTAAGGGATGTAAAAATGGATGTAAATTTTACACTGCACAAATATATCTTAAACTAATTCTAAATCAAAACCAAATTATTAACATTATTTGCTGTACTTGCGTTTTCTCAAATATGTGAATAAAAATCCGAATATTCCCAGCAAGGCTATTGGTAATCCAACAGTTACGAACTTCGTGAAGGTGTAATTTTTGGCTACTTTATTTTCATCCAGCAACGCTAATTTCACATCTTTGCTTCGAATGTTGATAAGTCCGGTGTCATCTAAGAGATAATTGACTGAATTCATCAAGAAATCTTTGTTGCCATAAACTTGCTGTGTCCATTGGTCCAATCCGTTTTCCAAAGGCTTTTTATTGACATAAGTATAGTTGATAATATCTCCATCTCCAATCACGATCATCTTATTTTCTTTTCCATCGTCAAGCCCTTTTGAGGCTGAAAATGGCTTTACGCGATTCTTGAAAGCAGACGTGAATTTTCCTTCCAAAAGAACACCTACGGTTTGGTTTCCTTTGTTATATTCTGCTTCATTAAGTTCTTCCATAAATTGGTTAAGTCCTAATTCAAGAGGAGCTCCAACGATTTTGGATTGGGCAGAACTTTGCAATAAAACTGTTTTTTTAATATTGTTTTTCAACGTATCAATTTGGTTGGCAAATTCTAATTTAACCAAATTTACATTTTTATTTATCGGATGATTTTCTTGCGATTTTATCATCGGAGAATACAGCCAGTCAATCGGGAATTCTCCGGTTTCAGAACGTGCTGTAATTGGCGTAGAAAGTAAATCTTGCACCAAATTATAATTGATCCGGATACCATATTTAAAAAACATATCGTCCAAATTCAACTCTCTCGGAAATGCCAAGGCCGACTGAGATTTATTTTGCAAACTGTCTAAATCAGCCACCACTTTGTCCATCAGCCAAAGCGTTTTTCCGCCATTCATTATATATTGGTCTAAAATATATTTCTCAGAATCTGAAAAAGCTTCCGTTGGTTTGGCGATGATTGTGGCGTCAAAACGCTCTAAATTTTCAATGGTCTTGTTTTGGTCGTTCGAAAGGGAATCCAAATTAAATTCTCCAATCAAATAATTCTCTCTCAAATTTAGAATAAAATCAGAAAGATATTTGTCGTTCATTTGGCCATTTCCTTTTAAAACGGCGATTTTTTTCATCTCTTTATTGGTCAATTTTGTAATCGCATCCGCGAAAGCGAACTCTAATAATTGAACCGATTTGCTGATGTTTTCTTCTGCATTATTTCCGAAATTATTTACCAATAACGGAACTCTTGACCATTTTTCGCCATATTCGGCCATTGCCCAAGGATACACCGGAGTCATTGATTTTTTTCCTTTTTCGGTGTTTTGGATGTTGGTCGGGATAAACCCAAATTCCATTAATTTAGAAGCCAATTCGCCCGTTTCATCTTTGGTAGGATTGTCAAAAATAAAGATGATGTTTGAATTATACGCTCTGAATTCTTCTAACATTTGCCTTGTTTCGGTTTGCAAACGCTTGAATTGCGCCGGAAATTCTCCGTCTAAATAAATGGTCACATACAGCGGTTGGTCCACTTTTTTGATCAATTGCAACGTGCTTTCTGATAAAGTATAGCGTTTGTCTTTGGTCAAGTCAAATCGCTTGAAGAAAAAATTGGAAGCAATATTGATGGCGATAATGGCGATGACAACCAAGCCAAGTTTCTGGATATTTGATTTTTGGATAGCTTTCATTACGATTTCAAAGATTTAAGTTTAAAAGCTGTAAATGATAAAAATAATACCGTAACGCTTAAAAAATAGATGATATCTCTGGTGTCCAGCACCCCGCGACTCATGCTTTTAAAATGATAATCCATCCCGATAGACGAAATGCTTTGTTCAAAATCGCCAGCAAACCTTGAAATTCCGTCGAAACCAAAATAAAATAAGAAGCAAAGAAAAACCGAAATTATAAAAGCAACAATTTGATTTTCAGATAGGGTGGAAGTGAAAATTCCGATAGAAGTATAAGCTCCGATTAAAAATAATAATCCGAAATAAGAACCTAAAGTGCTTCCGAAATCTAAATTGCCTTCCGGATTTCCCAAACTTGAAATGACGAATACATAGAGTATGGTAGGAATGATGGCGATGATGATTAAAAGGAAAGCGCCAAAGAATTTTCCGTTTACGATTTGCCAAATGCTCAATGGTTTTGTGAAAAGCAATTCGATGGTTCCTTGTTTTTTTTCATCCGAAAAGCTTCGCATTGTTACAGCCGGAATCAAGAAAATTAAAATCCAAGGAGCCAACGTAAAAAACGGACTCAAATCTGCAAATCCGGAATTTGGGATATTAAAATCGCCCTCGAAAACCCAAAGGAAAAGCCCGTTCATCAACAGGAAAATGGCAATAACCAAATAACCGATCGGCGAACCGAAAAAGGATTTGATTTCTCGTAATAATATTGATTTCATTAAATCTTTTTTATAATTAAAATATCTTGGTGTTCATTTAAAATTCCGGGTTTGGCGCCTGACCAATTTCCTCTGATAAATTCGGTTACTTCAAAACCATTTTTGGCAAACAAATCTAAAATATATTCTTTTTGAAATCCAACATTTGCTTCTTTAACCGATTTATCCATCAAAGAATACCTGCCAAATTTATGCGGAAAGTTCTTTTGTCCGTTTTTCAACATTGAATTTTCGCTTTCTTGATCCAAAATAAAAAACGTAGCCAAACATTTTTTGTCTTTTTGCAAAACGCGACGAATTTCTTTTACATAATTTTCTAAATCTTCGGGCATCATGTGCGTGAAAACCGAGGTCAGAAATGCGAAGTCAAATGTATCATTTTCATAAGGAAATTTCAAATCTGAAGCCACATCTTCTGTATCTAAATTATACAAATCGTTTTTCAAGGGAATCAGCTTGAAATTGAAATTGGGAAATTGCTTTGAAATATTTTCATTGCACCAATCTACGCCGGTTTTTACAATATCAAAACCTTCGTATTTTCCTTTTTCAGAAAGAAATTCGGTAAAAGGAACCGCCATTCGGCCAATTCCAGAGCCAATATCTAAAATTGAATTATCAGGATGAAGTTCTCCGTAGTTTTTAAAATAAGAAAAAAACTGTTTTCCAATTTCAATATAATTTCCAGAACCGGTAAAAATCATCCCTTTTGGTGGCATTAACGGATGTCTTTTATTGAGTAAATCTTGCGGTAAATAAACAATGCGCCGAATCGTGTAGCGCAAATTTACAGGAAGAGCATAAAAAGCTTTTCTTAAAAGTGGATTCATTTTTTTAGTTTAAAAGTAACAAAAATCTAAAATCTTAAACTAGGCCAAGCTCGCCAATTTATCAACGCTCCAAGCTTCGGGTCTGTCATTAAATAATTTCTTCGTAAAACTCCAAATCCCATCAAAAAGCTCCGAGTTTCTATAATTTTCTAAATCTTGCTCGGTTTCCCAATAACTATAAGTAAAGAAGATGCTTTTGTTGTTCTTGTCTTGATACAATTCTAGGAAACGGTTTCCCGGCGCATTTCGTATTTTTTCTTTCATCAATTCAAAATTTTCCAAAAATGCTGGAATGTTTTCTTCATGAAAGGATAATTTTACTATTCTAATAAACATTTGATTTATGATTTAGATTTATGGCTTTAGTTCTTTAATCTTGATTCTTTTCTCTTTTTTCTATAAAAAACGAATCGTCACCAAATCGCGATAGGTCATTCCCAATAAACTCGAAGCGCTTCCTGACAAACGCGGATCGCTTCTGTAAATTGCAATTTCTAAAAAACCAGCTTCGTTAAAGATGGCCAATTTATTTCCTTCATAATATTTCATCGGATTTTGGTCAAAATGTACAATTGAAGCATAATTTGGCAGAATTGTCTTCAGTTTGTAATTTTTGAAACCGATTTCATATTTTCTGCCTTTCCCAATTTCTGAAAAAAGCTGTCTTGAAATATTTGTAACCACATTGCCACAATGGTCTAAATAGATGACGTGGCCTTTTATAGAATTTAAATCTAGATCAACCACTGCCTGCAATTCAGTCACTTCGCGCAATTCGGTAATTTCTCGACCAATCACGCTCAACGAACCGCCTTTGGAAATATGGCACGCAACGGTCACAAAAACATCCATTGCTGTGGCGTTAATGGCCAATCGGTCGTGGATATTTATGGATACAATCTTCTGCGGAATAATCTTTTGCGTCAGCATGCTCAAAATTCCGTTATCGGCACAAATAAAATATTGGTCTTGCCATTCCATCGCTATATGTTGGGTTTCTTGATGCAATTCAGCATCGACTCCAATAATATGAACCGTTCCTTTCGGAAAGCTACCATACGAAGCCCCAACAACATAACTTGTTTGCGAGACATTAAATAAGTCAATTTCGTGAGAAATATCCACAATTTTCGCCTCTGAAAACTCAGAATAGATCTTGCCTTTTAAAGCGCCAACAAAATGGTCTTTGCATCCAAAATCAGTAGTGAGAGTAATTATTGACATAAAATTGTTTATAACATTACCGCCGAAGCGCCTATTTTTTTATTAAATTTGAGATATGCAAAGCTAAGAAAATAGCCAGATAAATTTTTAATTTAATACTACAGCTTTTGAACGAAAGAACCATTGAACTCGTAGATATCGCGCCAAAAGATTTTT
The DNA here is from genome assembly GCF_003865365.1 of Flavobacterium macacae. GTDB lineage: Bacteria > Bacteroidota > Bacteroidia > Flavobacteriales > Flavobacteriaceae > Flavobacterium > Flavobacterium macacae. The sequence continues at coordinate 5,163 of NZ_RQVR01000010.1, read as the reverse complement.
GGGGCGCTCAAGACTCTCATCTTGAAACAATTAGAAAGTATTATCCCAAGTTAAAAATCGTCGCGAGAGGAACCACGATCAAAGCTTTTGGAGAAAAAGAAGTTTTAGACGAGTTCGAAAACCGTTTTAACCGACTGATGCTTCACTTTTCGCGGTACAACAACATTGACGACAACGTCATTGAACGTGTAATCGAAGGTGGAAGCCAGCAAGTGGAACGAATGGGCGACCACGATAAAATTTTGGTGCACGGCGTTGGCGGAAAAATCATCAAGGCCATGACGCCAAACCAGCAATTGCTTGTGGACACGATGAACAAAAACGATATGGTTTTTGCCGTTGGTCCCGCCGGAACAGGTAAAACTTACACCGGAGTTGCAATGGCCGTGAAAGCGCTGAAAGAAAAGCAAGTCAAAAGAATCATCTTGACGCGACCTGCTGTGGAAGCTGGTGAAAACCTCGGATTTCTGCCTGGTGATATGAAAGAAAAACTCGATCCTTACATGCAACCGTTGTATGATGCGTTGCGCGATATGTTACCGAATGAAAAGTTGGAGGACTATCTCTTGAAAGGAATCATCCAGATTGCACCTTTGGCATTTATGCGCGGGCGAACGTTGGACAACGCTTTTGTGATTCTCGATGAAGCCCAAAACACGACGCATTCTCAAATGAAAATGTTTTTGACGCGTATGGGAAAACAGGCGAAATTTATGATTACCGGAGATCCGGGCCAAGTCGATTTGCCACGCAGAACTATTTCTGGCCTAAAAGAAGCCCTTTTGGTACTGAAAGACATCGACGGAATCGGAATCATTTATCTGGATGACAAAGATATCGTACGACACCGCTTGGTTAAAAAAGTAATCGACGCTTACAAACAGATAGAAAATAACGATTAGAAAAGTTTCCGTGTATTTGGGTTTCAAAGTCATTGTGAGGAATGAAACGCGATCATAAAACAAATAAATAGTATTAGAAGCGATTGGCTCGGGCATTTTCAGTAATTGCATTTCCCGCTGGAGCCACTCGCTTTTCTTCTGCTTTTTAGGCATAAGAAAGTGCTCAAACAATGGCATCATCGGGGCTATTTGAGAAACTTTCCGCTTTTTTGGAAACACTTGAACCAGTGTGTGCCGACAGTAGTTGAAAATCTTTGTGAATCTCTGTAAAATTTAGCGAATCTCTGTCAAATAATACTTTGATACTTCCGTGAAACAAATTACTTTTGCAAAACACAACAACTAACCAATACAATGAGCAACACCATCACAACGACCGATTTCAATTTCCCTGGACAAAAATCAGTTTACCGCGGAAAAGTCCGTGAAGTTTATAATATCAATGATGAATTATTAGTAATGGTGGCTACTGACAGGCTTTCAGCTTTTGACGTAGTTCTGCCAGAAGGAATTCCATACAAAGGGCAAATCTTGAACCAAATCGCAACACGATTTATGGAAATGACTTCGCATTTAGTTCCGAATTGGTTGATTGCAACACCAGATCCAAATGTTGCCGTTGGTCATTTATGCGAACCATTTAAAGTAGAAATGGTAATTCGCGGTTATCTTTCAGGTCACGCTGCGCGTGAATATGTTTTAGGAAAAAGAGAAATCTGTGGCGTAACAATGCCAGAAGGTTTAAAAGAAAACGATCAATTTCCAGAACCAATCATCACGCCAACCACAAAAGCAGACAATGGCGAACACGATGCTGATATTTCAAGAGAAGAAATCTTGGAGAAAGGAATCGTTTCTTTAGAAGATTATGAAGTTTTAGAAAATTACACTAGAGTCCTATATAATAAAGGACAAGAAATAGCTTCTGACAGAGGTTTGATTTTGGTAGATACCAAATATGAATTCGGAAAAACAAAAGACGGAAAAATCGTTTTGATTGATGAAATTCACACGCCAGATTCTTCTAGATATTTTTATAAAGAAGGATATCAAGAAAGACAAGATAGAGGTGAATCACAAAAACAATTGTCAAAAGAATTCGTGAGACAATGGTTGATCGCTGGAGGTTTTCAAGGCAAAGAAGGACAGCAAATTCCTGAAATGGATGAGGCTTACGTGAACTCGGTTTCTGAAAGATATATTGAATTGTATGAAAATATACTTGGAGAAGAATTTTTCAAAGCAGATATTTCAAACATCAACGAGAGAATCGAAAAGCACGTTTTAGAATTTTTAAAGCAATAAGCTAATCGTTTGATAATACTTAATTAACCACGCACTGCGTGGTTTTTTTTTACTTTGTGCTGAAAGTAATCCGTTGATTTAAAGCAGGTTATTTGTTAAAATTGTGTTATAACAAAAAAAGGATGTAACAATAAAAACAGTCTTTCGTCTTACTTAAACAATCATCATTATTAATCATCATCAATTAAAAAACAATCATCATGAAAAAATCAATCGTTTATTTAGGAGTTGCTTTATTAGCAATCGGAAATGTTGCAATCGCTTCCAATTTAGAAAATCAACCAACTGCAAAAGTGTATGTTGCCAATGAAAGTTTGAGTCCGCTTTGTAATGCAGTGGTTCAGGGAGACTTTGAAACCGTAAAAAAAATGGTAGAATTTGGATCGGATATCAATGAAACTTCAAATGGTTTGACGCCATTAATGATTGCTTCAAGATATAACAGAGTTGAAATTGTAAAATTTCTTCTAAAAAGTGGCGCAAAAGCAAATTTAAAAGACCAAAAAGGTTTTACAGCTTTAAGACACGCTGAGCTTTCAAACGCAAAAGAAACCGTTGAAATTTTAAAAGCCTATAAAAAATAAGACAATCATCAATCAAAAAAATCCCGCTTTCTTTCGATTGCGGGATTTTGTTTTTTATAAATTTTAGTTCTTGAAGTAAGAAAAAGTTTCTTCGTTTTCAATTTTCAATAGTGATTCATAAATCAATTTAATCACATTTTCCACATCTTCACGGTGAACCATCTCAACAGTCGTGTGCATATAACGCAACGGCAATGAGATTAATGCCGACGCTACACCGCCATTGCTGTAAGCAAAAGCATCTGTGTCGGTTCCGGTAACTCTTGAAGATGCCAATCTCTGAAACGGAATTTTCTTTTCTTCAGCCGTGTCAAGAATCAATTCGCGCAAATTATTTTGAACTGCCGGAGCGTAAGTCACCACCGGACCTTTTCCGATTTGTGTGTCGCCTTCAATTTTTTTGTCAATCATCGGCGTTGTCGAATCGTGGCAAACATCAGTAACAATAGCCACATTTGGACGAATAGTTTTAGTAATCATTTCGGCACCGCGCAACCCAACTTCTTCTTGAACAGAATTTGTGATGTACAAGCCAAATGGCAATTTCTTTTTATTTTCATGTAATAATCGCGCCACTTCAGCAATCATAAAACCGCCCATTCTGTTGTCAATCGCTCTGCAAACAAATTTGTTTTCGTTCAATACCATAAATTCATCAGGATACGTAATTACGCAACCCACGTGAACGCCAAGTTTTTCAACTTCTTCCTTAGTTTCGCAACCACAATCAATGAAGATATTATCGATTCTTGCCGGTTCTTCTTTAGCGCGATTTCTGGTATGAATTGCTGGCCATCCAAAAACGCCTTGAACAATTCCTTTTTTGGTATGAATATTGACACGCTTTGAAGGCGCGATCATGTGGTCAGATCCACCATTTCTAATAACATAAATTAAACCGTTATCAGTAATATAATTCACATACCAAGAAATTTCATCAGCGTGGCCTTCAATCACGACTCTATATTTTGCATCCGGATTGATGACACCAACCGCAGTTCCATAAGTATCCGTAATAAAGGTATCAACATATGGCTTTAAATAATCCATCCAAATTTTTTGACCGCTCGATTCATATCCGGTCGGAGAAGCATTGTTTAAGTAGTTTTCCAGAAAAGTCATCGAAGACTTATTCAATATTGATTTTGCCATAAAAGTAATTTTTTGCTAAAATATAAATTTGAAATCACAGTTATCTATTTATTGTATAATTTTACAAAACAATTACGAACAAATGAAATCGATAAAATATATACTTTTCCTATTCTTGATCACCAACGCGATAAATGCGCAAGTCGATAAGAACGATGAATACTTAAATGAACAAGACACCATTAAATTAGTACAGCTTCCCGAAGTATTAATTTATAGAGGAGATGTCGATGAAGAAAGCCAAAAGAATTTTATCATACTGCAGCGTCGCGTGCAAAGAGTCTATCCATTTGCCAAAGCCACATCAGAAAGATTGGTCGCTCTTGAAAAAGGATTGGCCAAGTTGAAGACTGACAGGGAAAAAAAGAAATATTTCAAGATAGTAGAAAAGTATCTGGAAGATGAATTTGAAGGACAGCTAAAAAAACTATCTAGAAAAGACGGACAAATTTTGGTAAAGTTAATCCACCGCCAAACCGGAAGCACGACATTTGATTTGATCAAAGAACAAAAAAGCGGTTGGAAAGCATTCTGGGCAAACAAAACCGCAAGAGTTTTCAGCATCGACTTAAAAAGAACCTACAATCCTTACGGTGTTGGTGAAGATTTTCTGATCGAAACAATCCTTGTGAAAGCCTTCGAAGAAAACCGCCTTCCCAAACAAGCCTCAAAACTCAATATCAATTACCAGGAACTGGCCAAATCTTGGAACGAAAGAATCGCAGCAAAAGCCAAAACATAATACACCTTATATATAGGTAGGATCCAAATATTCAAAAACACACAAGACAGCCATTCCGCTGTCTTTTTTATACCTATATATAAGGAAAGAAAACATACCTTAATATATAGAAGCATTTTTCCGAGGAGCGAAAGGCTATTTATTTATCAGGATTTGT
>NZ_RQVR01000010.1:0-311 GCF_003865365.1 Flavobacterium macacae | reverse complement strand
CGTTCCTTCCAAAGCTTCGCGCCTGCCATAGGGGCAGGCGGGAAGGCTTTTCCCTCCGGTCGGGGCTATTTCAGGGATCTTTCCGTTTTTTTTTGGAAAGGTACTTCCGTCCATCTTTACTCAAGACTATGTAGCTATACCCGGGCATTTCCAGTAAAGAAGCCCTGTAATTTTAGAAAAACCAACAAAGCGGTAAAAAACTTTTTGGCACAACATTAAGTGTTTCAGCAGGTTAAGAGTTGTATTGAAAAAAGATCAAAAAAAGACGGATAAAAAGCTTGTTTATGCAGAAAAAGGCGGTACTTTTGCAC
>NZ_RQVR01000001.1:1117-366309 GCF_003865365.1 Flavobacterium macacae | reverse complement strand
CTTTCCGTCACCGTTTGGTGAAATCCCTTTTGGAATCATACACGTAGTACCGTTGGCGGTGAAAGATTGATCCACTGAACAATCAACAGTTGAAGTTGCAACTGGTGTAACATTTACAAAATATTCACCAGAAACTGAAACCGTAATTGTTGAAGTGTTTCCACCAACTGAATTTCCATCCGAATCAGTCCAAGAGAATATAAAATTATCGGCTGATAAATTATCATTTAAAATTGTAGCTTCAATAATGTAATCAGCTCCTTGACAAGCACCTGTTACAGAAACAATTGGGCTTTCGTTAATCGTTACATTAAAGTCACTTTCGTCAGAACATCCAACTCCTGTTGAAGAAAAGATGTAAATTAACTGAGATGTTGTAATTGCTGTTCCAGCAGTTAATGCGGAACCTCCACCATTTGGTGCTGTAAAATAATTATTGTTAGCACTTAATGGTTGTAATACATATGAATCACAAACAACTACATCAGTAATAACATCCGCTACTGGTAATGCATTTATTACGATTTGAGCAGTAAATGAACCACCTTCATTACATCCTGCAGGAATAATTGTATAAGTGATATCGTGCGTACCCGCAGTAGCAGTTGTCATATCAATTTCTCCTGTTGTAGCATTTACTGTTACATCATTTGAAGAGTAAGTTCCGCCTGCGGTAAATCCAGTAACCGGAATAGGTAGTGGATTTGTTGCATTACCGATACAAATTGGCGTGCTGTAAGAGAATGTTGTTACAGACGGTGTATTTGACCCTAACTGAAGTTGGAAAGTTTTTACAAAGAAACAGTCTGATCCTGGGTAAGAAATTCTAACAAAAATTGTCTGACCTGGTGTTCCCGCATAAGCTTCAGGAGTTAAAATAGCTGTAGCACTAACTCCTACTTCTGCTTCTGCTTGAGTCAAATAGTATTCAATTATAAGATCTGTTGCAGAATTTGAACCAATAATTGTTGCCGTATTTGGTGTTAAATCAAAAATTGGATTTCCGGTAGAAGAACAAGACAAAATATCAACAGGATCATTAGTTGGTAATGGTTCTGTAGTTCTAATTATAACTTGATTTTCTTTTGTAATTACAGTTCCATCACAAGTTGTATAAGTCGCTTGAGCAACCATAGTTGTCAATTCTGTTACACATACTTGAATGTCTTGTTGATCGCTAAAGAATACTCCGTCTTTAAGCCATTGGAAATCTACATTAGATTCTCCATTTGGAGAAAATCTCCAAGCTTCATTTGTAGCATTCCAAGCACCTGTATTTCTTCCTGGTGGCACATACGCTACTGTACCAGCGGCATTTTGAATACCGATAACACCTTCCCCTTGTTGCCAACCAGAACAAGCAGTTCTGTTTTTTACATAAACCTCAATAATATTTGAAATTTCATAAAGAACTATCTGTGTAGTTGTTCTATACTGAGCGTCCTGACATGCAGTACCAAAAGCAGGAACTTCATTAAAGTTCACTACAAAGGCTCTACAAGGATACGTTCCCAAAACTTGGTAGTTTATCGAGGTATTTGCACCTGGATTATTAGTGGTAAGCATATCTTGGAATACTCCATAAATAGCATTTTTGATAGTAAATGCTGGATTTGGAATTGGACCATCAAGAACCCATGAACAATATTCTCCATAAGTAGTTGTGTAAGGTAAACCAAAAGCAATCACACCATTATCACCAACTCTTACATAATCATAAGATTCTCCAAAGAAACAGAAGTTAAATGGTAAATCAAAACTTGGTGTGTAATCATCATCAGCTGTAATTGGCATCTCCGTTCCTCCAGTAAAAGGGAATGGTGGATTGTAATCAATAGATGCTACTTCATAAGAAGTTGTTGCTCCAATACCAAAATAGGTAGCAGATAAATTAACACAGTTGTCTTCTTCAGCACATAAAATAATTTCTTGGTCTACAATATCAACCCCAACACCCACTAGATCTACAGAAGCACATCCTGGCGGTGTAAAAATTGAGAATGCGGCAGGTCCAGCCCAAAAGCTAGAGTCTGTTGGAGAACAAATTGCTCTCACAAAAAACTCATAAAAAGTTCCTGGTAGTGGTGAAAAGGTTAAACTAGTTTCGTTAACGATTTGTCCCGAAACTGGCGCGCCAGTTCCTGCTATTTGAGCTACAACTTCCCATTGTGTCTCAGCACCGACAGGAGTCCAAGATAATATCAAATCTGAATTCGAAGGATTGCTTTCAGCTATAAGATTTATTGGAGCTGGACAAGTAAGTTGCGATAGATTAACATTGTCAATTGCTGCAGGCGGCTGTGTCCCACTGCTTCCATCATTTCTCCACTCAAAAACTAATCTCATTGCTTGTCCTGAGAAAGGAGTTGCTGAGAATATATAATTAGGAGTTTGCCAAATCGCAGAATTATTAAAGTTTGCTCCAATTTGAACTCTACCTGAACCTGCCGTAATTTGCGTTCCAGGTGTTGGATTAAAAGTTGTTGGAACAGCCCAAACTCTAAAATAATCATTAAAAGTTGTGGTAAATCCTTGTCCAATTGCTTTCCAATCAAATGTTAGGCTTAAGTCACCAACTACTGCAGGCATTTGTATGTCTCTATACGCATGAACTACTGAGGTAGAAGATATTGTATAAGCATTGTCCGCATTATTATTTGAAATATACAATGATTGTGTTCCGCCATTACTAGTTGCGGTTCCAACAATCCATTTATTTACTTGCGTTCCGTTATTTAACGTCCAACCATTTGTTCCTTCAAAACCATCAATATAGTTAAGTTCTCCAGGAATTTGACTTGTAATTAATTGTACTGGTCCGACCCAAATACTTGTTCCATCAACAGCCCCACAATTACTTCTTACCCACACATAGTGTGTTGTAGATGGCTGAAGACCAGTAACTGTTGCATTTGTTGGTGTTACATTCACAACTTCTGAAGTAGAAGTTGGAGGTGTATTAGTTGTTGAAATGTAATAATCATACGAAGCAGCTCCGTTCGCTGGTGCTGTCCAAGAGAAAGAACCCCCTGTTTGATTTGCTGTATTAACTATTAATGCTGATGGAGCTGAACATGTAATAACATTTATATTAACATTATCAATTGCAGCAGGCGGCTGTGTTCCAGCACTTCCATCGTTTCTCCATTCAAAAACCAATCTCATAGTTTGTCCAGCAAATCCTGTTGTTGGAAGAACATAATTAACTGTAGTATAATTTGGTGTTTGATTCATATTCGCTCCCAACTGAACTCTTCCTGCTCCTGCTGTAATTTGCGTTCCAGGTGTTGGGTTAAAAGTTGTTGGTACAGCCCAAACTCTTAAATAGTCAAATGAGCTTTCTCCAGCAGCTCTCCAATCAAATGCAACATTTAATTCAGCTGCGGTTGCTGGAACATTTATATCTCTGTAAGCCTGAACAACCGATATAGCATTTACGGTGTAAGCATTTGAAACCCCATTATCATTTGTAATATATAATGATTGTGTTCCGCCATTGCTTGTTGCCGTACCTATTACCCATTTATTAACTTGAGTCCCATTGACAATACTCCATTGATTTGTTCCTTCAAAACCATCAACATAAGTTAAATCTGCTGGTATTTGAGTTGTAATCAATTGTACCGGACCTGTCCATGTACTATTTCCATCAGTAGCACCACAGTTAGTTCTTACCCATACATAATAAGTAGTAGATGGCTGAAGACCTAAAGCAGTAGCGTTAGTAGTTGTTACGTTTCCGGTAGCAGCTGTTGTTGCAATTGGAGCCGTGTTAGTTGTTGATACATAGTAATCGTATGAAATTGCTCCAGATGCTGGTGCAGTCCACGAAAACGTACCAGAAGTTTGATTTACCGTATTCACCGCCAATGCTGTAGGCGCCGCACAAGTAATAATGCTTATATTAACATTATCGATAGCTGCAGGAGTTTGTGTACCTGTAGATGCGTCATTTCTCCACTCAAAAACAAGTCTTAATGTCTGCCCGGCAAATCCTGCTGAAGGAAGTACATAATTAGATGTGGTATAATTTGCAGAGTTATTAGTGCTAGTTCCCAACTGTACTCTTCCAACACCTGCAGTAATTTGTGTACCTGGTGTTGGGTTAAAAGTTGTTGGAACTGCCCAAACTCTAAAATAATCATTAAAAGTTGTTGGTCCAAATCCTTGTCCAACTGCTCTCCAATCGAATGAAACATTCAAATCTCCAGCAGTAGCAGGAATAGCTATATCTCTGTAAGCCTGAACAATAGAAGTTGATGTAATGGTATACGCATTTGTTGCTCCATTATCATTTGAGATGTATAAGGATTGTGTACCACCATTATTTGTAGCAGTACCAACTACCCATTTATTAACTTGAGTTCCGTTAATAAGTGACCATTGATTTGTTCCTTCGAAACCGTCAATATAAGCCAATGTTCCAGGAATTTGTGTAGTTATTACCGTTACAGGTCCAGTCCAAGTACTTGTTCCGTCAATCCCACAATTACTTCTTACCCAAACATAATTTGTTGTTGAAGGAAGAAGTCCCGATAAAGTAGCTGTAGTAGTTGATACGTTACCCGTTACCGTTACACCCGCTGCTGGATTTGTATTTGTTGATGATACATAATAATCATAAGAAGCAGCTCCAGATACTGGCGCAGTCCAAGAGATTCCTGCTGTTGTTTGTCCCACACTTTGCAAAAGAAGTGCTGAAGGTGCCGAACAAGTAATTACAGTAAGATTGATATTGTCAATAGCTGCTGGCGGTTGTGTTCCAGCGCTATTGTCATTTCTCCATTCAAAAACAAGTCTCATTGTTTGTCCTGCAAGAGCTGTAGCCGGAATAACATAATTTACTGTTGTGTAATTTGGCGTTAGATTCATATTAGCTCCCAACTGAACTCTTCCTGCACCTGCAGTAATTTGTGTTCCTGGCGTTGGCGTAAATGAAGTTGGAACAGTCCAGACTCTTAAATAGTCAAAAGTACTTTCTCCAGCGGCTTTCCAATCAAATGCTAAATTTAATTCGTTAGTTCCTGCTGGAACAGCTATATCTCTATAGGCCTGAACGACAGATATCGCAGCCGCAATGGTATAGGCATTAGAAACTCCATTATCATTTGAAATGTACAATGAATTGGTTCCGCCATTATTAGTTGCACTACCGACTGCCCATTTATTAACTTGTGTTCCGTTATTTAAGGCAAAAGTATTTGTACCCTCAAACCCTTCAGTAAAAGGAATACTTGCTGCAACTTGTGCAGAATTAAACAAGTAAGGTCCTGCCCAAGCACTATAAGATCCATCTGGACATTGTGCTCTAACATAATATTGATAAGCGTAAGAGTTTTGTAAAGTTGGCTGATAAGCCGTATTTGTAGTAACTGTTACCACTCCTGCATCCGTTGTTGGCATTGGAGTACCTGCATCTTGCAAAGCAACTTGCCATGTTGAAGCCAAACCACCTGGGTTATCCCAAGTTAAAGTAGCACTAGTAGCTGAAACGTTTGTTGCGTTCAAGTTGGTAGGCGGTGTACAATTTACGATTTGAATATTTAAAGTGTAAGCCCCTGTTGCCGGAGTTCCGTTTTTAGAAATTACAATTACATAAGTTACTCCTGCTGTAACCGCAAGTGCTGGAATCTCTCTAACTGTTGTTTGCGCATTGGCAACACCAGCTACACAGCTAACACCAACGTTTGCACAACCATTATATACAAAAATACTTGTATTAGTTGCTGTTGGAGTCATAGAAATACTAATTACCCCAGTTTGAGTCGCTGTATAAGAATAAAATACATCGTTCCCTGTCATGTAATTTACAGTAGATCCACAGCCTGTACCTTGATTAGCATCAAAAGTATCGCCATAATTTGCCGTATTGTCGGTAGTAGTGTAAGGCAAAGCAGTAATAGGAATTGCAGAACTACAGGTAAAACCAGGCGCTCCTGTAGTAAATGAAAATGGTCCAACCCAAGCACTACTTGTATTAGATCCAGAACAAATAGCTCTTACATAATATTTATATTCAGTATTGGGTAAAAAAGGCACTTGAACTAAAGGTGTTCCTGTTGCCGTCCCTGTTGCAGCATATGGCAATGCGCCATTGTAAACCACTCCATGTTGTGTTGGAGTTGGCGTTGTTCCTGAAACAATTTCAATTTCCCATGAAGTTGCACCACTAGGATTCAACCAGCTTAAATTTGCTCCAGATTGAGTAACAGCTGATGCTGTTAAATTCGTTGGATCCAGACATTGCTCCACAATGTTAACAGTGTCAATTAACCAACGTTCTGAAGAAACTGTATTACCAAGTTGTGTATTTAGCATTACAAAAGCAACATAAACAGTTGAGCCTGCTGGTAAATTTAAAGGAACTGTTTTTTCTTCATACGTATTGTATGATACATTCAAGTTCAGTTCATTCCATTCTTGCAGAATAGTAAATGAAGCAGCGTCTGTTTGAGAAGTTGTTGAGATTCTAATTTGAAAAATAGAACCTTGATTCGCTGCGGTCTGCAGTCTTGTAAAGAATTTTAGTTGCCCATTATTAGGAACTACTACGGCAGGAGTAACAAGCCAGTCTTGAGAAGTATTCCCAATTCCAAGGTTATCATTCGTACCGTTGATTTGCATTGCTCTTGTTCCTTGATGAATCAAGGTTGGAGATGCGGTTGGAAGCCAACTTCCTTGTGTTCCGATACCATTGTCAAAAATGGCCCATGAACCCGAATCTAATGCTAACACACCACCCGAAGGAGCTGCCGTGTTGTCAAATCCTTCTACAAGCCCCTGTGAGAAGCCTATAAAGGAAGAAAAACACATTAAAAGCAGTAATGTAATTTTTTTCATAAATGAAAATTTTTAGGTTGTTTAATTAATACTGTAGGTTTTTAGAAGCTCAAATTTAACTAAATTTAAGAAAAACATAGCATAAAAATAACTTTTAACTAAATTGTTTGTAACATTTAAGCATATTATCTGAGTAGGACAAAAAAATTCCGTCTAAAAAGTGCTAGGTTTATACTAATTATAATAAAAGCAATAGTCTTAATCATTTATTAAAGTTTTTAAATTTACAGCTTGAAAAATCTATTTTGATTTGGTGTCTGAATGTCTATTTCTGGGTAAGATTGAGTTAAGATTTAATTCCACATAAATGATATTCATTAAAAAAGCACAAAAATTAATTTCTAAAAAGTGGTAGATTTGTACTATATTTATATTCTATGCTAGAAAAAGAAACTATAAAATTTGAAAGAACGGTTATCGTTGGAATTGTCACGCAAAATCAAAATGAGGAAAAACTTACCGAATATCTGGATGAGCTTGAATTTCTGACGTTTACCGCCGGAGGAGAAGTCGTAAAAAGATTTTCTCAAAAAATGGAACGCCCAAATCCCAAAACTTTTCTTGGAACTGGAAAAATGGACGAGATCAGTCTTTATGTAAAAGAAAATGACATTACCACGGTAATATTTGACGACGAACTTTCGCCATCCCAGCAAAAAAATATTTCCAAAATTTTAGTCGAAACTAAAGTTTTAGACAGAACCAACCTTATCCTTGATATTTTCGCACAACGTGCTGAAACTTCTTACGCAAGAACCCAGGTCGAATTGGCGCAATGCCAATATCTGCTTCCAAGACTTTCGGGAATGTGGACCCACTTAGAACGCCAAAAAGGGGGAATTGGAATGCGCGGTCCCGGTGAAACTGAAATTGAAACTGACCGTCGTATTGTTCGTGATAGAATTGCATTACTGAAAGATAAAATTAAGGTGATTGACAAACAAATGTCGGTTCAAAGAGGAAATCGCGGAGCCATGGTTCGCGTGGCTTTGGTGGGTTATACCAATGTGGGAAAATCGACTTTGATGAACGTAATCAGCAAGAGCGAAGTTTTTGTAGAAAATAAATTGTTTGCCACTTTAGATACTACGGTGCGAAAAGTTGTGATTAAAAACCTACCGTTTTTGTTGTCTGATACCGTTGGATTTATCCGAAAACTGCCTACGCAGTTGGTCGATTCGTTTAAAAGTACGCTTGATGAAGTTCGCGAAGCCGATTTACTTTTACACGTTGTAGATATTTCACATCCTGATTTTGAGGAACATATCGCATCGGTAAACCAAACTTTATCTGATATTAAAAGTAGCGACAAACCTACAATTATGGTTTTCAACAAAATCGATGCTTACAAACATTTGACGATTGACCACGACGATTTGATTACAGAAAAAACCACAAAACATTACACGCTTGAAGAATGGAAAGCAACGTGGATGTCAAAAATGGGTGAAGATAAAGCACTATTTATTTCGGCTGTAAATAAAGAAAATTTTGAAGAATTTAGAGAAAAGGTTTATGAAGCCGTAAGAGAAATTCACATCACGCGTTTTCCTTATAACAAGTTTTTATATCCTGATTATCACGAAGCGCCTGATGAAAAAGAGGCTTCAGAAGAATAAAAAACACAAACTATTTTCATAAAAAAAGACCTTCATTAGTCCAATGAAGGTCTTTTTTTTATGTAAAATTTAGACTAAAATCAATAGTTGGCTCCTACGCCAAAGACTTGGCGAATCTGGAAACCTCGGTAAGCATTGTCGTCATAAATGGTTTGGAACGATAAGTTTGTCGACAGGTATTTGTTGATTTTCATTACGATATTTAACTGGTAATCTAAATCTACATTTTGCGTCTCTTCTAAATAATTGGAATATAAATTCAAGATATTTTCAAAAGAAACATTTGCCATAATATCTAATTTGTAATAGGCCGAAGCATTGAAACCCAATTCATATCGCATCGACTTCCCTTCTTCTACTCCAAAATATTTTTCTTCAGGAAGTGTGAAATTTTTGTCAACAATCGTAATTTTTGATGTTGCGGGCGCAAAGTTAAATTTCAAATTGTCATCGCGTTTCCACAAAATACCAGGCCAAAAAGAAAGATAGGCTGGTGACAAAAAATTAGTATATTCTATTCTTATTTCAACACCTTCGGCATCTTTTCCATATTCATATCCTTTTGAGAATTGTGTCTTAAAGTTCAAAAATGCTGAATAATACCAACGGCTTTCTGGCTTAAATCTTTTTCCTAAAAGGGAATTTAATTCCAGCCTGTCATCTGTTTTTTTGGCAAAAGAACTGGTTCTTGTTTTTACAATTCCATAGGACGCGATCACTTTATTATCCCAGCTGATATCGTCTTTTTGGTAATTGAAATCATAGTTGGCACCAATAGTTCCCGAGATATTGTTTTCTCCTCCGGCGAGCCAATTGTCAAAAGTAGATTGATTGAACAAAAACGAGGCATTCCCTTTGGTTTTCCAATGCTTTACGGTATCCGCAACAATGGCTGTTGCATCTTGAGCGTTTGCATTTAAAGCCCCTAAAAAGCAAAAAATTGCGGTGGCGAATTTCTTAATCATAATTTAACGGTTTTAAACAAATATAACGAAAGCCGTAATTTTATCCATCAAAAACTACCTTTTTTTATACAGCGGTACTGCAGAACAGGCTTCGCCATACATAATACTGCGGGCAAAAGGCTGTAATTTCTGCGCTGCCAAAACATAGGCCGACATGGGAACGGGTTTCTTTGAACATCCTTTGATAATAACGGGTTTTCCTTCAAATTTAGAGTAATCAACAGCCGGAAGAAGTTCTTCGTATAAAGATGTTTCCAAATCTTCCAAAGTTCCGCTTACTACTTTTTTGGCAAACGGTGACAGATGAATTGTTACTAAAATGGAAGCCCACGCCGGAATTATAGCATCAGTACTGCAAAAAACAGCCACATATTGGTCTTGATACTGCGACCAATCATGGCTTTTTAAATGTTCCCGAAAATCTTTTTCGCGCAATAAAAACCCTTCGAGGAGCCATTCCGAAATATCAACCTGCACGCGAAATCCTGTTGGATAATAATCCTCCAAATCAAAGATTTCAAGCGCGCTGTTGGCTACTTTATTTATAATTTCTTCCTGCATATGATTTAGTGTTCCGTTTGCAGATTTCAGTATTCCGCTTTGAATTTTGCAAAAAACTGAAATCTGCCCGCTTCTTTAAAGCATTCCTAATTCTAATTTTGCTTCTTCGCTCATCAAGTCTTTGCTCCACGGCGGATCAAATGTAATTTCAACTTCAGTCGCCTTTACATTTTCAAGTTGATTGACTTTGTCTTCCACTTCTCTTGGCAATGTTTCAGCCACCGGGCAATTTGGCGAAGTCAATGTCATCAAGATTTTTACTTCGTAATCGGTGTTTACCATCACGTCATAAATCAATCCTAATTCATAAATATCAACCGGAATTTCGGGATCATAAATGGTTTTTAAGACTTTTACGATGTCTTCTCCCAGTTGGTTTGTGTCTATTTGTTGTTCCATTTTCTGTTTTTAGTTTTTAGCATTAAAAGCCAATGCATACATTTTAATTTGTTTGATCATCGACACCAATCCGTTGGCGCGTGTTGGGGACAAATGATCTTTCAAGCCAATTTCGTCAATGAATTTGGTATCGGCTTCTAAAATTTCAGAAGGTGTTTGTTTTGAAAACGTTCGAATCAGGATGGCTATAATTCCTTTGGTCAAAATCGCATCGCTGTCTGCCGTGAAAACAATTTTATCGCCTTGCATTTCACCGTGAACCCACACCTTTGACTGGCAACCTTTGATGATATTTTCGTCGGTTTTGTATTTTTCATCAATCAGTGGCAACGTTTTCCCCAAATCGATTACATATTGGTAACGCTCGTCCCAGTTGTCTTCTTCAAACATGGAAAATTCGTCCACAATTTCATCTTGAATTTCTTTAATCGTCATTTTATTTTTTTTCTAAATCTGAAACTTCTATGATTTTTTCTACTAAATCTTTAATCTCCGCCGGCGGATTTCCGTGGTCGAAATTAGAACTTTCGTATGTTTTGTCTTTATAAATCAATTTTAATTGTCCGATCATCGCTCCGTCATAAAAACGTTTTTCAGAAGGCGCTTTCAAATCAGCAATTTTTGTCGCATCGACCTTTGAAAGCAAATTCAACAAAGCATTCCAATCGCTTTTTGAAAGTGATTTTTCAATTGCTTTTCCGTCGCGGGTTTTGATTGTATAAACCGTGTCTTGTTTTGCCAAAACCTTTTTATAGCTTCCTCTGGTGTTTGCCTCATATTCAAAAGAAATGTTCTCACTTTCCTTCTTAATTTCTGAACTGGTGCATCCTTTTGCCATAAAAAGCATCAAGATAAATGTGGTTAGAATTTTCATAATTTTTGGTTTTAATGGTTTCTTGACAAATTACGAATAATTTATGACAACATCACCACTGCTTTTTTGACCGCTCCCACCAACGCATCAATTTCTTCTTTTGTATTGTAAAACGAAAATGAAGCGCGAATTGTTCCTGGAATTTGGAAGAAATTCATAATCGGTTGTGCGCAATGATGGCCTGTTCTTACCGCTATACCCATCTTGTCAACAATCGTTCCAATGTCATACGGATGAATAGTTCCTACGTTAAAAGAAATCACAGAAGTCTTGTTTTCCAGCGATTTTGGTCCGTAGATTTTCAATCCTTCAATTTCCAAAAGTCGTTCCGTTCCGTATTCTAAAAGTTCGTGTTCGTATTTGGCAATGGCTTCAAAACCAACTTCGTTTAAATAATCAATGGCAGTTCCCAAGACAATTCCTCCGGCGATATTTGGCGTGCCGGCTTCAAATTTATGAGGCAATTCGGCATACGTTGTTTTCTCAAAAGTCACTTCTTTGATCATCTCGCCACCGCCTTGATATGGAGGCAATTTGTTCAGCCATTCTTCTTTTCCGTATAAAATTCCGGTTCCGGTTGGTCCGCAGATTTTATGTCCAGAAAATACGTAGAAATCACAATCCAATTCTTGAACATCTGGCTTGATATGTGGCGTAGATTGGGCTCCGTCAATTAAAACTGCTGTTCCAAATTGATGTGCTTTTTCTATAATTTTTTTAATCGGATTTATAGTTCCTAAAGCATTTGAAATGTGATTTACGGCAATAATTTTCGTTTTCTCCGAAAGTAATTTCTCAAATTCAGCAAAAATCAATTCGCCATTTTCATCCATCGGAATCACGGTCAGTTTTGCTCCTGTTCTTTCGCAAAGCATTTGCCACGGAACAATATTTGAATGATGTTCCAATGCCGAAACCATCACCTCATCGCCTACTTTCAGCAACGAAGCAAATCCGTTGGAAACCAAATTGATTCCGTGTGTGGTTCCCGAAGTAAAAAGTACTTCGAAACTATGTTTTGCATTAATGTGATTCTGGATTTTTACACGAGAAATTTCATAAGCGTCAGTCGCCAATTGGCTAAGCTTATGAACGCCACGGTGAATATTGGCATTGATTTCTTCATAATAAGAAGTAATAGCGTCAATGACCACTTTTGGTTTTTGCGAGGTAGCCGCATTATCGAAATATACCAATGGTTTTCCGTTTACTTTTTGAGAAAGTATCGGAAAATCGGCACGAATGGATTGAATATCTAACATTTTTTGTAATAGAAAATTGATGCAAATTTACGGTATGTTTCTTTAAAAGAAGAACAATTAAGATAGAATTAAAAGTTGATAAATATTTAACCTTTTTTTATTTTCTAAACCCCAAAATTAATCATAGGTTTGCATTTATTTAGATTCAATTAAAATAACAAATATGTAAACCAATGAAGAAAATAAGCATTTTAGCACTTGCAATCGTTTCATTAGCAACCTTTTCTTGTAAAAAAGAAGAAATAAAAGTAGAAGAAACTTCTGTGGAAACACCAACCGAATCACAAAAAATTGTTTCCTTAAACGGAGCAATAACGGAAATCGCCGTGGCTTTGGGTTACGAAAAAGAAATCATCGGAGTTGATGTAACTTCCACTTTTCCAGAATCTGTAAAATCTACTGCAACTGACTTAGGCCACGTTCGTTCTATTTCAATCGAATCAATAGTTGCCTTACAACCAACAATAATCTTGGCTACCGAAAAAGATATGAACCCAGAATTAGCTGAAAAAATTAAAGGGGCCGGAATCGAGGCGCATATCTTCAAACAAGATTTTTCTGCAGAAGGTTCTAAAAAATTGATTGCTGATGTGGCTGGTGTTTTGAAAAATGCTGGCTTTAAAGCTTTAACTGATAAAATTGATGCTGATTTGGCAAAAGTACAACCCATCGCAAAAGCGCCAAAAGTATTGTTCATCTACGCTCGTGGTGCAGGAACTTTGATGGTTGCCGGAAAAAATACGCCAATCGAAAAAACAATTGCTTTGGCTGGCGGTCAAAATGCAGTTACCGAATTTGAAGATTACAAACCCTTGACTCCAGAATCTTTGATCAAAGGAAATCCAGATGTGATTTTGTTGTTTACAACTGGACTGCAAAGTCTAGGCGGTATTGACGGAGTGCTTAAAATTCAAGGTGTTTCGCAAACCAATGCGGGTAAAAACAAAAAAATTATTGCTTTAGACGGCGCCTTGCTTTCTGGTTTCGGGCCCAGAACTGGTGAAGGCGCCGCAGCTTTAAACGCAGCATTACTTAAAGCTATAAATTAGGTATTGGTAAAATGTGAAACTTTTTTCATCGCAATGACCACAAACAAATAAAATGCAAAACAAATTACCGTTATACATTTTCTTAAGTCTTATTGTATTGATTTTACTTGCCGTAACATCTTTATATATGGGCGTTTATGAATTTGAAAAACATTCTTTCCTGGAAATTTTTGTGGCTTTGTGGAATGACGATAACAGCATTCCGGCGAGCGATAAATTTGTATTGGTGAATTTGAGATTGCCCCGAATTGTGATGGCCATTTTAGTCGGAAGCGCTTTGGCGGTTTCAGGTACGTGCCTTCAAGGAATGTTCAAAAACCCCCTTGCCTCGCCTGACTTAATCGGAATCACAATGGGAGCTTCTCTTTTTGCAGCTATTTCTATTGTTTTGGGAAGTTACATCAAGCCTTACATTCCTGAATTTTTTCACTTTTCGATGTTGAGCATTGCCGCATTTATTGGTGCTTTGCTGACAATGACAATGGTCTATCGTATTTCTACGACTAACGGAAAAACAAACGTCATCGTGATGTTACTTTCAGGAGTTGCCATCACGGCAATGGCTGGAGCGACAACCGGATTTTTAATTTATCTTTCTAAAGAAGAACAACTTAGAGATTTGACATTCTGGAACTTAGGAAGTCTTGGCGGTGCCAGCTGGACCAAAAATGGTATCTTGGCAGTCATCATTTTATTCGCTTTTTCAATTTTGATTACCAAAGGAAAAGCCTTGAACGCGATGATGCTTGGCGAAAGAGACGCGCAACATTTGGGAATTCCGGTAGAAAAAATTAAAAAAAGAATCGTGGTATTGACCGCTTTGATGGTGGGAACTTGCGTTGCTTTTTCAGGAACCATCGGCTTTGTCGGTTTGATTGTTCCTTATATTTTGCGACTGCTATTTAAGTCAAATTACCATATAATTCTGCCAATGTCGGCGATTTTCGGAAGTATTTTATTGCTTTCAGCCGATACCATCAGCAGAACGATTGCCGCTCCTTCTGAAATTCCAATCGGCATTTTAACTGCTTTTATGGGAGCGCCCATTTTTATCGTCATTTTAATCAGGAGCAAAAAATCGCTGTAATATGTTAAAAGCCTGTAAAATATCGTATTCGCATAAAAAGATTTCCATCTTGGAAAACATCGACGTGACCATAAATTATGGCGAATTGCTGGTTATTGTAGGTCCGAATGGTGCTGGAAAATCGACACTTTTAAGTATGCTTGCCAATGAAATGGCGCATACGAACGAACCGATACTCTTTAAGAAAAAAACTTTTGAAGATTGGGACCAAAAAGAATTGCCGCTTCACAAAGCCAAGTTTTCACAGCAAAACATCGCCGATATCCCGTTGACGGTTATGGACGTTGTGCTGATGGGACGTTATCCTTATTTCAACTCGATTCCGCATCAATCTGATGTAGATGCTGCTTTAAAATCGATGGCAGAAACTGATGTTGTGGCTTTAAAAAGCAGAGATTATAACACACTTTCGGGCGGAGAAAGACAGCGCGTTCACTTGGCCAGAGTTTTGACTCAGCTGGAAAATGATGTTGAAAACAAGCTGGTTTTCATGGACGAACCTTTGAATAATTTAGACGTTTTGCACCAGCACAGAATCTTACATACGGTAAAAAACTTTTCAGAAAGAGGCAACACGGCCGTTGTGGTTTTACACGATTTGAATTTGGCAGCACAATTTGCCGATTCGATCGTGCTTATGCAAAAAGGGAAAATCATCAGCCATGATAAGCCAGAACACGTTTTTACAAAAGAAATCATCAGCAAGGTTTATAATTTTCCTTGCACGATTTGCCTTAATCCGGTGAATCAAAACCCTTTAATCATTTTTGGAACTTAATATTTTTATCTAAATACAAATGGATACAGTAACAAATAGCTTGAAATCACAGTGGGAAAAGCTTAAAGCAACAAGCCCAAATCTAAGAATCCGCAATGCGGCAGAGCAACTTGGCGTCAGCGAAGCAACATTGTTAGCAACACAAGTGGGTGAAACTGTAACGAGGCTTCGTCCAGAATTTGCCGAAATTCTTTCTGATATTGAAAAATTAGAGAAAGTAATGGCTTTGACACGTAATGAAGAATGCGTTCACGAGAGAAAAGGAATTTACTTAAATGCTGATTTCAGTTCGCCTCACGCAGGATTGTTTGTGGGCGAAGATATCGATTTGCGTATCTTTTTAAGCCACTGGGCGAAAGCTTTTGCCGTTGCTGAGAAATCAGAACATGGAGACAGAAAAAGCCTTCAATTCTTCGGAAAAGACGGTTTGGCGATACACAAAATCTATTTGACAAAAGACAGCAACGATTTGGCTTTTGAAGAATTGGTTTTAAAATACAAATCTGACGACCAATCGATTGATGAAACTGCAGATGAAGTTCCGTTAAATATTGATGAGAAAGCAGATGCCGATATTGACGTTGCTGGTTTTCAAGCGGGTTGGGAAAACTTGAAAGACACCCACGAATTCTTCGGAATGCTTCGCAAATTTGGAGTTACAAGAACTCAGGCTTTGCGTTTGGCTCCGAATGAAAACTATGCTAAAAAAGTAGACAAAGACGTTATCGTAAAAATGCTGGAAGGCGCTGTTGCTGCCAAATTGCCAATCATGGTTTTTGTTGGAAACAGGGGAAACATCCAAATCCACACCGGAAGAGTGCGTAAAACAATGTGGCACGGTGACTGGTTCAACATCATGGATCCCGATTTCAACATGCACTTGGATATGTCAAAAATCGCCCAAACCTGGATCGTAAGAAAACCAACGGATGACGGTGAAGTAACTGCAATTGAGGTTTTCAACGAAATGGGCGAAATCATCGTTCAATTCTTTGGAAAAAGAAAACCAGGAATTCCTGAACTAAAAGAATGGAAAGAACTGGTTGCGACTTTGTAAAGGTTTTTTTTAAAATATAAAAATCCCTGTGCGTCTATTGATTCACAGGGATTTTTTTTGGCCCATATTTTTTGACTTGGAAATTTAAGTAACCGTCTAAATTTAAGTTTTGCATTCACACAATGATTCTGTCGCTAAAAAAAGGCCTAAAGTTTTTAAATAGCCCTGATGTTTGCGACTATCCTTTTTTCTGGCTTCTTTAGACGGAAAAAGATAGTGCAAGACAGCAGGAAAATGGATTCTGGGACAAGACGTCGATTGGCTCAAAAAAACCTTTTTAAACGTAATTTTTAGGCATAAAAAAAACCGAGTCTTTCGACTCGGTTGATTTTTAACGTAGGGAAATTAATTAATCTAATAATTGGTATTCAAAAACTGGGTAACCTCTTTCTCCTGCATCGTTTGTTAATGCTAAGAATTTAAGTTTGTAGAAGTTTCCGGCAACGTCTTTAATTACATAAAAACGATCGTCTTTTACACTTGGGCCTGATGATGGTCCACCACCATTTCTCCATGCAGAACCGATGGTTCTTTGATCAGCAGTTGAGGCCCAGAAGCTTGTGTCTGTCACGTTGTCAATTGTAAAAGCGTCATACGTTGAAACAGAAGTTAATACTTCATAAACTTGTGTTCCTCCTTTTGCATTTGAAGTAACGAAATCAGCAAAATAGTACGTAATGAAAGCGCCTTGTGAAGCAAAATAGTTTGTAAAAGTTGTAAAGTTCAAATCCCATTTGTCCTTTGCTGGCTCAACAGAAACTGTTGCGTTTGTATCTAAACTGAAAAACGTAAAATTGAAGTTAGCCTCTTTGTTAATTATATATTCTTGGTGCGTTGTAGCGTTTAAGTCAGCTACTTGGATTTTGTATCCTGTGGTACCGTTTCTTAATATTCTTACTTTTTTCCATCCTCTTGCTTCACCTGTTGAAGCTTCAGAACCTGGATTTGGAGTTGCCGTTCCAACTTTAAATCCCATGTTTACCAAATATACTTTGTTATCAGCATCAGTTGCAGAAATTTCTGCAATTGCAGTTCCTTCACCGTTTCCGGCACCAGTTAAAACGCCAGTTGGGTTATCTACGTATCCTAAAGTTGATGCAGTTGAGAAACTTACGTTTACAGAAGTATCTTCAGCTTGAACCTCATCGATGTTTGATGTAGCTAATTTTTTAACGGCCATTTTTATAGATCCGTTTAAGATGACTCTAAAGTCAGAACCTCCGTAAAAACCGAAATCCCAAGAATCTCTTCTCACTTGTGTTTTTTGGCCATTGCTTAAATCAACATAAACTTGGTTTCCTTGGTTTGGACCACCAGTTGATGCTTCAAGAATTCCACCTTCGCCAGGAACTTCTGGAGCAACAGGAGCAACAGCATTTGCGTTATCATCGCTTGAGCAAGATGCTAATGTTAGCATCGCCATAGATAAAAATAAAAATGTTTTTTTCATTGTGATTTATTTAAATTAGAAATTAAGGTTGTATGCAAGTTTTAAAAAATAAGATGTCCCGTAAGCTAAAAGCAATTGAGATCCGACGGTGTGACCGCCACTTTCGTTCATTCTTGATTGATTGATGTCTTTGATGTTGAATAAGTTTCTTGCACCCACTGTGGCTTCAAGCTTTCTGTCTAAAAATGATTTTCTTACCGTAAGGTCTAAAAGATTGTAAGGTTCAATTTCTGAAAGAATGTAATCACTTTGTCCCACCACATATTGCTGTTGTTTTCCGGTATATTTGTAATACGCTGAGAAAACGGTGTTCCATTTTGGAACGGTGTAAGAAACGCTTGAATTTAAGTTTAATGAATACAGATAATCGTCTGTTGTTTTAAATTGACCGTTGTCAATAAGTTGTGAAATCCCTACAAATGAAACTCCAAGAGAGAAATTAAGATTGTCCACTCTTATTTGATTTGAGGAAGTAATATTCCACATATTATATTTGCTGACATTAATGTATTGATTGATTTGAGCGCCACCTTGGTCTAAACCAACTAAAGCCATATCAATTCTGTCTTTAATGTCCATAAAACTTACTATCAAATTGTTTGAAAGCTCTGTTCCTGAATTAAAATATGTATTTTTCTTAAGGCTCGCTTCATAAGAAATACTGGTTTCTGGAACCAAATTTTCATTTCCAATGTAATTGTGTCCTGAGAAAACCATTTCAGTAAAAAGTTCTTCGAAAGTTGGTGTTCTAAACGATTTTCCGATAGAACCTCTCAATTCATATCCTTTTTCAAACAATTGTCTTGCTCCTAATGAGACCGCATATTGATTGTCAAAACTTGATTGTAACGAATATCTTACTCCTGGACGAAGTGAGAATTTATCAGTTAATTTAATTTCAGAAATTGCAAAAAAATCATAGTTTTCTAATCTTTTTCTAATTGTTTTAGTAGTATTGTTTTCTCCTTCAATTAAAGAAAAACCTTGATTGTTTACCGCTTCATAACCAACCTGCAAATCAATTTTATTGTTTTTGATCAAATCTCCTAAAGTTCCTGTTGAGTAAAGAACTTCCATCGACTGGTCTTTTTTCTTGCTTAAATTATATTCTTCATCCGTAAGAATTCTGTATTTGAAATCTTCAATTTCGCGTTGTTGCTTTTGGTGAGAAACAGAAACATTGTAAACAATTCCTGAAAATACAGATCCAACTACATTCAAATTGTGGTAGAAACGGTTTGTCAAATATCTTTTATCGTCTGAAAATTTAAAAGCCCCTAAAGCAGTTGAGAATCCAGATTGAACTGTAGAATTGTAAAAATCAATGTTTTCGTCAAGGTATTCAAATTTGTAGTACGCTCGAAAATTGTGTTTCTTATAAGCAATGCTTGCTGTTGAATTTATTTGCTCTTTTGGCAACCAGCTATAACCTCTGCTGAAATCATTAACCGAATACTCTTTCCCTTTTTGATTGTTTAAAAACCCTTGAAAGTCATTTCTGTTTACACCAATCGATGCGTACCAATTGTCATTTATAGAGTGCGAAACGCGCCAACCTTGAATGTGTTTTCCTTCGTCAAAAGCAGCATATTCTTTTCCAACAGTTTCTTCTTGCGCAAAAGCGTTAATTTCCCACTTAAATTCAGAAGATTTTTTCGTAATAATATTTAAAATTCCACTAACTGCATTGGCACCGTGTGTAACCCCCATTGAACCTTCGATGATTTCGATTTGCTCAACTTCGTTTAAATTAATTTGCGATAAATCAACGTTATTTCCCATACCGCCTTCGTTTACTAAAGGTACGTTGTCGATTAGAATTTTAAAATATTGCGCATCTAAACCAAACATTGAAATTGTAGACCTACCCGTGTTTGAACTGGGGCGAACCGTGATATTTAAATATTGATTTAAAACATCACCAAGATTATTTGCCGCTAAATTTTGGATATCTAATCTGGAAATTACCCTAATATTATGGACTGATTTTCTTAAAGACTGTGGCTCAAATTGCCCAGTAATGACGACTTCTTGAATAGTAGTCGCTTTTGTAGTATCTATAACTTTTTCTTGTGAAAAAGCAGTAATTGAACAATGAAACGAAAAGAATATAACTGCCTTTGTGTGAATTCGCATTACCTATTTAAATTTAGATTAATTCTAAATTACAAAAGTAAGATGTGTTTTTGTTATACGCAAGTTATTTTTATTAATTCTAAATAAACTTAATAAATAGTATTATTAGGTAAATAGTTAAGTCTTGAAAAAAGGTTTTTAAAACGCGTTTAGATTTGGCTCAAGTCGCTTATATCTCTAGCATTCCATTTTAATTCAAATGAAAAAGGCTGCCAAAAATGGCAGCCTTTGTTTTATAAAACTGTAATTGTTTACAAATCAAACCCGATATTCACTCCGAGTTTCTGTGCGATAATTTTTGTAATTCTCGCTTTTAATGCAGGGATTTTTACGCTTTCAATAACTTCATTGGTAAAAGCATACATCAACAATGCTTTTGCTTCTTTTGCAGGAATACCGCGGGATTGCATATAAAACATAGCCTTTTCGTCCAATTGTCCGATGGTGCAGCCGTGCGAACATTTTACATCATCAGCAAAAATTTCCAATTGCGGTTTTGCATTTACGGCAGCTTTGTCGCTCAACAAAATATTGTTGTTCTGCTGGAAAGCATTCGTTTTTTGGGCTTCTTTTTCTACGTAAATCTTTCCGTTGAAAACACCTGTCGCCTTATCATCCAAAATCGTTTTATAATTCTGGTGGCTTTCGCAATTTGGCGTCGCGTGCTGTACCAAAGTATAATGGTCAACGTGCTGTTTTCCTTCGATAATTGTGATTCCTTTTAACGTAGAATCAATATGTTCGCCTTGGTGGTAAAAATTCAAGTTGTTGCGCGTCAGATTTCCTCCGAATGAGAACGTATGTACCGAAACGTTGCTTTGTTCTTTTTGGGCGATATACGTATTATCAATCAGTGAAGCTTCAAGATTGTCGTTTTGGATTTTATAAAAATCGATAATCGCTCTTTTTTGAGCAAAAATCTCGGTTACCGAATTCGTCAAAACGGGATTTTCATTCAACGATTGATGTCTTTCTATGATTTGAACGTGAGCATTTTCTCCAACGATAATCAAGTTTCTTGGTTGTACCAAAAGTGCCGATTCTGTTCCGGTAGAAAAATTGATGATCTCGATTGGCTTTTCAACAACTTTGCTTCTCGGGATATTGATATAAGCTCCTTCGAATGCAAAAGCGGTATTTAAAGAAGTCAACGTCTCTTCTTTATTGGCAATCTTATTGAAATATTCATCAATAACCATTTTGTATTTTGGCTTCGTCAATGCCGATGACATCAAGCAAACATCCAAACCGTCGTGTGTTGTTGACGACAAAAAGGAACTGAAAACACCATCCACAAAAACGACTTTATAGGTATCAACTTCGTGTAAATAATACTTTTTTACATCTGAATATTGAACCGTATTTTCGTTTTTAGGGAAAACACTGAAATCATTTTTCAAGATCGCGTTCAACGATGTATATTTCCAAGCTTCATCCTTTTTTGTCGGGAAGCCTTTGTTTTCAAAATTCTTAAATGCTTCTGTACGAACATCGTGCAAGTCGGAATCGACATCCACGCGTTCTTCAAAAGCCATAAAAGACGATATAAGTTTTTCTTTTAATTCCATTGTGTTTAGTTATGAGTTATAAGTTATGAGTTATGAGTTTTCGCAAACTACTAACTGTAACTGCTAACTAATTTTCGGCTTTAATCCAGTCGTAACCTTTTTCTTCCAGTTCGTAAGCCAATTCTTTTCCGCCTGATTTCACGATTTTTCCGTTATATAAAACGTGGACGAAATCAGGAACAATATAATCCAAAAGTCTTTGATAGTGCGTGATTACGATGATGGCGTTGTTTTCACTTTTCAACTTATTCACACCGTTTGCCACAATTCTCAAAGCATCGATATCCAAACCAGAATCGGTTTCATCAAGAATTGCCAATTTTGGTTCCAGCATCGCCAATTGAAAAATCTCGTTTCTCTTTTTCTCTCCCCCCGAAAAACCTTCGTTTAAGGAACGAGACAAGAATTTACGGTCGATTTCCAATAACTCAGATTTCTCACGGATTAATTTCAGCATTTCGTTGGCTGGCATTTCTTCCAGACCTTTTGCTTTTCTGCTTTCATTGATGGCCGTTTTCATAAAGTTCGTAACCGAAACTCCAGGAATTTCAACAGGATATTGAAACGAAAGAAAAACGCCTTTGTGCGCTCTTTCTTCCGGAGCCAAATCCGCTAAATCTTCGCCATCCAATTCCACAGAACCGTTTGTAACTTCATAATGTTCGTTTCCTGCGATTACTGCAGAAAGTGTACTTTTTCCAGAACCATTCGGTCCCATAATTGCGTGAACTTCGCCCGCTTTTACTTCAAGATTGATTCCTTTTAAGATATCCTTATCTTCAATTCCAGCGTGTAAATTTTTTATACTTAACATTGTAATTTTTGTGTTTTATAAAGTCTTTAAAGATTAACCTACCGAACCTTCAAGAGAAATTTCTAATAATTTTTGTGCTTCAACAGCAAATTCCATAGGAAGTTTATTCAAAACCTCTTTACTGAAACCGTTTACAATCAATGCAATCGCTTTTTCAGTTGGAATTCCTCTTTGGTTGCAATAGAAAACTTGGTCTTCGCCAATTTTACTGGTTGTTGCTTCGTGTTCTATTTTTGCCGAAGGATTTTTTGATTCGATATATGGAAAAGTATGTGCTCCGCAAATATTTCCCATCAACAACGAATCACACTGTGAAAAGTTTCTCGCGTTGTCGGCTCTTGAACTAATTTGAACCAATCCACGGTAGCTATTTTGCGATTTTCCAGCAGAAATTCCTTTCGAAATAATCGTTGATTTTGTATTTTTCCCCAAGTGAATCATCTTGGTTCCGGTATCGGCTTGTTGGAAATTGTTGGTTACCGCAATCGAATAAAATTCTCCAACCGAATTGTCTCCTTTTAAAATACAAGAAGGATATTTCCAAGTTACGGCAGAACCTGTTTCAACCTGTGTCCAAGAAATTTTTGCGTTTTTCTCACACAAACCTCGCTTTGTCACAAAGTTATAAACTCCGCCTTTTCCTTCTTTGTTTCCTGGGAACCAGTTTTGAACCGTTGAATATTTAATTTCAGCATCGTCCATTGCAATCAATTCCACAACCGCTGCGTGCAATTGGTTTTCATCACGCGATGGCGCCGTACAGCCTTCCAAATACGAAACATAACTTCCTTCGTCAGCAATAACAAGGGTTCTTTCAAACTGTCCTGTTCCTGCTTGGTTGATTCGGAAATACGTTGATAATTCCATCGGACAACGAACGCCTTTTGGAATATAACAGAAACTTCCGTCAGAGAAAACAGCTGAATTCAACGCTGCGTAGAAATTATCTTTCTGTGGCACGACTGTACCCAAATATTTTTTCACCAATTCTGGATGTTCTTTTATCGCTTCAGAAATCGGACAGAAAATAATTCCTTTTTCGGCCAAAGTCTTTTTGAAAGTCGTGGCAACTGAAACCGAATCGACCACAATATCCATTGCGACATTGTTCATCATTTTCTGCTCGTCGATAGAGATCCCAAGTTTTTTGTACATTTCCAAAAGATCTGGATCCACATCATCTAACGTTTTGTTTGGGTCCACTGATTTTGGTGCTGAATAATAAGCAATGGCTTGAAAATCAGGTTTTTTATAATGAACGTTGGCCCATTCTGGCTCGATCATTTCTTGCCAAGCGCGAAAGGCTTCGATTCTCCAATCTGTCATCCATTGTGGCTCGTCTTTCTTTTTTGAAATCGCGCGAACAATATCTTCGTTTAAGCCGATAGGAAACGTCTCCGATTCAATATCGGTATAAAATCCGTATTCGTATTCTTTATTTTCAAGCTCGATTTTTAAATCGTCTTCTGTGTATTTTGACATTTTTATTTTTTTAATTAACTTTTTCAGAGCTTAAAACTCTGAAAGAGTTAAATTGGAATTTTACAATGAAAATGATTCTCCACATCCGCAAGTTCTGCTTGCGTTTGGATTATTGAAAACAAAACCTTTTCCGTTCAAACCTCCTGAATATTCAAGAATGGTTCCGGCCAAGTACAAAAACGATTTCTTTTCTACGGCAATTTTCACATTATTGTCTTCAAAAACTTTATCGCTTTCGCCTAATTCTTTATCGAATTTAAGTTCATAAGACAATCCAGAACAACCGCCACTTTTTACGCCTACTCGAACGTAATCTATGGAAGCATCAAAACCGTCTTCTTCCATCATATTGACGATTTTTTTACTTGCTGAATCAGATACCTTTATCATAGTGTATTTAAATTTAGTCTAATTAATTTGCAAAGATACGCCTTATTTAGTTTTTTACATAATCGCTAACATTATTATAACGGATAAGTGCATAGAATTTGTTTATAACCAAAAACGGATGACAGTTTTTACTATCATCCGTTTCAAAATCAACTGCTTAAACTATTTTATGAATTCCCATAAAGGTTGGATTCCCCGCCATCGATGGCAATCGTTTGGCCGTTTACATATTGGCATTCTTCGCTTAATAAAAAGGCAACCAAATTTCCAACATTTTCTGGATCACCCAATTTTCTCGTAGGATTTCTTTGTGCATATTCTTTTTCAGCTGCTTTTGGATCAGCTGGATTTACTTGTTTAAAAGCTTCGGCAACCATTGGCGTTAAAATAGCTCCGGGAGCAATAGCGTTGGTATAAATTCCGTCTCTTCCATATTCAATTGCTGCGTTTTTTGTCATTCCTGAAACCGCATGTTTGCTGGCAACATAAGGCATTTGATTGACAACGCCTCGAATTCCTCCAACCGAAGCTACGTTTACGATTTTTCCGCCACCGTTTTTCTGCATCACCGGAATCACATGTTTTAAACCGTAATAAACTCCCATTAAATTGATGTCGATTACTTTTTTAAATACGTTTACATCATAATCCACCAAAGGTGCCTGTTTTCCTTCGATACCAGCATTGTTGTAAAATCCGTCGATAGTTCCAAATTCTGAAACTGTTTTTGCAACATAATTTTTTACCGCTTCTTCATCTGAAACATCCGCAACTATCGTTAAAATTTTTGCTTCTGGAGCAATCGCTTGGATTTCTTTTTTAGCTTTTTCTAAAGCCTCTTCGTTATAATCTACTATTGAAAGATTGGCTCCTTTTTGTGCCAGAACTTTACTCGTTGCAAGCCCCAAGCCCATTCCAGCTCCTGTAATAACTATTGTTTTTCCTTTGAAAGTACTCATTTTTTGTGATTTTTATTTTCTTAAAATTACGAAGAAATAAAACTTTCTCTTTTAACTAATCGTTAATTAACAACACTTTATACTCAATATGAGGCAATAATTTTTTGGTACTTTCAGGATAAATTTTGGCTCGATTTTCGGCTGAAATTCTAATGTACTATATTTACGCTAATTTAAAAATTCAAAAAATGAAATTATATCCAATTGAATCCGGGAATTTTAAATTGGACGGTGGCGCTATGTTTGGCGTGGTGCCAAAAACCATTTGGAACAAAACCAATCCGGCTGACGAAAACAACCTTATCGATATTGCGACAAGATGTCTTTTAATCGAAGATGGAAATCGCTTGATTTTAATCGATACCGGGATGGGCGACAAACAATCTGAGAAATTTTTTGGGTATTATTCGCTTTGGGGAAACCATTCCATTGACAAATCATTAAAAAAATATGGTTTTCACCGAGATGATATTACTGATGTTTTCATGACGCATTTGCATTTTGACCATTGTGGCGGCAGCGTGATCTGGAACAAAGACAAAACAGGTTATGAAGTTGCCTTTAAGAATGCAAAATTCTGGAGCAACGACAGCCATTGGGATTGGGCTGTACAACCAAATGCAAGAGAGAAGGCTTCTTTTTTGGCCGAAAATATTCTGCCGATGCAAGAAAGCGGGCAATTAAATTTTATAAAAAGACCCGAAGGCGATTTGCTTAAAAATTCTGAATTGGGTTTTGATATTTTCTTCGCCGATGGACATACCGAAAAAATGATGATTCCGAAGATTCAATACCAAGGCAAAACTATTTGTTTTATGGCGGACTTATTGCCCACAGCCGGACATTTGCCGTTGCCTTATGTGATGGGTTATGACACGCGTCCGCTGTTGACAATGCCTGAAAAAGCAAAATTTTTGACAGAAGCGGCTGAAAACAATTATTATCTGTGGTTGGAACACGATGCGCACAATCAGATTATCACAGTAGAAAATACCGAAAAAGGCGTTCGAGTGAAGGAAGTTTTTTCTTGTGAGGAAATTCTGTAAACTGCTGCTTTAATTTATATTTTGCAACACCTTTATCAGGCTTTACTCTAAAATAAAGTTAATTATTGATAAGTTTGTAACAAAGAGATGCTATTTTTGACCAATTAAAAGAAATTAAAATTAACTTAAAGATGAATATAATTAAAACCTCGTCGCTTACGCTTTTATCTGCTTTGGTACTAGCTAGTTGTGGAGCTTCAAAAACGGCAATGGCCCCAATTGCAAACATTGAAACGATTGCTTTAAAAAATGGTCCGATTAAAGAGGATGACTTAAAAAGATGGAGTCATTTAGACATTCTTAAGGATACAATTCCAGGAATGAGTGTGGATAAAGCTTATGCTGAGCTTATTAAAAACAAAAAAGGAACAAAAGTGATTGTGGGTGTTGTTGACTCAGGAGTGGACATTGAGCACGAAGATTTAAAAGCGGTAATCTGGACCAATACTAAAGAAATTCCTGGAAACGGAATTGATGATGATAACAACGGATACGTTGACGATATCCACGGGTGGAACTTTTTAGGTGACATCAATGGGGAAAATCTTGAGATGACCAGAATCGTAAAGAAAGGAAATGACGGATCTGATACGTATAAAAGAGCAAAAGCTGAATTTGATAAAGAAGTACAAGAAGCAATGGCTGCAAAACAGCAGTATGACTTTTTATACAATGCTGATAAAGCGATCAGAGCTGAATTAAAAAAAGAGAATTACTCCGTTGAAGATTTGAAAGCTTTAAAATCAACAAATCCTCAGATAACGCAAGTACAACCAAGATTTGTTCAAATTTTAACGGCTACGCCAAAAGATAAATTTGACGAGCAAATCAAAGAAGCAAAACAGCATTTCGACAACCAATTGGAATACAACTTAAACCTTGAATTCGATGGAAGAAAAATTGTTGGAGACAATCCTGATGATATTACAGACACAAAATATGGTAACAATGATGTTGTAGGGCCTGTGAAAGACGGAGCGTTGCATGGAACACACGTTGCTGGAATTATTGCTCAAGTAAGAGGAAATGATTTAGGTGGTGACGGTGTTGCAAATAACGTTCAAATCATGGCAGTTAGAGCTGTGCCAGATGGAGATGAGTATGATAAAGATATCGCACTTGGAATTCGTTATGCAGTGGATAACGGCGCAAAAATAATTAATGGAAGTTTTGGAAAAGGATATTCTCCACAAAAAGAATGGGTTTATGAAGCTTTAAAATATGCTGCTGAAAAAGATGTTTTAGTAGTTCTTGCAGCAGGTAACGAGTCAACAGATTTAGATACTGCAGAACGTTTCCCGAATGACAGGATTGGTTCTGAAGAAATCTCAAATAATGTTATCAAGATTGGAGCTTTAGGTCCAAAATATGGTACTGATTTATTAGCGCCATTCTCAAACTACGGAACACAAGATGTGGACGTTTTTGCTCCTGGAGTTCAGATTTATGCAACTATTCCAGACAATCAATATAAATATCTGCAAGGAACATCGATGGCTTCGCCAAACGTTGCCGGTGTTGCCGCTTTGATCCGTTCATATTACCCAAGCTTAACGGCGCCACAAGTAAAACAAATTTTGATGGATTCAGGTGTTCCCACAAATATTGAAGTGGTTGTTGCTGGTGAAAAAGGAAACAAACGTCCGTTTTCAAAAGCATCAAAATCAGGAAAAATGGTTAATGCTTACAATGCATTAATTATGGCTGAACAGATGGCTAAAAAGAAATAATTTGAATAAAATACTATAAATGGGAGGGGTTTTCCCCTTCCATTTTTTATTTATATATAATTCTATGAAACAAATTTCCCTCCTCGCCATGATCCTTTTTGCAGGAAATGCAATGGCACAAAATGGTTATTGGCAGCAACACGTTGATTATAAAATGGACGTGGCAATGGATGTAAAAGCCTACCAATATAAAGGAACTCAAGAATTGGTTTACACCAATAATTCTCCTGATACCTTAAAAAAAGTGTTTTTTCATTTGTATAACAATGCTTTTCAGCCAGGAAGCGATATGGATGCGAGATTGCAATCTATTGTGGATCCTGACAAAAGAATGGTCAAAAGCTTCAAGCCAGAACAAAACAAAAAGCCAGAAAGCAGGATAAGCATTTTAAAACCAAACCAAATTGGTTATCTAAACGTAACAAATTTCATGCAAGACGGCATGGCTGCAACAACAGCGGTTTCCGGAACCATTTTAGAGGTGAAATTGGCAAAACCATTGGCTCCAAAGGGAAAGACGAAATTTAATTTAGATTTTGACGGACAAGTTCCCGAACAAATTCGCCGTTCAGGAAGAAATAGTGCCGAAGGCGTTGCGCTTTCAATGACACAATGGTATCCAAAAATGGCCGAATATGATTTTGAAGGATGGCACGCCGATCCCTACATCGGAAGAGAATTTCACGGAGTTTGGGGAAATTTTGATGTAAAGATTACCATTGACAAAAAATATATTTTAGGAGGTTCTGGATATCTTCAGAATAATAATGAAATCGGATACGGCTACCAAGATGCGGGCGTGGAAGTGAAAATTCCAAGTAAGCAAAAAACGCTGACCTGGCATTTTAACGCTCCAAACGTTCATGATTTTTCTTGGGCTGCAGATCCAGAGTATATCCACGATGTTTACAAAGGGCCAAACAATGTAGATTTGCATTTCTTGTACAAAGACAATAAAAAAATCAAAGAAAATTGGAAGAAGATGCAACCAAAAACGGCTGAGCTGTTGGCTTTTTTCAATGAAAATATTGGAGAATACCCATACAAGCAATACTCAGTGATTCAAGGTGGCGACGGTGGCATGGAGTATGCAATGTGTACTTTAATCACGGGCGAAAGATCTTACGGAAGCCTTGTGGGAGTTACCGCCCATGAAATGGCACACTCTTGGTTCCAGCATATTTTGGCAACAAACGAATTGAAGCACGGATGGATGGATGAAGGTTTTACCTCTTACATTTCTGATTTGGCTATGGCAAAAGTATTGCCGAACAAAGAAGAAAAAAATCCTTTTGAAAGCGCTTACAGCAATTATTTCTATTTGGTCCAATCGGGTAAAGAGCAACCCTTGTCAACTCATGCCGACCGTTTTGAAGTAAATATGGCCTACAGTATTTCCTCTTACAGCAAAGGAGAAATTTTCTTAACGCAATTGGGTTATATTATTGGGCAAGAGAACTTGAAAAAAACATTGAAAAAATTTTACAATGATTTCAAATTCAAGCACCCAACGCCAAATGATTTCAAAAGAACAGCAGAAAAAGTTTCAGGAATGAACCTTGACTGGTATTTGGTCGACTGGACACAAACCACAAACACCATTGACTACGGCGTAAAAGAAGTAAGAGACCAAGGCGCTAAAACCGAAGTGGTTTTAGAAAGACTTGGTAAAATGCCAATGCCTGTTGATGTCATGATTACCTACAATGACGGGTCAAAAGAACTGTATTATGCGCCATTGCGAATGATGCATGGCGAGAAAGAAAATGAATATCCTGGCGTAAAAAGAAGTATTGCCAAGGGATGGGATTGGGCGTACCCGACCTTTAAATTTACGGTAGAAAGACCGCTGGGCCAAATCAGCAAAATTGAAATTGACCCAGAAAATTGGATGGCAGATACCAATAAAGACAATAATGTGTATCCAAAACCGGTTCCGGAAAATGGCGCAAAAGTGAAAAACTAAAAACTAGTTTTAAAACCAAAAAAGGCGAACAGTGATGTTCGCCTTTTTTGTTACTGATACTCGATTGGATTTAAAATCAAAATTGAGGTTGATCATTGAGGTGATATTATGAATGCCTCCCTATAATTTTTAAAAAAACTGATTGTTTAAAAGCTACTTTCGAGTAGCTTTTTTTTACACACCCCCCTGATTTTGTGAAATACGACATTGTAAATATATGATTATAAGAATTTTGAAAAAGGAATCTTAAAAATTACTACTTTTAAAATAGTTAACCATAATTTTTTCAAATCATTTAGAATTATCTCAATAGTGTAGGAGAATATTCTTTAAATAAGAAAGTTTTTTACGGTTTCAACAGTCTTGAATATAATGAAATTTACATGGATAAACCTACCAAACAAAGAATCGCAAATTTACATCCTTCTGTCAGAGATGAAGTTACTCTCATCATTGAAGAATGTGACAAAGCATTATCCGGAAAAGCAAAAATCAGAATCACAGAAGGCTTGCGAACAATAGAAGAACAAAATCTATTATATGCAAAAGGAAGAACGTTGGCTGGAAAAAAAGTGACCAATGCCAAAGGCGGACAATCCATCCATAATTATGGTTTTGCGGTTGATATGTGTTTGATTATCGATGAAAAAGAAGCGTCTTGGGATACCAAAAAAGACTGGGACAATGACAAGATTGCCGATTGGTATGAATGTGTAAAGATTTTTGCCAAAAACGGTTGGGAATGGGGCGGAAATTGGAAAACCTTCAAGGATATGCCCCACTTCGAAAAAAGATATCTGAACAGCTGGCAAAAGCTTTCAAAACTCAAAAAAGACAAAAACGGATACGTAATTTTAAACGAAATAAAAGATGAAAAAACTACTAAATAAATACGTTCCCCTATTTTTTCTGTTTGCAACCACAGTATCCTGTGAATCCACACGAACCGCAATTTTTGACCAATATTCTTATCAAAGAACGACAGAGTTAAAAGTGGAAACCTCAAAATTGATGGAAAAAGCCACAACACCTTATTCAAAAAATGCTGTTGAAATTGACGCACTTTTGCTCAACATCGAGAAGCTTTCAGAATATGAAAAAAACAAGCCAGAAAATGAGATCACTTTTGCAATGTGGACGGTTTTATCTGATCAAGAAAAAAATCTTTTAGGCGGTTTTTTCAAACGCTGGAAAGAAAAAGAAACACTTTCGCCAGCCTTTGTAACTGAGTCAAAAAAGCAAGTTTTAGAAGCACTCGATTTGTTGATTCAATACGAAATCAAGAAAGACAAAGATTCAAAAGACAGCTTGATCGATTTAATTAATCTAAACAAATAAGTTATGGATATCGAGAAATTATTGCAAGAATTAAGAAAAAATCTTATCGCAGTTTTAGGCGAAAAGTACAAAGAATTTAAGCCAGAAATTCAAAAAGATGTGAACGATTTCTTAGATAAATCACGAGAAAAATTAGAACGTTGGTCTTTGCTTTTAGTCGCAGGATCCTTAACCGAAGAGGAATTTGCGTGGTTGTTAAAAAGCCAGCAAGATTTGGTGACCTTAAAATCGTTGCAAGGCGCCGGATTATCAAAAATCAAGTTGAATAATTTAAAAAATACACTTTTTAAAACCGTACTTCAAACCGTACTTTTAAGCATTTAATAAACAAGAATGATAAAGATTCCCAAATCTTAAATCAAAAATCGAAAAGGCAATGGCCAAAAAAATTAGAATATTAAGCCTCGATGGCGGTGGAATCAGGGGGATTATCACTTGCGTCATCTTGAAATATATTGAAGAACAGCTTCAAAAATTAGACAATCCGACGGCAAAAATTGGGGATTATTTTGACTTGATTGCCGGCACCAGCACGGGCGGTATTTTGGCTTCCATATTGCTTTTTCCTGACAATAATAAAAAGGCAAAATTCTCGGTAGAAACCGCGTTGGATTTATACGCCAAAAGAGGCGAATCAATTTTTAATGTCACATTTTGGCAACGCGTCATCAATCCGTTTGGGCTTTTCAATGAGAAGATTTCACAGCGCACGTTAGAAAAACAATTGGGCGAAGTTTTCGGAAACTTGCAAATAAAAGATTTTATCAAGCCAAGTTTAATTACATCGTATGATATTTTTCATCGCAGGGCCAAGTTTTTCACGAGCCACGAAGCCACTTCTGATTTAGAAAATTTCTTGGTAAAAGATGTTTGTAGAGCCACTTCTGCTGCGCCCACTTATTTTGAACCGGCACTAATAAAATCGCTTTACGGCCAAGAATTTACGCTGATCGACGGAGGCGTGTATGCCAACAATCCCGCCTTATGCGCTTACGCCGAAGCGCGAAAAATTGAGTTCTCAAAAGTTTTAAATAATCCAGCGAAGCCTGATTTTCCTTCCATTAGCGATATGATTATTGTTTCGGTTGGAACTGGAGAGGTTTTAAAGCCTTATACTTTTAAGCAATTTGAAAACGCCGGAAAAGTAAAATGGATCCAGCCTTTGGTCGATATTTTGCTTTCCGCGAATGTGGAAACTACGGATTATCACGTAAAAAAAATATATGAAACGTTGGGGCCTCGAAATGCAAAAAACTACCATCGCTTGATGCCACATTTAAAAAATGCTTCTTCTGAAATGGACGATGTTTCTGAAAAAAATATTTATGAATTAATTCAAGCGGGCTTGGCTTACATCGACCAAAACCGAAAAGAGCTCAATGACATTGCAAGAAAATTAATTAAAAATGCATAAAAAAAGCCTTTAGATTTCTCTAAAGGCTTTCCTTTGGTTTGTTTGGTTGGTTAGGTTTGGACTATTATTGTTTTGTAACAGTAGTCGTTGTTTTTGTTGCTTGCACGGCTGGTTGTCCTGGCGTTGCAACTTGACTTGGTGTTGCTGGTTTAGTAGTTGTTTTTGTCTCTACTTTTTTGTCTCCGTTTGCTTCAACTTTTGCCTCTGTCGTTTTTGTAACTTGAGTTTGAGTCGCTGGATTTACAGTTGTCGTAGTTGTTGTTTCTTTCGTTGCTTTCGTCGCTTTTTTTGGTGTTTCTTGTGCAAATGTTACAACTCCTGTTAACATTAATGCGCTTAAGATTAAATTTTTCATAGCAATATTTTTTTGTATTAATTTCTTTTCCAGTTAACTAAAGCAATAGCAGTGCCATTAAAATAAAAGGACGTTGGTATGAAATGGTTTACCATCTAAAAAAGAGAAGAACCACAGTAGAATAAGTGCTTGGCAATGTATCTGAAGTAAATTCTATACGAATCAATGTATAAAGGATAAATTCAAAATATGGGGAATTATGTGGATAGTAGTGTGGAAGTTTTATTAAAATTACGAGGAATAATTACTTTAATGCCAATTTTTGCGTTCTAATCTTGGCATAATTTTTACTAGTACTGATTTTAAGGAGCTTTAGAGCTGTCTCAATCGTGCAATAAAAATATATTTGTAACTTTACAACTTTATAAATTTTAATATGAAAGCATTAAAAACATTGGCTTTGCTGTTTTTTATTTTCTTAGGAACGCAACAAACTTTTGCGCAAAAATACCGTTTTAAGACCTCAAGCTATAGCGTGATGGAAAAAGGCGCCAAAGGAAAATGGGGAAAATGGTCTGACTTTAAAGACACGAACCTGATTATAACTTTAGACGGAGATAAAAACCGAATCGTGGTCAATTCGCAACAAACGCAATTGTACAACATTGAAGTTTATGGAACCACGATTGAAAATGAAACTGACAAAACGATGACTTTTAATTGCGTAGATAATGCCGGAGACCGTTGTATTATTGAAGTAATTACAAGAAAAAATCAAGACGATCGCATTCAGTTTTATATCAATTATCCTGATTTGAAGATTGTTTACAATATTTATCCGTAATTATTTTGGCTGAAAAAAAAATACATACCTATCCAAAAACGGAGAAATTAAAAAGCAAAACCACGATTGACCTGATGTTTCGCGAAGGAAAATCAGTATCCAAATATCCGTTGCGGTTGGTGTATGCCAAAAGCACTTTTGGAGAAAATCCAGAGTTTAAAATGGGCGTTTCGGTTTCCAAAAAATATTTCAAAAAAGCCGTGGATCGCAATTATTTCAAAAGAGTTTTGCGAGAAACCTATCGCTTGAACAAACAAGTTTTACGAGAAAATCTGATAGAACCGTATTCGTTTATGCTTTTGTACCAAACCAAAGACCGACTTTCTTACGAAGAAATAAACCAAAAAACGATCGAACTTTTTGAGAAGTTTCACCTTCAAATAAAGCCTAAAGAGGAACAATAGTTTGTATTTAAATCTGTTATACTAAAAATGAAAGAAATTTCGTTAGAAGTTAAAACAGACTTACTTATGAAAAAAATCCTCCCCTTTTTAGTTTTAGTTTTTTTCTTTTCTTGTAAAGAATTTCCAGAACAAGAAAATGAAGAAGTAGTTCACATGTCTTTGAAGGCTCCAATGGAAATAGTTGAGGCATCTTCAGAAGAAGCATTACCAAGGCCTGAAAGTCCAAAGTATCATGATTCTGGAGTTTATGACCCAAATACAGAAGTGGCAATTGAGCAAAAAATCATTAAAAACGCGACTTTAAGATTTGAAACTTCTGATTTAGAGAAAACCAGAACGCAAATCCAAAAAGCGATTTTTGAAAACAAAACCAGCATTCAGCGCGAAAATGAAGGAAAAGAAGGTTCTTCGATTTTTAAAAGAATAACAATTAGAGTTCCTAATCAGAATTTTGAAAAACTTATATCCTCAATCGGAAAAGGAGTTTCTTATTTTGATGAAAAAGAAATTTCTTCTCAAGATGTTACGGCCGAATTTATTGATACTGAAGCGCGTTTAAAAACCAAGAGAACACTTGAAGCATGTTATCTCGAACTATTGAATAAAGCCGGAAAGGTTTCTGAAATGTTAGAAATCGAACAAAAACTTTCTGAAATTAGGGAGGAAATTGAATCAAAAGAAGGACAGTTGAAATACATGCAACGCCAGGTTTCAATGAGTTCGGTATATGTAGAATTTTACAAAATAAATCCTTCGGAAAGTGGCGTGACACAATCCTTTTGAAGCAAAATGGGAAATGCTTTGGAAAGAGGATTTCTCGGGCTTTCAAGTTTATTCTTATGGTTCTTAGAAGTTTGGCCTTTTATTATTATTTTAGTGGCCTTGTTTTTCCTAATCCGTAGAAGATTAAAAAGAAAAAAAGCATAAAAAATATGTACGCATTTTTAAAAAAGAGATATATTCTTCCGGTTGTTGCTGGCGGATTATTTTATGTCGGAGCCAGTTTCAAAGATGATTTTTTTGAGATTGCCAAGCAAATTGAAATCTTCACGACGATGTTTAAAACCGTGAATATGAACTATGTCGACGAAACAAATCCGGGCGATCTGATGGACAAAGCCATTAAGAATATGCTGATGGAATTGGATCCGTACACCGTTTATTTTAACGAGCAAGACGTGGTCAAATTCAAAATCAACAGTACTGGCGAATACACCGGAATTGGCGCTATGATTTCTAGAAAAGGAGGCAAATTGATCATCACCGAGCCGTATAAAAATTATCCTGCTGACAAAGCGGGGTTAAAAGCGGGCGATGAAATCATCCAGATTGGCGACATTATGCTTTCAGATTTCAAAGAAGACGCGTCGACGCTTTTGAAAGGAGCAAAAAATGCAAAAATCGACATCAAGTACATCCGTCAAGGAAAAACCAATACCACGACTTTGACTTTGGAAGAAGTAGATGTGAAAGCGGTTCCGTTTTTCTCAAAAGTAGATGATAAAACCGGATACATTGTGCTCTCTCAGTTCAATGCTAAAGCATCGTCTGAAACCAAAACGGCGCTGGAAAAATTAAAAAGCGAAGGGGCTGAAAGAATTATTTTAGATTTAAGGGGAAATCCGGGTGGACTTTTAGGCGAAGCCGTAAATATCTGCAACCTTTTTGTGCCTGCTGGAGAATCAATTGTTACCACAAAATCGCATATTGCAAAACATAATAATACCTATCGAACTACAAAAACGCCTGTAGATACTGAAATTCCGCTGGTTATTTTGGTTGACGGAAAAAGTGCTTCGGCTTCAGAAATTGTAGCAGGTGCTTTGCAAGATTTAGATCGCGCCGTGGTGGTTGGTGCCAGAAGTTTTGGAAAAGGTTTGGTACAGCGTCCAATTGATTTGACCTATGGAACGCAAGTGAAAGTCACGATTTCACGTTATTACACGCCTTCAGGAAGATGCATCCAGGCTTTGGATTACTTGCATAAAGACAAAGACGGAAAAGCCGTCAGGACCGACGCCAAGAATTACAACGCTTTTAAAACTCGAAAAGGAAGAACGGTTTATGACGGAGGCGGAATTCAGCCAGATGTAGAATTGTCTGAAGCAAAATTGAGCGCCATCACAGAATCACTACTTAAAAACGACGGAATTTTTAACTACGTTACTAAATATTATTACAAAAATCCTTCGCTAGGCGACAAGATCCCAACGATTACAGATACCGATTATGCCGATTTCAAGAAATTTTTGAAAGACGAAAAATTCTCTTTTGATACCGAAACGGAAGTGGCCTTGGCCAAAACTTTAGAAGCCGCCAAAAAAGAAAAGATCGATGAAGATATAAAAGGTGAAGTACAGCAATTGCTGACTGCTTTACAAAAAAGTGACGATACGCAATTGAACAAACACCAAGCTGAAATTAAAGACCTGATTTTAGATGAAATCATCCGAAGATACCAGTATAAAGAAGGCTTGTACCAATATTACACTAAAAACAATTCTGAAATAAAAAAGGCTGTGGCACTTTTGGCAAATCCTTCAGAATATAATAAAATTCTGTTGAAATAATGTTCCGATTGATAAAAATACTGCCCCTTTTTATTTTCGGAATGCTTTCGGCTCAAGAAGAAGTCGTGCATTCTGTTTATTTTGAGACTGCAAAATTTGGCATTTCTGATGCAAAAGTGGAAGAAATCACAAAGTTCGTTACTGAAGTTGATTCTGCCAGAATTGAATCGATCAGCATTTATGGGTATTGCGATGACCGTGGGAAAGAAGACTATAACTTTAAATTGTCGAACAATCGCGCCGATGCCGTGAAAGATAAAATCGTGGAAAGCGGTGTAAAAAGTAAAATCATTGTGACCATTGAAGGCCGTGGAAGGGTTTTGATTGAAGACGATATTGACAATCTATCGGAGGTTCGCTCTAAAAATCGCCGTGTGGATATTGTGATGAACTTCAAAGAAATTCCGATTGAAAAGTTAGAACTTCCGGGAGTTTACAGCGATGTTCGCAAGACGCACGTTATTGGCGACCGCATTTATTTAGAAAAAATTCTGTTCGAAAAAGGGAGCAGCAAGCTGACCTTAAAATCCAAAATCGAATTGGACCGAATGGCAAGGGCGCTGCACCGTTATAAAAATTTAGAATTCGAAATTCAAGGACACGTTTGCTGCACGCCGCCGTTCCATAAAGAAGCGATTGACAAGCATACCAAAAAACGAAAATTGTCTGTAAATAGAGCTGAAGCCGTTTATAAATACCTGGTTTTCAAAAAAATTGATAAAAAGAGAATGACTTTTAAAGGATATGGAAATACCCAGCCGATGGGAAATGGAGCCGATTTAGACCGAAGGGTGGAATTGGTCATTACCAAAATTTAAAGCAAAAAGAAATCCGCAAGTCAAATCGATTTGCGGGTTTCTTTTTATTTTTTCATCTCAATATGCGGAATGCCATCTTCCAGATATTCTTCGCTGGTTTGCTTAAAGCCGTGGCTTTCATAAAATTTCTTTAAATACAATTGTGCTGAAATCGTAATTTGGCTTTCCCCATAATTAACACGGATGGATTCAATTGCCTCGCGGATTAAATCGTGTCCCCATCTTTTATCACGAAAAGTTTCCTTTACAATCACTCTCCCGATTGAGGCTTGGTCAAAATAATCTCCTGATTTGAACAAACGGCAATAAGCCACGGTTTGCCCATCCAATTCGCCAATAACGTGCAGGGCTTTCTCGTCCTTGCCGTCGATATCTTGATAGACGCAATTCTGCTCAACCACAAAGACCTCACTACGCAATTGTAACACTAAATATAGCTCAGGTAAAGATAGCGCCTCAAAAGGCTTAATTTTAAATATTAATGGCATTTAATTATTTTAAGAATGTGATAGTTTTGATAATGGAACTTAATTCGTGCATAATATCACGCTGTGGTGCCGAGGGAGCATAACAAAATCCTTCGATAACGATGATTCGTTTGTTTTTGTCATCAATAATGGAATAATTGATAAAAGGCCCGGCCATCGTGTCGTTCTTCAATTCCCAGTTTCCTTTGGTTTGGTAGCCCTTTTTCCCGCCAAGCATAATATTCTGAAGGTAGGGAGAAAAGGAATCTTCGGTCACCATCTGAGAATTTTCAGTCGTTCCGCGGATGTACAGTCCTCCAATAGAATCACGCATCCTAACAATATGCGTGATGGCATGATCGTCGTGCTTGATGCAGTGCAGTGGAATTTCATAAATCAAAATACTTGAATTGCCACTTTGGATTTCTTTTTTCAGCCAAACAAACTTGTCTTTTTCAAGCACTTTTTTAAATGTCTTCGGAACGGAAAGCGTAATCTTGAATTTGTTTTCAATAAATTTTGTGTCTAAAACTGATTTTTGTATTGCCTTTTGGCTTTCTTCTGTTTCGGTTTGTTTTATCAAAGCAATAATATTGGGCGCATTTTTTTCTAAATGGCCCAATATTATTGCCGTTGTATTTCCAGAAATGCGCACCAGATTTTGAGGCACCGCATATTGGTTCTCAGTAATATCAAACAAATTTTTAGATTCTTTTTTGATGTAAATGACGTTTCTGCTCTTTGCCATTTGGCCTTCAAAAGCTTGAACCGGATATTGGTTTATGGTAAAAAGCGGTTCTTCAACCGAAAGTCCGTCAACGGGCGTTGCGAATTTTTTTCGGATGGAGTCCCCTATTTCACCAATCCAAAGTTTATCATCAATAAAAACAGAAATAGAATTACGATCCCCGAGAGAGATTTTCTCAGAAACATCGTCTTCTTTTTGATTGCAGGAAAAGGATATAATTGCTAAAAATAAGAGCAAAAGCTTTTTCATCAGTAGATTTTTTCAAATGGAAAAGCTAAAACCCAAGGAGATTATCCTTGGATTTTAAGCTTCATTCCAGGTTTGATATTTTCATTGCTAATATCATTCCATTCTTTGATATTTTCAACAGTAACCCCTGATTTTTTAGCAATGCTGAAAAGCGAGTCGCCTTTTTTCACTAGGTATTGCCTAACGCTTGACGCAGTTGCAATTTGCTGTTCTGCCTTTTCAGCCTTAG
Organism: Flavobacterium macacae; assembly: GCF_003865365.1. Taxonomy (GTDB): domain Bacteria; phylum Bacteroidota; class Bacteroidia; order Flavobacteriales; family Flavobacteriaceae; genus Flavobacterium; species Flavobacterium macacae. The sequence continues at coordinate 326,901 of NZ_RQVR01000001.1, read as the reverse complement.
TTTCGATTGGAGCATTTTCGCCCCTAATCAATTTTAATTTGCTTCCAAAAAGAACTTTTGATTCCTCAAGGTTGTTCCATTCTTTAATTTGTTCCACCGTTACGCCATATTTTTTAGCGATGGTTCCCAAATTATCTCCTTTTTCAACTATATAATATTCTGAATCTTTTGGAGTGTCGTTTTCTGGAATTATAAATTCTTTCTTTGCCGTTTTTTCGTTAGAAGCAATTGCAGTTTCAGGAGCTTCTTTTTTGATTACTTTTGGAGCTTTCTTTACAACAGTTGTTGCAACTCTTTCGCTCGTTACAATTTTCAATTTAGAGCCCAGCATCACATTGTTATTTCTTAAGCCATTCCACTTTTTAACTTCAGCTATGGAAACACCATATTTTAAAGAAATTTCGCCAATGTTATCACCTTTTTTAACCGTATGGTATTTTGTTTTCGAAACTAATCTGCTTCCATTTACCACTTCTTTTTCATCTGAAGAAGCAATGGCTGTTTGTGTAGGTGCCGTAACGGTTGTTTTTCTTGTAAAGTAAGGCCTTTCTCTTTTGTCATCTTCAATTTGAGCATACGCATAAATCTTATCTTCATTTGAAGTATACATTGCCACTTTGTCCATTGGCAGTCTCAAATAGTAGTTTTCTCCTTTTACATTTGGAACTACGTCTAATTTATAAGCTGGATTTAAAAGCTTGATTTGAGATTCAGGAATATCTAACAAATCAGAAATTTGTTTGAAAGTCATTTCTCTTTTTACCGCAACGGTATCCGTAGCAACATAACTGATAGCTGCTCTTCTTGGCTCAATACCATGTTCTTTATGATATTCATAAATGTACATTGTGGCCAAGAAAGCTGGTACGTAACCTGCCGTTTCCTTTGGAAGATGTTTTCTGATATTCCAATAATTTTGCTGACCGCCTGAGCGTCTGATTGCTTTTGAAACATTTCCTGGACCCGCGTTGTAAGAAGCCAAAACCAAGTCCCAGTCACCAAAAATTTTGTACATATTTGACAAATATTGGCATGCGGCTTCCGTTGCTTTCAACGGATCGCTTCTTTCGTCAACATAAGAAGAAACATCTAATTTGTATTGTTTTCCAGTGGCAAACATAAACTGCCAAAGTCCCGTGGCGCCTACTCTAGATTTTGCGTGCGGATTCAAAGCAGATTCCACAACTGCCAGATATTTTATTTCTAAAGGAACATCATATTTTGCAAGAGCCGCTTCAAACATTGGAAAGTAATATTCTGAAATGGCCATCAATCTTTCATACGATTTCTTTCTGTTTTTCAGATATGATTTGATAATGTTTTCCAATCCTTCGTTGTATTCAATATTGAAAGGCGATTTGGCATCCATTTCTTTCAATCTAGCTTTCAGCAAGTCAGTTGACAAGTCATAATCCACTTTTACATCAGGATCCACATTGACCAAATCATTTTGCATTTCTGCATAAAGCTCTTGATTTGTCAGCTCTTTCATCCATTCTTGATCCACGCAGTTGGCAATTTCGTGATGTACGAAAGTACTTTTTATAGAATCTAAAACAGATAATTTTGGGGTAACTTGTGCTGTTGGGTTTTCTTGCGGCAGACTATCCTGGGCAAGAACATTTAAGGAAAAAAAAGGTACTAAAAGAAGTGCTATTTTTGTTTTATTCATAATCGAAAATTAATAACTAATTATATTTCAAATAATTATGCGTATTTGCAAACTTAACGGTTTATAACTTAGTTTTAAAAGTTTTAGTATATAAATTTTGTATTTTAACGTAAAATAGCATCGATTCCTGGCAATGATTTGCCTTCTAACATTTCAAGCATTGCCCCGCCACCAGTGGAAACATAGCTCATTTTATCTTCCAATCCGAATTGTTTTACCGCTGCAACAGAATCACCTCCTCCAACAAGTGAAAAAGCGCCTTTTTCGGTAGCTTCTGCAATAAATTCTCCAAGAGCGATCGTTCCTTTTGCGAAATTTTCCATCTCAAAAACACCCAACGGACCGTTCCATAAAATGGTTTTGGATTCTAAAATTACTTTCTTGAAACGCTCTAAAGATTCCGGGCCTGCATCAAGACCTTGCCATCCATCATGAATTTCGTTTACGTTAACGATTTGTGTTTCGGCATCATTTGAAAAAGCATTGGCAGCAATAACATCTACCGGAATGTGAATTTGAACATTTTTTGCTTTTGCTTTTTCAAGAATTTCCAAAGCCAAGTCCATTTTATCGTCTTCACAAATTGAATTTCCAATTTTTCCGCCTTGCGCTTTGATGAATGTAAAGGTCATGCCGCCGCCGATGATCAAGTGATCCACTTTGTCTAAAATATTTTCAATAACCGTGATTTTTGAAGAAACTTTTGAACCTCCTAAAACTGCCGTTACCGGTTTTTCAGAATCCTTCAAAACTTTATTCAAGCTTTCAATTTCTTTAGCTAAAAGTGTACCGAAGCATTTGTCATTTGGGAAAAACTGGGCAATAATGGTTGTTGAAGCGTGTGCTCTGTGTGCTGTTCCAAAAGCGTCATTTACATAAACGTCACCAAGTGAAGCTAATTTTTTTGCAAAATCAACATCGCCCGCTTCTTCTTCCGCATAAAAACGAAGGTTTTCTAAAAGCAAAATTTCGCCTGGCTGTAAGTTCTTCGCCGCTTCTTCAGCAACAGAACCAATGCAATCTTCTGCGAATTTCACTTCTTTTCCAAGAACTTCAGAAGTCTTGGTCAAAATATGTTTCAATGAATATTTCTCTTCTTTCCCTTTCGGCCTTCCAAGGTGTGACATTAAAATCACGCTACCGCCGTCAGCAAGAATTTTATCAATGGTTGGCTTTGCCGCTTCAATTCGGGTTGCATCCGTTACTTTGAAATTTTCGTCTAATGGCACGTTAAAATCTACTCTGATTAATGCTTTTTTAGTGTTGAAATTGAAGTCGTTCAAAGTTTTCATTGGGTCTATTTTTTTATGTTTTACTATTTTGTGGAAGGACAAATATAGTTTTTTTCAGCTAAAGTAATAATCATAATTCGTTGGAATTCGACTGTCTATAATTACGAAAACGATTGAGTCATGAAAAATTTATAATCCTTTTATGAATTAATCTCTGAAATAGCGTCCTACAATTATGGTATCTCTATTTTTAGTTCAATCTTAAAGCGATACGTTGTCTTTTGCAACTCAAATACTTTTTATCCTATATTTGTCCCATGCAATTTTCAGAAATATTAGGACAGGATCATATTAAAAGCCACCTTACAAAAAGTGCTGATCTAGGCAGAATTCCGCATGCACAATTGTTTGTCGGGCCAGAAGGTTCGGGAACATTGGCCATGGCACTCGCCTATTCTCAATATGTGTTGTGTAAAAATTTTGGAGGAGAAAACTCGGGCGAAAATGAAGCCTGCAACATCAAATTCAAGAATATTTCGCACCCTGATTTGCATTTTATTTATCCAACCGTTTCTACCGAAGATGTAAAAACCAAACCAAAAAGCCTTGATTTCTTGGCCGATTGGCGCGAATTTATTTTGAAAAATACTTACGGAGGCTTATTCGATTGGTACAAACAGCTGGGCGTTCAAAACAAACAAGGATTGATTCGCGTGGAAGATGCGCAGGAGGTTTTAAAATCTTTGGCACTGAAATCTTTTGAAGGCGGTTATAAGATTATGATCGTTTGGATGGCTGACAAGATGAATATCGAAGCATCAAACAAGCTTTTGAAAATCCTCGAAGAACCGCCAGAAAAAACACTTTTCATCTTGATTTCTGACGACGAAGAATCGATTATCCAAACGATTCGTTCGCGTTGCCAAGTCTTGCATTTCAACGGAATTCCAGAAGAAATTATAGCAGAAGCTTTGGTCTCCCGTGAAAATATGGATCCTCGCGAAGCCAAAAAATTAGCCCATCAATCACAGGGAAATTTCAGCAAGGCCTTGCATTTACTGTATGAAGACAGCGAAGAACAGCCGTTTGAAGAATGGTTTGTTCTTTGGGTCCGCGCTGCGTTTCGTGCCAAGGGAAATGCGTCGGCAATCAATGATTTAATTGCTTGGAGCGAACAGATTGCTGGTTTGGGACGTGAAGCGCAAAAGAAATTTTTGCATTTTTGTATCGAAATGTTCCGCCAGGCGTTATTGCTTAACTATCAATCTTCAAGCTTGGTGTATATGGAACCAAAAGTGGAAAAGTTCAAGCTCGAAAATTTTGCGCCATTTGTCAACGGAAACAACATCCAAGATATATTCAAAGAACTTTCAGAAGCCGTTTACCACATTGAAAGAAACGGAAACGCAAAGATTATACTTACCGATTTATCCATTAAATTAACCCGATTAATTCACAAAAAATAACAGTATGAACAATCCTGCAACACTTTTAATTTTGGTATTTTTAGCGCTAACTTTTTTACAATCAGGTTATGACAAAATCATCGATTGGCAAGGAAACGTGGGCTGGCTGAAAGGACACTTCGAAAAAACGTTTATCAAAAATCAAGTTCCGGCGTCACTGATGCTGATTCTGGTTCTAGAAATTATCGCTGGCGTTTTATGTATTTCTGGATTTATACAATTGCTTTTAAACGGTTCAAATCTTTTGGCTTTTTACGGATTAATCCTATCGTGCATCACGCTTTTGTTTTTGCTTTTCGGACAAAGAATCGCTAAAGATTATGACGGCGCCAGAACGATCGTGATTTATTTTATTCCTGCCGTTTTAGGATTGTATTTTATGCAGTAAATTTTACTTTTTAAAAATAAGAAACCGGACGTATTTCAGTTGAATTACGTCTGGTTTTCTCTTTATGGAAATTTAAACTTTTAAACTCGCTTTGTAAAATTTCAATTCGTCCCAAGTAAATTGATCTCCGTATTTTTCTTTCAAAGGTGTCAGCGATTCTTCTTCATAACCTTTGAAAATCAACGCAATTTCTCTAATTCTTTCGTCTGGTAAAACATCGGCAATACTGACTTTTTCTGCTTCAATCAATTTGGCGATATGTCCGGCGATGGTTTGATTCGTCAGCTTTCTGATTTCGGCAATTTCTTTGATCGTATTTTTGTCTAGCCAAAGTTCATAGGTTTCTTCCACCGTTGATTTCTTGGGTTCTTTCTTTTCTTTTTTCTTCGGAAGATAGCGTTCTGTCTCGTACTCTTCTTCGACCAAAGTGGCATTTGTCTTTTTAAATTCGGCTTTGATAAACTCTAACTTCTTGAATTTATAAGATTTAATTTCTTGAGAATCTAAATTTTCTTTGCAGATTTCTTTATCCGAAGCCACGATTTCGATTAGCAATTTGGCCTTCATCAGTCGCAAAATAGCTTTGGTATGCATTTCTTCCAAAGCATACAATTCCTGGAAAAACTGCTTTGCTTTTTTCACGCGCTTTACTTCTTCCAATTTCCAGAGGATTTCAAATTCCATTCCGTCCATTGGTTTTAAGAAATAATCGTAAGCCGCGTTAATTCGTTCCAAAATAAATTGGATATTAAATTCTTCAGCATAAAACAAACTGTCAAGCTGGCGCATAAATTTTGAAGCCGGTTCAACTAACTTTTCAATGATTTCCGCTTGGCGTTTGGCCCAAATTCGATGTTTTGATTTTTCTGATTTCTCCGCATCTTCGTTGTAGCTGTATTGGTGGTTGCGCCATTCTTGAGATAAGTTTGCCCAATCGAAGCTGTTTCTCAAATAGTTATGGATAAATCGCTGGGTTTCTTTTTGCAATGACTGTGACAGCAAGTCTTCCGAAGCTTTGTTATTCGAATAAGTCATCACATCTTGATCGTTAGAAATGCCATTCATTTGCAACGGAGAAAGCAAAATAAGCCCGTTTAACGAACGAAGTCTAGAAAGAGCGACGTACGCCTGCCCCGGCATAAAAACCTGCGAAACATCAATCGCCGCTTTGTCAAAAGTCAAACCTTGGCTTTTGTGGACGGTTATCGCCCACGCCAATTTCAGCGGATAATGCGTAAAAGTTCCTAAATTTTCTTCTTCAACTTCTTTTGTATTTGGATCAATGAAATACCTAATGTTCTTCCATTCATAACGTTCGACTTCAATAGTTTTGTTTTCTTCTGGAAAGTTTACCAAAATTTCGCGTTCAGAAAGCGACTTGATGATGCCCATTTTTCCGTTGAAATAATTTTTTTCGGGAGAAATGTCATTTTTGACAAACATCACCTGTGCTCCTATTTTCAATTGCAGCGAGTGTTCCACGGGAAAAATTTTCTCCGGAAAATCGCCCACAATTTCAGGCTGGTACGTAACTAATTTCCCATCCAAATCTTGCAAAGCTTGCGCATTCATCGAATCTGCTTTGTGATTGTGGGTTGTCAATGTGATGTAACCTTTGTTTTTCTTTAGGTCGAAATCTGGTTTTACAAATTCGTTCAGGCTTTTGATGTCTTCGGCATCGATTCTGTTGTTGCGCAGATTGTTAAGGATATTGATAAAACGATCATCCGTCTGGCGGAATATTTTTGAAAGTTCGATGTAAAGTGGCGGATATTGCTGGATGACGTGCGAATGAAAAAAGAATTTTCCGTTGTAATATTTTCGCAACGTGTCCCATTCTTCATTGCGAATGACGGGTGGCAACTGCAATAAATCGCCGATGAATAAAACCTGCACGCCACCAAAAGGCTGGTCGTTTTTTTTACGTATGCTTCTCATTGTGAAATCGATAGCGTCAAGAAGATCGGCGCGAAGCATGCTGACTTCGTCAATGATCAGCAATTCCATATTTTGAATGACTGCTTTTTTAATGGCATTCATTCTGAAATGGCGGACTAACGTGCTTTTTGTTTCGAATTTTACGGTGTCTGAAAATTGTGCTTCGCTCTGAAAATCAGGAATAAATCCGGCAAAAGGAAGCTGGAACATCGAGTGGACGGTGACGCCGCCGGCATTCAACGCGGCGATGCCTGTGGGTGCGACCACAACGGTGTTTTTGTGTGTGGATTGTATGATTTCACGCAGTAAAGTGGTTTTACCGGTTCCTGCTTTTCCGGTTAGAAAAATGGAACGCTGGGTTTGGTTGATGAACTTTAAGGTGTAAGAGGCTGCTTGTGAAATTTCTTGCATTTGGCTTTTATTTTTTCGCAAGTTAGAAAAATTTGAAACATTAAAGAATTAAGGTTCTTTAAGTTTTACACAAAAATAGGGAATGTAAAATGTTTGGATTGCTCGGCTTGCGGTACTTTAAACGCTACGTCAGCAAAAGGTTTTTTTAAGATTTGAGGGTATGGGCAAACTGCGCCAATAGCCACGATTGAAGCGGAAAGCCCGCAATTTAAAAATCTATTTATTGCTGGCGCAAAACAGCGACCAACGGAAGCTCGTTTTGTGGCTTGCAAAAAAAGATTTTTAAATGAGGACTTATAGTGAAAAGCGGGATTGGCTTCAAAAAAAAATGCCTTCACTTGGAAGGCATTCGATTATTATTTTTTAGCTTCTTCTTTCGGTTTAGCTTCTTCTTTTTCTTCTGTTTTGACAGGAGCTTTGTACTTGTCGTTTAATTCTTTTACGATTTTTTCAGTGATGTCTAAACCGTCTTTTGCGTAAAGAACTGTTGCGGCGTCGCCTGTTCCATAAATGTAAGTGTACCCGTTTTTCTTACCGTATTCTTTGATGTAATTTCTAACTTTAGTTACGATAGAATCTCTTTCAATTGCGCCTTCTTGTTGCAATTGTTGTCCCATTGCTTGTTGTGCGTATTGCAACTGCTGTTCTTTTTTCTGCAATTCAGCTCCTTTTCTTTGTGCCCATTCCTGGCCGTTTGCTTGTGCATTTCTTTGGAAATTTTGAGCTTCTTCTTGGAATTTTTTGATTTCTAATTCTAATTCTCTTCCTATTACTTCGCCTTTGTCTTTAAATTTCGCTTGAAGGTCTTTTGATTCTGTGTATTCGTCCATTAATTTAACGGTGTCAACATACGCAGTTTTTTCAGTTGCTGAAGTTGCTTCTTGTTTGTTGCAAGAAATTAATGTAATTGCGATTGCAAACGCTACTATAGATTTTTTCATTCTAAAATTCTTTGATTTTTAATTTGGCTCAAAAATAGGAAAAATAATTTATAAATGGAGAAAGTGTTAATTTTCGGCCTTTTTTTAATATATAAAGTTTACTTATCGAATCAAAAATTAGCATAAGCTAAAGCTATTAAAACCGGATTCAAATAAAGCGTTTTAAAGAACGTTTTAAAAATATCCATGTCTTTTTACATTTGATTCAATAATATTTAAATAGCGTAGTTTATTTTAATTTTTAGCGTTTTTCAGCACATAAATATGAGAAGAATGCTCTAAACTCTTCTTTGCTTTTAAGTTTGACTTTAATCCGATTGAAAAAGCTTTAATGTAATTCATTTTTCCGGTTTTGTATTTTTCAGAAAGCAGGCTTACATAAAAAGAGTCAAATTTCATCGGAAGCACTTTTTGCAATTCTAAGTTTTCAGCTAAAAATAATTTCTGGATTGCCGTTTTTGAAAAATGCCAAAGGTGTCTTGGTACGTCATACGCCGCCCAAAATTCTTGGTAATAATCAGCATCAAACGATTTGAAATTGGGAACCGCTATAATTATTGAACCATTCGGTTTCAGCAATCGTTTTAAATCTTTTATTTGATTCTCTAAATTAGGAACGTGTTCTAAAACATGCCACATCGTAATCACATCAAAAGAATGATCTTCAAATTCAGAAAGATTAGATTTCAGCTCCACTCCTTTTTGATGCGCAATGGCTTTTGCTTTTTCACTTGGTTCAATTCCGACGGCATTCCAGCCATTTTGTTTTGCAACTAAAAGAAAATCTCCGGTACCGGCACCGATATCAAGCAAATTTCCTTTCGATTTTTGCAAGTCATTAATTAATAAAAGTTTATTTTTTAAAGCAATATTTTTAATAAAATGATACGCTTTTTCAAATACAGAACGCTTTCCGTCGGTATGTGAAATATAATCTTCGCTTTCATAATAACTACCCAGAGTATTTTTATCTGGTTGCGGAGACGTAATTAACATGTCTAAATTTCCATCATAGAGCAATTCAAAAGTTTCTTTTGAAACGGAATTGTCTTTAACGGTAAGAAAATTTGTGAGGTTTTTTGAAATCATTATTTAATCTTGATGTATTCGTCTTTTAAGTTTTTTAAGTAAACCGTTACTACATTTTGGAGCATCGATTTGTCTGAAAGGCAATCTTCATTGAATTCATTAATCACTGAAATGGCAATAAATTTGGATTGTCCGCCTACAATATTTGTTAAATTTTCTTGATTAACGGCTGCGAAATTTGAATATCCAAAGTATTTATCGAATTCTGAATTTTCATAAATGATCAATTTGTATTTGCTTCCATTGATTGTAATCCAGAATTCTCTTGATAGTAAATTATTCAGTTTGAATTTTAGAGCTAAAAATTGTTCAAACGGAAGATTGGTTACGTTATTTTCGAATATGAAAGCATTCAAAGGTTTTGTACCTATAATTTCTTTACCGTTTTCTGAAATGTAATAATCGTCAATCTGGTAGCCTGTTCTTGAGACAGCGCAACTTCCAAAAACAAAAGAAATAAAATAAATCAAGAAGATCCCTTTGACCATACGGTTTTGAACAAAACGTTTCACGTGAAACATATTTAATTATTTAGAGTATTCAAGTTTCAATTCTTTTAAATAATTGACAACCAAATTTTGATAAATCGAGTTATTTTTCAGACAGTCGTTTCCAACTCTATCCATAACAGAAATGGAAATATATGATTTTTGGTTCCCTTCTTTTAAAATTTCTTTTTCTGAATTTTTAAAAATGTAATCTTCAAAAGAAATCATTTTTTCAGTTTCCGTCTTATCCAAAACAGAAATGACGAATTTTTCACCTTGGATTTTTACCGTAAAATTTCGATTTTCATTCTGCATATTAAGCTTTATCTTAAGGAAGTTTTGGAAAGAGTTTTTCACTCTTTTATCCTCAAACATAAAAATCGCAAGACTTTCCTTCTTAAGTTCTTTTGAGGCTGTAGCATTTAAAATATGATAATCCGCTATACTAGAGATTGACTTAACTGGAAAACAAGATATAGAAACAAAAATTATCAAAAGAATCGAGAAGATCCCTTTGATAATGCGCTGTTGAATCATTCGTTCCACGTGAAACATTATCTTCCCATGTGAATTAGTAATACCGAAATATCACTTGGAGAAACCCCGCTAATTCGGGACGCTTGAGACAAAGTTACCGGACAAATCTTTTTAAACTTCTCTTTTGCTTCATGTGACAATGATTTTATTTTATCATAATCAAAAGAATCTGGGATTTTTACATCTTCCAACCGCGTCAATTTATCCGCGTTGTTTCGTTCTTTTTCGATGTAGCCAGAATATTTAACTTGAATTTCGGCTTGTTCTAGAACCTCCTGATCATAGTTGTTTTCTTCTACGTATTTAGCCACTTTATCAAACTTCATCATATCGTTCAGGTCAATTTGCGGACGAGAAAACACCTTGAACATTTTATCAGGCTGGTTGATTGCTGCAGAACCTTTCTCTTCTAAAATCGGATTTGTTTCTGCAACTGTAACACTTGTTTCTTTGAAAAAAGAAACCATAGATTCAGAATCTTTAAGCTTTTTTTCCATTCGGCGCAAACGCGCTTCTGAAGCAAGGCCAATTTCGTGCGACATAGGTGTTAGCCTAAAATCTGCATTATCTTGCCTTAAAAGTGTTCTGTATTCCGCTCGAGACGTAAACATTCTGTATGGCTCTTCTGTGCCTTTTGTAATTAAATCATCAATTAAAACGCCAATATAAGCCTCATCTCTTTTTAAAATTAATGGCTCTTTTTCGTGCACTTTTAAATGCGCATTGATTCCGGCCATTAAACCTTGAGAAGCCGCTTCTTCATAACCTGTCGTTCCGTTAATTTGTCCAGCGAAGTACAAACCTTCCACAAGTTTAGTTTCTAACGTATGTTTTAATTGTGTTGGTGGGAAATAATCGTATTCAATAGCATAACCAGGACGGAAGAATTTGACTTTTTCAAAACCAACAACAGAACGAAGCGCTTTAAACTGAACTTCTTCAGGAAGCGAAGTTGAGAATCCATTAACATACACTTCGCATGTATTCCATCCTTCTGGCTCCACAAACAATTGGTGTCTGTCTTTGTCTGCAAAACGGTTGATTTTATCTTCAATCGATGGACAATATCTTGGTCCGAGCGACTGAATCCTTCCATTAAACATTGGCGAACGATCAAAACCTTCACGCAACAAATCGTGCACTTGCAGCGACGTGTAGGTCATGTGACATGACTTTTGGACAGACAAAGGTTTGGTGATATCAGAATATGAAAACTTACTTGGATTTACATCTCCGGGCTGTTCTTCCATTTTTGAATAATCCAAGGAACGGCCATCCACACGCGGGGGCGTTCCTGTTTTCATTCTTCCAGCAATAAATCCAGCACGAACTAGATCTTCTGTAATTCCGTACGCCGCACTTTCTCCAGCTCTACCTCCGCCGAATTGTTTTTCTCCAATATGGATCAATCCATTCAAGAAAGTTCCATTGGTCAAGACAACTGATTTCGACCTGATTTCAACGCCAAGCGAAGTTCTGATTCCTGCGATTTTTCCGTTTTCAATAATCAATCCTTTAACCATTTCTTGGTAAAAATCAAGATTCGGAGTTCCTTCCAGCATCATTCTCCACTCTTCTGCAAAACGCATTCTGTCGCTTTGAACACGGGGTGACCACATGGCAGGTCCTTTTGATTTGTTGAGCATCTTGAACTGGATTGCCGTCCTGTCAGAAACAATTCCGGAGTAACCGCCCAAAGCGTCAATCTCCCGCACAATCTGTCCTTTTGCAATTCCACCCATCGCAGGATTGCAAGACATTTGCGCGATGTTCTGTAAACTCATTGTCACCAATAAAGTTTTAGAACCTAAATTCGCCGCTGCCGCGGCGGCTTCTGAGCCAGCGTGGCCGGCTCCAACAACAATTACATCGTATGTATCTTGAAACATTTTATTTTCCTTTCAACTTCTGAATAAACAGAAATTTAATTTTGTTCCACGTGGAACGTTAATCGAAATTTGTACTTTTAAAAAAGAACTTTAAGCTATTGTTTCACGTGGAACATTGCCATTTTCTCTTCTTCCTTTTGACGCATTTTAAGCTCGTCATCTTCTGATTTATCTTTGTAACCTGCATAATGAAGAATACCATGAACCAACACTCTTTTCAATTCTTCATCAAAAGTTACTTCATAATCTTTAGCGTTATCAGCAACCCTTTCTACAGAAACAAAAATATCTCCGTGCAACTCATTCCCTATTGAATAATCAAAACTTATGATATCTGTTAAGGTGTCGTGGTCTAAATATTCAACGTTAATCTTGTGAAGATATTCATCGTCACAAAATACATAATTGATATCCCCTTCCTTTTTTGACTCTGATAAAATCACTTGTGAAAGCCAATTTGAAATGGCGGTTTCGTCTGATAATTCAAAGTCGGTTTCGTAATTAAAACTAATCATCTTTTCTAAAATATTCTTGAACCTTCTGGTTATAATTCGGGCGCAAAGGTAGTGTTTGTCTGTTTAATATTTCTATGCTGTTTAAATATTGCTTTAATGCAGGCGAAACAGCATTCGTTTGATTATTAAAATCCTTTTTATTTGTTTGCGATTGGCGTTTGTTTTCTTCGCCTTGTTCTTGAATGGCATTATCTAATTTCAATAATTCGTGCTTTAAATTCAGCATCTTTTGAAGCGTTTCATTTTTAAAACCCTTGTTCAGCAAATCCTTTTCAATCTGTTTCATTTGGTTCAAAGCGTTCTGACCGTTGCCACCCATTCCTTCTTTTTCTAACGCTTTTTGCAATGCTTCGCGAAGACGAACTTGTTCTTTGTAAATTTCTAAAACTTTGCCAGCATCACCTTCTCCATCTTCACCGCCTTCTCCTTGTTGGCCTCCGCCTTTTCCGTCTTTTGGCTTTCCATCTTTACCAGATTTTCCGTCTTTTCCTTCGCCTTCTTTTTCTCCTGGTTTGTCGCCTTTCTTCATTCCGTCTTTCATCTTCTCTCCAAGACCTTGTTGCTTTTGGATAATATCGGGCAGTTGCATTCCTTGGCCTTGGCCTGGTTTTGGTTTGCCTGAACCCATTCCTTGCATTTGCATCTGCATCTGCATACCGTTCAGAATCTCGCTCAAAAAGTCTGCCAATTTATTCGAAGAAGCAACCGCATATTGCTGGTGCGAAACTCCTTTTGACACTTGGGCTTCTGCTAAAGTTTCTAACGATTTGTCAATATTGTAATGCACGTTTCCAATTTCTGTTGTAATGTTTTCTCCCAATTTTGGATTACGCAATGACATCGCAAACAGACTGTCGTCAACGTGCTTGAATTGTAACTTCAAATCTTGCTGTAACTTCAAGTTTTTATTGAATGAAAGCGAACCTTTTTTAATTCCTCTAAACTGTTTCAGTAAGTCTTCTTGAGAAAAAGAATACGCCAATAAATTGTCCAGAATTTGGCGAAGCATTTTCACATCTTCTTCGAGTTGTTCCATCTCGCCTCCTTCCATCGCTTCCATCATTGCACCGCTCATTTTCTTCATTTTTTGAGAAGCGCTTTTCTGTTTCGGCTTAGCTTTATCTTTTTTGTCCTTCTGTAATTCGTCAGAAGCTTTCTTTAAATCTTCGTCAATACTTTTCTCGGTTTGTTCGTCTTTCGGAATATCCATTGGAGCTTTCAATTCTTTATTGTCTTTCTCTAATTGGTCTAATTCCTCATGAATCTTATCAAACTCTTTGTTGATTTCATTTTGCTTTTCTGTGGAATTTTCCTTTTCATTTTCAGCCAACTTATCTTGCTTTTCAGAAAGCTTGTCTAATTTATCGGCTAATTGTTCCGCTTTCTTTTCTACGTAATATTTCTTCGTAAGTTCTACTAATTGTTCCAAATTCTTAGTTTGGTTTTTAGAACTTTGCTTGAACTTATCAATCTTTTCAAAAAGTTCTTCTTCTTTCAATTTCTCTGAAAGCTTTTTTAATTCGTCCAAAAGCTTTTCATTTTTTTCAATTTCTTTTTCTGCTTTCTGCAAGCGATCTTTCAATTCTTCCTTAAATTCATCTTTTTTATCGGTCTTGAATTTATCTAAATTGTCTTCCATTTTTTTAGAAAACTCCTTCATCATTTGCTCCTGCTGTTTTTGTCTTTGGATAAAATTATTGACTTTTTGCTGGTCTTTAAATTCAAGGTTGGTCTTCTCTTTTCCTAACTTTTGAAGCTTGTCAATTTCTGACAATTGCTTGTCTTTGTTTTTTATGGAATTTTCTAAACTCTTGATGTTGTCATTTTGCTGTTGCAAATTCTGTTCTTCCTTTTCTTCCACAGTTGCCATTCTATCTGCAAAAACAGAAGACTTTGTTGATTTGAAATTATGCAACGCATCGTTGTCAAAAACCTCAAAATAATATTCATAAGAAACGCCTTCTTCAATCGGAAGATTTCCGGGAAAAGAAAATATGAATTGATCAAAAACATCCTTTTTCACAGGCAAAGCCATTTTCTTGGCTTCATTATTTTTGTTCTTTGGATAAAAAACAATTTGCAATTTTGACAAACCGTTATCATCAGAAACTTGTCCGACAACAACGTTTTGATTCAACTTCAAACTATCTGGAGCGTTGTTCACAGCAATCGTCGGGAACTGATCTTTGATAATTGAAATCTGGTAATTCAGTTTTTCATAATGTTTGACATTCGCATTTGAAGTCAAAATTTCGTATTCTGTGTTCTGATTGATGCTTTTTGAGATTTTAAATGTATTTTCATCCGAAGAAAAAGGCGTAATTATTTTTAAATCAGACCATTCCACCGATTTAGTTGCCAAAGTGGTGACTTTCCAAGTGACTTTTGTGCCTTCGGGAACAATTGCGTTTCCAGAACCTTGAATTGTTTCTGATTTTTTATTCAAATACGAAGGAAAATTCAAAACCATTTCAAAATTGGCAATCGTCGGAACTGCGACAACGGCCAATTCAAAATCTTTTGTGGTGACTTCATTTGATTCAATATGGAAGTTTACATTTTTAGTCGGCTTCGAAAATTTGTATTCAAAAACTCCTGGCTTTGTGCTTTCCATAAAATAACTTTCGCCATCGATAAAAATCAACGCGTTTTCAGGAACCACTTTTCCTTGTGATTTTACTTGCAACACAAAATCATTTCCTTGTTCGGTTTGCAACGACGGATTTGTCACGACAAAAGCAAACGGAGCCGGTGGCGAAAAACGTTCGTTGTAGCGCACTACTCTATTGAAACTTTGGGTAATCACATCGCTGTTTCCAGAAATCATAAAAAAGGCAAAAAACAAAATCGGGATAATTGCCCACGGAAGGTATTTTACATTTCCTTTAAAATTAATGGCGTTGCCAAAAGGAATCGGGTTTAAGGTTTGTGCTTTTTGATCAATCGAAGCCAACAATAATTCAGATTGATTGGTATCGTTTGATAATTGCAGAAAATTCTTCAACTTGTCGTTTACTTCTGAAAAATGGTTTCCGATGATATTCGAAGCTTCTTCGTAATTGATTCCTTTTTGAAGCTTGAACAATTTGAACAAAGGAAATAAGATAAATCGGAACAAAAGGAATAGTTCCACGATGATAAATGTCCAAAATAAAATGGTTCTTCCCATTGGTTTCAGCCAAAGGAAATATTCCAAGAACAGCGTAAAAAGCAAGTACAGCAATCCTAAACCTATGAAGAAAATTAATCCTTTGAGGAGTTCATTGGTGTAAAACTTCTTGATGAAAGCTTCTAATTTGTCGTATATCAATGCTTTATTTTCCAAAATTATGCGTGGTTTCTTTATAACCGTTAAAAGTAGTAATTATTGTTTCAGTATCCAAGAGCTGATTTTGAAGAGAATAGACGAAAGAAGAAGGATAAAAGACGTGATCTGAAAAACTATTTTCTCTTGTCTCTTGCTTCTTACTTTGTATCTTTGCATCAAAATTTATATAAAATGTCTAAACCAATTCGCGTTCGTTTTGCACCAAGTCCGACTGGACCTTTGCATATTGGTGGCGTAAGAACTGCCCTATTCAATTATCTATTTGCTAAAAAGCACGGCGGTGTTTTTTATCTTCGTATTGAAGATACTGACCAAAATCGTTTTGTTCCTGGCGCTGAAGAATATATTTTAGAAGCCTTGGAATGGTTGGGAATTTCTCCGGATGAGACCGTTGGAAAGAATGAAAAATTTGGTCCTTACCGTCAAAGCGAGAGAAAAGAATTGTATAAAGAATATGCTGACCAGTTGATCAATTCGGGTTGGGCGTATTATGCATTTGATTCTGCAGAAGATTTGGATAAATTGCGCAAAAGCGACGAAGAAAACGGAAAAACATTTATTTACAATCACAGCAATCGCGAGCAATTGGATAACTCTTTAACGAATTCTGCTGAAAAAACGGCACAAAGAATTTTAGCTGGAGAAGACTACGTAATTCGTTTTAAAACTCCGGTTGATGAAATTTTGCAATTAAAAGATATCATTCGTGGCGACGTGAAATTTGATACGAATCTTTTAGACGATAAAGTTTTGTATAAAAGCGACGGAATGCCGACCTATCACTTGGCGAACATTGTGGATGATCATTTGATGGAAACATCGCACGTGATTCGTGGTGAAGAATGGCTTCCATCAATGCCATTGCACGTTTTGTTGTACAGAGCTTTTAATTGGGAAGCGCCAGAATTTGCACATCTGCCACTGATTTTAAAACCTGTTGGGAACGGAAAATTATCGAAAAGAGACGGAGACAAACTTGGATTTCCTGTATTTCCTTTAGAATGGAAAACTGCTGAAGGCGTTTCTTCTGGATATAGAGAAAAAGGATTTTTGCCAGAAGCGGTTATCAACTTCTTGGCATTATTAGGTTGGAGTTCAGGAACCGATCAAGAATTGTTTACGCTTGACGAATTGGTAAACGTTTTCGATTTAGGAAGAGTTAACAAAGCCGGAGCAAAATTCGACCCCGAGAAAAATAAATGGTTCAATAACCAATATTTCCAGAGAGCTGACAACGAAGTTTTGGCTAAGGAACTTTCACATACGTTATTAGAAAAAGGAATCAACCGACCAATTGAAACGGTTACAGAAATTGTTCGTTTGGTAAAAGAACGTGCGACATTTGCTTCTGAGCTTTGGGATTTGTCTGATTTCTTTTTTATGGCGCCAACATCTTATGATGAAAAAGCGACCAAAAACTGGAAACCAGAAACGGCTGAATTGATGACAAAACTGATTGACGTTTTAGAAAACACTGTAGATTTTTCTACCGAAAATGTGGAAAACACGGTTAAAACTTGGATGACAGAAAATGAAATCGGGATGGGAAAAATTATGCAACCGCTTCGATTGAGTTTGGTCGGATCATTGAAAGGCCCTCACCTATATGACATTATCAGCATCATCGGAAAAGATGAAACGATTGCCAGAATCAATAAAGCGATTGAAACTTTGAAATAAAAACATTTTTGTCATTTTACGAAAAAAGTATTCTTAGGAAAGAAAAACATACGAAGATTCCTCTTTCGTCAGAATGACAAGATTTTAGAAATATATTACCAAGCCTTTCTTTTGAGAGGCTTTTTTTATATCTTAACCGAATTAACTTTTAAACACTCTGTTATGGACTTAAACATTCCTATGTATCTCTTTTTATTCTTTGTCTTATTTATCTTCTTATCCTCCTTCTTTACGGTAAAACAACAAACATCTGCCATCGTGGAACGTTTCGGGAAGTTTCAAAGCATCCGTCATTCTGGTTTGCAATTGAAAATTCCGGTTGTGGATAAAATCGCAGGAAAAATCAATTTGAAAATTCAACAGCTCGATGTCATCATTGAAACAAAAACCAAAGAAAACGTGTTTGTGAAAATGAAGGTTTCTGTTCAGTTTAAAGTAATTCAAGATAAAGTTTACGAAGCTTTTTACAAATTAGAATATCCGCACGACCAAATCACTTCTTATGTTTTTGACGTTGTAAGAGCAGAAGTTCCGAAGTTGAAATTAGACGACGTTTTTGAAAGAAAAGACGATATTGCCATTGCGGTTAAACGTGAATTGAACGAAGCCATGACCACTTATGGATACGATATCATCAATACGCTGATTACAGACATCGATCCAGATATTCAAGTAAAAAATGCGATGAACCGAATCAACGCTGCCGACAGAGAAAAATCTGCAGCAGAATATGAAGCTGAAGCGGGACGAATCAGAATCGTTGCCAAAGCCAAAGCCGAAGCAGAAAGTAAAAGATTGCAAGGTCAAGGTATCGCCGATCAAAGACGTGAAATTGCAAGAGGGTTGGTAGAAAGCGTTGACATCTTAAACCAAGTGGGAATTAATTCTCAAGAAGCTTCTGCCCTAATCGTCGTGACACAACATTACGATACATTGCAGGCGATTGGTGCTGACGCGAATTCTAACCTTATCCTGTTGCCAAATTCGCCACAAGCCGGCAGCGACATGCTAAACAATATGGTTGCGTCGTTTACCGCTTCTAATCAAGTGGGAGAATCAATGAAACGCCACCAAAAGAAAAAAGATTCAAATGAAGAAGTAAAACGAAGCATGACTGATTTTAACCAATCAGAAGAATCTAAATCAAGAGATGATTTTGATCCAGAAGATTATGATTCAACTAAATAAAAAAAGAGGCCCTGAAAAGCCTCTTTTTTGTTTTATATTACTTATTTACATCCGAAAAATCTTTTTCGTCAGATAAGCAATTCCCACATTTTTCAACGGACCAGATAGAGCTCCAATAACATTCAGAGCCATTCCTGGAACTGTCCCAACAATATTTTTGGCTGTGAAACTGTCTTTGGTTTCCATGAAACTCAATTGCATTTTTTCAAAAGCCAAATCTTTTTCAACTTTAAGAATTTCTAGTTCTTTATTGATTTCTTCATAAGAAGCATATGTTTTTGTAATTTCCATAAACTTATTTTTTAATATTTCTTAAAAAGCATCTTAGAAAAAGTTCTTAAAATTGGACCTTCAACGATCTTATCTTGAACATAATACACCAAGATTGCCAGCACAAAATAAATGCCTCCAACAATCAAAAATCCATATGCAAAGTTGTCAAGACCGTATCCAATCGCCAACGCCAACGCAATCGAAAAAAATAGGGTTACAATCACCAGCATAATGCCCAATAAAAATAATTTGAGCATCAATGTGGTTGATTTCATTGCAATCTTAAAGCCATAAAGTTTATAATATGCAATATTTGCATCAATATATTCCTTTGCCCTGTCTTGCAATTCGTCGGTATTTTCTTTTATTTTTTCAAATGCCATAAAGCTTGGATTTATTTTTTGTCAGTTGCAGCTTGAGCCTGAGCTTTCAAATCTGTCAATTTTTTTTCTAATGCCGCAATCACATCTTCTTTGGTATCTTGTGCGTTTGCCACTAAATCATCAAACCCAGTTTCTAAATCCACTTTGGCTTTTGCAAATTTACCTTTTACCTGTTCAGACAATTTATCAAACTTATGCTGTAATTCATCTTTTTGGCTGTCAAAACCGTCTTTGATTTTCTTTCTTGTTTTCTCCCCTTTTTCTGGCGCGAATAAAATTCCTACTGCAGCTCCAATTGCAGCTCCTGCTAAAACTCCGATAATTGCATTTCCTTTAGACATAACTATTTGTTTTTTTTGGTTAATAATTTAAAGTTACATTTAATTTTAACAGTTTGATGTTAATGAGCAGTTAAAGTATTTTTTAGGAATTTATTAGGAACCAAACATTTTTTCACTTTCTTAAATACTTTCCCTGCTGCGTGAATTATCTTTTTTCGAAAATGAAAAAAGGATAATTTCAAGCATCAGGGTTAGAACTCAAGCTTTCGGCTTCTTTTAAACAATTACCCACAGTGTCAACCCAAAAACGCAAATAAACCGATTTAAGAAAACTTATTTACAATCAGCATAAATTGACCTTCAAAAATTTAAAAACTGGCTTAAAATCAATTTATGAAAGCCAATTTAAATTACAAAAAACTATATAATTTCCTACTTCAATAGAATTTTACAATAATAGAAAAAGCTCCCGATAAAAGGAGCTTTTCATATATAAAATCTATACTCTAATTTTAGAATCCAGCTTTGCGAAATTTCCGAAAAAACTTTTAAAATTTATAAAGTATTCAAAACTTCCAAAACCGATTCACTTTTCTCAGAATTTCTCAAATCTGCCAATTGTGTTGAAAATGCATCAAAATTAACTTCATCCTTTTTTAAATTCTGAATCACTTCAAAACGCACAAACGGCGATTCGCTTTTCAACGACATTGAATATAATTTATGCAACGTTTCCACTTCAATATCTGCCGTTTTCAAGACTGAAAATTTCAAAAGAAAATTTGAAAACAACAATGAACTCTTATTATTATTGATATTTTTCTTCAACGTATTTTGCAACAAGCTAAAATTAGAAACGTTTTCAAGCCCCTCGCCTATTGATTTTTCAACCGCATTTCGTTCTTCATCCGTTCCAACTTTAAAATATTTGTTGATTTCTTTCAACGAATTATTGATAACGTTTTCTTCTTTCTTGCCTTTTTCTTCCCAAGCATCTTTCAAAGCCACCGTTCTGTTGAAAACCAATTTTTCTGCCGTAGAATCCTTGTCTACAGTAAAATAACCCAATCGTTGAAACTGGAATTTATCCTCGTTTTGAACTTCTTTTAAGCTTGGTTCCAAATACCCTTTGATCACTTGCAAAGAATTCGGATTCACAAATTCTAAGAAATCTTTTCCTTTGTGTGTGTCAGGCGATTCATCAGTAAAAAGTCTGTCATACAAACGAATTTCAGCTTCAATCGCGTGTGCAATCGAAACCCAGTGCAACGTTCCAGACACTTTTCTTTGGCTTGCTTCCGTCCCGCTTCCGCTTAAAGAATCGGTATCATACGTTACGTGAATTTCAGTAATAGTTCCGTCTGCATCTTTTACAACACTTTCTCCTTTAATGATGTACGCATTTTTTAAACGCACTTCTTTACCTAAAGTCAATCTGAAAAACTTAGCCGGAGCTTCTTCTAAAAAGTCTTCTCTTTCAATATAAATTTCTCTTGAAAGTGGCACTTTTCTGAAACCTGCATTGTCATCTTCCTGGTTGTTTTCAGCATCAAGCCACTCTTCTTTTTCTTCCGGAAAATTAGTAATGACAACCTTAACCGGATCCAAAACAGCCATCACTCTTGGCGCCGTTTTGTTCAAATCTTCGCGAATGCAAAATTCTAAAACCGAAACATCAATCAAGTTATCACGTTTGGCAATCCCAATGGTATTTGCAAAATTTCGCAAAGAATTAGCCGTATAACCGCGTCTTCTCAATCCAGAAATAGTTGACATTCTGGGATCATCCCAACCGTTAACGTGCTTTTCTTTAACCAATTGCTGTAATTTTCTCTTGCTTACAACCGTATGCGAAAGGTTGCGTCTTGCAAATTCTCTTTGTTTCGGGCGCACTTTATTATCATCATAAATTTGGTCTAAAAACCAATCGTATAATTCTCTGTGAGGCAAAAATTCAAGCGTACAGAATGAATGTGAAATGCCTTCCAAATAATCGCTTTCACCGTGAGCCCAGTCATACATCGGATAGATTTTCCAATCGCTTCCGGTTCTGTGGTGGTCTTTATGTAAAATGCGGTACATAATTGGGTCGCGCATCAACATATTGGTTGATTTCATATCAATTTTGGCACGCAGAATATGAGTTCCTTCTGGGAATTCTCCGTTTTTCATTCTTTCGAATAAATCCAAGTTTTCTTCAACAGAACGGTTTCTGAAAGGAGAATCAGTTCCTGGCATTGTCGGCGTTCCTTTTTGTTCGGCCATTGCTTCCGAAGTCTGGCTGTCTACATAAGCTTTATCTTTTTTGATAAATTCAACCGCCCAATCATATAATTGCTGGAAATAATCAGAAGCATAACATTCGCTTTCCCACTGATATCCAAGCCATTCTACATCGCGTTTAATAGCGTCCACAAATTCCTGCTCTTCTTTTTCAGGATTTGTATCGTCAAAACGAAGGTTCACAGGGGCTTGATAATCAATTCCCAAACCAAAATTAAGAGCAATAGAACTGGCATGTCCGATGTGCAAATAACCGTTTGGTTCAGGCGGAAAACGAAAACGTAATTTCTGTTGAGACATGCCATTTTTGATATCTTCTTCAATGATTTGCTCAATAAAATTTAATGATTTTTCTTCTGATGCCATAGTTTTTATTAATTTTAGCAAATATAAAAAAAAGGTTCAAGGTTTATGGTTTTAAGTTGTGAACTATCAATAAACTTTAAGTGCTGAACTTTAAACTTTAAAAGAAAATGGGAATTATAAAATTAAAAAACATCCGCACTTTTTCGTATCATGGATGTTTGGTCGAAGAAGGAAAAATTGGTTCTGACTATTCTGTAGATCTAGAAATCAAAACGGATATGCGCAAATCAATGGAAACCGATGAACTTGAAGACACCGTCGATTATGTCCATTTGAATAAAATTGTAGAAGAAGAAATGGCCATTCGTTCCAAATTATTAGAACACGTGGCGCATCGAATTGTACAGCGCGTTTTTAAAGAAATTGCTTCCGTTTCTACAATTAGCGTTGCGGTTTCAAAATTAAATCCTCCGATTGGTGGCGATGTGGAATCCGTAACCATTGTTATTGAGGAATATAGAACTTAGATTTGTTATTTTACACATAAATTCTGACTTTAAATTCGGTTTTTAAAATAATTTTTCTACATTTGCCGTCCAATACAATAATTGGCGTCGTGGCCGAGCGGCTAGGCTGGGCTCTGCAAAAGCTCCTACTCCGGTTCGAATCCGGACGATGCCTCGGAAAGAGATACAGAAATGTGTCTCTTTTTTTTATGCCTCATTTTTTAGTAAAAATGAATAAAAGATAAAGTTCGAATCCACACGATCACTCATAAAGAGATACAGAAATGTGTATCTTTCTTTTGCCTCATTTTTAGAAAAAATAATTACAGTTAAGGTTACAATCCAGACGATGCCTTAGAAACCTTAAAGGAAACTTGGGTGACTATTTACACCTCATTTTTAATAGTAATCCAATGGTTTAAGGAACAATGAAACACAAAGTTATTCTGCTGAAGGAAGCTAGGATATTAAAATAACAGCTTCGTGTGAATCATAAAAATTTATCTAGAAAAATTTTATTTTTTAATACATTTTTATCGACAAAGCTTGTTAGAGTTTAAAAGAAGCCTAAAAGCATGAAAATAGCCCTGATGTTCGCAACTCTCCTTTTGTGCCAGTGTTCGGCATAAAAGATAGGCGAAACAGCAAGAAATACATTTAAAGGATGCGTCAGTTTGGCTCAAAAAAAAATCCCAACTTTTCAGTCAGGATTTTGATTTATTTTTGGTGTTCTATTTTGTTGATTACTCCCTTTACGAATTTTTGATCGCTTGGAAAAAATCCTTGTGACATAATTATCAATCCGAATAGCACTAAAAGTATGCTGGTTATTTTCTTTATTTTCAAGATGTTTTTTGGAGTCATTTTGCTTTTTAGCCTTTTAGCTAAGAACATTTTGGCAAGATCCACTAAAATGTACGTTCCGATAACCGATCCAAAAAAGACTAAAAGCCGTGAGGTTTGAAGGTCTAATTGTGGTCCGAAGGTGATTATGATCAAAAGCCAAAATCCGAGAACGCCGACGTTAATGAAATTAAGAAGAAATCCTTTGATGAAAAGGCTTCCGTAGTTTTTTTTGATGAGTTCCACCTCGGGATCGACTTTTTCTGAAGTGCTTGCTTTTTTGAGTTTTATGAAAGAAATAACGCCGTAAGTTGCCATTATCAATCCTCCAAAAATAAAAAGTGCCGGTTCATCTTTGATGCTGTTGATCAATCTGTAACTGCTGAAATAAGCGATGCAAATGAAAACAATATCGGCAATGACAACGCCTAAATCAAAGACCAAAGCCGCCCGGATTCCTTTGACAGCAGCAGTTTCTAAGAGTATAAAAAAAACTGGCCCAATCATAAAGCATAAAAAAATACCGAGTGGAATGCCAGTTAAAATGTCTTGAATCATCAAAAAGGATTGTAAGTTTTTAAAGTCTTTTTTAAACCTTGCAAATTAGCAATTTCAGGCAATTTACAAAGAAATAATACAAAGGTAATTCAAAATTTACAATCCTTTTTTAAATTCTAGTTAATGAATCGTGATATTTCCACCGATTACATTTTTCTTATTTACTTGTTTCGGACTTCCATAAACGTGGATATTTCCGCCAGCCCTGGTTTTTGCTTCCACAAACTCTGATGCGTTTACTTCGGCTTCACCGCCAGCGTTTACAGTAATCTGCGTTTGCTTGGTTTTTAAATCTTTTGCTTTTACAATTCCTCCTGAATTGCTAATTGCAACAACATTTGTAGCAGAACCATTTAATTTTAAAATTCCTCCAGAAGACGTTTTAGCATCTAATTTTTGAACGTCTAAGTTGATTTTAACCTCTGCTCCTTCTTTTGAGCTTACTTCAAAAGCAACGGCTTTAAAAGTGGCCTCACTGGAAACATAAGATCCTTCGCTGGCCGTGATTTCGTGAATTTCATTTTTGAAATATAATTTTGCCGTGATATCATCGCCGGTTAAAAGTTTTCCGAATTTCATCCTGATTTTAAGCTCGCCGTTTTTATTGACAATTTCAACATCGTCTTTTTTAGCTCCTGTGATTTCAATTTTATTTTCGGTACCCTGGATCATTTGCAATGAAATTCTGTCGAATACTTTTACTTCATCAAAATCGCCCAAACTGACTGATTTATCTTGTGCAAAATTCATTTGCGAAAGCATTAAAAATGCTACTAAAACTATCTTTTTCATCTTCTTTTTGTTTTAATATTTTTTTTTTTAATCGTTTTTACGCAAATAAGTAAAATCCAATTGTTTTTTAACCAAATCTGCGCTTTTTACTTTTACATACACTTCATCGCCTAATTGCAAAATATTTTTTGAAACTTCTCCCACCAAAGCATATTGCTTGTCGTCAAACGTGTAATAATCATCACGGATTTCACGGATTCTACACATTCCTTCACATTTATTGGAAACAATTTCTACGTAAATTCCCCATTCGGTTACACCAGAAATCACACCTAAAAACTCTTCGTCTTTGTGATCCTGCATGTATTTCACCTGCATGTATTTGATACTATCGCGTTCTGCATTGGTCGCTAAAACCTCCATGTTTGACGAATGCTGGCACATTTCTTCGTAGGTTTCTTCATCTGCTGATTTTCCGCCGTCAAGATACTGCTGTAACAAACGATGTGCCATCACATCAGGATAACGACGGATTGGCGACGTAAAATGTGAATAATAATCAAAAGCCAAACCGTAATGTCCAATGTTCTCCGTCGAATATTTAGCTTTGCTCATGGTTCGGATTGTCAACGTATCCACCAAGTTTTGCTCTTTTTTTCCGTTTACGTCTAATAATAATTGATTCAGCGATTGCGAAACGTCTTTCTTTGATTTCAGGTTTAATTTATAACCGAATTTTGAGATAACCGTCTGCAAATTAAATAATTTGGTTTCGTCTGGTTCATCGTGAATTCTATAAACAAAAGTCTTTTTCGGTTTTTGTTTTCCAATAAATTCCGAAACTTTTCTGTTAGCCAAAAGCATAAATTCTTCAATCAAATGATTCGCATCTTTTGAAACCTTAAAATAAACGCCAACCGGTTCGGCTTGTTCGTTCAGGTTAAATTTCACTTCCACCTTGTCAAACGAAATCGCTCCGTCTTTCATTCTCCTATTGCGAAGAATTTTAGCCAAATCGTCTAATTTAAGCGTCGCTGTTTGAATTTGAGCTGGAACTTGATATTGGCTTCCCGTTAATGAAATTTCAGCCGGAATAACGTCTCCTTTTGTTTCAATAATGTGTTGTGCTTCTTCATAAGAAAATCGTTGGTCAGAATAAGTCACGGTTCTTCCGAACCAAGAATTAACCAATTGTGCATTTTCTGTCAATTCAAATACGGCAGAAAATGTATATTTTTCTTCGTGCGGACGTAACGAACAGGCAAAATTTGACAACACTTCAGGCAACATCGGCACTACTCTATCAACCAAATAAACGGATGTAGCACGCTGGTAGGCTTCTTTATCTAATATGGTTCCTTCTTCCAAATAATACGAAACATCGGCAATATGGACGCCAATTTCATAGTTTCCGTTTTCTAATATTTGGAACGAAAGCGCATCATCAAAATCTTTTGCGTCTTTTGGATCTATCGTGAAAGTCAAGACATCACGCATATCGCGACGTTTTTTGATTTCACTTTCTTGGATTGAAGTATCAATTTTTTGTGCAAAAGCTTCGACTTCAATCGGAAAATCATACGGGAGGCCATATTCTGCCAAAATCGCATGGATTTCGGTATTGTGTTCTCCTGGCTTTCCTAAAACTTTTATCACGGCTCCAAATGGACTGTCGGCTTTTTTCGGCCAATCTTCAATGTGGACTAAAACGACATCGCCGTTTTCAGCTTCGCCGATTTTATCTTTTGGAATGAAAATATCGGTGTACATTTTTGGATTTGCAGTGGAAACAAAGGCAAAATTCTTCTGGATGTCAATAACCCCAACAAAATCTGTTTTATTTCTTTCAACGATTTCCACCACTTCGCCTTCCGGTTTTTTGCCTCTTCTTCGGTTATAAACATAGACTTTCACTTTGTCTTTGTCTAAGGCTTTGTTCAAGTTGTTTGTGGGGATAAAAACGTCTTCTTCAAAATCATCTGATACAAAATAAGCGGTTTTTCTGCTTGTCATATCGATGGTTCCTTCGTAATAGTCTTGGCTCGTTGTCACAACCAAATATTTTCCTGGTTCTATTTCAACAATCTTCTTTTGTGAAGCCAAAAGTTTTAGGTCCCTGATAATTTCATTTCTGCTTTTTGTATCGTCAAGTTCTAGCTTTACTCCTATTTGCTTATAATTGAATGCTTTATTGGCATCTTGTGATAAAATTTTTAAAATCTGTGCTGTAAAATCTTTTACTTTTTTTACAGGCTTGCGAGGTTTCTTACTCATAATTCGTTTCTAATAATGCTGAAAATTACGAATAACATTTCAGATTTTTTTCAAATGTTAAAATTTTTAATCTAAATATAACTTTTTGGTACTTTACTTGAGAATATGATTTCTTGCTTATCTTTATGAAAATCAATCACTAATGGAAAAATTCATTACCGTTGCCATTTTTAACTACCCTCACGAAATCACCATCTTGAAGCATCGGCTAGAACAAGAGGAAATCCAATTCTTTTTTGAGAACGAAACCATGATGAACATCGTTCCCATGTATTCGCAGGCTTTGGGAGGAATCAAATTAAAAGTCCATCCAGAAGATGAAGCGATGGCAAGAGAAATCTTGAACGAATTGAATGGGAATGAAAATTTGAAAATCGTTTGAACTTTTGAAAGTTGTCAACATTTATTTAAAACAACAAAAAGAAAAAGAAATTTAAAATTAATTTTTAATGGGTATTATAGCTTGTTAATAGTGGCTATAACTTTAATTTTTTTTGTGAGTAATTGAAGTTATGGATTGTTATACCGAGTTATCAACATAGGTTGATAGAATTAATTAGCTCATTTTGAGCCAACATTAAGACATTGTTAACAACGGTTGATAATCGTTTTTATTTTTAAATTGTAGATAACTTCATTTGTTAATTACTGTTAACAAGATTGGATTGTATGCTGATAAGTTTTCTAAAAATACATCAAACTAAACTTGCATTTTAAATAGCAGTTTTGGATTACTGTTTTTAATCGAATAAACAAGAAATAGTTCTAATATTCTATCTGAACTTATCAACAATCTATGTTAATTTGCAATCAACTCAAAGTCAGAGAATTGTAAAACGCTATTAACAATGTAAATATTTAACAATTTCATTACCATTTCGTTACTGTTTATCAGGCTATTACGAATGTTGATAACTACAACTATTTGATTATCAAATGATGCAACTTCTGTCGTTTTTATTTTGGTAAATGGATGCCGTTACGGTAAATTTGCACTTAAACAACCTAATATAAAACAACTATGAAAATTTCCATCGGAAACGACCACGCAGGACCAGATTACAAAAAAGCAATTGTGGAAATGCTAAAAGCAAAAGGCCACGAAGTTACAAACTATGGAACAGATTCTGTGGATAGTGTCGATTATCCAGATTTTGGACATCCGGTTGCAACGGATGTTGAAAATGGAAAGGCTCAATTTGGGATCGTAATCTGCGGTAGCGGTAACGGAATCAATATGACGGTTAACAAACACCAAGGAATTCGTTCGGCATTATGCTGGACAAAAGAAATTGCAGGTTTAGCAAGACAACATAATGATGCAAATATTATCAGTATTCCAGCACGATATACTTCAATAAATCAAGCGGTGGAAATGGTTGAAACGTTCTTAAATACTGATTTTGAAGGTGGAAGACACCAAAATCGTGTGGATAAGATTGCTTGTCAATAACTAATTTTAAAATATAGTTTAACCGCAAATTCGTATATTTTTATGTGAATTTGCGGTTTTTTTATTAGGTTCCCGAAGGTTTGGGATTGTGAAAAACTTAATATGCCTTTACGTTAAAATTTATAATAAGCATACAAAGCCAATACCTGCAAACCCACAATCAAAAAAAACTTCAAAAGATAACTTCTCTTCGAGGTTTTATGCCTAAAAAGTAACATTGCAAGAGAAGAACCAACAGTTCCGCCAATAGCAACAAAGCTTAATAACGTTTTTTCAGAAATTCTTCTTTTATTTTTAATTGCAAGCCGTTTGTCATAACCTGTGATTATGAAAGAAATGCAATTTAGAGCAATAAAAAAGTAGAATAAAAGGTCCATTTGGCTGAAATGAGCAGTAAAGATATTATTTTCGCAATAGCTTTTTAAAATATAGTTATGACCAATCTCGAATACATTTCAAAACAAGTTACCACGCTAAGCAAAAACATCGAAAACACACTGCAACTTTTGAATGAAGATTGCACGATTCCGTTTATTTCGCGCTATCGAAAAGACAAAACCGGCAATTTAGACGAGGTTGTTATTGAACAGATTGCGAAGCTTGACAAAGAATTTGAAACCATTTCTAAACGAAAAGAAGCGATTTTAAAATCAATTACAGAGCAAAATGCCCTGACTTCAGAACTAGAGAAAAAAATCAGGCAAAGCTATGATTTGAATGAATTAGAGGATTTTTACCTTCCGTTTAAAAAGAAGAAAAAAACAAGAGCTGATGTTGCCCGAGAAAATGG
Source organism: Flavobacterium macacae (assembly GCF_003865365.1). Lineage (GTDB taxonomy): Bacteria > Bacteroidota > Bacteroidia > Flavobacteriales > Flavobacteriaceae > Flavobacterium > Flavobacterium macacae. The sequence continues at coordinate 297,457 of NZ_RQVR01000001.1, read as the reverse complement.
TTTGGAGCCGTTGGCCAAAATTATTATGGCCCAAAACAATGACGATATTGACTTTTTAGCTTCCAAATATCTGAATAAAAATGTGGCAAATGAAGACGATGCTTTGCAAGGAGCTCGCGATATCATTGCCGAATGGATTAATGAAAATAGTTACATTCGAAAAAATCTACGCAGAATTTACCAAAGAAAAGCTTCAGTTACGACTAAAGTTGTAAAAGCCAAAAAAGACGATGAGAAAGCCAAAAAATTTGAGCAGTATTTTGATTGGTCAGAGAATTTGCAACGCGCGCCTTCACACCGATTATTGGCAATGCTTCGTTCTGAAAATGAGGGTTTCATCAAGTTAAAAGTAGAAATTGATCCCGACGAAGCCATCGAAATGATTTCAGAATCGGTTATTAAAAATAAAAAAGAAACTGCAATTCAGCTTAAAAAAGCGATTGAAGACAGTTATAAAAGACTTTTGGCTCCGGCGATTTCAAACGAAACATTGCAGGAAGCAAAAGCAAAAGCAGATACCACGGCGATTCAGGTTTTTGCCGGAAATTTGGGCCAGTTGTTATTGGCGCCACCATTGGGTGAAAAACGAATTTTAGCGATTGATCCAGGGTTCAGAAGCGGTTGCAAAATCGTTTGCTTGGACGAAAACGGAAATCTGCTTTACAACGAAACCATTTTTCCGCACGCGCCACAAAACGAAACCACGATTGCGATGAAAAAAATCCGTTCGATGGTGAATGCCTATAAAATTGACGCGATTTCCATCGGAAACGGAACGGCTTCCCGTGAAACCGAATTTTTTATAAAGAAGATTGCTTTTGATAAACCCTTGCAAGTTTTTGTTGTTAGCGAAGCTGGCGCGTCCATTTATTCGGCTTCAAAGATTGCTAGAGATGAATTTCCAACCTATGACGTAACGGTTCGTGGCGCGGTTTCGATCGGAAGACGGCTTTCTGATCCGTTGGCAGAATTGGTAAAAATCGATGCAAAATCCATAGGGGTCGGCCAATACCAGCACGATGTGGACCAAACGAAATTAAAGGAAGAATTGGATTCTGTAGTGGTTCGCTGCGTGAATTCTGTCGGAATCAATATTAATACGGCAAGCAAATCGCTTTTGAGTTATGTATCTGGAATCGGGGAGAAGATGGCCGAAAACATTGTCAATTACCGTTCAGAAAATGGTGCTTTTGAAGAAAGAAAACAATTGAAAAAAGTGCCACGTTTGGGAGAAAAAGCATTTCAGCAAGCCGCGGCTTTTATTAGAATTTCGAATGGAAAAAATCCGTTGGACAATTCAGCAGTGCATCCGGAAGCTTATGGAATCGTGGAAAAAATGGCGAAGGATTTGAAAATTTCTGTTAATGATTTGATTGCCAATAAAGAAAAAATAGCACAAATTCCGGTAGAAAAGTATGTGACCGAAAACATCGGATTGCTTGGTTTGAAAGACATTATTAAAGAATTAGAAAAACCAGGATTAGATCCAAGAAAAGCGGCGAAGGTTTTTGAATTTGACCCAAATGTAAAAACAATTGGCAACTTAAAAACTGGAATGGTTTTGCCAGGAATCGTGAATAATATCACCAATTTCGGCTGTTTTGTCGATATCGGAATCAAAGAAAGTGGCTTGGTTCACATTTCGCAATTGAAGGAAGGATTTGTTTCTGATGTGAATGAAGTCGTGAAGATGCACCAACAAGTTCAAGTGAAAGTGGTTGAAGTGGATGAAAGCAGAAAGCGTGTGCAGTTGACTATGATTTTATAAAATATTCATTATGAATAAATTAAATTTAATATTTTGCTTTGGAAGCTTATTTTTAATTGGCTGTATCACTGAAAATAAAAAAATACAGACTCAAAAAGATATAGTTTTAAAGGAAGAAAACTTCGAAATATTTCTTGAAAAATTTAATAAAGATTCTATTTTTCAAATGAGCAGGATTGATTTTCCAATGAGAGTACAAGAACTTGATTATGAAAATGATTTAGAACTTATTGAAAAAACAATTCAAAAAAAGGATTATAAAAAGTTAGATTTTACAATTCAAAAGAACGTTGAATATTCTCAAAAAACAATTTTAAAAGGGGATGAAGCAGTTATTGAAATCCGCGGAATTAATAACGGAATTTATTCTGATATCATTTTTAAAAAACAAGCAGGAAAATGGAAGTTGAAAACCCTGATAGATTCTTCAACATAAAAAAAGCCTCAAAGATCTTAAAATCCTTGAGGCTTTCAACAAAAGCTTTTGAATAGAAAAGCTTTGTTAGATCTTTTCTTCTTCTTTTTTAGAAGCAGCAGGTTGATTCTCGTCTTTCGCTGCATTTTTGAATTCTTTAATACCAGAACCCAATCCTTTCATTAATTCTGGAATTTTTTTACCTCCAAAAAGTAATAAGATGATAGCTACGATTACAAGTATTTCTGTTAAGCCTAATTTTCCCATGATGTTTAAAATTATTGCTCGCGCAATGTTTAGAAATATTTTACAAAGATAAAAAAGAAATACGTACCACTTAATAATAATACGTTAAAAACGTTGTCTCTTCTAAATCAATTTACGAAAAAAAAAGGAGTTTGGTTTAAAATTATAATAAACAGTTAATAAATTGGTTAGAAATGCTATAAATGTAACCTAAAAACAGGCAAATTCTTATATTTGTAAAATACAGAAACACCAATGTCAGCAAAGAGACAAAAGCGCGAAATTTTAAAGAAAAAATTATTGACAAAAAACCGTTTGGTTATTTTGAACGAGGAAACTTTTGATGAAATATTTTCGCTGAAATTGAACCTATTAAATGTTTTTATAGCACTGACTGGCGGCAGTATTTTTTTAATCGCCATCACCACCTATATTATTGCTTTCACACCCTTGAGAGAATATATCCCGGGTTATGCTTCTTCAAAATTAAAGAGGGAAGCCACAGAATTGGCCTTAAAATCTGATTCTTTAGAAAAAGCAATAAAGGTAAATAATGCGTACATCGAATCGATAAAAAAAGTGCTGGCAGGAGATGTTGAGGTGGCCCAATTAAACATGGATTCCATTAAAGCAGGGCAACTTTTAGCCGAAGACGAAGTTGATTTTGCTCCAACGAAAGAAGATCTGAAATTGAGAGAACAAGTGGCTCAAGAAGACAAGTACAATCTATTTAATAAGGCCGGGGCCAAAGTAAATTTGGTGCTTTTTTCGCCGGTAACCGGACATATTACCGACAAATACGATCCAAAGACCAAGCATTTTGCAGTCGATATTGCCGTTCCAAAAAACACGCCGATAAAATCAGTAGCAAACGGAACCGTGATTTTTGCCGATTGGACGCCTACAAACGGCTATGTCATTATCATTCGCCATGGCGACGGTATTATTAGCGTTTACAAACACGTGGATTCAGTGACAAAATCACAAGGCGACGTCGTGAGAACCGGAGAGGTTGTCGCAACAGCCGGATCAACCGGAAAAGAATCTACCGGAATCCATCTTCATTTTGAATTGTGGAAAGATGGTTTTGCCATTGATCCGACAAATTTTATAGATTTTGAATAAGCAAAAATCATAAATCATAAATCACAAATTTATAATGTCAATAAAAGCTTTTTTAGCCAAACAGTTTGCCAAAATAATCTACAATAAAACCCAAAAATGGGCCAATAATCCTATAGAAACTCAAGAAAAAGTATTCAAAAGCTTGATTCAAGAGGCGTCCTTGACGCAATTTGGTAAAGACCACAATTTTCACCAAATCAAATCATTTTCTGATTTTGCCAAAAACGTTCCCGTTCGTGATTATGAAGGTTTGAAACCCTATGTGGATAAAGTCGTGAAGGGCCAAGAAAATGTACTTTGGAAAGGAAAACCGCTTTATTTTGCCAAAACTTCTGGAACCACTTCGGGTGCCAAGTACATTCCGCTGACCAAAGAGTCCATGCCTTTTCACGTTGAGGCGGCGCGAAATGCCATTCTTCATTACATCCATGAAACCGGAAAAGCTGATTTTGTTTCTGGAAAAATGATTTTCTTGCAGGGAAGTCCAGTTATGGAAGAAAAAAACGGCATCCAATTTGGAAGACTGTCTGGAATCGTAGCGCATTTTGTTCCGAAATATTTACAGCAAAACCGAATGCCAAGCTGGGAAACCAATTGCATTGAAGATTGGGAAACCAAGGTGAATGCGATCGTAGAAGAAACTTTTGATAAAAATATGGCTGTCATCTCGGGAATTCCGTCGTGGGTTCAGATGTATTTTGAAAAGCTAAAACAAAAAGGAGGGAAGCCGGTCGGCGAGATCTTTAAAAACTTCAATTTGTTCATTTACGGAGGCGTCAATTTTGAGCCGTATCGCGCCAAATTTGAAAATTTAATCGGAAGAAAAGTAGATTCAATTGAATTGTTTCCAGCTTCTGAAGGATTTTTTGCCTACCAAGATTCCCAAAGAGAAAAAGGAATGCTCTTGCTTTTAAACTCGGGAATTTTCTACGAATTTATCAAAGCAGATGAATTTTTCAATGAAAATGCGCGAAGATACACGATTGGCGAAGTGCAATTGGGCATCAATTATGTCTTGATTATTTCCACAAACGCCGGACTTTGGGGTTACAACATCGGCGACACGGTTCAATTCACGTCGTTGAAACCGTATCGCGTTATTGTTTCGGGGCGCATCAAGCACTATATTTCGGCTTTTGGCGAACATGTCATTGGCAAGGAAGTGGAAGAAGCGCTGAAGGAAGCGATGGAAAACACAACTGTTCGCGTGAACGAATTTACAGTGGCGCCACAAATTGCTCCAAAAGACGGCTTGCCGTATCACGAGTGGTTCATAGAATTTGAAAACGAACCTGAAAATATGGAAGATTTTATCTTGAAAATAGACAGCGCGATGCGAAAACAAAACATTTATTATGATGATTTAATCGTAGGAAATGTGTTGCGAAAGCTTGTGGTTACTAAAGTTTCACAAGACGGTTTCCAAAATTATATGAAATCCATCGGAAAATTAGGCGGACAAAATAAGATTGCGAGATTGAGCAATGACAGGAGTATTGCGGATAAATTAGTTTAAAAAAAGATGATAGAAAAAAGAAAAAAGAAGCAAGAAACAAGATATTTGGTGTTGTTTTTTTTGATAGGATGTGTAAGTTTTGCCCAAACAAGAGGCGTTGTGAAAGACAGTATTTCGGGAAATCCGATTCCTTACGTGAGTGTTTGGGTGGAGAATGAGGCCATCGGGACGACTTCTGAAGAAAATGGCGAATTTGTGATTAACGTTTCAGATAAAAACAAAAACCTGGTTTTTTCAGCATTGGGATTTAAGAAGAAAACCGTGAAGGCTTCTGAATCAAAATCAGTTGCTTTGTCAATGGATGCTGTTGAAATTGGCGAAATTTTGATTTCAAATAATCGAAAAGAGAAAACGCAGATCGAAATTGGAAAAACTAAAAACCGCGTTGCCGAAGCTTTTGACAACGGGCCAAAAATGGACGCCAAATTTTTCCCGTATTTGCCAGAATACAAAAAAACAAATTGGATTAAAAAAGCCTCCATAACGGTTGACAGCAAAATTGAAGACGCTATCATCCGAATTCAGTTGTATGGGGTTGACGCAAACGGTTTTCCTTCAGAGGAACTATTGGATAAAAATTACATCGTCACTATCAAAAAAGGAATCACAAAACAAGAAGTTGATTTGACGGATTTTAATCTTGAAATGCCGGAAACTGGCGTTTTTGTGGTCTTTGAAAGACTGCTGATCCAGAAAAATAAAATTACCAGAACCATCACCGATTATAATTCCAATACCACCAAGACCAAAATCAGCTTTGCGCCTCAGGTTTTATACAATGCGGTTGAAAAAGAATATCTGTATAGTTTTTCTGGCGGTAAATGGATCAGGCAGACAAAGGAAGAATTGAATCCGTATGGAAAGGGAAAAATGATTTATGAGCCTTCGATTAATTTAATTTTAACCAATTAAGTGACGAAATGCTAATGATTCGATTAAAAATAGTTAAAAATAAAAAATCTATATTTGCGGGTTAGAAAATAATAAGAATGAAAGAGACTAAAAATATATCAAGATCAAGAGCCCAAGAATCTTCTGCGGCAATTGAAAAATTATACATCACGATGCGCCACCTGTTTAATAGAGGATTCTATAAGCCGATGGGCGTTTCGGGAGAAACATTAAGAGAAGCATTATTGCAGTTGCGTCCAGAAATTTATGGTACGATTGCGGAAGAAAAAGTAGAATTAAGCGGATTATTGTATGTAATTGAAAGGCTTCCGGTGGGAATTGAAGAATGCCGTTTTATCAATCTGACGTCAGATGAAGGTTATTCAAAATCACATTTCACACCGATCGTTCCTCCAAAAAGAAAGCGTAACTGCTACCGAATCGACGATGAGCAAATGAACGTGGAAATCACAAGAGGCCGTTCAGACATCTACGATATTTTGACGCATTTGACTTTTATTTTCATTGAATCGCACAAAATTAAAGACCGTGTTCTTTTAGACGAAAACACGAAAGAATTTACGCGCGACTGGGAAAAATTGGCCGAAATCGTGAAGCAAGAAGAAACACTTCCGTTAATTGAAAGAGAAATTGCTATTTCGCACGCTTCCAATATTTTGGGGCGTTCTTTTGAAGAAATCTTGGATATTTATGAAGGTTTTGGAAATAAAGAAAACCCAGACCGTTTCTTGCACGTGGTGTATTGGTTAGGAAAACTGGCGATTGAAGAAGTGATTTTCAATAACAAGAGAACCATTACTTTCAGTCCCATTTTGCGTGAGCGCTTGGGCCACCATATCCACGGAGAAATTTGGGCAAACAATATCAAGGAAGTTTTAAGACAAAATGAATTGTTAGATCGACCGATTCACGTTATCAGCGCGAACATGCACAGTGTGATGAACTCGATTTTTGCAACTCATACGCTGAAAACAAAATTCAAGGACAAGTCTGATTTCTTTATTTTTGAAGAATTAAGCAAGCCTGGAGCCAATGACGTGAGAGATAAAGTGGAAGAAGCAGCGTTAAAATATGGAATGATTTCTGTTCCTGATGCGGCTTCTGGAACCAATATTGACGTACAGGTTTTTGATACCGCTAAAATTGATTGGGCAAAATCAGCCTTTCCGAACGCAAAGATTGGCCAACAGCCGCCGGTAATTATCGTGATGGATTATGCCTTTGGCGAACAAGCCTACGAAACAATCGATGAATTATTGAAACCGTATAAATTTGAGAAAAACAAGTATTTCTTGAATGTTGAATCGGTTTCGATTATGGGAAAAGCAGGAATTTTGGAAGGCGGAAAAGGCGATATCATGATTCCGTCGGCGCACATCAATGAAGGAACGGGCGATAATTATCCGTTTGAAAATGAATTGACTGCAGAAATGTTTGAAGGAAACGATATTCCGGTTTATGCAGGACCGATGGTTTCGGTTTTGGGAACTTCGCTTCAGAATAAAGATCTTTTGAAATTCTTCCACGAGTCTACTTGGGGCGTAATTGGTCTTGAAATGGAAGGATCTTATTACCAAAAAGCGATTCAGTCGGCTTCAAAAATCAGAAAAAGCATCAATCCCGACGTGAAGGTGCGATATGCGTATTATGCCTCTGATAATCCATTGGAAACGGGAAGTACCTTGGCTTCTGGCGGATTGGGAACAACGGGTGTAAAACCTACTTATTTGATTACCATTAAAATATTGGAACAAATCTTTAACGTAAAATAATAGCTTTTTATGAGTTCAATTACTCCAAATACTAATGATCAAGAAATTGATTTGGGTCAAGTTTCAAAAAAAATAGGACAGGCCTATGAAGGCTTTTTAAGCTGGATTTTTAGAGGATTTCTGTTTGTGAAACGAAATTTAGTTATTTTGATCGTGCTTTTTATTATTGGAGCTGGACTTGGATATTATTTAGATAAAAACACGAAGGTTTATGATCATGAGGTGATTGTAAATGCTAATTTTAGTTCAGTTGATTATGCGTACTCAAAAGTAAATTTGATCAATTCAAAAATTGGAGAAGGTGATATTTCTTTTTTAAAGGCTATTGGAATTAAAAACCCAAAATTATTGAGAGAAATTTCAATTGAGCCAATCAATGATGTGTATCAATTTGCAGAGCAACGTGAGCATAACTTTGAATTATTAAAATTGATGGCGGAAGATGGTGATATCAATAAAGTGATGGATGGTGAAGTGACAAGCAAAAACTATAAACAGCACAAAATTAAAATTACTACGAATGGTATTATCGACAGAAAATCAGTCATTGAACCTATTTTAACCTATTTGAATTCTAGTGAGTATTTTACAGATATCCAGAAATCGCTTACTGAAAGTACAAAATTAAGATATATAGAAAATGAAAAAACGATTGCTCAAATTGACGCAATTCTAGCAACTTTAGGTAAAGGAGGAACTGATGTTGGCGATAAAATGGTGTATTATAATAATGAAAATACCCAGTTAAATGATGTTCTTATAACGAAAAACAAATTAATTCAAGAGCAAGCTTTTATAAAGGTTGATTTAATTAGTTCAAGTAAAATAATCAAGGATAATAGTAGTTCTTTAAACGTTAAAAATAAAAAAGGGGTTAACGGGAAAAAGAAGGTTATTTTACCCTTAATTTTTATTGGTTTATTTGTAATATTGGGAACAATTAGAGCATTTTATCGTTCAAAAATGTATAAAATCAAGAGTAACCCAAGCTAGACTTAATAAAATGGATATATCTGAGTTTTCAAGATTAGAAGACAAAAGTAAATATAGAAGACATCCTTGGGAAACGTCTCGCAAAAACGTGTTGCACACTTTTTTAAAACAAGCAAAAATTCCTTTTCCTATTCAAAGAATTGTGGATATTGGAAGCGGAGATGCGTACGTAATTCACACATTGGTTGAAAAAAATTTAGCGACTGAATATTTTGCCATTGACACAGCTTACAATCCGGAAGTTGTGGAACAATTAAAAATTAATAATAACAATAGTAAAGTTCAATATGTTCAAAATCTGCAAGAATATTTAAAAAAATATCCTACAGAAGAACCAACACTTTTTTTGTGTATGGATGTTTTAGAACATCTGGAGGACGAGAAAATAATTTTAGACGATTTGAATCGCAAAGGGAATAACCATTATTTTTTTGCAGTTCCGGCTTTTCAATCTGTATTTTCAAGTCATGATGTGCTTTTAGGTCACTACAGAAGATATACTTTACCTCAATTATCTTCATTATTAAATAAAAATGAATTTGAAATAATTGATAAAGGATATTACTTTACAACATTGCTTTTCTTTAGAAAATTAGATAAATTCTTAAAGAAAGACAAAGAAGCCTCAATCGACAACTGGGAAGGCGGTAAGACCAAAACTTTTTTTATAAACACCTTATTAAAAGTTGATTTTATTACAAGTTTATTTTTAAAGAAAATAGGCTTTCAAATACCAGGCTTATCATGTTATTGTCTATGCAAAAAATAGCAATCATTATTCCTTGTTACAATGAGGAAAAAAGACTTCAAGAAAAGGCGCTACTTCATTTATTGGAGCATACTACTGTTGATATTTTTTTAGCAAATGACGGAAGTAAAGACAATACATTACCTATAATTGAAAAGTTTTCAGCTTTAAATTCTGAACGATGTTTCGTGTTTCATTATCCACAAAATCAAGGAAAGGCAAATACTGTTTTTAAATCAGTCAATGAAGTTTTAGCCAAAAATGAATATGATTTCATTGGCTATTTTGATGCTGATTTTTCTACACCAGCATCTGAAATTACAAGAATGACCAAAGAATTGAACAAAAATGAGGCATCTTTCATTTTTGGTTCAAGGGTTTTACTTTTAAATTCAAATATTCAAAGAAAATATTACCGCCATATCATTGGCCGAGTGATTGTAACATTCATTAATTTAAAGTTTCGCCTTGGAATTTATGATACTCAATGTGGGGCAAAAATTTTCTCTAAACAGACTGCAGCTGTAGCTTTTAATAAAGAATTTAGCACATCATGGTTATTTGATGTTGAGGTTTTTATACGATTGAGAAAAGAGAACTTATTATTGCTAGGACAAGAATTTCCTTTAAAAGAATGGAAAGATATCGAAGGCTCAAAATTAGGTTTTAAGACAAGTTTTAAAATTTTAAAGGAGTTGTATCTATTAATAAAGAAATATTAATGATGTTTAAAAAAGAAAGATATAATTACTTAATCATATTATTGATTTCAGTAATAGCATTCCATTTTAGTCACGGTTTAGATAAGTTAGACCCAACGAACATTAACTGGTTAATGTCTGTATATCATGATTGGGGAACACATTATCTGGGTTGGGCATTTTATAGAAATGATCCATGGACATTTCCAATAGGAGAAATTCAAAGTTATAATTATCCGAATGGTACAAATATTGGGTTTACAGATTCCATTCCATTGCTCGCAATTTTATTGAAGCCATTCACTTCTATTTTACCCGAAGACTTTCAATACTTTGGATTTTGGCTCTTTTTAAGTTCTTTTTTAACAGGTTTATATGCCTTTAAAATATTTAAACTATTCAATGTCAGTTCATTATATGCATTTATTGCGGTTGTGTTTTTTGTTTTAAACCCAGTACTTTTATTTAGAAGTTTGCACCCAGCCTTGTGTGCTCAATGGATAATTATCGCTTCGTTTTACTATTATTTAATTAGAACAGAATCAACAACTGCCAATTCTGTTAATAAAAAACAATTCTTAATTTTGGCACTAAGTGCTTTGATATCGCCTTATTTGACAGCGATTATTGGAATTTTTAATATTCTGTTACCTGTAAAAAACTATTTTTTCGATAAATCAATTTCTAAGAAAATGCTTTTTATGTATCCTGTTATTTCCATACTATCAGTCTTAATCATATGGTATATTTTAGGAATGATTGGCATAGGAGAATCGGTTAATTTAGCATCTTCAGACTCTTTTAATTTAATGAGTTTTAATTTGAATTCCTTTTTTGACTCTTACGGATATTTTTCAAAATTTCTGCCAAAATTAGGAATGGTGAGCGATAAACAATATGAGGGATTTGCTTATTTAGGTTTAGGTATGATCCTACTAGCATTCTTTACTTTATTTTGGCTTGGATTTAAAACTTTAAAAGATTTTAAGTTTTTAAAAACAATTGAAAAAAAATATCTGATACTTTTTATCGCCTGTTTCTTGTTGTCGCTTTTTGCAATAACAAATCATATTTCATTAAATGAAAAGATTTTATTTAAGTTTTCTCTACCTAACAGTATTGAAAAAATTTGCTATACTTTTAGAGCAACCGGAAGATTTATCTGGCCCATGTATTACCTGATATTTATATTTTCACTTTTAATTTTTTACAAAACAAAAGTAGCAAGTGGTTTAAAATATTTGATTTTGATCACCTTATTGATACTCCAATGTTATGACACACAAGATTTATTTAAATCTAATTCTTTAAGAACAGGACCTAAAAAAACTTTCGAAACAAAATTAGCAGACAACGAGTGGAAAAATGTGTTTAAAAATTTTGATGAGATAATTACATATCCTCCATTTAACACCAGTATTTTAACTCCGTTAGATTATCAAGATTTTTGTTTTTTAGCCTTAAAAAGTGAAAAGCCAATCACAAATGGATATGTTGCAAGAGTTGATGCACAAAAATCGCAAGAATTCACCTCTAAAATTTTTCAAAACTTGAGAAACGCAATAATTCAAGAAAATCAATTGTTTATAACAACACCTCAATTTATTCAAGACTTTAATGTTTTAATAGCAAAAAACAAAGTTGTTTTAAAAATGATCGACGGCTATATTTTGATATATTCAAAAGATAAAAAGATAGATATATCGACCAAAGATGATAACGCTTATATAGCTTCTTTGGTAAAAGATGCTACGCAAAATGATATTCAAATCACAACCGGAAATTTAACAGACACAGACGAGATTAAATTTTATGTTGAAAATTTTAATTTTGACAATAATGTACTTCAGGTTGAAGGTTGGGCTTTTATAAAAAACAGCAAAGACAATAGCAAAGATTCTCTTTTTGTAATTTTAAATGAAGAAGCTAGATACTATAAAATACCAGCAAATATGCTTCAAAGATCAGATATTACAAGCACATACAAAACAGGAAAACTAGACAATTCAGGTTTTAAAACAACCTTTATTGGTGACAAATTAGAAAATGGAAACTATAAAATCTTTGTAGGTATTAAAAATGAAAAAGGAGATTTAAAATATGCAAAAACGGATAAATCCATAAAAATCAATAACTAAATAGTGGAAATGACTGAATATTTAAGTCAAAAAATTAAAGCAGTTTCTTTTTTTGCCATTATATTGGTTGTGATTTTACATTGCTATAATCTGGATTTGTACCAATCCTTAGAAATTTATGATTCAAGCAAAAATTTCAATTGGTTTGTCCAAACAATTATTTCTTTCGGAATTACTCGAATTGCCGTACCGCTTTTTTTTATAATCTCGGGATATCTTTTTTTCTTCACATTTAATGGAAATGCTGACTTTGCAATCAAAATAAAAAAAAGGTTCCATACCCTTGTAATTCCTTATTTACTTTGGGGATTCTTTGGAATTTTATTTTATTATATATTGCAAATCATACCTCAAACTGAAGCTTTTTTTACCAAAAAGCTAATAAAAAATTACAGTTTAAACGAGTTTTTTGATGCTGCTTTTTTAAACCTGATTCCTTACCAATTTTGGTTTATACGTGATTTAATCGTTTTAACACTTCTATCACCACTTTTATATTTCATTACAAAAAAATTAAATTTTTGGTTTCTGCTGATCATTTTACCATTTTGGATAGTAACGTTAGACAATATAATTTTCACAAGTGAATCATTATTGTTCTTCTCTTTTGGAATTTATTTGTCGATACATAATCAAGAAGTTGTCAAAAAAACCATTTCTAAAAAAGCAGTTTTAAGTCTATTAGTTTGCTGGATACTTTTGTTGACAGTAAAAACGTTTTTTCAAGTAGAAAATTTCTCACCACTTTGGATACAGATCGGGCATAAGACAGCAATTCTATCCGGAATAATTGCATTTTGGTTTCTATATGATTTACTATTTAAAAACAACCAAGGTTTTATTACCAACTGTAATTCTTTATTCAAATTTACTTTCTTTATTTATGCATTTCATGAACCCATTTTGACGATTATTAAAAAAGGGATGTTTTATTTTTTTGGTAAGCAAGAAGAGATGCACATTGTTGTGTATTTTTTATCACCGATAGTGACAATTTTTATATGTTTGATTACCGGAATAATACTGAAAAAACTAATCCCAAAGGGGTTTAAAATAATTACGGGTAATCGATAAATATTTGTTTTCGAAAATTATTTCATAAATTCTTTAACATATTGAAAAAATGTATAGTTTTGCACAAAAATCAATTCAAAAACAGTATAATAAATATGAGAATCCCTAGCATTTTAGCGACTGCATTTTTATCAATTTTTCTTTTTTCTTGCAAAAGTGAAAATAAAGAACAAGACCAAAAAGATGTTGTTACCGTAGAAAAACCCCAAATAAATGACGAGTTATTTACAATTACTATAAATGCTGTCGTAGAAAAAGATGATAGTTTTCAAGTATATTATAAAGATGCTGAAAAAGACGCATTTGTAGAAGAGAAATCGCTTTACAATGTTTTTAAAGGAAGCAATCAAGCACAAGACATTCAGTTTGTACTTCCAGAAAATGCTTTACCAAACTACTTAAGATTTGATTTCGGAATAAATAAAGAACAATCTGAAGTGGTAATCAATTCAATAAAGATTGATTACTTGGGTGAAAATTTTACAATTAAAAATAATGAGCTAGACCTTTTTATAAGTTTTAACGATCAAACATTAAAATTTAATAAAGAAAAAGGATCAATTGCTCCATTTGTTGCTAAAGACGGTTCATATGATCCAATGTCGTTTACAGGACAAACATTATATGATAAAATTCAAATTTTTAAGCAATAGCAAAATTTAAATTAAACCACCTTTCTAGGTGGTTTTTTTATTTAAAGTCGCTTTGATAAGTAGATAATCCTATATTTGCAATCAACTTTTATAGCTTCCGATTGAACAAGATTTTAAATAGCTTTAGATCAAGCAAGGCATTAAAAAACTTTATCATTTATGGTTTTGGTCAGGCAGTGAATCTGGTAAGCCCGCTGTTGATTACACCTTACATCATTTATATCTGCGGATTAGAAAAACTTGGCGTCATTGCCGTTGGTCAATCATTAGCCTATATCTTAAACGTAATAATTGATTATAGTTCAAATATCATTGGAGTTAAAGAAATTTCAATAAGCCGTGAAGATAACAGCAAAATTCAGCAAACATTTTCAGAAGTTTATATTTCCAGAGTTTTTTTATTTTTAGCTGTATTTTTATTTATTTCGGTATTAATTTTCACGATACCTTATTTTGAAAAAAATGCACTTCTAATCTTTTTAAGCACTTCAATCATTCTTGGTCAAGCCATAAATCCAACTTGGTTTTTGCAAGGCATTGAGAATTTTAAGTGGATAACGATAATCAATATCTTGGCCAAAGTAATTTACATCGTTTGTATTCTCTTATTTTTAAAAAAAGAATCTGATTATATTCTAACTAATTTTTGGCTTGGATTAGGTACGATATTAGCCAACATTTTAGCGTTTGTTTGGATTATTCAAAAATTCAAAATTAAATTCAAATCAAAAGCCATACAAGGCGCAAAACGAATTATCAAAAGAGATTTTATGTTTTGTGTTTCTCAGTTTTTCTTTGCCATAAGAAATTATTCATCTGTTTTGGTCATTGGTTTTTTTGCCAGTGATTTTGTGGCCGGGCAATTCAAGGTAATTGAACAAATCATCAATCTTTTCAGAACGTATCTTCAGATGTTTTTTAAGTTTACATACACTTATGTTTGCTTTAGGATTGACAAAAGCATGGTAAACGGTTTGATTCTTTGGAAAAAATACAATGGTTTAAATTTAATTTTTTTAATTGGATTGCTTTTCCTTGCGTTTCTTTTTTCAGATCAAGTTCTGCTCTTTTTTAAAGTTGGAGCTGAATTAATTAACAAATTATCTTCTTATTTGAGATTAGCATTGCTACTTCCTTTTTTAATTGCAATAACACTTCCGTTAGAACAACTCATATTTAATTTTTCAAAAAATAAAGAGTATATTCGACTAACGATATTCTCAACAATTATTAATATTTTAGGCCTTACAATTCTAATTCGTTTTAGTGAAGATTTAAAGTATTCAATTCTGTTATTGATAGGTATTGAAATGTTTTTGATTTTAGCGTATTTGATTTTGCTTAAATCATATTTATTCGATAGAAAACTAGTTGAAAGATGAAAAATTTTTTAAGGATTTGGTATAAAAAAATATATCAAAAAACCAATTATGATGTGCATAAAGCACTGTTGATGAACGGAAAAATTCTTTCGCAATTGAACAGCCAAAAACAGAATATTGAGTCATTAGATGAGGTTGAATTTCAAGTGTTTTCGCAAAGAGGTGAAGATGGGATTATTCAATATTTGATTAGTAAAATTGAAATTCCAAATAAGATATTTGTTGAGTTTGGCGTAGAAACCTATACAGAATCAAATACCAGATTTCTTTTAATGAACAACAACTGGAGCGGTTTAGTCCTTGACGGTTCTGAAAAAAACATAGATTTCATCAAAAAAGATTTCATCTATTGGAAATATGACATCACTGCGAAAAGAAGTTTTATAACTAAAGATAATATCAATGATTTAATCTCAAGTTATACAAAAACAGAAGATATCGGACTATTAAGTGTTGACATTGACGGAAACGATTATTGGGTTTGGGAAGCTATAAATTGTATACAACCACGAATTGTAATATGTGAATATAATTCAGCATTTGGTCCTGAAAAAAAAGTCACAATTCCGTATAAAGAAAATTTTATAAGAGGTGTAGAACATTATTCTGAGCTATATTTTGGAGCATCATTAGCTGCATTTTGTGATTTGGCTGAAAAAAAAGGATATCAATTTGTGGGTACTACAAGCGCTGGAGTAAATGCTTATTTTGTCAGAAATGATGTCGCTTCGCCCTTTAAAAAGTACACTCAAAAAGAAGGATTTAATGAATCGGCAAATCGTGATTCAAAAACAAAGGTAGGAAAACTTTCGTTTTTGCGTCATTCTGAAAGACTTAGAGTAATTGAAAATATGCCTGTTTTTGATCTTGAAAAAGGCGAAATTTTAAAAATTAAAGATAGCTTTAAATAAAAGCTAAGCAATCAGCATCGGTTAAAATGAAAAATAAAGAGTTGTTATATCAATTGTTGTACTTTTTTTGTATTGGAGTAACATTCTTGAACAATTATGAGCTTGTTTTTGCAGTTTGGTCAGTCACAATTTTGTTGACTTTACAAAAAAAATATTCCATTACCTTATTAAAATATATTTCATTTTTTGTTGTAATTCTTTCAACGGCATTCATCAGTTCACTTTTTAGAGACCATAAAATTTATGGCATTATTAGAGACATAACTTATCTAGCCAAGCCAATTATGGGACTTTGGGCAGGATATCAGTTGTGCAAAGTCTCGTCAGAAAAAGCATTAAAAATGTTTATTTATACGGGCGCGATAATTTCATTTATCCACATAGCTATAATTTGCATTACGATAATTACCTATGGCACTTTTAATGTCAACTTGATTCGGCAAGAAGCGGGTTACTTTAGTGATTATGAAATCTATGTTTTGATTATGCTTATTTTTAGTGATAAATTTAAGATTCAATTTTCAAAATCAAGACTTCGAATTTTAATACTGCTAGTTGGAGTTTCAAGTTTTTTATATTTAGCCAGAACAAATCTGATTCAATTTGTAGTTCTTTTTGTTGCTTTAAAAGGGTATTTTGTCTTAACTAAAAAATCAATAATCGTTCTTGTTACCATTTTTATTACCGTTTTAATAGGTTATGGAGCCGTTTATTCATCAAACCCAAAGCGAGGAGGCAAAGGGCTTGAAACTTTTTTATACAAAATAAAAATTGCTCCGATTGAACCTTTTAAAACCAAAATAAACAAAGACGATTGGAAAGATTTTAATGACAATTACAGATCTTATGAAAATATTATTGCCGTAAAACAAGTTTCAAACGAAGGTTTATCGGCTGTTCTTTTTGGCGAAGGACTTGGGGCAACACTTGATTTAGGAAGAGAAGTTTGGTCAAATGACGGAGAATTTGTTAGATACATTCCCATCGTGCACAACGGATATATGACTGTTTTTTTAAAATCAGGAATCTTTGGGGTTTTCTTCCTCATCTGCTTTATCATAGTTCTCTGCAAGCAAAAAAGAGTGAATGACGACGAGATAAAGCACATCAATTATTTTTTAATTGGTACGGGAATATTTTTGATTTTTTCAAATTGGGTCTTTTTAGGACTTTATTTAAAACTCGACAATAAATCAGTAATTATAGGATTTTTGATTGCATTGCGACAAGTAATAGACAAAGAAAATAGAATCCTTTACTTAAATGCAAAAGAGAATGAAAAGGACTAATATTTTTGTTGACTGTCACGTTTTTGATGATGGTTTTCAAGGAACCACAACTTATTTAAAAGGACTTTATCAAGAACTGGTTAAAGACACAACTATTCATTTTTTCTTTGCAGGGGACGATGTTGAAAATTTGCAAAAAAATTTTGGAAGCTCTCCAAACATCAGCTATTTAAAATACAAATCAAAAAATAAATTCTTTCGGCTTATTTTTGATATTCCTAAGATGATTAAGTCTAACAATATTGATTTTGCTCATTTTCAATATATTGTTTCGCCTGTTAAAAGATGCAAATATATTGTCACCACGCATGATGTCTTGTTTATCGATTTTCCTGATTATTTTCCTCGACTTAATGCGTTGAAAAATAAGTTTTTGTATAAATGGAGCGTAAAAGCTTCTGATGTTGTTTTAACCGTTTCTGAATATTCAAAAGCACAAATTGAAAAGCATTTTGCAGTAAAAAATGTTTGGATTACCACAAATGCAGTCTCAGAGGAGTTTTTTGAAACCTATGAAAAGAAGAAGATTCAAGATGAAATTTTTCAAAAACACGATATTTCAAAATATATTATTTGCATAAGTCGCTGGGAGCCAAGAAAAAAGCAAGATTTGATTTTAAAAAGCTACATAAATCTTGAATTATATAAAAAATATGATTTGGTTTTTATTGGTGATACTACATTTGAAAATAAAAAATACAATGAGCTTTATGCAAATTTAGATAACGAGATTAAGCAAAAAATTCACACTTTTGAAAAAGTTCCGTTTAATGAAATGCTTTCTTTTTTAAGAGGATCAGAACTTCTAATCTATCCGTCAATTGCAGAAGGTTTTGGCATTCCGCCATTAGAATCGGTAGCAGCGAAGGTTCCAACGATAACTTCAAATGCGACCGCTATGTCAGATTTTGATTTTTTAAAAGAGTATAGCTTTGATCCAATGAATCAGCAAGATTTTGAAGAAAAGCTTTTGTTGGCATTAACAATTGATGACCTTGAACTTGATGAATTTTCAACAGCTTTAAAACAAAAATACAGTTGGAAGAAAGCAGCAATTGCTTACCAAGAAGCCTTAAAAACAAAAAAGCCTTGATGAACAAGGCTTTTTTTTATTGATTTTTAGCAGTTCCGCTGCCAAAAAATTTATTTTTTGTTTGTACTAAAAAGTTATAGTTTTTAGCCAATAGTTTTTTCATAAAAGAAGCATCCTTGTCAGGAAACCAATCTGTTGTTCTTGGAGTTTCAATCAAATGCTCGTGAACCTGATAAGCATAAGTAGCAACTGACGTTCTAAATCTTCCTTCAGGAAAATTTGTCATGTTATAACCGTGTAAAGAATAAGGAGCACATTGCTGAATGATTAACCTGTTAAAAGGAACATCCAACTCTTCTTCTTCGTTGGTTCTCAGATCTTTGATGATTAAACCTCCTTTATATTCTGTCTTCCAATCTTTGTTAAGATATAACAACAAATTTAATTCTCTATACCAATTTTTATTGATAGGATGATAATTAAAATCAAGGTGCATATCAAGAAAACTATTTTTTTTTCCTTGGTGTAAACCGCCTCCGTGATTTTTTGGATCCACAAAAACTTTTTTTGCAGTAATATGACAAAGAATTTTATTAAATCTTTCAGATGCTAGATCAGTATAAAGTTCTAAAAGTTCAGGAGAAAGTTCGCGATAATTAGATTTTTCAAACTTATTATTTGCAAAAGCATAATCACGGCTTTTATTGTTTAATTCAGGAATGCTCGCATAAGCTCGATTCAACTTGTCTAATTCACAGAAATCATCAATAATTAAATGAGGAAATGGCTGTGCTGCCAAGTAAGTGTTTCTTAAGGCATCGATGTTATTCTCTAATTTATCGAAATTAATCATATTGTGATATTTATTGAAACAAAAATATATATAATTAGTCTAAATAGCACTATTCCTAATTTAAAATCAACTTCAAAATTTGATAACCTTAAAAAAAGTGTTAATCACGTTTGATAAAGCGACCATTTCTTAAAAAGTAACCTTAAAATTATCTTAAAAACAGTATTTTTGCAACCGAAAATGCAATTAAAAATGAAAATAGCCATATTAGGAACTCGAGGTGTACCAAATCACTATGGTGGTTTTGAACAGTTTGCAGAGTTTTTTTCAATATTTCTTGCTGAAAAAGGGCACGAAGTTTATGTCTATAATTCGCACAATCACCCATATCAAGAAAAAACTTTTAAAGGTGTACATCTGATTCATTGTTATGACCCAGAATTTAAAATTGGAACTGCTGGACAATTTATCTATGATTTGAATTGCATTTTAGATTCTCGAAAAAGAAATTTTGATATTATCTTACAACTTGGCTACACTAGCAACTCAATTTGGCACTTTCTTGTTCCAAAAAAAGCAATCATCATAACCAATATGGACGGTCTTGAATGGAAAAGAACAAAGTATAAGCCGATTGTTCAAAAAGCCTTAAAATATGCTGAAAAACTAGCCGTAACTAGTAGTCATTCCTTAATTGCAGATTCCATCGGAATTCAAAATTATATTCAAAAAAAATACAAAAGAGCCTCAAAATATATTGCTTATGGAAGTGATGTTTTTAAGAATCCTACAAATGATGTTCTTTTAAAATATAAGGTAGAAGAAAATAAATACAATATGATTTTGGCGCGATTAGAGCCAGAAAACAATATCGAAATGGTTCTTGACGGAGTTGTAAAAAGCAATGATCTTACCACAATTTTGGTCATTGGAAATCACAATACAAAATTTGGAAATTACTTAAAATCAAAATTTCATCAAACAAATATTAGATTTTTAGGAGCAATTTACAATCTAGAAGATTTGAATAATTTGCGATACTTTTCAAATTTTTATTTTCACGGTCATACCGTTGGTGGAACCAATCCTTCATTGTTAGAAGCGATGGCATCTCAAGCCTTTATTTTGGCACACGAAAATGAATTTAATCAAGGAATTTTAAAAGAAAATGCATTCTATTTTTCATCGTCAGAAGAAGTGAAAAATTTAATACTGTCAATTAAAAAATATGATAACTTGCAGAAAATTGAAAACAATTTAAATGCAATAGAAAATGAATTTAACTGGACAAAAATAAATGGCGATTACTTACAACTTTTTGAAGAATGTCTATCAAGATTTAAGGATAGAAAATAGTCAAAATAAGCTATTTATTCCTTCAATTTTAGTGCTGCTTTCAATACCGTTAAGCTATGCACTCAATAATATTTTTCTAGTCATTTTTGTTGTCATTTCTGCCAGTACATTTAAAAAAGAAGATTTTAAGTTACAAAAAAACCTTCTGCCATTAATGTTGCTTTATCTTTTGATGGCACTTTCTTTACTTTGGACACTAAGTTTTTCAAGAACATTTTCTGCATTATCAAAAGAAATAGCGTTACTCTTACTTCCTTTGTGTTTTTGTGCAATAAAACAATTTACAAAAGAGCAAATCTTTAAAATTTTAAAATATTATAGTTTCGGAATGGCCTTATTTGCGCAGTTCTATTTTGCAAAAGCAACTGTTCGGTATTTTTTAAACCATGATACTTCCGTTTTTTTCTACCATGAATTAGTGACCAAAGATTTGAACGCAATTCACGTTTCGGTTTATATGAGCGTTGCCTGCTTTTATTTTCTAACTAAAAACAATAAAAAAACGATTGACATCATTTGCTCCTTCCTTTTAACGACTATTATTTTTATGTTAGCTTCAAAAAATATTATAGTTGTGTTTCTCTCATTGGTATTTTTATACTTTTTTTTCTATGCTAAAATTTCTAAGAAACTGAAATATGGCAGCATTTTTACGGTCATTCTTATCTTTATATCTCTTTCCTTTGTAAAACAAATTAGAGATCGATTTTTAATAGAATTTAAAACAAATACCACTGAAAATACGCTCGCCGAAGGTTATGGAGCCCAAGCTCAAGTTTATAATGTTAGCATAAAACAAGCCTGGAATAATGAAGAATTTAAGGCTAATGATTATTTTCCCGGAACAGCATTCAGGGTTTACCAAACCAGAATTTTTATCGAAATGCTGCAAGACGATCCCATTTTCTTTACAGGATATGGATTAAATGCCTCAACGATCAAAATTGGTAAAAAAGCAAAAAAATATAAAGTTCACGAAGGTTATGCAGGTTACAATTTTCACAATCAATATGTTCAAAATTTCGCTGAATTAGGTGTTTTTGGTTTGTTAATTTTACTTTTGGCATTAATAATTAACATACGAAAAGCCTTTTTAAGTAAAAATTTTCCGCATATTGCCTTTGCAATCTTGATTTTAATGTTATTTTTAACTGAATCATTTTTGTGGAGGCAAAGAGGAGTCGTTTTTTTCACAATGATGTATTGCCTTTTCAACGCACAGAAAAACTTTAAAGCCAACAGACAAACTATATGAAAAGAATTTTAATTACTGGCGCCGCTGGCTTTTTAGGCTCACATCTCTGCGATCGTTTTATCTCTGAAGGCTATAACGTTATCGCAATGGATAATTTGATTACTGGAGATTTAAAAAATATCGAACATCTTTTTAAGCTAGAACATTTTGAGTTTTACCATCATGATATCACCAAATTTGTGAATGTACCCGGAAAGTTAGATTATATTTTGCATTTTGCATCTCCAGCAAGTCCAATAGATTATTTAAAAATTCCAATTCAGACTTTAAAAGTAGGCTCTTTAGGGACACATAATTTATTAGGATTAGCTCGGGTAAAAAAAGCTAGAATCTTAATTGCATCCACATCTGAAGTGTATGGCGACCCATTAGTTCATCCACAAACCGAAGAATATTATGGAAACGTAAACACCATCGGGCCAAGAGGCGTTTATGATGAAGCAAAACGTTTTCAAGAATCGATTACCATGGCATACCACACTTTCCATGGTGTTGAAACCAGAATTGTTCGTATATTTAATACGTATGGACCTCGAATGAGATTAAATGACGGTCGGGTAATTCCGGCTTTTATTGGACAAGCGCTTCGTGGCGAAGATTTGACTATTTTTGGCGATGGAATGCAAACACGTTCTTTCTGTTATGTGGACGATCAAGTGGAAGGAATTTTTAGATTATTGCATTCTGATTACGTTTATCCCGTAAATATTGGAAATCCAGACGAAATTGCAATTAAGGATTTCGCTGAAGAAATTATAAAATTAACGAGAACAGATCAAAAAGTGGTATATCATCCTTTACCAATTAACGATCCGTTGCAACGCCAGCCTGATATTACAAAAGCAAAAGAATTGCTGGGCTGGGAAGCAAAAGTTTCAAGGTCAGAAGGAATGAGAATTACCTATGAATATTTTAAATCTTTATCGTCAGAAGAATTGATGAAGGAAGAGCATAAAGATTTTTCGAAATATATATTTTAGTGCCAAAAAAGACAGGAAGATACTCGGGCTACATCAGGCCATTTTCATATATGCTAGATTTGATAATTATCAACATCTTAGCAAACTTTCTGTTACCAGAAACTTTAAATCTATTCAGCTATCACATTTTTATTACCATTTCTTGGTTGATAATTGCTTGGAATATAGGATTTTATGAAGTGTATCGCTACACAAAGGTTATTAATATTTTGGCTAATGTGTTCAAACAATATTTCATCTTTTTAATTGTAAATTTCGCATTTATAGGGTTTTATCTCAAGTTTTCTGAGCCATCCATGATGGTTTTATTTGTAAGCACCTCAATATTGCTGATTTCGTTGGCGAAGTTTTTTATCTATTTTGCATTAAGAAAATTTAGAGTCGTTTTTGGAGGAAATTTTAGGAGAGTTATTATTGTGGGAAACGGAAAAAGTGTAGTCCAATTAGAAGATTTCTTTAATGACAATCCAGATTATGGATATAAATTAGAACACACTTTCAACTTAAATTACAATAAAGAGGAAGAATTGGAGCAATGTTTTGAATTCGTGATGGATAATAAAATTGACGAAATCTATTGTTCTTTAGCCGATCTTTCCAATACGGATGTAAATAAATTTGTTGATTTCACCGATAATAACTTGAAGATATTAAAGTTTCTTCCAGACAATAAAGAGGTCTTGGCCAGAAACTTAATTTATGATTATTATGATTACATTCCCATTATTTCACTCCGAAATATTCCATTAGATGAAACAGCAAACAAAGTAATCAAAAGGTTATTTGACATAGTATTTTCCTTATTTATTATTATCGGAGTTTTATCGTGGTTAATCCCAATTTTAGCGGTTTTAATAAAATTAGAATCCAAAGGAAACGTTTTTTTTAAACAAAAAAGAAATGGGTTGAATTACAAAGAGTTCAATTGCTACAAATTTAGATCCATGGAAATCAATGATGTTGCTGATTTGCACCAAGTTTCAAAAAATGACCCTCGAATCACAAAAGTGGGTCGTTTCATTAGAAAAACCAGCATAGATGAATTGCCTCAATTTTTCAATGTTTTATTAGGCGATATGTCAGTCGTTGGACCAAGACCGCACATGGTCAGCCATACCGAAATGTACGCGCGCAGAATTGACAAATTTATGGTGCGTCATTTTATAAAGCCTGGAATCACAGGCTTAGCACAAACAAAAGGTTTTAGAGGCGAAGTCGAAACCGATAAAGACATTATCTACCGTGTGAAATTTGATATTTTCTATCTTGAAAATTGGTCGATTTTATTAGACATTAAAATCATATTTTTAACGATTTACAACGCAATTAAAGGCGAAGATAAAGCATATTAAAACATGGAAAAGCACCTTGTTTCCATAATCACGCCTTCGTATAATTCAGAAAAGTTTATTTCGGAAACCATAAAATCGGTTCAAAATCAGACCTATCAAAATTGGGAAATGATAATCGTTGACGATTGTTCCACTGATAAAACCATTTCAATTATCAATGAATTTTTGGATGATAAAAGAATAAAACTATATCAATTAAAAAATAATTCAGGAACCGGAATCGCTCGAAATAAAGCGCTTTCTCTTTCGTCAGGAAGATTTATGGCATTTCTTGATTCCGATGATTTATGGAAGTCAGAAAAGCTTGAAAAGCAAGTGGATTATTTGATTTCAGAAAACAAACCGTTCACTTTTTCCTTTTACGACTGTATTGATGAGTCTGGAAAATCCCTGTACAAAACGATCGAAGCGCCTTTAAATTTAAAATACAACCAGTTATTTTGGAGTAATTTAGTCGGAAACTTAACCGGAATTTACGATGCTGATTTTTTCGGAAAAATACAAATTTCTTCTTCCAGAAAAAGACAAGATTGGATGCTGTGGCTCACGATTTTAAAACAAATAAAAACGGCAAAACCCATTGCTGAAAGTTTGGCGATTTACAGAGTTCGAGACAATTCACTTTCGGCTTCAAAAGCTTCGTTAGTTAAACACAATTACAATGTTTACAGGCATTTTCACAAGTTAAATGCAATTTCTGCAAGCTTATGTATGTTGAAATTTCTCTTCACGCATTTTTTTATAAAACCAAAATACATCAGAAAGCATTTTTAAATAGATTTACAAATAAGATGAAAACTGCTTCAATTTACCGCGACTGGTGCGTTCCAAAACTGCTTTTCTGATAAAGGTAAATTTCAAATTGGGTTCCAGATATAAAGAAATCGCATCTTCAATTTTTAAAATCTGCTGTTCACAAAGAGCAATTTCGCTCACATATTCGACTTCAAAAGTATCTATTTTTTGCTGTTTTATTACAAATTCACGCACGTTTCCGTCATCTTCAATGATTGATTTAGTTACATAATAGAAGGTTAGTCCAGGAGATTTTTTACCGCTTGGAAGCAGTGCCACATCGTTCGTTCTGCCAATTAATTGCTTGAGAATTGGTTTTTTTGTAGTACTTTTTTCATCTAAAATTCCAATGTCGCCAATTTCATATCTAATAAAAGGATGCGCTTTGTTGTATAATGACGTGATCACAATTTTGCCTTCTTTTCCGTTTTCAACTGGCTGATTGTTATCGTCTAAAATTTCCACAAACAAGGTTTCAGAATTCACTTGCCATTCACCATTTTTATTTTCAAAAGCAATCAAATCCAATTCAGAAGCTCCATATTCATTGATGATTTCAATTCCGAATTGTTTTTGCAATACAATTTTATCTTCCGCAAAAAGCATTTCCGAAGTCACAAAACACGCTTTTAAAGTCGGGCAAACATCTTTTAAAACGATATTTTTGCGTTTTAAAAATTTGGCAAATAAAACTATAGAACTGGTGTATCCGTTGATGTGGTCAAATTTTGCCTTCTTGAATTTCAGCAAAACTTCTTCTAAAAAAGCATCCGATAAATCAAAAATCGGAAAGCGGTATCTTCTTCCTAAAAAATCTTTCAGGCGTTCTTTTTTGTTTCCGATAAAACCCAACGGAATTCCATAAAATCGAGCCTGATACGAAGTATTAAAATCAATGCCAAACCAGCCAAAACGGTAAATAATCGATGCCCAAGTCAAGGCGTGGCAATACTTATCTTTGGCAAAAATAAAAGGATGTCCGCTGGAACCTGAAGTTTTATTGACAAAAACACTTTTTTCAAAATATCCTTTTGAGAATCTTTCTGATAAAGGCTTTTGTAAATCTTTTTTGGTCAACACTGGCAAATTATACCAATTATCGACATTTTTTCCATTGGCTAATTTTTGGTAAAATGCATTGTTTTGAAGATGAAAATCTACGATTTCTTTCTTTTTCTGTAAAATATAAGCCTCATAATCTTCTTCTGGAACTTCAAGAATGTGCTTGAAATCCAGTTTAGCTTCGTCAATAGCAAAGCCATTTACCTTTAAGGAAAAGTCGAAAATTTTAAACACAGACAAAAGTTGATAGTTTTTAGTAAATTAATTATTTTTTATGTTCAAAAGCAATTAATTTTGGAACTTATTAAACAAACTACACAACAATGACAATTTTACTATTAGGTTCTGGCGGAAGAGAACACGCTTTGGCTTGGAAAATGTTACAAAGCGACAAATGCTCGAAACTTTTTGTAGCACCAGGAAATGCTGGAACAGAAGCCATTGCCATCAACAAAAACATCAGTCCAACCGATTTTGAAGCGGTAAAAAAGCTGGTAATCGAAGAGAAAATTGAAATGGTTGTCGTTGGTCCCGAAGATCCGTTGGTTGCCGGAATTTTTGATTTTTTCAAAAATGATGAAGCTTTAAAAAACGTTCCGGTAATTGGACCGTCAAAAAATGGCGCGCAATTAGAAGGAAGCAAGGAATTTGCCAAAGAATTTTTGGTAAAACACAATATTCCAACTGCAGCTTACGGAAGTTTCACGGCGGCAACTTTAGAAAAAGGACAACAATTCTTAGAAACTTTATCTCCGCCTTATGTTTTAAAAGCAGATGGTTTGGCTGCAGGAAAAGGCGTTTTAATCATTCAAGATTTGGAAGAAGCAAAAACCGAATTGAAAAATATGTTGGTCGATGAAAAATTCGGTCAGGCAAGTTCAAAAGTCGTTATCGAAGAATTTTTAGACGGAATTGAATTGAGTTGTTTCGTTTTAACAGACGGTAAAAATTATAAAATTCTTCCAACGGCCAAAGATTACAAAAGAATCGGTGAAGGCGACACTGGCTTGAATACGGGCGGAATGGGAGCAGTTTCACCAGTTCCTTTTGCGGACGCTGTTTTATTGGAAAAAATTGAAAGTCGCATTGTAAAACCAACCATCGAAGGTTTGCAGAAAGACGGAATTGAATACAAAGGCTTTGTTTTCATCGGATTAATCAACGTGAAAAACGAACCGATCGTGATTGAATACAACGTGAGAATGGGCGATCCGGAAACGGAAGTTGTGATTCCGAGAATTAAATCTGATTTGGTTGAATTGTTTCAAGCCGTTGCAGCAGAAAAATTAGGCGAAAAAACATTGGAAATTGACGAAAGAAGCGCGACTACAATTATGGTTGTTTCTGGCGGCTATCCTGAAGAGTATGAAAAAGGCAAAGCCATTTCAGGAATCGAAAATGTGCAAGATTCGATTGTTTTTCACGCCGGAACAAAAACTGATAACGGACAAGTGGTTTCAAATGGAGGTAGAGTTTTGGCCGTAACTTCGTATGGAACTAATTTTCAAGAAGCAATTGCTCAGTCGTATAAAAATATTGAAAAACTGAAATTTGATAAAATGTATTTCAGAAAAGATATTGGATTTGACTTATAAAAACAAAAAATTCCAAGAGACATTTTTAAAATGGTCTCTTGGAATTTTATTTTTCTTGGATAAAAATTATTTCAAGAAAGAATGAGCAGTCGTATCTTGATACTCATCATTGTTTTCTTTGTGCAATTTTAATTGTTTGATCCAGTAGACAATTGCCACCGCGCAAATAATCATAAAAATCCAGTTTAAAGTATTTGCACCAAACCAACTAGCCAATTCTAATTCTCTCAACCAGTCAAGTGGCTTAAATAAAATATCCACGAACAAATATTCTATTCCTTCAAAAAATGCTTTCATATCGTTTTGTTTATATTTAATTTGTCAGATGAAACATTTAAAATAGCATCATCTTCGAACAAGTAGTATCTTTACAATTGCAAAAGTATAAAATATCCTTATGATTACAAGCATTTTTAGTAAATCTCGACCAGCAAATTACATAATTATTACAACGCTCTTGGTCGTTTGCTATTTTTTATACCTGCAAAACTTTCCTGAAACCATGGAAACTTTGCAAGGAATCGGCTCGAAGCTAGCATTGTTGCTGGTTTTAATAGGTTCTTTGTTTATCATAAACTTTGTTACCAAAAAGAATGGATTGAGCAAGGACAATAGTTTTGCCTTTTTGATTTTTTTCTCATTTTTGATATTATTTCCCACAACTTTAGGGAATACAGAACTGATTTTGTCTAATTTCTTTATTCTTTTAGCTTTGAGAAGGTTGATTTCACTACAATCTTTGCTTACGCCAAAAGAAAAAATATTCGACGCCTCGTTTTGGATTTTTATCGCTTCAATTTTTCATTTCTGGAGTATTCTCTTTATTTTGATTGTTTTTGTGTCGATACTTTTTCATGTTTCAAGAGATTACAGAAACTGGGTTTTACCGTTTATCGCCTTCTTTTCTGTTGGAATTATCGGCTTGATGTACGCCTTGATTTTTGATACCAGTTTAATTGATTCAATTATTGACAGCGCTTACATTGATTTCAATTTCAATTATTTTACCAATAATTACCAGAATTTTGCCCTTTCTTTATATGTTGTTGTGGCGCTATTTTTCTTCGTAACTCAAGCAGTATCAATTCCCAGCAAGCCTTTAAATATGCAATCTTCTTACAAGAAAATCATTGTGGCTTTTATTCTTGGCGCCGTTGTTTTCTTGATTTCTTCGGATAAAAATAACAGCATGCTGATCTTTACTTTCGCGCCAGTGGCCATTATGGCGACGAACCAAATTGAAGCAATGCAGATTAATTGGATGAAGGAGACAATACTTTATCTTATTGTCGGATGTAGTTTATTGACGTTTGTGTCGCAATTATAATTTGTTTCCGTAAGCCAAATCGCCAGCATCGCCAATTCCTGGAATAATGTAATTTTTGTCGTTTAATTTCTCGTCTAACGTGGCCACCCAAAGATGGCAATGGTCAGGAAGGTTTTGTTCCAAATAAGCAATTCCTTCGGGAACAGCTATTACAACTGCAATGTGAACTTCTTTTGGGGTTCCTTTTTCCATCAATTTATTAAAAACGGCTACCATTGATTGGCCAGTTGCCAACATCGGATCAATCAAAAGCAAGTTTTTGTTTTCAATACTTGGAACGGCTTGATATTCTACCTTGATTTCAAACGCATCGTCGTTGTTATAATGATGGCGATACGCCGAAACAAAACCATTTTCAGCCGAATCAAAATAATTCAGAAAACCTAAATGCAAAGGCAAACCAGCTCTTAAAATTGAACACAAAACCAAATCGTCCTCAATTTCTGTTGTTTTTTTGATACCAAGAGGTGTTTGGATTTCGATATTTCTATAATGCAAGTTTTTGCTCAATTCATAAGACATCACTTCGCCAATTCGCTCAATGTTTCTGCGAAAACGCATGCTGTCTTTCTGAACATTTACATTTCTTATTTGTCCCAAAAAGTGATTGAGAATACTATTTTCTTCAGATAAATAATGGATTTGCATTTTGAGTTATGAATTATAAGTTTAGAATTATGAGTTTGAACCAAATTGTCTGTTCAATGAAATCTTCAAATCTGAAATCTGAAATCTTTTTACCCGCCATAAAGGTATAAAAAGTATATTTGTATTTTAATTGTAAAATTTATGTTTTCAAAACTAGCCTATTCCGTATTTGAGCAAAGTATCAATGATTATCACAAGTATGATAACGTTGACCAACCAATTAACAATCCGTATTCTAATGACACATTTGAACATTTATTGTATCTAAAAAATTGGATAGACACTGTTCAATGGCATTTTGAAGACATCATTCGTGATCCAAATATTGATCCGGTTGAAGCTTTAAAATTGAAAAGAAGAATTGATGCTTCCAATCAGGAAAGAACTGATATGGTGGAATTTATAGATAGTTTTTTCTTAAAAAAATACAGCGAAGTAAGAGTAAAAGATTCGGCAAAGATCAATTCTGAAAGTCCGGCTTGGGCATTTGACAGATTGTCTATCTTGGCTTTGAAAATCTATCACATGAACGAAGAAGCAACAAGAAAAGACGCTTCAAAAGAACACATCAGCAACTGCCAAGTAAAACTGAATGTCTTGTTAGAACAAAGAAGTGATTTGACAACGGCAATCGATGATTTGTTGACCGATATTCAAAACGGCGACAAGTATATGAAAGTGTACAAGCAGATGAAAATGTACAATGACGATGATTTGAATCCGATTTTGTACCAAAACAAAAAATAATACTAGTTTATAATATTCAGGCCTTGTTTCTAATACGTTTTAATTTGTCAAAAATCAAGCACATAGTAGTTTTCAGGCTTTCAGCAATGGGTGATGTCGCGATGACAGTTCCCGTGATTCGCGCGTTAGTTTTGCAACATCCAGAAGTGAAAATCACGGTAGTTTCCAGGCCTTTTTTTAAACCTTTTTTTGATGGAATTTCCAATGTGAATTTCTTTGCCATTGATTTGAAAGAAAGACACAAAGGTTTCTTCGGATTGCTTCGCCTGTACAAGGATCTGGCTCCATTAAAAATCGATGCCGTGGCGGATCTGCACAACGTTTTGCGTTCAAAAATCATAAGGAATCTTTTTGCATTAAGCGGAAAAAAAACTGCATTTGTTGACAAAGGAAGAGCTGAAAAGAAAGCATTGACAAGAGCCGAAAATAAAATTTTCAAACCGGTAACTTCAATGTTTGAAAGGCATACCAAGGTTTTTAAGCAACTTGGTTTTGAAATAAATCTAGATAATCCTGAGTTTCCTGCAATGGCAAATCTTTCATCCGAAATTTTAAAAGTTACGGGAGAAAAAAGTGGTAAATGGATTGGGATTGCGCCTTTTGCACAATATGATTCTAAAGTGTATCCGAAGGATTTGATGCAGGAAGTGATTGATAAATTAGCCGAAAACGCAGACAATAAAATCTTTCTATTTGGTGGCGGAGACAAAGAAATTGAAATCTTGAATCAATTGGCCCAAGGAAAGGAAAATGTAATTAATATCGCAGGAAAATTAAAATTTGATGCAGAATTAAAGCTCATTTCAAATTTAGATGTAATGCTTTCCATGGATTCTGGGAACTCGCACATTGGCGCAATGTTAGGCATAAAAGTGGTTACGCTTTGGGGCGCGACGCATCCTTACGCGGGTTTTTTATGCTTTAACCAGCCCATGGATTCTGCCTTGGCTGCTGATCGGGAAAAATACCCGTTGCTTCCCACTTCCGTTTATGGAAATAAAAAAGTAGCAGGTTATGATGACGCCATGCGAAGTATTGCTGCTGAAAGCGTCGTACAAAAAATAGAAGAATATTTAAAAAAATAACCGCAGGTTTACAGATTTTTAAAATTATCTGCGACGCTGCGGTAAGTTTTAAAGCAAAAAAATGCTTTTTATTTTTTTAAAAATCTTAAAGCCAAATCTTATTAATCCTGCAGATTTCTTTAGTGTAATTTTTTAAGTTTGAAATCGTTTCTTGATAGTTTGGCGCTTCATAACCAAAACGCTCGTGTTTCATCTGCTCTTTTCAAGTGTCTTGCAACCTTTCATTACTTTGTTGACCATATCAAGTAAAATCAACTGCTTGCTGTCGTTTTTCTCAAATTTCAGGTACACTGAAAACTTAAAACGGATTAAACGTCGTCGAAATCAATATAAATTGTTTCAGAAGTTGGATGCGCTTGGCATGTCAACGTCAAGCCTTCGGCGATTTCTCTGTCGGTCAAAATAGAGTTTTTCTTCATTTCTGCAGTTCCCGAAACAATTCTGGCGATACAGCTGCTGCAAATCCCGCCTTGGCAAGAATATGGCGCGTCAATACCTTGTTTCAAAGCGGCGTCAAGAAGGGTCATCTTTTGGGACATATCAAAAGTAGTTTCCTCATCGTCAACCATCACAGTCACTTTTGAATGGCCTTCAAGCGATTGGTCTATTTTATTTTCGGTAGCAGAAGTTGAAAATAACTCGAATTTGATATGTTTTTCGTTGATATTGTTCTCTTTCAAAACACCGTTTACGGTATTGATCATTTCTTCCGGTCCGCACAAATAAAATTTGTCGAACGCCAAAGAAGCGTGTTTGTTTTTCAAGACAAAATTTACGGCCGATTTTTCAATTCTTCCAAAAAGTGCGTTTTCGGCACGCGCTTGGCTGAATACAAAATGCACAAAAAAGCGACCTGTATATTTCAATTGCAAGTCGTGCAATTCTTGATGAAAAATCGTGTCTTCGGGTGTTTTATTTCCATAAACCAACACAAATGTGCTTTGCGGTTCTTTCTCTAAAACTGTTTTTATGATGGACATCACTGGTGTAATACCGCTTCCGGCAACAAAAGCCGAATAGTTTTTGCTTCTTTCAGGATTTGGCTCAAAAGTAAATTTTCCTTCTGGAGTTCCCACTTCAATCACGTCTCCGGCTTTTAAGCTTTTGTTTGAAAAAGTAGAAAAAACTCCGTTTGAAACGGCTTTGATTGCAATTCGCAACTCGCCACTTTCCGGTGAAGAGCAGATTGAATAAGCACGGCGAATCTCGTTTCCGTCTAAAGTCAATTTTAAGTTGATGTATTGTCCGGCGATGAAATTGTAATTGGGTTGCAGTGCTTCGGGAACATTGAAGAGCACTGAAACCGCATCTTTAGTCTCGCGTCTTACTTCTTTTATTGCTAGTTTATAAAATGTTGACATCCTTTATATTTTATGCAAAAGTAAGCAATCTGTTAAATTTTTTAAATAAGAAAACCTTAAAATTAATACATAGGATTATTATGTATAAGAAACTTATGTATATTTGTAATGCAAATTTACGCTTATGAAAAATTCACAATTGTACAAAGGAAGTCTCAATACTATAATAATGAAGCTATTAGGCGAAAACGGGCGAATGTATGGCTATGAAATTACCCAAAAGGTAAAAGACATTACGCAAGGCGAATTGAACATTACCGAAGGCGCCTTGTATCCGGCATTGCACAAATTAGAAGCAGAAGGATTGCTTGATGTGGAAATGGAAAGGGTGGACAACCGCCTTAGAAAATATTATAAACTGACCGAAAGCGGGCAAAAAGAAACCGTAAATCGTTTGGCAGAATTAGAAGAATTTATCAGGAATATGCAAATTATCGTGAATCCAAAATTAGCTTAATTATGAAACAACTTTCCTTAGAAAAAATCAAATTTATCAACAGTTATCTTGAAAAATCAGATGTCATTTTTGTAGATATTCGTGCTGAATTGACAGACCATATTGCGTCAGCCGTAGAAGAAAAAATGGAAGCCGAAAACCTTGATTTTTATGAGGCTTTCAAAGATTTTATGGTTGATAACAAAAAGGAATTGTTGAAAGAAAAGAATCATTTTTTCCCTTCGATTGTAAGATTTTCCAAAACGCTTTACAAATGGTATAATTTGGCAATCGCCCTTTTGGTTGCAATTACTTTTTATTTTATATCAGAAACAATTTTGCCTTTTATCAATGTTTTGATTTTTGGACTAATAATGTGTTTCTATGTATACCAAACAGCGAGTGCATTAATTACCAAAAAGCGTTTTGCTCATTTAGAACAAGTCACTTTTTCTCTGACGATTATTTATTTTGGATCACTTTTTTTTAATGGATTTTACAAAGATTTTCACGGAAATTTTTACAGCTTGGGAATAGTGAGTTTTCTGCTTATTGCCTTTCTAATTCATTATTGTTTGACGATTTCAAAGTTTAATCCAAAATTATTTGTTCGATGAAATTATCAGTGACCCAGATTGATCTAGTATATAAATTTACGCTGGATCATTTTGTTAAATATTATGATTTACAAACGGAATTAGTGGATCATTTGGGTAATGGAATTGAAAGCCAATGGATTGAAAATCCCACAATTTCTTTTGATGAAGCATTGCAAAATGAGTTCAAAAAATTTGGTGTTTTTGGTTTTATGGATGTTGTAGAACAACGCCAATCAGCCTTAACCAAAAGATATAATAAGTTGGTTTGGAAACATTTTAAAGCATTTTTTGCATTTCCTAAAATTATAATGACCATTTCTTTGATTTTAGGTCTGTTCTTTATTTTGAAAAACATTTTATTTGATAATGTTCTAATAAGCGTATTTGTTCTGGCACTTTTGATTTATTCTTTTTACAACATGATAAAAAATAAAAAGCGGGCAGATAAAAAAACACAGTTAGGTGGAAAACGCTGGCTTTTTAAAGAGATTATCTACAACTATGGCAACTCATTTGTTATGGTATCTTTACCATTACAGTTTTTGATTCACTTTCCACAAATTTCTATTCAGAATAATTTTATACTCTTCGCGCTTTCAACAGCAGTAGTTGCATATTATTTGACAACTTACATAATGTTCACAATAATTCCGGCAAAAGCAGAAGAATATTTGTTGGAAACGTATCCAGAATATAAATTTTCAAAATAATTTGTAACATTCTTGAATTTTTTTCTACTTATTTAATAAACCAAACCAAAATTAATATGTTTAAAAAATTCCTCTATCTCGAATGGAAAGCTTTTGTAAGGTCAGCTTCCTTCGGTACAAACCTCGCTTTAAAAATCATTTTAGGAATCGTGGCTTTCATGTATGCCATAATTTTTCTTTTTGCAGGAGTTGTATTGTTTTATGGATTAAAAGATGCCAACCTTGATCCGCTTTTGGAAGTCAACAAATACTTAATTTATTATTTGATTTTCGATTTACTTTTTCGATTGTTTTTACAAAAGATTCCGGTATTAAATATAAGACCATTGCTGACTTTGCCTATTAAAAAAGCTACGATTGTCAATTTCTCTTTGGGTAAAACGATGCTGTCTTTTTTCAACTTGGTTCACGCTTTTTTCTTTGTGCCATTCTCGATTGTTTTGTTGGTTGAAGGTTACAATCCGTTGAATGTAATTTTATGGCATGTGGCAATAATGTCGTTGATTTATGTAAATAATTTTCTAAATATTCTGTTGAACAATAAAGATTCTCTTTTTGTAATTTTCATGGTGATTTTTGGGGCTTTGGGAGTTTTACACTATTATGATTATTTCAATATAACTGATTATACTGTTGGATTTTTCCAAGGCTTGATTACAACCAATTATTTATTTCTGATTCCGGTCATTTTGATAATTACACTTTATGTAATCACATTTAATTTCTTTAAGAAAAACCTGCATCTCGACACCGGACTTTCTTCAAAACACGATATTGCCAAGACGGAACAATTCACTTGGTTAGATCAATTTGGAAACATCGGAACTTTTTTGAAAAACGACATTCGATTAATCAAAAGAAACAAGCGTTCAAAGACAACCATTTTCATGAGCGTTCTTTTCCTATTTTATGGATTGCTTTTCTTCTCCGGCGGAATCGAATCTTACGATAATCCGATGATGAAAATGTTTGCCGGAGTTTTTGTCTCCGGAGGATTTTTATTCACTTTTGGACAATTTGTTCCAAGTTGGGACAGCGCCTATTATCCGCTCATGATGACGCAAAACATTTCCTATAAAGGCTATTTGAATGCAAAATGGTGGCTGATTGTAATTGCAACGGGAGTTTCCACCCTTTTAGCAGCACCCTATTTGTATTTTGGTTTAGAAACGTATTTGATAATTATTGCTGGAGCCATTTTTAATATTGGTGTCAACTCACATTTGGTTTTGCTTGGTGGCGCATACGTGAAAACGCCAGTAGATTTGAATTCAAGCAAAGGCGCTTTTGGAGATAAAAAAGCATTCAACTTAAAAACGATGCTAATTTCATTGCCAAAAATGTTGTTGCCAATGTTAATTTATATTGCAGGATATAAATTTATTAGTCCAAATGCAGGATTAATTTTAGTCGCATTAATTGGTTTAATTGGTTTTGCTTTCAGAAATAAAGTTTTTTCGATGATTGAAAAAATTTATAAAGCTGAAAAATATTCCACAATTGCATCTTACAAACAAAAATCATAATCTTAAATTATAAAAGAAAAAATCATGATACAAGTCACTCAACTATCAAAATCTTATAACGGAACAACCGTACTTAAAATAGATAATTTAGAAATTAAAAAAGGAGAAAGCTTTGGATTAGTTGGAAACAACGGAGCCGGTAAAACCACTTTTTTTAGCCTTCTTTTAGATTTGATTCAACCATCAACAGGTTACATCAAAAACAATACTTTTCAAGTAGATAAAACGGAAGAGTGGAAACCCTTGACGGCTGCTTTTTTAGACGAAACTTTTTTAATTGGGTATCTTACACCAGAAGAATATTTTTATTTTATCGGAGATTTAAGAGGTCAAAATAAAGCCGATGTGGATGCTTTATTAGTAAAGCACACCGAGTTTTTCAACGGAGAAATTTTAAACAGCAAAAAATACATCAGGGATTTTTCAAAAGGAAACCAAAAGAAAGTGGGAATCATTGCCACATTAATAGGTAATCCGGAAGTAATTATTTTAGATGAACCGTTTGCTAATTTAGATCCAACGACACAATTTCGACTGAAGAAAATCATCAAAGATTTAGCTTCAGATCCCAATGTAACCATTTTGGTTTCAAGCCATGATTTACAACACACAGTTGAAGTTTCAGACCGAATTGTAGCACTTCATAAAGGCGAAGTGGTAAAAGACATTCAAACTTCTACAGAGACTTTGGCAGAACTTGAAACATTTTTTGCCGTATAAATTACCAAGATATTTAACAGTCGCAGATTTCTTTATTTTTAATTAATTTTAAAAAAATCAGGAAATCTGTGGCTTTTTATTTTCTATAAAAAATCAGACAATCATCAAAAAAACGGTCTTTTTATTCGACATATCAAAAAGAAGCGTATTTTTACCCGTCATTATACTAAAACCAACTTTTAAAAGTTAAGGATAAAAACGTTTTACATTGAAAACCAATACACTTAAATACGCACTTTTTCTCGGATTCTTTGCGTTTCTTGCAGCTTGTTCTACAAAGAAAAACTCTTTTGTAGGAAGAAATATGCATGCCTTAAGTACAGAATATAATGTTTTGTACAATGGCGAAATTGCCTTACAAGCTGGTATTGCAGAACTTAAAACGCAGTATGTTGATAATTTCTGGGAATTGCTTCCGGTAGAAAGAATGCAGGAAACGGAAGATAATATGCTTCCGGGTGAAAAGAAAAATCCAAATTTTGAACGTGCTGAAACCAAGGCGAACAAAGCGATTCAAAAGCATTCGATGTATATTGAAGGAAGCGAAAAAAATCCGCAAATGGACGAAGCCCACCTTTTATTGGGAAAATCAAGATATTATGATCAAAGATTTGTCCCGGCTTTAGAAGCTTTTAATTATATTCTATACAAATATCCAAAAAGCGATAAAATTTACGATGCAAAAATTTGGAGAGAAAAAACCAACATGCGTATGGAAAATGACGCCATTGCTGTAAAAAACTTAAATGCGCTTTTAAAAGAAATTAAATTTAAAGACCAGACTTTTGCGGATGCAAATGCGACTTTGGCGCAAGCGTTTTTAAATTTAGAAGAGAAAGACAGTGCGGTTTCAAAATTGAAATTGGCTGTTGAATATACCAAACAAGACGAGGAAAAGGCGAGATATCATTTTATTTTAGGGCAGCTTTATGAATCTCTAAATAAAAAAGACAGCGCATTTGCAGCATTTCAGAGTGTGATTGATATGAAAAGAAAATCACCGCGACGTTATGTAATTCAAGCGCACGCAAAACAAGCAGGTCAGTTTGATTTTAAAAGCGGCGATACTTTGGCGTTTATGAAAAAGTATAATGATTTGCTGAAAGACAGAGAAAACCGTCCGTTTTTAGATGTGATTAATCATCAAGTGGCGCTTTTTTATGACAAGCAAAATAATGACAGCTTGGCCAAAAAATACTACAACAAGTCTTTAAAATCAGTATCTCAAGATCCTTATTTGATTGCTTCCAATTATAGAAATTTAGCCGAAATTAATTTTAATGACGCCAAATATTCTCTGGCCGGACAATATTATGACAGTACTTTGGTTCGTCTTGATGCACGCACACGGGAGCACAAAGCGATTAAAAAGAAAAGAGAAAACTTAGTTGATGTAATTAAATATGAGGCGATTGCTCAAAATAATGACAGCATCCTTCACATTGTGGCACTTTCTGAACCAGGTAAAAACAAGTTCTTTGAGGAGGTTATTGCCAGATTGAAAAAAGAAGACGAAGAGTTTGCAAAAAAGGCATTGATTGCGAGTCAAAATGCGGGCAGCAATAACATGAGCATTAATGCGGCAAGTGAACAAGCTTCTGCAGAAATGCAAAAGAAAATGTCAAAAGGAGGACTTGAAGAAGCTGGACTCAATGCAAAAAGTGTAATGCAAGGTGTAAATGATCCAGTGAGCTTAATGCCTCCAGGAGAAGGACCTAGTATGAATTCATCAACGGCTTCTAATTTTTATTTCTATAATGCGGCAACGTTGGCTTATGGAAAAAATGATTTCAAGAAAAGATGGGGAAACAGAACTTTAAAAGACAATTGGAGACTTTCTGAAGGAAAATCAAAAATTGGTTTTGGAGATGAATCAGCTGAAGAGGATATTGCTTCAAGTGAAGAAACTGAAGAAAAAGAAGAATTTCTTGACCCAAGATATACCCTTGATTATTATTTAAAACAGCTTCCGACAGATCAAAAAGAGATCGACAGCCTAGGCAAGGAAAGAAATTTTGCGTATTATCAATTGGGACTGATTTATAAAGACAAATTTAAAGAGTATAAATTAGCCGAAGGAAGACTTGAAAAACTGTTAGAAAATAATCCTGAAGAACGATTGGTGCTTCCGGCGATGTACAATCTTTATAAAATTTATGAGATTACCAACAAAGAGAAATCGGTTGTGATGAAAAACAAAATCATTGCGCAATACCCAGACTCTCGTTATGCAAACATCTTAAAAACGTCACCAGCCGATTTGGCAAAAGCTAAGGATACGCCAGATGCAGCTTACAACAAATTATTTAAAAGCTATGAAGCAGGAAAATACCAGTCAGTGTTGACCGAAAGCGAAATCTTGATTGATGTTTATGCGGGCGAAGA
This sequence comes from Flavobacterium macacae, assembly GCF_003865365.1. GTDB lineage: Bacteria > Bacteroidota > Bacteroidia > Flavobacteriales > Flavobacteriaceae > Flavobacterium > Flavobacterium macacae. Next base: position 258,049 of record NZ_RQVR01000001.1, on the reverse strand, counting down.
CATTATCCCTAAAATTGAGCTGCTAAAAGCCAATACCGTTGGAAAATTAAAAGGCCTTGAAGAATATAAAGGAGCTTTAAATTATGTGGCTTTAAATTATCCAAATAGCAAAGAAGGTAAAGAAGCCGAAGCGCTGTTGACAACCAATATCCCAAAATTAGAAGCGGTGGCTTTTGACAAGGAACTTCCGATGAGCTGGAAAATTTTATATAAAGTTCCTACAAATCCCGAAGATAAAAACACAAAAGCACTTCAAGAGAAATTGAAGAAATTTGTTTCAGAAAGAACCTCTGATAAATTGACTGTTTCATTTGATGCGTACACCATGACAGACAGTTTTGTGGTAATTCACGGAATGATTTCGGAGGACAGGGCAAAAGATATTGCCACGATTTTGAAGGATTACAAAGACTACAAAATTGCCGATAACGCAATTGTGATTTCAAATGAAAATTATAAAGTGGTTCAAGTAAAGAAAAATCTTCCGGATTATTTAACGGCTAAAAAACCATAATTATGTTTGAAAAATCTCCAAAATCCTACACGGATCTTTTGGGCAAAACCAACAGAATTGTGGAAGGAACCATCATAAAAGGCGATATTATTTCAGAAGCTGATTTTAGATTAGACGGAGAATTAATCGGTAATTTTCAATCAAAAGGGAAAATTGTCATCGGTCCGGCCGGAAAAGTGATCGGCGATATCAGCTGCAGAAATGCCGATATCGAAGGAAAATTTGACGGAAGAATTGAAGTGCTTGAGATTTTAAATGTAAAGTCAAAAGCAAAAATTTATGGCGAAGTGATCGTCGGAAAATTATCAGTAGAACCTGGAGCAGAATTCAGCGCATCGTGCGTGATGAAAGCAAATGTTAAAAACTTAAACCCAAACGATGGAAGACAACCAGGAGAAAAAATCGCCTAGCAAGTGGGCCGCGATGATCAATATTCCGATTCAAATGGGAGTTATCATTTTTATTTTCACCTATGCCGGAATGTGGCTTGATGAAAAATATTCAAACGGTTCTTCCACATGGACAATTATTTTGTCGCTGCTTTCTGTATTTATCGCACTTTATAACGTCATCCGCCAAGTTAAAAATTTAAACAAATAATGAATAGAATTACCGATTTTTTAAAGTATTTCGTTCCGTTTTCGGTTGTCTTATTCACAGCGCAGTATTTCACCATGCAGTCGCTATCACAAACAGTAAATTTCTTTTACCAAGCTTGGAGCATTTATACTTTTAATATAGTTGCCACCGTTTTAGTGTTCCTGTTTTTAATTTTTGTCCATAAGAGTTTTAAAGATTACACCGGATTTGCGTTCTTAGGGGCTTGCCTTTTAAGAATGATGGCAGCGGTCTTTTTTTTGATTCCGTTGATTAAAGCAGGCGTAAAAGACCCTATAATTGATATCTCGACGTTCTTTATACCCTATTTTTTATTTTTATTTTTCGAAACCTATTTTGCGGTTCGTTTAATAAACAAAGGATAATGGCTTTGAATATTAAAGAATTGTCATTGAAATGCCAAATTACTAAAAATTACATCGATATGTTTTCAAGTGTGAATTAAATATGTACCTTTGCAAAAAATTTTGAAACCTAAAATTAGATATACATTTAATAATGATAATTTCAATTAAACCAGTCCGATTTTTATTACTTGCTTTATTAGCGCTGACTCCGACGTTAAATTTTGCGGCATCAAATGATAGCATCGCTGATAAAACAGAGGTTGTCGAGCCAGTTTCAGAAGGCCATGAAGCAGTAAGTTCTCATGCAGCAGAAAAAGAATTTAGTCCTACTGATTTGATCAATTCTCATATCGGTGATTCGCATGAATTTCACATCGCAGATTGGGGGGGGCATCCCATTTCTTTTTACCTTCCTGTAATTTTATGGACCAACAGTGGTTTAGAAGTTTTTTCTTCTGAACACTTTCACCATGATAATACGGGTCATCACATTGTCAATGCTAACGGTCAAGAATTGGTTCGTTATAAAGAAATTATTTTTTATGCGGATAAATTTGAAGCATTAACTCAAGACGAAAGAGACAATGGTGCTTTTGCATTTGATGCAAGACCTTTAGATTTCTCAATCACAAAGAATGTTTTCTCAATGTTGATGTCTGCAATTGTGTTGTTCTTTTTGTTTTTTGCTGTAGCAAGATCATACAAGAAAAACCCAAAAGCACCAAAAGGATTGGCAGGTTTCTTAGAACCATTGGTAACTTATGTTAGAGACGAAATTGCTATTCCAAATATTGGAACAAAAAAATACGCTAAATTTATGCCGTATCTTTTGACTATCTTTTTCTTTATTTGGATCAACAACCTTATCGGATTAATTCCATTCTTCCCATTCAGTTCTAACTTGACAGGAAATATTTACTTTACTTTTGTAATGGCAGTTATTACTTTTATCGTCACAACAGTTAGTGGAAACAAAGAATATTGGGGGCACATTTTTTGGATGCCTGGTGTACCTACTCCGATGAAGTTTTTTATGATGCCAATTGAATTAATTGGTATGATAACAAAACCATTCGCCTTGATGATTCGTTTGTTTGCAAACATCACTGCAGGTCACATTATCATCTTAAGTTTAGTTTCTTTAATTTTCATTTTCAAATCCATTGCTATCGGACCCGTTGCTGGAGCATTTGTATTGTTCATGACTGTTCTTGAAATGTTGGTTGCTGCTTTGCAAGCGTATGTATTTACATTGCTTTCAGCATTATTTATTGGTCAGGCTGTTGCAGAACACGATCATCATTAATTAGAGTTTTATTAAATATTAACTATATAAATTTATTATTATGATTTTAGCTGGAATCGGAGCTGGATTAGCTGTAATTGGTGCAGGATTAGGTATTGGAAAAATTGGTGGTTCAGCAATGGACGCTATTGCTCGTCAACCTGAAGCTGCTGGAAAAATCCAAACTGCTATGATTATTGCTGCTGCACTTATTGAAGGTGTTGCACTTTTCGCAGTAGTTGTTGCGTTAATCGCAAAATAATTAAAGATTAAAACTTCCTGCAGGCGGTTGGCTTCAGGAAGTTTTTTTAAAAAAGACAAACAATTTTAAATATATAATCGTATGCAATTAACTTCACCAGAGAGTTTAATTTTTTGGACAACACTTATCTTTGTTGTTTTCTTCATTCTTTTGGCAAAATTTGCTTGGAAACCAATCTTGGGTGCTGTAAAAAGCCGTGAGGAATCAATCAATAATGCTTTGGCATCAGCGGAAGCAGCTCGCAGAGAAATGCAAAATTTAACTGCAGACAACGAGCGTATCTTGCAAGAAGCTAGAATGGAACGTGATGCTTTATTAAAAGAAGCGCGTGACATGAGAGATAAAATGGTTGCGGATTCAAAACAAGAAGCACAAGTTCAAGGAGAAAGAATGATCGAGCAGGCGAAAGCAGCTATCGAAGCAGAGAAAAATGCAGCTATGGCTGAATTGAAATCTCAAGTTTCATCATTGTCTCTTGAAATCGCTGAAAAATTATTGAAAGAAGAATTATCTAACAAAGATGCTCAAACCAAATTGGTGGAGAGAATGTTGGGTGACGTAAAATTAAACTAAGATCATGTCAGGAACCAGAGCAGCAATTCGTTATGCAAAAGCAATTTTAGACTTAGCCATCTCTTCAGGAGCAGGGCAAGAAGTCTATAATGATATGGTTTTGATTTCTTCAACGATAAAAGACAACAAAGAATTGAGCGATTTTATTGAAAATCCAACTCTTTCAGTTGCCGTTAAAGAAAGCGCCTTGACAGAAGTTTTCGCCCAAACAAATGGATTGACAAAAGGTCTTTTCCACTTGTTGTTCGAAAACAAAAGATTTGAGATTTTAGAAGGAATCGCTTCGCAATACACGATTCAATTTGATGAAATGAATGGTTTTGAAGTTGCTACGGTAACTACAGCTATTGAAATGGATTCCGATTTAGAAGCAAAGGTTTCAGAAAAAATCAGAGAATTTTCAAACAAGAAGATTACGATTCAAAATATCGTAGATCCTTCAATTATCGGAGGATTTATCATAAGAATAGGCGATAAGCAATACAATGCATCTATCGCTAACAGATTACAAGTATTAAAAAGAGAGTTTAGTAATTAGTTTTACCACACGTAAAGTGTATAAATTATAAAACAAAATGGCGGAAATTAAACCTGCTGAAATTTCAGCAATATTAAAAAAGCAATTATCAGGTTTTGAATCTGGTGCAACGCTGGAAGAAGTTGGAACAGTACTTAATGTTGGAGATGGTATTGCTCGTATTTACGGGTTATCAAATGTACAATACGGTGAGTTAGTAGAATTCGATAACGGATTAGAAGCTATCGTTTTGAACCTTGAAGAAGATAACGTGGGTGTGGTACTTTTAGGGCCGTCAACAGGTATCAAAGAAGGTTCAACTGCAAAAAGAACACAACGTATTGCTTCATTAAAAGTTGGTGAAGAAATGGTAGGCCGTGTTGTAAACACACTTGGTTTCCCAATCGACGGTAAAGGTCCAATCGGAGGAACTTTATACGAAATGCCATTAGAAAGAAAAGCTCCTGGAGTTATTTTCCGTCAGCCAGTAACTGAGCCATTGCAAACAGGTGTTAAAGCTGTTGATGCAATGATCCCAGTGGGTCGTGGACAAAGAGAGCTTGTGATTGGTGACCGTCAAACTGGTAAATCTACCGTTTGTTTGGATACTATCCTTAATCAAAAAGAATTTTATGATGCAGGGCAGCCTGTATTCTGTATATATGTTGCAATTGGGCAAAAAGCTTCAACTGTAGCAGGAATCGCTAAAATGTTAGAAGAAAAAGGCGCAATGGCTTACACGGTTATTGTTGCTGCAAACGCTTCTGATCCAGCTCCAATGCAAGTTTACGCACCTTTAGCAGGAGCAGCAATTGGAGAATACTTTAGAGATTCTGGTCGTCCAGCATTAATCGTTTATGATGATTTATCGAAACAAGCTGTTGCTTACCGTGAGGTTTCGCTTCTATTGAGAAGACCACCGGGACGTGAGGCTTATCCTGGAGACGTTTTCTACCTTCACTCTCGTTTATTAGAGCGTGCTTGTAAGGTAATCAACAATGATGAAATTGCAAGACAAATGAATGACTTGCCAGATTCAATCAAAGGAATCGTTAAAGGTGGAGGTTCGTTAACGGCATTGCCAATTATCGAAACACAAGCAGGTGACGTTTCTGCGTATATCCCAACAAACGTAATTTCGATTACTGACGGACAGATTTTCCTTGATGGAGATTTGTTTAACTCAGGAGTTCGTCCTGCGATCAACGTAGGTATTTCTGTATCTCGTGTTGGAGGTAATGCTCAAATTAAATCAATGAAAAAAGTAGCAGGTACTTTGAAATTGGATCAAGCACAATTCCGTGAATTGGAAGCGTTCGCAAAATTCGGTTCTGACCTTGATGCGGTTACATTGAACGTAATTGAAAAAGGAAAAAGAAACGTTGAAATCTTGAAACAAGGTTTGAATGATCCTTATACTGTGGAAGACCAGGTTGCGATTATCTATGCAGGTTCAAAAAACTTGTTGAAAAACGTTCCTGTAAGCAAAGTGAAAGAATTTGAGAAAGATTTCTTAGAATTCTTGAACGCAAAACACAGAGATACTCTTGATGCTTTGAAAGCGGGTAAATTAGATGACAAAATCACTGATGTTATCGAAAACGTAGCGAAAGAAGTTTCAGCGAAATATAACTAAAATTAAGGTATAAGGTCAAAGGTTTGGGGTTCAAATTAGAGCCCTGAACCTAAAACCAAAAACCCTGAACCCATAAGAAAATGGCAAACTTAAAGGAAATCCGTAATAGAATTACTTCCGTTTCATCAACGATGCAAATCACGTCTGCGATGAAAATGGTTTCTGCTGCAAAGCTGAAGAAAGCACAAGATGCAATCACTGCAATGCGTCCTTATGCCGAAAAACTAACGGAATTATTGCAAAATGTTAGCGCTTCTCTTGAAGGAGAAAACGGCAGCAAATATTCTGACCAAAGACCTGTTAACAAAGTTCTTGTTGTTGCAATTACTTCAAACAGAGGTTTGAGTGGTGCTTTTAACTCGAACATCGTAAAACAAACAAGAAACCTTGTGGGACTTTACGCTGGAAAACAAGTTGATTTCGTTACCATTGGAAAAAAAGGAAATGATATTATCAGAAAGACAAATACAGTAATTAATAATAATAATACTGTTTTTGACGATTTGACTTTTCATAATGTAGCTGCAATTGCTGAAGAGTTGATGCAACTTTTTGTAGAAGGCCAGTATGATAAAATTGAATTGGTTTACAATCAATTTAAAAACGCGGCAACGCAAATCATCATCACTGAGCAATTTTTGCCAATCGTTCCAATCGAGTCCGAAAGCAAAAGCCAAGTTGATTATCTTTTTGAACCATCAAAAGAAAGAATCATTGAAGAATTGATTCCGCTTTCTTTGAAAACGCAATTGTACAAAGCACTTAGAGATTCATTCGCTTCAGAACACGGAGCGCGTATGACTGCAATGCACAAAGCGACAGATAATGCAACAGAATTGAGAAATCAGTTGAAATTAACTTATAACAAAGCACGTCAAGCTGCAATTACCAATGAAATCCTTGAGATCGTGGGTGGAGCCGAAGCTTTGAAATCATAAATAATTTATAGAATATTAAAAAGGCGCTTAGAAATAAGCGCCTTTTTTGTTTTAGTTATTTAAGTGATAAAGTAAGAAATTATAAAATTCAGAATCTTCCGTAATCTGATCTTTATAATTCGCATTTTTGCCATAATGTCCTGAATTTTTCAGCGTTTTTAAATAAATAGGATTCTTTTGAGAGGCTCTATTCTGTAATTTTGCAGCAAATTTATACGAATGCAAAGGCGGTACCCTGTCGTCATTTTCTGATGTAATAATCAGGGTTGTCGGGTAATCCACATCGTCTTTAATATTGTGATAAGGTGAATATTCTAAAAGCGAATTAAATTCATTTTCTAGTTCTGGATTGCCATATTCGTCATTGTGATATTTTCCAACGGTAAACTGGCTGAATTTTGCCATATCAAAAACACCAAACTTCGGAATGGCCACCTTAAATAATTCAGGTCTTTTTGTCATCGCAACACCGACTAACAAACCACCTTGCGAACTTCCGGTAATGGCAAGTTTCTTTGGGTTTGTATAATTCTCTTTGATTAAAAATTCTGCGCCGTCAATGAAATCATTAAAAGTATTCATCTTTTTTAGGCCTTTTCCATCTTTGTGCCATTTGCGCCCTTTTTCACCGCCACCGCGAATTTCAGCATAAGCATACACGCCGCCTCTTTCTAGAAAAGTAAGCAATCCAGTATCGAAATTGGACCCATAAATGGATCCAAAACCGCCGTAAGCCTCTAATAATGTTGGATTTTTGCCATCCAAAGCCATTCCTTTTTTATGAATAATTGTTATCGGAATATCTTTACTGTCTCTGCTTTTGTAAGTCACGATTTTGGTCTCAAAATGGTCAAAAGTGAATAATGAAGGTTTTGGTTCTATGAAGTCATTAAAATAAGGTCCATACTTTCCGGTCTCAATATTTAATTTGTAATTAAGGTAAGAAATTACATAAGAATTAAATGTAACATAGAGTTCGTTTTTCTTAGCATCTAAGAAATTAATTCTGAAATCCATTCCATAGGGCGCCTCAAACTTTCTTATAAACTTTCCGCTATAATCATAAATATGCATGTAGTTTTTTGCTGTGGTTTTGTATTTGCAAATGATATAGTTTTCTAAGAATTTTGTTTCAAGTAATACACTATTGTAAATTTGGGGAATCACTTTAAATTCTTCTGACTCGTTGGTCAAATTAAAATAGCTGACTTCTCCAAAATCTGATTTTGTATTTGAAAAGTAAACTTTGCCATTTTTAATTGTATGAAAGTTAAAATCGCTTTCATTGTGCTTCGCAAAAGGTTTTAAAGCAAATGTTTCATCAGAAAGGTTAGCATAGAAATAATATCTTTCTGTTTCTGCTTTATTGGTTTCCACAATAATCAGTTTGTCTTCAGCAGTAAAAAAGTGAAAATCATTTTCAGATGCGGTAGTGTCATAAATTAACTTGTCATTCGCTTGTGTGTCACCAATTTTGTGATAATAAAGCAGGTAGGTCGAATCTCTTTCAAAGGTATTGACGTTGCTATTTCTTTTGTAAAAAACACCTTTTTCATGATTCCATGAAACGCCCGAAAACTTTATTTTTGTCAAAACATCCTCTAAAGTTTTCTTTTTCTCCACGTCAACAAAACGAATTTCTTCTTGATCGCCTCCGTCCTTGCTGATTTTAAACGCAATCATTCTTGAGTTTTTTGAAGGATAAAAACTACTGAGCCTGACGTTATTATATTTATAAATCTTATAAGGATCTATAATTTCAATAGGATCGTCGTTCAATGCTTTTCGATAAAATAAAACGGGAGGTTTGTTTTTATCAAGAATATATCTGGTATAAAAATAGTCGCCTCTTTTGGCAGGCAATCCATTTGTCGATAAGAAATCATATTCCTTTATTTTTGAAGCTGTTGAATATTTCTTTTTTACCGTTTCAAGATGGCTGTAGGTTTTGGTATTTTGTAATTCCATCCAAGCATTCGTTTCTGAAGATTTCATCTTCTCCATCCAAGAATAGTCATCTTGGTAGGTAAAGTTGTGCTTTGAAAATGGAACAGGAATCTTTTTTGCCTCGGGGTAATTTTGAGAATAGGATAGCGCAGACAATAGGCACAGCATAAAAATTAATATTTTTTTCATCAGAAATATCTTGTATTTTTCGCAAATATACCTTTTTTATATTGGCTAGCTTTTTCGTATTTTGTCTTGTAGTAAAATTTGCTATAAAAAATATCGATTACCAATTCAAATTGGTTTTAAAACCAAAGAAATAGCTATTTTTGTTACATTCAATTGAAAAACTTATTTTGAGCCTATATAAAAATCTTTTCAAGCAGACTGCCATTTACGGACTAGCTACGGTTTTGCCGAGAATGCTGAGTTTTCTGTTAGTAATGGTTCATACCGATAAACTCGTAAAAGCGGATTATGGAGAAACCACCATACTTTTGGCGTATATGGTTTTCTTCAATGTGATTTTATCGTATGGAATGGAAACTGCCTTTTTTCGTTTTTATAATTCGGAAGACAATAAGAAAGACGTAATTGAAACCTCTACAATTTCTATTTTTTGGACTTCCATTGGGTTTTTATTCCTTTCGCTTTTTTTTCGGAATACACTTTCAACTTGGATTAATGTTGATGTGGAGTTTGTTACCTATGCCATTTGGATATTGGTTTTAGATGCTCTGGTAACCATTCCGTTCTCCAAGTTAAGAGCCGAACAAAGACCAATAGTTTATGCCGTTATCAAGATTGGAAACGTGGTGATCAACATGGCCTTGAATTTGTTTTTCTTGCTATATCTTCCTCAAATTGCACAAAATTATCCGAATACTTTTCTGGCAACATTATACTTTGAAGATTTTCAGATAGGCTATATTTTTATGGCAAATTTAATTGCGAGTCTAGCCACCTTCCTGGTGCTTTCGCCAAATTATTTGCATGTGAAATGGCATTTCGATTTTCAGCTTTGGAAACGAATGATGCGTTATGGATTTCCAATTTTGATTGCAGGAATTGCATTTGCTGTAAACGAACATTTAGATAAAATTATCTTAGAACACCTTTTGCCAAAAGACATTGGAAAGTCAGAAGTTGGTGCTTATGCAGCGTGTTACAAACTCGGATTGTTTATGGTTTTGTTTGCAACAGCCTTCCGTTTAGGAATTGAACCGTTCTTTTTCAGCCACGCTAAAAATGAAAATGCAAAGCAGACTTACGCGATGATTACAAAATTTTTCGTAATCTTTGGTTCTCTGATTCTTCTAACCGTCATTGTTTTTGCCGATTTATTGAAAATGATAATGATCAAAGACGAATCGTATTGGGAAGCGATGCGAGTGGTTCCGTTGATCATTCTAGCCAATTTCTTCCTCGGCATTTACAACAATCTTTCCGTTTGGTACAAATTGACCGACAAGACAAAAATTGGCGCTTATATATCAATTATTGGAGCAATTCTTACGTTAGGGTTAAATTACCTTTTGATTCCAAAATACAGTTATATGGGTTCCGCAATTGGTACCATTGTCGCTTACGGAAGTATGATGGTGATTTCGTACATTCTCGGAAACAAATATTATCCAGTTCCGTATGATATGAAAAAAATTGGAGGCTATATAGGCGTTTCAATTCTGTTTTCAATCGTTTCGTTCTATTTCTTCAGAGAGAATTATTTTGTCGGAATTCCACTAATTATCATTTTTACGTATTTCATATATTACAACGAAAAAGAAACATTAAATAAAATTATAAAAAGAAAAGCTTAAGCATAAAATGGAAATCAAGATAATAAACAAATCACAGCATTCTTTACCAAACTACGAAACTATGGCCTCAGCCGGAATGGATTTGAGAGCAAACCTTTCAGAACCAATTACCTTAAAACCGTTAGAAAGAGCGATCGTAAAAACCGGGCTTTTTATAGAATTACCAATTGGCTATGAAGCCCAAGTTCGTCCAAGAAGCGGCTTGGCTGCAAAAAAAGGAATCACGGTTTTAAATTCTCCTGGAACAGTTGATGCCGATTATCGTGGTGAAATTGGTGTGATTTTAGTAAATTTATCAAATGAAGACTTTGTAGTAGAAAATGGAGAGAGAATTGCCCAATTAATCATTGCACAACACGAACGTGCCGAATGGATCGAAGTTGAGGGATTGTCTGAAACATCTAGAGGTGAAGGCGGTTTTGGAAGCACGGGAGTGAAATAGTATGCAGCCGCAATAAACAATAAAAACACATGAAAATAATAGTTCCAATGGCGGGACGTGGTTCACGTCTTCGCCCACATACATTAACAGTTCCAAAACCATTGATTCCCGTTGCAGGAAAACCAATCGTGCATCGTTTGGTGGAAGATATTGCAGGCGTTTTGAATCAACAAATTGAAGAAGTAGCATTTGTTATCCACGAAAGTTTTGGTAAAAAAGTAGAAGAAGATTTGATTGCCATTGCCGAAAAATTAGGAGCAAAAGGAACGATCTATTACCAAAATGAAGCGTTGGGAACGGGCCATGCCATTATGTGTGCCAAAGATTCCTTGAGCGGTCCGGCAGTTATCGCTTATGCAGATACGCTGATCCGTGCCGATTTTGATTTGGATACAACTGCCGACAGCGTGATTTGGGTAAAACAAGTAGACGAACCGGAAGCTTTTGGCGTTATTAATTTAAACGACAACAACGAAATAATTGAATTGGTTGAAAAACCAAAAGAATTTGTTTCAGACCTTGCGGTAATCGGGATCTATTATTTCAAGGATGTTGCGGTTTTGAAAAACGAACTGCAATTGGTTTTAGACAACAATATCATTCACGGAGGCGAATACCAAATCAACGACGGAATCAAGCAAATGATGGCAAAAGGCATGAAATTTGTACCTGGAAAAGTAGATGAATGGATGGATTGCGGAAACAAAAACGTAACAGTAGAAACCAACTCAAGAATGCTTGGGTTTTTGCATAACGACGGAGTACACTTGGTTGCAAGTGATGTGAAATTAGAAAATTCAACAATTATTGAGCCTTGTTATATCGGGAAAGATGTAATTTTAATCAACGCAACTGTGGGTCCAAATGTATCCTTAGGAAATGGTTCTCATGTAATTGACTCCACCATAAAAAACAGTTTGGTTCAAAATCATTCACACATCAAAAATGCAAATTTAGATAATGCCATGATCGGAAGCCACGCCAAATTTGACGGAAACTTTACAAGCATCAGTATCGGAGATTACTCTGCTTTGGAATAAAATTTGATAAAGGGTTAACTATGAAAATTAAAAAATATCTTGTCTCTTCGCTTTTCTTCGGAATGTTACTGTTTCCTGCTTTTGCTTTTGCCCAAGCCGAACCAGACGATATTGCCTTGGCGGAAGATAAATTTCAAGATAATTTTTATGAATCATTGAAACAAAAAGGCATTGAAAATTATGACAAAGCCGTTATCGCTTTAGAAAAATGTTTGGCGTCAAAGCCTGAAAATGCGGTTGTACATTTTGAATTAGGTAAAAATTATTTAAGCCTGAAAGATTATAAAAAAGCCTATGAGTATTTTCAAAAAGCGAGTGTTTTAGATCCAAAAAACAAGTGGTATTTGGTGGGTATGTATGATGTTTGTTATCAAACGCGCGATTACAACCAGGCGATTGTCATTGTAGATAAATTGGTGCCATTTGATGCGAATTATAAAGAAGATCTGGCTTCGCTTTTCATGTACACCGAGCAATTTGACAAAGCCTTGGCACTGATCAACGAATTGGACGAATCTGTTGGCAAAACGCCTCAAAGAGAAGCCTACCGCGCTTCAATTATGAAAGATTCAAAGTATGAAGCTGTTGAAAAAGACAAACTTTTGGCTGAAATCAAGAAAAATCCAAAAGACGAATCAAAATATATTGCTTTGATTTTGTTGTATTCAGATAGCAACCAAGAAGAAAAAGCGTTTGAAATCGCCAAAAAATTAGAAAAAGAAATTCCTGATTCTGATTTTGCACAAGTCGGACTGTTTAAGTTTTACCTGAATAATAACGACGGTGAAGAAGCTGTTTTGGCGATGAATAAAGTTTTTGAAAGTAAAAAGGTAGACGCAAAAACGAAGTATAAAGTTTTAAACGAGTTCTTGATTTTTGCTCGAAATAATCCAAGTTTTAATGCAGATCTAGATAGAGCCGTCAGTTATTTTAATGCGGAAGAACAAGTGGCTTCGACAAAAGAAATTGGGAAAATATTTTATGCCAAAAAAAATTGGGAACGCGCGATTCATTATTTAGAAATTTATTCTAAAAATAATCCGCAAGAAGTGGAACCCAATATCTTCTTGCTTCAAGCGTATGCGGAAAGCGCTCAGTTTGAAGCATTGTCAAAAAAAGCATCTGAATTGATTGACTTTTTTCCACTGCAACCAGAATTTTATTATTATTCAGGATTGGCAAATAACCAATTGAAAAACCATAAAAAAGCCAAAGAGTTTTTAGAAATGGGACTGGATTATTTGCTTGAAAACCGCGATTTAGAAATCAATTTTAATATTCAACTTGGCGAAGCATTCAGCGGACTCGGAGATACCAAGAAAAAAGAACAGTATTTTTTAAAAGCCGATAAATTATTAAAACAAAAAATGCAATGAAAAAATATCTTATCCTGACCCTCGGCATCGTAATGTTTTCGTGCAATTCAAAGAAAGCGGTGATCGCTGAAGGAAATGCACGCGAAACCGTGGCTTCATCTGAAGTGATTAAAAATCATTATAACTTAAAACGTAATTTCAAGACGGCCTACATAAAATCAAGCGCAAAATTTAAGGATGATAAGCTATCGCAAAATGTTTCGGCTGAAATCAGAATCCAAAAAGACGAGCAGATTTTGGTCAGCGTCCGTTTTCTGGGAATCACAATGGCAAAAGCACATATTACGCCTAAATTTGTAAAATACTACGAAAAAATCGGAGGTAAATACTTTGAAGGCGATTATTCCACGTTGAGCAGATGGCTTGGAACCGACCTTGATTTCCAAAAAGTTCAAAATATGCTGATCGGGGAAGCGATGGACGATTTGAGAAAAGGAAAATACAAAACTACGGTAGAAGACCAGCTTTTTAAAGTAGCAGATACTTCTAATAAAAATACAGAAAAATCGTTCTTCTTTGAAGCGGCCAATTATTTGATAAAAAAACAAGAAATTACGCAAGCCAAAGAAGACCGAATGCTTTTGGTTTCGTACCCAAACCACCAAGACTATCCGCAGGTGGTAATGCCAACCGAAGTAAAAATAGAAGCCTACCAAAAAGGAAAAAAGACAAACATTGATATCCAATACAATTCCATTTCGTTTGATGAAAACTTAACGTTCCCATATAGTGTTCCAGAAGGTTACGATAGAATATATATTGATTAGATTTGCACAAACAAACCATTATGCCGAAATTCATACTCACACTCTTTTTTTTACTGACCACTTCTTTGATTTGGAGCCAAAGCGATGCCCAAAGAAAATTAGAAGAGCGTAAAGAGCAGCTCCAAAAAGAAATTGCGGAAGCCAGAACGGCTTTAAATTCTGAAAAAAAGAAGGAAAAGTCTGTGATGACGCAAATCAACCAGCAGGCTGCAAAAATCAAGCTGCAAGAAAAATTGATTGCCACCACTGAAAAACAAGCCAAATTATTGAGCGATGACATCTATACGAATCAGCTTAAAATAAATGCGTTGAAAAAAGACCTTGATGTCTTGAAAAAAGATTATGCAAAAATGATTGTGAAGTCTTACAAAAGCCGTTCAGAGCAAAGTAGGGCAATGTTTCTGCTTTCTTCACAGAATTTTCTGCAAGCCTATAAAAGAGCGCAATATATGAAGCAATATTCCAACTATAGAAAAAACCAAGGTGATGAAATCAAGGAAAAATCTACGGAATTAACTACATACAACGAAAAATTAGGCGTTCAGAAAAAAGAGAAACAAAAGCTAATTGTTGAAAACGAAAAAGAGAAAAAAACGTTAGAAGTAGAAAAGCAAGAGCAGGAAACATTAATGAAGTCGATCAAAAAAGACGTCAAAAAGTTAACTGCCGAAATCAATAAAAAACAAAAAGAGTCAAAAGAAGCCGACCGACAAATCAAAAAATTGATTCGGGAAGCTATCGCAGAAGCGAATAGAAAGGCCGCTGCAGCGAATAAAAAAGCAAATCCAAAAGCAACAGTTGCCGAAACAAAAGCAATTGAAAATTCATCAAAAATTGTTTTAACGCCTGAAGGGAAAATTGTTTCAAACAGCTTCAAAGCAAACAAAGGAAAATTGCCTTGGCCAGTAGCAAAAGGTTTTGTCTCTTTAAAATATGGAACTCATCCGCATCCAATATTGAAATTGCCAGTGCATTCCTCTGGAGTAGAAATCAGCACCGATCCTGGAACTTCGGTCAGAGCCGTTTTTGATGGAGAAGTTACGAGTGTTCAAGTAATGTCTGGAAACAACATGGTGGTGTATGTTCAACATGGGGATTTTTACACAGTATATCAAAACTTAACTTCGGTTAGTGTTTCTAAAGGAAGTAAAATTTCAAGAATGCAAAACATTGGTAAAGTAGCAACCAGAGGTGGTCATACCACTTTAAAATTCTTTGTCTTGCAAAACACAGAATACTTAAATCCAGAATCTTGGATTTCTAAATAATTACAATAAAAAAGGGAACCAAATTGGTTCCCTTTTTTATTCAATAAACAAAGCCTTCAATTCCGTAGCATCATGCGGATTCATTTACGGGTTATTCAATGAGTTTTTTAATCTGTTGATTAATTGTTGATACAACCCCTTTCTCAACCCCTCTTTTTATGATCATAATTGTTAAACAAGATTGAATCTGGTAACATAACGATAAGATTTTTTCTATAAAAGAACAATTTTTTCTTGAGTATTTTGGGAAGAAGAATTCTTGTCTGATTCATACTTTCATAGTTTTGGTCAGAAATGCCTAAATGTTCAGCCATTAAATGTGTTTCTTGTTTTTATAATTTATGAATATTATATTAATAATCTGATTAAATAGTGGAAATTTTATTAATAATAGCGTAATTTGGTTTTTATTTTTATGATTTTAATAAAATATGATGAAGAAAACATTCCATTTATTTCTATTTTTTTTAGTATTGAGTATTCCCGTTTCTTCACAAACGAATAAGCAATATGGTATTGTTAAAGTTAGTTATGGTGTGAATGTAAATTTTGATAAAAATAATGAAATTTATAAAATCCATGAGAAATTTTCACCCGGTCTGGTTGCTTTTGCAGAATTAGTAGCTCCAGAAGTTGATTTCTCTTTAGTTTTTAGTGATTCTACCTCGATTTTTTATTT
The DNA here is from genome assembly GCF_003865365.1 of Flavobacterium macacae. Taxonomy (GTDB): domain Bacteria; phylum Bacteroidota; class Bacteroidia; order Flavobacteriales; family Flavobacteriaceae; genus Flavobacterium; species Flavobacterium macacae. Next base: position 242,020 of record NZ_RQVR01000001.1, on the reverse strand, counting down.
AGAGGAAAAATTGTTCTCAGACAACAGAGCAGCTAGATTTGTACTAAGAAATGTTCACTTTTATGGACGGATTAAGCAACAAAGCAACAATTAGATCACCGAAGAATTACAAGAAGATTTCGGTAAATTTTTGGTTTCTAGACCCTATCAGAAGTGGAAATTGTTTGATGAAACCAAAATGATTGGAGATTATTTATGTTTTAAAGCAACTACATTTAGAACAGTTACAAATCCTAAGGGCAAAGTGATTAAATATGATTATACAGCATGGTACAGTCCACAACTTCCGTACAAGTTTGGTCCTGCTGGCTATGGCAATTTGCCAGGTTTAATCATTGAGTTGCAAGGAGAAGGGTTTACTTATGGCGTCAAGAAAATTCAGTTTTATGATGATGCAGAAAAAAAGGAAAACGAAATGCCATCTTTTAGAAAATTAAAACTTATTTCAGATGAGGAATTTGAAGCGTTGGCCGCTGAAGATGAAAAGCGCAGACAGATTAGAAAAGATTAATTTGACTATGTTACATGATAACTTATGATTTTTAAAAACTTTTTGGTTTGTTGCTTTACGGCGTTTACTTCTATAACTTTTGCTCAAAATAATACAGTAACTGTTAGTGGAACGGTTACAGATAGTTTGCAACAGCCGTTAACGAGCGTAACTTTAATTGCGAAGCCTAAACAAGAAAACTTCAAAACAACCTATACTATATCTGACAGTAATGGTTATTATAAACTTCAATTAAATAATGGCTTAGTTTACGAACTTAATATTTCATATTTAGGTCATAATTCAATAAAAAACGAGGTTTATTTTACAGAAAATACTATAGATTACAATTTTAAGCTTACTTCAAAAAATGAAAGTTTAGATGAAGTTGTTATCAATTATAAATATAAGCCTATTGAAAAAAACAAGAATACAATAACCTATAATTTAAAAGCATTTACAAACGGTAATGAGTTTAAGATGAAGGAGGTATTAGAAAAGTTACCAGGCGTAAAAGTAGAAGATAACGTTATAAAAGTACAAGGCAAAACGGTAACAAAATTGATGATTGAGGGCAAACCTTTTTTTGATGGAAGTACGAAATTGGCAATTGAAAACATCCCTGCAGATGTAATGGATAAAATTGAAATTATTTCAGACTACAAAGAATCTGAATTGCTAAGAAACTTGGCAGATAATGAAGATTTAGCACTAAACGTGGTTTTAAAAGAATATAAAAAAGATTTTTATTTTGGAGATATTGAAGCAGCGGTCGGCTTCGGACTTGATGAATTCTACAGTTTACATCCGGCAATATTTAAGTATAGCCCTAAATCGAATATTAGCTTTATTGGCGACATAAATAATTACAATAAAAGCAGCTTAAATTTTGGTGATTTATCTAAATTGGTTGGTGGGTCGAGTAACTTATTTAAAAAGAATGATTTAACCAATAATTTATTAAATGCTGCATCAAGTAATCAGGAAAGATTTGAGTCCTTCACACGGTTTTCTGCTTTAAATTTTCAGCACGAGGTAAATAAAAAACTCTGCATTTCTGGTTATGGCATATATTCAAACAATGATATTATTAATAAGTCGTTATCTGCAAGAGAGTATTTATCTGATAATGCGTCTGTTTTTGAAACAAGAAATGATTTTAGAGACGCTAATGATAGTTCGGGAATATTGAATCTAAAACTGGATTATAATCCAAACGTTAGTCAAAAATGGATGTATAACATCAATTATTTACGAAACACTAATAATTTTCAACAAGAATCTTTATCAAGTTCAGAAACCACCGGCGAATTTTTTACCAAGGCAAATGGTATGGGTGATAATTTCTCACAAAATTTAGAAGGGTATTTAAAGATAGATGATAGACATACAATGGGAGTGGGTTTACATCACAGTAGTACCAATTCAAATTCTACAGAAAATTGGTCTAGTGATACTGCTTTTTTACAAGATTTTTTACCGTTAATGACGGCAACAAATTATCTTATTCAGCAAAATGGAGCTGTCAGATCCGAAAAATTTAATGTCTTAATAAAAGATTATTGGTAGCAAGTCGAAATTTTCATCTTTTTTATAATGTTGGATATAACTTAAAAACACTCTAATACGAAGCAATTTAAGTCAAGTTTTAGCAGATGATTCTAATCTAGATTTTCCTGAAATAGGCAATAACAATCGCGTTGCTCTCTCGGATTTAAATTTTGGTTTGGGAATTAAAACTCAAATAGAAAAATTTGAATTCATTTTAGAAGCCAAACCACATTATTATAGTTTCAGCCGCGCTCAAATTAATAGCAATAATTTTTTTATCGCACCCAAATTAAAAATTAGAGGATGATATAAAGTTAGATTTTGATTACGACTTTCGTAACAACTATCTCAGCGATTTAAGTTATTTAGAAAATACAAGAGTAACAGGCTTTAACTCCGTGTTATTGGGTAACCCAAATCTTGAAGATGAACGTGCTCATAATTTTAGCCTCTTTTATAGCAATTATAAGCATATTGATGACTATTTTATAGATGCGTCCGTAGATTACAGTATAAATAGCCCTGTTAAGAACAATAGTATAATTCAATCAGGTATAAATCAACTAAACATACCTATAATTCTTAATTTACCCAAACCAATTTAGGTTTAAAGACAGATTTTGGTTTTTTGTTTAATAAATCAACTTTAGAATTTGGAATAGATTCAGACTGGAGTAAAGTCAATCAAGTGATTAATGAAAAAATAAATTATATAAATTCTTTTGAGTATAACCTTAGTACGAAATGGCAATTAAAGTGGAATAAAAAAACGCAACTTAGCTTAAAATATCGTCATTCTGGTTACCAAGTAAATTCAATAGAAAAATCTCAATCATCTGAAGATACATTTTCTATAAATTTTGATAGTAGATTTTTGAAAAATATTATTTTTAAAACAGATTTCACAACGCATTTTGTTAAAGACTTCAGTGAAAATTTTCAAAATTATACATTACAAAATTTTATTTAGGATACGCTAAACCAAACAGTAAGCTTTCTTACAATTTAAGTTTTAGAAATATCTATAACAATGGTGTTATAGTAAGAAGCTCTTTCAGCAATAATTTAATTATGTCGAATCAAGTTTTTACAATTCCCCGCGTACTTTTATTAGAACTTAAATACAAGTTTTAATGACAAAAAAAGCCCCAAAGCGTTAGGTATTTTGGAGCTTTTTTAATCGAAATTCTTTTATACAAACAAAGCTTTCAATTCCGTAGCATCATGCGGATTCATTTTTCCCGCCAAAACCAAACTCAATTGCTTTCTTCTCAACGCCGCGTCAAAACGCTGTTTTTCTAATTCAGATTCTGGGATAATTCCAGGAACTTCCACCGGACGGCCCGTTTCATCCACAGCCACAAACGTGTAAATCGCTTCGTTGGCCTTGTTTTTAATCCCAGATTCGCGGTCTTCAATCCAAACGTCAATATAAATTTCCATCGAACTTTTAAACGACCTTGAAACCTTCGCTTCAATCGTTACAACACTTCCCAACGGAATTGCACGGTTAAAAGCCACATGGTTTACTGAAGCCGTAACCACAATTCTGCGCGAATGTCTTCTGGCCGCAATACTCGCCGCACGATCCATTCTGGCCAGCAATTCACCGCCAAAAAGATTATTTAAAGGATTTGTTTCACCTGGCAAAACCAAGTCGGTCAAGACGGCTACAGATTCTGATGGAGTTTTTGGTTGCATCTTTTTTTGGCAAAGGTAAGAGATACACAACAGTTTTCTGTATTTTTTTGAAGCTATTCCCGCTTTTCCCTGCAACTCCTCAGCCAAAAAGCTTTTTTTCAACGCCACAAAAAGAGCTTCCTCCGGTCGCATTTTTCCGGCAAGAAAAAATAGCTTTTCGGCTTCCGGGGTTTTCGGTTCAATCGGGGCTGGTGACGCAGTTTGTTGACAAACTAAATCGACAGCGATTAATCCCGAGGATTGCAAAAAGGCAAATGGTTTCTCAAATAGCGCTGATACGGCAATTGCCTGAGCTCTTAAACCGGTCACCAAACCGGTTTAAAGCGAGTTGCCGCAGCAGGAATAGGGCTTGCTGATTCGCGGGAAGATTCGCTGCAAAAAAAATCCCGAACGAATCGGGATTTGAATTATAACTCTTTAATCAGAAGCCAAGCTTCGCGATTTTCAGTTTTCTGTATTTTAGACATTTCTTTTTGGGCTTCTGAATAGGTAGAAAAACTGCCATAAAGCACCGGATGCAAGCCGTGATTGTTTTGTTCTATTCTTCTTGACTTAAAGCCTTTTTTGCTTAATCTTTCGTAGATTTTTTGTGCATTGGCTTCATTTCTGAAAGCGCCGGCAACAATATGATACGCCATTTTTTCTTCCTTAACGGTCAATTTCACGGCTGGTAGCGGGCTTTCAATAAAGAAAGTAGCTTCTTGAATTTTATTTTCTACTTTTTGCTGTACTGATTTTTCAACCATCAATTGCTCTGAAGTCAATGTGTTTTGATGCTCGTTGTAATAATTGTTCCCAAAGAAACCAGCAGCGCCAAGTCCAAGAACGAAAACCGCAGCATATTTTAAATAAGAATTCTTTCTTTTTTCTGGTGTGAAGAGAATCGGCGCTTTTTCTTCTAAAGCTTCTACTTCCTGCTTGTAGATTTCTCTTTGGATTTTTGGCGACACAAAGGTGCTCAATCCAAAAGAATCTGTCAGGTAATTCAAGCTGTCAAAGGATTCAAAAACCAAATTGTTTTCTGAATTCACAGAGAATTGCCCGATGTTTTTTATTTGTAAAGTTTGGCTTTGCTGCAATTGGTATTTCCAGTTTAAAACTTCACTCTCGATGTTTTTTACGGCATCTTCATAGGTGATTTTTTCAGCTTGGGAAATGTGGTTTGCTAACAAGCCATCATTGTTTTTTAAATGAAAATTAAAAGAAACGACTTTTCTTGGCGGGTAAAAAGAGGCAGCGCTTTCGTTAAGACGGGCAGATTGGATTTCGGTCAAAAAAGCGCCGAAACCAGGTACCGAAACGCATTGGTATCTGTATAAAAGTTGTGATATGTGGTGTTCCATCTTCATAAAACAAAGTTAGCCAATCATTGGTCAGGGCAAAATTTTATCAACAAATTTTATTAACAATCTAAAAAAAAGTGTTTTCTTTGATATTCAATTATTTGCCATGTACGAAGAAGAATTATTTTATGTGTTAGCACTGCAAAAAGTGGAGTTAGTGGGCGATATCGTCGCTAAAAAACTGCTCAACCATTTTGGAACAGCCAAAAATGTGTTTGAATCTAAAGCTTCAAAGCTGTCCAGCATTGATGGAATTGGAAGCATCTTAATCAAAAACCTGAAAGATAAATCTGTTTTTGAAAAAGCAGAAAAAGAACTTCAATTTATCAAAGAAAATCATATCGACACGCTGTTTTTTCAGGATGATAATTATCCTGAAAAACTAAAACATTGCATCGACGGACCCATCTTGCTTTTCTCATCAGGAAACATTGATTTTAAAAACAGAAAAATCATCAGCATCGTGGGAACGCGCCAAATTACTTCGTACGGAATGGAATCGTGCAAGAAATTGATTGCTGATCTGGCGCCGCTGGATCCGATAATTGTGAGCGGTTTTGCCTACGGCGTTGATATTGTGGCGCATCAGGCTGCCATGGAAAATAACTTGCAGACCATTGGCATTTTGGCGCACGGATTGAATCAGGTGTATCCAAAAGTACATACCAAATATGTTGCAAAAATGGAAGAAAACGGCGGTTTTATTACAGAGTTTTGGAGTAATTCTAATCCTGACAAGGAGAATTTCGTCAAAAGAAATCGCATTGTGGCCGGAATGTCTGAAGCCACGATTGTCATTGAATCTGCTGATAAGGGCGGTTCGCTGATTACGGCAAATATGGCAATGGATTACAATCGTGATGTTTTTGCGTTTCCGGGAAGGTCAACTGATAAATACAGCCGAGGCTGTAACAATTTAATCAAAACCCAAAAAGCAAATTTGATGACTTCTGCGGCAGATTTAATTTATATGCTCAACTGGGATTTGGATTCTGAAAAATCAAAACCGGTTCAAAAGCAATTGTTTGTAGAATTGGACAACGACGAACAAAAAATCTATGATTATCTGCTGAAATCTGGCAAAGAATTATTAGATATTATTGCCTTGGAATGTGAATTTCCGGTGTACAAAATTTCTTCCATTTTATTAAATATGGAATTGAAAGGCGTGGTTCGTCCGTTGCCAGGGAAGTTGTTTGAAGCTATTTAAATAAAAAATCCCTGCAATTGCAGGGATTTTCGTTTAATATCCTAATTTTTGTCTAACGCGTTGCAACACTTCATTTGCTTTTTCTCTTGCTTTTTCTGCACCTTGGAGCAATAATCTGTCCACTTCGTGTTTGTTGTTCATGTAGTAAGCATATTTTTCTCTTTCTACTTTGAATTTTTCTACGATTAATTCGAATAAAGCTTGCTTGGCGTGTCCCCAACCAAAATCTTTATTTGCGTTTTTATATTTTTCGGTTATTTCTGCCAGTTGCGTTTCAGTTGCAAGCAATTTATAGATGGCAAAAATCTTGCAGGTTGCCGTATCTTTTGGATCTTCAAGCGGCGTGCTGTCGGTTTCAATTGACATCACTTGTTTGCGCAGCGCCTTATCTTCTAAAAAGATATTGATGATGTTATTGGCTGATTTGCTCATTTTTCCACCATTTGTTCCGGGAACATATTTGGTGTCTTCTTGAGTGTAGGATTCTGGCAAAATAAAAGTTTCTCCCATCTGGTTGTTGAATCTTGAAGCCACGTCGCGCGTGATTTCAATGTGTTGCAATTGGTCTTTTCCAACCGGAACAAATTCAGCATCATATAAAAGAATATCAGCGGCCATCAACATTGGATAGGTAAATAATCCAGCGTTTACATCAGAAAGTCTATCGGCTTTGTCTTTAAAAGAATGTGCCAAAGTCAATCTTTGAAACGGAAAAAAGCAACTCAAATACCATGATAATTCGGTTGTTTGAGGAACATCTGACTGGCGGTAAAAAACTACTTTTTCTACATCTAATCCACAGGCAAGCCAACTTGAAGCCGTGCTATACGTATTTTCACGCAAAGTTTCTCCATCTTTGATTTGCGTAATTGAGTGCAAATCAGCGATAAAAAGATACGACTGGTTTTCTGGTTTGTTTGATAATTCAATAGCGGGCAAAAGCGCACCAAGCAGGTTACCTAAATGTGGCGTTCCTGTGCTTTGAATTCCTGTAAGGATTTTTGACATAATTACTTAATTTTTGCAAAGGTAAATGTTTTATCAAAAACTAAGCTTTGAATTCTTACATTTGGAACACAAAATTTAAAATCCAAGTTTCATTTTCTTCGGAAGTTTCTAACAAATAATATAAATGCGATTTTTTAAAATAATTTTTTGGGTTCTATGGCGCATCTGGTTTTATATTATGCTTGGTTTGCCAATTATAGTGATGCTTCCTTTTTTGGTGGTTTCTATTTTAAAAGAAAAATGGTATCCTTACTTTTTTGTGATGGCCAGAATTTGGGCCAAAGTGATTCTCTTTGGAATGGGCTTTTATTACATAATTGAGCGCGAACAAGAATTGGAGCCAGGAAAAAGCTACATGTTGGTTTCCAACCACACGTCAATGACCGATATTATGCTGATGTTGGTTGTTGCTAGAAATCCATTTGTTTTTGTGGGTAAAGTGGAATTGGCAAAAATTCCTTTGTTTGGGTTTTTCTACAAAAGAACTTGTATTTTAGTCGATAGAAAAAGCTCAAAAAGCAGAATGGAAGTTTTTGAAAGAGCACAGAAAAGATTGGCTCAAGGTTTAAGTATTTGTATTTTTCCCGAAGGAGGCGTTCCTGATGACGAATCGATTTTGTTAGATGAATTTAAGGATGGTGCTTTTAGATTGGCATTGGAACATCAAATCCCTATTGTGCCGATTACGTTTCCGGATAATAAAAAACGATTTTCATATACCTTTTTAAGCGGAAGCCCAGGATTAATGCGCGCCAAAGTGCATCATTTTATTGATACCACCGGAAAAAATGTAGCAGAAAAGAAGGATATCAAAGAAATAAGAGAAAAAGTAAAAGCAATTATTTATGAGCAATTACTGAAATTTAAGAACAAAAAAAGCGCCTAACCAGGGCGCTTTTCTTTGTCATTAACGTATAATAATGACGTACTTAACTAATTTTAAAACTATAAAAACCAACTAAATTTTTATTAAAAACTAAAACTTAATCCAGAATAAATTCCAATGAAGTAGGGCTTGAAACCGCCTTCATTGTCACTGAAAGTATTCAATTGATATTTGAATTTTGGTTCTACATTGGCTTGAAATGATGTCCAAAATTTATATTTAAAACCTAAACCGATATTAGATGTAAATGAAACATCATTTAAATTATCGGCTTTTCCAGCATTTACAGAATATCCGTTAGAAACAACAGAAAGATTGTTTTCATTTAAAAACAGGGTGCTCATTCCTCCAATAAGTTCAATGCCAAATTTTTTGTCCAAAATTTTATAGGAAAGCTCTATTGGAACTTCAATATATCCCATCGTCTGGTTCAAATATCCCGGTGTTTTTCCTGGAACATTATCAAAAGAAAGCACATTTACAGCAGAATTGTCTTCCACAATTATATTAGTTCCCTTTGAAGCATAACCATTTGAATTTTTTGCAGCAGCATCCGACAGCCCTGCATAATACACAATATCATTAGTGTTGTAACCTAAAGTCAATTTATTTACGCCGCCGCGTACAGACCATTTGTTTGACAGCGCATAATTTACGCCTACACCATAACTCATGTTCTTTTCATAATTCTTGCTGTTATCTGAGAATTCGTCAGAAATGGGCGAACCATTGGAAGCAGAGCTAAAATAAATAGGGGCTACGTTTGACGTAATTTGCCACCTATTTACTTTAGTTTCTGTTGCCGCTTGTTTTTCTTTTTCTTGTTGCAATAGCGATTCTTCCAGCGGATTAGGAACGGCAACAGCAACAGCTGCCGAATCCTTTTTTTGTTCTTCAAGTGCTTTTAAGTCAAAAGCAATCTCTGTTTTTTTTTTAGTTATTCCTTTTTCAACAGCAATTTTGTTATTTTCTAAAGTAGGATTTTGATTTTCTTTAAATTTTGAGCTTTCCTGATTTGCGATAGCGTCGTTATTTTTGCTTTCGGTAGATTTGGCAACTTCGTTTTTGATTTGATTCTCAGATTTATTTTCTGTACCATTTGCAATCAAGTTGTTTTCAGAAGTAAGCTGTAAATTATCTTTTTTCTTGTCTTTTACAGAAGTTGTTTTTTTATTTTGCGAATAAGTAACGGCTGTGTTTTTATTTTTTAATCTGTTGTTGTTGTCTCTAGGTGTCAATTCTTCAGAAACTTCTTGATTGACAACAGCATCATTTTGTGAATTTTTATCCGAATCAACCGCATTGGTTTTTTCAGGATTTGAATCGTTCAATTCATTAGTCTCTGTTATTGCATCATTATTTTTTATCGGAATAAGATTCTTTCCGTTGTCATTTTGCAAATCATCATTTTCTTGATTTACGATTCCGTTATTTGGATTAATTTTTGGTGAATTGTTTAAAATTCCATAACCAATTAATATTCCAACAAGCAACAAAGCGGCCACGCCCGAAAGTCGAAACCAGATCGGAATCACTTTGCGTTTTTTCTTCTTTGTAAGTGCGACTTCAATATTATCCCAGACTCTCTGTGGGGGCGCCACTTCAAAATCTTTGAACTTTTCTTGAAAAAGCCTTTCTATATTTTTTTTATCACTCATTTTGCTGCTGTAAAATTTCCGTTTCCGGCTTGAGCTTCTATTTTTTCCTTTAAGATCATCTTTGCACGGGCAAGATTTGATTTAGTGGTTCCGGTTGTGATTTCAAGCATTTCTGAAATTTCTTTGTGGGAATAGCCATCCATTACATATAAATTAAAAACCAGTCGGTATCGGTCAGGCAATTCCTGGATTATTTTCATTAAAAAGTCGAGCGAAATATTTCCATCCTCTATTTCTAATTCCTCTTCGTCAGGAATGTTGTCATTGACTATTTCAAAGACGGTATTTCCTCGATATTGTTGCAACACATTGTTGACCATCACCCTTTTTGCCCAGCCTTCAAACGATCCCTTGAAATTAAACTGCCCTATTTTCTTAAAAATAATAAGGAATCCGTCCTGAAGATTATCTTCGGCTTCGGTATAATTTCTCGAATACTTTAAGCAAACGCTGAACAATTTTGGAGAAAGCAACTTATATAATTGTTCTTGAGCTTTAGTATCGTTATGGCTACAACCGTGTATGAGCTGATCTAAACTCAAAGTGTTTTTATATAAGTTAATTATTCTTCAGTTACTGGAATTTCGTATTCTAAAAATGTATTTTGTCCTGCTGCGTCTTCGCCATTATAAAATTTAAAGAGGTAAGATCCGTTATTTGAGACATAAAAATTAAAAGAAGCTTCGCTTACTTGTTCTTCAAGCGCTTCACAAGTGGTGTTATTTACTACTGCCATTTGAAGTGCAAAAGTTCTTGTGTTTAAATTTTTTTCGTAATAAAACCCGTTTTCAAAATGACACGTAGTTGGTCTTTTATAATACACAGTAATTTCTTTGGTTTCTCCCAAAACAAAATGATCTGGAACATCGACAGAATCAATTATCGCAAATTCAAAATTGTAAGTAGGTGAATTATCGTCATTCAGTTCGCAAGAAGCAAAGGTGAAAGTCGCGATAATGACCAGGATAAATAAGGTAACAAACTTTTTCATTGGTATTTAATATTTTTATTCTTTAATGATAGATGCACCATTTTATCAATGGTTGCGTCAAGGTATAAAAAAACCCGAAAATAATTTCGGGTTAAATTTATTAAGCATTTTGCTCTTTTATCAAAGCTTTGATTTTAAGCTCAAGCTCCTCTGCCATTTCTGGATTGTCTTTTATTAAGGCTTTTACCGCATCGCGGCCTTGGCCTAATTTTGTTTCTCCGTAGCTGAACCAAGATCCTGATTTTTTTACTACTTCAAATTCTACGGCTAAATCTAAAATTTCTCCTGTTTTTGAAACGCCTTCGCCATACATGATGTCAAATTCTGCCGTTTTAAACGGTGGAGCCACTTTGTTTTTGACAACTTTTACTTTCGTTCGGTTACCAATTACATTATCGCCGTCTTTAATTTGAGTTGATCTTCTGATATCCAAACGAACTGAAGCATAAAACTTCAAGGCGTTACCACCGGTAGTGGTTTCTGGATTTCCGAACATCACTCCGATTTTTTCTCTCAACTGGTTGATGAAAAATACAGTACAATTTGTTTTGCTGATTGTTCCTGTCAATTTTCTCAAGGCTTGAGACATCAAACGTGCATGAAGACCCATTTTTGAATCTCCCATTTCGCCTTCAATCTCACTTTTTGGAGTCAAAGCAGCCACAGAGTCAATAACCACGATGTCAATTGCGCCTGAACGAATCAAGTTTTCTGCAATTTCTAAAGCTTGTTCACCATTATCGGGTTGCGAGATGATCAAATTTTCTACATCTACACCTAGTTTTTCAGCATAACCCCTGTCAAAAGCGTGTTCTGCATCGATAAAAGCAGCGATTCCTCCCGCCTTTTGAGCTTCGGCAATGGCATGTAATGTAAGAGTAGTTTTACCTGAAGATTCCGGTCCGTAGATTTCGATAATTCTTCCCTTTGGGTAACCATTTACTCCAAGAGCTAAATCTAATCCTAAAGAACCTGAAGAAATAGATTCCACTTCTTCTACAGCTCTGTCTCCCAGTTTCATAACCGTACCTTTTCCGTAGGTTTTATCTAATTTGTCAAGCGTTAATTGTAATGCTTTTAATTTAGCGTCTTTCTCTGAACTATTTTTTTCTTTCATATAAATTGGCACTTATTTTTTGTAAAAATAGTTCTTTTTTTTTATCTTCCAATAGCAATTTTTTCCACATAAAAAATCCTTTTTCATATTTAAAATTAACAAAAATATAATTCTTACTTTTGCATAGAATATTATGAATATGGAAAAACTTATTTCATACCCCATTTCAGCGGTATATTATTTGGTTTTTGGATTTTTTCTGGCCCTATTTCATCCCATACAATGGATTTGTTTTAATCTTTTTGGATATCAGGCACACAAAAAAAGCGTGGATTATCTGAATTTCTTTTTGTTGAGGACTACCCATTTGCTTGGAACTACTTATAAGGTAGAAGGAAGAGAGTTGATCCCAAAAGGAGTTCCGGTGATTTTTGTAGCCAATCATCAAAGTATGTATGACATTGTGGCGATGATTTGGTTTTTCAGAAAAGCGCATCCGAAATTTGTCAGCAAAGCCGAATTAGGAAAAGGAATTCCAAGTGTTTCCTATAATTTAAGGCACGGAGGTTCGGTTTTAATTGACCGTAAAGATCCAAAACAAGCCGTCCCAACGATTAAAGGTTTGGGAGAATATATTGAAACGAACAAACGTGCGGCAGTTATTTTTCCCGAGGGAACTCGAAGCAAAAATGGCTATCCAAAAGAATTTGCCCAAACGGGCTTGAAAATTTTATGTAAGAATGCGCCGTCAGCAATGGTCGTACCGGTCAGCATCAATAATTCTTGGAAAATTGTTAAATATGGCTTTTTCCCTGCGGGTTTAGGAAATCATCTTACCTTTACGGTGCATAAGCCCATTTCAGTTGCAGAAATGCCTTTTCCAGAACTGATGAAACAGACTGAAAAAGAAGTAGTTGAAGGAATAAAAAATTAAAAAAATATGTCTATAAAAAACATGCGTCTAGAAGTAATGCAGTTTCTAGAGAAAAATATTGACACGTTCGTTGACCAGTATTTGATTCCCACGGAAAAAATTTGGCAGCCAACGGATCTTTTGCCTGATTCTCAAAATGAAAACTTCTTTGAAGACGTTAAAGAACTAAGAGAAATCGCTAAAGAATTGCCTTATGATTTTTGGGTAACTTTAGTGGGAGATACCATTACCGAAGAAGCGTTGCCAACCTATGAATCTTGGTTGATGGATGTGGAAGGTGTGAATCAAACGGATAATATCGGGAACGGTTGGTCAAAATGGATCAGAAACTGGACGGGCGAAGAAAATCGCCACGGAGATGTTTTGAACAAATATCTTTACCTTTCTGGCCGTGTAAATATGCGTGAAATTGAGATGACGACACAACATTTAATCAGCGACGGTTTTGATATTGGAACTGGAAGGGATCCTTATAAAAACTTTGTGTACACGAGTTTTCAAGAATTGGCCACCTATGTTTCACACAACAGAGTAGCCCAAATTGCTAAAAAACACGGTGACAACAAATTGTCAAAAATGTGTAAGCTGATTGCAGGAGACGAAATGCGTCACCACCACGCTTATTCTGAATTTGTGAACCGAATTTTTCAAGTAGATCCAAGTGAAATGATGCTTGCTTTTCAATACATGATGAAGCAAAAAATCGTAATGCCAGCGCAATTCTTGAGAGAATCTGGAGAAAAAATAAGTTCTGCTTTTGAACAATTTTCTGATTCAGCACAAAGGATCGGGGTGTATACGGCACACGATTATGTGGATATCATGCAGAAATTAATTGACAAATGGGAAATTTCAAAAATTTCTGGATTGACTGATGAAGCTGAAAAAGCAAGAGACTATCTGATGAAATTGCCAGCAAGAATGGCTCGAATTTCTGACAGGATCGTGATTCCGGCAGAATCTCATATTTTTAAATGGGTTGAGCCAGCCACTTTGAAATAATACAATAATTAAAATCCTTTCTTCACCGAAAGGATTTTTTTCTTCCTAAAAATTATGAATACGACTTTAATAGAAAATACAATTTCTTTCGTAAAAAAAGAACTTCAAGGTGCTGAAGGAGGACACGATTGGTTCCATATCGAAAGAGTGTATAAAAACGCTTTGAATATTTCAAAAGAAGAAAATTGTGATGAAACCATCGTCGGACTTGGAGCCTTATTGCACGATATTGCTGATAGTAAATTTCACGGCGGAGATGAAACCGTTGGGCCGAGAGTAGCCAGAGAATTTCTGGAAAGCCAAAATACATCTGAAGAAATTATCGTTCACGTCATTAATATCATCGAAAATATTTCTTTCAAAGGAGGAAATTTTGAGCGTAAATTTTCTTCGATAGAATTAGATATTGTGCAAGATGCAGACCGTTTAGATGCCATCGGCGCCATCGGAATTGCAAGGTGTTTCAATTATGGAGGATTTAAAAACAGATCATTATACAATCCAGAAATTCCGGTGAATAAGAATATGAGCAAGGAAGAATATAAAAATTCAGTTTCGCCGACAATCAATCATTTCTACGAAAAATTATTGTTATTGAAAGACAAGATGAATACCAAATCAGGAAAGAAAATTGCCGAAGAAAGACACAATTATATGGAGAAATTCTTAGAACAGTTTTTTGCGGAGTGTGAAGGAGAAAGATAAAAAAAGCCGGAAAGTAATTTCTGGCTTTTCAATTATTATTTCCCAGTAAAAACCGGTTTTCTCTTCTCTAAAAAAGCGCCGGTTCCTTCTTTAAAATCTTCGGTTCCAAAAGACTCGCCAAAGTTTTTGATTTCAATAGCATAACCGTCAACGCCATCTTTGAAATTGGCATTGATCGCTTCAATCGCTTTGCCAATTGCCAAGGGCGAATTTCGCATAATTTTTTGCGCGATGCTGTTTGCTAATTCCAATAATTCCGCTTGCGGCACCACGTGATTCACCAATCCAGCAGTTTTTGCTTCTTCAGCAGAAAGCATTCCAGCAGTCATAATTAATTCCATTGCTTTTCCTTTTCCAACCAATTGCGGCAATCTCTGAGTTCCTCCATAACCTGGAATCACGCCAAGAGAAACTTCTGGCAAGCCCATTTTTGCATTATCCGAAGCAATTCTGAAGTGGCACGCCATCGCCAATTCCAAGCCGCCGCCTAAAGCAAAACCGTTCACGGCTGCAATTACCGGAGTTTTTAAATTTTCTACAAAATCAAACAAAGAAGCTTGTCCTTTTGCAGCCAATTCTGCTCCTTCAGAAACAGAAAAATCGGCAAATTCAGAAATATCTGCACCAGCCACAAACGCTTTGTTTTCGCTTCCTGTCAAGATAATTGCCCTCACTTTTTCATCCTTTTCTAAAGCTTCAAAAGCCATGTGCAATTCTTGAATTGTCGCTTTGTTCAACGCATTTAATTTCGTTGGCCTGTTGATGGTTACCGTTGCGATTCCGTTTTCAGAAGTCGTTAAAATATTTTCAAAGTTCATATCTTTATATTTATTTGTTTTTCAGATTCATAGATTTTTTCTAATGAATCTGTGTCAATTTGTGAAATTTGTGTTGTACTTTATTTTTAGGAATTAATGCAATTCCTATTTAAAAATCTACGATTCTGTGGTAAAATTTACATCCTAATTATAGGAAGGAAAACACAAAAAACGGTTCCTTTTCCGGAAGCGGTTTCAAAAGTAATCGTTCCATTATAATTTTCAATAATATTTTTGATGATTCCCAAACCAAGTCCCATTCCTGAGTTTTTGGTCGTAAATTTTGGTTCAAAAATACGGCTTCCGTTATCGCTTTCAATTCCGGTTCCGTTATCTTGCACGCTGATTTGCACTTTGTTTTCTTCTTCTTTAACCGAAACGACTATCGACTTAAATTCTTGGTTTTCAGGAATGGCCTGAATTGCATTTTTAACCAAATTGGTCACGATGCGAATCAATTGCGTGCGATCCATAATCGTGATAATTTCTTTGGCTTCACTTTTAAACTGGATGTACTCTTCGTTGAAAATATCCAAAGTCAGTTGTACAACATCCACCACATTCAGGGTTTCATTTTGTTGGGCCGGCATTGATGCAAAGTTCGAAAACGCCGAAGCTACTGAGCTCATCGTATCAATCTGCTGAATCAAAGTATTGGAATAATCCGTCATTTTCTGCTTGACTTCGGGATCATTTGGATCAAATTTTCGCTGGAAACTCTGCACCGTCAAACGCATCGGAGTCAACGGGTTTTTAATTTCATGCGCCACTTGTTTTGCCATTTCGCGCCAAGCCTGTTCTCTTTCGCTTTGCGCTAGTTTTGAGGCACTTTCTTCCAATTCTTCAACCATCGAATTATAGGCGTGGACCAACAGCGCAATTTCTTTACTGCTTTCTTCAAGCTCAATTTTTTCATTTTTTTGGTTGAAGCGCGTTTCTGTAATTTTATCGGTAATGGATTTTAGGAACTTGGTAATATAACTCGATAAAAAGTAGGCCAAAAAAATGGCAACAATCAGCATTATCGAATACACTTGTCCTAAACTGATCAAAAAATTTCGCAATTCTTTCTCATAAAATCCATCATCTGGAATGTAGGGAAGATTTAAAATTCCCAAAGGTTTGAACTTCGTGTCCTTGATTTGGGCATACGAAGAGCGAAACTTCAGTCCGTCGATACTTTGCACGTCCACATACCTTTTGTCCATGGAAGATTGGACCAATTTCAAGATATAATTAGGGATCGGGGGCAAAATAGTATCAACGGTAAACGATGCTTTTGATGATTTTAATAGTTTTCCGTCTAAGCTGTAGATGTTGATGGCCAAACTATGAATATCGGCCAGTTTATAAATCTCGTCCTTAAAAATCAAAGATAAATTTTCAGAAGTCAGCGGATAAGTTGTGGTGCTTAAAATATAATTGATATGCTCTTTTACAGCGGTCTCCCTTCTTTCAAGACGTTCTTCATGGTATTCTTTTGCAGCAGTTTTAAATTGATAAATCGACAAGGAAGCCATCAAGACTGATGAAATCAAAGTCAAGACAATCATGGAAAGAAAGATTCTGACACGGAGTGAAAGTCGTTTTATTTTTATGGGTTGCAGCATTAAGACTGGTTTCTTTCGCGAATTTTTTTATAAAATTTAAAGCCCAACATAATAATTACAGAGAACAGAATGATTCCGATTACTCCATAAATCCAATTGACGGCGTTTTTCAAAATTACCAAAAAAACGACAGCAAAAAGAATAATTGTGGCACCTTCATTCCAAAGACGCATAAAATTTGAAGTATGCTTTACTTCATCATTTTGCAATTGCTTAAAAATCTGATGGCATTTTAAATGGTACAGATACAGAGCAAAAACGAAGCCAAGCTTGACGTGCATCCAAGATTGCTGCAGCCAAACCGGACTGATATACAATAAAAGAATTGCAAAAATACTCGCCAAGACAGCCGAAGGCCAAGTGATGATGTACCACAAACGATACGTCATGATCTTGTATTGCTTTTGTAAAATTTCTTTTTCAGGAGATGCTTTTTGCGAAGCTTCAATTTGATAGACAAACAATCTGACAATATAGAATAATCCTGAAAACCAAGTGATTACAAAAATTAAATGCAAGGATTTTATGTAGTTATAATAATTTTCCATCTGTGGATTCAATTAGATTTTCATTCATTTCTTTTTTCAAAAATACGGCGGTTACTATGGTGGAAAGCACGTCTGCAATTGGAAACGCGATCCAAACGCCTAAGATTCCAAAAAAATGGGGTAAAATTAATACCAAGGGAATCAAGAAAAACCCTTGTTTGGTCAACGTCAGCAGCAATGCTTTTTTTGCCTTTCCGGCCGCTTGAAAATATGCAGCTCCAATGAGTTGAATGGCAATAATGGGCGAAGCAGTAAAAACCCATCTCAAGGCATTTGGCGTTTCGTCAATAACTAATTGGTCTGTCGTAAAAACGGAAACAATCGGTTTGGCAAAGAATAAAATTACGACAAAAATTAATGTGGCCAAAACTGCCGCATATTTGATGGAAACCGAAATGGTTTCTTTCACGCGATGGTAATTTTTGGCCCCATAATTAAATCCGGCAATAGGCAAAAAAGCTTGCGTAATTCCCAAAACAGGAAACAGAGCAAACATCAACATTCGGCTGATAATGCCATAAACGGTTACCGAATGTTCGCCGCCAAAAGTATATAAGGTATGATTCAGAATAATCGCCAAAATGCTCACAACTCCTTGTCTTGAAAAAGTTACAAAACTCAGCGAAGTGATTTCTTTAACTATTTTTTTATGGAATTTAAAATGGTGGAGTTGCAGTTTTAATTCGGTTTTGTAAATAAAAAACCAAAGCACAAAAAGGAAAGCACTTGTATAAGAAATGCTGGTCGCTAAAGCGGCTCCGAAAAGCCCCAAATCCATGAATTTAATAAAGACGATGTCTAAAATAATATTGACAATCGCTGGAATTATCATTGAAATCATGGCGAAAGAAGGTTTTCCTTCGGCCCGGATCACGTTGTTTCCCATCATGCTAAGTGCCAAGAAAGGAACGCCAAGTAAAACAGGATAAAAGAATTCTTTGGCTGGCGCCAAAATATTTCCATTCGCTCCAAAAATCAATAACATTTCATTGCTGAAAAATAATCCGAGAATGACAAAAATAGAGGCAAGCCCGAAAGTCATCATGATTTGATTGGCAAAAACGATATCTGCTTTCTCTTTATCGCCCGAACCCAAAGCGCGCGATAAAACAGAACCGCCACCAACGCCAATGGCCATTCCCAAAGAAGAAATTAAAAACGTAATCGGCAAGACAACAGAAACGGCGGCAATGGCCAGCGAACCCACCCATTGCCCTACAAAAATGGTATCCACCAAAATATTAACTGACATGAACAAAATCCCGACTGACGAGGGAATTGCTTGTTTGAGCAGTAATTTTTTGATGTCTTTCGTTCCTAATTCTTCCGATGAAACCGCCATGTTAAATTGCTTTCTTCTCAGCGAAAGCCCATTCTTCAATCCAATTTGTTGCGGTTTGTACCCAAGCATCATCATCATTCAAACACGGAATCGCTAAAAATTCTTCACCTCCGTTGGCTTCAAAATCTTCTTTGGCACGCATTGCAATTTCTTCCAAAGTTTCCAAACAATCAGTCACGAAAGCAGGAGTCACCACGGCAATTTTTTTGATTCCTCTTGAAGGCATTTTGTCAATTTCAATATCCGTGTAGGGGTCAAGCCATTTGTCTCCGGCTAACCTTGATTGAAAAGTCAGGCAATATTTGTCTTTCGGAATTTGTAATTTTTCAGCAACAAGTCGCGTGGTTTCATAACATTGGTGGCGATAGCAAAACGCGTGTGCTGCAGAAGGTGTTGAACAACACGAACCGTCTATTTTGCAATGCGATTTGGTTACGTCTGTTTTTCTGATATGGCGCTCCGGAATTCCGTGGTAAGAAAAAACCAATTGGTCATAATCATAACCTTCTAAACTTTTTTGCATCAAGTCTGCTAAGTTTTGAATATAATCGGGCTTGTTGTAAAAAGCAGGGACATCAGTAAATTTCATTTGCGGAAATTTTTTCTTTCTGATTTCTTCGGCTAAAACTAAAATAGTCAATGTAGAGGCCATTGCATATTGCGGATATAACGGAAAAAGCAAAACTTCGGTCACGCCTTGTTCGTGCAATTCCTGAAGTCCTTTTTCAATGGTCATTTCGCCATAACGCATTGCCAAAGCCACCGGGATTTCAGTTTTCGCCTTTACTTTTTTATGCATTCTTTCAGAAAGAACAATTAATGGAGAACCTTCTTCCCACCAGATTTTTTTGTAGGCGTGAGCCGATTCTTCTGGTCTTTTTCTTAAAATAATGCCTCGAACTAATAATGCTCTCAATAAATAAGGAACGTCAATCACGTATTTATCCATTAAAAATTCATCTAAATACGGCTTTACGTCTTTTGGTTCTGGGCTCTTCGGTGACCCAAGGTTTATTAATAATGCGCCTTTCATCTTGTTTTCGTTTTGTTTTTAAATTTAAGCATTTACTGTTATCGACATCAAATATTTTTTCGGTGTAGTGCCGAATTTCTTTTTAAACGCCGAAATAAAATGGCTTGCAGTGCTGTATCCAATTTTTAATCCAACTTCGTTTACGTTATAAGAACCGCTGTCGAGTAATTTTCGGGCAAATTCCATTTTATAATCAAATAAGAAACTATAAACGCTGTCGCCATAAATTTGCTTGAAACCCATTTTTAGTTTCTTCAAGTTAATTCCCACTTGGTCTGCCAATTCTTGCAAACCTGGCGGTTCGGCCATATTGGCGATAATAATTTCTTTGGCTTTTTTTATTTTTGTTACATTGTCTTCGTCAACCAAAAACGGACATTGTTCAATATTCGTGTCTTCACTTCGATTAAAATAAAGGCTTAATAATTCGTAAGCTTTACCTTTAAAATAAAGATTTTTTATCGAAGGGTGAAGGTTGTAATTGAAGAGCTGATTCAAGACAATGGACATCGACGGATTGATTGGTTCGTCTTTATAATATTTTTTGTCTTTATTTTCTTCGCTCAAAAACGGAATGTAATCGGCTTCTGAAGAAAATAATCCGTGAAATTTTTTAATAGAAATCAATACAGAAATCGTCCAAGAATGGGGCGCTATCTCTAGATAAACAGGAAGTTCCTTTTGTGGATTGTAAAGAAATAAGGAAACATCTTCTTTTAAGTCTAAAGCATAGCTTCCTTGATTGAATATGAATTTGGCGCGCCCTTTAATTCCAAAGTGAAACTGTATAAGGTCGACATTAACGGCTCTCTCAAAATGAGAAGTCTCGTTGCTGTCATTTTGCGACCGAATTATTATAAAATCATCATCAATTTTAATTTCTTCAAATGAACTCATAGCGATATTTTTTATCTCGGTATAATTAAAATCTATAACCGTTTTATTTAGAATGGTTCTAAACTAAAAACCTGTAATATGCTGATATGACTGCAAAAATAAGCCTTTTCTAAGTTATAATTGCTAAAATTATCAAAATATCTCATAGCGACACAAAAAGTACTTTGAGCGTTACTTTTATAAAAACGATAAAGCTAATTTTGTGGAGTTCAAATTAGAATCCGTTTTTAGCGGATTTTATTTTAACAAAAGATACTTAAAGCAGGACTATGAACAAAAATAACGTGTCAAAGCATCAATACTTCTATGCCGTTGGATTGAGTTACAAAAAGGCTGATGCAGAGACTAGAGGGAAATTCAGCTTGGGGACTGACGCCAAAGCCACTGTTTTGCAACAAGCAAAATCAGAAGGAATTGGAAGCCTAATCGTTACTTCCACTTGCAACAGAACTGAAATTTACGGTTTTGCTGAACATCCATTTCAATTAATCAAATTACTTTGCGATAATAGTTTGGGAAGTGTTGAAGACTTTCAAAAAGTAGGTTTTGTATATAAAAATCAAGAAGCAATCAATCATATTTTCAGAGTGGGTTGCGGTTTGGACAGCCAGATTTTAGGCGATTTTGAAATTATCGGACAAATAAAATCGAGTTTTGTTGAATCAAAAGAGCACGGTTTAGGCAATGCTTTTATGGAAAGATTGGTGAATTGTGTGATCCAGGCGAGCAAAAAAATCAAGACTGATACCGAAATCAGTTCGGGAGCTACTTCGGTTTCCTTTGCGTCGGTTCAATATATAATGAATAATGTTCCTGATATCAGCACTAAAAACATTTTGCTTTTCGGAACTGGAAAAATCGGAAGGAATACCTGCGAAAATTTAGTAAAACATACTAAAAACGACCACATTGTTTTGATCAACAGAACAAAAGACAAGGCCGAAAAAATTGCTGGAAAATTCAATCTTATCGTTAAGGACTATGACATCTTGCCGTTGGAAATTCCAAAAGCAGATGTTTTGGTCGTGGCAACGGGAGCTCAAATCCCCACCATTGACAAAGATATTTTGCAATTGAACAAGCCTCTTTTGATTCTGGATCTGTCAATGCCAAAAAATGTGCACGACAACGTGAAGAATATTCCTGGCGTGACAGTAGTTCATTTAGACGATTTGTCAAAAATGACCGATAAAACATTAGAAAAAAGAAAACTTCATATTCCAGAAGCCGAAGCAATTATTGAAGAAATCATCGAAGAATTCAACACATGGCTAAATGGAAGAAAGTTTGCCCCAACAATTCACGCGCTTAAAGCAAAATTAAACTCAATTAAAGACGGTGAATTAAATTTTCAACGTAAAAAATTAGACAATTTTGACGAAGAACAAGCCGAATTGATCAGCAAAAGAATCATCCAGAAAATCACGAATCATTTTGCCAATCACTTAAAAGAAAGCGATACCATGGTAGATGAAAGCATCGAATGGATTGAAAAGGTATTTCAAATCGAAGCAACTAAAGTAGCAAAATAAAAGGTTCACCGCAGATTCAATGATTTTACAACATTTAAAATTTCTGCGAAAACTTAATTTACTTACTATCTTAAGGATCCAAAATAACGGCCTTTAAGAAATAAACAAAAAAGTGATAGACAAAGTCATAAAAATAGGAACTCGCGACAGCCAACTAGCACTTTGGCAAGCGCATACGGTTGAAAAAAAACTCAACGATTTAGGCTATAAAACAGAAATTGTTGCGGTAAAATCAACCGGAGACGTGATTCTTGACATTCCGTTATATGAATTTGGAATCACTGGAATTTTTACCAAAACCCTTGATATCGCAATGATTAAGGGCGATGTTGATATCGCAGTCCATTCAATGAAAGACGTTCCCACTGCGTTGCCAAAAGGAATCGTGCAGACTGCCGTTTTAAAAAGGGCCAATCATGAAGATATTTTGGTTCACAAAGGAAACTTGGATTTTCTGCATTCCAACGGTACCATCGCCACCGGCAGTTTGCGTCGCCAAGCCCAATGGTTAAACCGTTTTCCGAACCATAAAGTCGAAGATTTGCGTGGAAACGTGAACACAAGGCTGAAGAAATTAAAAGAAAACGATTGGAACGGAGCCGTTTTTGCCAAAGCAGGTTTGGAAAGAATCGAACTTTTGCCTGAAAACCATATGGTTTTAGACTGGATGATTCCCGCGCCAGCACAAGGCGCGATGGTTATCGTGGCGATGGAAAAAGATGATTTTTGCAAAGAAGCCACTTCCAAGTTGAATCATTTTGAAAGCGAAATCTGCACCACAATCGAACGCCAATTTTTGAAAACGTTAGAAGGCGGTTGCACGGCGCCAATTGGTGCATTTGCAGAAGTTTTTGAAGATAAGATCCGTTTTCAGGGCGTACTTTTTTCGCTTGACGGAACAGAAAAATTAGAGATTGAAAGAACAATAGAAATTTCAAGATATAAAAATTTCGGACAGGAAACAGCGCTTGAAATCCTTGAGAACGGAGGAAAAGAGCTGATGGAAATCATAAAGAGAGATTTGAAGAAATAAAATTTTTAGAAGCAGAAATTTAGTGGATTTTAACACGTCCAGTCCCGCTTTCTGCAGTAGCTTTTCACCGAAAACGGATGAAAAGGCTACTGTCGCCAATCGGGGCTAGTTAAGAACCAATAGTATTTCTAATAACCTTTACAACCAAAATGTCTGAAAAAATTCGAATTCTGTCCACCAAAAAATTGCTCCAAAACCAGAAGCAATTTTTGCTGAATGCCAATTTTTCTGTCATTGAAGCTGATTTTATTACCACAAAAGCAAAAGAATTTACGATCAATTTCGATTCGTCAAGTCTTTTATTTACAAGCCAGAATGCCGTAAAAAGTTTCCTTGAAAATAAAAAATCAAAAGATTTAAAAGACAAGAAAATTTTTTGCGTAGGCCAAAAAACAAAAGCGTTATTAGAACAAAACGGATTTAAAGTCGTGGCGTCCAGAGAATACGCTTCTGAATTGGCAGAAATAATCGTGAATGATTTTAAAAACGAAACCATCACTTTTTTCTGTGGTAATTTAAGAAGAGAAACGTTGCCAGAAGCGTTCAGAAAAGCAAACATTTCTTTTGAAGAAATTGAAGCTTATGAAACCATCTTAACGCCACAAAAAACGAATTCTGGGGCAGATGCAATTTTGTTTTTCAGTCCATCAGGAATTGAAAGTTACTTGAAAGACAATAAAATTACAGGTGAAAAATGTTTCTGCATTGGCACAACAACCGCAGAAGCATTGCAAGAAATTACAGAAAATATAATAATCGCGCAACAGCAGACGGTTGAAAATGTGATTGTTCAAGCAATAAATTTTTACAGCAAAACGCCGTAAACAAAATAAAGACAAACAAAAAACGGCTTCGAGCTTACAGCTTACAGCCTAAAGACCAAAAAAATGATAAAAAACGACCTTTTCTTAAGAGCATTAAACAAAGAAACCGTTGAACGTCCACCAGTTTGGATGATGCGCCAAGCCGGAAGATACCTTCCAGAATTCATCGTTTTGCGTGACAAATATGATTTTTTCACCCGTTGCCGAACGCCAGAATTGGCAGCTGAAATCACGGTGCAGCCCATCAGAAGAATTGCTCCAGATGCTGCAATTTTATTCTCAGATATCTTGGTCGTACCGCAGGCAATGGGAATCGAAGTCTTGATGAAAGAAAGCGTTGGTCCCTTTTTGCCAAACCCAATCAGAACGGTTCAAGACGTGGAAAGAGTGATTGTTCCAGATATTCACGAAACGTTGGGATATGTAATGGATGCCATTAAGTTGACCAAAGAAATGTTGAACGATGAGGTCCCGTTAATCGGATTTGCGGGTTCGCCTTGGACGATTTTCTGTTATGCCGTGGAAGGAAAAGGCTCTAAAAGTTTTGACATGGCCAAAGGATTTTGCTTTACGCATCCAGAAGCCGCACACGTTTTATTGCAAAAAATCACCGATACGACCATCGCTTATTTAAAAGAAAAAGTAAAAGCGGGAGTGAACGCAGTACAGATTTTCGACTCTTGGGGAGGAATGCTTTCTCCAGTTGATTATCAAGAATTCTCTTGGAAATACATCAACCAAATCGTAGAAGCTTTGTCAGAAGTAACGCAAGTAATTGTTTTCGGAAAAGGTTGCTGGTTTGCTTTGGGAGAAATGGGAAAAAGCAAGGCTTCGGCTCTTGGAGTAGATTGGACGTGTTCGCCAAGAAACGCACGTTATTTATCTGGAGGCGACATTGTGTTGCAAGGAAATTTTGATCCGTCACGATTGCTTTCGCCAATTCCTACAATTAAAAAGATGGTCAACGAGATGATTAATGAATTTGGGAAAGACAAATTTATTGCCAATTTAGGACACGGAATTTTACCAAATATCCCTGTAGATCACGCAAAAGCATTTGTGGATGCCGTGAAAGAATACAAAGGGTAATGAGGAAATTTATTTTAATCTTTGTTTTTACGTGTATTTTTTATTCGTGCAAGACGTATACCGTAACACCAGAAAACTTAAAAGAACAGCTTTCGAGCACTGCTGGTGTGAAAAAGACAGAAATTAATAATCCAATGGGTTTTGGAACGCTAAGCTATGAAGCTAATAGTTTGAAAAAAATTCGAGTGGTTAACAAAGAGGGAAGACAAGAATCTTTAGAAAATTCGCCAGCGCTTGAAATGAGAGTTACCTTGAAAAATAAAAAACGGTATCATTTTTATTTCGATACTGTGGTCATAAAAGACGACACTTTATCAGGCGGAAGATCAAGATTTATAGGGTCGCTTACGCGAAAAATCCCATTTGACAGCATTCAGAAAATCGAAATTCAAGATGGAGGGAAGAAGTTTGAATACCAGTAAATAAATTTTAAAATGCTCACAAAGGGATTGCGCGACGAAGAAAACGAAAGAATCAATAATGTCTTGAAACAGTTGATTTCATTGACTTATATTCCTGAAGATTGGAATTTGGCCGATTTAGACAGCCAGTTGAAATACTTGGCTTTGACTTTTGAGGATGTTCTGAAATTTTCGTCAGAAGAAACAATCCAGCATTTAGAAAAGTTGCATTTTGATTGGGCCAATGCCGAATCCTTTGCAGATTTTTTGATTCAGGTTTCGAATAATTACGAAGAAGAAAAAGCACAATTGAAAGTAAAAGCCGTAGCGGTGTATGAATATGTCCAAAACGGAAGCAAAACGTTTTCCTATGCCATTTTCAATAAGATTTCAAGTGCAAAAGCATAATTACAATGAAAAATAAATTTTACGCTTACATACAAAATTTACAAGATACGATCGTTGCCGGACTTGAAAAAGTCGATGGCCATGCCAAATTCAAAGAAGATATTTGGGAACGACCTGAAGGCGGTGGCGGAAGAACGCGTGTCATTGAAAACGGAAACGTATTTGAAAAAGGAGGCGTTAATATTTCGGGCGTTCACGGACCGTTGCCAAAAGCGATGCAAGCTTATTTTAATGTAGGCGATGTCGATTTTTTTGCCTGCGGTTTAAGTTTGGTTTTACATCCAAAAAATCCGAAAGTACCGACGGTTCATGCCAATTGGCGTTATTTTGAAATGTATGACAAACAAGGAAACACGGTAAATCAATGGTTTGGCGGAGGCCAAGACTTGACGCCTTATTATTTGTTTGAAGAAGATGCAAAACATTTTCACCAAACGTGTAAAAATGCTTGCGATAAACATAATCCCGAATTTTATTCAAAGTTTAAAAAGCAATGTGATGAATATTTTTGGAATGCGCACCGAAACGAAGCGCGTGGCATCGGAGGTTTGTTTTTTGACCATTGCACCGCTTCTGAAGATTTTACTTTAGAAAACTGGTATGATTTTGTAACCGAAGTCGGGAATAGTTTTTTGGAAGCGTATGTGCCGATTGTTGAAAAAAGAAAAGAGTTGGCTTTTACTCCAGAAAACAGAAATTGGCAAGAAATCCGCAGGGGAAGATATGTCGAATTCAACTTGGTCCATGACAAAGGAACGCTTTTCGGCTTAAAAACCAACGGCAGGATTGAAAGCATTTTGATGAGTCTGCCACCGCACGTTCAGTGGGTTTATGACCATCATCCAGAAGCCGGAAGCGAAGAAGAAAAGTTAATAGATGTATTAGAAAATCCAGTGGATTGGATTTAAATAAATATTAATTTTAGATTGGGGTTTTGCCTAAATCTAAAATCTAAATCACAAATAATTATGTTTCCATTACAACGAGATAGAAGATTGAGAACAAACGAATCCATCAGAAGTTTGGTTCGTGAGACACATTTATCGCCAAACGATTTTATGTTTCCGATGTTCATTGCTGAAGGGAAAAATTTTCAAGTTGAAATTCCATCAATGCCCGGAATCTACCGCCGTTCTTTAGATTTGACGGTAAAAGAGGTCAAGGAATTATGGAATTTAGGAATCAAAGCCGTCAATATCTACGTAAAGGTTGACGACAAATTAAAAGACAATACCGGCAAAGAAGCTTGGAACAAAAACGGATTGATGCAAGATGCCATTCGTGCCATCAAAGACGCCGTTCCGGGAATGATTGTGATGCCAGATGTGGCGCTTGATCCCTATTCGATTTATGGCCACGACGGAATCATCGAAAAAGGACAGGTTATCAATGACGCCACAAACGATGCGTTGGTAAAAATGGCAGTTTCGCATGCCGAAGCTGGTGCTGATTTTGTTGCGCCAAGCGACATGATGGACGGACGCGTTCTTGCCATCAGAAAAGCCTTGGAGCAAAGCGGACACCACAATGTGGGCATCATGAGCTACAGCGCCAAATATGCGTCCTCTTTTTACGGTCCGTTTCGTGAAGCGTTAGACAGCGCGCCTGTTGACGTGAACGAAGTTCCAAAAGATAAAAAAACGTACCAGATGGATTATGCCAACCGCATCGAAGCCATCCGCGAAGCGCTTCACGACGTGGAAGAAGGTGCCGATATCGTGATGGTAAAACCAGGAATTGCTTATTTAGATATCGTTCGTGAAATCAAAAATGCGGTAAATGTTCCGGTTTCGGTTTATCAGGTTTCTGGTGAATATGCGATGGTAAAAGCGGCTGCAGAACGTGGCTGGTTAGATCACGACAAGATTATGATCGAACAGTTGCACTGCATCAAAAGAGCCGGAGCTGATATCATTTCTACTTATTTTGCAAAAGAAGCGGCCATAATTTTGAACAGATAAATTTAATCACAGCTCTAAAAGAGTTTTAAACTTTGTTGGAGCTATTTTTTTTAAAATATGAGAAAATTAGCATTCACACTTTGCCTTTTAGCATTTATTTCTTGTAAAAAAGAAGAAGAAACAAAAGAAGCACTTTATCCAGAAAAAACTATATCCGCTGAAGAAAAACAATTACAGCTGGGCCAAGAAATTTTTGACGGAAAAGGAATGTGTTTTTCGTGCCACAAACCAGACCAAAAAGTAATTGGGCCAAGCGTCAAGCAGATTGCAGAAATCTATAAAGCGAAAAACGCAGACATGAAATTGTTTCTTAAAGAAAAAAGCGAACCAATTGTGGACCCAAGCCAATATTCAGTGATGAAAGCGAACTTGACCATTACCAAGACATTTACTGACGAAGAATTAAAGGCGGTTGAAACTTATTTTTACAGTCATTTAAAATAAAAAAAAGCCATCATTACGATGGCTTTTTAAATATATTGGAAAATCTGATTAAGATTGTGGTTCAACAACTTTTCCCTTGATAGTTAAGATTTTTGGAGTCTCAGAATCATTAGTTGTTACCGTGATCGCTTTTGAAAACGGACCTGCAGAAGCTGCATTGAAAGTTGCCGTTACGCTTGCCATTTCTCCCGGTTTGATAGGAGTTTTTGTGTAATTTGTTGCTGTACAGCCACAAGAAGCTTTTACGTTCGTAATCAAAATGGTTTCTTTTGTCGTGTTTTTGAAGGTGAAATCATAAGATGCCGGAACCGCTTTCTTAAGGTCACCAAAATCATGAACATCTTTTGTCCAAGTAACCATAGATGGTTTTGAAGGCGCTGTAACTGTTGCAGGCGTTGCTTTAGCAGTTTGTGCAGATGCAGGTGCAGCAACTAAAAATAATGCGCCAGCAAGTGCAAAAAATGATAATTTTAAATTTTTCATAATACTAATTTTAAATAAATTGATTCAGTAGTTGGGTTCATTAAATTGAACAATACAAATATATTCAGAAATTTTAAGAAAGTTGTTAATCATTTGGCAACTCTTGTTAACGACATGTTAACGGGTTGGCTGCTACTTGAAATTGTATTAATATCGTGTTCTAAATATTCTTTAAACATTGAAATTCAATAAATTAAATACCATTATTTTTATCGGTTTGCTGGCGATTGTCGGCGTACTTTTTATGCAACTGCTGACGTTGACGCAGGCATATGCTTTTGAAAAAAAGGAATTTAGCGAAAAAATTCATTTTGCGTTGCAAGATGTGGTTAGCAAAATTCACAAAGACAATAATACCGAATCTCCAATTGATAGCCAGATTAAAAAAGTCACGGATGATTATTATGTAGTCAATGTGGACGACGTTTTTGACGCTTCGGTTTTAGAATATTATTTGAAAACAGAATTCCAAAAGGTAAAATTAAATATCGATTTTGAGTATGCGATTTACAACTGCGGTTCTGACGAAATGATGTACGGTGACTACATTTCCTCTTCTGACAAGAAAGTTTCAAAATGTGAAAAATGCTTTACAAAAAAGCCTGATTTGGTTTATTATTTCGCGATCCGTTTTCCGCAATTGAAGTACAATTACATCACTTCGTTGCAACAATATTGGATTTATACCGGTGTTTTAGCTTTGGTTTTGGTGATTTATGTTTATTCGGTTTTGCTACTTTTAAAGCAGAAAAAATACACCGAACTGCAGACCGATTTTATCAATAACATGACCCACGAATTTAAAACACCAATTTCCTCCATTTTGATTGCATCAAATTATGCGAACAAACAGCAGGAAATTATCAATAATCCAAAGCTTTCAAAATATGTGCAGATTATTATTGAGCAAAGCAATAAGCTGAACCAGCACATCGAAAAAATTCTGAATATTGCCAAAAGCGATTCCAATTCGATGGTTTTAGAAAAATCAAAATTCAATTTGATGGACAGCGTTTTGTTGGCCAAAGAAAGTATTTTGCTGAAATATGAAGATGCCGTTTCGATAGAAATTAACTCAGAAAATAAAGAATACCAAATAGTTGCTGATGAGTTTCACTTTTCAAATGTGATTTACAACATCATTGACAATGCGATAAAGTACAACGACAGCAACCCTGAAATCAAGATAAATATCGATGATTCTGGAAAAGAAATCAAGCTTGAAATCATTGATAACGGAATTGGCATCGAACCTTCAGAATTAAATACTATTTTTGATAAATTCTATCGTATTTCAACGGCAAAACGAAACGAAGTTGGCGGTTTTGGCCTCGGACTTTTTTATGTCAAACGAATTTGTACGTTGCACCAGTGGAAGATTACGATTAAAAACAATCAAGATTCAGGAGTTACCGTTACTGTCGTGATTCCGAAAAAGTAAAAATATGGAAAAAAGCAAGCTGTTTTATGTAGAAGATGATGCAACTTTGGCATTTCTGACGATAGATTATTTAGAGCAGTTTTATGACATTACCCATTTTTCAGATGGTGCGGAAGCCATAAAAAATTTCCATAAAGGCCATTTTGACTTGTGCATTTTAGATGTGATGCTTCCTAAAAAAGATGGTTTTGAAATTGCGCAAGAGATTCGGAATTCAGATACTGAAATTCCTATTTTATTTCTTTCTGCAAAATCATTAAAAGAAGATAGAATCAGAGGTTTGAAACTGGGTGCCGATGATTTTTTAGTAAAACCATTCAGCTTGGAAGAACTCCACTTAAAGATTGAAGTTTTTTTAAAACGAAGCCAAAAATCGACTGTAATCATTCAGAAATTTTTTGAAATCGGAAGCTTTCAATTTCACCCTAACGATTATTGTGTCACAAAAGACAAAGAAAAAATTAGCTTGACCGAAAGAGAATCGGCGTTGCTTAAATTATTTTTAGACAATAAAAACGAGGTCTTAAAACGTGAAAAAATCCTGACAGCACTTTGGGGCGTGGACGATTATTTTATGGGAAGAAGTTTGGATGTTTTCATCTCGAGATTGAGAAAAATCTTCAAAGACGAAGAAAATGTGCGCATAGAAAACATTCCCAGAATCGGATTTAAATTGGTAATTGAGTAACTACTTCTTCTTTTTACGATTTTGTCTTAATTTCCTTCCAATAAAAAAGTTTTTCATAACTTTAAGTCCTAAACGATTTTCAATGTTGCAGGCCAATCTCAAAACTCCTCTCGGAACCGTCGTAATTTCTGGCGATGAAAATGGCATTTCCAGCATTTCTGTTTTTGATGAAGAAAGAGAAATTTCAGGAGTAATTCCTGAAGCATTGCAGGAAGCGTATCAACAAATTCAAGATTATTTTAACGGAGAAAGAATTGATTTTACATTCAAAATAAATCCGTCGGGAACCGAATTCCAAAAGAAAGTTTGGCAAGGTTTGCTCGAGATTCCTTTTGGGAAAACAATGTCGTATCAAGAACTTTCGATACAATTAGGCGATGTAAAAGCCATTCGCGCCGTTGCTTCTGCCAACGGAAAAAATCCACTTTGGATTGTGGTTCCGTGTCATCGTGTCATTGGAACTGATGGTTCTCTCACGGGTTATGCCGGAGGTTTGTGGCGAAAAAAATGGCTTTTGGATCACGAAAATCCGGTTAAACAGCAAAGTTTATTTTAAAAAAAATAAAAATATGAGATTCCTCAAAAACTTCTTTCTTTGGTTCGCAGTGATTTTTACTGTGTTGCTTTGTGTGCTTTACATTTTAAATTATGGCTATTTGGTTCGCGCCGTCAGGACTATTTACTTCAGTGGAGAAACGACTGCTTTTTTGAGTGATTACAACGAATTTCCGAATAGAAAAATTGAAAAAGGAGTGGGACAGCCTTGGGCAATCAGCAAAAATTATAATAAAATTCCAGAAACAAAAGTGCTTTTTGAAGCCAATTCCGAGTTTGAAACCGTAGCTTTTTTGATCATTAAAAACGATAGTATTTGGCACGAAAGTTATTTTGACGGTTACTCAAAAGACACCAAATCCAATTCTTTTTCGATGGCAAAAAGTGTGGTTACCGCTTGTTTAGGAAAAGCAATTATGCAAGGGAAAATCAAAAGCTTGGACCAAAAAGTAACCGATTTTTTTCCGGAATATTCAAGTGAATTTGGAGATAAAATGACCGTCGGCGATTTGTCGTCCATGTCTTCCGGATTGGATTGGGATGAATCGTATTATAGTCCGTTTTCAGTTACAACACGTGCTTATTTTGATGAAAATTTGAGCCAAGTTTTGTTGGATTTAAAAGTAACAAGCAAACCTGGAAAAGAGTTTGAATATTTGAGTGGAAACACCCAACTTTTGGCAATGGTAATTGAAAAAGCGACCGGAGAAAAACTGTCGGATTATGTTTCAAAAAATTTCTGGAAACCAATGGGAGCCGAAAATGAAGCGCTTTGGCAGGTCGATAAAGATGGCGGAATTGAAAAAGCCTATTGCTGTATCGCCAGCAATGCCAGGGATTTTGCGCGTTTTGGAAAATTGTATTTGCAAAACGGTAAATGGAATGGCGAGGCCATTTTAGATTCTACGTTTATTCAAAAATGTGTGACGCCAAAATTTAAAGACAGTCCGCAATATGGATATGGCTGGTGGCTGAGTGACCATTTAGATAAAAAAATATATTATATGCAAGGTCATTTGGGGCAATATGTGATTGTAATTCCCGAAGATGATTTGATAATTGTTCGCCTTGGGCACAAACGTGGCAAGCGTGAAGAAGGTGAATTTCACCGTAATGATTTTTATTTATATATTGATGAAGCCTATAAAATGTTAGAAAATGATAGAAAAAATTAGCCTTGAAAACATTCTTTTTTTAGATATTGAAACCGTTCCTGAAGAAGCCGAATTTTCACTTTTAGATGACGATAAAAAAGAGCTTTTCGGATTAAAAACGCAATACCAACGAAAGGAAGATTTTACGCCAGAAGAATTTTATGACAGAGCCGGAATTTGGGCTGAATTTGGAAAAATCGTGTGTATTTCTGTGGGATATTTTACCTTTAAAGGAGACATTCGCCATTTTAGGGTTACTTCTTTTTATGGAGAAGAAAAGAAAATACTGCAAGATTTTAGCACTCTTTTGAACACGCATTTTAACCAGCCACAACATATTATGTGCGGTCATAATGCAAAAGAATTTGATTTTCCGTTTATTGCCAGAAGAATGATTATCAACCAAGTTCAAATTCCGAATAAGCTGAATTTATTTGGGAAAAAACCTTGGGAAGTACCGCATTTAGATACTTTAGAAATGTGGAAATTTGGCGATTTCAAACATTATACATCGCTTAAACTTTTGACGAAAGTACTCAACATTCCGTCACCAAAAGATGACATTTCAGGAAGTGAAGTCGGGCACGTGTATTACATAGAAAAAAACATCGACCGAATTATTATTTACTGCGAAAAAGATGTGATTGCCGTAGCGCAAATTATGTTGCGATTGCGAAGAGAAGATTTATTGATTGAGGAGGAAATTATACATATATAGATAAATTGTTTGATAGGCTATGAGTATGAAATTAAAAATAATTGTATTAATAGTTTTTATATCTACAAATTTTTTTGGACAAGAAAAACTTCCTAAAAATTTAAAACAAGCTGTAAAATATTTAGACAAAGATTGTCCTGATATTGTAAAAAATAAAATTAAAAACATCCATAATGACAGTCTGATTTATGCAGTTTATCCATTTGCAAAATCTGAACAGGGAAAAGATTACAAAACAATATTTCTTTGGACGATTGATGAAAATAGTAATTCACGACTCATAAAATCTTTTGAAAACAAAGGGATTTTTGATTTTCATTCAGAAGTTATATTGTTTTCATTTAAACAATATTTGCTTCAAGGAGAAATAAATGAAAAAAATATACTCAATAAATATATCGAATATCAAAAAAAATCAGAAGAAAAAGATAAAATAAAGTTTGTAACTGATAGTATAGACAACATTTATATTCCGAAAAATCTTGAAGATTCTTTTACTCAAATAAATTTGTTTTGGTCAGACAGTACAAAAACGAAAGAAAAAAATTTAACCGAAGATAAATTTTCATCAAATGTTCATTTCGGATTCGGAATGTGGATAAGAAATAATTGGAAACTTTGGGGAGGGTCAAGACTTTCAAAATATTTTAATGATTTAGGAATTCGTCACCCGGATGATATGTCGGGAATTATACTAACAAGCTATCATAGGTATTTGAATAACAAAGAAATCAGATTAGAAGAACAAATTAAACATTACCAAGACTTTTGGGAAAATTCCAGAAAATCTGAACTACAAAGGCAAGAAGTGGAGTTTTCTAAATACAAACTTGGAGATACGCTTGAGTTTAAATATAGCAATGGATATGTAAGTAAAAAACAAGAAGAGAAAGATGATAATAGTATTTGTGTCGCTAAAGGTTTAATTTCAGAATTGAATCAAGAAAATTTTTTGATTAAAGTGAAAATTATCGAAACTTGCGACAATAAAGGAATTATTTATTTCGACAATGATGGAAGCAAAATTTATAATCTAAAAACAAAAAGATGGAGGGTTCCACCAAAAAGAATTATAAAAAAGGTAAAAAAGAATAAAGAGCAGTGGTTCAAATATAACGATTGGGAAACTATCGAATAATGAAAAATCTTCAATTTTAGCTCGAAAGAGAAACATTTAAACACAAAAAAGCCTTGAAATCTCAAGGCTTTTTTCATTTTGGCTTGTACTTTTATCTTTTGGTTTTTACTTCTTTTTCATTTGCTTTTCTGTAATAAATATTGTCATTATTGTTGTTGTAGCCTTGACTGTTTCCGTAATAAGGAGAAGTGCTTCCGTTTTGTGCGTGACTGCTTCTTCCGTTTACGTTTCCAATCATATCAATAATTTGTCCTCTTCGGTTGTACACAATTTGCAGGTTTCCCACTCTTGTCAAGTTGAAATTGTTGTAAGTCATGTATACTGAACCAATTCTTTTGATTCTATCTTGTGCGTCATAGTTTACAAAAACGTTTCCGATTCTGCGTACTCTTCCTTGACTGTCGTGTTCAATTTTTACACCAGAAATCACTGTGTTTGCCGGAGCTCCATAAGTGGCGTTTACATTGCCACGTCTTGCAGTTCTGTAATACATTTCACCTTGAGAAGGTTGGGTATTGAAATCAAATTGTCCGTCAGGAAAAATATAAAATTCAATTCCTCTTTCGGTAAATGCGATTGGTTCTGCATTGCTAAAAGTTCTAAAATTCGCTACATAAGAAAATTTGATTATTTCTGAAGCATTTGCAACACCTCCAAAAAGAAGGAAACTTGCCACTAAAAAAGTAAAATTTTTCATAATCAAAAAAGTTTGTGTTTTGCTTACTCTTGCGATTTTCAGCTTCTTCGAATCTTGCTATTTTGAAGGTTATTTAGCGATATCCAATTTGCGTGCCAAAACTTTTTAGAAGAATTCTCTATAAATAAAAAAATCCTGATTGCGTTGTGCAATCAGGATTCATTATGAATGGATTAGGTTCTAAAAATAATTTAAAAATTATCTGTTTAAAACTACTTTTTTAGAAGTTTTTAAAGAGCCACTTTGAATGTTTAAGATATAAACGCCTTCTGAAAGGTTTTCAATATTTAAAGTTTCTAAGGTATTTGAAACTTCTTTTTTCAATATTTGTCTTCCTTGGATATCAACTAAAGTCAATGTGGTAACTTCTGACATTTGCGGTAGTGAAATATTCAAAATCCCTTGTGTTGGATTTGGATACACTTTTACGTTGCTCAACTCATTTTCACCAACGCTTAATGCAGAAGCCGTGACATTGCAGAAGTTAAGACTGAAACTGTTTATAATGCCGCCATCACCGTTGTAGGGGTCGTACGCATATAAAGTCCATTCACCATCAGCAAGTAAATTATTAAAAGAATTCAAAGCATCAACAGGTTTTACGGTTCCAGAGATTGCTGGTATCGAAGCGCTACATGTAAAAGTAGTTCCGGCATCACTAATTGTGACCACAATGTTATCGTTGTCACCACACGGCTCTTGAAATAATCTGATAAAAGGATAGCCTAAAGATGCTGGACCTTCAAGATAAATCGTTAAATCTTCGATGTAAGTATGAGAAATATTCAGGGTTGCCGTCAAGTTTCCAATGGTCATTCCGCCTGTTACATTTACTGGAACAATTCCTTGTGAATTGGCTGTCGCTGCAATTGTTGCATCTGAAAAGTCTGTAGCATTAAAAACAATATCGCAAGTTAATAATCCGGTTGAAAAAGTATTTGCAGTTCCAGTTGAAGCTTCTCCACAACGATTTACTGGCAAAATTCGCCAATAATAAGTGGTTTCTTGAGCAAGGTTGGTTACGGTAAAATTGGTGCTTGTTGTAATTTGATTTAAGAATAAATTAGAAAATGCAGCATTTGTGGAAACTTGAACTCTATATGATTCTGCATTTATATTTTCGTTCCATTCTAAATTTACAGAAGTTGTTAATCCGCTTGATTGATTTGCAGGAGAAACCAAAGTTATATTTTGAAAAGTAGTACTATACACTTTTAATTCCACATAACTTGTTTCTGTTTCAGAACCTCTAGTTCCTTTTAATCCGATAGAATAATCTCCAGCTGGAACTCCCTGAAGGTTTGAAATTGTCATTGAAACACTGCCAGCAGCAGAGAGAGAATTTGAGCTCAATGAGGCAGTTGCTCCAGCCGGAAGTCCAATTACAGAAAAATCAGTAGTTCCTGGAGCGGCAGTTGTGTGGTTAAAATTATAAGTTGCACTTTGTGTATTGCAAATAATTTGAGTTCCTGTAGTTGGTGTAATTGCAAAACTCGAACTTACACCAGTTACTACAATTGAAAAATTTTGAGAACCCGTTTGTAAAGTTCCTTTGTGAGTGACCGTAATAGTGTAATTTCCGCCCATTGTTAAAGCAGTTGCAGCACTTTCAACATTGTCAACATTGTTGTCTTCTGAATTAATCGCATTTGCGCTTGCATCTGAAGTTAATTTCCAAGGAAAATAAGTTTCATTTCCCTTAGTAATTCTGATGTCTAAATCATTCACCAAAGCGCGAGTTGAGCTGTTTAAAGCTCCTTGATTTGCTGTTCCTGGAACATCATTCCAGACAATGGTAGCTTTAACGGGACCATTGCCGCTTGCTACTACATTTAACGTATAAGTTTGATTGTTTTCAAGTTTTTCTTCTGCAATCCAAGTGCTCAACCCATTCGAAGTTATTGTTTCAGCAGCTCTTTTTGCATTTAATAAACCCCAACCAAAAACAGCATCAGGACCAGGTCTACCTGCATCATCAGCAGTATGACAAGCTAAAGCTTTTAATGTCGCCGCTTTCATGTAACGATTGTTGGTGTTTTTGTAATGTTGTTGCAATAATAAAAGGGTTCCGGCCACATTTGGTGAAGACATTGAAGTTCCTGTGATAGCGCCATAAGCGGTGTTTGAAGTTTCAAAAGTGGAATATACATTGGTTCCATTTCCGGTAATATCGGGTTTGATTCTGTAGTCATCAGCAGGACCTTGACTACTTCCAGAATTAATGTTTACGTTAATTAAATTACCATTGGCATCAATATTGGCATCATTGGCATTTGCGACAACCAGATTGTTTTTTGAAACTTTATTTCCGGTTAATTTATCATATCCGGATGTTGTTGCGCTTGAATTGGAGTCTGTTCCGTTATTTCCTGCTGAAAGAACCATCAAATAATAAGGAGAATTATAAGCAATAATGTCCCACATTCTTGAATCATCAGAATAAGCTCCGATATACCAAGCAGGGGCTGAAGTTGATGGAACACCATAAGAATGATTCGAAATCAGCATTCCCAATTGCACTTCAGATAAAACTTCACTAGCATCATCGGTCCAGTTAAACGTTCTGGCTTGTGCTAAAGGCGCCATTCCTTTTGCGTTTGCGTTAATACCCGAAGCAATGATGGTTCCGGTCACGTGAGTAGCATGGAAATTATTTCCTGTTGGTCCAGCAACGGCATCAACAACAGTAACACGATTTCCAAATTCTTGATGTGAAGCTCTAACTTTTCCGCCATCCCAAACGCGAGCGACCATTCCTTGCCCGTCTAAATTCAGTCCAAGTCCGCCTCCGCTATTTAAAAAATTAGCTCTTGTCGAAGCGGCAGCATTTACGTTATTTGAAGAATAATATAGGGGTTTTCCATCCACAGTCAGCTTTATTAGCTCATCAATGCTTCCATCTTTATTTTTAATAAATTCAGGCCAATTATTAGCCTTTGCAGCTAGTAGAGCTTTTTGTTTTTCAATTCTAGATTTTTTAAGAAAGGTGTTTTCTAGATTTTTTAATTTCGTTAAATCATATTCTTTTACCATCTGAGCCACTTCTTCCTTATTTTGAGAAAAAGCAGTTGTAGCAAAAAGCGAGATCGAAAGAACCAATAAAATTTTAGAAGCGAAGTTGTAATTGTAGATCACTAGTTTAGGAATATGGGGATTTTTATTTTTTTTCAAATATAATCAATTGAATGATGTGCAATAAACTTTTAAAAATATTATTTATAAAATAGGAATTACCTTCAATTTAAGCGATAAGTTTTAAAAATGTGTTTCTATTATTAAAAGATTCTTATTATATACGTTTAAAAAGATCTTTGGGTTTTCTTTTTACAGACAGCCAATTTTGTTACTTTTATCGATATGAAAACACCGTTGCTAAACATCCAAAATCTTGAAATTTCTTTTAAGATAGAAAAAGAATTTCTTCCGATAATCAAGCGGATAAATTATACGCTGGAATCGAACGAAATACTTGGAATTGTAGGTGAATCTGGCTCTGGCAAATCCGTTTCTTCTTTGGCAATTGTGGGTTTGCTGCCTCAAAATATTTCAAAAGTTTCAGATGGAGAAATTGTATTCGAAGGAAAAAATATTGCCACTTTATCTAAAAAAGAACTTCAAAATTTAAGAGGAAAACAAATTTCGATGATTTTTCAAGAGCCGATGAGTTCTTTGAATCCTTCCTTGAAATGTGGTTTTCAAGTGGCCGAGATTTTAGAACAGCATACAAAGCTTTCTAAAAAAGAGATCAAGCAAGAAGTTTTACAGCTGTTTTCAAGAGTAAAACTTCCTGATCCAGAAAAGATTTATGAAAGTTATCCGCACCAAATTTCAGGCGGACAAAAACAGCGCGTGATGATTGCGATGGCAATTGCTTGCAAGCCAAAAGTTTTAATTGCTGACGAGCCAACTACGGCTTTGGATGTAACCGTTCAAAATGAAATCATCCAGCTCTTGAAAGATATCCAGCAAGAAACCGGAATGAGCATCATTTTTATTTCACACGATTTGGCGCTGGTTTCTGAAATTGCCAACCGCGTGTTGGTGATGTACCAGGGCGAAATTGTGGAACAAGGCAGTGCGGTGGATGTTTTTCACAACCCACAGCATATTTACACACAAGCTTTAATTAGTTCGAGGCCTTCATTAGCGGTGCGATTGAAAAGGCTTCCGACGATAAAAGATTATTTGGAGAATTCAGTAAATTCAGAAATTATAACTTCGGAAGAAAGGAAAAAAGCGCAAGAAAAACTATACAGGCAAGATCCGATTTTAGAAGTAAGAAACGTAGAAAAAGAATATTTTTCAACCGCGGGATTGTTCGGGAAAAAAACCGGATTTAAAGCGGTGAACGATGTCAGTTTTAAAATTTATGAAGGTGAAACTTTAGGCTTGGTGGGAGAATCAGGCTGTGGAAAATCGACTTTGGGAAATACCATTTTACAATTAGACAAAGCAACTTCGGGACAAATTTTTTACCGAGGTGTTGATATTACAAAGCTTCCGTCAGAAGAAATTCGAAGTCTTCGAAAAGAAATACAGATTATTTTTCAGGATCCTTATTCCTCCTTGAATCCGAGAATTCCTGTCGGAAAAGCAATTATGGAACCGATGAAAGTACATAATTTGTATAAAAATGATGCTGAAAGAAAGCAAAAAACCCTCGAAATTTTAGATAGAGTAGGATTAGGAGCCCCATTTTTTAACCGTTATCCGCACGAATTTTCGGGAGGGCAAAGGCAAAGAATCGGGATTGCGAGAACGATTGCTTTGCAACCCAAATTGATTGTTTGTGACGAATCGGTTTCCGCTTTAGATATTTCGGTTCAAGCACAGGTATTGAATTTATTGAACGAATTAAAAGAGAATTTCGGGTTTACTTATATTTTTATTTCGCACGATCTGGCTGTTGTAAAATACATGTCTGATCAGGTTTTGGTCATGAACAAAGGAAAAATTGAAGAATTGGCAGATGCCGATGTTTTATATGAAAATCCGCAGAAAGAATACACTAAAAAATTAATTGAAGCCATTCCGAAAGGGAATTAAAAAATAATAATTATGACATTTACCGATACATTTTCTGAGTTTTATGAACATTTTAAAACGAGTCTTTCTGATGGAACTTTTGCCAAGCTTACTTTTGCAAAAACGATTGGTAATTCAGAATTAAAAAATATTTTTATCCGCCCCGTTTTAGATAAAAACGAGTTGAAATTTGAACTTAAGTTTAGATTCCAGCAAGAAGAAATAATGGAAACACATACCGTCAATAGTGCTTTTGACCGATTGCTTCCTTTTATTAACAATCCTTTCTTATCGGCAATTTTGTTTACGACAGAATTTGATTTGACTTATAAATTAAACAAGAAAAGGGCGGTGAGCATAACAGACC
Organism: Flavobacterium macacae; assembly: GCF_003865365.1. Classification (GTDB taxonomy): domain Bacteria; phylum Bacteroidota; class Bacteroidia; order Flavobacteriales; family Flavobacteriaceae; genus Flavobacterium; species Flavobacterium macacae. The sequence goes on along the minus strand of NZ_RQVR01000001.1, from coordinate 201,278 downwards.
AGCCTCCAACTTTTGGCAATGCGAATGAAGTTTTGCTGGCTTATCTGGGCAAATAAAATAGATGTAGATTATAATAAAAAAGCCACAAGTTTTAAAATTTGTGGCTTTTTTATTTATGCAGAAAATTTAATCAATGATCATTTCAGGAATCTCTCCCTCGATGATCAAATTTCCTTCTGTTGCTTTCTGAATTTCTTCTACTGAAACGCCTGGAGCTCTTTCTAAAAGTTTAAAACCTTCAGGAACAATTTCTAAAACTGCCAATTCGGTAACCACTTTTTTCACACATCCAACGCCCGTCAATGGCAACGAACATCTTTTTAAAAGTTTTGACTCTCCGGCTTTGTTGACGTGCATCATTGCCACGATGATGTTTTCGGCAGATGCCACTAAATCCATGGCGCCACCCATTCCTTTTACCATTTTTCCTGGAATTTTCCAGTTGGCAATGTCTCCGTTTTCGGCAACTTCCATCGCACCAAGAATGGTCAAATCTACTTTTTGGCTACGGATCATTCCGAAACTGAAAGCAGAATCAAAAAAACTCGCGCCCGTAAGCGTGGTGATGGTTTGTTTACCGGCATTAATTACATCGGCATCTTCTTCGCCTTCAAAGGGAAACGGGCCCATGCCGAGAACGCCATTTTCACTTTGAAATTCCACTGAAATATCTTCACGAACATAATTGGCAACCAATGTCGGAATCCCGATTCCTAGATTAACGAAATATTGGTCTTTAACTTCTTTTGCTATTCTTTTTGCAATTTGATTTTTATCTAAAGCCATCGTTAGTCTCTTTTTCTAGTTGTTCTTTGTTCTATTCTTTTCTCAAATTTTTCTCCTTGGAAGATTCGCTGCACCATAATTCCGGGAATGTGAATTTGATTTGGGTCTAAGCTTCCCGCAGGAACCAGTTCTTCTACTTCGGCAACAGTAATATTCGCTGCGCCAGCCATACATGAATTAAAATTTCTTGCCGTTCCTTTGAAGATTAAATTCCCGGCTTCATCGCCTTTCCAAGCTTTTACGATTGCAAAATCAGCTTTGTACGCTTCTTCCATAATGTGCATCTTGCCATTGAATTCTCGTGCTTCTTTTCCTTCGGCCACTTCAGTTCCAAAACCAGCAGGAGTAAAAAAGGCTGGAATTCCGGCTTGGGCCGCGCGGCATTTTTCAGCTAGAGTTCCTTGAGGCGTCAATTCAACATCTAATTCTCCGGAAAGCATCTGGCGCTCAAATTCAGCGTTTTCACCTACATATGAAGAGATCATTTTTTTGATTTGGCGTTTTTGAAGCAATAATCCCAATCCGAAATCATCAACTCCGGCATTGTTAGAAATGCAAGTCAAATCAGTAACTTCTAATTTCACCAATTCGGCAATGCTGTTTTCAGGAATGCCACAAAGTCCGAAACCGCCGAGCATAATGGTTTGCCCGTCTTGGATATCTTTCAGTGCATCACTCACCGATGCGACTTTTTTATTAATCATATAAAGAATGTTTGTTTTGGAGGATAAATATATAAAAAAACGCCTTAAGAAAGGCGTTTTATAGATAATTTAGAAATCAAATTCATCTGTGTTTTGTTCTTCTATATCCACATCAGTGGAATCTTTTTTGACCGGCGGTGACCAGCAATCTACTTTTATAGAGAGATTTTTTGGGCGTTCAAAGGCTTCTTTTGATACGTTAAGTTCTTTATCTGCGTAGCATTTTTTCATATACAATCCCCAAACAGGTAAAGCCATAACAGCTCCCTGGCCATAAGTGATGCTCTTAAAATGCGCAGAACGGTCTTCGTTTCCAACCCACACTCCAGTGGCTAAATTTGGAACCATTCCCACGAACCAACCGTCAGATTGATTTTGAGTTGTTCCGGTTTTACCCGCGATTGGATTTCTTAAAACGTATGGATATCCGGTCATCATTTCATAACCATATCCGCCACCGTCAGTTCTCAAACGACCTCCAGAACCAAATTCAGTAACGCCTTCTAGAAGTTTAATCACCGCATAAGCGATATCTTGATTTAAAACATCGTGAGAAACAGGTGTCGATTCATAAAGGACGACTCCGTTTTTATCTTCAATTCGCGTAATAACTTGCGGTTTTACATACACCCCTTTGTTGGCAAAAGTACTGTAAGCGGCAACCATATCTTGTACTGTAATTTCTACAGCTCCCAAAGCAATCGACGGTTGCGAAGGAATTTTAGAATTAACTCCTAATTTTTTTACCAAATCAATTACAGCATCCGGACCTACTTTATCAATCAATTTAGCCGAAACGGTGTTGATTGAATTTGCCAGCGCTGATTTTAAAGTAACCATTCCTTTATAAGTACCGTTTGAATTTCTTGGTGTCCAAGTTTCGGTAACATTGTGTCTGCCTTTTGGAATGGTGTAAGGCGCATCAATAATCGAGTCGCAAGGAGAATAACCTTGCTGTTCAATGGCAGCGGCATAGACAAAAGGCTTGAATGTAGAACCCACTTGTCTTGCTCCTTGGCCTACGTGATCGTACTGAAAATGTTTGTAATTAATTCCTCCAACCCAGGCTTTCACGTGACCTGTTTGCGGTTCCATTGACATTAAGCCTGTTCGCAAGAAATGTTTGTAATATCTGATTGAATCGTTTGGCGTCATTATGGTATCTTTTTCACCTTTCCAAGTAAAGACCGTCATGTCTGTTTTTACATCAAATGATTTTTTGATCTCACCTTCACTTTTTCCTTGAGCGCTCATTTGTCTCCATCTTTCAGACGATTTTCTGGCGCGTTCCATCAAGGAGTTGGTTTCTGCGTCAGACAATTTGATGAAAGGGGCATTTTTATTTGATTTGGCTTGTTTGAAAAATTCTTTTTGAAGATTTGCCATGTGTGCGCTAACAGCTTCTTCAGCGTATCGTTGCATTCTGGAATCAATCGTAGTATAAATTTTTAAACCGTCTCTATAAATATCATAATCGCCACCATCTTTTTTAGGATTTTCTTTTACCCAAGTTTTCATGAAATCACGAAGATATTCCCTGAAATAAGTAGCAATTCCTTCGTTATGGCTTTCTGGATGATAATCTAAAACCAATGGTTTTTTTGCAAGCGATTCTTTTGCAGCAGGTTCTAATTTGTCATTTTTCACCATTTGGCTCAAGACCGTATTTCTTCGGTCAAAAACCAATTGTTTTCTTTTTTCCCTTAAAGGATTAAAAAAAGATGGATTTTTTAACATTCCGACTAAAACAGCACCCTCTTCAATTTTCAAATCGCGAGGTTCTTTACCGAAATAAACTCTTGAAGCAGTACGAATTCCCACAGCATTATTGACAAAATCGGCTTTATTAAAATACATTGCAATGATTTCCTGCTTTGTATATTGTCTTTCTAAACGCGTAGCAATAATCCATTCTTTTGCTTTTTGAACCACGGCAATGATCGGATTTCTTGAACGTTCTCCGTGAAATAAAAGTTTGGCAAGCTGTTGCGTAATTGTACTTGCTCCGCCACTGCTTCCCAATCCGGCGATGGCTCTTAAAGTTCCTCTGGTATCAATTCCAGAATGCTCATAAAAACGTTCGTCTTCTGTTGAAATCAAGGCATCAACCAAGTGTTTTGGAAGATCAGAATACTTGATTGCAGTTCTATTTTCGTTATAAAATTTGCCGAGTGTTTCTCCATCCGAAGAAATAATTTCGGTTGCCAGATTTGATTCTGGATTTTCAAGTTCTTCAAACGAAGGCATGGAGCCAAAAAGTCCCCAAGAAGCAAACAAAAAGAACAAGAAGCCACAACCGATTCCGATTAAAAATAGTTTCCAGAATTGTCTGTTATAATAAGCCAAGTCTTTGCCTTGGCCGTTATTTTTTTTAGTTGCCATAACTTTAATCTAATTTTTCTACTCTAAAACCAATTTCGGTAATTCCTTTTAAATCTGGAACGCCATCTACTTTTCCGGTTTGGCGAACCGCTTGTTGGATTCCAATTTTATAATCCCCAATTTTGTCAAACTTGAATTTTTCCTTGAAATACAATTTGCTTTCTTTTAAATCCGAAAAACCATCGCCAAGCAAACTTCCGTCTGGATTTGCCATTTGATATTCAACGGTATCCACTTTTGTCATTCCGCCCGGAGCTTCAGTCATCACAATCAAAAAGATATTATTAAAAGGATACTCATTGTTAGAACGCAAGTTGAGGTACAAATCGTATGCCTTTGTGGTATCTTGATTGTTATAAATAAAAGAGGCAATGCTGTCTTTTGGCCAAGTGGTCCCGAAGGATTTGTATTGGTCAAAAACTCTTTTTTTATCGCAGGAAACCAAAAGCACTACGGCAAAAATAAATAGGAGGCTATTTTTCAGGCTCATTTTTTTTGACTGGAATTATTTTGTTATCTGGTTTAGTTTCGGTTTTATTCTCTGGTGCTGGCTTTTGAGGCCTGTTTTTATTGTTGTTTTTGTTTGGATTCGGCTTTTGATTTGGATTCGGGTTTGCCTTTTGATTTGGATTTGCCGGTTTTTGAGCCTGATTCGGGTTCGACTGCTTTTGATTCGGGTTTATTGCCGGTTTTTGATTTGGATTTTGTGCTGGCTTTTGATTCAAATTTTGTTTTTGATTCGGGTTGGCATTTGGCACAATTTTTTGAACTGGCTTGGGTCCTTGACTTCTATTTTCTGGCGTATTTTTTTGAATTGCCGGACCTTTTGAAGTTGTAGCTTCACCTTCTGGCTTGCGCTTTTTGGCAGGTCTTTTCTTTTTCTTTGGCTGGTCAAAACGTGTCAAGCTCTCTTGTCCCATCGCATTGTTGAAGTCCTTTTCAGGTTCTGCAACTTCATCAAGAGCATAATCTTCTAATGAGGAAACTTTTATTTTTTGCTTATTTTCAGCAATGATTTCGTTTACCTGGTCGATTTTTAAAACGTGCCAATTTGCAAAATTATTGGTGTAAGCAAACCACATCAATCCTTTGAAAATATCTTGTTTTTGACAAATGGCGTCACCTTTTTCAGTAACTAATTTGGTGTCAAAATCTGGAAAACTTTTTAAGGCATCCATGTAAGTGTCTAATTCATAGTTCAAACAGCATTTCAGTTTACCGCATTGTCCCGCCAATTTCTGCGGATTCAATGAAAGTTGCTGGTAACGTGCCGCAGAAGTATTCACGCTTCTAAAATCAGTCAGCCAAGTAGAGCAGCAAAGTTCTCTTCCGCAAGAACCGATACCGCCCAAACGAGCCGCTTCTTGACGGAAACCTACTTGTTTCATCTCAATTCTGGTACTGAATTCTTTGGCGAAATCCTTGATCAGCATACGAAAATCAACACGGTCGTTGGCGGTGTAATAAAACGTCGCTTTTGAACCGTCACCTTGAAACTCGATATCAGAAATTTTCATTTCTAATTTTTGGGCAATTGCCAATTCACGGGCGCGGACCTTCATCGGCTCTTCTTTTGCGCGTGCGTCTGACCAAATATCAATATCTTTTTGTGAAGCTTTTCTGTAAATTTTACCAATTTCATTGCTGGTATGATTTACGCCTTTTTTCTTCATCTGAATTTTTACCAATTCGCCGGTAAGCGTAATGATACCAACGTCATGACCAGGAGAGGCTTCTGTTGCCACAATATCTCCCATGCTCAAGGTTAGTTTCTCCGTATTTCGGTAAAATTCTTTTCTTCCGTTTTTGAATCGTATCTCGACACAGTCAAATGGAGCTTCGCCGTTTGGCATGCTCATGTTTGAAAGCCAGTCGAATACCGTCAGTTTGTTGCAGCTGTCCGTGCCACAATTTCCTTTATTTCCACATCCTTTTGGTGCGCCACCATCAGATGTTGAACAACTTGTACAGGCCATAATTTTATATAGATGTTGCGCGAACACAACTTAAAATTCTTAAAAAGTTTTGAGCGTAAAGATAGTGATTTTTAAATTTATACTGCAAAGTTGAAAAGTTGTTGATTTTCAATGCATTATGTTTTAAAAACAAAAAACCTATCTCATAAAATATGAAATAGGTTTAACGTAAATAATGTAGAAATATTTTTAATCCAAAATCTTATAGATTTTATCGGAGAGACGAATCCGGAACGGAAGACTCATAGTCATTTTATCGCCTGTTTTGGCAACAGTTCCCACTTGTCCATTGACGAACATTGCGGTGATTTGCATTTCTTGATTACCTGTTGTTGGTCCGGAAATTAGGATTTTGTCGCCAATTGAAAGTTCGATATTTTCAATTAAAAACTGTCCAACTTCAGATTTTGGGAAATAATGTGTTGCACTTCCGGCCAAAACTTTTTTGATTTTGATCTTTTGACGAATGTCTTTCGGTTTTTGAATTACAGCTGTATCTTCAGGAGCAGTCGCTAAAGCTACATCAGACAATTCTCCCGAATTTTTGAATTTTAAATTATCAGATTTTCCTTTTCTGAAAATCATATTCCCATTTTTCACGCCACGGCGTAATTTTACTTGATCTGCCAATGACATGTGGATGATTTCTTGGCATTCTGTGGAACAGCAATTTTCCATAGCCGATTTGCACTCATCGCATTGGATAAATAGCAAATGACAGCCTTCGTTTTCGCAATTGGTGTGATTGTCGCACGGTTTGCCACATTGATGGCATTGTGATAAAATGTCGTTTGTGATTCTTTCGCCCAAACGGTGGTCGAAAACGAAATTTTTCCCCAAGAATTTACTTTCGATATTTTCTTCCTTGATTTGCTTGGCATAATTGATGATCCCGCCTTCAAGCTGATACACGTTTTTAAAACCTTGGTGCTTGAAATAAGCCGAAGCTTTTTCACAGCGAATTCCTCCGGTGCAATACATCACCAGGTTTTTATCTTCTTTGAACTCTTTTAACTGTTCGTTAATAATTGGTAGCGATTCGCGAAAAGTTTCTACGTCAGGCGTGATGGCGCCTTTAAAGTGGCCAATTTCACTTTCATAGTGATTTCTGAAATCAACTACAATCGTGTTTGGGTCGTCTAAAATCTGGTTGAATTCTTTGGCTTTTAAATGAACTCCGATATTGGTCACGTCAAAAGTTTCGTCGTTCAAGCCGTCGGCAACGATTTTGTCTCTGACTTTGACTGTCAATTTTAAAAAAGAGTGGTCGTCATGTTCCACGGCAACATTCAAGCGAATGTCTTTCATGAAATCATAAGCTTCTAAAGTGTCTCGAAAAGCTTCGAAGTTTTCTGCCGGAACCGACATTTGCGCGTTGATTCCTTCTTTGGCGACATACGTTCGGCCAAGGGCATCAAGCTGATTCCAGGCTACAAATAAGTCGTCGCGAAATTGTTTTGGATCTTCAATTTTGGCATACGCATAGAAAGACAAAGTTAATCTTTGTTTGCCGGCTTGGTCAATCAATTCGGCTCTTTCTTCTGCGCTTAAGGTGTTGTACAGTTGCATGCTATAAACGTTTTTAAGTGAGAAATGAATTCTAATTGGAAGAATTCGGGTGCAAATATACGGCTATTTTAGAAATTTGAAAAATGATAAATATCAGTGTTTTATTGAAACTTATTTAAACGCGGATTTTGCAGATTGGCGTGGGTTTTTAAGACAAAGGTTGGCAAACGGAAGTTTAAAAGGTGCCTTAAAGTTGGGGAAATAGCCCTGATGCTGACTTTGTTTGAGCTCTTACAGCTGTGCCAAACAGATGTAAAGCGAGTGGCCGCAGCAGGAATTTCATTTAAAGGAATGCGTTTTGTTTGGCTTCAAAAAAAAAAACCGCAGCTTCACAGAGTAATTTGAATCTGCGAAGCTGCGGTAATTTTCTTTAAAAAATAATCTTAGCAGAATTCTGCGTAAGCGTCTTTTAAGTTTTCAGCGATCAATTCAGCCGGGCGGCCTTCAATGTGGTGGCGCTCCAGCATGTGCACCAATTCTCCGTCCTTGAAAAGCGCAATGCTTGGCGATGATGGAGGAAAAGGGAACATGAAGCCACGGGCAGCATCTACTGCTTCTTTGTCAACACCAGCGAAAACCGTTACCAAATGGTCAGGTTTTTTTTCACCGTCAAGGCTTGTTTTTGCTCCCGGACGTGCATTTCTTGCCGCGCATCCGCAAACTGAATTAACGACTACTAAAGTTGTTCCTGATTTTGCTATAGCATTTTCAACCGCTCCTGCGCTATATAATTCTTCAAAACCGGCGTCTGATAATTCAGCACGCATTGGTTTTACCATTTCTTCTGGATACATATTTTTTTGTTTTTTGTTAAAGTTTAAGGCTCTATTTTGTGCAAAGTTACAAAGAATTTGCAGTTGATTTTTTAAATTAACATTGGTTTACAAATATCAAAACACATTTTTTTTCTATTTGTAAAGTCGGTCAAATAACGCTTTCAAAAATATTCCTTTTGGGCATTTCAAAATTACTTGAATGTCTTCGTAAAAACTGGTTTCTTCATCTAAAAATTTGAAAATCAGACTTGGATTTCCTTTTTTGAACATCGCCGAAAATATGGAACTTCCGACCTGATTTTTTTGGGCTAAAATATCCAATAGTAATAAATCATAAAACCAGAATTTAGTTCTTTTGTGGAATTTTCTAAAATCATTTTCTTGGCCTAAAAAAGAAACCAAAGCTTTTGATTTTTTAGAAGCACTTTTAAAAGTATAACCGGTACTTGCTTTGGTCCAACCGCCGGCAGAACCTATGTTCAGTATGTTTTTAGAATTTTTATTCCAAAATTGATAGCTCGTCATTGGGATGTTTCCAGTTTCTTTTTCGAGTATTTCGTAGTTTTTTATGCCTAATTTTTTAATATAATCTTTAATTGCTTCTTCATATTCTTCTTCAGAAAGCAAGTCTTTTGAAAACAAAGTGTATTCAATCAAGGCTTCATTTTCTGAAAAAGGCAAGACATACATAAATCGGGTGTTTCCTTTTTGGGCAACAGAAAAATCCATAAATGTGGCTTTTTCTGGAAAGAAAACAGCTTCAGAACTTTTGATTTTCCAACCGATAAAATGCTGTTGCAATAACGGATATTTGTCTTGTTCTAAAATTTCTTTCGGATTAAAAATACTGTTGAAAAGCTTGTGGCAACTGAATTCTTCTGTTTCTGTCTTGACAAAAACGCGGTTATCTTCTTCTTGGAACGAGACTATTTTTTGGTTGAAAAATTCAATATTTTTTTCAGCAGAAATAATTTCGAAGACAAATTTATAAAAATCCAAACCTTGGATCATTTTGTACTGATAGGGTTTTAGGTCTAAATCTCGCGTGTATTTTTCATTGGAAAAAACGGCAACATCCCACTTTTTATGGACTAAATTTTCATACCTCCCGTTTGGCTTTTCCCAGAAACACCACGTTCTGTCATTGGTTTTTTTTAAATCAGCATCAAGAAGCAGGATTTTTTTGTCCGAAAAATTTTTTGAAAGCACCATTTCATAAACCGTCATTAAGGCAGACAATCCGGTTCCGGCAAAAATGTAATCGTAATTTCTCATAGCCCAAAAATAGTTTTCTTTTTTCAAATCATTTGAAATTTAAGGAAATTTAAGGGTTTGTTTGATTTGTTTTTTGGAGAATCTGTAACAAATCTTTTGCATTTACAAACGATTCTATTTGCATTAAAATGGAATAATCAGAATTTAAAATGGTTAGTGTTGGATAGATTTGATTTGACAGTTCTTCTGCTAATTCATGAACGCCAGAATTTGTTCCTTTTGGCTTGAATTTGAAAGTATATTTGTTGAAATTAATGTCTATTTTAGTTTCAGCATTGAAGGAAATGAAATAGAAATTTCGATTCAATTCTTTTAAGATTTCTTGATTTTTGAAAGTTGTGTTTTCCATCATTTTGCAGATTTTGCACCAATCGGTATGAATGAAAATCACAAAAGGTTTTGGATTTTCTATCGATAATATTTCTGCTTCTTCAAAAGTAAACGTGTTTAATTGTGCAAAGTTTTGATTTGTAATTAGCAAGAAAAAAAGAAATAGAAATTTTTTCATAACACAGATTTTATTTCAAAGTATATCGAACACCAAAAAAACTTCGAATTCCTTGATTCGGGCCGTAAACATAACTCGGATCAAATGTCAAACCATACGGATTTTCAGGTGTTGCAAGCACATTTCCGCTTGGACCGTATTGTACATTTTCATCAAACGGATCATTGGCACGTGCTATTATAAACGGATTTCCTTTATTAGGCGTCCAATTCAAAAGGTTTTTGATTCCCATATAAATTTCGATATTTTTCAATTTGTTGTATGTAAATTGAATGTTCTGGATGCTCCATGTTGGTGAATATTCTTTTCTAGGATCATTTTCTCCAAGCAACGGCAATCGCATCGGTCCATACACATTTCCAGTGTAATCAATATCGATAAACCATTTCGGAATTCGGTAAGAAATGGCCCAAGTTCCTGAGAATTTTTCGGTCAAAATCTGTCTCGTTTTGATATCGTTTTCCGTTTTGGAAACATCCATATATGTTACGCCTAAAATCATTTTCAATCCGTTTTGAAAAACCACATCTACGTTGGCGCTGATTCCTGTCGTTACTGCAAATCCGTCTAAATTTTTGTAAATAATTTTATTGGGATCGGTATCATAATCTGGTATAATCGAGTTCGTGAAATACGTGTACCAAGCCGAAGTTTCAATGCCGATATAGGTTCCGTTTTCAGTATAAATCTTCTTCAGATAATTCAAATTTGCATTATATGATTGTTCAGGTTTTAATTCTTCTTGCACAATAACCTCGCGAGAACCCGTCAATGCCGCGTGTTCTTCGGTAAAAAGATTGACGACCCTAAAACCAGTTCCGGCATTAAAACGAATGATGTCATTGTCAGTCGCTTTAAATTTATAGGCAAATCGAGGCGTAAAAATCGAACCGTGATCAGCGTTGTAATCGTATCTTGCGCCAAGCAAAACGCTGTGTTTTTCATTAAATTTAATTTCATCTTGCGCAAAAACACTCGGAATCCAAGTCTTGTCTGAAATTTCAGTTGCCGGCGTATTATTGTTGTAATATTGATAACGAACGGCGGTCCCGAAAAGCAAATCGTGGTTGCTTAATTTTTTGTCCCAAGTCAATTGCCCAAAGCCAATTTTTTGTTGCGCCAAATAAGGAATATTACCATACACTGAGTTTTGATCGTGATTGGTAATTGAAAATGAAAACAGCATTTTTTCTTCAATCGGAAGTTCATAAGCGCCTAATAATTCATATCTTTTGGTGTAAATGTTTTCGCCATACACTTCACTGCCACCTCGGTATTTTTTCTCCCACTGCATTTCGCCACCCCAGCGATCTTCATAAAAATAGCGTCCGGCGAGTGAAAATAATTTGTTGCTTTTTCGGGCAAAATTCCACTTTTGAAAAACAGAAATTCGGTGTTGCAACGTGACATCCGTGAAATTATCATTGTTGTTATCCGTAGGATTATTGAAATTGAAATAGTTTACACCTACTAAGACCGAAGATTTTTCTCCGATATTTGCTTTGAAACCCAAATCTAAATTGGCTTCTCCCCAAGAATTGCTAAATCCGTCAACCGAAAATCGGGGTGCACTCGAAGGATTTTTGGTGATAATATTGATCAAACCGCCTACAGCCTCGCTTCCGTACAATGACGAAGCCGGACCTTTGACAATTTCGATTCTTTCTAACAATGAATTCGGAATTCCTGACAAGCCATAAACCGTTGACAAACCGCTTACAATAGGCATTCCGTCAATTAAAACCAACGTATACGGACCTTCCAAACCGTTAATGTGAATGTCGCCCGTGTTGCAAATATTGCAATTCAATTGCGGTCGAACGCCGTTCACGTTTTGCAACGCTTCAAAAATATTTGCCGTTGGATTTTTCTTGAAAAAAGTTGGTTTGTAAACTTCCACAGGAACCGGACTTTCCAATCGACTGACCGGTTTTAGCGTTCCAGAAACCACAACTACGTCTAAAGAATTGTTGTCATTTTCCAGTTCAAAATCTATATCTAAATCTTCTGATTGAATCGAAATATTTTTTCGAAGCGTTTTATTTCCGAAGTAAGAAACTTGAATTTTATAATTTCCGGCAGGAATATTTTCGATTTTATACTTCCCTAATTCATCTGAAGAAGCCGTATAATTCGTTCCAATAATTTTAATATCGGCATTTGCCAAAACAACTCCATCAGAAGAAATAACTCCAGAAATAGATTTTTTTTCTTGAGCATCAATAACTTGTGTGATTAAAAAACAGATTATTAAAAAAATATTTTTCATAATAGCAAAACTAAATTTTAGACAAATCTAAAAATAAATTTTTAATGAAAAAAATTTATATATTTGTATATCTAAATTTTAGCAGTTAATGACCTATTCTGAAGAAAATTACATCAAAGCCATCTATCATTTATCCTTATTTCAAAAAAAAGGGGTAAATACCAATGCTATCGCGAAAATGATTGAAACGAAAGCATCGTCAGTAACCGATATGATTAAAAAATTGGCAGAAAAAGGTTTGGTAGAATATCAAAAATACCAAGGAGTGACTTTAACAGAAACCGGACTTTATTCTGCAAAAATGATTGTTCGAAAACACCGCCTTTGGGAAGTTTTTTTAGTGGAAAAGCTTGATTTTTCTTGGGATGAAGTACACGATGTCGCAGAAGAATTGGAACATATTAAATCTGAAAAATTGATTAATAAATTAGACGCCTTTTTAGGTTTTCCGACGGAAGATCCTCACGGTGACCCGATTCCGAACGCGAAAGGAGAAATTAAAAAGATAGATAAAAAGTTGCTGTCTGATTTGAAGATTGGGCAGAGATCAATTTGTGTTGGCGTAAAAGATACTTCGTCTGAATTCTTGAAATATCTTGATAAACAGCATATTGCATTGGGCTCTAACTTTGAAATTATAGAAAAAGAAAGCTTCGACGCCTCTCTTATTGTTTTAGTGAATGAAAACGAAATGAATATTTCAAACAAAATTGCAAGCAACCTGTATGTAAAAACAATTTAAAATATGTTTGAATCCATAGTTGAATATTTTCAAAGCATCGATCCCATTTTAGCGGCGCTTTATGCCACGCTTTTTACTTGGTTTGTGACTGCTTTCGGTGCCTCATTTGTGTTTTTCTTTAAAACAATGAACCGTGCCGTTCTTGATGGAATGCTTGGTTTTACGGGAGGCGTGATGGTTGCCGCAAGTTACTGGAGTCTTTTGGCTCCAGCAATTGAAATGAGCGAAGGCGAAGGCTTTACAAAAGTAATTCCGGCGGCCGTTGGGTTTGTGCTGGGCGCTCTTTTTCTCTTTGGATTGGATAAAGTATTGCCTCATTTGCATATTAATTTTCAAGAAACGGAAGGCGTAAAATCGCCGTGGCAGCGAACGACTTTGCTGGTTTTGGCCATCACGTTGCACAATATTCCCGAAGGTTTGGCTGTAGGAGTTCTGTTTGGCGGTGTTGCCGCTGGAATTCCAGAAGCTTCCATTGCAGGTGCCTTGACTCTGGCCATTGGTATTGGAATACAGAATTTTCCAGAAGGAATTGCGGTTTCAATGCCGTTGCGAAGAATGGGAATGAGCCGCACTAAAAGTTTTATGTATGGCCAGTCTTCGGCTTTGGTCGAGCCAATTGCGGGTGTAATTGGAGCTGTTGCAATTACTTTTTTTACGCCAATTTTGCCTTATGCGTTGGCTTTTGCCGCTGGTGCGATGATTTTTGTGGTCGTTGAAGAAGTGATTCCTGAAACGCAACAAGATAAAAATACAGATATTGCAACGCTTGGTTTTATTGGGGGTTTTGTAGTCATGATGATGCTCGACGTGGCTTTGGGTTAATGACAGCCACAATCGTCACCGCCACAACCGTCTGCTTTTTTCTTTTTTTTCCAAAAGAATTTCTTCACTAAAAAAACAGCAGCGGCAATGACTAAGAAATAAGCTATGATTGATTGTATGTCCATTTTACAAAGTTAAAAATAAATACCTGCACCAATGCCAACAAAATTATAAACGGGCGAAGCTATTTTCAAATGTTCATAATTGATGCTCAGAAAATAATTTTCTTTGTGGTAACGACTTTGAATTTTAAAAGCATTTACCGGATTTTGATTGATGCGCGACCATTTTGCAGAAGCACCAAAACTTATTTTCTTGGTCAAAAAATAATCTGTGTTTAAACCATAAGAAAATCCCGCTTTTCTGACTTCGTTTCCAACGTAAGTTGAGCCAAGTGTCCAGCCAAAATTAAATTTTTCAAAACGAATTCGGTCGTAACCGAAGTTGAAATTAAACATAGACAGTCGGTCATAATTTTCGTCAAAAGCATCATATTCATATAATTGACGGTAATCTCCTTCTAAATAAAAATATTGGAAAGGCCGAAATTTAGCTTGTAAATGATTTCCAAATAAAGAACTGTTGCCGTAAAGAATAGTGTTTTCGATATCAAAACGAAGCTGTCTTCTTCCCACAGAATCCATTTCGGTATAATTTCCTTTTGCTTCTTGATAAAAAGGATGGGGAGTTAATGTATTGTATAAATGATCTTCTTTATTGTAATCTCCGATAATTCCATATTTGAAAACTGCAACCGGAATAAAAACTAAAACTTCTCCAAAAAAACCTAAAAAGGGACTGTCATCATTTGATGAAGAAGATGCAGATGCTGAAATTTTTTTAGAACCTGTTGAATTAGTTGTATTCAATTGTGATTTTGAATTCCCTAATTTATTTTGAGAAAACCCTGATAAAAAACTTAAAACTGCCAGTAAAATCAGGGTCTTTTTCATAAATTTATTTTAGTAATTGATAGGCAATTAAAGAAGTGACATACGCAAAAACTGTCATAAAGCCCAATTGAATCATAGGCCATTTCCAAGAATTTGTTTCTTTTTTAGTTATCGCGAGTGTACTGATGCATTGCATCGCGAAGGAATAAAAGAGCAACAATGATATTCCGGTGGCAAAATTGAAAACCTTTTCTCCTGTAACAGGATTTACTTCGGCTTCCATTCTATTTTTAATGGTCAATTCTTCTTCGCTGTGGCTTCCAACATTATAAATGGTGGCTAAAGTTCCCACAAAAACTTCTCTTGCCGCAAACGAAGTTACGACAGCAATTCCGATTTTCCAATCATATCCTAAAGGACGAATTACAGGCTCAATTCCTTTTCCAATGATTCCGATATAAGAGTTTTCTAACTGAAAAGAAGCAATTTCATCTTGTAACACTTCATCGTGAATTTCTTTATTTTGAGGCATTTCAGTAACAATCTGCTCTGCGTTTTCAAAATTTGCTCCAGGTCCGTGTGAACCTAAAAACCAAAGAATTATTGAAAGTGCTAAAATGATTTTTCCGGCTCCAAAAACAAAGGCTTTCGTTTTTTCGATTACGTTTATGGCTACATTTTTAAATAACGGCATTCTGTAATTGGGCATTTCTACTACAAAGTAAGATTTTGACTTAAATTTTAAAATTTTATTTAAAAGATAAGCGGAGAAAATAGCCATTCCAAAACCTAAAAGATATAAAATCATCAAGGTTAATCCTTGTAAATTTATGAAACCTAAGACTTTTTCGTCTGGAATTACCAAAGAAATTAAGATGGCAAAAACCGGCAATCTTGCGGAACAAGTCGTGAAGGGTGTGACTAAAATGGTAATCAAACGTTCTTTCCAATTTTCAATATTTCGAGCCGCCATAATTGCCGGAATCGCACAAGCAGTTCCTGAAATTAAAGGCACCACGCTTTTACCGCTCAAGCCAAATCTTCGCATAATTTTATCCATAAGAAAAACGACGCGACTCATATAACCGCTCTCTTCTAAGATCGAAATAAAGAGAAAAAGGAAGGCGATTTGCGGAATGAAAATAACGACACCGCCTATTCCCGGAATGATTCCTTCTGAAATTAATTCGGTTAAAAGACCGGGTGGCATTGCTGTTTTTGTCCAAGAACTTAACTTGGCAAAAGATTCGTCAATAAAATCCATTGGAATGCCTGACCAAGAAAAAACCGATTGGAAAATAAGCATCAAAATACCGAAAAAGATAAAATATCCGAAGACTTTGTGCATTAAGATTTTATCTAAAACAGCACGAATTCCTTTGGCTTTTGAACTGTCAACAATGTAACCTACTTTTAAGACATCATTTATAAATTGGTATCTTTTTATGGTTTCTTTCTGTTGCATTTTCTTCAGCTCAGAGGCTGGTTTTGCAAAAGATTTTTCTTCAATTTCATTTCGCTGTAAATTTCCAAAATTCACGTCTTGCGTAATAACAAGCCATAATTTGTAAAGTAATTCTTTTGGAAAAGCGTTGCGAAGTCCGTCAAAATAAGCCGGATCAATACTTGACGCATTTAAACAAGGTTTCGTAGAAAGCTCTTGGGAATTGGCAATTAATTCTTTTAAATTATCTAATCCGATGTTTTTTCTAGAACTGATTAAGGCAATTTTGGTATTCAATTCTTTTTCTAAATGAGGAATATCTAGAGAGATTCCCTTAAAATCCATACGGTCTGACATATTAATTGCCAAGATTGTTGGAATTTCAAGATCTTTTATTTGTGTAAAAAGTAATAGGTTTCTCTTTAAATTTTCAACTTCGGTAACCACGACAGCCACTTCTGGAAAATTTGGATCATTTCGATTTAACAGTAGTTCGATAACCACGTTTTCGTCAATAGAACTTGCATTTAAGCTGTACGTTCCAGGTAAATCAAGAATGGTTGCTTTAGTGTTTTCGTTCAGCTTGCAATAGCCGATTTTCTTTTCAACAGTAATTCCGGGATAATTGCCAACTTGCTGTTTCAAGCCGGTTAATTGGTTAAAAACAGAGGTTTTTCCAGTATTTGGATTACCAATTAAGGCAACTTTTAAATTTTTATGGCTCATAATTAAGAATTCAAAATTTCAACACTTATTTCTTGGGCAGTCTCTTTTCTTATGGCAACAAAACTGTCATTTACATTAATATAAATAGGATCTCCGAGCGGAGCAACTTGTAATATTTCAATGGTATTTCCAGGAAGACAGCCCATTTCCAACAATTTTAAAGGAATACTGTCACTATTTAAATCAATGATGAGTGCTTTTTGGCCAATTTTGAGTTCTGCTAGTGTTTCCAAGTCTTAATTTAGATTGAATTTAGATTGCAAAAGTAAGGATTTTATTTTTGGCTATCAGGCGCTGAAATACTAAAAAAGCCTTAAAGTCTTTACTGAAACGATAGTTAATGACTTAGTTTCTAAAAAGTTTTAAAGTTAGCATATGTATATAATACAAAATGCTTGATAAGACCATTTCATCAAACCGATCATATTTAAGATTTAAGGAAGTTGGTTTTTATGGTTTTTGTGCGTTTAATATTCGGTTGATTTTCTGGAATTCCTTGTTTTTTAAAATCAAAAAATCCATAGTCGCTAAAGTATTGTTGGTTTCAGAAATCGTTTGTGATTTTGGGTCAGCTTCGCAAAATTCTAAGAATAAAAGCATTTCGTCTGGTTTTATTTTTAAAGTTTCTTCAAAAAACTGTTGGTTGAAACTGGCTGTTACATAATCAGTAAAGGGCAAAGCAGGCATTGCTTCTTTTTCTTTTTTCTTTTTAAATAATTTTCCAATTTTTTTCCCAATAGCCACAATGTCCATACCATCTGTGATAGAACCCTCATAAATTGTTTGATTTTTTATTGCAGATTGCCCGTCACTGATGTATCTTTTGTTTATAATTTGTTGTAAATAATCTGCTGACCAAGCATCTTCTCTTTCAATGATGACCTCTTCGATTTGAATTGCTTTTTTTTCTAAAGAAACTTTGATTTCAGATTCAGAAATTATTTTTGCGTTGAGCGTAAGACTGTAGGAAGTATATTCAGAGCCATAAAATACAAGTACATCTTTGTCTTTTCCCGTGATTGAAAAGTTTCCAAAATTATCTGAAACCGTTATTTCTTGAGTGGTTTGATTGATGACTTCAATTCCTTTTAAATCAAAATTGTCACTTTTGATATTTCCTTTTATGACTTTATTCGTTTGAGAAAAACTTAAAAAAGAAGTAAATACAAGTAGGAGAGTTAGTAATTTTTCTTTCATCAGAATAATTTTTTATTTACAAGATTGTGTTTCCAAAGTAATTGGGGATGGAGCAAATATGCAAATAATACTAATTGTGAGAATTATTTTATGTTTTATTTGGGTTTATAAACATAGGAATTAAAAAAAATTAGATGATAATTACATGTACTGAAAGAAATATAATCTATTAACAATTGAATAAAAACAACAGACACAAATACTTTTTAAGCTTATTTTATCATTATGGATATTAATAAATTTCTAAAAATTAATTTATTAAAGCATTTGAATATTTTTTCTTTTTTTGAGATAGCGGTGAAAAACTATTCAAAATCAGGATGCATCCAATTAAAAAATGCGGTAAAAGAACAGTGCCAAAAAAGCCAAATAAAAACGGTGAAACAGCCAAAAACCATCCAAGAAACAAATCAACTTTTAAGTGTGCTTTTTTATTTAAAATTTTGGCAAGACCAAGACGGTGCGTCGTAATTAAATTCAATAAAATAACGGACAAACCAATAGTAAGAATGATTTTGCTTTCAATCGATTTTGACTCTAACGAAAATAATGTTGGGGAAAATAATAAGAGTGCGCCAATACTATAATCTACATAATTGTGTAATTCGATTTTTTTTTTGTTTCTCAACTTCATAATCCCTGTCTTTTTTTAAAATTTTATTGTATTGCAAAATTGCAGATTATCAAATGGTTATGTCTTACAGCATTAAGAAAATTGTTTATACAAATTCAAGAGTGGCATCATTGTACCTCTAGTTTTTATAATATAAAAAAGGAATAATATAAGCTTCGGTGTGCTGAATAAGCTTACCTTTAAAAATTATAATCTTAAAAAGAAATATCATGAAAAGAGTACTTTATATAGCAGTTGTAGCGTTTGTTTTTACATCTTGTAGAGACACGGCCGCAGAAAAAGTGGCATTAGACCAGCAAAGAGAATTAGATTCGATTAAAGCGGTCATGAAAGTTGAAAAAGAAGCATTGGCAAAACAAAAAACAGTAGATTCGATGAATGCCATAATTGCTCAAAAAGACGCAGCTGCAGCACAAAGAGTTGCAAATGCTTCTGCAAATAATGCGGCGCCAGTTACCGCAGAACAAAAGAAAAAAGGATGGAGCGGAACTGCAAAAGGAGCCGTGATTGGAGCTGGAGCCGGAGCAATTACCGGAGCAGCAGTTTCTAAGAAAAAAGCAGAAGGCGCAATTATTGGTGGTTTGGCAGGTGCTGCAGTTGGTGCAGGTACTGGAGCAATCATTGATGGAAAAAAGAAATAATAAATCAAAAATAAATTTGTTTATTTTGGGCATTGTAGCAATACAATGCCCTTTTTTTGTGGTGTTTAAATTTTAAAAAAAATTAAAATAGTATCTTCGCTTTACGTGTTTCCAAACTAAAAAATAAGGTCAATGTCAAATCCAATAATTCCTGAAGCAACCATTGTATTTTTAAAAAATCTGAAAGAAAACAATAATAAAGACTGGTTTGATACCAATAAAAGCGAATATCAAAAACAGCTTGAATCAATGGTTTCTTTTGCAGATGGATTGTTGGAAAAATTAAGCATACATGATGTAATCGAAACAGCTTCTGGTAAAAAAAGTTTACACAGAATTTACCGAGATACCCGATTTTCAAAAGAAAAAATTCCCTATAAAAACAACTGGAGTGGCGGTTTTTCAAGAGCTACATAAGAAAGAAGAGGTGGTTATTATTTTCATATTGAACCCGGAAATACGTTTGTTGCTGGAGGTTTTTTTTGGGCCAAATACAGAAGATTTAAAACGGGTTCGTGATGAGATCAGTCGAGATTCTAGCGAGTTGCGAGTTATTTTAAAAAGCAAAGAATTTAAAACTACTTTTGGATCACTGCAAGGCGAGCAATTAAAAACAACTCCAAAAGGTTTAATGCCGATGACAAAGCGATTGATTTGCTTCGATTCAAGCAATTTATATTGGTTAAAAAATTTACGGATAAAGAAGTTTTAGCTCCAAAATTTACAGACGAAGTAAATCTTGCATTTAAAAATATGCGTCCTTTTTTTGATTATATGAGCGAAGTATTGACCACAGACGGCAATGGAAATCCGCTTTAAATGGAGTCCAAAAAAATAATTATAATGACAGAAAAAGAAAAAATGATTTCGGGGCAGCCTTATCTGGCGAATGGAAAAGAACTTTTTACAGAAAGACAAAATGCTAAGGAATTGGTTTTTGAATTCAATAATTCACATCCGAAGGAACTAAAATTTAGATCAGAAATAATAAAAAAACTCTTCGGCAAAACAGAAAAAGGATTTTATATCGAACCCCCATTTCGTTGTGATTATGGCTATAATATTTCTGTTGGAAAAAATTTCTACAGTAATTATAACTGTACCATTTTAGATTGCGCCGAAGTAAAAATTGGCGATAATGTGATGTTTGCGCCAAATGTCAGCATTTTAACAGCTGGCCATCCAATTCATCCCGAAATGAGAAATACCGGAATTGAATATGCATTTCCGATAACGATTGGAAACAACGTTTGGATTGGAGGAAATGTGGTTGTCAATCCTGGAGTTTCGATAGGCAATAACACCATTATCGGTTCAGGAAGTGTGGTCACTAAAGATATTCCAGATAACGTGATTGCAGTCGGAAATCCGTGTAAAGTTTTGAGAGAAATCAGCGACGAAGATAAATTGTTTTATTTTAAAGATAAAAAGTTTTAAAAATGAAACACTAAATTTTAAATCAATTAAATTTTATTCTTCAGAATCTAAAAAGCGAATATCTTCTAATAAACGTTTCACTTCTTCTAATTTAGTTCCGTCATAAAAACCGCGAATTCTCTTTTTTGCATCGACCAAAATAAAATTTTCGGTGTGAACCATATCATATAATTCACTTGAATTTGAGGTTTTTACGGCTAAATAAGATTTTCGGGCAATGAAATAGATGTCTTCTTTTTTACCAGTAACCAAGTTCCATTTGCTATCAATAACACCTTTTTCTTCAGCGTAGGCTTTTAAAACTTCGGGTGTGTCAATATCAGGCATTACGGTGTGTGAAAGTAACATTATGTTCGGATTGTCTTTAATCTGATCTTGTAACCACGCCATATTTTCACCCATTGGAACACAAATGGAAGGACACGTTGTAAAGAAAAAATCAGCTACATATATTTTTCCCTCATAATCTTTTTGGGTGATTGTTTTTCCGTTTTGGTTGGTGAAAGAAAAATCATCGATCGTGTGGTATTTTTTTACATATTGAACAGTTGTATCCACCAGTTCTGGATTCACATCAGCCGGATTGAAAATTTTTAACTTTTTTGATGGTTTTAAGGCAGAATAAAAAAGAGTAAGGATTATTGCAGAAAGAACGAAAAAGATAATAAAGAAAATCCTATATTTTTTAAAAAAGGTAAGCATCTGAAAGGGGTTTTCCACAAAACTACGAACTAAACATTCATTCAGGTTGTTTTTTAACAGTAATTTGATTCCATACCATTATTAACTTTTTAAATTTGTGACTAAACAAAATTTCAACATGAAAGTAGTATTAAATAAAAGTATGCTTTCAATCGCAGCGCTTGTTTTAGCGTCGATTGGAGCTGATGCTCAGGAGAAATCCAAAAATCATGGTATTGAATTGCAATACATGGACAAAAGTGTAAGGCCAAATGATGATTTTTTTCAATTTGTAAACGGAACTTGGGTAAAACAAACAGAAATTCCAAGTGATAGAACGCGTTGGGGAAGTTTTGATGAATTGCGTCAAAATACAGATGTAGATGCTTTGGCAATTTTAAAAGAAGCGGAAGCAGACAAAAAATTAGATCCAAAATCAGATCAGGCAAAAGCAGTCAACTTGTACAAAACGATCTTGGATACTGTGACCAGAAACAAACAAGGTATCACACCACTAAAACCTTATTTGGCTAAAATCAATGCTGTGAAAAATGTAAAAGACATGCAAGCGTTGATGACAGAAATGGAGCCTTATGGCGGTATTGGTTTCTTCGGAACAAATATTGGTTCTGATAGCAAGAACAGTAATAGAAATGTAGTTTCAGTTGGACCAGGAAGATTAGGACTTCCAGATCGTGATTATTATGTTTCTGATGATGCGGATTCAAAAGAAAAGAAAGCAAAATATGAATTGCACGTGGCAAAAATGTTGCAATATCTTGGAGAAAAACCAGCTGATGCAAAAAAAGATGCGGCAAGAGTGGTAGCGATTGAAACAGTAATGGCACAACCAAGATTGGACAGGGTGGAAAGAAGAGACAGAAGGAAATCATACAATCCGATGACGGTTGCTGACTTGCAGAAATTAGTTCCATCATTTAATTGGGATTCGTATTTAACAGGTGTTGGTCTTCCAAAACTGGATACTTTAATTGTTACGCAGCCAAAATACATGACGGCTTTGGAACAAATTTTCAAAGAAAACAAAGTGGCTGATTGGAAAGCGTATATGAAATGGACGTTGTTAAATCAATCAAATTCATTACTGTCAACAGAGGTAGAGAATGCAAATTTTGATTTCTACGGAAAAACATTAACAGGTGCTATCAAACAAAGACCACGTGACGAAAGAGCACTGCAAACTGTAAATGGATCAGTTGGGGAAGCTTTAGGAAAGTTATACGTAGCTAAAAAATTCCCGCCAGAAGCAAAAGTAAAAGCAGAAGGCATGATCAAAAATGTATTTTTAGCTTTTGAGAACAGAATCAATAAGTTGCCTTGGATGACAAAAGCCACAAAAGCAAGTGCTATTGAAAAGTTGCGTAAATCAAGAGTAAAAATTGGATATCCAGATAAGTGGAAAGATTATTCAGCATTGACGATTGTAAGTCCTGAAAAAGGAGGAACTTATTTTGAAAACACAAAAAACCTTTCAAAATGGCGTTATGAAGAAGATGTGACAAAATTGAACAAACCAGTTAACAAAGACGAATGGTTTATGTCGCCGCAAACGGTGAACGCTTATTTTAACCCTTCTTATAATGAAATTGTGTTTCCAGCGGCAATTTTACAACCTCCGTTTTATGATTACAGAGCTGACGAAGCCGTAAATTATGGCGGCATCGGTGCTGTAATCGGTCACGAAATCTCTCACGGTTTTGACGATTCAGGTTCAAGATATAACGCTGACGGAAACTTGGTTGACTGGTGGTCAGCAGAAGATTTGGCACAATTTACTGATTTAGGTGGTGCTTTGGCGGACCAATACAGCACTTTGCAACCATTGCCAGGAACTTTTGTAGATGGTAAATTTACATTAGGAGAAAACATCGGAGATTTAGGTGGTGTAAACGCGGCCTATGACGGTTTGCAATTGTATCTAAAAGAAAACGGAAACCCAGGCTTGATCGATGGTTACACACCAGAACAACGTTTCTTTATTTCTTGGGCAACCATCTGGAGAACTAAAGCCAGAGACGAAGCAATCAAAAACCAAGTGAAAACAGATCCGCATTCACCAGGAATGTACAGAGCTTACGTGCCACTTCAAAATGTGGATGCTTTTTACGAAGCATTTAATATCAAAAAAGGTGACAAAATGTTTATCGATCCTGAAAAAAGAGTTAAAATCTGGTAAGAGAATTGAATAGATAATAAAAAATCCCAAGTGAGAGCTTGGGATTTTTTATTTTTAAATTTTCACAATTATATCGTTCTAATGAAGGAGTCGAAAAAAAAAATATTAAAGTTTTCCAAACTCATATCCCAAACGCTCCAATTTACAGCTGTCAATAATTTTTCCAACAGCAATTTTCTCTTCATCAAACCCGACCAACGGCAATCCTAATAATTTTGCTTTTCCGTTATAATAGTCTTTTCGGCTTGGATGCTCTGGATTTACGACATTAAAAACTTCGTTCCAAGCTTCTTTTTCTATGATTTTTTCAATGCTTCCGATGCAATCTTTTAAGCCAATTAAGTTAATAGGCGCTTCGGGATTTGCAATGCCACTTTTCCCTGATAAGTAATGGACCGGATGCCTGTCTTCTCCGTATAGGCCTCCAAAACGAATACTGGTGGTTTGAAAATTAGTGTTTTTGAATAATAATTTTTCTGCTTCCAACATCTGTTTTCCGCTTTCCGTTTCTGGATTTTCTGGGGTTTCTTCCGTAATATTTCTAAAACTTTCATCGTCATCATATACCGAAGTCGCGCTCACAAACAAAACTTTTGAAACTGAAGATTTTTCAATTTCTGGAATCAAATTTTTGATTTTTGCGGCAAAATTCTCGTTTTTGCCATTTCTTAATTTCGGCGGAATATCCACAATCAGAATTTCGGCATCATGTAAAAAACCAGAAATAGCGCCTTCAATTCTATCAGAAATTGTAATCAAATAAGGATGCAGTCCCAAATCCTCCAGCATTTCAATTTTCTCTGGAGAAGTCGTTGAGGTTTTTAATTCGTGGTTTTTTGCTGACAAAGATTTTGCCAACGGCAAGCCTAGCCAGCCACAGCCGAGAATGCTAATTTTGGACATTTATTTTTTGATTTAATGGTGCTTGCTTCAGGCTGTCTGAAAGTTGAACCGGAATAATTTCTTCTTTAAAACTTGGCTTTATTTTCTGTCTTACCACAACGGCATCGTTTAAAACAAAAGGTGTCGGCATCATCCAGTTTTCTCTTTTTGGCACGCTGAACATCGTATTGGAAATCAGGTCAAAAGAAGCTTCCATCAATTCCATATCTAAAACAGCTTTAGCATCTACACTGAATCGAAGTTCTAAAGGTTCGTTGTCCGTCACATAATAACTCAATATTTTTCGGCCATTTCGCTTGAAGGCAGATCCTTTTTGGTTGATATGTTTTACGCCATTCGTTCTCAAATTATGAAAGGTCAAGTTTTCGTGGGCAAAAATATCATAACGATTCACTTTTCGGTTCGGACTGATTTTTATTGTCAAATACCGTTGGTTTCCAATAACAGAATCACGCAAAAATCGAATCGATGGGCCTTCTAAATCTTTAACGGGAGCAGGAGCAGAATATGTAAATTTTGAATTGTATTTGCTGAATAAATTATAAGGCTCAAGTGATTTGGCATCACCCGGATTTTCGCCTAAGAAATTCTTGGTCCAGGCATCTAAATTTTCGTCATACGTCACCCACAATCCTTTGTGGGTATCGTTGTCAAAGATATACACCAAGCTGTTTGGCTTGGCTTTTCCTTCTTCATAATGAGCGCCTAAATGCGCTTTGATGAAAAAGCCTGCCGCAATCAAAAGCATTGCCATTGCCCAATTTCCCTTCTTAGGATAATAACCAAAAACAGGAAGCAGCAATGCAAAAACCAAAGCAGCCAGAACAGCGCTTCCGGCCAGCATTTTTAAACCCAAACCAATGGGAAACATCACAATAAAAGGAACCAAAATGATAAAAGCCGGAATCGCTAAAATCAAATTCAGGAGCCAATTGGTCTTTTGCGTAATCACAAAATAAGCCAACATCAGAATGCTGCAGAAAACCGGAATGATAAAAAAGCCGGCACCAGGAAGGTAAATTGCCAAGCCGATATTGATTAAAATCCAAAGAAAAATGGGTGCGACTGCATAATTCATGGACTTATTTTCAAAATAAAATTTCTGGTAGAAAGCAAAGCAAACCGCCAAGGTGACAAATGTAAAAAAGGCAATATACGAATGTCCGTTATAGGTGAATCCGTGTAAAATATCTTGGTATTGCGGATAAAAGACCTTGAGCGTTTTCCATCCTAAAAAAGCGACAGCGCCAGAAATTAAAAGAGATCCAAAAAGAGGTATAAAGCCACGGCCGATTTCTGGGATCGAAAGCGTTCTCTTACCGATTCCGATAAACACGAAGAAAATAAAAAGAATTCCGGCCACTAGAACGAGCCACAAATTCCAAGAAAACGGATAGCTGATAAAAGCAAAAGGCGTGTTGAAATAGACATAATCTTCACCAGAATCAAGCGATGCCAAATTTGCATTGGCAAAATAGTGCAACAGCGGCATGATGTAAGTTCCTTGGTGTTTTAACGTTTTTTGGCTCAGATGCGCCAAATCATCTTGTTGCGTATGATAGTTGAAATGATCGTCAATAAAAGCAAAATTGAAGCCCTGAATTTTTCCTTCTTCTCTAAAAACGGTCAGATCGGTATCATTCGGAAGCATTTTGTAAATGCTATACATCAAAGAATTTGAAACCGGAAAACCAGGATTGGCGTTCGTGAATTCCTGAACCATTTTCGCATTTCCTTGGTTGGTTTCCATCAGCATATACGATGGTCCTGCCGTGCCGCGCGCTTCGAGGTTTAAAACCACACCTACGTCTTTTGCCCATGGATGCTCGGTTACAAAAAGGGCGGCGCCATTTAAGCCCAGTTCTTCGCCATCGGTAAATAAGATGATGATATCGTTTTTGTTCGCCGATTTATTGGCTAAAAAAGCACGTACGCTTTCTAAAATTGTTGCAATTCCGCTGGCATCGTCGCTCGCGCCAGGCGATGCGGAGTGTGGCGCGCTGTCATAATGAGATAACAGCATAACGGCTTTTGAAGAATTTGAACCTTTAATTCGGGCTAAAATATTTTTTGATTTCGAAAGGTTTCCCCATTCGGTAAGTGAAAAACCTTCCTGGGTAGAAGTTTCCAGGCCCATTTCTTGCAGTTCTTTTTCAAGATAAGAACCCACCTTTTTATGATTGTCAGAACCCACATAATGAGGTTCTTTTGATATTTCTGCCACTTGCGTAAGTGCCCTTTTGGTCGAAAATTCTGTTAAAGGGGTGTTTTCTTCATTGACGTTTTGGGGCATCATCAAAAAGAAAACGCCATAAATAATGGCTGCGCTCAGCAAGGCAGAAATTAAAAAATTATAACTTTTTTTCATTAGTCGTTTCGATTATTTCGTGGTATTAAATATCTTTTCTAACTAAAACATAATATTCGTTTTCCAAGGCCATATAACCTTGATCGTACAAAAAATAGTAGGTATTTCCTGTTTTGGTGTGCAAGATGCTTGTAAAAAACTCAAAATCAAAACCTTTGCTCAATAATTTTGACCGAGAAGTTTTTGTTTTTCCTTCCACATTTATTTCTGATAAAATTCTGTAATTTTTGCGCAGCTTGTTGTTAATGTTGCGCATTAAATTATTTGAATCTTTGTTTATTTTGTTATTATATGCGTTTCTACAGCCATCGCTACAGAACTTTTTGTCCTCGCGGCCCATTATTTTTTCCTCACATTCCAAACACGATTTTGGCATAATTTTTATTTTTTTGGAGTGGCACGAGCATAGCAAATTGGCGAAGCAAATCGTCGTTTTGTTCTTGTTTTCCATTTTCCTGCTGTATGCACTATCTTTTATTCTGAACCCCAGAACAAAAGGATGTTTGCAACCATCAGGGCTATTTGAGAAAGGTCATTTTTGATTTGATATCTTTTGAACCTTTGTGTTAAAACTTCAAAGGATTAAAAAATAAAATCAAAATTAAACTTCCTTTTCTTACACAAACATATATAAATTTTTCAATTACAGCTTTTTAATCTTATATAAATCGTGTCTTCTGTCTTTCAAGATTCGAACGCTTCCTTGCTCGTGCAGTTTTTTCAGCATATCAAGATCGACATCGGCAATCAGCGTCATTTCGGTATTTGGTGTCGCTTCGGCCTTGATTCCATTACTCGGAAACGCAAAATCAGATGGCGTGAAAACCGCCGCCTGAGCATATTGAATGTCCATATTGTTGACTCTCGGCAAATTCCCGACGCAACCCGCAATCGCCACATAACACTCGTTTTCAATGGCACGCGCCTGAGCACAAAGCTTTACGCGGGTGTATGCATTTTGCGTATCGGTTAAAAACGGAACGAAAAGAATTTCCATTCCTTCATCGGCCATCAATCTTGACATTTCTGGAAACTCAACATCATAACAAATCATAATTCCAATTTTTCCGCAGTCGGTATCAAAAGTCTTGATTTCTGAACCGCCTTTCATTCCCCAATATTGCACTTCATTAGGCGTAATATGAATTTTGGTGTACATTTCTGAAGTTCCGTCGCGCTTGCACAAAAAACCTACATTATATAAGTTGCCGTCTTCGGTGTAAGGCATGCTTCCGGTGATAATATTGATGTTGTAAGCAATGGCAAATTCTTGAAATCTTTTTCGAATCGGTTCGGTGAAATGTGAAATTTCTCGAATCGCATCCGCTTCATTCAAATGGTTGAAATCGGCCATTAACGGCGCAATGAATAATTCTGGAAAAAGCACAAAATCACTTCCATATCCCGAAACTACGTCGACGAAAAATTCTGACTGTTCAAAAAGAGCTTCTAAATTGGCCAACGGACGCATCTGCCATTGTACCAATCCCAGTCGGATGACGCTTTTTCGAGCATTGATTAATTTTGGGCTCTTTTCATAATAAATATTGTTCCATTCAAGTAAAACCGCATATTCTTGAGAACTTACATCGCCTTCAAGATAGTTTTTCATAATCTTCAAAACGTGAAAATCATTGCTCAGCTGAAAAGATAAAACCGGATCGTAATATTCTTTCAGCCGTACTTTGTCAATATATTGTTTTGGCGTGATCTCTTCTGCATATTCGGAATATTTTGGAATTCTTCCGGCAAATATGATCGATTTTAAATTTAGGGTTTCGCACAATTCTTTTCGGGCATCATACAATCTTCTTCCCAAGCGCAATCCGCGGTATTCAGGATCTATAAAAACATCAATTCCATATAAGACTTCGCCTTCGGGATCATGAGTGGAGAACGTCGAGTTTCCGGTAATTTTTTGATAGGTGTGATTGGAACTCGCTTTTTTATAATTTACTAAAAGGGAAAGTGCAGAACCGACAACTTTGTCATCGACCAAAATCACCAATTGCCCTTCTGGAAAAATGGATAATAAATTTTCAATTTCAGATTCTTCCCAATACGACTCGTCAAGTTCGCAATAGGCTTTTACCATCGAATTTTTTAGCTGTTTGTAATCTTCTATCTGTAAATTTCGGAGTTCTACTTTATTGATTTCCGTTTGCATAAGATTTTATTTTCCTGAAAGTTACGCAATTTAATTTCCGTTTGCAAACGGTTACAATCAATTACAACCGAAAGTAAACGTATATCAACCGAATAGTTTTTTGAAACCGCCACATCTTTGCACTGTTGATTTGAAACAATTATTGCTTTGAACAACAATGTAATACTAACATAAAATTTAAACGCCATGAGTACATTAAAAAACAGAGTTCAATTAATTGGAAATGTAGGAAACGATCCAGAAGTAAAAATGTTTGAAGGAGGAAAGAAAGTTGCCAATTTGACAATCGCTACCAACGAAAGTTATCGAAATGAAAAAGGTGAAAAAGTGGAACAAACCGAATGGCATCGAATTGTGGCTTGGGGAAAAACGGCTGAAATCATCGAAAAATATGTTGGCAAGGGAAAAGAAATTGCCATTGACGGCAAACTGACGCACCGAAGTTATGACGACAAAAACGGAGAAAAGCGATTTATAACGGAAGTTGTCGTGAATGAAATCAATTTGTTAGGAAGTAGATAAAACTGTAGTATAATTATATTTGCCATTTAGATTATTTAAAAACCATCTGATTTCCCCAGATGGTTTTTTTTGTATACATAAAAAGGCACTGAATAGTCAGTGCCTTCCTAATTAACAACCTAATTAACAACAATTATAATGCGGGCAATAAAACCTGATCAATTGCGTGGATCACGCCATTTGAGGATTGCACATCAGTTGCAATGATATTTGTTATTCTATTGTTTGCATCGGTAATTTTTGCACCTCCAGTCAAACCAATTGTAATATCTTGTCCTTGGAATGTAGTTACATTGCCGGCAGTTAAGTTTGTAGACAATACATTGGCACCTGTAACGACATGGTATTTTAAGGTGTTTTCTAAAACTTCTTGCGGTACGTCAGCTAGACCTGATAAGTTTAACTCTGCTAATAAATTTACAAATGCCTCATTTGTGGGAGCAAATACGGTAAAAGGTGAATTTGCAGTACCTGAAAGAATTCCTGCAAAATCAGGTTGGTCTTCTCTTGTTAAAGCCTGTACTAAAATAGAGAAATTAGGATTTGCAACCGCATGGTTCACAATGGTAGGCAAAGCCAAAACTCCATTGATTACATGAACTACTCCATTGCTTGCCTGAACGTCAGCTGTCACCACACTTCCTCCGTTGTTTGAAGTCCCTCCGTTAAGAACAACACCATTACCAGTATTTACAAAAAGACTTAATGTATTTGTTGGAGAAGCACTTCCTTTTGCTAAGGTTTTAACATAACCCGTATTTAAAGCAGAAGCTGTAAGCTCTCCGGCAACAACATGGTTTAATAAAATTTCTTTTAAAACATTCGTCGGAACCGCATCAAGATTTGCAAAACCATTCGCTTGCAAGAAGGCCGTAAAAGAAGCATTCGTTGGAGCAAAAACGGTAAATTCTTGCGAGCCGTCTAAAGTGGCAACTAAATCAGTTTTTTGAAGCGCTTGGACTAAAATGCTTAAGTCTGCATTATTTGATGCAATAGTAGCAATTGTATTTTTAACTGGTGGAGTTGTGGTGCTGTCATCATCGCTACTGCAAGAAACAAATGGCAAAGCAATTAATGCCAAGATGCTGATTTTTTTGATTAATTTTTTCATGTGTTTATTTTTATGGTTAATTTTTGTAAATACTAAATTAGCCTAAAAATACATTTTGTTTAGCAATATTATGAAAACATTAAACATTGTTAATCACTTTTTATGCCGAAACATTGTCTGACTTACTAAATGAACATGAAAAGGTTAGGTGATCAGTAAATTAAGTGCTTAAAATAAGTGGAAAGATTGTAATGCTCAGAATAAAAAATAAAAGAGTACAGAAAAACAATTTTCCTGTACTCTTTTAAACAGTTCTAAAACTTTATAAAGTGAAACAATAGCGCTTGTTAATCAGAAACATCTTCAAATTTCCGCATTGCAAATTCTTTCCTTTTTGAATCGTAATAGCTTAAAATATAATAATTTTCAAAAGGAAAAACAGCAGGTAAGTCCACGTTATTCTCATTTAAAAATTGTGAGATCAAATCTACAGCCAAAACATTCTGTTGCTTCATTTGGTGTACAAAATTTGTATCAAACAAAGCTTCAAAATAATTAGACTGAAGCGTTCCTTCATTAAAAAAGGAGCTGACATCGCCACCAGATCCCGTGCCGATCATGGCCGCTCCAGCGGTGATTCCAATTAAAATGTTTCCCGTTGTATTGACGTTTCTGACACCGCCAACCGTCAGCATTATCGATTCGGGTGTTTTGTACACGGAAAGTCCAATTTCTGAATTTGCTACTCTTTGGAGAAACTTCTTGATACTTTTAAGGGCTTTTCCGCCTTGATTTCCGGTTTGTGTAAAAAGGGGCGAATTTCTAAAGGAGATAGTGTCTTTTGTATCGGCATAATACTTTTTAATGGTTTCTTCCGAACTTAAATCTACGGCAGCAAGTGCCAATTCTTCCGCATTTGTTTTTAACTGATAAAGTTTGTTTTGATGGAAGTAAGAATTTGATTTGCCTGATTTTACTAAAATTTGCTGTGGAATAAGCTGCTCATAAATTGAAAAGCTATTTAAATCAATTTGCAAAACTTGTGTTCTTTCTGAAGAATCAAAAGTCAAAATCATTTTGTTTCCTTCCACAAACATTTTTGATTTGCCAACAGTTTCAAATAGAGGATTTAAAGCTTTCGTATCAATCATTTGTAAACCATTTTGACGAATTAATTCCGTAAAGGAAGTAGCTTTTCCTTTTTCATCCACAAATTTATAGGCAGAAAAATCGATGGCTTTTTCGTAAAGCTGTCCTTTCCGCAAAGCATAAATTTTAAGAGATTCTTCTTTTTCAGGAAGAGCCAAAATGTAAAAAAAATTGTTTTCGCTAAAGGTATTTAGGATTGTTTCGCCAGTAAGGCGTAATTGAAAATCAGCAACTTTGGTGGTTTTGTTTTCCAAATCAAATGTCACCGATTGCAATTTTTTAAAATCTTCTGTTGCCCAATAAACATTTGGGTTTCCATTGTTTTCAAAACTGTATCCCGCCATAAATTCATACTCTTTGTCAGGACGGCTTATGGATAGGCTATCAGAAAAAAATAGAAATTTATTGTATTTTAAAACGGTTAATGTTTCCTTGTCTGATGCAATTGCAAAAATCTCTTTCTTTAAATTGACCGCATTTAAAATCTGATGATTTACTCGAGATTTCCTGAGTTCTAAAGGATGTGAATTTAATAAAGTCTGACCAATGGAATTCGTAAAAGTAGAAAGAACAAAAAGCGCAAACAGTAATTTTTTCATAGCTACATTTTTATTTTCTTGCTCAAAAACAATACCGCAAGTTTTAAGAATCCATAAACTCCTGAAATTTAGCAAAAAATTCGCAGACATGAAAACCATCCATCAAACCGTGATGTACGTGGACAGAGACCGCCATAGTTCTTTTCCCGTCTTCGGCAATCATCATTTTTCCAATGGAAATCTTGGGGCAGCTGTCAGGGAAAGTGAAACTCCGGGCGTGCGAAAGTGAAGTAAAATCAACCCAGGGAACTGCTGAAAAATGAATCAGATTATCGGCTTCAAAAATTCTGGTAAATAAGCCAGTGGTGTTACGGACTCTTTCGATTTCTTCTTTAGAAATTTTTTCAAAAGTTTCAAAATCGGTAGAAAAAGGCATTAATGAAAAGCCAAAAGTGTTGTCATCACGCGTCAATGTTGCCGAAGCGTCGATTCTGTCGTAAATAAAAATTTCGTTGTTTTCAATTCGGTATCTGAAATTTTTAACAGCGTTTACCGCAGAAAGCGTTTTGTGAAGGTAATATAAAAAAAAGGAAACTCCGTTTTTCTTGGAAGTTTCATACGCTTTTGTGCAATCGATATGGGCTACGATTCCAAAAAAAGGCTCTTCAAATTTACTGAAAAATTCAAAGTGTTCCTTTCTGGGCCAAGTGTTAAGATCTAATTTTGTTTTCATAGTAACCCCAGATTATTTGATCTTTTTTAAAATCTTTGAATTCCTGATAAAAAAATCGGTGTAAATTTTATAATAAAAAAGGCAAAACTTCAGTGATTTTTCCCACGGTTTTAAAGTTCTCGTGCTTTACTTCGTGGTCAATTCTTTCATGAGCCCAAGTTGTGTGGAACGGAATATGAACGGCGTGGCCACCGATTCCTAAAACCGGCAAAACATCTGATTTTAGAGAGTTTCCAATCATAAAAAACTCTTCGGGCTGAATTTCCAAACGGCCTAATAAATCATGATAATCTTTTTCCTGCTTGTCTGACATCACTTCGATATGGTGAAAATAATGGCCCAAACCGGAATTGTGCAATTTTCTTCTTTGGTCTAATAAATCGCCTTTTGTGGCAACAACCAATTTGTATTTTCCGTGTAGGGCTTGAAGCGTTTCTTCAACGCCATCCAACAATTCAATGGGCCTTTGCAGTAATTCTTTTCCGTATTCTAAGATCTTATCTACTACTTGAATGCTGATGGTCTTGTTCGAAATTTTCATCGCCGCTTCAATCATGGACAAAATATACCCTTTGATTCCGTAACCGTAAAGCGGTAAATTATCGATTTCCACCTTGAAAAGTTCCTGGGAAATTCCTTGCTTCGAAAGATAATCATTCATCAGGCCACAGAATTTTTCTTCTGTTTCCTGAAAATAAGGTTCGTTCACAAATAAGGTGTCGTCAGCGTCGAAAGCTATTACTTTGATGTTCATAGATTAT
The DNA here is from genome assembly GCF_003865365.1 of Flavobacterium macacae. Lineage (GTDB taxonomy): Bacteria > Bacteroidota > Bacteroidia > Flavobacteriales > Flavobacteriaceae > Flavobacterium > Flavobacterium macacae. Next base: position 167,426 of record NZ_RQVR01000001.1, on the reverse strand, counting down.
ATTTTAAACACAAATTTCACGAATTTACACAAAATCGCTGAGAAATCAATTCGTGATAATTCGTGAAATTCGTGTTTCTTATTTAATTTATCGTTTCTCCATTTCCAGCTTCAGCATCTGGATTTACAAAAACCAATTTGCCTTCCGCATTGGTCGTCATCAAAATCATACCTTGGCTTTCCACACCACGCAAAGCTCTTGGAGCCAAATTCACCAAAACCGTCACTTTTCTTCCCACAATTTCTTCTGGAGAAAAACTCTCGGCAATTCCAGAAACGATGGTTCTGACATCTATTCCGGTGTCTACTTTCAAAACTAAAAGCTTATTTGCTTTTGGCATTTTCTCCGCTTCGATAATCGTTCCAACACGTATATCCATTTTAGCGAAATCTTCAAATTGAATCAACTCTTTTTGAGGTTCTGCTTTTTTGTTTTCTGCTTTGTTGGCTGTTTTTGTTGCTTCCAATTTGTCTATTTGTTTTTGAATTTCTTCGTCTTCAATTTTTGCGAAAAGCAATTCCGCTTCTCCAATTTTGTGTCCAGCCGGAATCAAATCTGAATTTTCAGAAATGTCGCTCCAAGTCAGGCTTGAATTATTTTTAACTTCCGCCAAAACCGCCGTTTCATCAGAAATTCCAAAAGTTGAAATGGAAGATGGCGTTGCATTTAAAATACGTTTTAATTTCTCCGATGTAAAAGGCAAAAACGGTTCTGCCAAAACGCTCAAAGCACCTGCAATTTGAAGCGCCACATACATCTGCGTTTTCACTCTTTCTGGATTGTCTTTAATGACTTTCCAAGGCTCTTCATCGGCCAAATATTTGTTTCCTAAACGTGCCACATTCATCAATTCGCCCAAAGCTTCCCTAAATCTGTAACGTTCCACCGAACTTGCAATTACAGCAGGATACGCTTTTAATTCGGCCAAAGTGGCTTCGTCAACATCAGAAAATTCGTTTGGAGTTGGAACAATTCCGTCGTAATATTTATTCGTCAAAACCACAACTCTGTTGATGAAATTACCAAAAATCGCCACCAATTCATTGTTGTTTCTCGCTTGAAAATCCTTCCAAGTAAAATCATTATCCTTTGTTTCCGGAGCGTTTGACGTCAATGCATAACGCAAAACATCTTGCTTATCTGGGAAATCTTCCAAATATTCGTGCAACCAAACCGCCCAGTTTTTAGACGTAGAAAGTTTGTTTCCTTCCAAATTCAAAAACTCATTTGCAGGCACGTTATCTGGCAAAATATAACTTCCTTCGGCTTTCAACATCGCCGGAAAAATCACACAGTGAAAAACAATATTGTCTTTCCCGATGAAATGAACCAACTTCGTATCGTCTGATTTCCAGTACGGTTCCCAATCTTTTCCTTCGCGCAAAGCCCATTCTTTCGTAGAAGAAATGTAGCCAATTGGCGCGTCAAACCACACATATAATTTCTTTCCTTCTGCACCTTCAACCGGAACGTCAATTCCCCAATCTAAATCTCTTGTCACGGCACGAGGCTCTAAACCGCCGTCAATCCACGATTTCACTTGGCCATAAACATTCGGCTTCCAGTCGTTTTTATGTCCGACTAGAATCCATTCTCTCAAGAAATCTTCGTAGCGATCCAAAGGCAAAAACCAGTGTTTCGTAGACTTCAAAACCGGAGTTTCGCCTGTAATGGTCGATTTTGGGTTAATCAAATCCGTAGCGTTCAACGTCGAACCGCATTTTTCACATTGGTCGCCATAAGCTTCCTCGTTGCCACATTTCGGGCAGGTTCCCATCACAAAACGGTCGGCCAAAAACTGGTCGGCTTTCGCATCATACAATTGTTCGGTTGTTTCTTCGATAAAATCACCGTTTTCATACAGTTTTCTGAAAAATTCAGAAGCCGTATCGTGGTGGATTTTAGCTGAAGTACGCGAATAATTGTCAAAAGAAATTCCGAAATCGGCAAACGATTTTCGAATGATTCCGTCGTACTTGTCAATCACTTCCTGTGGCGTAATTCCTTCTTTTTTAGCTTTCATAGAAATCGCAACACCGTGTTCATCGCTTCCGCAAATGAAGGCGACATCGCGGTTTTGCAAGCGTAAAAAACGCGCATAAATATCAGAAGGAACATAAACTCCCGCCAAATGCCCAATGTGAATTGGGCCGTTAGTGTAAGGCAACGCTGCCGTAATCGTATATCTTTTTGGATGCTGTATCATTGATTTTCAAAATTAAGATTCTGAAATTAATTCAGAACGAATGCAAAAATAATCTATTGCCATTGAAATACCTAAAAAGCCACTTTTTATTATGATTTTTTGAAGCAAATCGTCAGGCATTTTCGAAAATTCATTTTCCCGCTTTCCGTTCCAATCTTTTTATTTTTAAAGAAAAAATAAAAAGGATTTTCTCTGCAATCGGGGCTATTTGAAAAACGTTAGGCTTTCTTTTAACTTCGGGACAATTGCGTGAAAAGCTAGTGTTCATTCATTCTTAATTATTCAGTTATCTTTGCAACATAACTTCCAAATTAAAAATTATGGCAAAAGGACCTGAAAAAAATACGAAAAACAAGGCTTTGCACACCAAATTATTGAACCGTAAAAAAGCCAAGCTCCAAGAAGAAAAAAGAGAAAAAACGGCACGAATGAAAGCTTTGGTTGCCAAAATGAACCAGCAAAAAAAGGACGATGAATCAAAGCTGGAATAAATTCTCTTCTAAATTAGAACCAATTTAAACTGACCTTTAAAAATCCAAAAACCCAGCAAAACAATAATTCCTTCAAATATATTTTGCAATCTTTGACTTCAAATAAATAAGAAAGCAAAATGAGCAAGACAAAATTAACCGTAACCAAAAACGGATTTATAAAAATAGATGGTGATTTCGAAATTGTTGACCAAGAAGGAAAGGTGTATGATTTGCAAGGCAGAACGGCTTTAGGACTTTGCCGTTGTGGATTATCAGCAAACAAGCCTTTTTGTGACGGAGCTCATCGAAATGGTTTTGAGCACGAACCAACTGCTTTTGATTTGCCACCGATGAAAGCGAAATAAGAAGTTGAAAATAGACCGAAAGCCACATTTTAAGAATGTGGCTTTTTTGTTTCAGTTAAATTCAGAAAATAGTGAACCACTCAAGAAATTATCAGAAATTTGCATCTACTTAAAAATCAGAAAAAATGGAATTCGGTAAAATAATAGTTTCAGAAACAGCAATGAACAGTGAAAATCAGCACGACGTGATTCTCTCGAATATTTCAATAATTAATTTAATGCGTGAAGAAGGCGTCAACGATGATTTGATTCATGAAGATGCTTTGATGAGCTATTATTTAGATTATTATTGGACACAACTTTCAGAAGGCAATTTTGCTCAATTTGTACACAAATCAGGTTGGGACAAAGAATTGAACGAACTTATTGAAGAAGGTTTGGCGCTGATTGGAGCCGAAAAACATCTGGGATTGTTTCAACAGCAATCTAAAAAAGTAAGGTTGATGAGCAGTGTGAAGCTCAATAAGTTTCTGAAAGGAAAATTGGAAGGCGTAAATCCGGTTAGAGATTCTTTAAACAATGATACTTTTTTTGAATTAGAAGAAAATCTAATCTCACTGAATGCTGATTTTTTAAAATCGCATCCCGATTTTGAAGTTCTTTCGGTTGATGAAATTTTTGAAACGTTAGAAGAATTTGTCGGCCACGAAATTAAAAGAGCTTAAGTTGCAGCAAGACAGAACGTTTTATTAAATTTACGTTTTAACGAAGCGACTAAACAAAAACGAGATGTTTATAAAAAAAATAATTGCACTTTTTTTCTTTTTCAATCTTACTATTTTACATTCTCAAACAAAACTAACTATGCCAGAATATTTAAAAAAAGGAGATACTGTCGGGATTTTAGCAACCGCCCGAAAAATTGATTTGGCAACGCTTCAACCCGGAATAAAATTACTGGAAAGTTGGGGATTGAAAGTAGTGATTGGAAAAACTATCGGGAAAGAGCAAAATCAATTGGCTGGAGCCGACTGGCAGCGTGCGACTGATTTCCAGGAAATGATTGACAATCCAATTATTAAAGCGATCTGGGCAGCCAAAGGCGGTTACGGAACGGTGCGAATCGTGGATAGAATCAATTTTGAAAATTTCAAGAAAAAACCAAAATGGGTCATCGGTTTCAGCGATGTGACGGTCTTGCACAGCCACATTAACAATATGAACATAGGAACCTTGCACGCAATCATGACGATCAGCGCGAAATCGGCAACTCCTGAAGCAATTGAAACTTTTAGGAAAGCATTGTTCGGAGAGAAATTAGAATATCATATTCCGAATCACGCATTTAATAAACCAGGAAAAGCAACTGGTGAATTGGTCGGAGGAAATCTTTCAGTTTTATACAGCATTCAAGGTTCGGAATCAGCTGTTGATATGAACGGAAAAATTCTTTTCTTGGAAGATTTGGATGAATACCTGTACCATATTGATCGGATGATGATGAATCTGAAACGAAATGGTTCGTTGAAAGGATTGAAAGGAATTATCATCGGAGGCATGACTTCAATGAATGATAATGATATTCCGTGGGGCCACGATTCGCTCCAAATTATCCAAGATATTGTAAAAGACTTAAATATTCCCGTGGCCTATAATTTTCCGGCAGGACACATAAAAGACAATAGAACGCTGATTTTAGGCAAAAATGTTATATTTGAAGTAAACAGCAACGAAACTGTGTTAAAATTTCAGTAGTTTTTATATTTTTAAATTATTGGTTCCACTATGGCAGAACATAATGAATTGGGGAAATTAGGGGAAGAATTAGCCGTAGAATACTTGCAAAAAGAAGGTTATGAAATTTTGGAAACCAATTGGGTATTTCAAAAGGCAGAAATAGATATCATAGCAAAAAAAGGCGAAATCGTTGCAGTAATAGAGGTTAAGACGAGATCTAGCATTGATTTTGGCTTGCCGCAAGATTTTGTAAATCCTAAAAAAATTCAGCTTTTAGTAAAAGCAATCAACGAATATATTATTTCTAATGATTTAGATGCAGAAGTGCGATTTGATATCATTTCTATACAAAAAATAGAGAAAAATTTTAAAATTGAGCATTTAATCGATGCTTTCTATTATTTTTAAAATTTAAAGTTTTAACAATTTGTTTTTAAATTGTATGTTTGCAATCAAACTACCACCAATTTATTAAAAAACTATGAAAACTATCTCTTCTGTAGTAGAACACTACATCAAGACCAAACCATTTTTATTAAGTGCGCTTTCCCAAGGAATTATCAACTTGACTTCCTTATCCAGAAATATGCTTCCTGATTTGAAGCAAGAATTAGGAAAAGATGTAAAACAAGGAGCTGTAGTAATGGCTTTAAAGCGCCTTTCAGAAGATCTTGATTTCAGATTAAATCACAAAATTGTTAAGGTTTTGAAAAGCATCGGAGAGATTACGGTCCGTTCTTCGCTGACAGATTTTACGTTTGCAGTTTCTGATAAAATTTTAGATAAGCAAGCGGCGTTAATCTCTGAAATAAACACGCATTCTGATATTTTTTATACGTCATCAAGAGGCGTAAGCGAAACAAATATCGTGATCAGCGAAAGTATGGCTCACCTGGTAAACGAACATTTTGTGGGAGAAAAATTGCTTCACAAATGGGAAAATTTAGCATCAATAACTGTTAAGCTACCAAAAGATAACGTTTCAACTCCGGGCGTTTATTATTTTATTTTCCAACGTTTGGCTTGGGAAGGAATTATTGTGAATGAAGTGATTTCTACTTCTTATGAATTTACAATCTTAGTGAGCGAAGACGAAGTGGATGTTGCTTTTAAAGTGATCAAAGACTTGAGAAACCTATAAGATTTTCAAATAAATGAAAAAGCCGTTTAAAATTTAAACGGCTTTTTTTTATATCATTTCAATAAGTTCCAACGCTCTCTTGACTGATTTTACATTTTCAAAAGTAAGTAGCAATCGCAATCCGTTTTTGGTTTCTTTCTCTTTCATTCGGCACAGGTTTCCATTTTTCTGCACAAATAGCAATACTTTCTGAAATTGATTTGAGGTGTAGTATTCTGATTGTTGGTCAGATACAAAATAAGCAACGATCTTTCCTTGTTTTAAAACCAATTTTTCAATTCCAAGTTTAATAGCGGTCCATTTGATCCGGATGCTGTTCAATAAAGCAATTGCTTGTTTTGGCAAAGGTCCAAATCGGTCAATCAATTTCTGTTCATAAGCAATTAATTCTGCCTCATTTTTTACATTGCTCAATTCATTATAAAGATTCAAACGTTCAGAAACATTGTTGATGTATTCATCAGGAAACAGCAATTCAAAGTCAGAATCAATCTGAATTTCTTTTACGAAATCTTTTTCAGGCGCATTTTCATCTTCCGGATACAAATCTTTAAACTCGTTTTCCTTCAATTCATCAATGGCCTCGTTCATGATTTTTTGGTAGGTTTCAAAACCGATCTCATTAATAAAACCGCTTTGTTCGCCACCTAATAAATCTCCGGCACCGCGAATTTCTAAGTCTTTCATGGCAATATTGAAACCGCTTCCCAATTCACTGAATTGTTCCAATGCTTGGATCCTTTTTCGGGCATCTTCCGTCATTACGGAATAAGGCGGACAAATAAAATAACAAAATGCTTTTTTATTGCTTCGACCCACGCGGCCACGCATTTGGTGCAAATCAGAAAGCCCGAAATTATTAGCATTATTGATGAAAATCGTATTCGCATTCGGTACGTCCAAACCACTTTCAATGATGGTTGTAGCGACCAAGACGTCAAAATCTCCGTTCATGAAAGCCAACATCAATTCTTCTAATTTTTTACCGTCCATTTGTCCGTGGCCCACGCCAACTCTGGCGCTAGGAACCAATCGCTGGATCATTCCGGCAATTTCTTTGATGTTCTCAATCCTGTTATTGATGAAAAAAACTTGTCCGTTTCTTTGTATTTCGTAGGAGATTGCATCGCGAATCAGCTCTTCGTTAAACCCGACAACTTGTGTTTCAATCGGATAGCGATTTGGTGGAGGCGTTGTAATTACAGACAAATCGCGTGCGGCCATCAATGAAAATTGCAACGTTCTCGGAATTGGAGTTGCTGTCAAAGTCAGCGTGTCGATGTTTGCAGCAATTGTTTTTAATTTGTCTTTTACATTTACGCCAAATTTTTGCTCCTCATCGACGATCAGCAATCCAAGATTTTTGAAAGAAACATTTTTATTGACCAATTGGTGCGTTCCGATGACAATATCTAATTTTCCGTCGGCCAGTTCTTTTAACGTTTCTGATTTTTGTTTTGCCGATCTAAAACGGTTCAAATAGCCCACGGTTACCGGCATGTCTTTTAAACGTTCTGTAAACGTTTTGTGATGCTGAAACGCTAAAATAGTTGTCGGAACCAATATTGCAACCTGTTTTCCGTTATCGACCGCTTTAAATGCGGCCCGAATGGCAACTTCTGTTTTTCCGAAACCAACGTCGCCACACACCAATCGGTCCATCGGGCGCTCGCTTTCCATATCTGATTTGACATCTTGCGTTGCTTTGTATTGGTCGGGCGTGTCTTCATAAATAAAAGACGACTCTAATTCTGCCTGAAGATAACTGTCTGGCGCATATTGAAACCCTTTTTCAAGCCTTCGCTTTGCGTATAATTGAATCAAATTAAAGGCAATATGTTTGACTCTCGCTTTGGTTTTTTGTTTTAAGACTTTCCAAGCGTTAGAACCTAATTTGTAAATTTTTGGAGGAGAACCGTCTTTGCCGTTGAACTTTGAAATCTTATAAAGCGAATGGATGCTCACATACACGATGTCATTATCGGCATAAACCAATTTTATGGCTTCTTGGGTTTTGTTCTCGACTTGAATTTTTTGCAAACCCCCAAAACGCCCAATTCCGTGGTCAATGTGCGTTACATAATCGCCAACCGAAAGCGTGTTCAATTCTTTTAAAGTAATCGTCTGCTTTTTTGAGTAGCCGTTTTTGATGCTAAATTTATGGTAGCGTTCAAAAATCTGGTGGTCGGTGTAGCACGCAATCTGGTTTTCTTCGTCCACAAATCCTTGATACAGAGGGAAAACCATGGCATGATATTGTTTTCTGATATTTTCGCTATTGGCTTCGTCTAACGATTCAAAAATGTCATGGAAACGTTTTGCCTGCTGTTCATTCGAGCAAAAAATATAATTTTTATAGCCGTTTTGCTGGTTGTCATTCAAATTATTTAGCAGTAAATCAAATTGCTTATTGAACGACGGCTGTGGCAGAATATGAAATTCAAATGTTTTTTGAGTCCTAAAAACAGCTTTTGAACCCAGTTCTGCAATGGTAAAATCAAGTGCTTTTTTAATAAACGCTTTCTGATTCAAAAACAATTCTTCTGGAGCAATGTGGTTTACAGTTGCATCCATTGTTCCAAAAATTTCTTTTGCCCTTCCAAAAAGTTGGTCTAATTTTGAAAAAAGCAAATCGGTATTCTGAATTAAAAGAACCGTTTTCTCATTGATATAATTTAAAAAGCTTTCTCTGTTTTCTTGGAAGAATTTATTTTCTACGTTTGGAATAATCGTAATTTTCTTCTGTTTTTCAATCGAAAGCTGTGTTTCTACATCAAAAGTCCGGATGCTGTCGACTTCATTTCCAAAGAATTCAATACGAAACGGGTTTTCATTCGAAAAAGAAAATACATCTAAGATTCCTCCCCGAACCGAAAATTCTCCAGGTTCTGTGATGAAATCCACGCGCTTAAATTCATATTCGAATAAAACTTCGTTGATGAAGTCAATTGAAACTTGGTCGCCGACTGCCACTTTCAGCGTGTTTTTGTCTAATTCTTTTCTCGTGACCACTTTTTCAAAAAGCGCCTCGGGATAAGAGACAATCAGGGCTGGTTTCTTTCTGGAATTGATTCGGTTCAAAACTTCCGCGCGAAGCAAAACGCTTGCATTGTCGGTATCTTCAATTTGATAAGGACGGCGGTAAGAACCGGGATAAAAAAGCACATCTTCTTCGCCAATCAGCTGCTCAAGGTCGTTTAAATAATAAGCGGCTTCTTCTTTATCCTGCAAAATAAGCAAGTAAGGAAGCTCCTCTTTTTTAAATAAGGAAGCAACAATTACAGAAAGCGATGAACCGATGAGTCCTTTCAAATGCACTTTATTCTCTCTAACGGCAAGGCTGTCAGAAATTTGCTTGACCTTTGGAGAATTGGCGTAAATATTTAAAATTGGTAGTTTCAAAAGATAATATTATCGGTTTTGTTTTGGATCTAAGTTCGGAACGATACCGCTGTTTCCTCTTGTATTACTCGGTTTTTGCTGTTGCAAATTAATGGGTGCTTCTGGCGCTGTCTTAACAATTGAATCGCGAACAGAACGCAACATTTCTGCTTCTCCTTCTTCAAGTCTGATTTCGCTTTTCTTAATGATTTCTTCCATTTGAGATTGCAGCGACGCTAATTCTTCGTTGATTTCAGGAATTAATTTGATGACTTTTTGGTCTTGAACATAACTCAAGTTGATATACAGGTCAAGAGATTTTATTTTTGTCGATAAAGTCATAATTCTGCTGATGATTTCTGGCTTGTTAAAACTGGCAGGAATATGATTTTGCAAATCGTTCACTTTTAAAGAAAGCGTTTTGGCTTTTTGCTGAAAGGCACCTATGGAACTTTTTGGTTTTTGCTCTAATTCTGAAATAAAAAGACGCCATTCTGACCAATTCTGAATTCTGTTTTGCAAAGCGGGACTTGGCTGTGGTGAATTAAAAACCCAAGCTTTGTTTATAATTTCAAATATCTGTTCGTTTTTTTTGCTTACTTTTTCATTCGCTTCAAGGCGTGCTGACTCGTCGTCTTTACACGAAACAAAGACCGAAAAAAGAGCAATAAGCAAATAAGGATAAATTCTCATTTAAATAGTTTTGAATTGCAAAGTTAATAAACAATTGGATAGCAATCTTTACGACAAAGACGAGTTTATTCATAAAAGTTCTTTAAAATTTCACAGTCTGTTTGTTGAATAATTGTTAGTATATGAGGTTATTAACTATTGTTTTTTAGTTTATCATAAATAGAAAGGCGTAAAAATCACAAATAATTTAAAATCTCAAAAGAAATCAAAGATTTAAATGTAATTTTTGTTTTTCGAAATCGTTATATTTGCCACTACCAAAATCCTCTCAGATGCACGCTAAAATTTTAATCATTGGCGCTTGTGGCCAAATCGGAACTGAATTAACAAAACAGCTCCGCAAACAATATGGAACTGATGCCGTCGTTGCTTCAGACGTTCGAAAAGGCAGTCCAGAATTTGTAAATTCAGGGCCTTTTGAAGTTGTAAACGCATTAGATTTCAATCAAATTGAAACAATTGTGGAGCAATATAATATTGAAGAAGTCTATTTGATGGCGGCTTTGCTTTCGGCAACCGCTGAAAAAAATCCAGCATTTGCTTGGGATTTGAATATGAATTCGCTTTTCCACGTATTAAATTTAGCCAAAGCAGGAAAAATTAAAAAGATTTTTTGGCCTTCGAGCATTGCAGTTTTCGGACCAACGACACCCAAAGAAGATACCCCGCAATATACCGTTATGGAACCTTCAACAGTATATGGAATCAGCAAGCAGTCTGGTGAAAGATGGTGTGAATATTACCACAATATTTTTGGGGTGGACATCAGAAGCATTCGTTATCCGGGATTGATCAGCTGGTCAACGCTTCCGGGTGGCGGCACGACAGATTATGCGGTTGATATTTACCATAAAGCATTGAGCGATGGAAAATATGAGTGCTTTTTATCAGAAGAAACAAAATTGCCGATGATGTATATGGACGACGCCATCCGTGCGACGATCAGCATTATGGAAGCTCCGGCAGAAAATATAAAAATTCGTTCCGCTTATAATTTAGCTGGAATCAGTTTTACTCCAACTGAAATTGCGACTGAAATTAAAAAACATATTCCAGAATTTTCAATTTCGTATGAACCTGATTTCAGGCAAAAAATCGCAGACAGCTGGCCATCAAGTATTGATGATTCTGAAGCAAGAAAAGACTGGGGCTGGAAACACGATTTTGACTTGGAAAGCATGACCAAAGATATGTTGGACCATTTAAAAGAATTGGAAAAAATTAGTCAATTTAGATAATGATTGGTTTAATTCAATAAAAAAAGCCGAAAGAGGAATTCTCTTTCGGCTTTTTATTTTATTTCTTTTTAAGTTTTTCAATAAGCAGATTTTCAATGGCTTCTTTTGCTTTAATAACTTCGTCAGAAGTGTCGTTGGGAATTGTCATTGAAAGTACATACTGTTTGATTTTCCATTGGCCGTTTATTTTTTCTAAAACACCAGAACCGCGACAGATTTTCATTTGCGTTGAAAGAAGTTCATCAAACCAAGCGAATTTTTTGTCAGAACTGAAGTAAATATTTCTTTCTAAAGCAAAAAAACTCCAGGCTTTTCCTTTGTCAAAATAAGGTTTTGCAAAAACTTCAAATTGCTTCTTGTTCCAATTTTCTGTGGCGTCGGTTCCGATGTAAATTCCGTCTTCGGCAATTTTATCGAAGTAATTTTTAAAATCTGCATTTGCAGCGTCTTTGTGCCAAGAATCCAAAAAGGTATTTATGGCTTTCTTTTGGTCTTGTGCTGAAGTTGCTATTGTAAAAGCAATAATTATGAAGGTTAAAATTTTTTGCATGAAATATGATTTTTAAAAGTAACTTTTTTTTGTAAAATTATAGATTATCTAAAATATAATGGTAGAAATTTTACTATACTTGCATCTAAAATCATTAATCATAAACAATTAACAAAATGAAAAAAATTACGCTGATCGCATTTTTGCTGGTTTCTTCATTGGGAATTGCCCAAGACATGAAAGTTATAAAAGGAGACTATAAATTCTTGAACGGAGCAAAAGAATTAAATGTAGAGTTTAATTATTCTGATTTAAAACTAATGAAAGATAATCTGACAAATGAGGAATATGTTTCTAAAAGAGCTTCTGAATTAAACGAAAAAACAAAAGGCAATGGTGATGTTTGGAAGAAAAAATGGGCAACAAGCAGAGAAGCTATCTGGGGTCCAAAATTCTTAGAATTAATGAACAAGGTTTATGGAAGTGAAAAAGATGTTACTATTCAAGAAGACTTGAAAAGCGCAAAATATACCTTAATTGTAGATGTAGTTTGGATTTATCCAGGTTGGGATGCAGCAGTTATGAAACAAAAAGCAAAAGTATCTTTAAACTATAGATTTGTAGAAACAGCAAACAAAAGCAACGTCTTGCTAGAAATTAAAAGTGAAGAAGCTCCTGGAGATCAATGGGGAAATAATTTTAGTAACGAATCAAGAATCGGAGAAGGTTTTGCAAAATCTGGAAAATCGCTAGGAAAAGAAATCGTTAAGAAAGCTTACAGATAATAAGCAATGAAAATATAAAAAAGCGCCTTATTGGGCGCTTTTTTCGTTATTTAAAATGTAAGCCATATTCTTAATGACATTATCGTGTTTTTTTACAAACGGATTTTCTTCATCCCAAACATATCCGGCTAAAACAGCACAAATTTTTCGTTTCACGTCGGGATTTTCAGGTCGGTGAAAAAACAAAGTTTGTAAGTTTCCGGTGTACCATTCTTTGACGTATGTCGCAAAAACATTGACACCGCGACGCATATATTCGGTATATTCTTTATCCCAATCTACTTTTTCGCCTTTTAATTCTTTTAAAAATAATTTGGCAGAAAGCATTCCCGATTCTGTAGCAAAACAAACTCCTGAAGAAAATACAGGATCTAAAAATTCAGAACTATTTCCGGTCAGCGTAAATCCGGATCCGCAAAGCTGGGTTACAGAACATGAATAATTTTCAATTTTATGCGGTTCAAATAAAAAATCGACGCCTTCAAAACGGTCTCTGTAAAAATCAGAACTTTTGATGACTGACTTTAAGGCTTCCGTGTTATCTTTTGAAAGTGAATTGATAAAGCTTGTTGGTCCAACCACGCCAATACTGGTATTTCCATCTGAAAAAGGAATGACCCAAAGCCACACTTTTGTTTCTAAAATATCAAAGGAAATCAAAGTTCCTTCGCGGCCTTCGGGACGATTTATGTCTTTTACATGCGAAAACATGGAAGAATTTTCTGGAATCGAAGAAGGCGCGTCTAATTTTAAAATCCGTGGCAAAACGCGTCCATATCCGCTGGAATCAATGATGAATTTAGCGGTAATTTCTTTTAAATTTCCGTCTTTGTCTTTTACAATTGTTTTTGAGGTGGTTCCTTCAAATTGCACGTCCAAAACTTCGGATTCAAATTCTACATCAACACCTTTTCTTACAATTTCTTGCGCCAATGTGTTGTCGAAATCAGCTCTGGGAACCTGCCAAGTCCAATCCCAACCTTGGGTAAATTTATCAGAAAAGTCAAAAAGGCAGATTTCTTTACCGCGAATAAAGCGGGCTCCAAATTTTTTTTCGAAGTTTTTTGGCAACAAAGCATCCAATAAGCCGGCTTCTTCATAATGCTCCATGGATCTGGGAATCAAGCTTTCTCCAATGACGAATCGAGGAAATTTTGATTTTTCAACCACTTTAATAGAGGCATTATTTTTATGCAAATAGCCTGCGGCAACGCATCCTGATGGTCCAGCGCCAATTATTAAAACATCAACATTCTCTTTCAGCATATTTAGTTTTTTAGAAACCTTAAAATTATCTTAATAAATCTTACATTTGTGAATGTAAATTTAAGCAACAATATTTCAATATAAAAATAAAATAACGGGCATCTAATTAGCGATATAAACTCGAATTAATGAATGTAATTAATGAATTTTTGAGCCTTGAGGAATTCAAGTCAGTCATTTTCAAAAAGAATGCGGTCAATGTAAGTGATGCTGTTCTAAAAAGAGTGATTGAAAGTTTTGATTTTTTAAAGCAATTTTCAGAAAATAAAATAATCTACGGCGTAAACACTGGTTTTGGACCAATGGCGCAATATAGAATCAAGGACGAAGACAGAATCCAACTGCAATACAATTTGATCAGAAGCCACTCTTCAGGAACTGGAAAACCGCTGAACGAAACATTTGTAAAGTCGGCTATCTTGGCGCGTTTGAACACACTTTCTTTAGGTAATTCTGGCGTTCATCCGTCGGTAATTCATTTAATGAAAGAATTTATAAATAGAGATATCACGCCGCTGATTTTTGAACACGGAGGCGTTGGCGCGAGCGGAGATTTAGTGCAATTGGCACATTTGGCTTTGACTTTAATTGGCGAAGGTGAAGTTTTTTACAAAGGTGAAAGACGCGCAACAAAAGAAGTTTTTGAGATTGAAAAGTTGCAACCCATTCAAGTGGAAATCAGAGAAGGTTTGGCCTTAATGAACGGAACATCTGTGATGACGGGAATCGGGATTGTGAATCATTACAATGCGGAAAAATTGTTAGATTGGTCGCTTCAATTTTCGTGCGCTATTAACGAAATCGTAAAAGCGTATGACGATCATTTATCATCAGAATTGAACAATACCAAACTTCACAAAGGACAGCAAGATGTGGCGGAAAGAATGAGAAATCACCTTGCTGATAGCAAATTGATTCGAAAAAGAGCCGAGCATTTATATACCGGAGAAAATAAAGAAACCGTTTTCACCGAAAAAGTGCAGGAATATTATTCGCTTCGATGCGTGCCTCAAATTTTAGGACCTGTTTTGGATACGATTAATAATGTAGGCGAAATTTTAGAAAACGAAATCAATTCTGCCAATGACAATCCGATTATTGACGTAAAAAATAAGCACGTTTATCACGGCGGAAATTTCCACGGCGATTATATTTCCTTAGAAATGGACAAACTGAAATTGGTTATAACCAAATTGACAATGCTTGCCGAAAGACAGTTGAATTATCTTTTGAATTCAAAGATCAACGAGATTTTGCCTCCGTTTGTCAATCTTGGAACGTTAGGTTTTAATTTCGGAATGCAAGGTGTTCAGTTTACGGCAACATCAACGACCGCTGAAAACCAAATGCTTTCCAATTCGATGTATGTGCACAGTATTCCTAATAACAATGACAATCAAGACATTGTGAGTATGGGAACAAATGCGGCGGTAATTACCGGAAAAGTCATTGAAAATGCTTTTGAAGTACTTGCCATCGAGCTGATTACCATTGTGCAGGCGATCGATTATTTAGGATATAAAAACGAAATTTCTTCGGCTACTAAAAAAATATACGACGATATCAGAGTGATTATTCCTGAATTTAAGGAAGACCAAGTGATGTATCCTTTTGTTCAAAAAGTAAAAGATTATTTGATAAACAATTAATATTTAAAGGGATCATTATGAAAAAAATTTTCTTTTTATTGTTGGCATTCGTGCAAATTTCTAATGCCCAAGAATTGGCTTTGGTTCGAAAAGACGGAAAATTTGGATACATTTCCCAAAAAGGAGATTTTGCAATCCAACCCAAATTTAAAACAGCAAAAAACTTTTCTGATGGTTTAGCGGCCGCAGAAGAAAACGGAAAATGGGGCTTCATAAATCCAAAAGGAGATTGGGCAATTCCGGCAACTTTTGACGATGCCAAATATTTTGACAGCGGTATTTGTATGGTTTCAAAAGATAAAAAATGGGTCTACATCAATAAAAAAGGAGAAGTTCAAAAAGCACCCGAAACGGATAAATTATTTGATTTTGAAGGTGGCGTAGCATTTTTCCGTCAAGGCAAAAAAGTGGGTTTGATTGGTCCAAAAATGAATGTGGTTTTAGAACCAAAATATGATATGATAAAACCGTTTGAAGATGGTTTTGCAAGAGTAAAAAATAACGACCGTTGGGGAATTATCGATAAAACCGGAAAAGTGGTGGTCGAAATCATTTATGACGAAGTAGGGAATTATTTCAAAAATGTGACTTGGGCAAAAAATGGCTCGGCTTTTGGATTAGTAATCGCAGGAAAATTTAAAGCCATTGACGGCGTTGAAAAAATATGGGATTTCCACACTCAAGATATGACGTATGCTAAAAAAGCAGGGAAAATTGGTTTCATCGACTTAAAAGGAAATTGGGCAATCGAGCCAAAATTTGACAAAGCAAGATCTTTTTCAAAAAATTTAGCTCCGGTTTGTGTCGGAAGCAAATGGGGTTACATCAATACAAAAGGAACGATGGTAATCGAACCGCAATTTAAAGATGCCGAAATTTTCAGCGCAGAAGGTTTGGCGCCAATCAAAGATAAAAATTGGGGATTCATCAACGAATCTGGAAAAATCGTAATTCCAACACAATACGGAATCACGGCTGGAGGCGTTTTTGCGATGTTTAAAGACGAGCAAAAAGGTTTTATCAACGGTGTGGCAAGAGTAAAAAGCGGTAGCCAATGGGGTTTTTTAAAACCAGACGGAACCACTTTAGGAAAGCAATGGTACGATAACGCGGAACCATTTTCAAAATAAAAATTTTACAGAAAGATATATGAAGTGTGCATTAGTAACAGGTGGTTCAAGAGGAATTGGAAGCGCGATTTGTCAAAAACTGGCAATCGACACCGATTATCACATTCTGATTAACTACCAATCTAATAAAGAGGCGGCCGAAGAAACTTTGAAAAAAGTAATCGAAGCCGGAAATACAGGAGAAATTATCAAGTTTAATGTGGCCGACGCCGAGGAAGTAAAAAATGCGTTGGCACAATGGCAAGAGGCAAATCCAGAAGCTATTGTGGAAGCAATTGTAAACAATGCAGGAATCACTCGTGACGGACTTTTTATGTGGATGAACCACGAAGATTGGTCGCAAGTGATCAACACCAGCTTAAACGGATTTTATAATGTGACCAATTTTTTCATCCAAAAAATGCTTCGCAACAAATATGGCAGAATTGTCAATTTGGCCTCTGTTTCAGGTGTAAAAGGAACGCCCGGGCAAACCAATTATTCCGCTGCAAAAGGCGCTTTGGTTGCGGTCACAAAAGCATTGGCACAAGAAGTGGCCAAAAGAAATATTACGGTAAATGCTGTTGCGCCAGGTTTTATAAAATCAGATATGACAAGCCAATTAGATGAAAAAGAATTGGTGAAATTAGTGCCCGTAAATCGTTTTGGCGAAGCCGAAGAAGTGGCCGATTTGGTCAGCTTTTTGGTGTCTAAAAAAGCGAGTTACATCACCGGCGAAATCATCAATATCAACGGAGGAATTTATTCTTAAACTTTCACAAGTAAAGAAAAATATGGATAGAAGAGTAGTTATCACGGGAATGGGAATTCATTCTTGCATCGGAACATCGCTGGAAGAAGTGAAGCAATCTTTATATGAAGGAAAATCAGGAATTGGTTATGACCAAGAAAGAAAAGAATTCGGTTTTCGTTCTGCGCTAACCGGAATTGTTCCAAAACCAGACCTAAAAAACCTATTGACCAGAAGGCAAAGAATCAGCATCGGCGAAGAAACCGAATATGCGTATATGGCCACCATCCAAGCTTTAGAGCAGGCCAAAATCACCGACGAATTTTTAGATAGCAATGAAGTAGGGATTTTATATGGAAACGACAGCGTTTCAAAAGCCATCATTGAAGCCACAGACATTATTCGCGAGAAAAAAGACACGGCCTTAATTGGTTCTGGAGCAATTTTTAAGTCCATGAATTCCACGGTAACCATGAATTTGTCAACGATTTTCAGGTTAAAAGGAATCAATTTGACCGTCAGCGCCGCGTGTGCAAGCGGTTCTCATTCTATCGGAATGGGGTATTATTTGATAAAAAGCGGTTTGCAAGACACCATCATTTGCGGTGGCGCTCAAGAAATCAACAAATATGCCATGAGCAGTTTTGACGGTTTAGGCGTTTTTTCGCCTGACGAAGCCGAACCTGCAAAAGCCTCAAGACCATTTGATGCGTCAAGAAACGGACTGATTCCAAGCGGTGGCGGAGCCACTTTGGTTTTAGAAAGTTATGAATCCGCGATAAAACGGGGCGCTCCAATTTTGGCAGAAATTATCGGTTACGGATTTTCTTCAAATGGCGACCACATTTCTACGCCAAACGTGGACGGACCTTCAAAAGCGATGCAAAAAGCGCTCGATCAAGCCGGAGTCAAAGCTTCAGAAATTGATTATATCAATGCCCACGCCACTTCCACACCAGTAGGTGATGAAAATGAAGCCAAAGCGATTTTTCAAATTTTTGGCGAAAGCAATCCTTACGTAAGTTCCACAAAGTCAATGACAGGCCACGAATGTTGGATGGCCGGAGCCAGCGAAGTCATCTATTCGATATTGATGATGCAGAATGATTTCATCGCGCCAAACATCAATCTTGAAACGCCAGACGAAGATTCAAAAAAATTAAATATTGCGAAAAACACAATTAATAAAGAAATTAATATATTTTTGTCCAATTCTTTCGGGTTTGGAGGTACAAATTCCGCATTAATTGTAAAAAAGATATAACCCCAGCAGATGAACAAAGAAGCCATTATAGAAAAAATAAACGGATTCCTTTCAGATGAATTCGAAGTTGACATTGAAACCATTGAGCCAGACGCCGTTTTAAAAGACACGCTTGGCCTTGATAGCCTTGATTATGTAGATCTTGTGGTAACCGTAGAATCAAATTTCGGAGTAAAATTAGGCGAAGCAGATTTCGTCGGAATTTCCACTTTTGAGAACTTTTATGACTTGATAGAAAATAAAATCAAGAACAAATAGCATTTTTTTTAGAAGCCAGACAAAAGGCGTTTTTTAGGCCATTTTCCCGCCATCCACTATATCTTTTCTTTAGAAAAAAAGAAAAGGATACCGCTTCTGTCGGGGTTATAAAACAAACCAATGGCCTTTTTTAAACTTTCACATAAAACCTGTTACGTTGCAAAAACATAGCAGGTTTTTTTCTGGATTTTTTAAATTGTGATTGGCAAGTTTGTAACTTTGAGAATTTGCAACGTATTAACTTTAGATAAAATAACAATGAGCAAATGGGATGGTAAATCCAAAGGAAGCGTTTTAGGATATCAGATTTTCGTGTTCTGTATCAAAACTTTTGGCGTCAGGGTCGCTTATTTTATTCTATATTTTGTTGCCACCTATTACTTTCTTTTCCTGAAAAAGAGCAATCGTGTGATGTATTATTACTTCCACAAAAGACTTGGGTTTTCATCAGCAAAAGCCAGGAAAATGGTCTACAAAAACTATTTTGCCTTCGGCCAGACGCTTATTGATAAAATAGCAATCGCTTCGGGAATGCGCGAAAAATTCACGTATGAATTCGATGGAATCGAAAACTTGCAACAACTTTTAGCCGAAAAAAAAGGAGGCGTCTTAATCTCCGCCCACATCGGAAACTTCGAAATCAACGAATATTTTTTCAACGACATCGATTTTGATTTAGAGATAAACGTCGTGACTTCAGATACGGAACACCGCGCCATCAAAGAATATTTAGAAAGCGTTTCGCGAAAAACGACCGCAAAATTCATTATTGTCAAAGACGATTTATCGCATATTTTTGAGATAAATACCGCTTTGGCAAAAAACGAATTGGTTTGTTTCACCGGCGACAGATACATTGAAGGAACAAAAAGCATTACTGAAAAATTCTTGGGCGAAGAAGCAAATTTCCCAGCCGGGCCTTTTTTAATTGCTTCGCGTTTAAAAGTGCCTGTAGTTTTTGTGTATGTGATGAAAGAGCCAAAATTGCACTATCATTTGTACGCCAGGGTTGCTGAAGTCACGCACAGAAACGACCGCGAATTATTAAAAACATATATAAAAAGCGTGGAATCGATGTTGCAAAAATATCCGTTGCAATGGTTTAATTATTTTGATTTTTGGGATAAATTTCCAGATAAAAAATAGAAAAACACCACAGATTTGCAGTTCTTAATTGCTTATCACAATCAATATTACGATTTTAAATTCTGCAAATCTGCGGTGAAAAATATGGAAGAATTTGATTCAATAATTATCGGTTCAGGAGCTGGCGGATTGGCCACAGCACTTTGTCTTGCACGTGCGGGACAAAAGGTTTTGGTTTTAGAGCAACATTCCGTTCCAGGCGGTTGGTGCCACAGTTTCACTTTAAACGGCCAGCGGTTCAGCCCCGGCGTTCACTATATCGGACTTTTAGACGAAGGGCAATCCACGAGCAATTTGTACCAAGGCTTGGGCGTAGCGAACGACATCATTTTCTTCCGAATGAAAAAAGAAAGCTACGACCATTGCATCATCGCAGGAAAAAAATATGATTTGCCAGCCGGAATTGAAAACCTCCAAAAAAGTCTGACTCATCAATTTCCACAAGAAGAAAAAAACATAAAAGAATATCTTTTTCTGATAAAAAAAGTCAATGAGCAATTGCAAATGATTCCGAAACTGAAAGGTTTTTGGCAACATTTGATTGTTCCGTATACGATGAAACATTTCGGAAAATTTGCCCTCTTTACGTTAAAAAGAGTCATTGATTGGCACATAAAAGACGCCACTTTAAAAGCGGTTTTGAATGCACAATGTGGCGACCACGGCTTGCCTCCAAATCGCGCCAGTTTTCCGGTGCATTGTTCCGTAATGAATCATTATTTTGACGGCGGATTTTACCCGATGGGTGGCGGAAGTGGGATTGTTAAAGCAATGACGACCAAAATAAAAAGTTTCGGAGGCGTTGTGAGAACACAGCAATCTGTTGAAAAAATCTTGGTCGAAAATAAAAAAGCCTACGGAATCCAGCTTGCTGATGGAACAAAAATTTTGTCTAAAAATGTAATCTCAAATGCCGATCCGTCGACTACGTATTTGAAATTAATCGGAAAAGAAAATATCAGCAAAAGCCTTGCAAAGAAATTAGAAAACACAAAATATTCGGTTACCTCTTTGATTCTATTTTTAACTTTAGATATGGATGTGACACAATTCGGAATCGATTCTGGGAATATTTGGAACTTTAAATCCGAAGATATTGATGCACATTTTGACACTTTAACCAAAGGAAATATCTTGGAAGGCGACGAATTTCCTGCTTTTTTCTTTAGTTGTACCACGTTAAAAGATCCGGTGAGTTTTAACGGAAGATACCATAATTTTGAAGTCGTGACGTATGTAAATTACGACAGTTTTAAAGAGTTTAATGATTCCGAAGATTATCATTCGCCGAAATACGAAGCTTTTAAAAAGCGAATTATCGAGAAATTTTTGAACTCGGTAGAAAAAATAATTCCGACAGCAAAAAATCATATTGTTCAAGCCGAATTAGGAACTCCAAAAACCAATCAGTTTTACGTGAAAACCGCCAACGGAAATGTGTATGGAACCGAGAAAACGCTTCGCCAAATCGGACCATTTGCTTACAAAAGTAAAACGGAATTTGAGAATTTATTTTTGTGTGGCGCAAGCACGTTATCGCACGGTGTGACAGGCGCGACCTACTCTGGAATTGCAACGGCTTCCAAAATATTGAACGTTTCTTTTGACGATTTATTAGTAAAGGAAGAAGGCCAAAAAATAAGGATTTATGATGCTGAAGATCCATCGACTTGGGACGAATTTATCCACAAAAAAAGGGAAGATAAAATCCGAACTTTTAAGGAAATAAAAATTAATTAACATCAACTATTTACGGTAGTTTTTATATTTGTTAAAACAAAAAACCTATTAATGAAAAATGTTCTTGTAATTCATTATTCGCAATCTGGACAATTGACCGAAATTGCTCAAAATATAGCAAAACCGCTTGTTGAAAATCCAGAACTGAACGTTTCATTTCACACAATTTCACCAGTAAAGCCCTATCCTTTTCCTTGGAATAAAGATACTTTTTTTGACGTTTTCCCGGAATCATTTTTGCAAATTCCCACCGAATTAAATCCAATTCCAAACGAAATCTTAGATAAAAAATACGACTTGATTTTATTCTCCTACCAAGTTTGGTATTTGACGCCATCGATTCCGGCAAACTCTTTTTTGAAAAGTTCCCAAGCGAAAAAATTGCTTGAAAATACTCCGGTCGTAACCATAATCGCTTGCCGAAATATGTGGGCTTTGGCGCAAGAAAAAGTCAAAAAATTATTGAAAGCAAACAATGCCGACTTAAAAGGAAACCTCGCATTTATTGATAGAGCCGGAAATTTAATTAGCGTAGTTACTATTGTTGATTGGATGTTTTCGGGCATTAAAAAGAAATATTTAGGTATTTTTCCGCTACCGGGCGTTTCACAAAAAGACATTAACGAAGCAGATAAATTTGGGAAAATCATCAATGAAAGCTTAAGCCAAAATAATTTTGAAAATCTCCAAGAAAAATTCGTAGAAAACAACGGAGTTTATGTGAGTCCGTATTTGGTAAACGTTGATAAAAAAGGAAATTTCATTTTCAGTAAATGGTCGAAATTTATCAGCAAAAGAAAAAATACGCGCAGTTCTTGGCTCAAGGTTTTTTATGTGTATTTATTTATTGCAATTTGGGTAATCTCGCCAATTGTCTATATCTTGCACGTGTTAACATACCCACTAACGTTCCAAAAACGAAAAAAAGCCATTAAATATTATCAAAGTGTCTGACACTTGAAAGACCGCAATACGCTATGTTTGAAGTATATATAACGAAATCAGGGAAATATTTGCCTAATGAAGCTGTTTCAAATGACGAAATGGAAAACTTTTTAGGAAAAGTAAATGACACAGCGTCAAAAGCGAGAAGAATCATTCTGAGAAATAACGGAATCCAATCGCGCTATTATGCACTCGATCAAAACGGACAGACGACGCACACCAACGCAGACTTGACCAATCGCGCCATCGAAGAATTATACGATGAAAATTTCACCAAAAAAGACGTAGAATTGCTTTCGTGCGGGACTTCAACGCCTGACAATTTGCTTCCGTCGCACGCGGTTATGGTCCACGGATTGATGAAAAATCATTCTTTGGAACTGAATTCGTCTTCAGGAGTTTGCTGTGCGGGAATGAATTCGCTGAAATATGGCTTCCTTTCGATAAAATCTGGAAATACAAAAAACGCAGTTTGCACAGGATCTGAACGTGTATCATCTTGGCTGAAAGCCGATAAATATAATAATGAAGTGGTGAATCTTCAGAAATTAGAAGAACAGCCAGTTATTGCGTTCAAAAAAGATTTTCTTCGTTGGATGCTTTCTGACGGAGCGGGCGCTTTTTTGTTAGAAAACCAGCCAAAAGGCGACATTTCATTAAGAATTGATTGGATGGAATCGTATTCCTTCGCCTATGAGTTAGAAGCGTGTATGTATGCTGGGGGTGACAAATTAGAGAACGGAGAAATCAAGCCCTGGAGTGATTATAATTCGGAAGAGTGGCTGAAAGAATCTATTTTTTCTATCAAACAAGATGTGAAAGATTTAGACAAATATATATTAGAAAAAGGTTCCGATTGCATTCAAACAACGTTGGAAAAGCACAAAATGAATCCTGCCAATTTTGACTATTTTTTGCCACACGTTTCTTCAAATTATTTTGTAGATAAATTTTACAACGCGATGATTTCAAGAGGAATGGATTTTCCAAAAGAAAAGTGGTTTATGAATTTGACCAAAGTTGGAAACGTCGGTTCGGCTTCCATTTATTTGATGGTTGAAGAACTAATGAATTCTGGAAAATTAAAAAAAGGCGAAAAAATACTTTTGATTGTTCCTGAAAGTGGCCGTTTTTCGTATGCTCACGCTTGTTTAACTGTTTGTTAAAAAACTATGGAATCCATTTTAGATAAAAATACAGTCGAAGATTTGCTACCGCAAAAGTTTCCTTTTGTGATGGTTGACAGCCTTTTTTCATACGAGGAAACGAGTCTGACTTCCGGTTTTACAATTAAGGAAGACAACATTTTTGCTGACAACGGAAATTTCGCAGAATCCGGATTAATTGAACATATGGCGCAATCAGTGGCGTTGCACACGGGTTATAATTTTTTTCTAAAAAAGGAACAGGCGCCAACGGGTTACATTGGTTCTATCAAGGAAATCGTGATTAATGAAATTCCGAAAATCAATGACAAAATCGTAACCGAAGTAAAAATTCTTCAAGAATTTATGGGAATTACTTTGGTTGATATTTCCACAAAATTAAACGATAAGGAAATTGCTTTTGGGCAAATGAAAACCGTTTTGGCAAAATAAAAATGAGCGCGACCGTAAACATACAGCACTTTCTTCCACATCGAAAACCGATGCTGATGGTCGATCTGATTCTTGAACTTGACAAAGAAAAAGTAAGGACGGTTTTTGAAATTTTACCCGAAAATATTTTTGTTGAAAACGGTTATTTTGCTGAGGTTGGATTGATTGAAAACGCAGCGCAAACCTGTTCTTCTATCGTGGCTCAAGACTATTTTGACAAGTCAGATTTACAAAATAAAGATAAAAAAGACGTCATCGGATTTATCAGTTCGATCAAGACTTTAAAAGTATATTCGCTACCAAAAACAGGCGAAAAAATTGAAACTTTGGCAACATTAATTTCAAGTTATGTCACCGAATTTTACACGACTTGCACAATGAAATGCCAGACTTTTTGTGGCGGAGAATTTTTAATGGAGTGCGAAATTAATTTATTCATAAAAGAAAAAGAAGATGAAAAAGGATGAAGTGCCACAAGACAAAAGCAATCTTTCTTCGATTAATATGAAGGAATTGTGTTATGCTGTCGATGAAAACGGAAACTATACCACCGCTTTAAGCGAAGGTTGGGAGCCAAAAACCATCGCGCTTGACAATTCAATGGCGTTGATCAGTGAACGAATTGAAGAGGCAAAAAACCAAGTTTTAAAAGGCGAAGCAAGTCCGATTGTGTATTTTATGGAATTGCATCGAATGGACGAAGGTATTTTGGCAAGCTACGTCGGGAAATGGGTTTGGCAAGTGAAAAGGCATTTTAAGCCAAATGTTTTTAAGAATTTGAACGAAAAAGTACTCCAGAAATATGCCAATGCTTTTGGTATAAATGTGGCCGATTTAAAAAACTTTAAAATAGACTAATGCAACTGGATTTTACACATCATCAGTCAGCCCATTGTGAAAACGGAGTGGCTTCAAATCTTTTGAAAGACAAAGGAATAAACATCAGCGAACCAATGGTTTTTGGCATTGGCTCGGGACTTTTTTTCGTTTACCTTCCTTTTATTAAAGTAAATCACGCACCCGTTGTGAGCTATCGTCCGTTGCCAGGAATGATTTTTAACAAGCTGGCAAAACGTCTCGGAATCAAAATTAAAAGAACAAAATTTTCTTCGGAAGCAAGTGCAAATAAGGCTTTAGAAGAAAATCTAAAAAATAATATCCCAACAGGTTTGCAAGTCGGAGTGTATAATCTGACTTATTTTCCTGATGAATACCGCTTCCATTTTAATGCACACAATTTGGTTGTTTATGGAAAAAATGACAATCAATACCTAATTTCAGACCCAGTGATGGAAAATGTCACCACGCTTACTGAAGAAGAATTGAACAAAGTTCGTTTTGCCAAGGGCGCGTTTGCACCAAGAGGGCAAATGTATTATCCGATTCATATTCCGGTAGAAATCAATTTTGAAAAAGCGATTATTACGGCCATAAAAGATACGTGCCGAAATATGTTGGCGCCAATTCCAATTGTTGGCGTAAAAGGAATCAAATTCGTGTCGCGACAAATCAGAAAATGGCCTATCAAACACGGCAATAAAAAAGCCAATCATTATCTGGCACAATTGGTCAGAATGCAAGAAGAAATTGGAACTGGCGGTGGCGGTTTTCGTTTTATTTATGCCGCATTTTTGCAAGAAGCTTCTATTCGATTAAAGAATGAAGAACTTCGAAAATTATCCTTGGAAATGACTGAAATTGGTGATTTGTGGAGAGATTTTGCAGTACAGGCTTCTCGTGTTTACAAAAACCGAAGCGCACAAAATGATGTGTATAATAGGTTGGCCGATCATTTATTAGACATTGCCAATCGTGAAGAAGTATTCTTTAAAAAATTAAAAAAGGCAATCTGATGGAAAGCCCAATTATCCAAATAAAATCCCTTTCAAAGCAATACAGAGATGCCGATATTTTCTCTGTAGACAATCTTTTTTTGGATGTAAAAAAGGGAGATATTTTTGGTTTATTAGGACCGAATGGTGCCGGAAAAACCACGCTGATTTCAATGCTTTGCGGCTTGATAAAACCAACTTCGGGGGAATTTAAAATCAACGGACTTTCTTATAAAAACGATTCTAAAAACATCAAAAAAATAATCGGAGTTGTTCCTCAAGAATATGCGCTGTATCCCACTTTAACGGCAAGAGAAAACTTGGAATATTTTGGCGCAATGTATGGCTTGAAGGGAAAAGATTTAAAAGAAAAAGTAATTGAAAGCCTTGATTATTTGGGACTTTTAAAATTCGCCGATAAAAAAATCGATACCTATTCGGGTGGAATGAAACGCAGAATAAACCTGATTGCAGGAATTTTGCACAAACCCACTGTTTTATTTTTGGACGAACCAACCGTTGGCGTTGACGTTCAGTCCAAAAACGTGATTATTGACTATCTAAAAAAATTAAATTCTGAGGGAACGACAATTATTTACACGTCGCACCATTTGATTGAAGCACAAGATTTTTGCAACCAAATTGCAATTATCGATGCCGGAAAAATATTTGCAGAAGGAACGCCTCAAAATTTAATTTCACAAACAGAAAACGCCCACAATCTTGAGCATGTTTTTATTTCATTAATCGGAAAAGAACTTCGCGACAATGTATAAACTCTGGAGTTCCATAAAAAAAGAAGTATTGCTCCTCAAACGTGATTTGGGCGGTTTGGTTATACTTTTCGTAATGCCATTGGTCTTGATTATCACGATAACTTTGATCCAAGACAGTACTTTTAAAACGGTAAGCGATTCAAAAATTCCAATTTTACTCGTTGATAATGACCAAGGCGAAGTTTCAAAAGTCATTGAAAAAAACTTAACAGAAAGCAATTCATTCGAAGTAATTTCTAAACCAAATGAAAACGAAGCAAAAGATTTGGTTTTCAAAGGAAAATACCAGCTTGCAATCGTAATTCCTAAAAAATTATCGACAGATTTGCAATTGAAAGTAAACCAAAATGTCAACAAAATTGTGGCTGATTTTGGTATGGAAGATGCTACAAATGTCACTTCATCCGAAAAAATCGAGTCTAAAGAAGTCAAGATTTATTTTGATCCGGCGGCACAATCTACTTTCAGAAATGCTGTAAAAAGTTCAATCGATAAAATGATTTCTCAAATTGAAACCAAATCGATTTATACTGCTTTTCAAGAGCAATTGGGCGAAGACGAAACCGCCTTTCAGCAAGAAAGCTTTATCACTTTTAAAGAAATTACGCCTACAAAAGACAACAAAGAAGTTATCCCAAATTCAACGCAGCACAACGTTCCGGCGTGGACACTTTTTGCGATATTTTTTATCGTAATTCCGCTGTCTATCAATATTGTAAAAGAAAAAAACCAAGGAACAATGATTCGTTTGCGAACCAATCCGGTTTCATATTTTACCGTAATCGCTGGAAAAACCATCACATTTTTAGTCATTTGTATGGTCCAATTTTACCTGATGGTTGCCGTCGGGGTTTACCTTTTCCCGCACCTTAATTTGCCGGCTTTGCAAGTCGAAGGCATTTTAGGCTTGATGAGCATTGTCGCACTATTCGCAGGTTTTGCCGCCATCGGATTCGGAATTTTATTAGGCACAATCGCCAAAACGCAAGAACAATCTGCCCCGTTTGGCGCCACATCAGTGGTTATTTTAGCGGCGGTTGGCGGTGTTTGGGTTCCCGTTTTTGCAATGCCAAAAATTATGCAAGTCATCGCCGGAATTTCTCCAATGAATTGGGGACTTAACGCCTTTTATGACGTCATTTTAAGAAACGCAACATTCCTCGATATCGTCCCAGAAATCAGTTATTTATTCCTGTTTTTTATCGCGATGATATTGATTTCACTATTTTATGATGAGAAAAAAAGAGCCCTTTAACGAAGCCGAATACCTGACTGTTTCCGAAGAAATCCGAATCAGATTCAATGAAACCGACCCGTTGGGAATCGTTTGGCACGGCTATTACATCACTTATTTCGAAGACGGACGCGAAGCTTTTGGCAGAAAACACCGCATTTCCTACCTTGATATTCACAAATCAGGGTACACCACGCCCATCGTCAAATCATCGTGTGAACACAAATTGACATTAAAATATGGCGACGTAATCAGAATCGAAACATCGATAATTGACACGCCCGCGGCCAAAATAATTTATAGATTTAAAATTTTTGACAGCAACAACCAACTCGCTTGCACCGGCGAAACCGTCCAGGTTTTCGTCGACAGCGAAGGAAATCTGTCGCTCAATATTCCTGCTTTTTATGAAGAATGGAAACGAAAAGTAGGATTGTTAAAATAATTTGAAACGAAAGTTCAGGCATTTGGAGAATCCATTTTCCCGCTGTCTGCAGTAGTTTTTCCTGCGAAAATGCAGAAAAAAGCTACAGTCGCCCATCGGGGTTAGGGGAGAAACCATTTGAATTTAAAGAAACGCCAGTACCAAGCAATGCCGAGAAAAATCTACATAACCGCAACAAACTGCATTACGCCCCTTGGTTTTGATGTGGAAACCAATATCCAAAATATTGAAAAAGAAATTTCTGGAATTGTATCGCATACAAACAAAAAATTCTCGCAAAATTCTTTTTTAGGAGCTATTATTGACGATGCAAAATTAGAAACAGAATTCAATAAAATTAGCCAGATTGACGGTTTTACCAAATTGGAAAAAATGCTGATTTTAGCTCTAAAACCAATTGTGCAAAAAAAACCAACCGACAAAACAGCGCTAATTCTATCGACCACAAAAGGAAATATTTCAGAACTAAATACGTCTTCTGATGAAATTTCTGAAAAAGTATATCTTCAAAATTTAGCCAAGACAATTGCCGATTTCTTTGATTTCAAAACCCAACCGATTGTGGTTTCAAACGCCTGTGTTTCGGGAATTTTAGCAATCGCAACAGCCAAAAGATTGATTCAAGCTGAAATTTATGACGACGCTTATGTAATTGCCGGCGATGAATTTTCAGAATTCGTACTTTCCGGATTTACTTCTTTTCAAGCGTTAAGCGATACGCCTTGCAAACCTTATGATGAAGCGCGAAATGGCCTAAATCTGGGCGAAGCAACTGCTTCAATTTACATTACTTCGGATGAAAATTTGGTAAAGAAGAATGATATAAAGATTATTGGTGATGGCGCAATTAATGATGCGAACCACATTTCTGGTCCGTCAAGAACCGGCGAAGGACTTTTTAGAAGTATAAAAAGCGCGATGAACGAAGCAAACATTGAAAGTTCACAAATTGAATTTATTTCGGCTCATGGAACCGCAACAATATATAATGACGAAATGGAATCAATTGCTTTCTCAAGATTAGAGTTGCAAAATGTACCAATAAATAGCTTAAAAGGTTATTATGGCCATACGTTAGGTGCTTCCGGATTACTGGAAACGGTCATCGGAATTGAGTCTTTAAAACGAAATAGGCTTTACAAATCATTAGGTTTTGAAAACCCAGGAACTTCCGAAAGAATAAATGTCATTACCGAAAATAAAGATATAGCATTGAAAATTTTCCTGAAAACAGCTTCGGGTTTTGGCGGTTGCAACACAGCAGTTATCTTTGAAAAAATTTAAATGGAAAAGAAAACGTACATCAATTCGTATTGCAAAATTGAAAAAAATGCAATTTGGCTGAACGGAGAAAAAATCTTCGAGTCAAAGGAAATTGCTTTTCCTGAATTTGCCAAAGAAGCTTACAAGAACTTTGATATTTCGTATCCAAAATTTTTCAAAATGGACAGCTTGAGCAAAATTACTTTTTTAGCTTCTGAAATCATTTTGAAAGAAACGATAAATCCAGAAATGGAGAATGACATCGCGCTACTTTTTGCCAACAGATCATCAAGTTTAGATACCGATGTAAAATACCAAAAGTCAATTTCTGATAAAAACGAATATTTCCCTAGTCCGGCCGTTTTCGTTTATACGCTCGCCAATATCTGCATGGGCGAAATTAGCATCAAGAATCAGCTGAAAAGTGAGAATTGTTTCTTTATATTTGACGCGTTCAATTGGGATTTTATGGCAAATTATTCCAAAATTTTAATTGAAACTGAAAAAGCAGAAAAAGTACTTTGCGCTTGGACTGAGTTATATCAAGAAGATTACGAGGTATTTATGTATCTTGTTTCGGCCGAAGGAACTTTAGAAAACACAAAAGAAAATTTAGAAAATTTATATAAAAAATAATTATGGAAGCATTAAAATTAGAGCTAAAAGAAAAAATCATCACTCTTTTGAATCTTGAAGATGTAAATGTAGATGAAATTCAAGATACTGATGCGCTTTTTGGCGACGGTCTTGGCCTTGATTCCATCGACGCTTTAGAGCTGATTGTGATGCTTGACAAAGATTATGGAATCAAATTGTTAGATCCAAAAGAGGGAAAAGCAATCTTCCAATCGATCAATTCAATGGCTTCTTACATCACAGAACACAGAACAAAATAACAAATGAGCAAAGTTGCCATAACCGGAATGGGAATTATTTCTGCCATCGGAAACTCCGTGGAAGAGAATCTGAATGCCTTGCTGAGCGGTGTTTCTGGGATTTCGACTATTGAAAATATAGACACAAATCACAGAAATAGCATTAAAGTAGGCGAGATTAAAATGACCAATCTTGAGTTATCGCGATTGCTTGATTTGCCCGAAGACAATAATTTTTCAAGAACAGCTTTGCTCGGCCTTTATGCTGCAAAGCAAGCCGTCAAAAATGCAGGAATAGAAAATAGCAACGAGTATAAAACGGGACTAATTTCTGCCACAAGCGTTGGCGGAATGGATATGACCGAACGTTTTTTCTATGATTTTATCGAAAATGAAGAAAATCGCCGTTATATTTTGATTAATGACGCGGGAGATTCTTCGCATAAAATTGCTGATAATTTAGGCATAAACGGAATTGTAACTACTATAAGTACAGCGTGTTCGTCTTCTGCAAATGCAATTATGCTTGGCGCAAGATTGATTAAATCTAAACAATTAGAGCGCGTGATTGTGGGCGGAACCGATGCTTTGTCAAAATTCACGATCAACGGTTTTAAAACGCTGATGATTTTGTCAGACACTTTTAACACGCCATTTGATAATAACCGGAAAGGTTTAAATCTTGGTGAAGCGGCGGCTTATTTGGTTTTAGAATCAGATGAAATAGTGCAAAAAGAAGGAAAAAAAGTCTTGGCTTATGTTTCTGGTTATGGAAATGCGAACGATGCTTTTCACCAAACAGCTTCTTCAGAAAATGGAGAAGGCGCTTTTTTGGCAATGGAAAAAGCGTTAAAACTGGCTAATTTAAATCCAGAGGATATCGATTATATCAACGCTCATGGAACGGCAACTCAAAACAACGATTTGTCTGAAGGAAGAGCGATTGAAAGTGTTTTTGGTAAAAATGTTCCTGATTTTAGCTCTACAAAACCATTTACAGGCCACACATTAGCGGCTGCGGCTGCGATTGAAGCGGTTTACAGTATTTTGGCTTTGCAAAAAAACATCATTTTTCCAAACTTGAATTTCAAGACAAAAATGGAAGAATTTGATTTGGTTCCGGTAACGGAATTAAAGGAAAAAAATATCGAAAATGTGTTGTCAAATTCCTTCGGTTTTGGAGGAAATTGTTCAACCGTAATCTTTTCAAAAAGCAAATGAAAAAAGTATATATCAATGGCTTAGGAAATATTTCGTGCCAAAAGACTTTTGATTCCGTCTTTTTGGAAGAAGTAGTTGTAGAAACAGATGAAAATGTTTTGACAGCAAAAGAACCCGTTTACAAAGATTATATTTTACCTGGAGCAAGCCGAAGAATGGCAAAAGGTGTCAAAAACGGCATCGTGGCTTCGGCAATTGCAATGAAAGAGGCAAATGTTTCAACGCTTGATGCAATCATCACGGGAACGGGTTTGGGCTGTATTGAAGACTCTGAAAAATTCTTGAAATCAATCATTGATAATAAGGAAGAATTTTTGACTCCGACGTCTTTTATCCAATCGACTCACAACACTGTGGGCGGGCAGATTGCACTTGGACTGCAATGCAAAGCCTATAATTTTACGTATGTAAATGGCGGAATTTCGTTTGAATCGGCGTTGCTTGATGCAAAAATGCAATTGGAAACGGAAGAATCTGAAACAATTTTAGTGGGTGGAATTGATGAATCAGCTGATTTTACCACAAATTTTTTCAAGATTGCGAAGGTTATCAAAAGTGATAATGAAAAAAATAGTTCTATTTTAGACCAAAAAACTAAAGGGCACATTGCAGGAGAAGGCGCTACTTTTTTTATCTTAGAAAATAAGAAAACAGCTAATACGTATGCTGAAATTGCTTCAATTTCGTTTGTAAATAGGTTAGACCCGAATCAAATCGAAAGTCAAATCGAAAGTTTTTTAGCTGAAAATTTATTGGCTGTAAAGGATATTGACGCTGTAATTTTAGGAATTAATGGTGATGTAGATTTTGACAAATATTACGAAGCTATTTCTAATAATCTTTTCAAAAACACTGCACAAATTTATTACAAACATCTTTCGGGAGATTATCACACGGCTTCTTCTTTTGGAGTTTGGGTAGGTTCAAAAATCTTGAAATTGCAAGAAATTCCAGAAATAATTCGGTTGAATTCGGTTGTAAAAAGCAATTATAAAAACGTTTTGATCTACAATCAATATCTTGGAAAAGACCACAGTTTCTTACTTTTAAAACAATGCTAACACACAAAAGCAATACTTTTTTCTTGCTTGCTGTTTTATTTCTATTGTCAATTTTGAGTTTTTACATAGAAATAAAAGGGTACTATTTTGTGCTGATTTTTTTCTTTTGGTTGCTGATTGCAGTGGCTGGTTCGGGGTTGATTCGGATGAATTATCACTTAAAAGCGCATTCGCGAAGTTTTTCTTCCGATAGAAAAATTGCCATAACTTTTGATGATGGACCGACTGAAATTACGCCAGAAGTTTTAGATGTTTTAAAGAAAAATAATGTGAAGGCAACCTTCTTCTGTATTGGAAATCAAATCGAAAAACACCCTGAAATTTTTGATCGAATAATTGCAGAAGGTCACGTGATTGGAAATCATTCCTTTACACATTCAAAAAACATCGGTTTTTTCTCCAAAAAAAAGATGTTGGAAGAAATTTCACAAACCGATATTTCAATCACGAAATTTTTAGGCAAGAAACCAAGATATTACCGACCGCCGTTTGGTGTCACAAATCCAAATATTGCAAAAGCGTTGAAAGAGACAAAACATTTTGTAATCGGCTGGAATGTGAGGTCTTTGGATACCAAAATTAAAACCGAACAGAAGATTTTAAAACGAATCAAATCTAGAATTTCTCCAGGTTCGATTATTTTATTGCACGACACTTCTTTAAAATCGCTTCGGGTTTTGGAACAATTATTGGTATTTTTACAAGAAAATAATTATGAAGCGGTTACGGTGGAACAGCTTCTGGAAATTCCTGCTTATGAAAATTAAAATCTTTACAACGCTACTTTTTTTATGCTCGATTGTGGCTTTTTCGCAAGAACAAAAAATGTCTGAAAGCGAGATTTCAAGCTTCAAAAATGCGGTAAATAACACAGCAAAAAGTACCAAAACGCTGACTGCCGATTTTATACAATACAAACATCTAGACTTTCTTGAAAAAGATATCGAAACCTCTGGGAAGATGAATTTTAAAGCTCCGGGGGCATTGCAATGGGAATATTTGAAGCCGTACAAATACAGTATCGTATTTAAAAACAACAAAATTTATATCAATGACGCCGGCAAAAAAAGCAATATTGATAATAATAAGATGTTTGACAAGTTGAACAAATTGATCGTTGGTAGCGTGAACGGAAATATGTTTGACGACAAAGAATTTACCATTTCCTATTTCAAAACAAGGGATTTCAACATCACCAAATTGCTTCCGAAAGATGCGACTCTAAAAAAATACATCAAGCAGATGGAACTTTATTTTGACAAATCGGGCACGGTTTCGCAAGTAAAAATGATTGAATCTTCAAATGATTTCACCAAAATTATCTTTAAAAATAAAGCCATCAATGCAAAAATCGACGATTCCGTTTTTAATAATTAGTTTTTTTTTATTGGTTGTATTGAATTCTTGTGCTGTAAAAACGGTTCAAGATTTCGACAAAATTCCGGTTTCAAAAGCTATTTACAAAACACCTTACTTTTCAGATAAGTCGGTAGATTATGTTTACAAATCAAGCATTTCAGTTTATGGAAGAGATTTCGGAGGCATTTTCATAGCAAAAAAAATCAACGAAACCACGCACCGAATTGTTTTTACGACTGAATTCGGAAACAAATTATTTGATTTTGAAATTGCAGGAAACGAGTTTAAAGTAAATTTTATTTTAGAAGAATTAGACCGAAAAATTATCGTGAATATGCTCAAGCGCGATTTTATGCTTTTGCTTATAAATGAATTTCAAGTGGATGAAGAATTTGAAAATACTGATTTCACAGTTTTAAAATCAAAAGAGGACAAACGATTTAATTTTTTATTTGTAAGTAAAAAAAATATAAAGCTCGAAAAATTAGTACATTCCACAAAATCAAAAGAGAAAATCAGCATTGAATATTTGTCAGAAAACAATACTTTAGCAGAGAAAATAATCATTGATCACAAAAATATCAAACTAAGAATCGAACTTAATTTTTTGAGAAACTAATTTCCCCTACTTTATGAAAAAAGCAATCGTTGCCTCCTTATTTTTATGTCTTGGAATTTCAAATCTGAATGCCCAAGTTACTTTTAAACCCGGAGTTAGAGGTGGTTTGAACTTGTCAACCATCACTCAAACGGAGGGAACTTACAGGCCAGATTTTTATTTGGGCGTTTTTGGCGCAATAAATTTTACAAAAGTGTACACATTGCAACCAGAAATAAATTATTCTCGACAAGGCGTAAATGATATTTTGCTTTACGATTACAATTCAAATTCAAATGAATATTATTTAAAAAATGACGATATATCGGTAAATTACATTTCGTTGTCTGCAATGAATAAATTTACAATTGCAAATCGTTTTCAAATTATGGTCGGACCAACATTAGATTTTGTTGTTGGCAAAGATTCAGAATATATTTATTCGGATGCTGATTTAGCTGTTAATTTTGGTTTAGGATATAAATTCCCTAATGGAATTTCTGTTGAAGCTAGGTTTAAAAAAGGGATTGCTGAAGTTTTGTATAATAATTATTACTATAATGATAATGATAATTATTTTTGGGGAGATTGGAATACAAACAACGTCTTTCAATTAGGAGTTTCTTACGCTTTCAACTTAAAAAGCAAAAATAAATAATGCTATTAAAAGATTTTTACCAAATTCAAATTATCGATAAAATTTCGGATACTAAATATGTAGCCCAAATTCTTTTGAACGAAAATCACGACGTTTTCAAAGGACATTTTCCTGGAAATCCAGTCACTCCAGGAGTTTGTATGATGCAAATCATTAAGGAATTGTCGCAAAATATTACGGGATTTTCATTGCAATTAAAAAGTTCCTCGAACGTGAAATTTATGGCTTTGATCAATCCAGAAGTAACTCCAGAACTTAAATTAGAATTGGAGATTACTTCAATTGAAGACGACGTAAAAGTAAAAAACGCTACTTCTTTTGGAGAAACTGTGGCACTAAAATTGAGTAATACCTATAAAAAAATTATAAAGTGAAAGGCCTGATTTTATTCTTTTCGTTGTTTGTTTTATTTGTTGCTCCAGAACTTTCTGAAGTCAGGAAACAGTACACGAATGCGATAGAATCCAAAGAAAATGCTCAAAAATTTTACAAATTACTTGAAGGTGTTTCCAAGCAAGATTCAAAAACTTTAGTCGCTTACAAAGGTGCTTCCATCGCTTTGCAAGCAAAATTTTCTCCTAAAAAAGAAGACAAGAAAAAGCAATTTATCGAAGGAACGCAACTTTTAGATTATGCTTTAAAAAATGATTTTAACAATTTAGAAATCAGGTTAATTCGGTTGAGCATTCAAGAAAATACGCCGAAGATTATGAAATACAAAGCAAATATTGCCGAAGACAAACAATTTATTGTGTCAAATTTTTCAAAGCAATCGAACTCTTTAAAAGATTTTGTTCGTGTGTATTTGAAACAATCTAAAGTATTTTCTGAGATTGAAAAAGCTTCGATGCAATAGTTTTTTGCCAAAGAAAATTAAAAAGTATCTTTGCAGGCAATCCCCGAAGGAATCAATGAATGGACGCGTCGTTAGAAATTTATGAGAAGATGAAAAGGCAAAAGTGCTGTGTTATTATTCCTACGTATAATAATCACAAAACTTTAAAACGCGTTATTGACGGCGTATTGAATTTTACCCAAGATATCATCATTGTCAACGACGGTTCGACCGATTCCACTTCCCAAATTCTTTCAAATTATCCAAAATTAACTCAGATTCACCTTGAAAAAAATCAAGGAAAAGGAAATGCTTTAAAAGTAGGTTTCAAAAAAGCCAAAGAATTACAGTTCAAGAATGCAATAACCATTGATTCTGACGGTCAGCATTTTCCAGATGATATTCCGGTTTTTATCGAATATTTAAAACAAGAAGGAGAAATTCTTTTGATCGGAAGCCGAAATATGGCGCAAGAAGGCGTTCCAAAAAAGAGCAGTTTTGGAAATAAATTTTCTAATTTTTGGTTTTGGTTTGAAACCGGAAACAAATTAGAAGACACGCAATCGGGCTTTCGATTGTATCCTTTGGATAAAATTCCGAATCGTTTTTTTACCAATAAATTTGAATTCGAAATTGAAATTATTGTGCGTTCGGCTTGGAACGGAACGCGTGTGAAAAACATTCCTATTCAGGTTTTGTATGATATGAGCGAACGTGTTTCGCACTTTCGACCGTTCAAAGATTTTACCAGAATCAGCATTTTAAATACTGTTTTGGTGGCAATCGCGATCTTTTATATCAAACCAAGAGATTTTTTCAGGAGGCTTAAAAAAAAAGGATTTAAGCAATTTTTTCTTGAAAATATTTTAGAAAGCCAAGACAGCAAAATGACTAAATCGCTTTCCATTGCTTTAGGCGTTTTCATCGGAATCGCTCCTTTTTGGGGATTTCAAACGGTTTTGGTTTTATTTTTGGCGTATGTTTTGCGTCTGAATAAAGTGATTTCTTTTGCTTTTTCTAACGTAAGTTTTCCACCGTTTATTCCGCTTATTATTTTTGGGTCGCTTAAAATTGGAGGCCTATTTATGGAAAATCCGCAAGATGTTTTCCCAAATTCCTATACAGATTTTGACCAAATTAAGCAACATCTCGTTCAGTATCTCATCGGAAGTTTTATCTTAGCATCGATTATGGCTGTCATTTTTGGCCTTTTAGGATACATTTTGATGACCATTTTCAGTTCCAATAAAAACAAACAAATCAGAAATGCATA
This sequence comes from Flavobacterium macacae, assembly GCF_003865365.1. Taxonomy (GTDB): domain Bacteria; phylum Bacteroidota; class Bacteroidia; order Flavobacteriales; family Flavobacteriaceae; genus Flavobacterium; species Flavobacterium macacae. Next base: position 129,821 of record NZ_RQVR01000001.1, on the reverse strand, counting down.
AGTATTTCATCGCCATACATTTTTTCATCAGCAGAAACCGAATTGTATCGGTTTTCTTTGCGTTTTTGATTTTAGCACTCTTCGGGTTTTTTGCTTCTAAAATTAAATTTGAGGAAGATATTACCAAGCTAATCCCAAAGAGCGAACGTTCTGATGAAACGGCAAAAGTCTTGGGACAACTGAATTTTGCAGATAAAATTACCGTAATTTTTAATGCCGAAAAAGGTGCAAGTTCCAATGATTTGACCGAAATGGCAACGGTTTTTTTAGACAGTTTGCAAAGTTGTGATGCTTATATTAATTCAGTTCAAGGACAAGTTGACGACGAAAATATCCAAGAAACTTTTGGCTTTGTGTATGAAAATCTTCCTTTGTTTTTGGATGATGCCGATTATGAAAAAATTCAAGAAAAGTTAAGAAGCGACAGCGTTTCAGAAACAGTTTCAGTGAATTACCGAAATATTATTTCGCCAACCGGAATCGTGACCAAAGATTTTATATTGCAAGATCCACTCGGAATTTCGTTTATCGCTTTAAAAAAATTACAGCAATTAGGGACGAGCGATGATTTTATTCTTGAAAACGGATTTGTTTTGACCAAAGACAAAACCAAATTATTGCTTTTCATAAACCCGAAATTACCCGGAAGCGAAACCGAAAAAAACACGCTTTTTGTCGCCAAATTAAAGTCAATCCAAGAAAATCTCAACACACAATTTAAAGGGAAAACCAAGCTCGATTATTTTGGTTCCGCATTAATTGCCGTGGCAAATGCCAACCAAATTAAAAGCGATATTCAAACAACGGTTTTTATCTCGATGGGTGCGTTAATGCTGATTCTGTGTGTGTATTACCGAAAATTTTTCATCCCGATTATCATTTTTATCCCTACGATTTTTGGGGTTTTGGCTTCATTGGCTTTGCTTTATTTTTTAAAAGGAACAATTTCTGCCATTTCATTGAGCATTGGCGCGGTTTTGCTTGGTGTTACAGTCGATTATTCGTTGCATATTTTGACGCATTACAAGCACAATAGCGACATCAAAACGCTCTACAAAGACATCACAATGCCACTGATAATGAGCAGTACGACCACGGCGGTTGCTTTTTTGTGCCTGCTTTTTGTGAAATCAGAAGCCTTGCAAGATTTAGGGATTTTCGCTTCTTCGAGCGTCATCATCACTTCCTTGTTTTCGCTTTTGATAATTCCGCATTTGTACACGCCAAAACCGGGCGAAAGTTTAGAGCGAAAAACTGTTTTGGATAAAATGGCTGGTTTTGCATTTGAGAGAAATAAAATACTTGTGCTTTCAAGTATTGTGATTATTATCGTGAGTTTGTTCACGTACCAAAAAGTAGGCTTTAACAATGATATTTCGCAATTGAATTATGTTCCAAGTGACATTAAAAAAGCAGAAAAAGATTTAGAATCATCCACGAGTTTGACTTCGAAATCTTTGTATGTGGCGGTTTACGGAAATTCTATTGACGAAGTTTTGCAAAAAAACAGAAAATTATACCAAGATTTAAGTCAAGAAAAAAACGAGAATAAAATTTTAAATTTCAGTTCTGTCGGAAGTTTATTGCTTTCAAAACAAGAACAGCAAAAGAAAATTGACAGGTGGAATTCTTTTTGGGACCAAGATAAAAAGTCAAATCTGACAAAACAATTAATTTCAAACGGACAAAAATTTGGGTTTAAACCCACGGCTTACGAACCATTTTATGAACTTCTAAATAAAAATTTCGGGCAAGTTTCGTACGAAGAATTCTTAAAAATTAAAGCTTTGTATTTGCAAGAATTTGTAACCGAAAAAGAAGGTTTTTTCACGATTTCTACCCTAATAAAAGTCAACGAAAAACAGCGTGAAGCCTTGGTCGAAAAACTTTCAAAGGACAAAAAACTGATTTTGATTGACCGTCAAAAAATGAACGAAACATTTTTAGGAGAATTAAAAAACGACTTCAATTTGTTGGTCAATTATTCATTTATTGCAGTGGTTTTAATTCTGTTTTTATTCTTCCGAAGAATTGAATTGGTTTTGATGAGTTGCATTCCAATAGTCATCACAGGTCTTGTTACCGCTGGAATTATGGGGATTTTTGACATCCAATTAAATATTTTTAGCTTAATTGTTTGTACGTTAATTTTCGGTCACGGAGTCGATTTTAGCATTTTTATGACAAGTGCTTTGCAGAAAGAATATTCCACCGGAAAAAACGAAATGGGAACGTATAGAACGTCTATTTTGTTGGCGGCATTGACGACCATTTTAGCCATTGGCGCTTTGGTTTTTGCATCGCATCCAGCCTTAAAATCAATTTCAAGCGTTTCATTGATTGGAGTTTTTGCAGCGTTGCTGATTACATTTATTTTTTATCCAATATTATTTAGATTTTTTCTTTCTTCAAGAGTAAAATCGGGAAAATCGCCTTTTGAATTCAGAACGCTGATTCATTCGACTTTATCTTTTATTTATTATGGTTTAGGTGGGTTTTTGCTTTCGATTTTTAGTGTTTTATTCGTGAAAATTCTTCCGATAAAACGACAAACGAAGATTAGGGCGTTTCATTATCTGATGTCGAAATTTATGAAATCGGTGCTTTATACGAATCCATTTATAAAGAAAAGAATAATCAATTTGCAAAATGAAACGTTCGAAAAACCAGCTGTTATCATTGCAAACCACACGTCATTTTTAGATATTTTGGCGATGGGAATGCTGAATCCGAAGATTGTTTTTTTGGTAAGCGACTGGGTCTATAATTCTCCAATTTTTGGGAAAGGTGTTCGCCTGGCAGGATTTTATCCGGTTTCACAAGGTCTGGAAGGTGGCGTGGAACATCTTCGCGAGAAAGTAAACCAAGGATTTTCGTTGATGGTTTTTCCCGAAGGTTCGCGCTCGACTGACAATCATATCAAGCGTTTTCACAAAGGTGCCTTTTATTTGGCAGAACAATTTAATTTAGATATTCTTCCGGTTGTAATTCACGGAAATTCGGAAGTTTTGCCGAAAGGTGATTTTATCATAAATGACGGTCTCCTGACTTTGAAAATCCTTCCGAGAATTACGCCAGAAAATAAATATTTTGGAGAAAATTATGCAGAAAGAACCAAAAAATTAAGTGGTTATTTCAAAGAAGAATTTCAGCAAATGCGCATGGATATTGAAGATGAAAACTACTTCAAAAAGATGATCATAAAGAGTTTTGCTTACAAGGAAAGGGCTATAATTTCTTCCGTAAAAGATAATTTGAAATTGAATTTGGCGTTGTTTTATAATTTAAATAAAGTCATTGAACCCAAAGCAAAAATCCTTAGAATTGCTGATGATTACGGAGAATTCGATTTGCTTTTAGCGTTGCAAGAATCTCAGCGAAAAGTTGATTCTTACATTGAAAATAGCGAAAAAAGAGAAATTGCATCAACAAATTACATTCTGAAAAAGCGTTCGATTTCCTATTTAAATTCGTTAGAAAATTTAGATTTTAAGTATGATATTTTGATTGTAAATTCAGAAGATACATTGCTTGCGGAAGAAGCATTTTTGTCTAATTTCAAAAAAGTGATTGTTTTGGATCCTTCCACTGCAACTTTTAAAATATTGTAATTAATTGTATATTCCATAAAAATAAAACGCTGTGAAAAACGAATATGATGTAGTGATTATCGGAAGCGGTCTTGGTGGCCTTGTTTCGGCAATTCTACTTGCGAAAGAGGGTTACAGCGTGTGTGTGCTTGAAAAAAACAATCAGTTTGGTGGAAATCTCCAGACTTTTGTGCGTGATAAAACTATTTTTGATACCGGAATTCATTATATCGGAGGCTTAGAAAAAGGACAAAATCTCTATAAATATTTCAAATATATTGGAATAATGGATGATTTGAATCTTAAAAAAATGGACGAAGATGCGTTTGATATTATTTCTTTTGGAGACGACACAATCGAATATCCGCACGCGCAAGGTTATGAAAATTTCATTCAGCAATTGCTCACTTATTTTCCGGAAGAAGAAGCTTGCCTTCGTGAATATTGCCGAGAAATTCAAGAAATTTGCAACTCATTTCCTTTATACAATTTAAAATTTGGAGGCGGTTACAGCGAAGAAATTCTATCCAGAAATACCAATGAATTTTTAAATAACCTTACGGATAACCAAAAATTAAAAGCGGTTTTGGCGGGTTCCAATTTCTTATATGCGGGAATTGAAGATAAAACGCCGTTGTATGTGCACGCTTTATCAGTGAATTCTTATATTCAAAGTTCATGGCGTTGTATCAACGGAGGAAGCCAGATCACGAAGCAATTAATCAAGCAATTAAAGAAATACGGAGGCGAAGTCTATAAATACAAGGAAGTCAATGGTTTTGGTTTTGAAGAAGGAAAATTAGTTTCTGCTAAAATTAATGAAAATGAAGAAGTTTTTGGCAAGTTATTTATCTCGAACATCGAGCCAAAAACGACGCTGAAAATGATCGGGGAAGAAAAATTCCGAAAACCGTTTTACAAACGTGTCCAGAGTTTGGAGGGCGTTCCGTCGGCGTTCAGTATTTATATCGTTTTTAAGCCCGAAAGTTTCAAATATTTCAACCACAATTATTACCATTTCAATAACAGCAACGAAGTTTGGAAAGCCAATGATTACAAGGAAGAAACATGGCCAAAAGCCTATATGGTTTCCATGAATGTCGGCAAAAAGATGGAAGTTTGGGCCGAAAGCATGACGGCGATAACCTATATGAAATTTGACGAACTTGAAGAATGGGAAGCGACAAAAAACACGACTGCTGATGAAATGGACCGTGGCGAATCGTATCAAGAATTTAAAAAACGAAAGATTGAAAAATTCTTAAAAGCGTTAGAATTAAAATTTCTTGGAATTCGGGATTCTATAAAGTCCGTTCACGCGTCAACACCTTTGTCTTACCGTGATTATATTGGTGGTGATCGAGGAAACTTATATGGATACATTAAAGATTCAAACAATCCGATGAAGACGTTTATTACGCCAAAAACCAAAGTAGAAAACCTGTTTTTGACTGGACAAAGCATCAATATGCATGGTGTTTTGGGCGTGACCATTGGCGCGGTTGTCACCTGTTCTGAAATCGTCGGGAAAGAATATCTGATCAATAAAATTAATGCTGAAGTCAGTTAGTTAGCCCAGATTGCAATGAAAAAATGTATTCTCTTTCTACTTTTAATCCTTCTGAATTCGTGCGGTGTTCGAAAGTCCATCCAGCATTTGCCACAAACTGAAGGTTACAATAATGAAATGCCGGTTGTGGTAAAACATTCGCCAGAAAGTTTCAGTTACAAAGACAATTTTTTATTTAAAAACAAGCAGAATAACCTTTGGGAAATGTATGTTGAAGGTGATGCTCTGCAACGCGGTTTGATAATGGGAAGCCTGAGCGATTCGCTGATGAAAAAGCAAGAGACGGTTTTCTTTGGAAAAATCAAACAAATCGTTCCTTCGAATTTTAAATTGCGCTTGCTTCGCCAGTTTTTAAAAGTATACAACAGAAAGTTATACAAAAATGTTTCCGAAGAATATCAGACGGAAATCTATGGACTTTCGAGGTTTTCTTCTAAAGAATTTGATGACATTGCACCCCAATATTTGCGCGCGCTTTACCTTCACGGTGCCCATGATATCGGGCACGCCTTGACTGATTTGGCATTGGTTGGCTGTACTTCTTTTGCGGTTTGGAACAAAAAAACGCCTGACGGTTCGTTGTTAATCGGACGAAATTTGGACTTTTATGCGGGCGATGATTTTGCAGAAAACAAAATCGTTTATTTCATAAAACCAGACCTCGGGCATCCGTATGTGTCAGTTTCTTGGCCGGGAATGATTGGTGTCGTTTCAGGAATGAATTTAGAAGGTTTGACCGTGACAATAAACGCTGGAAAGTCAGATATTCCTTGGGTTGCCAAAACTCCTGTCTCGATTTTGGCGAGAGAAATTTTGCAATATGCTGGGACGATAGACGAAGCCATTGCCCTTGCAAAAAAGCGCGAAGTCTTTGTTTCGGAAAGTATTATGGTTGGAAGTGCAAATGACGGAAAAGCCATTTTATTAGAAGTTTCTCCGAATCATTTTGGAGTGTATGACGTGCCCAATAATTCAGAGTTAATTTGTGCGAATCATTTTCAGAGCGAAACTTACAAAAACGATAAAAAAAATAACAAACACATCATCGAAAGCCATTCAAAATACCGATTTGACCGGATGGAAGAATTGCTGGAGGAAAACCAAACAATCACTCCGAAGGAAGCGGTAAAAATACTTCGAGACAAGAACGGATTGAAAGGCAAATCGATTGGTTTTGGCAATGAAAAAGCGCTGAACCAACTGTTGGCGCATCACGGAATCGTTTTTAAACCAAAGGATAAATTGGTCTGGATTTCAGCAAATCCTTATCAACTGGGGGAATTTGTCTGTTATGATTTGAATAAAGTGTTTGGCTCAAAAATCGAAAATAATTCAACTACTTCTGAAATGAAAACCATGGCGGAAAGCAATTTGAATATTGAAAAAGATACTTTTTTAGAAACCAAAGCATACTCAGATTATGAAAAATATAGAATTCAGAATCGGGAATTTGATCACTACATAGAAAGTAAAACAGCTATTTCAGAAGAAATGATTTCAGAGTTTAAAAGCTTAAATGCAGAACATTGGGTGGTTTATTACAAAATCGGGAAATATTACCAAGAAAAAAAGCAGTACCAAAAAGCGTTTGATAATTTTGAAACCGCATTGACAAAAGAAATTACTACATTGCCAGACCGAAAAACAGTCGAAAAACAGTTGAAAAAAGCGAAACGAAAACTCTGATAATTTAATTTTTGATGGTTCGATTTTTCGAATTATCCAAGAATTTAAAAATTGGAAAATCACAAAAAAATGACATTCCCAGCAATAGAAAAAGCGTCAAAAGAAGAAATTAAAATACTCCAAGAAAGGTTGCTTCAGGAGACTTTGCATTATGTAAATGTGAATTCTGAATATTACAGAGCGCTTTTTTTAGAGCAAAATATTGATGTAAATGCAATCAAAACAATTTCTGATTTGCAACAGCTTCCAGTGACCACAAAAGATGATTTACAAAAAAATAACGATGCTTTTTTGTGTGTTCCAAAAAACAAAATCATTGATTATTGCACGACTTCAGGAACTTTGGGCGATCCCGTAACGTTTGGCTTGACCGACAAAGATTTAGACCGTTTGGCTTATAACGAAGCGATTTCTTTTGATGTTGCAGGCGTAAAAGAAGGCGATGTTGTGCAACTGATGACCACGATTGACCGAAGATTTGTGGCAGGTTTGGCGTACTTTTTAGGACTTCGAAAATTGGGTGTTGGCGTAATTCGTGTAGGTGCTGGAATTCCACAGTTGCAATGGGATTCTATTTTGAAATACCAGCCAAATTACTTGATTACAGTTCCGTCATTTTTATTGAAATTGATTGAATTTGCCGAACAGCACAATATTGACTACAATAATTCGGGAATAAAAGGTGCGATTTGTATTGGAGAACCATTAAGAAATCAAGATTTTACGCCTACTATTTTGGCCAAAAAAATTACGGATAAATGGAACATCAAGTTGTTTTCAACGTATGCTTCAACCGAAATGAGCACTGCTTTTACCGAATGCGAACATTCAAAGGGAGGCCACCATCATCCCGAATTGATTATTACAGAAATTCTTGACGACCAAAATAATCCGGTAAAATCAGGAGAAAGTGGCGAGTTGACTATTACTACATTAGGCGTGGAAGGAATGCCTTTGATCCGTTTTAAAACCGGCGATATCGTCCAGCTTCATGACGAACCTTGCCCATGCGGAAGAACGACGATTCGTGTTGGGCCCGTTTTAGGCAGAAAACAGCAAATGATAAAATACAAGGGAACAACGCTGTATCCGCCGGCGATGCACGATGTCTTGAGTCATTTTGACAGCGTTGAAAATCATGTGATAGAAATTTCTACGAATGATTTGGGAACAGATGAAATCGTAATTAAAATTGCTTCTGAAAAAGCGTCTGACGAATTACTCTCTGAAATTAAAGATTATTTCAGAGCAAAATTGCGCGTAACACCTAAAATTGAATTTGCTCCAATAGAAGAATTGAATAAAGTGGTTTTTCCGGCCATCAGCAGAAAGCCGATTCGTTTTTTTGATTTGAGATAATCTAGCACATTTTTCTTGATCCAAACTCTTTGTTGGAATCTAGCTTTTTTTGACGTTTTACCAATCTTTTCAGTGGAAGAATTTACCATCGACAAAAATGGCAATCTTGTATTTTTTGAAAGACAGATCATGCGTCCCGAAAACCGTTTTGTCGTGTATTCGATAGCGATAGCATCGTTTCCACAATGCTTTTGCCAAGCAAAATTCTTCCTTGGTATCTTTATTCTTGATGGCACCCATGATTTTAGCGCGCATATTATAAAGTTATCAAGAAAGTCTCATTCAGTGGGATTATAGTAAATGAGATTGCTTGTTCTCATTTAGTTGCTGTTGCTAATAAATTCATAATTTCTTTTAATGAAATTCTTTTTTCCTTATATTTATTGAACCAACCAACACAAACACCACAATGAAAATCTACATTAAATATGATATTAATGTGGCCTGTCGAACAATTTTACAAGAGCAACTTGAAAAGCTGGGAATACATTTTGATATGAATGAATCTGGAGAAATTCAGGTTTTAGAGGTTATTTCTCTGGAAGATAATATTCAATTGCAAGCCAACTTAAAAAGATATGGAATCGATATCTTGAGCGATCAGAAAAGCCAATTAATCCAACGGATTAAGAATGTGATTATGGACATGATCGGGAGAGAAAAGCTTCCAGCATCAAAAATTTCGCTTTATCTTGCTGAAAAAATGAATATGAATTACAGCTATATTTCTACTCTTTTTTCAGAATATACCCACAGCTCAATTGAGAATTATATCATATTGCAAAAGATTGAAAAAGCGAAAAAGTTATTGCTTCAAGAATTATCATTAACTGAAATTTCATATATTTTAAATTACAGCAGTGTTGCACATCTTTCGGGGCAATTTAAAAAAACCACGGGGCTTTCTCCGTCGGTTTTTAAGAAAATTATTGATGGAAGAAAAAGAAAAATCTATACGACATAAGACAAAATCACATGAGCGAAGAAGAAGAAAAAATGAATATTATTTTAGCGGATGATGATGAAGATGATCGTGATGTTTTTAGGCAAGCAATTGAAGAGCTGGGCTTAAATGTTAATCTTTTGACATTTGAAACTGGTGATGATCTTTTAGATTATCTTTTTGATCCTGAAATAATTGAATTGCCACATATCCTTTTTCTAGATTTGAATATGTTTTGTGTTAAATATGAAAATTGCTTGAATGAAATTAGAAAAAGAGAAAAACTTCGAGATATGTCAATTGCCATTTATTCGACATCCACAGCTGAAAAAGATATTCACGAAACCTTTATTGGAGGCGCAAATATTTACATCAGTAAACCTAATGACTTTCAAGTTTTGAAGAAATCGCTTCGAGAAGTTTTAAAGATCAACTGGCAATTTCATACTTCGGGATTGAGCAAGGATACTTTTTTATTCAGCATATAATCGAAAAAGCTAGCTTTTCTTTTTCAAGAATAACTTCTTGATTTTTGTTCGCGCAGGAAGTGACGGATAACTTCTGTTTTTGGTAAGATTGTTGAAAATTAAGGCGATTATCAATAAAATCAATGCACCCGAAAGTATTGGGGAGATCACATACAAATACCCCAAATCCTTTATTTCAGCAGAACCTGTAACTGCAATTAAAGCGGTCGCGCCACCTGGCGGATGTAATGTTTTTGTGATTTGCATAAAAACAATGGATAAGGAAACAGCGAGTGGTGCGGCAACCCAAATTAACTCAGGAAGTAATTTTTGTATCGAAACGCCAATAATTGCGGAAACTAAATGGCCTCCGACCAAATTTCTGGGTTGTGCCAGCGGACTTTGGATAACGCCATAAACCAAAACACAAGAAGCTCCGAAAGAACCAATTAAAAAAATAAAATCGGATTGTGGAAATGCTTTATATTCTAAAAATGTAATAATTCCCAAGCCGATAAAAGAGCCAATAAATGCCCAAAAATGTTCGGTAAAATCCACCAAAGTTTCTTTGTATAAAACATATTTGGTTTTGCGATAGGTACGTTTTATTTTTTTGATTGGCATTAGGCAGTTGCTTTTTCTTGGTAAGTATAAACGGTATAAGAGCAGAAACGTTCAGCAGTAAATTTTGATACAAAACAAACAATCAAAATTGGCACGAAAAGCGTGTAATCACCAACTAATCCACAGACTAAAAATAAAGCGGTAAAAGGTGCGCTAATACTTGCAGAAAGCATTGCGGCCATGCCAATAATCATAAAGTTTATAGGAATTACTTCAGCATTGGCGTACTTGTTTAAAAGCAAAGCGGTAAATAAACCGATAAAGGCTCCGATAAAAATACTTGGAGCAAAAACTCCACCGTCGCCTCCAGCAGATAGGGTTACTGAGGTGATAATTGGTTTTAAAATAATTATGCCTAACAATGTCATAAAGACAGAAAGCGTCGGTATGACTGAACTTGATGTGGCAATATTCTGTTTGATTGCGTGATAGCCATCACCAAAAAGTTCTGGAAAAAAGGCAAGTGAGATTCCGATAATTGCTGATCCTAAAATGACGCGATGGTATTTTGTTTTAATGTTTGTAAATTTCTTTTTAAAAAACAAAACTGTTTTTGTGAGATACACTGAATTTAGTCCGGAGATGATTCCTAACAAAATAAAGTAAGGAAAGGCGTGCCAATGCCAAGTCTGGATATTAACGGCAAACAATGCCGTTTCGTGTAAAAAGAAAGACAAAGCCGTTGCTACGCCAATGGCAATGAATGTTGCGATTAAGAATACTTTAGAAATTTTCTTAGAAAGGACTTCATAAACAAAAAGAAATCCAGCCATGGGACTTGTAAAAAGCGCCGCGATTCCGGCTGCAGTTCCGGCACATATCAATTCGTTTTTATACTTTCTCAAGAATTTTTCCTTTGAATGTGCAATAGAACCAATTGCAGCAGAAGAAACAACGGTAGAAACTTCAATTCCAGTGGAACCTCCAAAAATCACGGTCAGAAATCCGTTTAAATAATGGGAAGGAATTTTGTATGCCGGAAGCGATTTGTCAGTTTTAAAACTTTCAAAAACCTCCTTGATACCTTTGTTTTCTTTATTCTTAAAAAGATATTTTCTTAAAAGATAAATTACAGAAAGACCAATGAAAGGCAAGATTAAAAAAAGATACCAATTTGTTTCTGCCTTGGCAAAGAAAATATCTTCATAATGTTCAGTAATATGTTTTAGAGAAATTGCCAGCAGTGCAGCTAAAAATCCAATAATAGCAGAAGCAATAATGAGGGTTTGCAATTGCAATCGTGTTAGCTTTTTTTTGCGAGTATTGAAATCAGGCATATCATAAAGGTTGAAGTAATGCAAAGTTATCTATAAATAAAGGAAGCATAAAGTTTTTGTATCATATAAAATAAGTTTAACGAAATTTAAAGCAATCTAAAACCAATTTCACTTAAAATTCTCACAGGGCATTTTACTTTTTGTGAAAAAAACAATATATTTGAATATCTCAATAATCCCCCAATTGAAGAATTCATACTTACTTTTAGCGGCAATTTTTTTAATTTTGAGTTGCAACTCAAAAGACAAAGAAGCGAGCCAACTTTTGACAATTTCAACTCCAATGGATTCTATTTTAGAGCATCCCGAAATGGACGAATTACCTCGCGATGAGAAAATAAAACTTTTAGACAGCTTGACCCAAATTTTGGCTAACGGAAGCAACGATACTGTATCAAGATCCAATATCATTCAAGTCGCCAATCATTATTTTTATTTAAACGAAATTGATAAATATCATGATGTTTCAAAGCAATTGGTCGCAATGGGTGATGAAGCAAATGACACCTTGGATATGGCTCGTGGTTATCAATATATTGGTGATTATTTTACGGATAGAAGCATTCCTGATAGTTCTTACTTTTATTTTACAAAGGCAGAAAAATTGCTTGCAGAAACGGATGATCGCGAAAACTTTGGACGTGTAAAACTTAAAAAAGGTTATCTTATTTATAAAATTAATGATTTGGCTTCATCAGAAGCTATAGCAATTCAAGCGTTGAAAATTGCGCACGAAGTAAAAGATTTGACGCTAGAATATGAGTGTTATAATTTTTTAAGTTCGGTACTTACCGCTCAAAATAAATATGATGAAGCCATTCAATACAACGAGAAAGCTTTAAAAACGCTTGATGAATTTACAGATGATCCTCAGTATTTTACACTTTTAAAATCGCAGACTTACAACAGCATTGGGACCGTTTTTATGTCTAAAAAAGAATTTAAAATCGCCGCAGATCATTTTAAAAAAGGTTTAGAAATGCCTGATTTACTTACGATTCATCCGGCATATTATGCTTACATCTGGGACAATTTGATATATTGCCGTGAAAAAATGGGTGATAAAAATGTGTTAGGAGATTATAAAAATTGCCTAAAAATTAGAGATAGTACGGGCGACCTTGCCGGAATTGTAACTAGCAAAATTAAGTTGGCCAATTATTATCTATCAAAAAAAGATACTGTTCTTGCACTTGAATCAATTCGAGAGGCGAGAAAACAAGCCGAAGAAATTAAGAGTGTAGGGGATGTAAATGAATCATTACAGGTTTTGGCTAAAGCTGATGTAAAAAATAGTCCGATTTACTTTGAAAAATATGTCACACTTACTGATGAAAATCTTAAAAAGGAAAGAGAACAACGAGACAAATTTGCAAGAATAGAATATGAAACCGATGAGATTTTATCAGAAAAAAAAATAGTAGAATCTGAAAAAGATCGAATTTCGTTGCAACGCTGGATGATCTTAGGGTTTAGCGTGCTTTTAGTGCTCATTATCATATTATGGTATATGATTCAATCGCAACGGAACAAAAATAAAGAATTGCGCTATATTCAGCAGCAGCAGGAAGCCAACGAAGAAATTTATGAATTAATGCTTGACCAACAACAAAAGTTGGAAGAAGGAAAGCAGCTGGAGAAAAAGCGAATTTCACAAGAATTACACGATGGTATAATGGGCAAACTGACCGGTATTCGGTTGAACCTTTTTGTTTTGAGCAAAAAACGAGATGATGCCACGATTGATCATTGTTTGCAACACATTGCAGAAATCCAGAATGTTGAAAAAGAAATCAGGACGATTTCACACGATTTGAGTAAAAACTTTTTTTCTGATGTCGTAAATTTTATTATAATCGTAAAAAATCTTTTTGCCTCGATAGAAAACCATAGCGACATTCATTTTGAACTAAAAGTTGATGAAAAGATAGATTGGGAAATAGTCAATAGCAATATAAAAATGCAGATTTACCGTATCTTGCAAGAATCAATTCACAATATTCAAAAGCACGCAAATGCTACTGAAGTATTTATTTCAATGGCTAAATTTGATAATGATTTAAAAATTGAAATAAAAGATAACGGTACCGGTTTTGATATAGCTGAAAAAAAACAAGGTATCGGTTTAAAAAACATTCAAGACAGGCTTGAACAAATTGGCAGTACACTAACTATTAATTCTACTATCGGAAAAGGTACAGTAATTCACCTTATTTTTCCGATATAAATAGACAAGAAGAAAAAACTTATGGCAATGCGCATTTTAATGGTGGATGACCACCCCACACAACTTGACGGTTATAAGATAATTTTGGCTTACAACAATCAAGGAATTGAAATTGATGCCACAATGGCTTACAATTGTAAAGCGGCTTTTGAAATCATTACTGATCCTGATACTTTGGCTTTTGATATGGTCTTTTTAGATCTAAATCTTCCTGGTTATCCTGAGGAGTTGCTTAAATCAGGTGAAGACTTGGCTTATCTTGTAAAAAAATACTTTCCAGATGCAAAAATTATAATGCTTACTTCTCATTCAGAATCTTTCGTATTGTATAATATTGTAAAGAAAATTAAACCAAATGCTTTTTTGGTCAAGAGCGACTTTGGAGGCGAAGAGCTTCTGATGGCTTTTGATACCGTGATTAAAGATGAAACGTATTATAGCGAAACGGTTACGGCAAGTATTCAAGAATTGTTATCTCGAGAAGAATATTTAGACACTTACAATCGGCAAATCATCACGCTTTTGGCTCAAGGTGTAATGACAAAAAATCTTCCGGAGCATCTGAATCTTTCGATGAGCGCTGTAGAAAAGCGCAAATCTCAGATCAAGGATTATTTTTGTATTGAAAAAGGTAGCGACGAAGACATTGTTCGCGAAGCCAGAAAATTAGGATTTATATAGCTACTAACATTTTTAACAAATTTTACGGAAAAACCGTACTCTGTTGTTTTTTCATTGCCTTATTTTTACGCTTAAGCAGTTTGTTTTTGAGCATACATATAATGGTAAAAATACTTTCACTTTTAGCGATACTTCTTTCAGCAGAAATTTCAACAACTGCATTACTAGATTCTGTTCCAAACAAACAAGAAAAAAAGATAAAAGAAACAAACACCACGCAAATAAAGCGTTTTAATGATAACATTATTCATTATCCTTATTTTGATTTTAAGAAAAAAAAGATAGATGATGAATAAGTTGTAGATTTTTAGTTTAGTAGTAGTTTTTAGGACGGTGGTTTTGGTAGGCCACCGTTTTTCTTTTTTAATATTCAAATGATATTGCTTTTAGCATCAATCATTACTTTTGAAAATTAACTTTTTCCAAAAAACCTCTCTTATCCATTTTAGAATCACAATGTTTGGGTAAAATTAAATATAAATTTTATTAAAAAAAATCATGAATTTAGAAGGTGTTGCTGTTTTGAATAAAGAGCAACAAAGAAATGTAAGTGGAGGAGACGAAGCAGGAAAAAGACCACGCGGGTGCAGACAATGGTCAATATCATTATTTGGATATACATTAGTTGCGTACAATAATGATGAGTGCCAAAATTCAGATGGTAATTGGGATTGGGGAGGAAATGGACCTGTTCCTTAATCCATAAAAGTCAAAAAGGGCTGACTTTTTAATCAGCCTTAAAAAAAAAACAATATGAAAATTTTTTTAATAATTTTATTTTTAGGTTTGATCCAATGTTCATTTGGATAAGATTCGATTATTTTATTGAACGAAGTGACAATAAATAAATCAGCGGAAAAAGATTTGAAGAAAATAATAAAAAGCATCAAAAAAAATCTTAAAAAAAAATTATCAAATTGAGCAAAAGGAATTTAAGATAAAACAGTTTTCACTTTTAAATTCTAAAGACACTTTAATTAGCAATGAACTTACATGTTTTTTTAATATCAATTCGTTAGACAATAATTTTTCGAAAAAAGAAACCAAAACCAAAAATAACTATGCTTATAAAAAAATTGATTTTTTTGACGCTTATGAGGAAGCAAAGGATTCCCCAGAATATTGGATATCAGAAGTGTTAATTAGAAAAAATTTGAACATCGTTGCTTTTGATTTTTTTAATTCATTTCAGGATTACAAATTTGAAATAAAAACGGAAGAAAATTTAGTAACTGTTTGCTTTTTATCTGAAGAGATGTACTCTGGATTTTTCACATACGATAAGAGAAATTATAATTTACATAGAATATCTTTTTCAAGTTCTCAGCCTTATCCGTTTATAGTCTCAAATAATGACAACGGTCAAAAAAGAGGGTTGAAGAGCTGGACATATACTATTGAAAATACAATAATTGACTTTACTGAAAATAGCCAGAAACAAATTTCTTTGAAAAGTATTATTTCAACAGAAGAAATTAAAGATTATAGTTCTATAAAATATGATAAAAATGGAAAAGAAATTAGAAAAGATGGAATTTACAGTTTTCATTCTTTTTTAAAAATGGAAGCAGTACAGTAATATTAAAATACCGCAAGAAAACAAATTTAAAATTCAAATAATCGATGAAGAACAATATATTAAGTGTGGTTGGTTTGTTTCTATTTTTAGTTTTCTCGAGTTGCAAATCAAAAGAAGTGCAATTTAAAGATACCATGCCAGACTATATTCCTTATTACTTAAAGGTTTATGATGCAGATAGCTTGTTTTTGTCTAGTAATTATAATGAAAGCAATAATATACTAGACAGCTTATTCAAAAAACACCTTCCAATAAATGCAGAGGGCTATTATGAATACAGCAATTATATAATATCTTCAATAATGACGGGCAGGACAAAGGATATTAAAAACAAAATTAAGTATGCGTATGAAAATTTTTATGGAATTGGAATAATGCACATGGAATATTCTAAAATAGGAGATTCTCTTAATAAGTATCAAAACTTATTTGACAAAAAAGAAATAGAAGGATTCAAGGAAATATATAAAAAAAAGATTGATTTCAGTTTGAGAAACCAGATCATAATGATGGTTGGTAAAGATCAGGATATTCGGAATCAGAGTGTTATAAATATAGATTCAATCATAAATATAAGGCAAAAGCAAGAGCCTATAATTAAGGAAATTTTTTCAAAAGTTGGGTACCCTGCCAGAAAAATTATTGGCAGAATAGATCTTGACGGAAAACAAGATGATTTTAATCTATTGCTTCTACATTCTGATAATTCTTTTAAAAAAAATGTTTTGCCATTTCTACTAGATGAGGTTAAAAAGGGCAAATATAGTCCACAAGATTATGCAATGATTTATGATAAGTCACTACAAGATTTGAAAATACAATATTATGGAGAATTTCGTAAAAATGAAACAGAATTAGTAGACTTAATCAACGCTAAGGATATAGATTCTATAAGGAAAACAATTGGACTGCCCAAGCTGTCTTATGTTTTTTGGAAAGAAAAATATATAAAAAGAATGATTGCAAAGATGCAATCTGAATATTAATTATTAACCTAAATTTTTTTAAAATGAAATTCATTAACGATTTTAAACAACAAGGATTGGCTTTAAAATCAGAAGAACTTCAGAGTGTAAATGGATCAAAACAATGGAAGAACAAACTGCATTATAAAAAAGCACTTCTTTTATTATTATTTGTTGCCTCAACGGCTTTTTCTTGCACAAATAAAAAAGAAGAAGTTAAGATTTTAGCACAGCAATCCCCGGATAATTCTATAATCGGAAAAACGCTCTCGAGTTTGTATGAGTCTAAATATTTTGTGGCAGGCAATGATTTGGTAGTTGCGCCAGAATTAAAGAAACACTTAAATTCTTCTTCCGATAAATTTGTTCAAGTTGGCGCACAGTTGCTTGAGAAAACCAATGTGAGAGTTACGGCTTTGAAAGTTGCAGATTCCAAACAAAATGCTCAGAAAACAAACCCGCAAGATTGCTATTTATTTTTTGAAAAAGGAAAGAATTTTGAAATTATTGATTTTATTAAAGTTGATAAAGGGAAGGACTATGTTTCCAATGTAATTTTTGAGAATAATACCTCTGGAATTGCTGTGGGCGTTTTTTCTGAAAGCCAAGAATATTTTGAACTACAAGAACTTTTTGAAGTCAACTCTTCGGGCAAAAAAAACAAATTGAGCTTGAATACAGTGATTCTTGATTGTCCCGTTCCTACGGATTATGTAGGCGAGGAAGATTCGGGAAATTATAAATTCGGAGTTAAAAGCGGAAAAAAATATTCAAGATTTTGGAAAGAAAACACAAATCAAACCGATGCAAAACAGAGCGGAGATTTTGTTTTAAAACAAGCCACAGTTTCTTCAAACGGTAAAGATTTTAAAATAAGCGTGTATGAAAAAAATGAAAAAAAGTTAGAGAACTCACAGCATTTTGACTTGAAAATTGAAATTTCTGAAAAAGCCAGAAATGTTTTTAGAGCAATAAAAAGCAATCAAAATATAATTGCGTCAGTCGATGGAAATTGTTCCGCCGACGGATTTACCGATGTGGTTTCAAAAGATAATTATTTTACAATTGAACAGACTTTTTGTAAAAACGTTTTGTATGTAAACGCTTACACAACTTTTAAAATTGTTGGCAATAATGTGTTGCTTCATAAATATACGGAGACCTATACCGATAGAAATAATCCAGATAAAGTGTTACAAGACAAAACATGGACGGCCAAGAAATTTGGTCAAGTAAAGTTTGAAAATTTTAATCATCAAACTTCCATAAAAAGATGATTTCTAAAGCATTCATGGTAAGGTATATGAAAAAGGAAATTACTATATAAGCATACACAAAAATTGTATGAAAATTTGGTAAGGAAATGGAAGACCAATAAATCAGTGGTAAGGGAAAATTTTAAATTAAAAAACATCATGAAGCTGTTAAAAATAAGTTCAATATTGATAATCATTTTACAATTGACAAGTTGCAAAGGTCATGACGAAAAAGGGGTAAGTTATCCAAAACAAAAAAAAAGGAATACGGAGAAATTTGATATTGAAAAATTTGATCAATATGCGAATATGCCCAACAAACCGTATTCAGAGAATTGCAAGGAAATTTTGCCTGATAAGTCAGAAAAAGTGCAATTGCTGATGGCAGAAAATTATCAAGAAGAAATAATTCCGCCACCGCCAAGCATGATAAAAAGAGTAAAAACATTTTATCTGAACACCGGAGTGATTAAAGAAGAACTGAGTACTTACATCGGACTTCATTTTCCTGTTGGTGAAATAAAATATTATGATCAAAAAGGAAATTTGGTAAAGACAGAAGATACTGACTTAGCTTATAAAGACTTTTCCGTTAAACTTTTAGATTTGTTCGAAATTTTACAGAAAGAGCCTTTGCTGGATGGACTTTCAATGGAAGAAAAAGAAAATTTTAATAGGATTTTTGAAATCAGAAAAGAATCCAAAGACGTTTCGTTAGAAGATGTTTTTAAAGAATTTAAGCAAAACAAATTTTTAAATTCTATGGACGACAAAGACAGGCGAAGTTTGATTGGAATTGACTTTAATGAAACAAAAAAAGAATGGAAGGTGGTTAAGGATCTCTATCCCTTTGGTCTAATTAACATTAAAGTAGATGCTAATGATGGAAGAGTTTTAGAAAAAAAATATGAAGCAGAAAAGAGACCTTGATTCTCCATAAGCAATTATAAAAAGAGCAAAGTTTGGGAAGGACGCGACGCTGTTTATAAATATGCCTGTAGAAAGTCTACCGATTTTATGGGAAACAACAAGGCAAAGCTAAAGGAAACAAACGATAATGTGACCGCAGAAAGTATGTGACTTTTGTAGTAGCAAAAAAAAGGAAGGAAGGCATTTATTTGGATTAGGCGGAAATCAAGGCGATCCAGTAAAAATTAGTGCCTATAGCGTCAGAAATTCAAGAGTTTATCCGATTGAATATACATTTAAAGAAGAAGATTATGAATAAATTAGTTTTTGTCTTAGTGGTCCTTTTTTCATCTTGCAATCAAAATGCAACCACACTCGATTCTTTCCAACAGCCCAAAACCAATCCTTCTGATGATAAATTTATAGCTGATTTTCCGAAGAGCTATGCTGACTTTGTAGCTGTTTATGGTTGGAATGAAGAAAAAGAGGAGCCGTCTCCTCTGTATGATGAGAGTGAGGCACACATCGCGCGTTTTTATCAAATCGTAGAAGAGAATCCCAAGTACAGTAGCAAAATTTACGACATCGCCCAAAACGGAAGATGGCAGGCCGATGTGGTCAATATTTTTCAGATGAAGGCATTGGCCTACATTAAAAATCATAAAGACGATTTCTGCACGTATCTTAAAAATATAAAAGATACAAATAAGACTAAATCAATCTATTATTTTTTAATTGACAAACCTACCGCGACCCCAAATGTGATAGAACTTTCTGAAAAATGTTCTGAAGAAAATAAAAAACTTCTTGAAGCGGTAATTAAAGAATACAAAGCCAAAAATACTTCAAGTAAAACGCCTTCAGCATCAAGTGGTAATCTCAGTAGCTTTGTTCCTAATGATTTTGTCGTGCTTGAAAAAGCGATGGCTGACTACAACGCTGATGGCCATCAAGATGCCATTTTGATACTTTCTCCTGTTAATGAAAATACGATTTCGATAGAAGAATCTGAAAAAACCGGCAAAAAAAGACAGCTCATTATTTTAGAAAGCACAGGAAACGGTCATTATATTTTGGCTGTAAAAAACGAGAATATTATTCCCTGTCTGAAATGCAACGCTCCTGCCGATTCTTACTCTGATTTCAAGGCCAAAAATAATGAACTTCAGTTCACGAAAATCTCTGGCTACAACTCACAGGTGGAACTTATAACTTTTATCTTTAAGTACGAACAAAGCGAATGGTTGCTAAGCAGGATTTCTACATCAGAAAAATCTGGAAATACAACTGAAAAAAACGTATTGACACTGATAAAAAAACCAAAGCTTGTTGCTTTAGATTTGGCAAATTTTGCTACTTATCAAACTGGAGAAATTAAAGATGCTGACGGATATACCAATTTAAGGCAAGAAAAAAACGCAACCTCAAAGATTCTCGAAAAGATAAATTCAGGAACTCGCATACAGATTTTGGACAATTCAAGTGACTGGTGGCGCATTAAAAACAAAGAAAAAACAGGCTATGTCCATAAGTCGAAGATTTCGATTTAAACCCAAATACTTTAATGGCACAATTACCTACTGCAGATAAAGGTGCTGAAAAATTTTTCAAAAAGAACAACAACTTTCGATTGGCAAATTTGAAAGCATTTTTTAAACCTTGAGAAAAGAATTATGAAGAACAATAAAATCATACTATTATTATTAATAAGTGCCCTTTTCATAAAATGCAACACTGACAAAAATTTAGGCGGATATATTGAACCTTACAACAATGCAGAACAGCCAGTCGATACCGTTTTCTATAAAAAAGAAAAAGAAGTATTGATGAATAGTGTCTTTGAACAAGGTACTTGCGACAGCATTATTTCAAAAGATTTTACACTTGATATAACACACGAAAAAGAGAAACTAGACAATTATGAAATTGCAGTTTTTGTTTCGGGAATGCGAATTTATAAAGGAAAATACCAAAACAGTATAAATATCAAAGATGTCAAATTATGCGGTGCTGATAACAAAATGGCTTCGATGACTTTTTATGTTTTTGATGATCAAGAAAGTAGAGTCCACAAGTTTTCTGATGGAGAATGGACGTATCCCATTTTAGATGCTAAATATGAAAAACTAGAAATAAAATTGCTTCCAGAACCAAAAACATTTCATGATTCTTTTAGAACGAGTTTTGTGATTACAAACATTTCTGATAAGATTCAATATGAAAAAAAAAGGAACCTGAATAAAAAATAACAAGAAGGAACGAAAGAAGCCCTTCGGTTTTATGTGCTTCCATATTCTTATTAAGAAAAATAATTGAAAATGACCCATCAAGAATAGTTGCTTATTTGAATTTAGCTGACTCACAATGGGATTTGGAAAACCGTGAAACCGCATCTAAAAATTATCAAAAATATATTTCATTGATGAAATCAAATAATAAAGATTTGAAAAAAAATACCAGCCAGAGCAATAGAAAGAGCAAAGCTTAATTAACTAAATACATAAAAAGTATGAAATCTATTTACATCTTAATTTTCGCCCTCACAATATTATCTTGCAAATCAAACACAGAAAACAAAGATACGGTTGCAAATTCAGATACTATTTCTCAAGATTTAATAACTCCTTTTAAAAAGTCTTAAAAAAAATAATACTGATCATGATACCATTAAATCCAATGCCATAAATGAGCAATCTCTAAAAAAAGTAAGTTTGCCTTTTGATTTTCAAACATATATGAAACGCTGTTATTTAGAAGAAAAAACAGAATGTGATGAGGGATTTCCTTTTTATGAAACAACAGAATTGCCAGTAGTTACCAGCTTAATTAACAGCAAAATAAGTAAAAATACTCTGGGTAGATTTTATTGGATGGAAAATGGCGATTTAAGTTTTGAAACTTATATTTTTAAGATAAGAGACGAAAAAGAAGATTATTTTTCAAAAGTTATTATTAATAAATGTTAAAGAAATTTTTATACAGCCAAGAAATTGCAATTGTTTATGCAATTTTAGATGCGATTCCGGATTTGCCTTTAAGCGATGATAAACCCGTCAGAATGATTATCGAAGAACGACTGTAAAATAAGAAACTCGGGCTTCAGCAAGCGTTGGGACCACAAAAGGGACAGAGATTTTATAAATTGTTACAAATAAACCTATGAAAATATTAAATCTATTAGCAATTTTATTCCTGTTGACTTCGTGTAACGGACAAAATAATAAGGAAAAAAACAATCAAGAAAAAACTATAGAGCAAACCGCAACCGGAAAAAATTCGCCATATAATGTGTTTCATGAAGGAGAAATGAAAATTGATTTTGTGGATTTTATAAATACTAATAAAGATAAAATCCAAGCAGAACTTAATAAAAAAGGCTATAAAAAACCATCAGAAACTGTTTTTGAATCGAAGATAAAAATGTTTTATAATTGGGATATTAAGAAATATTCCAACGTAAGCGCATTGCAACAAAGCATGCTTTCTGAAATTGCCGTAAAAGATTTGGGAATCGTGTTTGTGGAAGGAAGCGATACAGAAATTGAGGCGGATTTATTATACAATTACAACCAGTTTATTTTTTATAACGAGAGAGTCGCATTAACTTGGCTAAAGGCGAAAAAACCTGATTTATTGCATCTGCTTGTTAAATCATATGGCTTTACAAAAGATGATGAGATTTTAAAATTTGTATTTGATATAGTAAATTTTAAAAACAGTTTTGACATCACAGAAATCATTTTTGGCACAGAAAACAATAAATTGGTAATGCGTGAAGAAATGGTCACAAAGATTCGTCAGATCAAATATAAAGGACAAACTGTAGCAGGATTTTCTGAAACTGTGACGGGTGATTTTTATACAACGATAGTCAAGAATATAAATGACATCGTCAAAAATCCGAAAAACTATAAAGATCCAGATCGTTATGTAGCATTTTTATTGAATGAACTCGCGCTTTCAGGGATTACAGGCGATATTGATTTAGTTTTGAGTACTAATGCAGTGTATTCAAAAAAGATAAAAGATAACAAATATTACAATTTTGAGGAATTAAAAAGCTACATAGAAAATAATTATGATTCAAGTAACGCAGATGTCTCAGCTATTTATTTTATAAACGACGCAGATGGTTATACCAACTTAAGGCAAGAAAAAAACGCAACCTCAAAGATTCTTGAAAAGATAAATTCAGCAACTCGCATACAGATTTTGGACAATTCAAGTGACTGGTGGCGCATTAAAAACAAAGAAAAAACAGGCTATGTCCATAAGTCGAAGATTTTGATTTATTAAGATTTAAGCGCACTAGTAGCAATGTCAAAAAATGGCTCAAGAATCAGCTATTTTGAAACATAACATTCTAAGACAAAAAAAGGAAAAGAACTTTGCTGAGGGTTTTATGGAAATGATATTATGAAATCTTTCAAAATCTCCACAGCTATAAATTATAAGTATAATTCGAACTAATTATTATGGATATGTTTATGATAAATAATTTTAACAGACTGTAATAATGCTCCTGAAAAATCAGATTATGGCGTCTTGTTTCTCGCCATAAAGGTTAGGAAATGAGGTTTTGGATTAAAAATTAAGGAAATACTACATGTGCTTTTATTGAATTAAACGATATATAATTGCTGTTTTTTTTCACAAAATTGTTAGATTTAAATTCAAATAATTTTGCAAACAACTGGTATTTAGTCATATATTTTTTAGATTTGTTTAAAAAATAAATATTGATATGTTTGAATTTTAATAAAAAATATAGTAAATTCACAAAACATAATTTTGCATCTTCCCCCAAGATCTATTTAACCTTAAAAACTACTGTTATGCCTATCAGTACAAAGATTGTTATAGAAATTGCGGGAGAAAAATTAACCCGATTTTCAAAATTGGTGATCAACCAAAAAGTGCAGACGCACCATAGATTTTCACTTTTGCAACCTTTGCCGAAAGAATTTGTGAGCCAGGCCATTGACAAGGCTCAAAAATATGTGGGACATGAAATCAAAATTTCAATAGTGCCCACGGCAATGTCCACCGAATCTCCTTTGCTTTTTAACGGAATCATTACCGAAACCCAAATGGTCAGGACTTCTGGAGCTTCTGGAGGAATTATCATCAACGGGTACAGTACCACAATTTTGATGGAAGGAACTCCCAATATTCGTTCTTTCAGTGACCAATCGTTGTCAGATATCGTTAAAGAAGTTTCAAAAGAGTATCCTGAAAAAAGCCTAAATCTTTCGGTTAACGTTGCAAACGATTCTACCTTGCCTTACACGGTTCAGTATAATGAAAGCGATTTTGCATTCCTAAGCAGGATGGCGCAAAAAAAGGGAAATTGGTTTTATTTTAACGGAGAAGAATTGATTTTTGGAAAACCGAAACCAAAGAATTTTACCTTAGAATATGGGAGGACCTTGCATTCCTTCAATATAGAAATGCGGGCAAAATCACTCGGATTTGAATATATGGGCTATGATCCTTCCAACGGAGAAACCCAAAAAGCCAGTTCGATGGAAGTCAACCATTCTCCAGACGGCTATTCAAAAGCGATATTTGAATCCTCTAAAAAATTATTTCCAAACAGTTCCACAATGCTGTATTCACATTCTCTGGAAGAAGGGAATTCTCGAACGCATTTGGTTGACCGAGTGACCACGCAATTGCAATCTCGAACAGCAGATTTGGTAACGGCAAAAGGTGATTCTGACGAAACCGGATTGAGAATTGGCGACGTAATTACCATCAAAGAACCTTCCTTTTCATTAACCGGAAATATTTTAGACGGACTTCAAGAGCAAAATTTCGGCAATTATATCATTACCGATATTATGCACGTCTGTGATGAATCAGGCACTTATCACAACAGTTTTGACGCGGTTCCAGAAAGTGTGATGGCACCGCCTTATGGCAATGTACACAGTTTTCCAACAGCAGAATCACAGCCGGCAACCGTCATTTCAAACAATGATCCGGCGGGTCTTGGCAGAATTCAAGTGGCATTTGCCTGGCAAACCGAAAGCGGTAAAAACACCCCGTGGATTAGAATGACGAACCCACATTCGGGTGGCGGAAAAGGTTTTTATTTTATTCCTGAAGTGGGTGAAGAAGTGCTGATTGCTTTTGAAGGAGGAAATGCAGAAAAACCTTTTGTATTAGGAGCCATGTATAATGGAGGAGCTTCTAGCGGTTATGCAAATTCAGAAAACACGGTGAAAGCCATTCATACAAGAAGCGGACATATCATTAAATTTACGGAAGATGAAAGTATATTAATTACGGATAAAAGCGGCAATGAAATCACGTTGGATACCGTTGGAAGTAACATCAACATAAAAGCGCCGAACGATATTAATATCACAGCAGGCGGAAATATGACATTAACTGCTGGAAAAAACATAAGCCTTGGAGCCAGAGAAAATATATCTGAAACGGCTGGAAGTTGCATTGTTCAGACTGCTAGCAAGGATTATTTGCTTACAGCTTCGGATATTACAGAAATGGCCAGTGGAGAAATAAAAACCGACGCAGAAAATATCAGCAAGCAGGCCACGGGCGCCATTCAAGTGATGGCTACGGGTATGCTGACTCATAATTCGGAGCAGACGGTACATAATAAATCAGGAGAAAAAGTTACAAACGCATAAATATGGGAGGCAATCATACCAAAATAGCAGGTGGAGGCATTTCAGAAACATCTAGAAATGAGTATCGGATGGATGCTAATGGCACCATAACCAATTATGGTGAAAAGGGTGTGCAACAAAATGGCCGGCAAGGCGTGAGAAATGGTTCTTTTGAAACTATTCCCGTTGATGCAAGATGTGTAGTAGAATTTAGACCTACAAAAGATTGGAAAGGAGAATTTGGGTTTGACTGGCCAAGAAAAGCAGATAGCCAAATGGCCGTTGATGTAAATTACAACGGAATTATCGGTAAATACGGAAACGTATATGCCACAGAATCCAATGCGGTATTTACGCCAAGAAATGATTTACATATAAGGCATCTCAAAGAATATGAATTTTTTAATTCTTACAAAGGAAGATATTCTGTTCCAAATATGTCGCTTTGTGTGGGAACAACGGCCATTTTAGACGCTATAACAGAAGTCGCTGAAATCCCAGATTCTATGCGTTATGACTATGACACCGAAACTTTTGAATTAGTCATATTAAAACGATTGACAAAATCTGTCGGAAAAAATTTTGACAAGAGCGCGGTCAGTATAAAATGTTTAAAAGCATTTCCCACAAATAAAAACATCAGGGTTTTTGCCACAAAAAATGGAAAAGAACAAAGAGTGGGACAAATCAAGCTTTTTCCAAATAGTGTTTTAAAAAATGCAAACGTAGTTTTTATTCCGGTCAGATATAATAATGTGCAGGGTTCTATAAAAGGAAATGAAGTGGATATAACACGATTTGCATTGCAACAATCCTATGTTCAAGCTTCACTCAGTGTTGGTCCGGCAATCAGGGCCGAGGGTTGGTGGTTTAATAAATTTTTTACCACAAGAGATTCCACCGGAAGAGTGCTGATGGACGACTCCAGATGGGCGTCGCTTCATAGATATTTAGACGGTAAGTTTTTTGAAACTGCAGCAAATGCTTCCTATCGAAATCATTACCGCGTTTATATGTTGCCAGATGGAACTTTAAACGGGGTTGCAGAAGGTATTGGAAATACAAAAGTTGTTGTGGTTTTTCAAGGAAGAAACGACTCCACTTCACCTCACGAGTTGCTTCACGCCATGGGAGTCCACCACACGTTTGACAACAATGGACTTTATACGTACAAATACCGTAATACCGACAATATCATGGATTATACGCACCAACTTGGAGAACAACGTTTTTCAACAAATCGTTGGCAATGGAATATTATAAGATCTGCAATATGAAGCTAGTTAAAATATTTTCGATGTTTCTGGTCGTTGCGCAGTTATCCAGTTGCAAAGGACAAAATGAAGACGGAATTCAACCAAAAAATAAGGCTATGACCACAGAGCGTTTTGATCTAGAAAAATATAATGAATGCATTGGCAAGAAGAAAAAAGAAGGAGAAATTGACCTTTCTCAATGCGAGTATAAACTTGCTGACGGCACAACGATTATTAGCGTAAAAGACAGTGAAGAATCATTTTCAAGAGTGATTCCGGCAGCTCCAGCTTTGTTCGAAACTGTAAAAGTGTATCACGGAGAAGGTCTTTTAAAGGAGGAATATTCGAGATATTTAGGTGTTTTTTTGACTTCTAGTGAAGTTCGGAATGGAGTTACAAAATTTTATGACAAGCAAGGAAATTTGACAAAAACAGTTGATGAAACTACAACTTACAAAGAGGCAAAGCTAAAAATAGAAGACTTGCTGAAAGAATTGGCGAACGAGCCGCTGTTAAACGAATTGACAAATGAAGAGAAAGCGACATTTAAAACCATTTTTGGATTCAAGGAAGATGTTTCAAAAGTAACGAAAGAGCAGGTTTATGAAGCCTTCGGGAAAAGAAAATTTTTAAATCCATCCGATGAAAAAGACCGGAAAAGTTTAGGAATTATTTTTGTGGAAAAGGAAAAAAAATGGTCCGTTGTAAAAGATTTATATCCTTTTGGAACCCTGGAAATAGATGTAAATTCTGATGACGGATCCATAATTAGGAAAAAATATAATGAAGAAACGCGATCTTAAATTCAAGATAGAATGGTCGAGATAAATTCTGATTCAAAAATTTCAAGTTTGCAATGTGGTAATCAAATTGTCTTTGTGCCTAAAAATTTGATAAAAGAATATATGGTCAAGTTGGTCGTGAATAAAAATGCTGAAAAAGAAAATTTACTGCTTTACAGAGTGAAAACAACTTGGAATAAGTTAAAGCCGTCTGGTTTTTTAGTAAAAGTGGAAACTAGGGATTTTTTGGTCAATTACGAAAATCCGTCGTCAATGATAGAAGTTTTGGCCGAAGAATGTAGAAATTCATTGAAAACAATTGTTGTACAACTTGATAATTTTGGAAAATTGGAACAATTACTGAATTTTCAGGAAATCGTAGCTACTTGGAACCAAATTAAAGAAAATCTTGCTTTAAAATACAGTGGTGACATTGTTGAAAAATATATAAAGTTACAAAATGAAGCACTTTTGTCAGAAGAAACAGTATTGTGTCGGTTAAAAAATGATCTTTTTTTGAATCAATATTTTTATCCAATTTACAACAATGCATTTCATGATTTTAAGTTAGAATTGATCGAAAAATCCAATCTGTTGCAAGTGAAATATACGTTTCCAATTGATTTTCTGGCACAAAATAATGCAACCTTAAATGACAAAGAGCAGATTGAATTTGAAAAAAAAATTAGCAGTAAGTATGATAATCAGCAGATGCCGGTTTCATCTTATGAAACAAAATATACGTTAAACCGAAATCATTCGATTGAATCTATAAGCGGCAATTTTGAAGCTTTGGGACAAAAATTAACTTTCTCGATTTATGCCGTGCCTGACACCAAAGCATTTGATACTTAAAAAATACAGTTATGGGAGCAAAACATTTAGTATGCCACGGAGCGCTCTGTATGTGTAATTTTGGGACAGCACCCGACAAATTATCCGTGAAAACGCATAACAAAGAATTCATTAATGATGCTGACGGAGCCGAGAAAATGATTGCTTCGACAAAAGATATCAACAAAACTTTTGAAAAAAATACTTTTGGTTCTTGTTCCAAGCAAAACAACAATCCATGTCAAGCAACAGTAACCGAGTGGAAAGGATTTTATGAAAAAGTAACGCTTGAAAATGAAGGACAAGTTTTAATCGAAGATTCAAAAGCCACTTGTCCGGTCGGTGGGCCAGATTGTATAAAAATTACTTTTCATGGGCAAACCGCGCAACTGTCTAAAAAGAATGTCAAAAACATAGATCCCGACGTGCACTCAATGATAAATCCATTGGTGGATGTAGCAGAAATTACCGAAGAAGAGAATCCAGATTATTATTAGTTATGGCAAAATTAGGTGTAAAATCAATTAGAGGAAATGTTTCGCCCCTTATCGGGCAACCTACATTTTATGAGGTTCACGAGTTTTATCCGGGAACTTCTATTGCTGATCAAAATGCAGTGAAATGGAATCTGTATGCGATGGAAAATGGACGTTTACGATTGCTAGACGGCGGTCCCACAAAATTTGGCAAACGCGTAAGTTTTGAATTTCCGCAGAAATGGTATGGAGAAAGTCTGTTGATTGAAGCTTATGTGCATAGCGCTGAACGAAAAGCACCTCCGGGACTTATTGTAAGGCCTGTCCAAGGCCCAAAAAAGGTCACCACTTTAACGATTAAAGACGTCAATGAAAATACGATTACCAAACCGCCAAAATATGGCGAGCACATCACGGCAATTGTAACCACAGAAAACATGATTGGTGATGAAATTGATTTAGCAATTTGGGAACGCGATACGATTTTTTCGAATTCAGGTCACGATGCCAATTCAAACACGCTTTTGTGGAACAGAAAATTTATCATTTCCGACAGGAACGGAATTCTAAAGCAAAAAATATTGCTGGATACCGGAATGATGGCTAAGGCAAATCGAGCATTTGACGGATTTGAACACGAATATTATTTAGTTGTAAAGTCACAAAATAGAAGAACTCACGGAACTCAAACGGTAAATGTCAGCAATAGCGAAATAGTTTTAAGTCCGAGTCAACGAAGCACACCGCCCAGACCGCAACCAAGGCCAGCATCGCCCCCAGAAGAAGAAAAAGGAATGGTGGAAACCTTAACCGCACCGGTGGTTGTTGCGGCTAAAATTGGTTGGGATATGGTTATGGATAAGTTGTTCAAACCTGTGACCGTAAACCCAACACAAGTACAAAGTTGCGAAGGGAAATTTTGCATCAAAAGAGGCGATCCAAAAAACGAGCTGATTCGGGAGATAAATATAAGACTTGCAGGCTTTGGTGGAAATGTTCCCACTGATGAATTTACCAATAGAACAGAAAAAATGGTGAAGCAATTCCAGCGCGACTACATGAAAGTGGCTGAAACCGGAAAAGTTTGTGGAAATGTTTTAAAAGCGATTGAAGATTTTCAGACAAAATTTAATTTTAATTTCGACAGTATCAAGTGCAAATGCGGAACCTGTAGCGGTTTTGGCGACAACAGCCATAAAGGCGAATATTTAAGCGGTTCGGCAGAATCTCGCCATCGTTATGAATATCCTGGGTTGCACAGATCGTTGCTTTGGGCGTTAAAAGCAGTAATTTTTTATTTGGAAAAAGACGGACGTTATTCGTTAAACGCAATTAGTTCTGGATACCGATGCAGACACCACGAAGAATATCGAAAAAGACCAACGACCAATCATATGGGAAAGGCACTCGATTTGCATTTCAATAAAAATAATACCAGAACAAGGGCGGTTCCAGATATCGAAACCATTAGATCGGATATTTTTAATAAATATTTGGGTGCCAAATGGGATTGGAATGCAGAAAAAGACATTTTTTATTTAGAATCTACGCGAGTTGGCGCAACTACGTGGGTGCATTATGACGTGCGCGAGTTTAATCCTGCCAATTATCTTCAGGATAAATACTTCGCAAAAACCCAGGCAGAAATGAACGGCCAGAATATTATTTTGCTTGCCAAGGATGCTGGGTATCAAAATACTTGCAGTTGCTTGCAACCTTCTGCAGAAGTCACCAGCCCAGCTGTGGCGGGAGGATGCTATTGTGACCGCGACTTGACTAGCGACGAATTGGTTCACCTTGGTATCAGCAGGGCAAATGCAGATAAGTTTTTGGAAGCTATAAATGCAACCATGACCGAATATACGATCAATACTTGCGAAAGAAAACTACATTTCTTGGCTCAATTGCGCCATGAATCGGGGGAATTTGTATATATGCAAGAAATTGCTTCAGGAAGTGCTTATGAAGGAAGAACAGATTTAGGAAATACCCAAACAGGAGACGGCGTTCGATTTAAAGGAAGAGGTTTGATCCAGATTACCGGAAGAACGAATTATACCAATTATGGTATTTATAAAAGCGAAAACTTCACAACAGAACCCAATAATAAAAAATTAGGAGAATTACCATATTGCGTAGATTCTGCAGGATGGTATTGGAGCGAAAATTTATCTGTGGATCTTAATGATTTTGCAGACAAAGATGATATTATCTATATTACCTATCGAATTAACGGCGGTTTTAATGGCTATATGAGCGACCGAAAACCCAAGTTGATCAACATGATAAAAAAGATCACTTGCACGAAAACCAAGTTTGAAAATTTTGAAACCTATTCTATAAAAAACAGCAAAGCGTGGGACGGACACGATGCTGTTTATAAATACGCCCGTCTCAATACCGATGAATCTAAGGATTGTTACCAACGATATTTGGATCTAACGGTCAATTATTTAACTTGGAATATTTCTCAATCTAAGAAAAACAAAATAGCAACACGAAGACAAGTAGCCAATGACAACAATTAAAAACACTGCATTCCTTTTAGTATTATTTCTAGCAAGCTTAAATTCGTTCGCTTGCGTTCCACAACAATTTTCGGCCAGAAAAGAAATGGTAGAGCAAAAAGATTCGCTTGCTGGAGTTTATGTGCTGGACGAATGTGAAAACGGACGTTTTAAAATCCAAATTGAAAAGTCTGGAACAGAATATAATTATCGTATTTTAGACAAAGAAAAATCAATTGGAAAAGGAAAAGTGAGGATTATGAAAGACGGCGACGTGACCTATTTAACCTTTGGAGCTATTGGCAGTTTGTGGGAAGACGGCTCGATAATTGTCCAAAACCATGGCAACGCAATGAATGAATACAATCATTTTACGCAGTGCGATTCAAAATATCTAACTTTCAAAAAAAATAAATGAAACCGCTAAAACTTATCATTGTCCAAATTATTGCAATACTGTTTTTATCATTCGCAAGTTGCAACACGAAAACGCAAACCGAAATGGCTACTTTAGAAGCTGTTTCTGAGACAGATACTGTAAACGCCGTTCTGCCAGATAAGGAAATTGTTACGCCAGTAACTTCTGGTGATAATTGCATTGAAGCAAGCGCAATTAAATTTCCTTATGCCAAAACCATTGATCCAAAAAAAGCCAGCTACAAAAAATTAAACTGCAAGATTAAAGGTATCGAGGAATTTATCTGTGACCCAAGTGATGCGCGCTACATTGCGTTACCCGATTTTGAAAATATCAAAGTAATTTTAGTACCAATGGATTGTGGTGATTTCAGTTACCGTTATTATCTACTGACAATTTTTGAAAATAAATTGGTTTCTAATCGCTACGTGGAAGGCGAGTGGCATGAACCCGGAAGCCACGATTATAAGGAGATTACCAGCTTTTCCATTGACTCTGATTATGTTATTACCATTACCACAAATGCTGTGGAAAATGGGGCCACCCGATTAAAAGAAACCGCGAAAATTACAATACGCGACGACGGTACTTTTGATAAAGTGAATTAAAAATTAGCAATTAAATCAATAAGCTATCGTAATCACATCCCCCTGTTTGTCCAATAATTTCAACTGAAAATCTTTTTCGTCAAGAGTAATTTTATCATTTCGGCCAATGTGGTAAATGGCGTATTTTTTACTGAGAATTTTAAAGTCAACGTTTTTTTCTTCGATATCCATCAAAAGCCAAATCGGGACAAAAGCCAAATCTAAATCGGTTTGCGAAGCGATGGTTTCAGAATTCGTCGTGTCGCCGGAAAGAAATATTTTCTTCCCGTGCCAAGTTGCCAAATAAGAATAATGCTTAAACGAAATCCCAAAAACGGTATGATGAGTTTTAAAAGCCTTGATCGCTTAATCTGGAATGGTCTCGCTTAATTTTTCTGATTCTTCAATATTCCACAGATCAAATTTTTGGCCACTTAATTTCTTAAAAATTTTGCTCGTGTAAAACTAATAATAAATCAAATCAGATAAGAAGGAAATTCTACGAAAGTATATAAAACAAAAAATCCTGATATTTCTATCAGGATTAATTTTGCTCCCCCTCTTGGGCTCGAACCAAGGACCCTCTGATTAACAGTCAGATGCTCTAACCAACTGAGCTAAGGAGGAAGGCGTGTGCCTTTTAAAAGCGGTGCAAATATAATCTTTATTTTAATACCTGCAAATAAATTTTTTATAAGTTCAGCAATGTTCATTTACAATTAAAAAATGAAAATCTATTGATTTTTCTATAAAACAAAAAATCCCGATATTTCTATCAGGATTAATTTTGCTCCCCCTCTTGGGCTCGAACCAAGGACCCTCTGATTAACAGTCAGATGCTCTAACCAACTGAGCTAAGGAGGAAGGCGTGTGCCTTTTAAAAGCGGTGCAAATATAATCTTTATTTTAATACCTGCAAATAAATTTTTTATAAGTTCAGCAATGTTCATTTACAATTAAAAAATGAAAATCTATTGATTTTTCTATAAAACAAAAAATCCCGATATTTCTATCAGGATTAATTTTGCTCCCCCTCTTGGGCTCGAACCAAGGACCCTCTGATTAACAGTCAGATGCTCTAACCAACTGAGCTAAGGAGGAAGGCGTTTTGCCTTGTAAAGCGGTTGCAAATATAAAGCTTAATTTTGTTTTTGCAAGTGAAATTAATGAAAAAAATATTTTTTTTTTCTACCTCGTCAGCGCCTTATAAATATCGTTTCCGTTGGCAAATAAAACCAATGCTATAAGTATAAAGAAACCAGCAACTTGTGCTCTTTCCATGAATTTTTCGCTCGGTTTTCTTCGTGTAATAATTTCGAATAATAAAAACATAACATGGCCTCCATCAAGTGCCGGAATCGGCAATAAGTTC
Source organism: Flavobacterium macacae (assembly GCF_003865365.1). GTDB lineage: Bacteria > Bacteroidota > Bacteroidia > Flavobacteriales > Flavobacteriaceae > Flavobacterium > Flavobacterium macacae. The sequence goes on along the minus strand of NZ_RQVR01000001.1, from coordinate 95,818 downwards.
ATTACGCCAAGCATAATGGAAAGGAAAGCCGTGATGCCCCAAAAATATTCCCAGCTCCAAACACTCGGGAACACATTGAAAATCGCGTAAAATCCGCCCACGCCTTTATAGGCTCCGGTATCTGGATTCACGATCGCTTTCAATTGCGTGATGTATCTTCCCAATTCGTCTTTGCTTCGTTGAATTCCCGCAGGAAAAGCCTCCGCAAAAGAAAAAGTTTCACGGCTGATGTTGTAATAACCTAGTTTTTCAAGATTATCCACTTTCACATTTCCTTGATAAGTTCCCAGTTTTCCCTCTTTATTGATCGTAAGCTTAATGTTTTCTTCCTTTTCTTTTCTGAAAACAACAGCATCGACTGTTTTTCCAGGATTTGCATTGTTAAATGCTAAAACTTCATCAGCATAACGCATTTTTTGTCCGTTGATGCTTAAAATCATATCGCCTTTTTCAAGACTGTTTAAGTTTGGAGAATCTTCAGCAAGATTGCTTACCACAAAAGGAATTCTCAAATCAAGATACCTTCTTTCGTCTTTCATTACTTTGTCTAAAACGTCAACCGGAAGCTTGATCGCTTGTTCCGCGCCATTTCTTTCAATAGTAACTTCTTTGGCAAAATTTACGCTATACGGAACGTCATTGAATTTCTCTACTTTTTTACCGTCAACAGCAATGATTTTATCTCCCGTTTTAAATCCCAATTCTTCTCCAACCGGACTCGAAACCCAAACGCCATCTTTCAATTCAGAATTGGCGATGTAGGTATTTCCATATACAAAAGCCATCCCGATGTAAATGATAATAGCTAAAATAAAGTTCACAGTCACACCTCCAAGCATTATAATCAAACGTTGCCAAGCTTGTTTTGAACGAAATTCCCACGGCTGAGGTGGCAACGCCATTTGCTCTTTGTCCATGCTTTCGTCAATCATTCCGGCAATTTTCACATAACCTCCAAGCGGAAGCCATCCGATGCCATATTCTGTTTCGCCCACTTTTTTCTTCAAAAGCGAGAATTTTACGTCAAAGAACAAATAGAATTTTTCAACTCTCGTCTTAAATAATTTGGCAGGAATAAAATGCCCTAATTCGTGCAATACAATCAGCAAAGATAAACTCAATAAAAACTGTGAGAGCTTAATAACTATTTCCATTTTTTAGTTTTAGATTCAATAATTCCGAACAAAAATAGTGTTTTCTATTTACTTACAATTACAATCTTTGTTTTTCCCTAATTTAAAAGTTTGTTAATAATTGAAATCCGCTTCCCACTTAATAATTTGTACCTTAACTTTACTTAATTGAATGGCTTTTCTGTCATTTTTCATAGGCTTAAAAAGCCATTTCTCTTAAAAACACGCAATTATGTCTTCAAAATTATTTTCAATATTTCAGATAAAAAGCATTATTCTGAAAAATAGAATCGTCATTTCGCCAATGTGTCAATATTCTGCCAAGGATGGTTTTGCAAACGATTGGCATCTAGTCCATCTCGGGAGCCGTGCCAACGGAGGTGCTTCCTTAATTATCCAAGAAGCGACAGCCGTTTCTCCCGAAGCCCGAATTTCTCCCGAAGATATAGGAATCTGGAGCGACGAACACATCGAAAAATTAAAAAATATCACCCATTTTATTACCGAGCACCATTGCGTTCCCGGAATCCAATTGGCGCACGCCGGAAGAAAAGCCAGCGTGAGTTCGCCATGGCAAGGAAACAGAAAATTGTCAAAAGAAGAAGGTGGTTGGGAAACTTTTGCGCCAAGTGCCATCGGTTACCACGACATTGAAAACACGACCGAATTAGACAAAACCGGAATTGAAAAAGTAATTTTAGATTTTAAAAAAGCAACCAAACGCGCAGTTCAAGCAGGTTACAAAGTACTGGAACTGCACGGAGCGCACGGTTATTTACTGCACCAATTTTTGTCGCCCTTGTCCAATAAAAGAACTGACGAATATGGCGGAAGCTTTGAAAACAGAATCCGATTTACATTAGAAATTGTAGAAGCCGTGCAAGAAGAATGGCCAAATGATTTGCCTTTATTCGTAAGAATTTCGGCTACAGATTGGGCAGAAGGCGGTTGGAATATCGAAGAATCAATACAACTTTCCGAAATTTTAAAACACAAAGGCGTTGATTTGATAGATGTTTCTTCTGGCGGATTGGTTTCACACCAAAAAATTCCGGCAGAACCAGGATACCAAGTACCTTTTGCCGAACAGATCAGAAAAGAAACAAAAGTGTGCACCGGCGCCGTCGGATTGATAACGGAAGCCAAACAAGCTGAAGCCATCCTCCAAGAAGAAAAAGCCGACCTGATTTTCTTTGCCAGAGAATCATTGCGCGACCCAAATCTTGCCTTAACTTTTGCCAGAGAATTAGGAGTCGATGTCCAATGGCCAAACCAATACGACAGAGCGAAGAAATAGTTTCAGAGTTTCAAAGTCGCAGAGTCTCAAAGTTTCTGAGTCAAACACTGTTGCGTCTTAGCGCCTTTGCGAGAAAAATCAAAAACCTCGCGTTAAAATTAAAAACACAAAATGAAAAATATAAAAACAGCACTTCTTTCCTACGGAATGTCTGGTAAAGTATTCCATGCGCCTTTCCTCAATTTACACGAAGGATTCGAATTGATCGGTGCTTGGGAACGAAGCAAAAAATTAATACAACACGATTATCTTTACACAAAAAGTTACAGTTCAATAGAAGAACTACTTCAAGACGATGTCGATTTGGTCGTCGTAAACACGCCGGTCGGAACGCATTTTGAATTTGCAAAACAAGCACTTTTGGCCAATAAAAATGTCTTGGTCGAAAAAGCATTCACCACAACAGTTACTGAAGCCGAAGAACTTCGTGACATCGCCAGAGAAAAAAAGTTAAAATTAGCCGTGTTCCAAAATAGAAGATGGGATAGCGATTTTAAAACCGTAAAACAGATTTTAGACCAAGATATTTTAGGAGAAATTGTAGAAGCAGAAATTCATTTCGACCGATATAATCCAAATTTAAGTCCAAAACAGCACAAAGAAACGGCCAATCCGGGTGCTGGGATTTTAAAAGATTTAGGGTCGCATATTATTGACCAAGCCTTGACTTTATTCGGTTTTCCTGAAGCTTTGAATGCTGATATCCGAATCACTCGCGATTATTCTTTAGTTGATGATAATTTTGATATTTTATTATATTATCCTCGTTTTCGCGTAAGACTGAAAGCCGGATTTTTCGTCAGAGAAATGCTTCCTTCGTATGTTTTACACGGAAAAAAAGGCTCGTTTTTAAAAGCTAGGGGCGATGTTCAAGAAGACGAATTGAAGCTCGGAAAAAAACCAAGTCGTGACAATTGGGGAATCGAACCCGATTATAAAGAAGGATTGCTTCACACCGAAGTAAATAGCGTAGTCATCAGAGAAATTGTCCCAACATTACACGGAAATTATTTCGAATTTTTTGATGGAATATACGATTCAATTACCAATAACAAACCCGAACCAGTAACTGCTGAAGACGGCGTAAACGTAATGAGAATCATCGAAGCGTCGATTAAAAGCAATGAAGAAAAGAGAGTAATTGAATTTTAGTAGAATTACGAATTACGAATTACGAATTACGAATTACGAATTACGAATTACGAATTGTTTCAAATAGACACGGATTTACAACCCTAATTAATTCGTGAATTCGTGGCAAAAAATAAATTTATGGAAAAGAGAAAATTAGGAAATACGGATTTGGAAGTGTATCCAATCGCTTTTGGAGGAAATGTATTCGGATGGACTTTAGACGAAAAAAAATCCTTTGAAATTTTAAACGGTTTTGCGGAAGCAGGTTTCAATTTCATCGATACGGCCGATGTGTATTCACGTTGGAAACCGGGGAATTCAGGTGGAGAATCAGAAAAAATCATCGGAAACTGGCTGAAAGAAAAGAAAAACCGACACGATATTATTTTGACTACAAAGGTGGGTTCTGATATGGGCAACGGTAAAAAAGGCCTCAAAAAAGAATACATTTTAAAAGCGGTTGAAGATTCTCTAAAAAGATTAAAAACCGATTATTTAGATTTGTACCAAACGCATTTTGACGATGAATCGACCCCTGTTTTAGAAACTTTGGAAGCCTACGACCAATTGGTGAAAGACGGAAAAATTCGCTGGATTGGAACTTCAAATATGTCACCAGAACGAATCAAAGAATCTTTAGGGACCAGTGCTGAAAAAGGCTTGCCAAGTTATGAAACCTTGCAACCGCATTATAATTTGTATGCCCGGGAAAAATATGAAAGCCAATATGAACCGCTTGCTTTAGGCCACGGATTAGGCGTTTTTACTTATTTTTCTTTAGAAAGCGGTTTCCTTACCGGAAAATACAAAACCAAAGAAGATTTAAAAAAGAGTCCTCGCGGTGGCGATATGGATAAATATTTTGATGCAAGAGGATTGAAAATCTTAAACGCATTAGACGAAATTTCCAAACAAAACGACACGACTCCCGCATCGGTAGCTTTGGCTTGGTTGATTCAAAGGCCATCAGTTACCGCTCCAATTGTCAGCGCTACGAGTTTGAATCAATTAGATGCCATTATTCAAGCACCAGATTTAAATCTAAATTCAGATGCCATTCGTTTTTTAAACGGATCAAGCGCTTGGTAGGAATTTTTGATTTAAGATTTATGAATTGTAGTCGATAAAACAATCCGTTTTACCCATTTCCAAAACCTTGAACCTCTTACCCTGAACAAAAAAAATGAAAATATTTATCACCAGAATAATTCCCGAAGCAGGTCTGCAACTTTTTCGTGATGCCGGAATTGAAGTCATCCAATGGGAAGAAAAAAGAGAGTTAACGCAAGCAGAATTAATCGAAAACTGTAAAAAAGTCGACGGATTGCTGATTGCCGGAAGAGGCAATATTGACGCCGAGTTCTTGAATGAATGCAAACACTTAAAAGTAATCTCGTTGTTCGCCACGGGTTATGATAACGTGGATATTGCCGAAGCCACAAAATTGAAGATTCCAATCGGGCACACGCCAGATGTTTTGAGCAAGGCCACAGCCGATATCGCTTTTTTGTTACTGCAAAACGTGGCTCGAAAAGCATTTTTCCATCATAAAAGAATCATCAATGACGACTGGAATTTCTTTGAGCCTTTAGCAAATATTGGACAGGATTTACAAGGAAAAACACTTGGGATTTTAGGTTTGGGAAAAATCGGTTATGAAATGGCGAAAGCTTGCAAAGGCGCTTTTGAAATGGATATTATTTACCACAATCGAAGCACTAATAAAGAAGCCGAAGAAAAACTAGGGGCACGAAGAGTTTCCTTTGAAGAATTACTTGAAAAAAGCGATGTGATTTCGGTTCACGCCAATCTTACGGATGAAACCAAAGATTTGTTCAATAGGGAAGCTTTCGCTAAAATGAAACCGATCGCCATTTTTGTCAACACGGCGCGCGGACCAATGCACAACGAAAAAGATTTGCTCGAAGCCTTGAAAAACAAAACCATTTGGGGTGCCGGTTTAGACGTAACCAATCCGGAGCCGATGCATTTTGACAACGAACTTTTGAATATGGCAAACGTTGCCGTTTTGCCACATATTGGTTCGTCAACAGCCGAAACGCGTAATGACATGGCGGTTCTTTCGGCTAAAAATGCAATTGCAGGAATCAAAGGCGAACGACTTGTGAAGGTGGTCAATTCAGCGATTTATGAATAAATAAAATTTGGCAATTGTAGAAAACAGAAAATGTCGACCTTTGCTACTTGCTGAAGCATACTGCAAGTCAAGATTATTATGGAATTCAGATTCGTCAACCGGTTCAATACCCGACCAAAATTAAAAGGCTACAAACACGCCAAACAGTCCTATTTAAACCGAATTCGATGGGCGGTTTCCCTATTTTATTTCGCAATGGGATTGTGTTCTGCTACTTGGGCAAGCCGAATTCCAGACTTAAAAACCAATTTGCATTTAAGTGAAGGCGAATTAGGAACCATTTTATTTGCGATTCCGTTTGGGCAATTGTTTGCGATGCCTTTTGCAGGAAAAATGGTCACGCGATTCGGTAGCCACAGAATTCTTTTAATTTGCCTGACTTTGTATGCCTTTTTCATGACTACAATTGGTTTGGCAACTGATCCTTGGCAATTATCTGGAGCCTTATTTATTTTCGGAATTTTCGGAAACATGAGCAATATCGCTGTAAATACACAAGGAGTTTACACCGAAAATCTTTTCAAAAAAACCATAATGTCTTCATTTCACGGCGCTTGGAGTTCGGCAGGTTTTACTGGCGCTTTCATTGGTTTGGCGATGCTGGCGTTTGACATTTCGCCTTACATCCACTTCATCATCACGTTTGGAATCGTACTTATTTTAATGTTTTCAAATTTCAAATTTTTGATTAAAGCCAAAGAGAAAAAACCGTTAGAAAAGAAAAAGTTTTTCACCAAGCCAGACCGCGCTTTAATCTGGCTCGGCGTCATCGGATTTTGCTGTATGGCAAGTGAAGGCGTGATGTTTGACTGGAGCGGTGTCTATTTTAAAGATGTTGTGAAGGCACCGGGTCCGTTGGTAATTTTGGGTTATACCAGTTTTATGGTAATGATGGCAACCGGACGTTTTGTGGGTGACAGATTCATCTTGAAATTCGGCAGAAAAAGAGTGCTACAAATTAGCGGTTTGATGATTTCCATCGGATTATTTACTGCGGTTTTTCTTCCTTATTTAATTGCATCCACATTAGCTTTCATGTTGGTCGGATTGGGAGTTTCAACGATAGTTCCAACCGTTTACAGCGTTGCTGGCAAAAACACAACGGTTTCTCCGGGGGAAGCTTTGACCATAGTCTCGAGCGTCAGTTTTCTTGGCTTTTTAATGGGACCGCCTGTTATTGGCTACATCGCAGAAGCTTTTGGATTGCAGTTTTCGTTTGCATTCATAGGGGTTTTCGGGATTTTAATTACGATAATGGTCAGCAGAATCAAAGCGATAGAATAAAACTATGCTAATAAATATTTAATAGATGTGACATCGATCGATAGCGCACTAATTTATATTTGTCTAAAGAGGAAAACTTAAAAAGGAGTAATGCTTTTTTAGAAAAAAAATCAAATATTTTGCTATAATTTCATTTACAATCTGTTAGTTGAGAATTGGCAAATAAAAAATAAGGCCCTGAAATTAATCAGAGCCTTATTAAATAACACTTATGCTTTTACAAATTTCATCTGTTTTGTTCCTGAATCGGTGAAAATCTTGATGTAATTTATTCCTGTGGGCAAAGCCGAAACATCCCAAGAAATTTCGCTTTTAGATTCCATAATAATTTGTCCCAAAGAGTTGTAAAAAATAGCTTTTTCAATCGAAATGCTTTCAGGCAATTGCAAGTTCAAGGTGTTTGAAGCCGGATTTGGATATAAATTAATTCCTTCGATTAAAACAAAGTCATCGTTGCCCAATGTCGCCGAGCTGTTTTTTGAAATAATATCATTATTCGGATTAAAAATAACTCCAGTAATTGCGAACGGTACCGTCTTAAAAATAACTTGATTGTTTGCTGTATTGTCTAAAACCAAATCCAAGCTTTGTCCGCCAGCACCAGTAACTCTTACAGGAACGGGCATTTCAAAAAAGTTAACTGATGAATGTGATTGCGTTTGATTTACCAAGAATCTCACCTGACCCGCTGTCCAATTTTGAGCTGTAATTGTGTATGTTGGATAACCTTGTTTAAAAACCCAGTCATTAAAAAACTCATCTAAGTTCATTCCAGAAGCTGTTGCCAAATGTGTTTTTAGATTTTCGGTAATTGCATAGCCATAGGCAAGATTAGGATCAGCCAAATAATTTTTAAGACCTTGAAAAAAAGCAACATCACCTATCTTAAATCGAAGCATGTGCGCCACCATCGCGCCTTTATTGTAAGACAACCTGCTGCTAAAAATTCTTCCAACATTTTCGGTTTCGGCATCAGTTAAGTAAACCGCGCCACCAGCTTGTGAAGTAATATTATTGACCAAGCTTCCTTTCCAAGTGCTAAAACTAGAATCGCCATCAAGATTTTCAACAACCAATCCTGATAAATAAGTAGCAAAACCTTCATTCAGCCAAATATCTTTCCAAGTGCCACAAGTAATTTTGTTTCCAAACCATTGATGAGCCAATTCGTGAGCGATTAGATTTCTGTCAAAACCTCCCATAAAAGAAACGGTTGAATGTTCCATTCCACCGCCAAGAGCACATTGCGCATGACCATATTTTTCGCTTGAAAAGGGATACGTTTCAAATAAATTTTCAAATAAATTCATAATAGGCAAAGTCACGGCCAAGCTATTTTGAACTGACGCTTGCGTTTCGGGATAGATATAATTGACTATCGGAAACGTATTCGGCGCAGTTCCGGCTTGTTGTGTGAAAACAACATAATTTGTCGCAGCGATGGCAATTAAATATGCAGGAATCGGGTAATTGTGTCTGAAATGTGTAGTTTTTGTACCGTTAGAATTGTTTACAAGTCCCAATTGAATTCCATTGGCGACACTAACATATTGAGAAGGTGCAGTTATGTAAAAATCAACTTTGTCCACTTTATCATTCAAATCTTGTTTGCAAGGCCACCAATCTCGAGCGCCATAAGGTTCTGATAAAGTATAAAGTCCCGAAACTCCTGCGTGAGTGTAAGTTGTAAAAGCATTTTCTCCATTGGATGGAACTCCCGAATAATTGATAGAAAGTGAATCTAAAACCATCGCATTTTGGGTGGAACCAAGATTTATGACCAATTCATCATTGTTATTTTGAGCAAAGCTCAAAGGATTTCCGTGTCGTGTGACCGAACTTACAGTTAATTCATTTGTCAAATCAAAAGTTATGGTGTTCAGATTTTGTGTGGCTACATAATGCGTTGTTACTTTTCCTGAGATGAAATAATTTGCAGGATTTATCGAAAATTCCAATCGATGGTATTTGATATCGTAATTCGAAGTATTTGAATTTACTGCAAAATTGACCAAATTTGAAGAGGAATTCATTTCCGATTCGGCAATTCTTTTGTTTGCAGAACTGTGGTCTTGAGAAAAACCAAAAAACACCGAGAATAATGCAACTAATAACGAAAAACTTTTCATTTTAAAAATAAATTTTTCAAATGTAGTTAATAATACAATATACGAAGTGTTAATTTCTTAGGTTTCAGCTTGCTTTAAAACTTTACAATATAGTTATTTCGCAACGTTGCAACTGTCCGGCTTTTTTCACTAAATTTGCTTCCTTATAAAAACCAAGTATAATGTTACAGATAGCGTTTATCCGAGAAAATCAGGAAAAAGTCCTTAGAGCTTTGGCAAAAAGAAATATGGATGCCAAATCTATTGTTGAACTAGCGGTGCAACTCGATGAAAAGAGAAGAACAACACAAGCTGAAATGGACGGTATTTTATCGGAATCGAACAAACTATCCAAAGATATTGGCGAGTTGATGAAGTCTGGAGAAAAATCAAAAGCCGAAATCTTGAAGCAAAAAAATGTTTTGTTGAAAGAAAAAAGCAAAGATTTATCAGAGAAATTAGACGTTTTTACGAATGAATTGACTGAACAGCTTTATCTTTTGCCAAACCTTCCAGCCGATTTAGTTCTGGAAGGAAAAACCCCAGAAGACAATTTGACGACGTTGCAAGAAGGAGAAATTCCGGTTTTGCACGAAGGTGCTTTGCCTCACTGGGAATTGGTAAAAAAATACGACATCATCGATTTCGAATTAGGAAATAAAATCACAGGTGCTGGTTTCCCGGTTTACAAAGGAAAAGGAGCAAAATTGCAACGTGCCCTGATCACCTATTTCTTAGATAAAAATACCGATGCAGGTTACCAGGAATACCAAGTACCACATTTGGTAAATGAAGCTTCGGCTTACGGAACGGGACAATTGCCAGACAAAGAAGGGCAGATGTACCACGACAAAACCGATGATTTGTATTTGATTCCAACGGCGGAAGTTCCGGTTACGAATTTATTCAGGGACGTCATTTTAAACGAAAATGAAATGCCGGTTTTGGCAACAGCGTACACGCCTTGTTTCCGTAGAGAAGCAGGTTCTTATGGAGCGCACGTTCGCGGTTTGAACCGTCTGCACCAATTTGACAAGGTAGAAATCGTGCGGGTAGAACATCCTGATAAGTCATACGAAGCGTTGGAAGGAATGGTTGAGCACGTTCGCGATATCTTAAACGAATTGAAATTGCCATACAGAATCTTGCGACTTTGTGGTGGAGATATGGGATTTGCTTCTGCAATGACCTACGATTTCGAAGTGTTTTCAACAGCGCAAGACCGTTGGCTGGAAATCAGTTCGGTTTCTAATTTTGAAACGTTCCAAGCAAATAGATTAAAATTGCGTTTCAAAGACAAAGACGGAAAAAACCAATTGGCGCATACCTTAAACGGAAGTTCATTGGCGTTGCCACGTGTTTTGGCGGGAATTTTAGAAAACTACCAAACGCCAGAAGGAATTGTAATTCCTGAGGTTTTGAGAAAATATACGGGTTTCGATATTATAAATTAATCTCAGATATAAAATAAATGCCCTTGCCGATTTTGTGTGGTTCGAAAACGCCATATAAAAAGACAAGGGCATTTGATAATTTATATTTCATTGGTTATTAATACCTTTTAGGTTGAAAAAGTATTATATTTAGTATCGCTTTGATTACATTAAAATGAAAAAAATCCTTCTCATCATATACTTATTTTTCTCCCTAATTGCTTTTTCTCAAAATGAGCAATTGGCGCAGAATTATTTTGAAAAAGGAGAATTTGAAAAAGCGATTATCAGTTATGAAGAGTTGCTGAAAAACCAACCTTCGAATAGTTTTTATTTCCAAAAATTAATAGAATCCAATCAGCAATTGCAAAGGTATGATGTGGCTGAAAAGCTGATTCAAGATCGCCTTGATAAATACCGCCAACCCTCAATTTTAGTGGAATTAGGTTATAATTTTCAATTAAAGAAAGACGCTTCCAGGTCAAAGAAATATTACGACCAGGCGGTTGAAAAAATTAAAGAAAACCCTTCAAATGTGTATGCGATTGCAAGTGCTTTTGAGAAAAAAGTGCTGTTAGAGTATGCTTTGCAATCGTATAAATTAGCAGTAAGCATCGAACCAAAAATGAACTTTAATTATCAAATGGCGGTTTTGTATGGCCAATCGGGGAAAACAGATTTGATGATTGAAACCTTTTTAGACGAATCTTTTTCTAATCCAAACAGCACGATTATGATTCAAAATCAGCTGTCGCGTTTTATGGGCGAAGACGTCGAAGGATCATTTAATGCGTCTTTGCGAAAATCACTTTTATTGAGAGCGCAAAAGAATCAAGATCTTTTTTGGAACCAATTTTTAAGCTGGTTTTTTGTCCAGCAGAAAGAATATTCAAAAGCGTTTATTCAAGAAAAAGCAATTTACAGAAGAGATCCTGATTCGTTTTCAAATATCGTGAATTTGGCGCAATTGGCTTTGGAGGAAAATGAGGAAGAAACCGCCCAAGAGATTTTTGGGTTTGTTTTAGAAAATACGCGAGACCAAGATCTGCAGATTTTGGCCAATTATTATTTAATGGAAGCCAAAATCAAAAAAGCGCCTGAGAAAAATTATCCGGCGATAAAATCAGAATTGGATTTATTGGTAAAAAAATTCGGAATCACGCCGTATAGCTTGCAATTGCAAATTCTTCAAGCGCATTACACGACGTTCAATATGAAAAATCCTGAAGAAGGAAAAGCCATTTTGAAACGAACTTTAGAGCTTCCGTTGAATAAATACCAAACGGCTGATGTCAAAATGGAACTGGCAGATATTCTTTTATACGAAGAAAAATTCAACCAAGCTTTGATCTATTATTCTCAAATCGAAGAAGATTTAAAAAACGATCCTGTTGGTCACGAAGCAAGTTTGAAAGCGGGGAAAACCAGTTATTTCAAAACGGATTTTGAGTGGGCTTTGAAACAATTTAAAGAACTCAAATCGGCTTCGACACAATTGATTGCCAATGACGCATTGGAATTATTTTTGCTGATAAATGACAATACGGTGGCCGATTCGACCCAAGTTGGCCTGAAGAAATTTGCCCGTGGCGATTATCTTCTATACCAAAATAAAAATAAGGAAGCTTTAGAGCAATTTCAAAGTATTTTAAAAGAATACAAAGGACAAGAAATTGAAGACGAAACGCTGTTGCGAATTGGTCAAACCTATCAAAAAATGGGCGATTTTACTTCGGCTTTAGCCAATTTTCAAAGCATAATTGACAATCACAAAGACGGAATTTACATTGACGAAGCTTTATTTTTTTCCGCAGAAATTTATAGCGATTTAAAAGATACTGAGAAAGCAAAAGCATTGTATGAACAGATTTTGTTCAATCACGAAGACAGCATTTATTTCATTGACGCCAGAAAGAAATTCAGGCAATTGAGAGGCGATGCGAGTCTTTAGAGTTATGAATGAGGAGTTATAAGTTATGAATTTCATATTCGCTCAAAACATCGAATAATCTAAAAATCGAGCAATCGAAAAATTTAAAAATATATGATAATCTACAACGTAACCACAAATATCGACGATTCTGTTCACGACGAATGGATTCACTGGATGCAACACACGCACATTCCTGAAGTTTTGGCTACCGGAAAATTTACAAAAGCACATTTTGTAAAAGTTTTGGTAGAAGAAGAAATGGGCGGAAAAACCTATTCGGTTCAATTTCATACCGATTCTCACGATACTTTGCAAAAATATTACAAAGAAGATGCACCAAGACTTCGCGAGGATAGTTATAAATTATTCGGAGATAAAATGCTCTCATTCAGAACAGAATTAGAATTTATCTGCGAACACAAAGCAATTTAATTAGTCAATTGGGTTAATTAAAAATAAATAATGGTTTAGCGAGAAATCTTAAATCAAAAATCCTAAATCAAAAATTAAAATGGAAAAGGTAAAAGCCAAGAAACATCTAGGACAGCATTTTTTGAACGATGAAAGCATTGCAAAAGACATTGCCGACACTTTGAGCTTGAAAGGCTATGACAATATTTTAGAAATCGGTCCGGGAATGGGCGTTTTGACCAAGTATTTGTTGGAAAAACCGACCACAACTTATGTCATTGAAATCGACACCGAATCAGTGGATTATTTGAATGCAAATTATTCAAAGTTGCACGATCATATCATTTCTAAAGATTTTTTGAAATACGATATCAATGAAATTTTTGAAGGAAAGCAATTTGCCATCATCGGAAATTTCCCTTACAATATTTCAACGCAGATTGTTTTCAGAACGTTGGAAATGCGCAACCAGATTCCAGAATTTTCAGGAATGTTCCAAAAAGAAGTGGCTGAAAGAATCTGTGAAAAAAAAGGTACAAAGGCTTATGGAATCTTATCGGTCTTGGTCCAAGCCTTTTATGAAGCAGAATATTTGTTTACCGTTCACGAACACGTTTTTAATCCGCCTCCAAAAGTGAAATCAGGTGTTTTAAGATTGAGGCGAAAAGAAAACTTTACGCTTCCGTGCAGTGAGAAATTGTTTTTTACGGTTGTAAAAACAGGTTTCCAGCAACGAAGAAAAACGCTTCGCAACAGCTTAAAATCGATGAATCTATCGGATAGTTTGCGAGAAGATACTATCTTTGACCTCCGTCCAGAACAGTTGGATTACCAGCAATTTATAGAACTAACACAAAAAATAGAGGCCGATGCAGTTTAAAATCAGTAAGGAGCTTATTCTTGAAATCGAAGAATTAATCGAAAGCAAAAACGACAAGCAATTGGAAGTTTTGCTGAACGATATGCACCACGCTGATATTGCAGAAATCCTTGACGAACTTGATTTTAACGAGGCAACTTACATTTTCAAGGTTTTAGACAGTGAAAAAACCGCAGAAATTCTTCTGGAATTAGAAGATGACCTGCGTGAAAATATCTTGAGCAGGCTTTCCCCAAAAGAGATTGCCGAAGAGCTTGACGAGTTGGACACCGATGACGCGGCCGACATTATCGGGGAACTTTCTACTGAAATTAAAAACGAGGTAATCTCTGAATTGATTGACGTTGAACACGCCAAAGACATTGTCGATTTGTTGCGTTATGACGAAGATACTGCCGGAGGTTTGATGGGAAAGGAGCTCGTGAGCGTCAATGAAAACTGGAATGTTTTGACTTGCGTCAAAGAAATGCGAATCCAGGCCGAAAATATTTCCCGCGTACATTCCATTTATGTTGTCGATGATGAAAATCGCCTGAAAGGACGGCTTTCATTGAAAGATTTATTGACAACTTCCACAAAAACGCCCATCAGCGAAGTCTATATTCCAAAAGTAGATTACGTTCGCGTAGATACTGAAGACGTGGAAGTGGCCCGAATCATGCAAAAGTATGACTTGGAAGCCATTCCGGTGATCGATGAATTGGGGCGCTTGGTCGGAAGAATTACCATCGATGATATCGTTGACGTCATCAAAGATGAAGCCGACAAGGATTACCAGTTGGCAGCCGGTATCTCACAAGACGTTGAAGCCGATGATAGCATTTTAGAATTGACAAAAGCACGGCTTCCGTGGTTGGTTTTGGCGCTTTTGGGTGGCTTTATTTCTGTGAAAATGCTCGGGCTTTTTGAAGGCGCGATGGAAGAACACGGCGAACTTTTCTTTTTTACGCCCTTAATTGCCGCAATGGCCGGAAACGTGGGCGTGCAATCTTCTGCCATCATCGTGCAAGGTTTGGCAAACAACACCATCAGCGGATCGCTCTGGAATCGCTTGATCAAAGAAATTTCACTAAGCCTTTTAAACGGAGTGATTTTGGCGGTAATCTTATTTACGGGAAGCCACTTTTTGCTCAACGTCAACATTGAATTAGGCATCACAGTCACCGTTTCTTTAATTTCCGTAATTATTATTGCGTCCTTGATCGGAACATTTGTCCCGTTATTGCTCAACAAATTCGGCATTGATCCTGCCTTGGCAACTGGCCCGTTTATCACAACGAGTAATGACATTTGCGGAATTTTAATTTATTTCTCTATTGCCAAATTAATTCTCGGATTTTAATTTGGACATTACCCAAAAGGGCCACGCTTTGCGCTCAATCTTTTTAAATTCGTAAAGAAAGAATTTAAAGAGGATGCCGCTTCAATCGTTCATGCAAACCCTGTTTCAAACAATTGTTGCATAAAAAGATTATTGATAGGTTTCCAAGATCCAATTTTGTCTGGTAAATATTTACTGGAGTGCTTAAATTTTGGGTTTCCATTTTATTGAAATAGACCATCCCTATTTTTAAAATAAATCTGCAAATTCGCTCGCTTTTCGTTAAATTTGAAAAACAATTTCAAATATAGAAAATGAATCCAGCAACAATAAAAATCCTTCACATCGACAGCAATAATCCAATAATGATGGAGCAATTGCAGGAAGCCGGATTTACCAACCATGAAGATTTCAAATCATCAAAAGAAGCAATCGAAGAAAAAATCCACGACTATCACGGAATCATAATCAGAAGCCGATTCAATATCGACAGAACTTTTTTAGACAAAGGCAAAAACTTGCAGTTTATTGCCAGAGTCGGAGCCGGTTTGGAAAGCATCGACACCGATTATGCCAAAAGCAAGAACATCAAACTGATTGCGGCGCCAGAAGGAAACAGAAATGCCGTTGGCGAACATTCTCTTGGAATGCTGTTGTCGCTTTTTAATAAGTTAAACCAAGCCGATAAAGAAATTCGTGCCGGGCATTGGAACCGTGAAAAAAACCGCGGCCACGAACTGGACGGCAAAACCGTTGGAATCATTGGTTATGGAAATATGGGTAAATCGTTTGCCAAAAAATTGCGTGGTTTTGATGTGAAAGTTTTGTGTTATGATATCAAAAAAAATGTGGGCGATGACAATGCAAAGCAAGTTTCTTTAGAAGAATTACAGCAAAAATCAGATGTGTTGAGCCTTCATATCCCGTGGACATCGGAAACAGATAAACTGGTTGATACTAAATATATCAATGCTTTTTCAAAACCTTTTTGGTTGATAAATACCTCACGCGGAAAAAATGTAGTCACGGCAGATTTGGCCGAAGCCCTGAAGTCAGGTAAGATTTTAGGTGCCGGTCTAGATGTTTTAGAGTATGAAAAATTGTCGTTTGAAACCCTTTTTGAAGCAGATTCCATTCCTGACGCCTTTCAATATTTATTAGATTCTGAAAACGTGATTCTTTCCCCGCACATTGCGGGCTGGACTTTTGAAAGCCACGTGAAATTGTCTCAGGTCATTGTTCATAAAATCAAAGCCCATTATTTTGGAGAAATCCAGCTAGAGAAAGAAGAAAAAAGAGTAACCGGAATTGGCGGTTTTTTCTTCAAATCTGAAAATCCTTCGGAATTAAAAAATTGGTATAAAAAACACCTTAATTTGAATACGGACGATTATGGCTGTACCTTTTGGTGGAAAAATGAAAAAGGCGAAAGATGTTCCACGCAATGGTCGCCCTTTAAAGACGATACCAAGTATTTCGAACCTTCGGAAAAACAATTTATGCAGAATTTTAGAGTAGAAAATTTAGAAAAGCTGCTCGAAAAATTTAAAGAAGAAAAGGTGCAGGTAATTGGTGAGATGGAAAGTCACGACTATGGAAAATTCGCTTGGATACTGGATTTAGAAGGAAATAAAATTGAGCTTTGGGAACCGATTGACAGTGTTTTTGAATAAAGAAGCTGTAGATAACAAATAAATTTTAATTCAAAAGATGTTTTATTTATAATAAATTTAAATAAATTCTTTTATGTCTTATAATTTTTGTTAATTTTATCCCAACAAACCCAAAAACCATAATCATAAATGGAAATAATAAATCCTCAAAAAAACAATCCGATTCCCGTATTTAACGTGGATCCAATTTTAGTCTTAGTTTTCGGAATTCTTACCTGCGGTATTTACTTAATTTACTGGAACATTAAAGTGGCAGAAGTGATCAATGCTGTTGCAGACCGTGAAGTGATTTCACAGCCGATTGCCATTTTTTCTGGGTGCTGTATGCCGGTAAATTTGTATTTTTACTACTTGGCAGGAAGAGAAGGCTTGCCAAAAATTTATGAAAGAACTGGGGAACCAGGGAAAGACCAATCTACATTATTATTAATTTTAGGTTTCTTGTTTCCAATGGTTGCCGCAATGATTGTTCAAGGTGATATCAATAAATTATACAGATAATAAAAAATTGAAATTAAAAATTTTCGGAATTGCTGGCGCGCTATTGACTCTGGTAATTCCGTTTTTTTTGATGCTGCACAACGATCATGACCATCTTCAAACCGATCAGTCGCTGTGTCCGTTTAAAATGCTTACTGGATTTCCGTGCCCAGGTTGCGGCATCACAAAATCTTTGGTTTATTTATATGAAGGAGATGTAGCGAAAAGTTTCTCGTATCATCTTTTCGGGCCCTTTGCCTTTGTGTTTTGCATCGTAGTAGTAATAACGCTAACGGCAGAATTAATCTCCGGAAAAGAATATTTTAACTCCATTTTTTACAGCAAAAAAATAGCCTATTTTTTAGGAATCATTTTAGTTTCTTACCATCTCGGAAGGTTGGTTTACTTTGTAAAAGATCATACTTCTGAAGAAATAATAAAAGAATCGATCTGGAGATAAACCTAATTGAAATAAAAAACCCAAGACAGTCATCTTGGGTTTTTTATTTTATAATTTTTCACCTTTTTCAATCAGCTTTCGCTCTAATTCGGCTTGAAATTCTTCCATTACAGGCTTCATGGTGCTTTCGGGAATATCAGAGATTCTGATGTACATTAATCCGTCAACGGCATTGTTAAAGAGCGGATCGACGTTAAAAGCGACTACGCGCGCATTTTGCTTGATGTATTTTTTGATCAAAACGGGCAAACGCAGGCTGCCCGGTTCCAGTTCATCAATAATTTTATCAAATTTATTTAAATCCGCTTCGGCTTCATCAAAAATAAAATCTTTGTCGGCGTCTTTCAGTTTTACTTTAAACTCCTTCTTTGGATGCACGTATTGCGCAATGTAAGGGTCATAATAATGCGACTTCATAAATTCAATCATCAGCGATTTTGAAAAATCTGAAAATTGATTGCTGATGCTCACGCCACCGATTAAAAACTTATGTTCTGGATAACGCAAGGTTGTGTGCATGATTCCTTTCCACAGCAAAAATAAAGGCATCGGCTTTTGTTGAAAATCTTTAGTAATGAAAGCGCGTCCCATTTCAATTGATTTGTTCATCATGTCGTGCAATTCGGGCTCAAATCTAAAAAGTTCCTGAAGATAAAATCCGTCAATTCCGTATTTTGGATAAATTTCAGAACCCAATCCCATTCGGTACGCACCCGCAATTTGCTTGGTATCATCGTCCCACAAAAACATGTGGTGGTAATATTTGTCAAAACGGTCTAAGTCTAAAGACTCATTGGTTCCTTCGCCAACTTCCCTGAAAGTAATTTCACGAAGCCTTCCGATTTCGTGCAAAACATTCGGAATTTTATTCGCTTCCGTAAAGAAAACTTCATAGTTTTTGCTTTGCAGCAAGCGGCAATCCGTGTTTCTTAAAGCATCAACTTCTTTTACAATTTGATCGTGATTTGCAGGCATTGCAATTTCCTTCGGACTTCTTGAAATTTTTAAATTAGAAGTATCCAAAAGCTTGCTTTCCTTCTCAAAAGGATTGGCCAGCATATAGGTTTTTCTTCTTAAAAATTCAGAATATTCTTCAATTGATTCATGCTCATTCTGTTCATTTACAGAAATCGCTTTTCCAATCCTTACTTTTATAACGCGATCTTTTTGAGTCAATAATTCTGACGGAAGTTTCGCTGTTCTTAAAGTGTCATCCAATTTTGAAAGCAGGTAAAACAAACGGCTGTTTTTGGCGTGGAAATAAATGGGCACCACAGGAACTTTCGCTTTTTTAATGATTTTAATCGCGCCTTCTTCCCAAGGTTTGTCCACCACCAATTTGCCGTCTTTATAAGTAGAAACTTCTCCCGCAGGAAACATTCCCAATGGTTTTCCGTCGCTCAAATGACGAAGCGTTTCCTTGATTCCGATCACGCTTGATTTGGCATCCTTGTGTGTTTCAAAAGGATTCACCGGCATGATATAAGGTTTCATCGGGTCAATTCGGTGCAGTAAAAAATTGGCAATAATCTTAAAATTAGGCTCTCTGTCAAGCATTAATTTTAATAATAAAATGCCGTCAATTCCGCCAAGTGGATGGTTTGATATGGTAATGTAAGCGCCGTCTTTTGGCAATCGCTTTAAATCTTCCTCCGGAATTTCAAATTTTATCTGAAATTCGTCCAATATTGCATTCAGGAATTCCACATCTTTTAAATGTTTATTCCTGTCGTAGATTTTATTTAAGGTAGAAATTTTGAGTATTTTCATAAGCAACCAGCCAGAAAACGTTCCCAAAACCCCATATTTGTCAGTGTTTATTGCTTTTGCAACTTCCTTAGCGGTGACTAGACCCATTTACATTTTTTGTTTTCGTGCGTAAAAAAACAAAGATAGCAAAATTGATTTAACAGACTGATTTTTTTGCACCCACTATCAAAGAGATTTTAATTAATGGTTAATCTTTTTTTACTTACTTTTGAAAAATCCAAAATTGGAATCACAATGAGAATCATCTCCTATAATGTCAACGGAATCCGGGCGGCAATCGCCAAAGGTTTCCTTAAATGGCTTGAACAGGCCAGTCCAGACATCATTTGTCTTCAAGAAATAAAAGCAACTCCAGAACAAATTCCGCTGGACGAATTTGAAAAAGCAGGTTATCCTTATAATTATTGGTTTCCGGCACAAAAAAAAGGATATAGCGGCGTAGCCGTTTTGTGTAAAACAAAACCAAACAATGTAGTTTTTGGTACGGGAATTGAGCATATGGATTTTGAAGGACGAAACCTTCGTGTGGATTATGACGATTTTTCAGTGATGAGCTTGTACCTGCCTTCCGGCACCAATATTTTGAGATTAGACCACAAATTTATGTTTATGGACGACTTCCAAAATTACATTACCGAACTGAAAAAAGAGATCCCAAATCTTTTGATCTGTGGCGATTACAACATCTGCCATGAAGCAATTGACATTCACGATCCGGTGAGAAATGCAAAGGTTTCCGGATTTTTGCCTCAAGAAAGAAGCTGGCTGGATCTTTTTATGAAAAACGGATTCGTCGATTCTTTCCGTCATTTTAACAAAGATCCGCACCATTACACTTGGTGGAGTTACCGCGCTGGTGCCAGAGGAAACAATAAAGGCTGGCGAATTGATTACATTTTGGCCAGCAAAACAATTGAGAACAGGTTAACGCGTTCGGTGATTTTGCCAGACGCCAAACATTCAGACCATTGTCCGGTTTTGGTAGAAATTGAGTAAGATTTTCCGAAGCTATTTCCAGCATTTCAGTACAATCTTTTCTGCAAATTCCTTTTTTTGCACGAATAAAAAAGAGCTTCCGCTGGTCGCTTTTTTTCTGCATGAAAAAATAGTCATCTGCAAAAAGGATTTCCCTTTCAATCTGGGCTATTCCATTTTGAAATAAATAAAATTTAGAATTAATGAAAAAAAAGTTTCTTAAAGTAGCCGTAACAGGTTTTGCTTTATTTTCAATACTAATGGTTATGCAAGCTTGTACAGTAGCGAGTTCAGCGGTTAGTTCTCAACTTACCTTCAGTCCATTTTCTGAAACCGGATTGATTGTCGGAAGCGTTTCTTTTCCAGAGACAAAGCCTACATCAAATATGTATTTTCCACTTATCAAATCGTTAGATTCTGATGAAAAAGTGGCAAAAAAGAATTCGGGAGAATTCATAATTAGTCCGGAACAAATTGTGCGATTGAAACATAAAGGGCAACTTGAAGATGGTAAAACATATCTTTTTGCAATTCCAAGAAAACCAGGGCACTATGATTTGTCTCATGTCAGATATGCAAATATGGGATTTGCAGGCAATTCGAGAACTAGTTTGTCTGGAGGATTTTCAATCCCATTTGAAGTAAAAAAAGGAGAAATCGTTTATATTGGAGATTTATTTATTGATGAATATGCCTCAAAAACCGATACGATGATTTACTTAAAAGATAATTTTGAAAGAGATATTCAAGGTTTAAAGGTTTTGAAACCAGCTTTTGACTGGCCAAATGCTAAAAAAGGACCAATTAAAATTATTTACAAGTAGAAATTAAAAAAACTAAATTACACATATATTAAACTTAAATTATGATTAAAAAAGTTTCCCTCGGCTTATTGGCGTTGGCCCTGACAACATCCTGCGTTTCATCAAAAGTGTACAAAGAATTAGAAAGCAAATATGCCAACTTAAAAAAAGAAAACAGAAGCCTGTCTGATGAAAATGGCGACTTGGCACAAGCCAAAAACCAATTAGATTTAGAATCAAAAGATTTAAAATCACAATTGGATAAATTGAAAGCCGAAAGAGATAAATTGGCAGCTGATTACGCGGCAGCATCGGGCAAGTTGAATACGCTAAAGTCTTCTTATTCAGCATTAGAAAAAAATAGTGATGACGCTTTAGATACCAATATGAAAAAGAACCGCGAACTTTTGGCACAATTAGAAGCCAAAGAAAAAGCATTGGCGGCTGAACAAGAAAGATTGAACAAGCTGCAAACAGAATTAAAAAGCCGTTCAGCACGCGTGGATGAGCTGGAAGGAATGATCGCAGCCAAAGAAGAAAGCATGCGAAAGCTGAAAGAAACACTTTCAAAAGCACTGAACAGCTTTGAAGGAAAAGGTCTTACGGTAGAGCAAAAAAATGGAAAAGTATATGTCTCGATGGAAAATAAATTGCTTTTTGGTTCGGGTTCTTGGGCTGTTGGAACCGAAGGAAAACGTGCCGTTGTGGAAGTTGGAAAAGTTCTGGGCGTGAATCCAGACATCTCTGTTTTAATAGAAGGCCATACTGATAACGTGCCTTACGGCGGAACGGGCCAAATCGTTGATAACTGGGATTTATCTACAAAACGTGCGACTGCAATTGTAAATATCATCGCTGAAAATAAAGCTGTTGACAAAAAGAATTTGACGGCAGCGGGCCGTGGAGAATTTGCTCCCTTGGCACCAAACACAACCGCTGAAGGAAAAGCAAAAAACAGAAGAATCGAGATTATCTTGACTCCGAAGTTGGATGAAATTTCTAAAATGTTGAATGACTTGTAAGAATAAGTACTGAAGAAATTAGATGCAAAGCGTTACGTTTCTTGGATTATAAAAAGAAAAAGGCTCGTGATAGTTACTATCACGAGCCTTTTTTAATTAATAACAAACCCTTATTTATTAGTTGTAAGCATCTCAGTACATTGAAAGCTTAAAACTGTATTTCAGTAACTTATCGAATGCTTAATTTGGACGTAAATTTATTTCCAGCAACATCCTGCAACCGCACCAAATACATTCCGGTTTCAAGAAAGCTGGTGTCAATAGTATGTTCTGAAGTATTTTCTAAAGGCATTTCCATCACCAATTTTCCAGATAAATCAATAACTGAAAGGTGGTTTAAAATTGCACCATTCTTATTTGAAATTACAATTCGTTCGTCGGCAGGATTTGGAGCCATTAAAAAGCCGTTGTGCGCAAAGCTGTCTCTATTTAAAGACGTATCGATTATTTTGTAAACCGTTCCTCCAGAAGAAGCGATGTACAATTCACCATTAAAATCTTCTCCAAAAGTGGTGAAATTATTGTTTCCTGTAAAGTTTGGCGTGTAGGTAATTACGCCAGCAGAATTGACGGTTCCAATTCGATTTCTACAATAATCCGCAAAGAAATATTTGTTGGCAAAATTGGGATACATACTTCCCGTGTATGCATAACCGCCCGTGATGGAACATCCGTCAGCATGCGAATATTGCGCAAAAGGAAAAGTCATCGTGCTCATTCCAGGACATCCGGTGTTGTTGTAAACGCTGTTTCCTTCATAACATCTCCAGCCATAATTTAAGCCCGCCGTCGTTGGCAAAACTTTATTGATTTCTTCTACTTGACTTTGACCTACGTCGGCAATCCACAAATCGCCATTGGTTCTGTTGAAAGAAAATTTCCACGGATTTCGAAGTCCAATTGCCCAAATTTCATCCGCGCCAGTAGTTGCTCCTGCATAAGGATTTCCGGCAGGAATTCCATAAGTTGTCCCCGAATTCACATCAATTCGAAGCATTTTACCTAACAAATCATTGAGGTTTTGAGAACGAGCACCGCCATCGCCACCATCACCCATTCCGATATATAAAAAACCGTCAGGACCAAATTTCATTGTACCTCCATTGTGGTTGGTTGTAGAAGGTTGGTCGATCGTCAAGACAATTTGCGCGCTGGACGCATTGGCAACACTGGCGTCGCCAGAAACCGTATATCTTGCAATTACCGTATCGCCCGAAGGATTGATATAATTGACAAAGAAAAAGCCATTTGTGCTGTAATTTGGATGAAAAGCAAGTCCTAATAATCCTTGTTCACCAGAGTTTTGTACCAAAGTAGAAATATTCAAAAAGGCAGTGGCATTGGTCACGCCATTAGAATTTAAAATCTTGATGATTCCGTTTTGTTGCACAACGAATAAGCGAGAATCTCCTGCATTCACAACTTCTGTCGGACTTGTAAATCCGGTGGCAAAAGACTGAATGCCGATCGTCTGCGAAAGCATGCTATTTACTGTAAATAAAAATGCTACTAGTAAAATTCTTTTCATAAATGATTGGTTTTGTTGTTTCAGTAAATTTAACTAAATACTTTTAAACCTACTCATAATGAAATATTTATATGTTTTAAAAATTTCTTAAATAATTAATTTTTTGTGATTTTATAAAGGATTTCCTTCTAAACCCGCTTCAATTTTTTCTTCCACTAATTCGTTGTCTTCTTGATCGGCTTGCATTTTATCTTCGTCGTCTTTATGCGAAAGCACAAGGCAAATGCTGATCGGAAAATGGTCTGAATCAATATGTTTTTCAACTTTCATATCGACTAACCTAAAGTGACTGCTCACAAAATAATGATCCAAAGGCCAGCGAAGCAACGGATATTTCGCGTGAAAAGTGCTGTACATTCCTCGGCCACGGCGCGGATCTAAAAGCTCGCTGGTCTTCAAGAATAATTTTGTGGTGTAACTCCAAGCCACATCATTCAAATCGCCAATGACCACACACGGTCCTTCATGTTCTTTTGCCATTTTGCCGATCAAAAGAATTTCTGCGTCACGATCTGTGCTGTGTTCGTTTTCTTGCGGAACAGGCGGAGTTGGATGCAACCCGAAAACTCGAATGGTTTGATTGTAAAATTCGAGATCGGCAATTATCGACGGAATTTCCTCATCAATCAGATAATTTATTTCGTAGTTTTTAATTGGCAAACGGCTGTAAAACAAAAGTCCGTAGGTATTCTCAAGCGGAATTTCAATAAAATGAGGATAGTCTTCGCGTAATTCTTGCACGGCTTCCAACCATTTTTTATCGGTTTCTACTAAAAAAACTACATCTGGATTTCGCTTTTTGACCAAATCAAGCAATTTTTGGTATTTGTCATTGTATTGATAAATATTAGCAACCAGCAGATTTATTTTTTTCTGGCCTTTTCCGGAAACCCGGTCAATCATCTTTTTTCCTAAAAAGGTAAACGGCAAAATCAAATATAAAAGGTAGAAAAAAGCAACAGACAAAAATATCATAATGGTCAAATCAAGCCAAAATTTGCTTTCGCGGAAAAAAGCAAACCAGCAGACAGAAAGGATTCCAATAATCGTAAATTTCTGCAATCTCGGATAATCGAAAACCCGGAAAGCCCAAAAATCCTTTTTGATAAAAGGAAGTAAAACCGAAAGTATGGCGATAAAAGAAAAAACGTAAAGTAGTATTTTGAGCGCTTGCATTGTTTGAGTTTGGTAACTAAAGATACTATTTTAAAAAAGACGGAAGAAAAATTAATATTTTTTTCACAAATCGAATATGATTAATATCAATTTGTAAAATCCTACCACAAAGGAACGGGCGGTTATGTCACGATGATGGATTTATCAGATGTTGAAATTTCGCCGACTTATTAAGAAGAATTTCTTAAGGCTTTTAAATAAATATTAAAAATCAAATTCTTCGTCAATTTCGATTTTGTCTAAAACCAACGAATCTAAAGGCTGTAATTTGATAAAAGACCTTGCCGGACCGATGATTTCAACCGGAAATTGTTTTTGTAAAGTGTCTTGCGCTTCCAACAATCCGCGACGCAACATCAAGTCGGCGATGTAGTGGTTGCGCTTTATATAAGTATCTTTCAGTCGCGCCTGGCCGTCAAACTGCCACGCAAAACTTCTGGGTCTAGGGACAATGCTAGCCAAAAACAACGATTCATTTAAAGTCAAATGCGAAGGATGTTTTCCAAAATAAAATAGCGAAGCTTCGCCGATTCCATAGACATTTGGTCCCCATTCGATAATATTGAAATAGACTTCCAGCATTCTTTCTTTGCTCGAAATTCGGTTATTTTCAAGAATATAAACCAGTAAAATTTCTTCTAATTTGCGCGAAAGCGTTTTTTCTCGCGTCAAGAAAACATTTTTAATCAACTGCATGCTGATCGTACTCGCGCCACGAGAGAAACGTTTGGTCTTGATGTTTTTGATGATCGATTGTTTAAAAGCTTCATTGATAAAACCGCGGTGCGAGAAAAACGACGGATCTTCAGAAGTCAAAACCGCTTTTCTCAAATAAGGAGAAATTTCGCCCAATGGAGTGAAATTTGAATTCGACGGACTCACTTCCACGGCTCTTTGGCGAATACCGTTGATGATGGCGCGATAGGTAAAACTGCTGTTTAATTTATTCAGATTTGCTTCGCCGTATTTGATAATTTTCAGGTTTTCTTTCTTGAAATTGCTATCAAAAACCAATTCGCGCGGTTTGTTTTTATTGTATAAAAATTCTAAATTATAGCTGAAATTTCCTTCGGCTTCCATTCCTTCAAAGTTGGTAAAAAGTCCTTCCGGAAGCGAAACAATAAAGTCTTGCGCCTTCATTTTTGGGATTTTTACTTTCAAGGCGTAAATCTGGTTTTTATCTTCTTTTGTTTTTTGGTAGAAAACATACGGAGAAAATTTCATCTTGTTCAAAGTCACTGTCGAACTGCTGTCAATGGCGATAAAATCTTCGCCAAAAACAAAATTATAATCAAAGTTGGCTTTTTTGATGACCACATCTTTCGTAGAAATCTTGGGATGATTTACCGTGAAATTTGCCAAAGACGAAGTGCCGTCAATGTGCAATTCATTTCCGTCCATTTCTATATTTTTAATATTTAATCGAATAGAATCGAAACCTGCTTTTAAATTATAACGTTCGTCTATATACGGGATTTGGATTTTTCCAGTATCGGCATTAAAAAAGCGAAGGTCAGTTTTTTTATTTCTTGGATCCGCAAAACCTTTGATTTTCCAAGTTTGCTTGAAATTATCAGCGGTTACGCCAATCGAAGTTTCTAATTCTTTGTCAACAAGGCGCAATTTCTTCAAGTCTAATTTCACCTTGCGACCCATATCGTCCATTTTAAGCGAAACATTTTCTAGATCCATATCGGTTGGAACCAGATTCAGTGCTTGATTCAGCATCCTGTAGGCTTTTTGGGCATAATTGACATCCACATTCGTGGTGTCTTGAAGCGTATCTTTTTTAAGGAAGGCATCAAAGTTTCGGCCTTTTTCGTTTTTTACCAATTGTACAAAACCGTTTTTGACATACAAGGTTCCAAGTTGCACATCGCCAGTCAAAAGTTTCCAGAAACTCACATTGGTTTTGACGCTTTGCACTTTTAAAAGCGTGTCCGCATTCTTTGGAACAATCAGAATATTCTCTAAAGCAATTCCGGAAAAACCTTCGAAAGAAGCTGATTTTATTGAGAATTTGCTATCATATTCGGTCTCCATTTTCGCAGAAACTTTGGTAATCGCTTTTTGTAACAAGGAATTTCTGAAAATAAAAAACAAGCCAATGGCAAGCACAAGCAGTGTTGCAATAATTGTAATGGCAAGCACCACTTTCTGTTTTTTAGTTTTCATTCAGAATTTTCAAGTTTAAAACACAAATATAAAGGAATAATGCAAAAACTGCTGTTGTTAATCTCGAATTAACAGACTATTCCCGCAACATTTTTAGCGAAAAATAACCTATAACAATAATTATTATTCCCATTAACGCCCAAAGCCAAATTTTATTTTCAAACAATGGCGATTGGGTAACATTCTTAAAATCAGGATTGATTTCTTCTTTTGAAAGTGTAACTTCAGTAATGTTTTTAGGAATGTTTTCTTGAAAATTTTCAATATCATAACTCAGTTTAGAAGCTTTATTATTTCCATAAAATAAATCGTAATTGCCTTTTTTAGTAAATCTTGCGAGTAAATAATAAATCGGGTTTTTGACAGTTACACTGTTAATTTCTAAAGGCTGGTTGTTTTCGTTTTCTATCGTGATTCTTAGTTTTTTAGCCAATGAATTCCCAAGAGAAAAACTATTTTTATCTAAGGAACTCAAGGTTTCTTGCGATACAATTTCATAATTAAAATGCCAGCCTTTTTCGGTTTGGACACTATCTTTTAAAGCTTCAATTTTTAGTGGCCGGTAATAATCAAACGAACTTGTTACTTCAATATTCAATTGAGAAACCGGAATTTTATTCACCAACTCAATGTCAATTATCGAAAGTTTTTGCTTTGAATCAATTGCTTTTTTGATGCTTTTTATCGCAGAAATTTTTAGATTTTCGGCATTGTTTTTTTGTTGCCAAATCTTTGCTCCAGATAGTTTTGGCTGTTCATTTGCCTTGATTTTTAAACGATAGAATTTATACTTTGAATCCGGGAAATCAACTTGTGTAAACTGATAATCGGTTTGGTTATTTTTGATCGCAAGTATTCGGTAATTTTTTAGAATTGAAAACCATTCTGATTGATTATTGCTGGCTTCTAAATCAATTTTCCAATCAAAATTGTGCTGTTCAAAATCTAATTTTATTTGGTTGATTTGTTTGTTTTCTGAAAGTTCAAAAGTGTAAAAATACTCCGAGTTTTTATTCGAAACATTAATCATTTGAAACGGAATTTCAACTTGAGAAATCCTGCCTGCAGAACATTTTAGAATATAAGGCGCTTCGGTTTTTGATTTACTTTCAAAAATTCTAATGTCTGAAAAATCACTTTTTAATTTGGAGAAATCACTTTCGGGCAAAATAATTTTATGCCACGTTTCTGTGGTATTTTCTATTTTTCTTTTGAACTTAAAATCTTCTGTTTGCGCAAAAGAAGAAAAGCTTAAAAGAAGCAAAAATACTCTGAATATTTTATTTTTTATCGTCATCAAGAAGCATGTGTTTGTATTTGTTGTACATAAAGGATATGATCAAAAGCAAGATTCCGAGTAATACAAAAACAATAGTTTTTCTGATTGTATTCATCGTTGCAATGTCATAAAGAAACAGTTTTATAAGCGTGATTGCGAATAAAATTATCGCCAGCAAACGCAAATGTTTCCTGTTTTTCCAGATGCCATAACTTATTAAAAGCAATGATAAAACGCCCCATAAAATGCTTAATCCAAGTTTGCTATTTGTCCAAGAATTGTTGGCGTGAATCCAAATCAGCATTTCGGCACTTATAATCCATATTATTAAAATGGCGAAGGCGATTTCAAAAAGATGTCGGTTTTTGTCTAAATTATTTTGGAAATAAATATAAATTCTACGAATCAAAACCGCCAAGAAAGCCAACGAAATATAGTGAATTGCAACGGCAAAAATTCCGGTGCTAAAAATTGAATTTGCATCTAGATTGTAAAAACTGTAAATTAAATCGCTTTGCGTATATAATCCCGAAGTTAAAAAGACTAAAATAGCAACACCCGAAAGTGATAAAATGCTGATTTCTAAAAACTTGTTTTTTACTTTCTTTTCTACGGAAAAAAACAAAATAGAAAGATATAAAAGCGTGAAATTTAAAACCCAAATATCTCTATAATTATAATATTCAGAGAAATAGGCTTTGTGTTTAAAGATTTTTAAATCCCAATAATTGGTAATTTCCATTCGAATTGCATTGTATAAAACCAAAACAAAAACTGCCGGAATGAAGTGATTCATAAAATTTACCAACGTATTTTTGGGAGCAATTCCTTCGCGTTTTAATTTTCTTTGGAAATAAATAGTAATTCCAAAAGCGACCAAAAATAAAATCGAATTCAGGAATTGAGCGTTTAAAATTGGCGTTTCATTGTTATAATGAGACCAATCTTCGAGCAAGCTTGCTAGAGCCAAAAATAGCACGACATAAGAAAGTTTTTCATACAATAAAACGTTCTTGCTTCGTCCCAAATAATAGAGTAACATTCCTTGGAAAGCCCAAGCCAAAGTGACCCATTTTCCGTTTAATTGCACTGGGATTGCCAACGTGATGAATGTCAAAACCAATCCTATAATCAAATAAAATAAGCTTTTGTCAGCGAGTTTTTTCTTGTAAATAATCGCGCTTACAATAAAATGGATGATGGCATTCAGCAAAGTAAATAACCCAAAATAATGCGAAGCGACTGGATGTTCGTTTAAAATTGCGATTCCCAAGCCATAGAAAACAAACGAATTTGAAAGCACTGAAAAGATGTCTTTTGCTTCGTAATTTTCTTTTTTAATTAATTTAAAAGCTAAAAATGCGGTGTAAAATAGCGTGAAGAAAACGAATAAAAAGATTAATGCAATTTTAAAATGTGCATCGGGAACAAAGCTTGTAAAATACCAAGAACAGAATATGAGCCAAGTCGCCACAAAGGAAATTACGTTTAATAAGCGCCAGTATTTTTTGAAAGCAATAATCAAAATTCCGATGTTGATTATCGACATGTAGCAAAACAAAACCAGCACTTTTCCAGAACCGTCGCTCAATAAAAACGGAACGGCGTAAGCACCGACCAAACCTATAATGGAAATGACTTGCTGATTGTATTTTAAGGAGGCAAAAACGGTGAAAATCGTGAGAATTACCATGATGCCGAACGTCAAGGTTTGTGGCATCAAGCCGTATAAACTGTAGGCGAGAAAGGTAATGAAATACATAATTGCCATTGAACCGCTCAATAAAACGGCGCTGAAACTTTCAAATTTAGGCTTCAGTTTTAAAGCAAAAGCCAGTAATCCTAAACCGACGAAATAGCCTAAAATAATTCGGGTCAAAGGACTTATCAATTCGTTGTCGATGGCATATTTTGCTCCAATTCCGACACCAATTATCAGAATTAAAACTCCGATTTTATTGATTAAGTTTTCACCAATAAATTTCTCCCAATTGGATGGTTTTTGAATTCTTGGTTCTGATTTCGGGCTTATGGGTTTTGAAAAAACAACGGTTTCTCTTTGCAAAACAGGTTTGACTTCAGCAGGTTTTTCTGGATTAAAAGAAATGGTTTCTGGCGTTTTTGAAATCGAGGATTCATCGTTCTGAAATAATCGAATTTCATTGCGAATTTCAGCAATTTCTTTCTGAAAACTGTCTTGCCTTTTGATAAGGAAATCGAGTTTTTGATGAAGCAGATTTATTTTGTCTTGGTCAGGCATAAACAGAATTTTTGTAGTTAAAGATATACAAAAAAGGTGTTTGAAGTAAAAATTTGATGCGAAATTGAATTGGCTTTAGCGGCAATATGGCAATTGCAGCTAAAGCCAAATACTATAAATTTTATCCAAATAATTCTGCAGCGACATCTTCAATTTTAGAAACCAGGCGTATTTTTATAAACGTATTTTTCAACGTAATTTTATTGTATTTCGAAACAAAAATGGTTGAAAAACCTAATTTTTCTGCTTCCTGAATTCTTTGGTCCACACGATTTACAGGCCGAATTTCTCCAGAAAGCCCAACTTCACCGGCAAAACAAAAATCTTTTCCTACTGCAATGTCTTCGTTGGATGAAAGAATCGACGCTACGACTGCCAAGTCAATTGCGGGATCATCCACAGAAATTCCTCCGGTAATGTTCAGGAAAACATCTTTGGCACCCAGTCTGAATCCGGCTCTTTTCTCCAAAACAGCCAAAATCATATTCAGTCTTTTTGCGTTGTAACCAGTCGTGCTTCGCTGTGGCGTTCCATAAACTGCGGTGGACACCAAAGCTTGAATTTCAATCATAATCGGGCGCATTCCTTCCATCGTGGTGGCGATTGCGGTTCCTGAAAGTTCTTCTTCTTTGTGAGAAATCAATATTTCTGATGGATTTGAAACTTCTCTCAAACCCGTTCCTTGCATTTCATAAATTCCTAATTCTGCGGTAGAACCAAAACGGTTTTTCAACGAACGAAGAATTCTGTAAATGTGATTTCTATCGCCTTCAAACTGCAAAACGGTATCCACCATATGTTCTAAAATCTTTGGTCCGGCGATGTTTCCGTCTTTGGTAATATGTCCGATTAAAATCACCGGAATATTGGTTTCTTTGGCAAATTTTATCAGTTCGGCCGTTGTTTCCCTGATTTGCGAAATGCTTCCGGCAGTAGATTCAATATAATCGGTATGAAGCGTTTGGATCGAATCGATAATCACGATTTCGGGTTCAATCGCCTCAATCTGCTTAAAGATATTTTGCGTTTTAGTTTCCGTCAAAATATAGCAATTGTCACTTAACGGATTGATTCTTTCGGCACGCATTTTTATCTGTTTTTGGCTTTCTTCGCCCGAAACATATAAGGTGCGGTATGGTAATTTTAATGAGATTTGGAGTAAAAGCGTACTTTTTCCAATACCTGGTTCTCCGCCTAAAAGTATTAAGGAGCCAGGCACGATGCCGCCACCCAAGACACGATTTAGTTCGCCATCGCGTGTGTCCATGCGAATTTCTTCGGTGCTGTCAATCTCGTGGATTTTTAAGGGTTTGGTGACTCTTTTTGAATCAGGTGAACTGGCTGTTTTCCAGTCTTTTTTGTCTTCTTTTTGGATTATTTCTTCGGCAATCGTGTTCCATTCTTTGCACGAATTGCATTGGCCTTGCCATTTTGAATATTGTGCGCCACAATTTTGGCAGAAAAAAGTTGTTTTTACTTTCGACATATACTTATTTCGTCTTCATTTCGTCTGCTTTTTCAAGCATCATATCTTTGGTTAAATCTCCGATTTCATTTTTTGTATAGGCATTTTGGTAGGATTTAAATGCTTTTTTAAAATCGCCCGTGTGCTCGTACATCATTCCTAATTCATAATCTGCAAGCATCGCTTTTGGATAACTTTTTTTCGCTAAATCCGCTAATTTTTCAAATTCAGCATAGGCCTTGTTTTTTAATATTGCCGCTTCAATTGCTTTGAAATCATTTACTCTTATTGGCATTTTTATGCCTAGGGATTTTTCTATAATGGTATATTTATTAGCTAAATAATCAACATAACCGCTTGGCAGTTTTGCAATTTTATCTTGAAATTCAGAAGAAGAAATAGGTTGGTAAGCGGTGAAAATTTGGTACAAAGCATTTGGAACGGCTTGCAAAACTAAGGAATAATGCGTTGCATTTTTAAATTCATCAAAACGATAATTCACATTCGGATTCAATTTGTTTTTGATGTTTTGGTCCAATTCCTGAATTTTCTTCTGCATTCTTTTCAAATCACCATCGGCAGTGGCTTGATAGTAAAAAAGAGGCTGTTTGGCAACAGCAAGTCTATCAGCAATTCGCGTTTCCATTTCTGGAGCAAATTCTGGACTTAAAGAAATATAAGCGTTAAAAATTGGCTGGTCCTTGTATAAATAAAAATTCAAAAATCCAGCGGTAGTGTCGTGACCGGCGATTATCCTGAAAGGAGCGATTCTGTATTTTTTTTCTAAAGAAGGAATCAATTCTGAACCAATAAATTCATAAAAACGAGAACCGCCTTCTTCAGGAAGTCCTGATTCTTTGTCAAACTGGCTGTCTGCAAAACGCTCTCCATTTGCATTTTGATTGATGGCTACAATGATTACCGGAGGCAAATCATCCCAATAATTCGCGTAAGAAAGTGCGCCCGCAAATGCATCAAAAAGATATTCTCCATCCAAAACAATCATCAAAGGGAATTTTCTTTCCGATTCTTTTTCATAATTTGGAGGTAATGAAATCGTGATCTGTCGTGAGCCATTTAGCTTTTCTGATTTGACAATTTCAGTGGTCTTTTGGGCAAATAAGCTCAGTGAAAACAATGAAAAGGTAAGGAGTAATAGTTTTTTCATTTTGGAGGTTTGGTTAGTTGATCTCTTTCGAAATTTCTTCTGATTTAGGAAAGCAAGATACTGATTTATTTTTCTATTGAGAAATATGGTTTTTCAATATCTTCGCAATTATTAACAGCTGACAAAAATGAAATTGTATCCCATTCTTTTCTTCCTATTTTCTCTTTCCATAAGTGCCCAAGAAAATAAAGCATTTTCTGAATTAAAAAACGAGCCAAAACTTAGAGAGAATATGCGGCTTCTTGATTTTTACATGCAAAATAACGATTCGAAGATTTTAGAATTGGTCTCAGAAGATGTTTCTTTTGGGCATTCTAACGGTTGGGTTCAGAATTTTGACGATTTCAAGAAAGATTTTGAATCTAAAAAAGTCAGCTATAAATCAATTGAACAAACCGATCTTTCCGAATTTAAACGAAATAAAAAAACAGTCAGCCTTCGCCGAAAAGTAAAAGTTGCTGGAATCTATAAAGTTTATGATTTTGAAATGACGCTTTCGCTATTGGAAATTTGGATCAAAAAAGGGAAATCTTGGCGCCTCTGGAGCCGACAAGCGATTGAATTAAAAGAAAAACCAGAATAATATTATTGCTTTTTTCGGTTTAAAATGGGTAGCAACAAGAAAGACAATCCGCCAAGAATTATGATTTGGATGGTTTGTGATGTCCAGATAATCCATCCAAAAGCGGTTCCAGCTTCCTTTGGAATTCCGTACAAAGCTAATATTCCGGCGATTACTACGGGGAAAACTCCAAAACCTCCGTTGGAAAATGAAATAGCCAAACTTCCGATAACGAAAGCAGTTACCACTATGCCAAAACTGATTTCGCTAGTTTCTTCCAAAGCAAAAATAGCGGAGTAAAAAGTAAGTACGTAACAAACCCAAATCAC
The DNA here is from genome assembly GCF_003865365.1 of Flavobacterium macacae. Lineage (GTDB taxonomy): Bacteria > Bacteroidota > Bacteroidia > Flavobacteriales > Flavobacteriaceae > Flavobacterium > Flavobacterium macacae. The sequence goes on along the minus strand of NZ_RQVR01000001.1, from coordinate 61,601 downwards.
GGCGGTGTGAAAGATAAACGGCCATTTTTTTTCCATTTTCCACACGCTCAAAAGACCTTCTGTCAATCCAGAAATTTTCACCTTGACCATTAGAATCCATTTTGATTTTGAATACATAAAAATCAAGATTGAACTGATGAAAATGACTAGGGCAACAACACCATAAACCAACAGTTTTTCTACTGGAATTGTGGACAATAGAAACGTTTTTAAAACGTCAAATTGCAATAGCACAGCGGTGGCGATAAATGCCAAAAGGATCATGAAATCAACAACTCTTTCTGCAATAATGCTTCCGAAAGCCTTGTCAAAAGGAATGTCTTCGTATTTTTTTAAGACCAAGGCTCTTGAAACCTCCCCCGATCTTGGGATGGTCATGTTCATAAAATAAGCAATCCAAACCGCCATGAAGTTATTTTTGAACGGAGAATTGTATCCCATGTGTTCCAACATGAATTTCCAGCGATACGCACGGGCGGCGTGACTGATGAATCCGAAAATTAAGGCGATAAAAATATAGGTGTAATCAGCATTGACGAAATAGCTTTTCATTTCTTCCAATTGTGCTGGCGTAAATGAATTGTAAGTGTAGATGGTCAAAAAAACTCCCAACAGAATTGGGAGCGCTATCGATAATGCTTTGCTTATTTTTTTTTTCAAAAGACGCTTACGTTAAAGTGTTGTCTTTTTCATTTGGGAAAACCAATGTTGGCTTGAATGTTTTTGCTTCTTCAAAATCAAGTATTCCATAAGAAATGATGATGATGATGTCGCCTTTTTGAACCATTCTTGCCGCAGGGCCATTTAAAGTAATGTCGCCGCTGTTTCTGTTTCCTTTAATGGCATACGTCTCTAAACGGGCGCCATTATTGATATTTACAATTGAAACTTTTTCTCCTTCTACTATGTTGGATGCTTCCATCAACGCTTCGTCAATAGTGATGCTTCCGATATAGTTTAAATCTGCTCCAGTTACCGTTACGCGGTGAATCTTGGACTTAACAACTTGAATTTGCATGGGGCAAAGGTAATTATTTTTTAATTTAGTGCGATATTATCTATCAAACGGATATTGTTAATAAAAACAGCTATAAAAGCGCGGTATTTTTTATCTTTTTTGTTTTCAGCTGAAGAAATTAATTCTTCTTCATCGGCAATCTCAAAATATTCTAATTTGAACTCCGCATTTTGCTTGAAAACATTTTCTACATATTCACTAACTTCTTTCGCAGAATTCGTGCCAAATTTTTCCTTGGCAGTCTTTAATGTCTTGTAAATCAATGCGGCATCTTCTCTGGCTTTAAGCGAAAGCCTTTCGTTTCTGGAGCTCATTGCCAATCCGTTTTCTTCTCTAAAAATGGGACAGCCGATTACGTTTACGGACAAATGATGCTTTTTGACCATTTTTTTGACAATCTGCAACTGCTGGAAATCTTTTTCTCCAAAGTAAGCATTGGTTGGATTTGCAATTTCAAAAAGACGCTTGACAATGGTTCCCACTCCGTCAAAATGGCCAGGCCGGTGGGCGCCTTCCATTTGGTTTTCCAATCCGTCAAAATTAAACGAAGCGGAAACGGTATTTCCTTGGTAAATATCTTCTACGCTTGGTGCAAAAATAATGACCTCTTTGCTTACGGCTTCAATTTTTTCGGTATCTATTTCTATCGTTCTTGGGTATTTTTCTAAATCTTCAGCATTGTTAAACTGCGTTGGATTTACAAAAATGCTGACAATGGTAATTTGATTATCTGTTAAAGAATTCTTGATCAGCGACAAATGGCCTTTGTGCAAAGCTCCCATTGTGGGTACGAATCCGATTGTTGTGTTTGGGCCAGAAACTGACTTCAAATGGTTCTTTAGTTCTTCTTGTCTGTTGAAAATGAGCATCTGCAAATGATTAAATTGAGTGCAAACTTACCATTTTTGTTAATAACTGCATAAATTTTTGTAATTTTGCGTGTTTTTTATAGGCAATAAATAAAGTTCAAAATAATATGGAGGATAAGAGGATATTGTATGTATCATCTGAGGTAGTACCTTACTTGGCTGAAAATGAAGTATCTAATATGTCATATGACGTTCCAAAGATGATCAATGACCAGGGAGGACAAATTAGAATTTTCATGCCGAGATATGGGAATATTAATGAGAGAAGACATCAATTGCACGAGGTTATTCGTCTTTCAGGGATGAATTTGGTTGTAAATGATTTAGATATGCCGCTGATTATCAAAGTGGCATCCATTCCAAAAGAGCGAATTCAGGTTTACTTTATTGATAATGACGAGTATTTTAAGCGCAAAGCAACTTTTACTGACGAAGAAGGTGTTTTGTACCCTGATAACGACGAAAGAGCGATTTTCTTTGCAAAAGGAGTGGTGGAAACAGTTAAAAAATTAAATTGGGTTCCAGATATTATCCACGTGCACGGTTGGTTGGCAGGAATGCTTCCGGTTTACATGAAACATTTTTATAAAGATGAGGCGCTGTTTTCTGATACAAAAATTGTGACCTCAGTTTATACCTCAGGTTTTGAAGGAAATCTGGATATGGAAATGATGAAAAAAGTAGCTTTTGATGGTGTTCCAAAAGAATCGATTGAGTTGTTGGCTACGCCTAATTATGAAAACATCATGAAAACTTCAATTATGCATTCAGATGCAGTGATTGTTGGCTCTCACGACCTTCCATCAGATTTAACAAAATTTATAGAATCATCGGGAAAACCTTTTTTACCTTTCGCTGCTAAAGATAAGTTTGCAGAAGCTTATACTGATTTCTATAAAAATCAAGTTTTATAAAAAAATTACATAAAAAAATCTATGCTAAATAGTTCTATTTTAAAGAAGTTCACATTGTTTTTTGTTGGATTTGCTTTTTTGGCTTCCTGTGACAAAGACTTTGATGGTATTGGAAGTGATATCGTAGGTGATGATCATTCTGATTTTGAGAAAGAATTTGTTGATGTAAATGCTTTTTCTATAAAAACGGGTGTTGTGGAAACAACAAATCTTCCTGTAAATCCACTTGGTATTTTTTCAAATGGTAAATTTGGTAAGACTACAGCAAATTTTGTAACGCAATTAGAATTGGCTACTGAAAACCCTGTTTTTAAGAATGTGCCAATAGAGCGATTGAAAACGGTAATCTTAAAAGTTCCTTATTTCAGTCATGTGGAAGATGTGAATTCTGATGGAGTAACCACTTATAAATTAGATTCTATTTATGGAGATCGTACCGCTACAATGAAGCTTAGCGTTTATGAGAATGGATATTACATGAGAGATTTTGATCCAAACAATAACTTACAAGCTCAAAAGTTTTATTCTGATCAAGATGCTGTTTTTGATGCTGCCAAAAGAGGAACAGATGATTCAGGAAATTCTGTGACAGGAGGATTGCCTTTAAATAATGCATCAGCAGTGGGCCAAAACACAGCATTTGTTTTTAGTCCTGCAGAGATATCAATTCCTGCTGCAACTGAAGATGGTGCTGCTACTAAAGAAGCGCCACAGATGAGAATGGAATTAAATAAAAATTTCTTTCACAATAAAATAATTTCGACACCAAGTTCTAATTTAGTAAACAATAACATTTTCAAAAATCACTTTAAAGGATTGTATTTTCAAATTGAAGAAATTTCTGGAGGTGCATTATCAATGCTTGATTTTTCTAAAGGAACAATAACATTGACTTATGATGATGATAAGGCAACCATTATTGATGGTGTTGAAACTGTGAATGGAACAGTTGAAAAAACATTGGTTTTAAACTTAAAAGGAAATACAGCTAGTCTTTTGAAACACACTGCAACACCTGAAAGCAATGATTATGAAATTGCAGACGGTATTGATAAATTATATTTAAAAGGTGGAGAAGGTTCTGTAGCTTATATTGATTTATTTGCTGGTGATAATGCTGCTTTAGAAGAATTAAGAGTTAATGCGATTACAAACAATTGGTTGATTAATGAAGCAAACCTTGTATTTAATGTGGAGCAAACGGATATGATAAATACAATCGATCCAAATAGGCTTTATGTTTATGACGCCAATAACAGTCGACCTCTGCTGGATTATTCTTTTGATGGAACTGAAAACAGAGTGAAGCCTAAATATGCCAAAACCTATCACGATGGTATTGCTCAATTAACAGGAGCTTCAGGAGATTCGGATAGAAAGGCTACAAAATACAGAGTGAGAATTACAGAACATGTTAAGAATCTGATTTATAAAGATTCTACAAATGTGAGATTAGGTCTTGCGGTTACAGAAACTATTGCAAATATTGGAAACTTGTCAGTTAAGGTACCACCAACACAACAGACGAAGAAAATTCCGCTGACATCAGTAATGAGTCCTCTGGGAACTATCATTTCTGGAAGCACAAGTGCAACCCCTGCAGACAAAAGAATAAAATTAGAAATTACATTTACTAAACCTAACTAATAAAGTAAATATATGTGTGGTATTGTTGGATATATTGGTCATAGGGAAGCATTTCCTATCATCATCAAAGGATTAAAAAGATTAGAATATAGAGGATATGATAGTGCTGGAATCATGCTTTTTGATGGTGAATCCATGAAAGTTGCCAAAACTAAAGGTAAGGTTTCTGATCTTGAAGAAAAAGCGAAAGAGATTTCTACAAATGGATTCATCGGTATAGGGCACACACGTTGGGCAACACATGGTGTTCCAAATGATGTGAACTCACATCCGCATGTTTCAAATTCGGGAGAATTAGCAATAATTCACAACGGAATCATTGAAAATTATGAGCCATTAAAACAAGAATTGATCAAAAGAGGGTATACATTTAAATCAGATACTGATACTGAAGTATTGGTAAACTTGATTGAAGATGTTCAGAAAAAGCATCAATTGAAACTGGGAAAAGCGGTTCAGGTTGCTTTAAACCAAGTTGTGGGCGCTTATGCGATTTGTGTTTTTGACACAAAAAAACCTGACGAAATCGTTGCTGCAAGATTAGGAAGCCCATTGGCAATTGGTATTGGAGAAGATGAATTTTTTATCGCTTCTGATGCTTCGCCTTTTATTGAATACACTTCAAACGCTATTTATTTAGAAGATGAAGAAATGGCAATTGTCAGAAGAAATAAATCAATTAAGGTTAGAAAAATTAAAGATGATTCTTTGGTAGCGCCATATATTCAAGAACTTCAAATGAATTTGGAGCAAATTGAAAAAGGGGGCTATGAGCATTTTATGCTTAAAGAAATCTACGAGCAGCCAAGTGTAATTAGAGATACATATAGAGGAAGGCTTCTTGCCAACAAAGGAATTATCCAGATGGCCGGGATTGAAGATAATCTTGAAAAATTCCTTAATGCAGAAAGAATCATTATCGTAGCTTGCGGTACTTCATGGCATGCAGGATTAGTAGCAGAATATATTTTTGAGGAATTTGCAAGAATTCCGGTTGAAGTAGAATATGCTTCTGAATTCAGATACAGAAATCCAATCATCGGGCCAAAAGACGTCGTAATTGCTATTTCTCAATCAGGAGAAACGGCTGATACTTTAGCGGCAATTAAATTGGCTAAAGAAAGAGGTGCTTTTGTTTTCGGAGTCTGTAACGTAGTTGGCTCTTCCATTTCCCGTGAAACGCATGCAGGTGCTTACACGCACGCTGGACCAGAGATTGGTGTAGCTTCAACAAAAGCATTTACAACACAAATTACCATTTTGACGTTGATTTCTTTACGTCTTGCAAAAGCAAAAGGGACGATGTCAAATTCAGATTTCCACAGATATTTACAAGAATTAGAAATAATTCCTGAAAAGGTCCAAGAAGCTTTGCAAACGAATGATGTTGCAAAAGTGATTGCTGAAATCTATAAAGATGCTCCAAACTGTCTTTATTTAGGTAGAGGTTATAATTTTCCAGTAGCATTAGAAGGTGCTTTGAAATTAAAAGAGATTTCATACATCCATGCTGAAGGTTATCCTGCTGCAGAAATGAAACACGGGCCTATTGCATTGATTGATGAAAAAATGCCAGTAGTTGTTATCGCTCCAAAACAAGGACATTATGACAAAGTGGTAAGTAACATTCAAGAAATTAAGTCAAGAAGCGGAAAAATTATTGCGATTGTAACAAAAGGAGATACTCAAGTAAGAGATTTGGCAGATCACGTGATTGAAATTCCAGATACAATTGAGGCTTTGACTCCCTTGTTAACTACGATTCCGTTGCAACTTTTATCTTATCACATCGCTGTTTTTAGAGATTGTAATGTTGATCAGCCAAGAAATTTAGCAAAATCCGTTACTGTAGAGTAACGAAATTACTTACATATTTTAAAAAGCGAGAAATTTTTCTCGCTTTTTTTATGCCTTTACTTTTTCTTGCTATGCATGCATAGTATTGATTTTATTGAGATGACGGAAAATCTAAACTAAGAATTGTGTAAAAATTAACTTTAATTAGTAATAATTACTATAAATTTTCTGACTTTTTTTATTAATATCAAAATAATTTGTACTTTGGTATTAATAAACTAACAAATTAAACCATGAGATTGTATTTAACCATTTTGTCTTTGCTTTTCTGTGGAATAACCGCAATTGCACAGAATTCAATTTCAGGAACCGTTACCGATGATAGCGGACTTCCTCTTCCTGGAGCAACAATTAAAATTAAAGGTGAGTCAACTTCAACATTGTCAGATGCTGGAGGTAATTTTACTTTGAATCCAGAATCACAACCTCCTTTTACGGTAGAAATTTCAAGCGTTGGCTTTGCTTCGCAATCGATTGAAATCACCTCCTTATCTGAAAAGATCACTTCGTCTTTAGTTAAGCAAGAGGTTAACTTAGATGAAATCGTTGTTTCTGCTTCAAGAACTCCCGAAAGAATTCTTGAATCTCCAGTAACCATTGAAAGAATGGGGATTAGAGAGGTAAAAAATACATCTTCCGCAACATTTTATGATGGTTTAGAAAACTTAAAAGAAGTTCATTTTAACTCAAGCAGTTTGTCTTTCAAATCCATCAATACAAGAGGTTTTGCTACCGTAGCAAACACTCGTTTCTTGCAATTAGTGGACGGAATGGATAATTCTTCTCCGGCATTGAACTTTGTTTTAGGAAATCTTATCGGTCTTTCTGAATTAGATGTGCAAAGCGTGGAATTATTGCCTGGAGCGTCTTCTGCATTGTATGGAGCCAACGCTTTCAACGGAATTTTGTTTATGAACAGTAAGAGTCCATTTGATTACCAAGGAATTAGTGTTTATGCGCGATATGGAAAAACAAATCAAAAGTTAGCAGGAACAAATGATTATTATGATTTCGGGTTTAGAGCTGCACACGCTTTTTCAGATGTTTTAGCGGCTAAGGCAAACTTTACTTACTTAAGAGCAACAGAATGGGTTGCGGGTGATGAAAGAAGTATGACAAATGGCGGAATCGGACATGATGTAAATCAAAATTATGACGGTTTAAATATTTATGGAGATGAGGTAACTACTTTTATTCCAAATGTGGGTCAAGTTAGTAGAACAGGTTATTTTGAACAAGACATCAATGATAATTCTATTGAAAGTGTAAAAGCCGATTTTTCAATCCATATTAAACCAATGAAAGATGATTTTGAAATTATCTTACAACATAAATTGGGTATGGGAAATACAATTTATCAAGGTGCAAATAGATATAGATTGGAAAATTTCATTATGCAGCAAACAAAAGTAGAAGTTAAAAATAGAAACTTTTTTGTGCGTGCGTACATGACATCTGAAGATGCTGGAGATTCTTATGACATGCGTTTTGCTGCTTGGAACGTGAACAGATCTTGGAAATCAGATCAAGAATGGTTTACAAACTACGCTACAGCTTACCAACTTGCTGGAGCTACTGGACTAGCGACAACTGCGCAACAACAAGCGGCAATAGGAAGACAATACGCTGATTACAATGTTTTGCCAGCTGGTTTAACAGGTCTTCCGCAATTTACAACACCTGTCGGTTCGCCGAGATTTATGCCAGGATCACCAGAGTTTAAAAATGCTTTGGCAACTGTAATTCAAAATCCAGACTTGACTCAAGGTGCAAGATTTATAGATCATTCAAAATTATACCACACTGATGCAAATTACAATTTTAAAGAATTAACAGATGTGGTAGAAGTTCAAGTGGGTGGGTCTTTCAGAACTTATGAATTGAATTCTGAAGGTACAATTTTCACAGATTATGACGGAGCTATTAAATATGATGAATATGGTATTTATACGCAAGCTCAAAAGAAATTTATGGAGGATAGATTGAAATTTACAGGATCGCTTCGTTATGACAAATCTCAAAACTTCGAGGGACAGTTTTCTCCAAGAGTTTCCTTGGTTTATTCTGCGGGCGAACGTAAAAATCATAATTTCAGAGTATCGTTCCAAACCGGATTTAGAAATCCAACGACACAAGATCAGTATATCGGATTGGATTTAGGTCCTTTTGCTTTGATCGGTTCGGCTGAAGATAACTTAGATCGTTATACAGAAACCATGAATGTGAGTGCAGCCGGACAAGCTCTTGGTTATGCGCCAACAGTTGATTTGTCTGGAAGAAGCGCTTATTTAAGCGATGTGTATTCTGTTCCTTCGGTAAGTAGATTTGCCTTGTCTCAAAACCCTGCAGATCTTGAAATTGTAAATATAAAATTGGTTAAACCAGAACAAGTTAAGGCTTTTGAAGTAGGATATAAAGCGATTTTAGAGAACGGTCTATCTGTAGATATGAATGCGTATTATAACATTTATACTGACTTCATGAGTACCTCAAGAGTTATTACTCCTTACTACGGAATTGTTGGTTCAGATTTGACTAATCCAGAAGTTTTAAGAGGTCTTCAAGCTTTAGGGAATGGTGACAGAAGAGTGTATCAAGTTTATACAAATACTACAGAAGACGTAGCTTCTTTAGGGTTCGGAATTGGATTGTCTAAAAAAGTAGCCGGAGATTTTGAATTAGGAGTAAATTACAACCACGCACAATTTGAATTTGATCAAGCAAAAGATCCTTCTTTTATAGCAGGATTCAATACTCCAAAACACAGGGTGAAAGCCTCTTTTGGGAATCAAAAATTATTTGAAAACTTCGGGTTTAACTTGAACGCTCGATGGAGTGATGAATATTTATGGCAATCTTCATTTGCTGACGGTATGATTCCTTCGGTAACTGTTTTTGATGCACAAATGAACTATGCCGTTCCTGCAATCAAGTCTGTTTTTAAAGTAAGTGCTTCAAATTTATTCGGAAATGATTATTTGCAAGTGGTTGGTGCGGGAAGAATCGGTCAGCAATATTTAGTGTCTTGGATCATTAATCCGTAAGACGTTTTAAGAAATTATAAAAAAAATATAGATTATGATAAAAAATTTCAAATGGCTGTTGTTTGCTTCATTAAGCATCGCCCTAGTTGGTTGCTCTGATGATGATACAGAAGATGGAGTTGGGGAAGTTCCTATTTCAGCAGGAACCGCAGATTTTTCAAAATATGTGGCACTTGGAGATTCCTTCGCTGCAGGATTTAGTGACAATGCGCTGTTTAAAAAAGGACAAGAAAATGGATATCCAAATCTTTTGGCGCAACAATTTATGTTAGTTGGAGGAGGAGAATTTACACTTCCTTTAATGAATGATAATGTTGGAGGATTGTTATTTGGTGGAAACCCAAATCCCTCATTTGGGCCAAGAGTTTACCTTCAAGGTTTTTTAAATCCTACAACGCCAATCATTGTTCCCATTCCAGAATCGTCTACTACAGATGTTTTTCAGCATTTGACAGGAACCTTCAGTAATCTTGGGGTTCCCGGTGCTAAAAGCTTTCATCTGATTGCGCCTGGTTATGGCAATCCAGCAGGACTGGCTACTTCGCCTGCATCTGCAAACCCTTATTTTGTGAGGATGGCGTCCAGTGTTTCAACATCCGTACTTGCGGATGCATTAGCTCAAAACCCAACATTTTTCTCGTTGTGGATTGGTGGAAATGACGTGTTAGGGTATGCTACCAACGGAGGTGTTCCGACTTCTCAAGATCCCATTTCAGGAAATGATATCACACCGCCTGCCACTTTTGAATTTGCGTACAATCAATTGATTACGCAATTAACTGCAGGAGGCAGAAAAGGGGTTGTGGCTAATTTGCCTTACATCAATACGCTTCCATTTTTTACAACCGTGCCTTACAATCCAGTTCCGCTAGATGAAGCAACGGCAACGCAGTTGAATACACAGCTCCTTGGGCCAGTAAAACAAATTTTGACGGCTTTGGGTGAAGGAGATCGAATTGCGACTTTAACGGCCGGTTCGGCAAATCCCTTACTAATTAGAGATGAATCCTTGGTTAATTATGCAACCCAAATAACAGGAGCTTTGATGGCCGGAGGTGTTTCGCAAGCACAGGCAGGATTGATGGGAAGTTTGTATGGGCAGGCTAGGCATACCAAAAAATTAGCAAACGGTTCCTTTACAGATTTTGTATTGTTGACCAGCAGGGCTGTCATTGGAACGCCCCAAGCAGGAGTTCCGGCACCTTTTAATACTGTGGGAGTTACCTATCCAATGGAAGATAAAAGAATCTTGACAGGAACGGAAGTAGCCGAGATAAAAGTAGCTACAGATGCCTATAATGTTACAATTAAAAACGCAGCAGACGCAAATGGATTGGCTCTTGTAGATACCTACGGGATTATGAATCAATTGCTTAATGGCGGAGTTCGTTATGGGAATATTCATATTTCAGCAAGCTTTATAACAGGAGGCGCATTCTCTTTAGACGGAATCCATCCTTCGCCAAGAGGATATGCCTACATTGCAAATAAATTTTTAGAAGCCATAGAAGAAGCTTACGGCTCATCAATTCCCGAATTGAATATCGGAAACTATACTGTTCAATATGGCCAAACCATAAATTAAGAATCAATTCGATCCTAAACCATCCGCCCAAACGGATGGTTTTTTATTTGAGATGACGATAGCTTTGTCAGTTGGAATCTTCTTAAACCGACAATTCTATATTTTTTTCATATTTTTTTCGCAAAAGATTATTAATTTTTCATTTTTAAAACTATCTTTGCGCTCTGAAAAAAGAGGTGTTTTTCACAAACCTAAATAGCTATTTAATAAATACATAAGTAATGTCAAAAGTAATAGGAAAAGTTGCTCAAATCATTGGTCCAGTAGTGGACGTTGTTTTCAACGGTCAAGATGTCGAACTTCCAAAAATTTATGATTCATTAGAAATCACTAAAAAAGATGGTACTTTATTGGTACTTGAAGTGCAATCTCACATTGGAGAAAACACAGTTCGTACAATCTCAATGGACTCTACTGACGGTTTAAGCAGAGGTTATGAAGTTGTTGGAACAGGAAATCCAATCAAGATGCCAATCGGTCCAGACGTTTACGGTCGTTTATTCAACGTAATCGGAGATGCTATCGATGGTCTTGGTGAATTGCCAAAAACAGGTGATAACGGATTGTCTATCCACCGTCAAGCACCAAAATTCGAAGATTTATCTACATCTTCTGAAGTTTTATTCACAGGTATCAAAGTAATCGATTTGATTGAGCCTTATGCAAAAGGTGGAAAAATTGGATTATTTGGTGGTGCTGGAGTTGGTAAAACAGTATTGATTCAGGAGTTGATCAACAATATCGCAAAAGGTCACGGTGGTCTTTCTGTATTCGCAGGAGTAGGAGAAAGAACACGTGAAGGAAATGACTTGCTTCGTGAGATGTTAGAGTCAGGAATTATCAAATACGGAGAAGAATTCATGCACTCTATGGAAAATGGAGGATGGGATTTATCTAAAGTTGATATGCCAGGAATGAGAGAGTCAAAAGCAACTTTCGTTTTCGGTCAAATGAACGAACCACCTGGAGCAAGAGCACGTGTGGCTTTATCAGGTCTTTCTATCGCTGAATATTTCCGTGATGGAGCTGGAACTGACCAAGGAAAAGACGTTCTTTTCTTCGTTGACAATATCTTCCGTTTTACACAAGCTGGTTCTGAAGTGTCTGCACTTTTAGGACGTATGCCATCTGCGGTAGGTTACCAACCAACATTAGCAACAGAAATGGGTGCGATGCAAGAGCGTATCACATCAACAAATAAAGGATCTATTACATCTGTACAGGCGGTTTACGTTCCTGCGGATGATTTAACGGATCCAGCACCGGCAACAACGTTTGCCCACTTAGATGCAACAACGGTATTGTCTCGTAAAATCGCTGAGCTAGGTATTTATCCTGCAGTAGATCCATTGGATTCTACTTCAAGAATCTTGACACCACAAATCTTAGGTGATGAGCATTACGACTGTGCACAAAGAGTAAAAGAAATTCTTCAAAAATACAAGCAATTGCAAGATATTATCGCGATTCTTGGTATGGAAGAACTTTCTGAAGAAGATAAATTATCTGTTTCAAGAGCGCGTCGTGTACAACGTTTCTTATCTCAACCTTTCCACGTAGCGGAGCAATTTACAGGAATTCCTGGAGTTTTGGTTGACATTAAAGACACGATCAAAGGATTCAACATGATCATTGACGGAGAATTAGATCACCTTCCAGAAGCAGCTTTCAACTTGAAAGGAACTATCGAAGATGCCATCGAAGCAGGTCAAAAAATGTTAGCTGAAGCTTAATATAGTTATAAGTTGTGAGTTATGGGTTACGAGTTTTTACTCTTACTTATAACTCATAATTCATAATTCATAACCCAAAAAATTATGTATTTAGAAATTATATCGCCAGAAGCAAAATTGTTCTCAGGAAAAGTGACTTCCGTTACCGTTCCTGGAATTGACGGAGAATTCCAAATGCTGAACCACCACGCTGCAATTATTTCAATCCTTGCAAAAGGAGATATCAAGATTGCTGCTGACAGCTTTGAATTTTCAAAAGAAGCGGAAGGTAAATTTTTCCTTGGTGGTGACAAAAAATACCATTTGTCAATCAATTCTGGAACTTTAGAAATGAACGACAATAAAATCAATATCCTTGTAGATTAATTCGATTTTATTCTAATATTAAAAAAGCCTAACATTTATTTGTTAGGCTTTTTTTGTGGAGACAATTTCTTCGAATGTTTTATAAATCTTCTTTTTTGGCTCTTAATAATTTTCCTAAAAAGAAGGCGATTGCACCTACTTCAAGACCTAATCCGGCTCCAAGTACAAAGTCACTGTGTTCGATATGCATAATTTTCATGATAGCGCCAATGATGATCAGTAATGCTCCGATCATAAAAAAGATATAGATTTTTTTATTGTTCATCTTTTTAAATTTTTATTATTCTTTAATAAATTCCATAATATCACCAGGTTGGCATTCCAGAATTTCACAAATGGCTTCTAATGTAGAAAACCGAACTGCTTTGGCTTTTCCTGTTTTCAATATTGAAAGGTTGGCTGTAGTCATACCAATGCGTTCTGCCAATTCATTTGAACGCATTTTTCGCTTGGCTAACATCACATCAAGGTTTACAATTATTGGCATAATTAGATGGTTAATTCATTTTCTTCTTTAATGTTTTTTCCCATTGAAAATACTTCGCTTAAAACCATAAAGAATAACCCTAAACTGGCAGTAAATAAGAAAGAGTCAAAAAAGCCCCCTTCGATGGCTGATTCAATTCGTTCGACATCATAGATATGTGATGCCAATTTCACGAGCGATGCAACAATTGATGCTGATATGAAAGCCATGCCTATTTTGTTTAGCATTACAATAACTTCGGAGTCGAATATTTGTTTTTTTGAAAAAAGGGCTAATATTTTTCGAAATAAAAATAATCCGTAAACAAAACAGAAGTAAGCTAAAACAAGACCAAGTAATAATAACTTAGTTGTTAAATCTGAAGGTACAATGCCTTTACCGCTCATCTCTTCTAAGGATGTTTTGTCGAATGTTTCAAAGAGTGCAATTGGTGTAAAAATCACTATAGCTATTGTTGTCAATACAGTGAAGAACCAGAGTAAATCGACAAGGGCTTTTAATAAGTATAATTTTTTCATGGATTTGTTTTGTTTAAGGTCGAACAAATATATAAAAATTATCGAATAACAATAATTAAAAATTAAAAAACGATAATTTTATTTTTTAAATCAAGAAATTTAAAAGCACTTATTTGTCTTGCTTTGTAAGCACAATGCTGCATTTTTTCACAGAATTTTTTAATATAAAATTCCGTAAAAAAAAATAATTAAGGAAGAAAATTATAGGCGAAATTAATGAGAAACAGCAACTTTTAAGTTTTTCGACGCTTGAACCATTTCGAATCTTCTTCTCCAAAAAGATAAGCGTAAGGTTCAGTATCAGGACTGAGCTCAAAAAGTTTTTTGAGAATGGCAATCGTTGGGATTATTAAAACCATACCAACGACACCCCAAATTGCGCCACCGATTAATAGTCCTAAAAAGGTAATGAATGCGTTTAAGTTTACATTTGCGCCAGTAATCTTAGGTGTTAAGAAACTGCTTTCTGCAAATTGAATTAATGTAAATGAAACGACCACTGCAAAAGGGTAAAATAAACTGTCTTTTGTCAGCAAAGCAAAAAAGAAAGGCATTATTGCACCTAAGAACGGACCAACGTAAGGAATGATATTTAATAATCCGGCGATCATACCAAAAAAGATGGCGTGTTTTATACCGAGTGCAAAAAGGACGACTGTGTTTACGATTCCGAGGATAATCATAACTTTTCCGGCTCCGACAATGTAAGCGTGTACAATTTTTCGGATGGAAACTATATGTTCTAAAAGAATTCGGTTTCGTTGTTTTGCAAATACTTTGGTTACAAAAATGGCCAAGTGATCTCTGTAAATCAACAAGAAAAATATAAAAACAGGAAGAAGTACAATATTTGAAATGGTTCCGATTGTGGTGAACAGTAAGGCAGACATGGTTGTGCCTCCTTTTTCAATCATAGCCATTATTTTTTCCATCTTGAATCCATTTCCCATTCCAAGATCATAGCTGATAACGTTGTTTACCCAAGTGTTTATTTTAATTGCAAATCCATTTACTTTTTCTTCCATATTCATTTCGACATCATCAGTGAACGACTGTAGTTGTGAAAATATGAAATACATGATGCCTGAGGTGGCGATAATAATTAATAACAAGGCAATGAAAGCGCTTAACGATCTGGGAATTTTCCAACGCTCTAAACGATTACAAAAAGAGGTCATCAGCATGGCAATATATCCAGAAACTAATAGCGGAATTAAAATGGCTTTAGCCATAATCATAAAAAAGATGATAATTATGATTAACAGTGATAGGAAAACTGCCTTGGCATAAGGTGGGAATTTTGTGGTGACCATTTTAATTTTGTGTTAGAAAAGGGTTATTTTAAATATAAATTTAGCGATTATAATTCCCTTTCAGTCTAAAAATTTTATTAAAATCTTACAAAATATCCGCTTTTGATTTAAATTTCAAAAAATGTTGATTTTTAACCTCTAGTACTTTTAGAGTTTTGATACTTATTTTTGTGGACAAAAGGTTTTGAAAGATAACAAGGATGTCTAAACTTTCTCAAACAGCCCCGATGGCGTGGAATTCTTTTTGTGCCTATTTTTATTCGGCTCAAAAAAATGGGAACAGAAGCGGGAATATGGAAAATTGAAAAAGTCTGAACTTTCGCGCAAAAAAAAATCCCGTAAACAAAATTGCTTACGAGATCTCTCGGGGGATTATTCACTTGCATTAATTCATTATTACTTTTTTAGATATCGTCTGGTTGTCATCTAAAGTAACTTTTACGATCAAAACTTGCGTTGCAACGTTTAATCCAGATGTTGTGAATGTGCTGTCGTTGATGTTTTTTGCTGACGTAATTAATTTTCCAGTGATGTCATACACTTGAACATTGTCAATTGTAAGGTTGTTTGCTCTTACAGAGATTTGGTTTGCTGATTTGAAAACCACAACGTCGTTTTGAGTGATTATTGGATTGTCAGTTCCAAGTGTGCTATCGTTGACATAACGAATTTCAAATCTTGAATCAAAAGTTCCAGCCTGACTTGTGAAAGTGTAGCTTTCGTTTTTAAGATTGTGGATTGAATTGTCAGTTCTGTCCACTAAAAATACTTTTTGATCTTCAAACAAACCATCAAAACTTTCAATTGCAATTGTGTATTCACCAGCTGTTGCAGCCATGAATCCTAAAGGAACTACGTCAGTATTTACGAAAGGCAAAGCTCTTCCTTGGATTACTAATTTTTTATTAGATTGAAGCGTGTAAATTGCTGTTCCAGAAGCATAAGTGATTCCGTCGTAAGCATCTTCTAAATTGTTTGTTGCTCCTGAAACATATCCGATCAATGTTTCATTGTAAGCGCCAGCAGCGTTTGAGATGTTTAAACAAACTCTGTTTGCTTCTACTGTTGTTTCTTCAGCTTCATCAATTTCCTCATTTGTTTCTTCAGAGCTTTGTGTGGTATTAGCCATTCTAAAAAAGCTTGAATTTGAATCTTTATTTGTTACCCTCATTGAATTATTAAATGTGATCGCTCCCGCATTTGTTGAATTGATGAAGAAACCTTGTCCAGCTGCAATATTTCTTGAAGCTTTTGGTGAGTTTTTTCCATTCGAAGTAGACCCGGTTTTGTTTAAAGAAATGTAGCTTGCTGGGTTGTATTGTAAAATTCCGTTTGCGTCAGGAGTTGAACTAAGAGCGATATTGTGCGTCCAGAAATAAAAGGTTCCGTCCATCAAACCTGCATTTTCATCTATAAATTTATAAGCATCAATTGCAGATGGATAAGGATTTCCGATTAAGTTTGATTTTCCATTAGTCCCAATAACTAAAGGTAAAGTAATAATACCATTATTTGGAACTCCCTCAAATTTAGCTGTAAAAGTTGCTGATGGATTATTTGTGATTGCAAACTCTTGGGGAGCTCTCACGATATATCCTTTTGCAGGAACCATTACTTCTGTACCATATTGAATAACGCTCCAAGCCTGAGTACCTCCATTAAAACTGTAATATTTGTCAAAATAAGTTGTTGGTGATAAACCTTTTCTGTTTGAATTTGTTTGATCTCTTCCTACTAAAAAGTCAGATGTTGTTTTCAATGGAGATGACCAGTAAGTATAATCAAATCTTGAAACAGGCGTTGTTGTTCTGTTTAATAAGAATGATTTATTGTTTCCGGTATAGGTAGCGTCATCATTGATTTGAACTAATGAACCATTGTTTTCAACGATGATTTTTCCTTCACCAATAACTGTAATGTTTTCAGTAACATTTAAGATAGCATCAGGTTTGATAGTTAATTTTTTTCCATCTGCAACTGTACATGAACATACATCAAGCTTAGTTGTAATTTGAATGTCAGAATCAATTTTAATTGATGTGTTAGCGCTGTCAGAAATGCTTTGACCCGTGTAAACCACTGGAGCTTCTGTAATTGACATATTAAAATATCCTGCAGATCCTCTGTCTTTTAATTTAATTTCAATTTTTGAAGAAGCATTTAGGTTTAAAGTCGCTACAATTTTTGCTGCATCTACAACTCCACCGCTATAATTATTGGCTTTCCAAGCTGCTACTGGATTGTCATTTAAATAAATCGCTACTGCATCATCCCAATTTTCCATTTTTAAAATATAAGTTCCACATTTGAAACCTTGCCTTCTGTAAGAAATTGTAAAATTGTCTCTGTGTGTTGGTGCACCATTCCATACGTTTGGAATTGTAATTGTTGAAGGAGCATTGTTTTTGTTCCAAACTGATTCTGTATTTGGAGCCATATCAGTTTGTGTGTAATACCCTGCGTACGATTTTTGATCTAATGTAAAAACATCGTTTGGCTGACTTTGTGTACTGAAACCATATACTTTCCATTCATTAATTCCAAAAGGAAGATTTGTTTCGTTAACTCCAAAAGGTAATGTGATAGCTTGACTTCCTGGAATTTTTATTTTTCCGTAAGTAAACTGAATGCTTGAGTTTCCATATTTTTCATAATATTCTAGTATCAACTCGTGATTACCTACAGAAAGGTTTTTTAAATTAGCTACAGTAGAACTATTGTCTGACCAACTATCGATAATTAAGTCATTGTCAACAGTCAATCTATAGGCGTCATCACCACTAATTGTGAAATTGTAAATACCCGGATCAGTAATTGCAAGTTTCATTTTATAACGCACCATAAAAAGGTTAGACGGTGCTGCAATACAACTTGGGATATTTAATGAAGTTTCCCTTCCATTTACGGTACCTGCGCCTACATTTCTTTCGAAAGAATCATTTTCTTTTAGTGTACCAATGAAAGTAGCTGAGTTAAAGTTTGGAATGGTATTGTTATCAGCATACGTATAAATATAACCATTCCATTCGTTGATTCCAAATTCTTGAGTGTTTGCCGGTGGAACACAAGGTGTAGTTGCTGTTCCTCTTAATTTTAAAGTATTTGTTTTAATTCTCCATCCATTAAAATTATAATCATTTCCTCCTCTTGCATAAAAACGAACTACTAATGTTTGATTTTCATTTACAGAAACGTTAAAAGGAATGTTTTTAATTGGATTAGAAGCTACTGATTCGTCGTTTATTAAAACAGTTGCTGTATTGAAAAAAGAGTAAGTAGTTTCATTAAAATTACCTGTTACAATTTTATATTTTATTTGATAATTTGAAGCTCCAATTGCAGAATTTGCAGCTAAACGCTCTTGTTCAAAAACTAAATTTGTAATATTTAAAACAGAACCTGCAGTTGGTTTTATTTTTAAATCAAAAGCTCTGTAGTGTTGAAAGCTAGGGTCTTCAGTATGTGAAATAGCCATTCCTAAAGAGCTATAGTTTGCTCCAAATTGAGTAAATGATAAATTTGTAGCACTTACATATGATTGTTGAAAAGTAACATTACTATTTGAAGATAGATTCCATTCTGCTAATGCCGGTTCAGATACATTAACAGTTACAGTCGCAATAGCGCTGCTTCCTGTGCTATTTGTTACTTTATAATTAAAAGTACTTGAACCAGTAAAACCAGTTGCAGGTACAAATTGAATTGTGTTATTTGCATTAACTGTAACGGTGCCTGCAGCATTTGTTGGCGTAGTTAGATTGCTAACGCTTGTAAAACTTCCTGTTCCAGGATAATCATTTGCAAGAACATTGATAGATGAAGAAGTGTTTTTATCAATGTTAACAATGTCGTTTACAGCATAAACTTCTTCTGTAGTTAAACTTCCTTTTAAAACTGGTCCTGTAGTTAAACTATTATCATAATTAATTAATAGACTATTATTAGTTCCGTAAACATAAATTCTAATAAAAATATTTCCATTAGTATTACTTGAGTAGTTCGCTGGGAAAGATGCAGTATAGTTTACATAAGAGCCAGTTACATTTGTTTCGCTTAAAATCTCAATAGGGTTATTAAAATTAGCATTTTTTGCTGCAATGACTTTTAATTTCATTGGCGCAGAAGTTGTTTTAGCTTTAAAGTTAAAACTAGTTGCTTTTATTTTGAAACCATTGTCAGAATTTGCTCTAAACTGGATGTAACGAGTTTCAGATGCTGTGTTATTTGATGGCCAGCCTGATATATGGAAAAAAGTATCATTAATTCCATAATTATTTGCTTGTAAAGAAACATTAGGAGCATCGATTGCATATCCGGTAACAAAATCAGCTGTGGTTGATGGTGTAAAATCGGATGAATTCCATTTTACAAGTTCAACTTGAGAAAATCCGAAAAAAGGCAATAATAATACAAAAAGTAATGTAAAATTTTTCATAGGTTAATGTGGTATTTTGTTTTTGGGTACTGCAAATGTATATTGAGGTACGAGATCAAATCCCACTTTGGATTGTCTATTTTAGGACTTTTCGATAAGGTGAGAATATTTATTGGTGAAGTGCACTTTTTCACGAAAACGTTGTAGTTAAAATTGTAAGATTTGTTTTATTCTTAAGTGCGTTTTATGTTAAAACCAAGGTTTTAATAGATCTAGCTGTTTGTATAAACAGCAATCGATTTAGGATAGAAAAGCCGGGACTAATCTGAAGGAAGGAAAAACAAAAAAGAGTAGGTAGATTTAAGTTAGATCTTGTAATTTTTCATAAATCAATGAAGTTTCAAATCCTTTGCGAAGCAAGTAATCGCAAAATTTCTTTTTCTTTTTTTGACTATTTGGTTCTGTAATCGATTCCCAAATTCTTTCTGACAGATTGTTAAAGTTTGTAGTATATTCTTCGGGATCGATCTCTTTTAAAGCTTTGTCAATATTGTACTTAGAAATTGAACGCGCTTTTAATTCTCTAACAATTCTGATTCTTCCCCAATGCTTGATTCGGTGTTTTCCGCGGGCGTAACTGCAAGCAAAACGTTCTTCATTTAAAAAGTTATGCTCAATCAAATGCACCACTGCATTGTCAATCACGGTTTCTGATGAAGAAAAAGTTTTCAGCTTTAGAATTACTTCGGTGTGACATCTTTCTTGATAGACACAATAGCTTTCTGCTTTGCGAAGAATTTCGTCAAAAGTAAAAGTTTTGTCTGATTTATTTTGTTGCATCAAGTTTGAATATTTTGTAAAAATAAAAAATTCGAACCCATTTTAAGAAAAACAGTTAAGATTTCACAAGACTAATATATTTCAACGTAAAATTTGCTGTTTTACAATTATTTGTGTTGTTAACAAACGGAATCTGATTAACATATATTTTTCTTTTTGAAATCTCTTTTCAATTTTATTTCTAGAACTGATTGATTTCAACGTATTGATTGAATTATAATAATGCCCCAATTTTTTTAAATGTGCGCATAAAAATTGGGGAAGATGGAAAGAAAATTACTTTTTGGTAGTATTGTGAAAGGTAAAATATTCATTAAGTCAACAAGCTTTAATCGTCAAAGTCCAATTAGAAAACGGAGCCAAAGTAGAAGAAAATAATTTTACAACTAAACAAAGAATCCCAGTTAGCGCTGGGATTTTTTTATGATTTAATATGTAAGTTTTTATGTGTTCTGATAACGGCCTGTTCGTTTTTATAATCGATCCAAGTTTGCCCTTTCCATTTTCGCATTAAAGTATCAAAATGACGCATAATCATAATGTTATAAACTGCTTTGCCTAAGTTTGAAATTTTCCTAGGAAACGCGCGCAAGCTCATTGAAAATCCAGGTGTCAAATATTTCATATAATGCCAATATCCTTCAGGCATGTATAACATTTCGCCGTGATTCAAATTTGCGATTAGTCCTTTTGCTTGTTTTAAAGCCGGCCATTTTTCAAAATCAGGATTGTCAAAATCGATGTCTTCTCTTGATATCAAGGCGTGAGGAACTTTATAAAGAAAAGGAGTTTGATCTGGAGCAAAAAGGATGCACTGCTTTTTTCCGTGAAAATGAAAATGTAAGATATTGGAATAATCAATGTCATAATGAATGAAAACTTTTGAATTCTCTCCTCCAAAAAACAACATCGGCAACTGTCTGACCAAACGCAATCCAATGTCGGGCCACTTGAAATCATTTCGAAGAGATGGAACTTCGTTCATCAAATTGTATAAAAAAATCCTGTAATTTGTGGGTTTTGACTGAAGCATGTCGATGTATTCCGACATCTTCATTTTGGCGTGAGCCTGATTAAAACCGTCTTTGTGCGTCACAGGTCTGTCATCATAAAGCGGAACGATTTTGTCGCCTGCAATATCTTTAATATAGTTTAATTTCCACTTTTCATAAGCAGGCCAATCTTCCGTAAGTTTTTCGATTACTAACGGTTTTTGCTTCTTGACATAATTAGAATAGAAGTCTTCTTTTGAAATAGTTCTAACGCGCTCAATTTCAGTTAAATGTAATGGCATGCAGATAGGTGGTTTGAGATAATAATCCTTTTTTTTTGGTCGGTTTATAACAAAGTTACTAAAGGATTACCTAATTGTAAAGCGTGAAATCTTAAATTTTTGCCATATTAATTACTGAAACAAATTGAAGATTAAAGCGTAGAAAGATAGTCATAAAGCGGAATTTCAGAAGATAATTCCATTCGATTGGCGATTCGCTCTTTTCTTTTTCGACAAGCTTCGGCAGTAATGTTCAACATTGAGGAAATTTCTTTTGTGCTAAGGTTCATATAAATGTAAGTGATGAACCGAATATCATTGGCATTTAATTTTGGATGTTTGGTTTTTAAATTGTTTAAAAAAGTTTGATTCACCTCTTCAAAGTGTGTTATAAAACTATCCCACTCTGCATCTGTTTTTAAGTGACTTTTTAAAGTTTGAATGTGATTGGTCAGCAAATTGTTATTTGAAATTTCGGGTAGTTTTGAAAGAGATTGTAAGGTTTCTTCAATCAGTTCATTTCTACCAGAAAGGTAAAGTGCTTTTGCAGATAGTTTTCTGTTTTTTTGCTCGATTTCATTTTTCAATTTTTCGTGTTCCAGCAAAGAGGCAGTCTCTTTTTCAGAGATCATTTTTTCTAAAAGAAGATTGTCGCTTTTTTTTTTTTCTAGTTCTAAAGAAATAATCTGCTCGTTTCGTTCTGCGATTAACTTTTTCTGTTTGTGTTTGACAGATAGGTTTCTCAGTGTTAAAATGACGAAAAAGACAACGATTATGATGATGGCGAGTACAGAATAAAATATTTTTCTTTCGTTTGAAAGCTGGGCCTCGTTTAAAGCAATTTCTTTTTTATAATTTTCAATTTCAAATTTTACGCGATTGTTTTCAAAAGCACGTCCGTTATTAATTTCATTAAGTTCCCTTTCAGCTTTGATTATGGAGTCTTTAAATTGTAGGGCTAAATCAAAATGCATTTTTTTTTGATTTATATCAGAAAGCAACTTAAAAACAGCCACTTTTGTTTCTAAATTAGGCTTTCGTGCAAATATTTTTTGAGCATAATCTGATGCCAAATCAAGATTGTTTTGTTCAAAATTACTTTTTGAAAGAATCATTAAAAGTGAAATACCAATGTCATGATAGTTTAAATCTTTTGTAGTTTTTAAGAGTGTTTCTGCTGTTACTTGAGCTTGATTATAATTTTTTTGAAGCAAATCATTTTCGGCAATTGCCATTTTAGCTAAAATCTCAAACTGCGGATTCGATTTCAATAAAGGAAGCGACTCATTAAAATAATCTCGAGCTTTTTTTAAGTTATTAGTTTCATTAGCAACATTTCCTAAATTCATTGCATACAGTCCTATTTTTACCTCGTCTTTATTTTCTACTGCAATATCATAAGCTTTCTTGAAATATTCATTTGCCTTTTCAAAATCTTTCTTTTTTGAATATAGAATAGCAATGTTATTTAAAACAATCATTTCATATTTTGGTTCGAGATGTTTAACCGCAATCGTATAACTTTCTAGGTAATAATTTAAGGCTTCACCATAATCTAAAAGATTGTAATAGTTGGCGCCAATGTTGTTAGTGGCTAGAAATAATTGCTTATACCAGTGATTTTTTTCGGCTAATGTTCTGGCTTCGGTTAAAAGTTCTAATGATTTTACATGATCTTTTTCCCACATAGCATCGATGCCGTTCTGAATTAACAAATCACACTGTTTGATGTCTTTTGAAAATGCTTGTATGCCGAAAACAAGAAATAGCAAGAGTGCTGAAAAAATATGCTTGGTGTGAAATGTAATATTCGGCATTTGAGGTAAATTTTTTAGAATTTAAATATAAGAATAACCATATCAAAATTGGTTGCGTGAAAAAAGAGTTTATTTTTAATAAAAGTTATAGTGTTTTAATAATCAGACTATTATTTTTTGAATTTTATTTTACACCAATAAAAAAGGATCTCAAATTAATGAGATCCTTTTTGTGTGAGAGAGGCTGAGGATTAGTCTGCCTCATTTATATTTTCGACTTTATTTTTCCAATACTGCATCATTGCAAATGAAACAATCATTGATGATGCGGCTCCTTCAACAAATAATCCAAAACAAAATTGGTACAATGAGGGTGATCCTCCTCCAAAAATATAACTATCAGCAAAAGTTTCTAAATAAGTATTTCCTCCTTTATATTCAATGTAAATCATAAACGCGATCAAGCCTACAATCAATCCAACCATTGCGGTAATAAATCCAGCTAAAATATTTTTAACGTAGCCTCTGATTCCGTCATGAACATTTGACTTAATTGTTCGATTTACACCATAAATTACAAAGACGAAATTTACTAATCTTAAATAAATTTGATCTTGTAGTCCTAATGCTTCAATCAGTAAAAAGTATACTGCAATGCCTATAAAAATAATAAGTCCATTAATTAAGAGTCTGGAGAATTTCATAATTTTAGTTTGTTAGTTTTGTAATTTAAAAGATGGTAATGCTTTTAAAATTACGTTGGTTAGTATCCTAAAATTACAAAATATTATCTGATATCTTAATAATCAATTATGGAATAAGTATTTTTTAATAAAAATTTAATAAACAAGGGTTTTCTGATTAAGAATAAACGAATCAAATTTTGATTATTTTTCCTTATCATCATAAAGCAAAATCCAATCATTGTGAGAAAAATAATTCCAATCAGCCGATGCTAAATCAACTTTTGGATCAATGAATTGTTTTAGTTTTTTACCATTAATTGAAACATGTGTATCTGCAAAAATGCTGACGTCTTTTCCCTGAGACGCAAATTCTTTTTTAATTCGTTGTGCAAATTGCCAAATTGCATCGGGTTTGTCAGAAACCATGTTGAATTGCTTTTCGGTAAGTTTCGATCGCACATTGTAACGGATCTCTTGGCCTGATTGTTTATCAACAATTTTAAAAACAGTATATCCAGATCTTGAACGAAGCATCATTCTCCAGCTCAATCGATGTCCTTCTTCCGTCCAAAGTACGTCACCTTTAATAAACCAATGTCTGATCGGCAAAAGTATCTGTAAGATAAAATAAGGCAGAAAAAAGTAAAGTAATATTGATTTATTTTTGTCCGATGGAAGATTATCGAAATCTAAAACCGCTTTTTTCTTGAAGAAAATGGAGCGTATTTTTTCGGGCGGATAAAAGAAAACCGCAAAACTTAAGGCGAAAAAAGGAAAAATTCCGATTTGAAGTGTAACTGCATTGAACAAATGAAAAATCAAAGAAGCAATAAAAGCGAAAGTTCGAGTTTTTTTCCAGAGTAACAGGGGAACAATTAACAGGTCAAAAGCAATTCCTGAATAGGCAATAAAAAGGTAAAACCACTTTTGGTTAAATATATCTTGAACAAAAGGAAAAGGCGACTTGTTTGCCAAAAGATTTTTTGTAAAAGTGCCATCAAGCCAATCGGGATAAAATTTAGATAATGTTGCAAAGAGATAAACAATTGCAATTTGAAGAATCATTACCCAGGAACACCACTGCGGCATACTCCAACTTTTGATTTCTGGATTTTGCTTTACATCTACAGAAGCATACCGATTTGCCGGAAGAAAAATCATAATCAAACAAACCAAAATCAGCATGTAATAATGATTGTTGTAAGATGTTTTTTGCATCCAATAGGTCAACGTCCACAAGATCGTGAAAGCAGAGAGAGTCAGTCGGTATTTGTAACCAATCATAACCAAAATCCCTAAAATTCCCATAGTGGCAAAATAGAAATACATTCCGTTTCCAGGAAGCGGTTGCAACCATTCCATGCCAATGTGGCTGAAAGTAAATTCTGGTTTTATGAAGTTTTCTTTTACCCAACCCGTTAAGATTGCTCCAAAAGTTTCAGCGGCTAAAAGAAATCCGAAAAAAATTCTAAAAATGATTAAAGGAGCGTTGTCAATGGGCTGAAAGAGTTTTTTCATTTTCCGTTGATATAATCTTGGGTTTTCATTTTATCTTTTGAAATCTGTTTTTTTAGGGCTTCTATCGACGTAAATTTCTCTTCAGAACGAATTCGGTATAACAATTCAATCTTTAATTCTTTGTCATATAGATCTCCAGAAAAATCTAAAAAATTAGTTTCGATAGTTTGAAATTGACCGCCAACTGTGGGGTTGGTTCCAATGTTCATCATCCCAAAGACTTCTTTTTGATCAATAGTGCTTTTTACTACATAAACTCCGTTTTGAGGAATCAGCTTGTACTCTTCTTCGATTTTTAAATTGGCTGTGGGAAACCCAATGGTTCTTCCCAATTGTTTTCCTTTGACTACAATTCCTGTCAAGAAATAATTGTAACCTAAATATTCGTTAGCCAGATGGATATTTCCGTCATAAAGTGCGTTTCTAATTTTTGTAGAAGAAATTGATACTTCATCAATTTCTTCGGCAGAAATTTGTTCTACGTCGAAATGATATTTTTGGCCAAAAGCAATCAGATCATGAATATCAGCGGAACGATTTTTTCCAAAACGATGGTCGTGACCAATAATTATTTTACCAACATTAAATTGATCAACCAGAATTGTTTTTACAAATTCTTCCGCTGACAATTGCGAAAAACTTTGATCAAAAGGATGGATGATAAGATTTTGTAAGCCCGCTTTTTCAAGCAAATCGGCTTTTTCCTGAATGGTATTTAAAAGTTTGATATCTGATTTTTCTTGAAGCACCATTCTTGGATGTGGAAAAAAAGTAAGCACAAGGCTTTGATGCTTTTCTGGAGAATGTTGCGTCAGCCTTTCAATTATTTTTTTGTGGCCCAAATGCACACCATCAAAAGTACCTAAAGTAACTGTGGTGGGACTGTTAGATTTAAAATCTTGTATCTTATTAAAAATATTCAAAATGCAGGGATTATCTTTTTACAAATTTATGGTATCAAAGTAAGATATGAAACAGTTGCCTATTTTATTTTTTTGAGGTTAAAATTGTTAATTTGTTTAGATGATCATTAGATAACCTTTTCATATAGTTATATTTGCGCAAACCACTCCAATAATTACTATTAAAACTAAATAACCTAAATTAATGAAAAAAGCTTTACTACTATCTTGTTTCGGATTGTTTGTCTGGTCGCAAGGATATTCTCAAAAACTAAACACGTGGCAATCGGCACAAAAAAATCAAGTAAGAGAAGTTTCTAAAACAGCTGTTCGAGAATCTTTTCCAAAGGATTTTACTCTTTTTAAATTGGATATCAGCAGTCTAAAAGATAAATTATTTTCAATAAATGACGATGCTTCAAAATCTGTGATAGTTTCAATTCCGAATTCAAATGGAGGATTGGAAGAGTTTCAGGTTTATGAATCTTCAAATTTTACAAAAGAATTACAAGCAGAATTTCCTGAAATCAGAGCTTACAAAGGAGTAGGAATTGACGATAAATATGCACAAGTACGTTTAAGCATAGATGAAAAGGGAATTCAAGCAATGGTTTTTAGAACAGACAAAAAAAACGAATTTATTGAACCTTATTCTGCTGACGGAACAATTTATGCAGTTTTTAATTCTTCCAGAGAAAAAGGAAATCTGCCGTTTGTTTGTTCTACAGAAGAACAAGTTTTGGCAAACAATCTACTTCACCGAACCACTAACGAAATTGAGTCCACATCAACAGAATTACTGACTTTTAGATTGGCAATTTCTTGTAATGCAGAATATGCCAATTTTTTTGGAGCCACTAATGCATCGCAATCAGGTTTAGTTTTAGCTGGATTTAATGCCACTATGACGCGTGTAAATGGTGTGTTTGAAAGAGATTTTGCAATTCATATGAATTTAATTTCTGAAACCACAAATGTAATTTATTACAATCCAGCGACAGATCCTTACACTACAATGGGACAATGGAATAGTCAATTGCAAAATACCTTGACCAATGTTATTGGTGAAGCAAATTATGATATCGGACATTTATTTGGAGGAAGTGGGGGCGGAGGAAACGCAGGTTGTATCGGTTGTGTTTGTCAATCTGGCAAAGGAAGCGGCTATACTTCACCAAGTGACGGAGTTCCGGTTGGAGATCTTTTTGATATTGATTATGTTGCTCACGAAATGGGCCATCAATTTGGTGCAAATCATACTTTTTCACATAGCGTTGAAGGTTCAGGTGTAAATGTGGAACCCGGAAGCGGATCGACAATTATGGGGTATGCCGGAATTACTTCCAGAGATGTGCAACCTAATTCAGACGATTATTTTGTGTACGCAAGTATCAAGCAGATTCAAGATAATATGGCCAGCAAAACGTGCCCAATCAGAACACCACTTACCAATTTGCCTCCTGTGGTTAATGCAGGTTTAGATTATACAATTCCTAAAGGAACTCCCTTTGTTTTAACAGGCGTGGCTTCAGATCCAAATGGTGATTTGCTAAGCTACTGTTGGGAACAAAATGATACTGCAACCAATCAGACGGGTGTTAATAGCGCTGCTTCAGCTACAAAAACAGCAGGGCCAAATTGGAGGTCCTATGATCCTGTAAGTTCTCCGGTCAGATATTTTCCATCTTTAGCAAGAGTTGTCGCTAATCAATCCACTGAG
This sequence comes from Flavobacterium macacae, assembly GCF_003865365.1. Taxonomy (GTDB): domain Bacteria; phylum Bacteroidota; class Bacteroidia; order Flavobacteriales; family Flavobacteriaceae; genus Flavobacterium; species Flavobacterium macacae. The sequence goes on along the minus strand of NZ_RQVR01000001.1, from coordinate 33,179 downwards.
CAAGGAAGTGAAATTATTGTAGGCGCATTAAGTTCAGTAGCAAGAACATTGAATTTTGTATTGACTTGTAGAGATAATTTTCTGGGAGCGGGTCAAACAAAAACGGACAATATGGTTGTGACCGTGAATGCAACTGCGGGGCCTTTTTTAGTGACATCGCCAAATACAAATGTGACTTTTGAGGCCGGAAGTAATCAAACAGTAACTTGGGATGTTGCTGGAACTACAGAAAATGGAGTAAATACTGCTTTTGTAGATATTTATCTTTCAACAAATGGAGGTGTTTCATTTGATACATTGCTGGCAAGCAAAGTGCCAAACGACGGATCAGAAGTAATTACGGTTCCAAATGTTCCCGGTGCTACTAATAGAATTATGATCAAAGGAAATAATCATATTTTCTATGATTTGTCCAATGCAAACTTTACTATTTCGGCTCCATCGATCGCTTCTTTTGCAGCTTCTTTTTCAAGAATTGTGGAAGGACAGAATAAGTCGATTTGTAAAGGAGCGTCTGTTTCTTACGAAATTAAATATGAGGCTCTTGCAGGTTTTACTGGAACGACATCGTTTAGTGTAACAGGGAATCCTGCTGGATCTACCGTTACATTTTCTCCAACAACTTTATCTGCAACAGGATCAGTAGTGGCAACTTTTAATGCATCAAATTCACTTGTTCCTGGATTTTATCCAATTACCGTTGTGGCAACATCTGGTGCAACAACAAGAACGGTGCCTTTATATGTTCAAGTTTTTGATTCTAATTTTGAATCTATAAGTTTAATTTCACCTGCAAACGCTTCAGAAGCGCAAAATACATCAGTATTGTTTTCTTGGAATGCAACTGCAAACGCACAATCTTATGATATTCAAGTGGCAACAGATGCTTCTTTTTTAAATATTGTGAGTAATGGCACTACGGCAGCGACCACTTTTTCGGTTGCAGGTTTGGCAGAATCTACCACTTATTATTGGAGAGTTATGCCTAAAAATGCTTCATGTTTAGGAAGTTTTGGCACTGCCTTCCAATTTTCTACGGGACAAATAGCATGTAATGTTGTGGCTTCTACAAATGTTCCTATTGCAATTCCAGCATCGGGAGCACCAACGATAAACTCTGTTTTGTCAGTATCAGATGCATTTACTGTGAATGATATTAATGTTACCATAAACTTGACTCATTCTTATATTAGTGATCTTACGGCAACTTTAATCAGTCCAGCAGGAACGCAAATTCAGTTGTTTTCTAATGCATGTGGAGGCAGTGATGATGCAAGTGTTACTTTTGATGATTCAGGTAGTGTTTTGGTTTGCGGAAATTATCCAGCAATGTCAGGAGTTTTTGCACCTGCACAATCATTATCTGCATTTGCAGGAGAAAGTTCTTTGGGAAATTGGACTTTGAGAATAAGAGATGCGTTTAATCAAGATGGAGGCTCGTTGAATAGTTGGTCTATGAATTTGTGTGTGGTTCAGTCTTCATTAGGGGTAAAAGAAGATGACTTTTCGAGTTTTACGGTTTATCCGAATCCAAATAATGGCAACTTTAATGTCCAGCTTGGAAGCATGATTTCTGAAGAAGTAAAAATTACGGTTTATGATATTCGTGGAAGAATGATTTTTAATAAAGAATATCAAGGAGTGTCAACTCAAGAAATTCAATTGAGCGGTATTGAATCAGGAGTTTATCTTGTTACGGCTATTGCAGGACAGAAAAAAGAAACAAAAAGGATTGTTGTGAAATAATAGTTCAGTCTTAAATTATAAAAAAAGCGGCCAGAAGAGCCGCTTTTTTTTATGCTACAATATTAGTGCTTCTAGTTGGCATTGCGCAAAAAAAAGGGACTGAATATTTCCAGTCCCTTTTTTAAATTTAATTCGAATTATTTAGTTTTTAATAAAACGTAAAGTTTTTGAACCGTTGTCTTTAAACAACTTGATTAAATAAACTCCATTGCTATAAGAAGAAGTGTTCACTGAAAGATTTGCTTCAGATGTAATTTTAACTGTCTGTATTTCTTGTCCAAGGCTATTGTAAATCGTATAGCTTTCTGGTAATTCCATATTGTTTGTTACAGCAATATTTAAAACAGAGTTTGCTGGATTTGGGTAAAGATAAACGGCATCAAGTGGATTAAATTCGTTTACTCCCAAAGCATAAATTCCAAAGCTTTTTGATTCTGAACTTGCAAATGTTCCACCTGTTGCAATAACAGTGTTGGTTGGAGTTTTAAGTGTATACGAACCATTTCCATAAGAACAACATATTCCGTCTGCTCCTGAATCGTTAATTGTAAAAGTGTAACAATCATTTATTGGTAAGGTCCAGGTTTCATTTACAAGAGGAGGTAATCCTGTTATCTGATTTTGACTGTTTGCTGTTCCAAAAGAATAAGGGCCGCCACTAAATAAAGTGGCTCCAGCTGAATTTGTAACAGTCCAATTTGTTTCAGGGCCATAATAATCAGGTTGTAATGTGAAATTTACAGTTGTTGTTGTATAGCTTTCAGCAATAGTAAACGATTTTGCTCCGTTATTTTCACTGTTTTGGTCTGGTGCTCCGTTAACTGTATTGACATTTGCATTAAATATATGTGTTCCTGCTGTTGTTGTCAACGGGCTTAAAGTAACACTTGTAGTAGCATTTGTTGCTAATGATCCTGACCAGTTAGTTGTTGTGGCAGTTCCACCATCAATATTATATGATATAACTGCAGAAGTCATTGTAGTAGTTCCGCTATTTTTTAGAATTACTGTAGGTGTGAAGGTTTTTGAACATCCCAAGTTCCAAGTTCCAATTTCGATTGATCCGTCAAGTCCAAATATTTGTCCAGGTGTACAACCATTAGAAGTGGATAAGCTTGCTCTTCTTGGAGAATTCTGCATTACAGCAACCATTCTTGCTTTTTGATCTAGGGTAAATATGTTTAAGCAAGTATCATTACTGTAATCCATATAATTTTCAATCATATCAAGGCCTGGAGAACTAGGACATGTGTCTTTTCCTATTGGACAACCTCCCGTTAGTGTTCTTTGAGATGGTGTGTCAAGACAATAATCATTTGTGCTATCATTTGCATTTACTGTGCAGGATGCAGTAGAGGTGTTGTCTCCGTTAATGTGTCTAAGTCCTAAATAGTGACCTACTTCATGTGTTGTTGTTCTTCCTCTGTCGTATGGAGGGCTATAACTTCCAGCAGGGTAAATTGCAGATGATCCAAAATATCTATAACCAATTATGACACCGTCTGTATTAGCAGTAGATGTACCTCCTAGTCCTGGTAATCCAGATCCTGTGGGGAATTGTGCGTATCCTAAAGTTTCTCCGCCTGGGCTTGACATTTCAATTACAACCCATAAATTTAAATACTTAGTAGGATCCCATATCGTTGAAGGCTTAAGAGATGTTTCGATTTCGTTATCTGTCCAATTTGTTTGTGGTCTCACAACTCTATTGATACCAGTTGATAAAGAGCCGTTAGGTGTTCTTTGGGCTAAGCAGAATTGGATTTCAGTATCAGCTCCAACTGGATTTGAGTTAAAACCCGGAGTATTTGCCATTCTTCTAAAATCTTCGTTTAATACCTGAATTTGAGAAAGGACTTGTGCGTCACTGATATTAGCGCCAACACCAACAGCAGTTCCTGTGTGAACTACGTGTACAACAACTGGAATTGTGTAAACGGCATTTGTTGATTGGGTTGAGTTGCCAATCTTTGCGCTTTGTTGTCTTTTTACGGTAGCTACCTTTGGAGCAAGCCAAGCTTCAAACTCTTCGTTAGTCTGACGAGTTTTATGGTTCTGTTGTAGGTAGTGCTCATATTCTGTTGAAGCACATCTAATTACACCCCCGTTGTCTTCTATTTGAGTTTTGGAAACCTCTTTTCCAAAAACGGTAGGTTTTTTTTGTCCATAACTAAATGCTGTAAAGCATAGAGTTATAATTAATAGTAGAGTAGTTTTTTTCATTTTATTTAAAAAATTAATAGGTAGCTAAGTTAAGTTATTTTTAAATAAATACTAAAATTATATTAAAATAATGATTAGCAGTATGTTGTTTTTATTTTCCATTAAATGACGTCATTGTAATCTCAAGTCCGGCAAGGGCAAAAGATTGGATGATTGCTGCTGAAATATCGAGTCTTTCTGTCAATTTTGCTTTTTCTTCATCATTCCATTCACCTAGAACATAATCAACTTGTTTTCCCTTTTTAAATTCGTCACTAATGCCAAAGCGAAATCTTGGGTATTCAGACGTATTTAAAATTTGTTGGATGCTTTTCAGTCCGTTGTGGCCGCCGTCGCTTCCTTTAGTGCGGATTCGGATGCTTCCAAATGGCAAGTTTAAATCATCGGTGATGATCAAAACATTTGATGCAGGAATGTTTTCTTGGTCCATCCAATATTTTACGGCTTTTCCGCTGAGGTTCATGTAGGTGTTTGGCTTCAAGAGAAAAAGCGTTCTTCCTTTTAATTTGTATTCTGCCATTTGGCCGAGTTTGGCCGTTTGGAATTCTACAGATTCTTTTCGGGCCAAATGATCCACGACTTTAAAGCCAATATTGTGTCTGGTGTTTACGTATTCGGCGCCAATGTTGCCGAGGCCAACGATGAGAAATTTTTTCATTGGGTCTGTTTCTGTTTTATTTTCTTTTTTGAAGATGTTGGATAGCCAATTCATTTTGTAAAAATAGTTTTTCTGTATTAAATTTGGAAACAAAACTTTTATGGATGGCAGTTAGAAGAAGAAGGACTGAAAATGCCGTGACTTTCGTCCAAAATCATTAGAATGAAATGGTGAGAAGCTGGAACGATTTTGTTTAAATAAAAAAAGCACCAGTTTTGAGGCTGGTGCTTTTGATATAAATAAGGTGAAAATTATTTTTTCTTTCCTTTTACTGGTGCTTTAGCAGCTTTAGCAGCTTCTTGAGCAGCTTTCATTGCAGCACGAGAGATTCTTACTTGCGCAACAACTGTGTTGTCTGGGTGAAGCAATTTGTAGTCTTCAGAAACTAATTTAGTAACGTATAATTTGTTACCCATTTCAAGACCTGAGATTTCAGCTTCAATAAAATCAGGAAGATTTTTTGGTAAAGCTTTAACTCTCAATCTACGTTGGTTCAAACGTAAAACACCACCTAAAAGTACACCTGGAGAAACACCAGTTACTTTAACTGGAACTTCCATAGTGATTTCTTTATCATCGTGCAATTGGAAGAAATCAAGGTGCAAAATCTTGTCAGAAACAGGGTGCACTTGAGTATCTTGCAATACCGCGTTGAAAGTTTTACCTTCAAGTTCGATCACAACTGTGTGAGCGTTTGGAGTGTAAATCAAGTTTTTGAATGCTTTTTCTTCAGCAGAAAAATGCACTGGTTGATCTCCTCCGTATAAAACGCAAGGAACCGCTCCAGCATTACGTAAGGCTTTAGTTGCTACTTTGCCCACGCTTTCTCTTTCTGATCCTTTAATTGTAATCGACTTCATTGTAAATATATATAATTAATAAATAATAATTCTTTTTTAGGGCTATAAGCAATAGGCTTTAAGCCTGCGGGTTTTACATCAAAAATTTACCGCTGATAGAATTGTTGTGCTGCACCATCTGCATTACTTCTGCAAAAAGTGGCGCACAGCTCACTACCTTTATTTTTTTTGATTCTTTCTTTAACGGAATAGAATCGGTAACTATTAATTCGAGTAATTTCGAATTTTCAATTTTCTCATACGCTTCTCCTGATAAGATCGCATGCGTGCAGATGGCTCTTACACTCAAGGCGCCTTTTTCAATCATCAGGTCAGCTGCTTTTGCTAACGTTCCTCCGGTGTCAATCATATCGTCAACCAGTATAATATGTCTTCCGGTAACTTCGCCGATTAATTCCATGCTTCCAATAACGTTCGCTGCTTTTCTTTGCTTGTAACAAATTACAACGTCAGACTCTAAAAATTTAGAATAGGCATAGGCTCTTTTTGAACCACCCATATCTGGCGATGCGATGGTCAAGTTTTCCAGTCCTAAGCTTTTTACATAAGGCAAGAAAATAGTAGAAGCAAATAAATGGTCAACTGGTTTTTCAAAGAATCCTTGAATTTGATCTGCGTGCAGATCCATGGTCATGATTCTTGTTGCTCCAGCGGCTTCTAAAAGTTTTGCAACTAATTTTGCTCCAATCGGCACGCGTGGTTTGTCTTTTCTGTCTTGACGCGCCCAGCCAAAATAAGGAATGACAGCAGTAATATGACGTGCTGACGCTCTTTTGGCGGCATCAATCATTAACAAAAGCTCCATTAAGTTATCCGCACTTGGAAAAGTCGAACAAACTAAAAAAACTCTCAATCCTCTGATTGATTCTTCGAAAGACGGTTGAAATTCACCATCACTATAAGTTGAGAACGTTACCTTACCTAGCTCCACACCATAGCTTTTGGCTATCTGTTCGGCTAAATGTACGCTTTGAGAACATGCAAATATTTTTGCTTCTGGTTCTTGGTGCGGCATTTTAATATGTTGTTTAGTAGTTAGTTAGTTGTGTGTCGCGTTAACGAGGTGCAAATTTAGCAATAAAAATCAACTCTTAAACAAAAATTTTAAGAATTTTTTCTTTTATTTTAAAAAAAAGGTGTTACCTTTGCACCCACAATTGACAACAAATTGATTGCCTGGATGGCGGAATTGGTAGACGCGCACGACTCAAACTCGTGTACTTCGGTGTGTGGGTTCGATTCCCACTCTAGGTACTTTAAAAAAACCCTTTGATTTTTCAGAGGGTTTTTTTTGTGTTTTGGCGTAAATGTCTGCAAAGTTTTGTTGCTTAAAAAAATTTCAGCACACCATTTTTCTCAATTGACTTTTTCCGTGGTTTTTCCTCTTCCGTAAAAAAAAAAATGGATAGACTCTTAATAGTTACATTTTTGAATAAGCTTTAAAAAGTTATTGCATTATTTTTAAGGTCATGGTAAAATAAAACCGTCCAATGTTCTTCCTTGGCGGTTTTTTCCCAACTTTGGCGGAGCTCCATTGCTTTTTTGCCATCATCATCGGTTTTATAAGCAATATGAAATCTCAAATAACTTTTTTGAGGAAGATTGTCGGCGCCATAAAAAGCCGTTTCATTTTCAACAATAACCCAGAAAGCCTGATGAAAGGGCGAATGGCCCCCGGTTAATTCAAATTTGATATTTTCGGTAATAAACCCCTTGTCATCACGCATCCAATGAATATTTGGCAATGCCGAAATTTCTGTTAAGACATCTTGATTAAAAGACGGATTTTCTGTTTGAGATAAGCCATATGCTAGTTCTTTTTCTTGAATGTAAATCGTCGCTTTTTCAAAATTTTGTATAAATCTCCCTTCCTTAAAATGACCCAAGCCGTCGCAATGGTCTTTGTGCAAATGCGAAAGCAAAACTTTGGTAATTTGCTCCGGTTCAATTCCGTTTTTTCGAATTAAGGCTGTGATGTTTGGAATGCCATCAGTTTCAAAACCGGAGCCGGCATCTAATAGAATCATATCATTTTCTAAAATAATTAAAAAAGGACAAGTCGCCATTTTTAGAGTTCCTGCAATAGAATCTTCGGAATCAATGAGCTTGAAATTTTTCTTTTTATCAACGGCGAAAGTTCCTTCGTTAAGTGCTATAATTTTCATCAACTAATTTTTGAAATGCTTTACAAATTTAAGTTTTTAAAAAAAGAATTATCGTAGGGAATACATTTGAGTTTGAAATCTTTCAGTAAACGATTAGTCTGGGGCTGTATTCAAAATGAGTTGTTTGCTTAAATTTATGATTTCATCATTTCGCAAACGGTTTCTTTTTCCCTAATTTAGGCGCATCAAAAAAACGATATGGATATAAATTATAAAGTAACGGTAAATAACACAACTTCCTATAATAGCAAAGCTTCTGAAGCCAATGAAATTGACGCTGTTGAAATTACTCCTTCCCAATTTCACGTTTTAAAAGCCAGCCAGCCTTACACTGCAGAAATCGTCAGTTCTGATTTTCTAGCAAAAACCTATGGCGTAAAAGTCAACGGAAACCTATACAACGTATCGATTGCTACACCTTTAGACAGTCTGATCAAAGAAATGGGATTTGAAGTCGGAGCTTCAAAACAAGTAAATGTCATCAAAGCACCAATGCCCGGATTGATATTAGAAATGAGCGTTTCTGTGGGACAAGAAGTAAAAGAAAATGACTGCCTACTTATTTTAGAAGCAATGAAAATGGAGAACAGTTTCCTCTCGCCAAGAGCCGGAATCATCAAATCCATTTCCGCTAAAAAAGGCGATGCCGTAGAAAAAGGACAGTTGTTAATTGAATTCGAATAAGATATCAGATGAAAAAAATATTAGTAGCCAACAGAGGCGAAATTGCCATAAGGGTGATGAAAACGGCTCAAAAAATGGGCATCAAAACCGTTGCGGTTTATTCCACAGCCGATAGAAATGCACCTCACGTAAAATTTGCCGACGAAGCCGTTTGGATTGGAGAATCACCTTCAAATCAATCCTATTTATTAGGAAGCAAAATCATAGAAGTTGCCAAAGAATTAGGTGTCGATGCCATTCATCCCGGTTACGGATTTTTGAGCGAGAATGCCGCTTTCGCAGAAGAAGTCATCGCAAACGGAATCACGTTTATCGGGCCAGAATCAAAAGCGATTCATATGATGGGAAGCAAATTGGCGGCAAAAGAAGCTGTCAAAGCTTATGATATCCCAATGGTTCCCGGAATCGACGAAGCCATTACCGATGTTGCAAAAGCAAAAAGAATTGCGTCAGAAATCGGTTTCCCTATCCTAATAAAAGCTTCCGCCGGAGGTGGTGGAAAAGGAATGCGGGTGGTGGAGAAAGAAGAAGATTTAGAATCACAAATGACGCGCGCCATAAGTGAAGCAACTTCTGCTTTTGGAGACGGTTCGGTTTTTATCGAAAAATATGTAGCGTCGCCAAGACACATCGAAATTCAAGTAATGGCCGACAGCCACGGAAATATTCTGTATTTATTCGAAAGAGAATGCAGTATCCAGCGCCGCCACCAAAAAGTGGTGGAAGAAGCACCATCGTCAGTTTTAACCCCGGAATTGCGACAAAAGATGGGCGAAGCTGCGGTAAAGGTAGCCAAAGCCTGTGACTATCTTGGAGCAGGAACGGTAGAATTTTTATTGGATGAAAACCTGAATTTCTACTTCCTTGAAATGAATACGCGTTTGCAAGTAGAACATCCGGTAACGGAAATGATTACAGGTTTGGATTTGGTCGAAATGCAAATTAAAGTAGCCAGAGGCGAAGCACTTTCAATCAAACAAGAAGATTTGCAGATCAAGGGACACGCGATGGAATTACGCGTTTATGCCGAAGATCCGTTGCATGATTTCTTGCCAAGCGTTGGAAATTTAGAAGTATATAGTTTGCCTGTTGGCGAAGGAATCCGTGTAGATAATGGCTTTGAGCAAGGAATGGACGTTCCGATTTATTACGATCCGATGTTATCCAAATTGATTACGTACGGAAAAACCCGCGAAGAATCCATCCAATTGATGATCAAAGCAATTGAAAATTATCACGTAGAAGGCGTGAGCACAACATTGCCTTTTGGGAAATTTGTGATGGAACACGAAGCATTTCGTTCTGGTGATTTCGATACGCATTTTGTAAAAAAATATTACGATGCCGAACACTTAAAAGCGCAACAAGACAAAGAAGCCGAGGTTGCGGGAATGATTGCTTTACAACAGTATTTAAAAGACCAAAACAAGTTGCGTTTGCCAAACAATAGGTTATATGAAAAATAAAATAAAAACATTACAAAATAAAATAGCTCTCGCGCATTTAGGCGGAGGTCAAAATAGAATTGAAAAACAGCACGAAAAGAAAAAACTGACAGCCAGAGAGCGAGTAGAATACTTGATGGATGAAGGTTCTTTTGAAGAAATCGGAATGCTAGTAACCCACAGAACCACCGACTTCGGGATGGAAAAAGAAGTCTATTTAGGGGATGGAGTGATTACAGGTTACGGCACCATCAACGGAAGAATGGTCTATGTTTTTGCACAAGATTTCACCGTTTTCGGTGGCGCTTTATCTGAAACACACGCCGAAAAAATCTGCAAAGTAATGGATATGGCCTTGAAAACCGGAACGCCAATGATTGGTTTAAACGATTCTGGTGGAGCAAGAATCCAAGAAGGAGTGCGATCTTTGGGCGCTTATGCTGATATTTTCTTCCGAAACGTAAAAGCATCGGGAATTATTCCGCAGATTTCAGCCATAATGGGACCTTGTGCGGGTGGAGCCGTTTATTCTCCGGCAATGACCGATTTTACAATGATGGTCGAAAATACCAGTTATATGTTTGTGACGGGTCCGAATGTGGTAAAAACCGTAACGAACGAAACCGTAACTTCCGAAGAATTAGGTGGAGCAAGTACGCATTCTACCAAATCAGGAGTAGCCCATATTACATCAGCAAATGATGTGGAATGTCTGGAAGATATCAAAAAACTGTTGAGCTATTTGCCTCAAAGCAATAATGAAACCACACCAAAAGTTCCGTTTGAATTGGGTGATGAAATCCGGGAACAATTGAACGGAATTATCCCAGAAAATGCCAACAAACCCTATGATATGCACGATGTCATCAAAGGAATCATCGACGAAGATTCTTTTTATGAAGTGCATAAGAATTTTGCCGAAAATATTTTGGTCGGTTTTGCCAGAATAGGAGGAAGAAGCATCGGAATTGTGGCGAACCAGCCTATGTTTTTAGCTGGCGTTTTGGACGTAAACAGTTCGGTGAAGGCCGCACGTTTTACCAGATTCTGCGATTGTTTCAATATTCCGCTACTGGTTTTGGTAGATGTTCCAGGTTTCTTGCCAGGAACCGACCAAGAATGGAACGGTATCATCGTTCACGGTGCCAAATTGTTGTACGCTTTAAGCGAAGCAACTGTGCCAAGAGTAACGGTTATTACCAGAAAAGCCTATGGTGGCGCTTATGATGTAATGAACTCCAAACACATCGGAGCGGATATGAATTTTGCTTGGCCTTCGGCAGAAATTGCCGTTATGGGAGCCAAAGGAGCGAGTGAAATTATCTTCAAAAAAGAAATCGCTGCGGCCGAGGATTCAGCGGCAAAATTATTGGAAAAAGAAGCAGAATATGCCGAGAAATTTGCGAATCCGTATCGTGCTGCAGAGCGCGGATTTATTGATGAGGTCATTTTGCCACAAGATACCAGACGAAAATTAATCAAAGCATTTTCTATGTTAGAAAACAAAGTGAGCGAATTGCCCAAAAGGAAACACGGGAATATTCCGTTGTAAATATAAAAAAGCTGCATTGTTTTAATGCAGCTTTTTTTATAGTTTTTTAATCACGTAGGTAACGATTCCCCAAATGATAAAATTATTTTCTTCGGAAACTTTTATAGGTTCATAGTTTTGATTTTCGGGCATCAAATACAAACAGTCTTTTTCAAGTTTGAGCCTTTTTACGGTAAATTCTCCATCAACAAAACAGATGGCTATTTTTTTATCAGCTGGTTCAAGACTTCGGTCTACAACCAAAATATCCTTGTCGTCGATTCCGGCATCAACCATTGAATTCCCAGCAACTTTGATATAAAATGTGGCTAATAAATTTTCACTCAATTCTTTATTGAGATCGATATTATTCTCCATGAAATCTTGTGCCGGGGAAGGGAATCCAGCAGAAACTCCGTCTGCAATCATCGGAATTTTTACTTCGCTTTTGAAATCTGGGCGTATGAAAGTCAGCTTATTCTCGTTTTTATTTATCGACATTGATGGTCAGAATTTCTTTAAAATTAGTTGTATACCTTGGTGACAAGTGGTTTTGTTTCATATCCCATGTTTTTTCATTTTGAGTGGCTAATTTTACAAGTCGCATACCATTTTTCTTGTTTAAAAAATCCATTGTTTTCATTAAAGCTAAGTATTTTGGATTTTCCTCATCAAATAATTGAAACTGTTTGGTGTCTTCTGGAATTAAATCAGAAACAATAACGCCCGCTTTTTTATATCTCTGAACCGGATTTTCGTCCAATATTTTTTTTAGCAATTGAATGGCGACATTGCTGATCGTTAAATCAGAATTAGTGGCAAAAGGCAAAGTCTGAACTTTGTTGAAATAATGAAATTTGACTTGTTCGTCCTTATGTTTGTCAATCACCAACATCACAATTATGGAATGGCAGCAGGCATTTTGCTTGCGTAGTTTTTCGGCACAAACTGTGGCAAAAGTAGAAACTCTTTCGCGAAGCAAATCGAACTCAGAAATTTGTTTCGGAAAGCTTCGGGTGATGGCAATGCTCTTTTTCTGTTCTGGAATATCTAATCCTAAAACTGATTTTCCTTCTAATTCATATTTTAATCGCAAGCCAATAACGCCCATTTCTCTTTTGATCCAAGGTTCTAAATGTGGTGAAGTAAATTCTAAAGCATTATTTATATTTTTAGCTTTTAGTTTTTTTGCAGTTCGATGCCCAATCCCCCAAACGTCCTCAATTTTGGTCCATTTTAAAGCCTTGATTCTTTTTTCATCAGTATCAATAACATAGACACCTTTTGTTCTGTCTTCAAATTTCTTCGCGATTTTATTGGCTACTTTTGATAAGGCTTTTGTTGGAGCAAATCCAATAGAAGTTGGAAGGCCAACCCATTTGATAAGGCGGCTTCTGATTTGTAATCCATAGTCATGGAAGTCTTCAACCTTAACTCCGTCAAAATTCATAAAAGCTTCATCGATACTGTAAACCTCAATGTTTGGCGTATAAGTGGCCAAAATTTTCATTACACGTTCGCTCAAATCTCCGTAAAGAGGATAATTTGACGAAAAAATCTTGACGCCTTTTTCTTTAACTAATTCCCGAATCTTAAATTCTGGAACACCCATTTGTACTCCGGCAGCTTTGGCTTCTTCGCTTCTTGAGATTACGCAACCGTCATTATTAGACAAGATGGCAACAGGCTTTCCGTTAAATTGTGGCTGGAAAACCCTTTCGCACGAAGCGTAAAAATTATTACAATCAACTAAAGCATACATACTGCAAAATTAAGATATTCAGATTTGAAACAGATGTTAATTGTGACAGGAATCTGAATAATATTTGCTGGCAATCTTATTGTAAATAATGAGCTTATATTTTTTTAAGTTTTATTTATCTTCTTTTGTTGCGGGAAATTATATCATTGCGGATGGTAGTTATACTGTGGTTTAAATACAATTGCTTACATATTAAAAAAGGCTGTCTAAATTTTAGACAGCCTTTTTTAATATGTAAATTTTGAAATTTTAATTCAATAAATCTAATAAAAATGAAGGATACAATCCGATTGCGATATTTAAGGCAATTGCGCTTACAGCAACGGCGTGAAACACGAATGGAACCGGTCTTGCTTCTTCAGTAGCCTCTTTGGTGTACATGGCCAAAATCAGTTTGAAATAATAGCCCACACTGATGATTGAGTTTACTACCGCAACAATTACTAAAACAATGTGACCTGCGTTTAGCATTTGCCCAAACAAGAAAACTTTAGCAAAGAAACCTGAAAATATTGGAATTCCCGCCATTGAAAGCAAAGAACAGGTTAAAACTCCTGCTAAAACCGGACTTGTTTTTCCTAATCCATTGAAATTGAAAATATCTTCGTTGTCTTTGTCTTTTGTGACATATAAAATTACTGCAAATGCTGCGATTCCTGATAAAGCATAAGCCGAAGCATAATATAATAAAACACCTGCAGAAGTGGTAACGGCCAAAAGTGTCATCAGCATGAAACCGGCGTGAGAAATTCCTGAAAAGGCCAACATTCTTTTTACATTGGTTTGTTTCAAAGCCATTATGTTTCCAATAGTCATAGACAAGATTGAAATCACGATAATTGCAGTTTGAGAAGAATAAGGAAGGTTTACGTTCATTGCTCCAACTAATTTGAAGAACGCAGCCATTGCTATAACTTTAGTTAATGTACTCATTAATGCAGTTGTCAAAGCAGGTGAACCTTCATAAACATCAGGAGCCCAAAAGTGAAATGGTGCTGCAGCAACTTTAAAAAGCATACCGATACTTAACAATATAGCTCCAATATAAAACCAATCTTCCACATCAGCAGAAGAACCAGCTTCTTGAATTGTTGCCATGTCAAATGAACCCGTAGCTCCGTAAATCAAGGCAATACCAAATAAGATAAATCCAGAAGCGAAAGCTCCCATCAAGAAATATTTCATACCCGCTTCGTTACTTTTTATGCTCAAGCGATCGCTTGCGGCTAAAACATACAAAGCAATAGAAAGGATTTCAATTCCTAAGAAAAACATAGATAAGTTGCCAAAAGCGACCATGGCTACACCACCCGACAAAAGAAATAATTTTATAGAAATAAAATCGGATATTTTGGTGATTTGTTTTTCGTGAAAATTAGGCGACAACGCAACCAAGAAAATCGTTAAAACAATGAATAAACAAGAGAATGTAGTTGCAAAATTGTCAAATACAATCATGTTGTTGAAAGTATCTGCCGAGTCATTGAAACCTGTCGCAGTCAATCCTAAGATGGCAAGTAAACCAACAATTGTTATAGGAACAATTGCTTTTCTACCGTTAAAAATTTCAACGATGAGGCATAAAACTCCCAATGCGACAATAGCTATTAATGTATACATTTTATATCTGACTAAATTAAATTCTGTTTATAACTGCTAAAATCTGTTCTAAGCTTGGCGTAATTAAATCCACGATTGGTTTTGGATACAATCCGAAAAACAATAAAACAGCAATAATTATGACCATTGAAAAACCTTCGTTAAAGTTAACGTCTGCAAAAAGTTTTTCATTTTTCTTTCCAAGCATCACTTTTTGGAACATTTTCAACATATAAAAAGCTCCTAAAATGATTGTTGTTCCTGCTAAAATGGCAACCCAAATGTTCACTTGCGTCAAGCCGTAAAGCAATGCAAATTCTCCAATGAAGTTGAAAGTTCCTGGCAATGAAATAGAAGCCAATACCAAAATCATAAACATGGAAGTGAATTTTGTAGATTGAATTCGGATACCGCCCATTTCTGAAATTTTAGTAGTGTTATATCTTCTAGAAATAATTTCAGCTGCGAAGAATAAGCCAACAATTACAAATCCGTGTGAGATCATTTGCAAAACCGCTCCACGAAGACCGTCTAAAGTCAAAGTGTATATACCGGCAGCAATTAATCCAACGTGGGCAAGAGAAGAATAAGCCAATAATTTTTTAAGATCTTTTTGTTTCAAGGCGATGATTGAACCATAGATTACTCCAGCAACGCTTAATCCGATGAAATAAAACATGTATTCTTTTGCAGCAACTGGTGCAATTGGCAATTGCCATCTGATGATGCTGTAAAGTGCCATTTTCAACATAATTCCAGACAAAAGCATTGTCCCAACTGCGGGTGCTTTTTGGTATACTTTGGCTTGCCAAGTATGAAAAGGTATAAGCGGAATCTTGATAGCATATGCCATAAAGAAACCTAAGAATATCCAAAATTGTTCTCTTGCAGTCAATTCAACACTTGTCAAATCAGCCCACAAGAAACTTCCAGCTCTTAAATATAAATAGATGAAAGAAACAAGCATAAATAACGAACCTGCAAATGTGTAAATGAAAAATTTCACCACTGCTTTTCTTCTGCTTTGCGGATTACCATTACCCCAAATCAAGGCTATGAAGTAGATCGGAATTAAAGCAATTTCCCAGAAAATATAATATAAGAAACCGTCATCACTCAAGAAAGTTCCTGCCATAGCAAAAACCATAAGCATTACTAAACCATAGAAATTTCTTGATTTATCGTATGAATTTCCAAAAGAAGAGAATAAAATTAGTGGTGTTAATGCCGTGGTCAGCAATACTAATGCCAATGCCAATCCATCTGCTTTAAACGAAAGTGAAATGTTAGGTACAGAAATCCATCGTGCGATGAAGTTGATATTCTGTCCCGCGTTATACAAGCTTAAAAGGTAAAGCGATGCACCGAAAGCAGCCAAGCTAAATACCAAAGCTGTTTTTGAAGCCCATTTATCTCCTGACAAGAAAGTGGCAATTGCTCCAACTAATAAAATAATTAATAATAAAGATACGTCCATTAGTGATAAATTATTGTGCTAAAAATAAATAGGCGATGAATGATGCAGAGGCGATTACAAAAACGAAAAGGTAAAAACCAACGCTTCCGTTTTGAATTGCTTTTCCTTGATTTCCAACGATATTTGTTACTTTTCCTAATCCGAAAACAAATCCGGAAATGGCTGTTTCAATAAAGTTTTTCGAGAAGCTTGCAATAGCATAAATTGGCTTCACGATAACCGCCATATAAATTTCATCTACATAAAATTTATTGTATAAAACCTTTGCAAAGCCAGTGATTTCGCTGTCTTCGCTTGGTACTTGTGATTTTTTGATATAGTTTGAATATGCCATCCCAATTCCGATCAAGGCGCCGATAACCGCAATTCCCATCAACATATACGTCGTTCCGTCTAAATGATGCTCTTCCCTTGCTCCAATGAAAATTGGTGTCAGGTAACCATTCAGCCAGCTGTTTCCAGGAAAGCTGATAAAACCTCCAACCGTAGAAAGAATAGCCAAAACAACTAATGGAAAAGTGATCAGGCTTGGTGATTCGTGCAAGTGATGCTTTTGCTCTTCTGTTCCTCTGAATTCTTTAAAGAATGTAAGATATAAAAGTCTAAACATATAAAAAGCAGTCATGATCGAAGCCAAAGAGGCGATGGCCCAAAGCGCTTTGTTCTCGTGGAAAGCCACCATTAAGATTTCATCTTTTGAGAAGAAACCTGCAAAAATTGGAATGCCCGAAATGGCTAAAGTGGCAATGAAGAAAGTGATATAAGTTACTTTCATGTATTTTCTCAAGCCACCCATTTTTCTCATATCCTGTTCACCGCCCAAGGCGTGGATAACTGAACCTGAACCTAAGAACAGGCAAGCTTTAAAGAAAGCGTGCGTGATCACGTGGAAAACAGCAATTTCATAAGCTCCTAAGCCTAAAGCCAAGAACATCAATCCTAATTGTGAAACCGTAGAGTAAGCCAAAACTTTTTTGATGTCGTTTTGAACCAAGGCGATAAAGGCAGCAACTAAAGAGGTTACAGCACCGACAACCGCAATAATCATTTGAACATCTGGCGTCAAATCAAACAAGAAGTTTAATCTTGTGATCATAAAAATACCAGCCGTTACCATCGTTGCCGCGTGAATCAATGCAGAAACTGGAGTCGGTCCAGCCATCGCGTCAGGCAACCACGTGTAAAGTGGAATTTGTGCCGATTTTCCTGAAGCTCCAATGAAAAGACATAGAGTGGCAAAACCTAACCAGCCTAAATCAACTGATTGTCCGGAAGCAATTGCCGTTTTCATGGTGGCAAAATCTATAGAATTAAATAAATAGCCCAAAATAAATACACCCACCAAGAAGCCTAAATCTCCTATTCGGTTCATGATGAAGGCTTTTTTAGCCGCATCATTATAATCTTGGTTTTTATACCAGAAACCGATTAATAGGTAAGAACAAAGTCCAACACCTTCCCAGCCGATGAACATGATCAGCAAGTTTGAACCCACAACCAACATGATCATAAAGAAGATGAATAGGTTTAAGTAAGCAAAAAACTTATTTAAATTTTCGTCATCGTGCATATAGCTGATCGAGTAGATGTGAATTAAAGTTCCGATTCCGGTAACAAAAAGCAACCAAAGAACAGAAAGTTGGTCTAGCAAGAAACTGAAATTTACATTAAAGTTTTCTAAAGTCATCCATTGAAATAAATCAATAAGAATAGGCTGTTTTGTACTGTTTATCTGAAAGAAGAAGTTCAGGGAAACGATGAAAGAAACGGCAACGGCAATAGTGCCGATGGTTCCAGAAATGTTTCTGCTGACTTTTTTTCCAAAGAATATATTGAATAAAAACCCTGCGAATGGGGCCAGTAATAAAGTTAGTAGTAAGCTTGTCTCCATTAGGGATTATCCTTTTAAATTTTTTAATTTGTCAATATCGATCGAATGGATGTTTCTGTAGATTCCCACCAGAATTGCCAATCCAACGGCAACTTCCGCAGCAGCGACAGCCATTGAAAAGAATACAAAAACTTGTCCAGCAGCATCTTGGTGGTACGTTGAAAAAACAACCAATAAAAGATTGACTGCATTCAGCATGATCTCGATTGACATAAACATCACGATAGCGTTTCTTCTGAACAATACTCCAAATATCCCAATACAAAATAAAATTGTAGAAAGATAAATATAGTTGTCAACGCCTATTTCTTGTAAAACATTTTGCATAACTATACGCTTATTTTTTCTTCTTTTTTAGACAATAAAACCGCTCCAATCATTGATACCAACAGCAATACCGAAGCAAATTCAAACGGAACCATAAATCCTTCTTTTTCATCAAGCAAAACCTGCCCAAGAATTTTGATAGATTGGTAGTCTTCGCCTGAAACATAATATTCTTCAATAATTGGCATCGATTTCAAAAAAGCAGCCAAAAGCACGAAGCAGACCAAACAGAAAGAAGCTACGGCCGCAATGATGGTCAAGCCCCGCTTGTTAGGTTCGTCTTCTTTATTGAGGTTCATCAACATGATCGTAAAGAGCAGCAAAATCATGATTGCTCCAGAATATACAATGATGTGCACCACTGCCAAAAACTGAGCGTTAAACATCAAATAATGTCCGGCAATCGTAAAGAAACAGATCACCAAATAAATGGCACTGTGGATTGGGTTTTTGGTCAAGATGGTCAAAAAAGCCGTTGCCAAGGTCAGCGCCGATAAAATATAAAATACAGTTGTCAACATATTAATTAGCCGTTTTCAATTTAGTATTATTCAAAGCTTGCTCTAATGGCATCACCAATTTATCTTTTCCATAAATGAATTCGCCACGGTCATAATCTGCCTGGACGATTTTCTTTGAAGTCGTCAAGTAGATCGCCTGTTTTGGGCAAGCTTCCTCACACAAGCCACAGAAAATGCAGCGCAACATGTTGATCTCATAGATCGAAGCATATTTTTCTTCTCTGTACAGGTGTTTCTCTTCCGGCTTTCTTTCTTCAGCTTTCATCGTGATCGCTTCCGCAGGACAAGAAAGGGCACAAAGTCCGCACGCCGTACAGCGCTCGCGACCTTCGTCATCACGCATCAACATATGCTGGCCACGATACACGGGGCTCATTTCTCTCTTTTGTTCTGGATATTTAATCGTCACTTTTCTGGTGAACAAGTGTTTGATCGTGATGAACAATCCTTTCACAATCGCCACAAGATACAGGCTCTCCAAGAAGGTCATCTTCTTGTTGGAAACCTGCGTTTTTCTTCCCGATAATGATACAGTTTCTATTGACATATCAGTATATATTTCTTTTTTATTTTGAAGCGAAACGTTCTTTTGTTTCAGCCATCCATTTTCCCGCTTTCCGTTGCAATCTTTTTCTTTTTTCTAGAACCTGAAATAAATTCAGGTTCTAGAAAAAAGAAAAAGCATTTCCTCTTCAATCGGGGCTATTTATCAAACTATTCGAATTCTTTAAACTTTTAGACCAATCGTTGTCAGCCCTTAGCTGTCAAACAGCAAGATCACAACTCCCGTAATCACAATATTTGCAATCGCCAACGGAATCAGCATCTGCCATCCCAAGCGCATTAACTGGTCATATCTAAATCTTGGAATCGTCCATCTTACCCACATAAAGAAAAAGATGAAGAAACAGATTTTGCCAAATAATACGAAAATCCCGATTACGTTTGCAATATTCACGCCCCAATTTTCAACAGCCCAAGCCATTCCTGGATAATTATAAGCACCAAGGTATAAAACCGCCAAGATTGTTGAAGAGATAAACATGCTCGCGTATTCAGCGAACAAATAAAATCCCATTCTCATTGACGAATATTCAGTGTGGTACCCTCCAATTAATTCGGCCTCACATTCCGCCAAGTCAAAAGGCGTCCTGTTGGTTTCAGCGAACGAACATACCAAAAAGATAATGAATCCTAAAGGCTGGTAAAAAATATTCCAGTTCATTCCGCTTTGTTGCAGTGAAATTTCTCTCA
Source organism: Flavobacterium macacae (assembly GCF_003865365.1). Classification (GTDB taxonomy): domain Bacteria; phylum Bacteroidota; class Bacteroidia; order Flavobacteriales; family Flavobacteriaceae; genus Flavobacterium; species Flavobacterium macacae. The sequence continues at coordinate 13,036 of NZ_RQVR01000001.1, read as the reverse complement.
AGCTCAACGTTCCGGTCATCATGATCAGCGCAATGATAGAAAGTCCCATCGCCACTTCATAAGAAATCATTTGCGAAGCAGCCCTCATTGCTGACATTAACGAGAATTTGTTGTTAGAAGCCCAGCCTCCAATCATAATTCCATAAACGCCAACAGACAAAACTCCGAAAACATATAAGATGGCAACATCAATATCTGTTGCCTGCAAAATAATATCTCTTCCGAATAAGTGCAATTTATCTCCCCACGGAATTACGGCACTTGTCATCAAGGCCACACTCATGGAGACTGCAGGACCCACTACGAATAAAAATTTATTTGGAGTGTCGGGTAAAAATTCTTCTTTAGAAAATAATTTCAAACCATCAGCAAGCGGTTGCAAAATACCACCTTTTCCAGCTCTGTTGGGACCAATACGGTCTTGAAGCCAGGCAGCTACTTTTCGTTCTGCAAGCGTAGAATACATCGCCATCAACATTGTAATTGCAAAAATGATGACAATGAAAATCCCTTTTTCTATAATAATAGTGCTATCCATCATGATTAAATATTACCTTCCTTAAATGCCTCTTGCTCTTCTCTTTTCAAAGGAATTGCTGGCATGCTGATTTTTTTTCTGTCTTGGTCGCGTCCTTTCAAGATTCCTTTTTCTGTTTCGATCACAACCGTGTCTAATTTTTGGGTATAATTATTTTGGTTGATAACTGAATCTTTTTCGAATTTTCTTGGTCCTTCAATAACCCAGTCTTTCGTATCTTTATGGTCAAATCGGCATTCGTTGCAGATGAATTCTTCTACTTCGTGAAATTCATCTTTTCTTCCCGTGACTCTTTGGATTTCGTTACCAAACATCCACACGGTTGTCTTGCCGCAACATCCCGGAGTTTTACATTCTCTGTGCGCGTTGTAAGGCTTGTTGAACCAAACTCGCTGTTTAAAACGGAAAGTTTTGTCAGTCAAAGCTCCAACAGGGCAGACATCAATCATATTTCCAGAAAACTCATTGTCAATCGCTTTTGAAATACACGTCGAAATGTTAGAGTGGTCGCCCCTGTCCATAACTCCGTGAACGCGATTGTCAGTCAATTGGTCAGCAACCATCACACATCTGTAGCACAAAATGCAGCGGTTCATGTGCAATTGAATATTCGGACCGATATCTTCTGGCTCAAAAGTTCTTTTTTCTTCAATGTAGCGCGTTTGCGATTTGCCATGCTTGAAGCTCAAGTTTTGCAAATCACATTCTCCGGCTTGGTCACAGACAGGGCAATCTAAAGGGTGGTTGATAAGCAAAAATTCAGTAACTGATTTTCTTGCTTCGGTAACACGCTCCGATTTGATGCTGTTCACTTCCATACCGTCCATAACGCCCGTTACGCACGAAGCCATTAATTTTGGCATTGGTCTTGGATCAGCTTCACTTCCTTTAGCAACTTCCACCAAACAGGCACGGCATTTTCCGCCAGAACCTTTTAATTTTGAGTAATAGCACATCGTTGGCGGCACTGATTCTCCCCCAATCATTCGAGCAGCTTGCAGGATTGTGGTTCCTGGCGCTACTTCTATAGTTTGACCGTCTATTGTTACTTTCATTCTTTTATTTTGAAAGTTTAAGGCTTAAAGTTTAAGGTTTTGCAACTTTCAACTTTAAACGCCAAACTTATTAAACTGTTTGCTTTGCTACCAAATGCTTTACCTTTTCAAAAGGCTCCGCTACATAATGGTCTCTGTTTTTAATTTTTTCTGGGAAACGAACATGGTACTCAAATTCATCTCTAAAATGGCGGATCGCTGCTGCAACCGGCCAAGCTGCCGCATCTCCTAATGGGCAAATTGTGTTTCCTTCAATTTTTCTCTGGATGTCCCAAAGCAAATCGATATCTTCTTCGCGGCCGTGGCCAGTTTCGATTCGGTGCAATACTTTTTCAAGCCATCCCGTGCCTTCACGGCAAGGAGAACATTGGCCACAGCTTTCGTGGTGGTAAAATCTTGCAAAATTCCAAGTGTTTCTCACGATGCAAGAAGTGTCATTGTAAACAATGAAACCTCCTGAACCCAACATGGAACCAGTGGCAAAACCACCGTCGCTTAAGGATTCATACGACATTAATCTGTCGTCACCATTAGCCGTTTTATAAATTAAATGAGCAGGCAAGATTGGCACAGAGGAACCTCCAGGAACTAACGCTTTTAAAGGCCTGTCGTCTAACATTCCTCCTAAATATTCGTCAGAATTCATAAATTCATAAACGCTCAATCCCAATTCAATTTCATAAACGCCAGGATTTTTAACGTGTCCCGAAGCAGAAATTAATTTGGTACCCGTCGATTTTTCAGTTCCGATTTTTGCATATTCTGCACCAGAATTGTTTACGATATAAGGGACGGTTGCGATAGATTCTACGTTATTAACCACCGTTGGATTTGCCCATAAACCGCTGATTGCAGGAAATGGCGGCTTGATACGAGGATTTCCTCTTTTACCCTCCAAAGATTCAATTAATGCTGTTTCTTCTCCACAGATATAAGCACCAGCGCCCACGTGAACGTGAAGATCTAGGTCATAACCTGTTCCTAAAATATTTTTTCCTAACCATCCTGCAGCATACGCTTCTTTAATGGCGTTTTCTAAAATCTTGTATACCCACATATATTCTCCACGAATATAAATGTAAGAAAGGTGTGCTTCAAGCGCGAAACTTGCGGTAATCATACCTTCGATCAAAAGGTGGGGCATGTATTCCATCAAATAACGGTCTTTAAAAGTTCCCGGTTCTGACTCATCAGCGTTGCAAACCAAGTGTCTCGGGTTGCCCGATTTCTTGTCAATGAAACTCCATTTCATTCCCATTGGGAAACCAGCACCACCGCGACCTTTTAATCCTGAGTTCTTAACTTCAGTAACGATCTCGTCTGGAGTCATTGTTTTCAGGGCTTTTTCAACAGAAGCATAACCGCCTTCACGACGATATACTTCATACGTCTTGATCCCTGGAACATTTATTTTGTCTAATAATATTTTCTTTGACATAATTTCTATTATTAGTGTAAGCTTATTTTACCTTCTTTACAATCCTCTATCAGTTGGTCAATTTTTTCTTTCGTAAGATTTTCTTTGTAGAAATCTCCCAATTGTAGCATTGGCGCATAACCACAAGCGCCTAAACATTCCACCGCTTTTACTTCGAACATTCCGTCAGCGCTGGTTTCGCCTAATTTAACGCCTAACTTATCACAAGTATAGTCTATTAAATTTTCAGCGCCGCGCAAACAGCACGACGAAGTTTGGCAGAATTCAAACATAAATTTACCGATCGGGCGTCTGTTGAACATCGTGTAAAAAGACACTACTTCATAAACTTCAATAGGTTTGATTTCAAGTATTTCGGCCACTTTATCCATCAATTCAATACTCAACCAATTGTCGTGAGCATCTTGAACATCGTGTAAAACCGGCAAGAGCGCTGATTTTTTCTTGTCCGCTGGATAATGGCTCAAAAGCTCATTGATGCGTTGCATCAAGGCTTCTGTCATGTTTATTTCTTGTTTGATATGCGAAACTTCCATTTTTTCTGAATTTTGAATTATTAATTATAAATTTTGAATTTCTTCAAAGTCTAACAATTTATAATTCATCTTTTATAATTCTATTTTAAGCGTCTAATTCTCCTGCAATTACGTTCAAACTTGACAAGGTTGCGATGGCATCAGAAAGCATTTGTCCTTTTACCATATCATTGTAAGCTTGGTAATAAATAAAACAAGGTCTCCTGAAATGCAGTCTAAAAGGTGTTCTTGAACCGTCTGTGATTAAGTAAAAACCTAATTCTCCGTTTCCGCCTTCCACCGGGTGGTATACTTCTGTTATTGGAACCGGAACTTCTCCCATTACAATTTTAAAGTGATAGATCAAGGCTTCCATTGTGGTGTAAACGTCTTCTTTTGGCGGTAAATAATAATCAGGAACATTTGCGTGGAAAGGACCTTCTGGTAATTTTGCAATCGCTTGTTTGATGATGCTTAAACTTTCCCAAACTTCTGCATTTCTTACGCAGAAACGGTCATAGGTATCGCCTGATTGTCCTACGGGAACTTTGAAATCAAAATCTTCGTAAGAACTATAAGGTTGCATCACTCTGACGTCATAATCCACTCCAGCTGCTCTTAAGTTTGGACCTGTAAATCCGTAGCTCATCGCTTTTTCTGCTGAAATTGCCCCAACATTTATGGTTCTGTCCATAAAAATTCTGTTTCGGGTCAATAAGTTTTCGAATTCGCTCCAAACTTCAGGAAATTCTTCTAAAAAAGCATTGATTTTTTCCCAAGCTTTCGGGCTCCAGTCTCTTTCGAAACCACCGATTCTTCCCATATTTGTAGTCAAGCGGGCGCCACAAATTTCTTCATAGATTTCGTATATTTTTTCTCTGAATTGGAAAACATATAAGAAACCAGTTAAAGCTCCGGTATCCACACCCATTACAGAACTGCAAATAATGTGGTCTGCAATACGCGCCAATTCCATAATAATTACGCGCATGTATTGCACGCGTTTTGGAACTTCTATATTTAAGGCTTTCTCCAAAGTCATCCACCAACCCATATTGTTGATGGGCGCAGAACAGTAATTTAACCGGTCTGTCAAGGGCGTGATTTGGTAAAAAGGTCTATTTTCTGCGATTTTTTCAAAAGCACGGTGAATGTAACCCACGGTTCCTTCGCCTTCCACGATTCGTTCTCCATCCATCAAAAGAATGTTTTGGAAAATTCCGTGGGTAGCAGGGTGCGTAGGTCCTAAATTCAGAATCGATAGTTCGCTTCCGTCTTCATTTTTTCGTTGCTTGATGATATCGGCGTATCTTAATTCTGGTGGTAATAATAAATCTGACATATTATATCAATATTTTCAGTGCTGTTAGCAATTATCAGTTGTTCTTCCGAAGAAACGGTCGTCTTTATCGGTTCTTCCGCCATCTTCCAATGGAAATTCTTTACGCATCGGGAAAGAAGTCATTTCATCCATGTTCAAAATTCGTTTCAACTGCGGATGGCCTTTGAAAATAATTCCGAAGAAATCATAGGTTTCTCTTTCTTGCCAGTTGGCGCCAAGAAATAAACTTGTAGCGGTTTCAATTTCTGGATTTTCTCCGTTTAAGAAACATTTGATTCTGATTCGAACATTGTCCATCCAATTGTGCATGTGGTATACCACTGCAAATTGTCTGTCGATTTCATTATCAGGATAGTGGATACCGCAAACGTCAGTTAAGAAATTGAAACGCAAGGTCTTGTCGTCTCTTAAGAATTTCATCACTTCCACATTTGATTTTGAATCCACTTCAAATGTGAATATATCGTGTACTTGTTCAAAATTGGTTGCAATCAACTCAAAATTCGCAACAAGCTTATTTTGTATGTCAGAGGTTTCTAAAGCCATTATTTTTCGTTAAGAAATGTTATAAGAAGCTAATAATTCTTGGTATTCAGGAGAACTTCTTCTTCTTACCGATTCAGATCTTACCAAATCTTGCAGACGCATCACGCCATCCAAAATTTGTTCTGGTCTTGGAGGACAGCCCGGAACGTAAACATCCACAGGAATTACCTTGTCAATACCTTGCAAAACAGAATAAGTATCAAAAATTCCACCTGAAGAAGCGCAAGCTCCGACGGCGATAACCCATCTTGGTTCTGCCATCTGCTCGTAAACTTGGCGTAAAATTGGGGCCATTTTTTTAGCAATTGTTCCCATCACCAAAAGCATATCTGCTTGGCGAGGAGAGAAACTCATACGTTCTGAACCAAAACGCGCCACGTCATAATGCGAAGCCATTGTGGCCATAAATTCAATACCACAGCAAGAAGTTGCAAAAGGCAAGGGCCAAAGTGAATTGGCACGCGCCATCCCGACAACGTCAGAAAGTTTAGTTGCAAAAAAGCCTTCGCCTTGAACTCCTTGTGGAGCATCTACCATTTTTATTTTTGAATCACTCATCTTTAAAAGATTTTAGATTTTAGATTTCAGAAAAAGAGAAACTTAAATCTGTTTTCATTATATAATTTGGAGAAATCTTAAATCGAAATTCCAAATCTTAAATTATTATTCCCACTCCAATCCTTTTTTCTTCAATACGTAGAAAAATCCTACTACTAGAAGAAACATAAAGACGCCCATTTTTACTAATCCCATCCAGCCCATTTCACGGAAATTGACTGCCCAAGGATACATAAAAATTACTTCTACATCGAATAATACAAACAAAATTGCAACCAAAAAGTATTTTACTGAAAAAGGAATACGCGCATTACCGACAGATTCGATACCGCACTCAAAACTCTTATCCTTATTTTTTGACTTTCTTCTTGGTCCTAAAAAACTTGAACCAATAATGGTCATAACTACAAATCCAACAGCAAGCAAAAATTGCATCAATATTGGAAAATAACTAGCCTGATCTGTGTTCATAAATAATTTGCTTTATAAAATAACTACAAATATACGTGCCAATAATTGATTTCGCACACTAACGTTTTCAATACCTTATTGTATTGTGCTTAATTTTAATTTAGAATGAATAAGAATAACAGATATGCAGTTTTCTCTTATTTATCAATTTCTTAATTTTTTAATAATAAGGTTTGCAATAATCTATAGTTATGCTTAAAAAGATGAACTAACTAATTTGTTGTGTTAAAATAAAAACATAAAAAAAACCGCTCCATTGGAGCGGTTAGTTGTGAGGTAACTAAAAATAGTATGCTATATATTAGTCTTCAAGAACTGCAACTTGAGCAGCTACTTTACCTTTTCTTCCTTCTTCTTCTTCGTAAGATACTCTATCACCTTCGCGAAGTTCTTCCGCTCTAATTCCTGAAGCATGAACGAAAATGTCTTTTCCTGTTTCTTCGTCTGTAATGAATCCGTAACCTTTAGACTCATTGAAAAATTTAACTGTACCTGTACGCATTGTAATTGTAATAATAATTTATAATGAGCAAATGTAATATTTAATACAATACAAATCACATGTTTGTGTTAAAAAAATGAAAAAAAATCTACTTTTTTTAACAAGCCAATTTTTTTATGAGTGTTTGCAACGGTTTGATTTTCAAAATTTAAAGAAAATAGGTGCCTTTTTTTAAATTTTATGGATTTAAATATTTTAAAATATTCTTGTCTTAATTTTCTCAAATAATAGCGCCTCCTTTTGAAACAATATTGATTTTACGCAAACGTTTTCGGAAAGCCTTGGTAATTTTATTTGCTCAAATACTTTGTGATATTTTTCTTGTAGCCTATTCTTTATTTCTAAGACTTAAAAAATTGTAAAAGAATAAGCAGAAAAAAAATATTTATAAATGTGAATTGTAAAAGATGTTTTCAAAAATAAAGCCCCAGATTTCTAAGGGGCTTTAGTGATAATTGTTTAAATTTTATAAATCAAACTGCCAATTTGCAATCAAGTTAAAAGAATTTGTTTTGACCTTGTCATCATTATAGACTTGAACTTTGCTGATGTTAGCCAAGCCATAATTGTGTCTGATTTCTAAATTAAGACTGTTTTTGTCGTTAATTTTGAAGTTTGTTCCGATTCCCAGATTTGCTCCAAAATCAAGTGTTTTAAACAGATAATTTTCGTCATTATTTGAATTTTCTCCGTCTCCTTTAGTATTGCTATCTAGGAAAATGCCAACAAATGCGCCACCATTCACATAGAACTTTTTGTTTGCGTCAATATAATATTTAAGATTTACAGGAATCGTAATGTATTCTAATCTGGCTTCTACATCTATATTTCTTGTTGTAATAACCGGATCAAAAGGATCTCCCGCATAAACAGTTACATTATTTTTAAAAGATTTTCTTTCATAATTTACATTTGTAAGTAAAGAAAATCTTTCATTCAAAGGAAGTTCAAAAGAAGCTCCGACCAAGAAATTTGCATTGTACTTGTTAGTATCTGCAATTTCATTTCCTCTAATGTTTGAAAAAGTGCCGCCAAGATTAACTCCAAATTTTGGTTTGTTTTGAGCAAAACTTGCAGTGCTAATCAATAATATTACTAGATATTTCTTCATTATGATCTCAATTTAATATGCAATTCTTCCAATTGTTTTTCATCAATCAAAGAAGGTGCGTCAATCATTACATCACGTCCCGAGTTGTTTTTTGGGAAAGCAATAAAATCACGAATCGTTTCTTGACCGCCTAAAATAGCCACCAATCGATCCAATCCAAAAGCCAGGCCTCCGTGTGGTGGCGCTCCAAATTGGAAAGCGTCCATCAAGAATCCGAATTGTGCTTTTGCTTCCTCTTCAGTGAAACCTAAATATTTAAACATCAATTGTTGTGTCGCTTTATCGTGAATACGGATAGAACCACCACCAATTTCGTTTCCGTTCAAGACCATATCGTATGCATTGGCACGAACTTTTCCGGGATCAGTTTCTAACAAAGCCATATCTTCTGGTTTTGGAGACGTAAACGGATGGTGCATCGCGTGCCATCTTCCGTTTTCTTCGTCTTGCTCCAATAATGGGAAATCTACCACCCAAAGAGGTGCGAAAACTTCTGGATTACGTAATCCTAAACGAGTTGCCAATTCCATACGAAGTGCAGAAAGTTGTGCTCTTGTTTTGTTTGCCGGACCCGAAAGAACTAAAATCAAATCACCTGGTTTTGCGCCCGTAATTTCAGCCCATTTTTTCAAATCTTCTTGGTCGTAGAATTTATCTACCGAAGATTTGATGCTTCCGTCTAGTTCATATTTGGCATAAACCATTCCTGAAGCACCCACTTGAGGACGTTTTACCCAATCAATTAAATTATCGATTTCTTTTCTGGTGTAGGTTGCACAACCTGGAGCTGCGATTCCTACAACCAATTCTGCTGCATTGAAAACAGGGAATTCTTTGTGCTGGGCCACTTCGTTCAACTCGCCAAATTTCATATCAAAACGAATGTCTGGTTTGTCGTTACCGTACGTTTTCATGGCATAATCGTAGGTAATTCTTGGGAATTTCTCTACTTCGATGCCTTTTATGGTAGAAAGCAAATGACGCGTCAAGCCTTCAAAAATATTCAAAATATCTTCTTGTTCCACGAAAGCCATTTCGCAATCGATTTGTGTAAATTCAGGCTGTCTGTCGGCTCTTAAATCTTCATCACGGAAACATTTCACGATTTGGAAATATTTGTCCATTCCACCCACCATTAATAATTGCTTGAAGGTTTGTGGCGATTGTGGCAATGCATAAAATTGTCCTTCGTTCATTCTGCTTGGAACTACGAAATCTCTTGCACCTTCTGGAGTCGATTTGATTAGATAAGGCGTTTCTACTTCGCAGAAATCCAAATCAGATAAATATTTACGAACTTCCATGGCCACTTTATGGCGAAAAAGCAAGCTGTTTTTTACCGGATTTCTTCGGATGTCCAAATAGCGGTATTTCATTCTGATGTCTTCGCCACCGTCTGTTTCGTCTTCAATTGTAAACGGAGGCGTCAATGCTGCGTTTAAAATCGTCAATTCAGAAACCAAAATTTCAATATCTCCAGTTGGAATGTTTTTATTTTTGGCTTCACGTTCAATTACGGTTCCTTTTACTTGAATTACGAATTCGCGCCCCAGTGTTTTTGCCAATTCAAAAACGGTTTTGTCGGTACGGCTTTCGTCAAAGATCAACTGCGTGATGCCATAACGGTCACGCAAATCTACCCAATTCATGAAACCTTTGTCGCGTGATTTCTGAACCCAACCCGCAAGAGTAACTTCGGTATTATTATGTGAAGCGTTTAATTCTCCACAATTATGACTTCTATACATTATCAAAATTTTAGATGGCAAATTTAGGACTAATTATGAATTTTAAAATGGCAATTCCTGTTTTTTACAGATATAAATTTTAAAAAGCATACAATTCCAATGTTAAGTTTTACGTCAATGTTACCGAATTGTTAAGTAAAGGTTTTTTTTATGTAAATTATTTTTTATATTTGTTATTCAATTGTAAACAATTTTAAAACTTCAGCTATGAAAAAATTAATGCTATTAGGAATTATGATGTTTTCAGGAGTTGTTTTTGCACAAGAAATCGATCACAAATATGAAATTGTAGATAAAAATGTAAAGGCAACCTATTTTTATGAAAACGGACAAGTAAAACAAGAAGGTTTATATAAAGACGGGAAACTTCACGGAAAGTGGGTTTCTTATGATGTGAATGGAAAAAAACAATCTCTTGGAGAATATAATAACGGCGTCAAAACCGGAAAATGGTTTTTTTGGACAGATAGTAATTTAAATGAAGTTGATTATTCTGACAGCAGAGTTGCTTTAGTGAAAACCTGGAAGCAAGATGCTCTTGCAAACAGAAATTAAATCTGATTATCTTCCAAAAGAAAAATCCATTAGTTTTTTTGCTAATGGATTTTTTTTGTGCTTTTATTTTTTACTTCTGTCGTTGCTTCTTGCGGTTCCGGTTTCTTTAAACGAAGAAACAATGTTTTGCATTTGTTCGGCATATTTTTCTTTGTTGTCTTTTAATGTCCAAGTGACGATTTGGTAAAATTTGTCTTTTCCTTCCACGTAAGCCACTTCATAATAAACAGGAATGGTTCCTATTTCACCGGTCAATGAAAATGTTTTGGCTTTCAAGCCATTGATCTGTGTGTCTTTTGTGGGCGTAATTTGAATGTCTTGAATGCCTTCCTCAAGTCCGTTTTTTAAAATTTGGTGGTACCCGTTGAAATCAGCCGGAAAATCTTCAGTAGTTTCAGCAATAGCATAGAATTCTTTTTTTGGTTCGTCAATTACCACAACATAAAATTCTCTCAATGCATTTTGATATTGCAAAGAGGCGTCTTGGTGAAGGTCTTTTGCTTTTGACAAAAAATCAGGAAGCTGAACAGAGTATTGGTTTTTTATGGTAACAGTCTGTACTTCTTTTGCATTGCAAGAAAGCAAAAGGGCGACTAGGCAGAGGGCAAGTATTTTTTTCATAAACGAGATTTTACTGCAATATAAAAAATACTTTTTTAAGTTATGGACTTCGACAAAGATGGATGCCAAATTTAAAAGAAGCGGAAAGTTTGAAAATAGCCCTGATGGTGCCTTTGCTTGAGCTCTTGCATCCGCCAAAAAGCGGGTGCAAAGCGAGTGGCTCCAGCAGGAATTTCAGTTAAAAGAAGCGGAACGTCAAACTGTCTAAAAACCCCTAATTTTTCATTCAATTTTCTTAAAATCGCACTCCTAAAACTTGTATAAATTATTGCTTTTTATTATATTTAATACTGAATAACAGATAGTTATGTTGTATTTAAAAAGTTGTTTATGGGTAAGTTTATCATCGGGAACGACAGGAGTCAAATTCCCCTTTTTGTTTCCTCTATCGATCAGGCAGTCCCACAAGACAATCAAGTCCGGCTGATTGACCTCTTTGTGGATAGTTTACTACTAGCCGATTTTGGTTTTGATTTTACCTTTGTTGAGAATGGTCGCCCGGCGTACCATCCCGCAGATTTGCTCAAGCTTTTTATTTACGGATACCTCAATCGTATGCGTTCTTCCAGGGTTTTAGAAAAAGAATGTGTTCGCAATATCGAGCTCATCTGGCTTATGAAAGGCTTGGTTCCCGATCACAACACTATTGCCAATTTTAGAAAAGACAATCCTAAAGCTATTGCTCGCGTTTTTCGCGCTACGGTCAATCTTGCTTCACATTTTGAACTCATTGGCGGAAGCCTTGTAGCAGGCGACAGTACTAAACTTCGGGCTCAAAACTCCAAGAAAAATAATTTTAATCCCGCTAAAATTGAGCGTCACATCGCTTATATTGACAACAAACTATTGGAGTATAATAAGATTCTCTCGCAAGGAGATGGCGATGAGTTGGTTAAAAAGAAGTGGCCTCTAAGATTAA
>NZ_RQVR01000001.1:0-1107 GCF_003865365.1 Flavobacterium macacae | reverse complement strand
ACAACAAACTATTGGAGTATAATAAGATTCTCTCGCAAGGAGATGGCGATGAGTTGGTTAAAAAAGAAGTGGCCTCTAAAGTTAGAAAACACCAGTTGCAAAAGGATAAATACCTGCACTACAAAGAATCTATTGACACTACAGGCGTGACACAAATCTCCACTTCAGATCCTGACAGTCGCCAAATAATGACACGCAACAACATTTCTGAAGTCGCTTACAATGTGCAGACGGTGGTGGATGCCTTGCACAATATTCCCCTTGATTTTAAAGTGACTAATGAAAACGATTCTAAAGCAATGGGTGGCATGCTTCGCCGAAGCAAAACTATTTTAGGCCACACTAATTTTACCGCTATTTACGACAAAGGATATCACACGGGAAGTGAATTTGCTTATGCTGAACGACTCAAAATCGATGTTTTAGTTGCTATTCCTGGTGTTGCAGCACACGCTCCCGATTGGGCTTTTGATGTGGAACATTTTAAATACGATCTAAAAACAGATTCATTTACGTGCCCCGCCAATCAGATTTTAACCACCAACGGCAATTGGTATTCCAAGAAAAACGGAAAGTCCGTTACCCAGATGAAGCATTATAAAACCAGCGCTTGCTTGAGCTGTGAACTCTTTGCAAAATGTACCAAAAACGCGCGAGGCTGACTTATTGAACGTTCCGAGCACGCTGATTTGATTTATCAAAACAAAGTGAGAATTGAAAACAATTATGAAACGTACCGCAGGCGTCAAGCGATTGTCGAGCATCCCTACGGAGTTATTAAACGGCAATGGGATTTTTATTACGTCATGACTAAAAAGACAATCAGACATGCCAGTGCTGATGTGGGATTGATTTTTACCGCCTATAATCTCAAGCGGATATTTAATCTCCTTGACATAAATGAGTTGAAAAAGTACTTAAAAAGTACGGCTTTGTTTCATGAACTCAATTCGACTCGTTTTAAGGCTTTTTACCCTGTTTTAAAATTTGAAATAAATGGGAATGTATTTTTTAAAACAGCGAATTATAGTTCGATAAATGGATTATATTTACTTCAAAATTAAGTTTGAATAAGAACTTTGAAGGGTTTTTAGACGAACTGACGTT